>NZ_JPRF03000030.1 GCF_001188955.3 Kitasatospora aureofaciens | reverse complement strand
CCTCCTGCGGGAAACGCCCCTGCTCGTCCACCTCCGCCGCGAACGGAGCGATCTTCGCCTCGGCCAGCGAACGCACCGCCTCACGGAGCATCTCGTGCTCCTCGGAGATACGGAAGAGATCGAAGTCAGCCGCCCCTGCGCTGCCCGCCATGATGCCTGCCTCGTGGTCCAGTGACCGACGTCCGGACGACGTCCGATCCGAGTCGAATCGCGGTTAACTACCGTTCAGTAGAGATCCTAGGGCTCCGACCTGCGGCTGCCTAGCGTCCTCGGCGTGCGGGCGAACGGTGGCCACCCGGCTCGGGCGGATAGCATCAGGGGCACCCTCTACTGGTCGAACCCGCACTAAGGGGAACCCGTGACCCTCCGCATCTCCGTGATCGGCACCGGCTACCTCGGCGCCACGCATGCCGCCGCGATGGCCGAGTTCGGCTTCGAGGTGCTGGGCCTGGACATCGACCCCGACAAGATCGCCATGCTCACCGCCGGCCGGGTGCCGATGTACGAGCCGGGCCTGTCCGAACTGCTGCTCAAGCACGTGGCCGGCCACGAGGGCTCGACCGGGCGGCTGCGCTTCACCACCTCCGCCAAGGAGGCCGCCGAGTTCGGCGACGTCCACTTCATCTGCGTCAACACCCCGCAGCGCAAGGGCGAGTTCGCCGCCGACATGTCGTACGTGGACACCGCGATCGACGACCTCGCGCCGCACCTGACCCGCCCGGCCCTGGTGGTCGGCAAGTCCACCGTGCCGGTCGGCTCGGCGGCCCGGCTGGCCGAACGGCTGGCCGCGCTGGCGCCGGTCGGCGAGGCCGCCGAACTCGCCTGGAACCCGGAGTTCCTGCGCGAGGGCTTCGCCGTCCAGGACACCCTGCGCCCGGACCGGATCGTGGTCGGCGCCCAGAGCGAGCGGGCCGAGCAGCTGCTGCGCGAGGTGTACGCGGACCCGATCGCCGCCGGGGTGCCGTTCCTGGTCACCGACTACGCGACGGCCGAGCTGGTGAAGGCCGCCGCCAACTCCTTCCTGGCCACCAAGATCTCCTTCATCAACGCGATGGCCGAGGTCTGCGAGGCCGCCGGCGCGGACGTCACCCTGCTCTCCACCGCGCTCGGGCACGACGAGCGGATCGGCCGCAAGTTCCTCAACTCCGGCCTCGGCTTCGGCGGCGGCTGCCTGCCCAAGGACATCCGGGCGTTCATGGCCCGGGCCGGCGAGCTCGGCGCCGACCAGGCGCTGACCTTCCTGCGCGAGGTCGACTCGATCAACATGCGGCGCCGCTCGCGGATGGTCGAGCTGGCCCGCGAGCAGTGCGGCGGCGGCTTCCTGGGCCGCCGGATCGCCGTCCTCGGCGCCGCCTTCAAGCCCAACTCGGACGACATCCGGGACTCCCCCGCCCTCAACGTGGCCGCGCAGATCCAGCTCCAGGGCGCCCAGGTCACCGTCTACGACCCGAAGGCCGTGGACAACGCCCGCAAGATGTTCCCGTCCCTGGCCTACGCCGACTCCGCCCTGGAGGCCGCCGAGGGCGCCCACGTCGTCCTCCACCTCACCGAGTGGGCCGAGTTCCGCGAGCTGGACCCGGCCGAGCTCGGCGCCGTCGTCGCCGAACGCCGCCTGCTCGACGGCCGCAACGTCCTCGACGCCGAAGTCTGGCGCGCCGCCGGCTGGACCTACCGCGCCCTCGGCCGCCCCAGCTGATCCCGGCCCCAGGGCCCCGACCCGCCGGCCCGCCCGGACGCAGACTCCGTCGAACGCGTTCGAACCGTATGCGAAGATCCTCTCTGAGCCGGGAATCGCCCTCCGGCGCGCACGGTTGGGACCGGCATGACGAACTACGGCGACGAAGCGACGGTCCGCGAGATCCCCGTTCGGCCGCCACGCCCTCGTAGCCGACTTCAACGACCGGGCACGCGAACTCCTCACAGCCTGACCGATGACGGAAATACCTTGGGCTCTCTCTCCTACCGAGGAGAGAGAGCCCAAGTTGTTACTGTCGGTCGGGGCCACGGCACCTTCGCGGAGGTTCGACCGGACTGTCCGTCACTGGACGCGATGCTGGAACGGGTCGCCGGATGAACCCAGGGTCCGCCCCGAAACGTCGAGGCCAAGGGCTCTCACTTGCCTCTTATGATTCCAGGCCGCTCAGGGGCGAGCGCGCTCCCACATGACGGTGTCGCCTGATCTCACCGATGCGGGAACGAACGGCCCTTCAGACTTCACATTCAGGTGCCACCCGTTGCTGAACACCACACGCAGCGCACCGCTCTTGAAGCCGACAGCCGACAGGACGCTTGCACCCGTGGTCTGCTGAACCCGTCCTTTGTCACACTGATCGAGTGCCGTGGGGCGGGCTCCTGGAGCCGTCACCGGGCCTTCTGTCCACAGGGCCCCGCAGCCAACGACAACCTCGCCGGATGGCTCAAGCAGGAAACGAAGCTCATCACCCCAGGCGATATCCACCACACGATGGCCCCGCAGCGGGAGGATCCACCGATCAGCAAGTTCACTAATTTCATTCGACATGTGCGCCGCTATTCCTCTGGCAGGTAGTCAAATACATTCCCGATACTGTCATCAGCCGGGCTTCCATCGGGAAGTTTCGGGTAGACTTCCCCGGTACTCGTATCAACGACAACGTCCGGGTTCTTGTTGCCGCCGATACCGCGCCATCCTGGCTTGTTTTTTACTGCGTGAATTGCAAGCTTGATGTCTTTCCGAGAATAGCCCAGTTCCTGGCCGATGGCACCCTCGTTTGACTTGTAGGATCGCGGAACCCCACCGCCACCACCACCGCCGCCACCGCTGTCGGAGTTCATGTTGACGCGGTCCGGGCCAGCCGCATCCTCGGCGATGTTCGACGCACCCATACCCATCAAGCCGACACCAGTTGCGATGGCCCCCGCCGAAACCACGTTCGCGGGCACTCCAATGACGGCACCGACTCCGGTGGCATCCAGTGCGACGCCGAGCACCTCGCCGCCGACACCGAGCGTGGTCAGTGCAAGACCTCCGGCCATCTCGGCAACCGACCCGGGATCGTGCACCATGGCATTGCCGACCGAGGCCAGGTCGCTCACCACTGTCTCGCCGAGGTCCTTGGCGAAATCTCCGGCATCGGAGAAGAAATCACCGATGTCGTCGCCCAGCTGCGACCAGAACCCCGGCTTCGGAGGAGCTAGGTCGCGCGCCTTACCTATGATGGCGCCAGCGGTACCGGCGGCCCCGGCGAGTTGGTTCCGGGCATTCGCCAGCTTGTCGCGAGCAGCCTGCTGGTTCGCTTCGCCGGCGCTCCATAATCTTAGAGCGTCAGTCGCCTCGCCCTGTGCCCAGTCCAGAGTGGATGCATAGCTACCCAGAGCCCCAGCCGCATCGTGGAATGCATCGCCTGCTTGCAGCCATTTCCCGGGTTGGCCGTGGAATACTTTGTGGAAAGCGTCAGCAGCTTCTCCGCTCCACCCATCACTGGTGTTGATGCGACTGAGGCCCTCGCCAGCGATATGAAGGAAATCGCCGTACTCTCGGAGCGCCGACTCAGTATGGGCTATCGATCCGCTATCCCCGGGTATCAGCGCCTTCGGATCGTTCGTTTGCCCGAGATCTGCCACGGCTACTTAACCCCCCGGATCAGTCCCGCTCTTCTGCAGGATTCCATTGAGATCGCCATGCGCCGCCTGTTCCGCATCACTATAGGCTTTCACGCTGGCCGATAGCCTTGCCGAAATCTCCTGGCCGTCCTTCGTGAGATTATCGACACCGCGCTGCCATCGGCTGAGAAAATCACCTAGCGTACCGGCCAGTTCATGATTGCCAATCGCCGACTCGTCATGCGGGATATCACTCACGCGCTGCTTGGCAGCCTTGCCGATCGTGCCGTTCACGCCTGCGGCTGCCTCCCGTAACGCATGGAGGTCAACCCGATACCCTTCAGCCATCTCCACCCCCGTGTCTGGCCGATCGAACGATCCGACTCATCAAATCATCGGCTCATCCACACGACAAGGACTCTGCGTTCGGGTTCGATAACACATCTGCCGACCACGATCTCAGAGCTGTCGTGGCTGCAGCAGGTCGAGTGACACCGCCAGCACCTGAGCGCCACATCGGGCCCTTCCGCCGCTCCCGGCCACAAGCTCCGGTATCGAAGTGCACCTGATTGAGATCAGGAGGCTTGCCAGTCGGAGCGCTGCCGCCAAACCTCCCAAGGCTCGCAAGATCTAACGGCGTTGGCGAGCCAGGCCCAACCGGGGGATCTCGATGGCGGGGCACTTGTCCATCACCATGGCAAGCCCCGCGGCCTGCGTCCGCTCGTACGCCGCCCCGTCGATCACGCCCAGCTGGAACCAGACGGCCTTGGCGCCGATGGTGGCCGCTTCATCCGCGACGTCACCGGCGAGGTCGGACCGGACGAAGACGTCCACGACGTCGACCTCGAACGGGATGTCCGCGAGGGACGCGTACCCCTTCTCGCCGTGGACCGTCTCTGCCTTCGGGTGCACCGGCACGATGCGCTTGCCGAAGCGCTGCAGGACCTCGGCCACGCCGTAGGCCGCCCGTCGCTGGTTGGACGAGAGGCCCACGACGGCCCAGGTGTCACCCAGCTCGGTGAGGATCTTCCGGACCGTCTCCGGGTCGCCGTACATGCCCTGCCTCCTCGCAGCTGAGTACCGAGAACTCACCTCACGCCAGCGCCACTGCTCACCCGGCCATTCCCGACGTGGTGGACGTGTTCGTGAACAGTTCGCTGGCCGGGGAGGTGGCCGACCAGGCGGTGGCGGTCGGGGCGAAGGCTGTCTGGTTCCAGCTCGGGGTCGTCGACGAGGCCGCGTACGGGCGGACCCGGGCCGCGGGGGTCTCGATGGTGATGGACAGGTGCCCGGCCATCGAGATCCCGCGGCTGGGCTGAGCCGTCAGGCCTCAGGCGTCGCCGTCCAGCTGGGCGATGGTGGCGATGGAGGGCCGGCGGCTCGCCCGCAGGGAGGTGGCGACCGACTCGGCGTCGTGCAGGACGCGGACGGCGTTGTGCCAGGTCAGCTTGGACAGGTCGGCCTCCGACCAGTGGCGGCCGAGGAGTTCGGCGACCAGGTTGGGGTATCCGGCCACCGAGTCGAGGCCGTCCGGCAGGAAGGCGGTGCCGTCGAAGTCGCCGCCGATCCCGATGTGGTCGATGCCCGCGACCTCGCGCATGTGGTCGAGGTGGTCGGCGACGGTGGCCGGGGTGGCGATCGGGCGCGGGTTGGCGGCCTCGAAGGCGCGCTGGCGCTCCATGGCCGGCGGGGTGGTGTCCAGCGGGTCGAAGCCGTGGGCGCGCATGTTCTCGTCGGCGGCCCGGGTCCACTCGATGGCGGCGGGCAGGATGAACTTCGGGACGAAGGTCGCCATCGCCACTCCGCCGTTGGCGGGCAGCTGGGCGAGCACGTCGTCCGGGATGTTGCGCGGGTGGTCGCAGACCGTGCGGGACGAGGAGTGCGAGAAGACCACCGGCGCCTCGGTGACCCGCAGGGCGTCCCGCATGGTGTCGGCGGAGACGTGCGAGAGGTCGACCAGCATGCCGAGCCGGTTCATCTCCCGGACGACCTCCTCGCCGAAGCGGGTCAGCCCGCCGGCCACCGGCTCGTCGGTCGCGGAGTCGGCCCACGGCACGTTGTCGTTGTGGGTGAGCGTCAGGTAGCGGACGCCCAGCTCGTACAGGGCGCGCAGGGTGGCCAGCGAGCAGTCGATCGAGTGGCCGCCCTCGGCGCCCATCAGCGAGGCGATCCGGCCCTCGGCGCGAGCGGCCTCCATGTCGGCGGCGGTACGGGCGAGGCGCAGCCGGTCCGGGTAGCGCTCGACCAGCGCGTGGACGAAGTCGATCTGCTCCAGGGTGGCGGAGACCGCGTGGTCGCCGGCCAGCGAGGCGGGGACGTAGACGGACCAGAACTGCGCGCCGACCCCGCCCTCCGCGAGGCGGGCGAGGTCGGTGTGCAGGCGGTCGCTCTGGTCGGCGGCGAGGTCGAGCGCGCCGAGGTCGTACCCGGCCTGCTCGCGCATCGCCCAGGGGAGGTCGTTGTGACCGTCCACCACGGGGGCGGTGCGCAGCAGGGCCCGGGCGGCGGCCAGCGGGGTGGCGGAGTCCGTCTGAGAAGTCATACGGGCTGTTCTACCCCACGGGTCGGCGGCTCTTGCTCGTCGAAGCCTTGCTTGCCGCAGTCCTGCTTGCCGCTGTCCTGCTTGCGCAGTCCTACTTGCGCAGTCCTACTTGCGCAGTCCTACTTGCCGAAGCCGAAGGACGAGGAGCCGGCCACCTTGGCCCGGAGCTTCTTGCCCTTCTCGGTGGCCTGGTTGTTCAGCTCGGCCTGGAAGTCGGCCATCTTCTCGGTGAGCTCGGCGTCGAAGGCGGCGAGCATCCGCACCGCGAGCAGGCCCGCGTTGCGCGCGCCGGCCACCGAGACGGTCGCGACCGGGACGCCGGCCGGCATCTGGACGATCGACAGCAGGCTGTCCATGCCGTCCAGGTAGCGCAGCGGCACCGGCACGCCGATGACCGGCAGCGGGGTGACGGAGGCCAGCATGCCCGGCAGGTGGGCCGCGCCGCCGGCGCCCGCGATGATCGCCTTCAGGCCGCGCCGGTGGGCGTTCTCGCCGTACGCGACCATCTCGCGGGGCATCCGGTGGGCGGAGACGACGTCCACCTCGTACGCGATCTCGAACTCGTCCAGGGCCTGGGCGGCGGCCTCCATGACCGGCCAGTCGGAGTCCGAGCCCATCACGATGCCAACGACAGGGTTCGTCATTCGGTGATCGTTCCTCGCAGGTAGGCGGCCGCATGGCGGGCGCGCTCGCGGACGTCGTCGAGGTCGTCCCCGAAGACGTTGACGTGGCCGACCTTGCGGCCGGGCTTCACGTCCTTCCCGTACATGTGGATCCGCAGCCCGGGGTCGCGGGCCATGCAGTGCAGGAAGGCGTGGTACATGTCCGGGTAGTCGCCGCCGAGGACGTTGACCATGACGGTCCACCTGGCGCGCGGCCGGGGGTCGCCGAGCGGGAGGTCGAGGACGGCCCGCAGGTGGTTCTCGAACTGCGAGGTGACGGCGCCGTCCTGGGTCCAGTGCCCGGAGTTGTGCGGGCGCATGGCGAGCTCGTTGACCAGGATCCGGCCGTCCCGCGTCTGGAACAGCTCGACGGCCAGGTGGCCGACGATGCCGAGGTCGCCGGCGATCCGCAGGGCGAGCTGCTGGGCCTCGTCGGAGAGGGCGGGGTCGAGGTCCGGCGCTGGGGCGGTGACCTCGGCGCAGACGCCGTTCTCCTGGACGCTCTCGACGACCGGGTAGGCGACGGCCTGGCCGCTGGGCGAGCGGACCACGTTGGCGGCCAGCTCGCGGACGAAGTCGACCTTCTCCTCGGCCAGCACCGGGACGCCGGCCAGGAACGGGGCCTGCGCCTCCTGCTCGTCGTCGACGACCCAGACGCCCTTGCCGTCGTAGCCGCCGCGAACGGTCTTCAGTACGACCGGGTAGCCGGTGCCCTCGTCGGCGAAGGCGGTGACGTCGGCCGGGTCGGCGACGATCCGGTGCCGGGGGCAGGGCACCCCGATGGAGTCGAGCTTGGCCCGCATCACGCCCTTGTCCTGGGCGTTGACCAGCGCCTCCGGGCCGGGGCGGACGGCGATGCCGTCGGCCTCCAGGGCCCGCAGGTGCTCGGTGGGGACGTGCTCGTGGTCAAAGGTGATGACGTCGCACCCGGCCGCGAAGCGGCGCAGGGTGTCGAGGTCGCGGTAGTCACCGAGGACGACGTCGGACACCACCTGTGCGGCGGAGTCCTGGGGGGTGTCGGCGAGGAGCTTGAACCGGATCCCGAGCGGGATCCCCGCCTGGTGCGCCATGCGGGCCAGCTGCCCGCCACCGATCATGCCCACCACTGGAAAATTCATGTTGCCCGGGGAAGTCACCCCGCCAGGATATCCGGGCCGGTGGGGGGCCTCGGAGCCGCGGTGGGGCCGTGAGTAGTGGACGCGCGTAGATGTCAACCCCGCACCCGGACGGCTGAGCCGTTCGGTGGGAGCGGGTAGCCTGGACGGCTAGGTCCTCGTCCGCGCGGTCGGATCATGTGCGTGCACGCAGGGCTCAAGGGGTGTCCCCGGCCCAGTGGGACGCCCTTTTTCCCGCAGGTACATGGAGGCCACCCGGTATGGCGACGACCGCAGCTTCGAAACCCCCGCTCGTGCAGAAACTGCGCGGGCTCACGGGCGAGGTAGTGAAGTTCGGCATCGTCGGCCTGAGTGGCGTGGTCATCAACTTCGCCGTCTTCTGGGTCTGCATCAACGGTCTGGGCTTGGCCTCGCTGCGGTCCAACATCGCGGCGACGGTGATCGCGATCGCCACCAACTACCTCGGCTACCGCTACTGGCTGTACCGGGACCGCGACGCCGCCTCCCGCAAGCGGGAGATCACGCTGTTCCTGGTGTTCAGCGGCATCGGCATGCTGATCGAGACCGGCGTGCTGGCCTTCACGGTCTACGTGCTCCACCTGGACTCGCACTACGAGCAGCTGGGTGCCAAGGTGATCGGCCTCGCCGTGGCCACCGTGTTCCGCTTCGTCTCCTACCGCACCTGGGTGTTCACCGCGCTCCCCGAGCCCGAGCCGGCCGCCGTCGCCTCCACCGCCGATGCCGCCCATGCCGCCCATACCGCCGACGGCCAGGAACTGGCCGCCCAGGCCGAGCTGATGCTGGTCACCGAGCAGATCCGCTACGCCAAGGCCGAGTAGGCCCCTCCCCGCCCCCCTTGCCCGGCCCGCCTCCGCGAGAGGACAGTGGTGACCGAGGGCGAGCACGGCCCGTGGACGATCGAGGCCGAGGGGGCCCAGGAGGCGCGCCATGGCGTTCGTCCAGATCATCGACTGCAGGACCGACCGGCTCGACGACCTCAACCAGCTCATGGACAGCTGGGTCGAGGCCACCAACGGCACCCGGACCGCTTCGCACGCGGTGGTCGGCACCGACCGCTCCGACAGCAGGCACGTGGTGGAGATCGTGGAGTTCCCCTCCTACGAGGAGGCGATGCGCAACTCCAGGCTTCCCCAGACCGACCGGATCTTCCGCGAGATGGTGGCACTCTGCGACGCGCCGCCCACCTTCACCGACCTCGACGTGGTCCGCGACATGCAGCTCGGCCAGGGCTCCTGATCGATCAGGCTCCTTACCGGTCAGGGCTCCTCACCGGCCAGGGCTCCCTGATCGGTCAGGCCCGCTGATCAGTCCTGGTGGCTGCGGCCGAGGAAGAGCGCGAACACCGCGGGCTTCAGCGAGAGCAGCTCCAGCCGACCGCCGTCCGCCTCCGCCAGGTCGCGGGCGACGGCCAGCCCGATCCCGGTGGAGTTGCGGCCGCTGACCGCGCGCTCGAACACCCGGTTGCCCAGGTCGGCCGGCACCCCGGCGCCCTGGTCCTGCACCTCGACCACCACCGAGGTGCCGGAGGGCCGCACCCGCAGGGTGATCGTCCCGGCGCCGTGCATCAGCGAGTTCTCGATCAGGGTGGCCAGCACCTGGGCCACCGTCCCCGGGGTGCCGACCGCGGTGACCCCGTGCAGGCCCTCCAGGGACAGCACCCGGCCCTGCTCGCGCAGCGTCGGGCCCCATTCCTCCACCTGCTGCTTGATCACCTCGTCCAGGTCGAAGGCGACGGCGGTGGGGCTGCGCGGGTCGCGCTGGGTGGTGAGCAGCCGCTGGACGACGTCGGTGAGCCGCTCGACCTGCTGAAGGGCGATGGTCGCCTCCTCCTTGACGGTCTCCGGCTCCTCGGCCAGGGCGGTGATCTCCTCCAGCCGCATCGACAGCGCGGTGAGCGGGGTGCGCAGCTGGTGCGAGGCGTCGGCAGCGAGCCGGCGTTCGGCGGTGAGCATCCGGGCGATCCGCTCGGCGCTGGTGTCCAGCACTTCGGCGATCCGGTCCAGCTCGGGCACCCCGTAGCGGCGGTCGCGCGGGCGGGGGTCGCCGGAGCCGAGCCGTTCGGCGGTCTCGGCGAGTTCGGTGAGCGGCCGGGCGAGCCGTTTGGCCTGCCAGACGGCGAGCGCCACGGCGGCCTGGACGGCCAGCAGGGCGACCACGCCGAGCAGCAGGAGGTTGTTGGCGATCTCGTGGTCGACGTCCTCGCGGGACTGCTCGACCGTGACGATCTCGCCGCTGGTGCCGTGCTCGGCGGCCCTCAGCAGGTGGTTCCCGGCCGGGCGGTCGCCGGCCGAGAGCACCGGCTGGCCGGGGATCTGCACCTCGACGTAGCTGCCCTCGGTGACCTGGCTCTCGAAGACCCGGCCTTCCTTGACGCCCTCACCCGCGGCGAGCCGGCTCTCCACCAGGGCGAGCACCCGGACGGCGGTGGCGTCCACCCGGTCCTGGGCCGAGCTGACGATGGTCCGCTTCTCGACCAGGGCGAGCGGCACGCAGAACACCACGACGACCACCAGGACGACGATCAGCAGCGAGTTGATCATCCGGCGTTTCACGCTGCTGCTCCCCGAGGTCTTCCGCTTCATCGGCCGCCGCCCGGCCACGATCTCCGTGCGGGGTTAATTCTTCTCGAACCGGAAGCCCACCCCGCGCACGGTGGCGATGTAGCGCGGGTTCGCCGCGTCGTCGCCGAGCTTCTTGCGGAGCCAGGAGATGTGCATGTCCAGGGTCTTGGTCGAGGTCCACCAGGTGGTGTCCCAGACCTGCCGCATGATCTCCTCGCGGGTGACGACCCGGCCGGCGTCGCGGACCAGGACGCGCAGCAGCTCGAACTCCTTGGCGGAGAGGGTCAGCTCCTCCTCGCCGAGCCAGGCACGGTGGGACTCGATGTCGATCTTCACCCCGTGCGCACCGGTGGTGAGCTGGTCGACGTTGCCGCGCCGGAGCAGGGCCCGGACGCGGGCGAGCAGCTCGGCCAGGCGGAAGGGCTTGGTGACGTAGTCGTCGGCGCCGGCGTCCAGGCCGACCACGGTGTCCACCTCGTCGGCGCGGGCGGTCAGCACCAGCACGGGGCAGCTCTTGCCGTCGGCGCGCAGGCGGCGGCAGACCTCCAGACCGTCCATCTCGGGCAGGCCGAGGTCCAGGACGACGAGGTCGACCTCCTCGGTGAGGCCGGCGGCGAGTGCGGTCGGACCGTCCTCGCGGACGAGCACCTCGTAGCCCTCCCGTCGCAGGGCCCGGGCGAGCGGTTCGGAGATCGCCGGATCGTCCTCGGCGAGCAGCACACAGGTCATGTGGTGATGGTAGTCCGCTCGGGTAAGGCCGTACGCCCTGTGAGGTAGTTCACAGAGCGTGATCGTTATACAAGGCTTCCCAATGGACCAACAGGGTGACACCAACCGGTCGTTCGGCGAAGAATCCCCGATTGGATCTTGAAACCGAAGGAGGACATGCCGGTCTACCATCGATCAATCGGGCAGATCTTCCTGGAACTTTGCCATTCCCATACCTAATGCGTGGCTTTTGTCATCTGATAACGCCAAATATCGCCACGTACAGTGGTTGAAGTTCGTCCGCCGCCACCCCCCTAGGCGGACGCGATCAGGCAAGGAACCACTACTCATGGCGTCTACGACCCTGGACACCGGCGTCACGTCGGCCACTCCTGGCGGCAAGACCTTCCTCGGCCACCCCCGGGGACTCGCCACTCTCTTCATGAGCGAGATGTGGGAGCGCTTCAGCTACTACGGCATGCGCGCCCTGCTGGTGCTCTACATGACCGCCTCCGTCGCGGACGGCGGCCTGGCCATGAAGACGGCCGTCGCCGCCGCCGTGTACAGCGTTTACACGGCCATGGTCTACCTGCTCGCCCTCCCGGGCGGCTGGATCGCGGACCGCTTCCTCGGCGCTCGCAAGACCGTCGCGGTCGGCGGCACGATCATCATGATCGGCCACTTCCTGCTGGCGGTCCCCTTCAGCGCGTCGTTCTTCGTCGGCCTCGCCTTCATCGCGGTCGGCTCCGGCCTGCTCAAGGCCAACATCTCGACGATGGTCGGCCACCTCTACGACGGCCCGAACGACCCGCGCCGCGACGGTGGCTTCACCGTCTTCTACATGGGCATCAACCTCGGTGCCTTCGCGGCCCCGCTGGTCATCGGCACCGTCGGCCAGAGCGTCAGCTGGCACCTGGGCTTCGCCCTCGCCGGTGTCGGCATGGCCCTCGGCCTGGGCCAGTTCCTGCTGGGCACCCGCCACCTGAGCCCGAAGAGCAACGTCGTCACCTCGCCGATCACCCCGGACGAGAAGCGGAAGATCTTCACCAAGGCGGGCATCTGGCTGGCCATCGCCGCCGTCTTCTACGGCGTCGTCGCCGCTACCGGCCACTTCACCATCAACTGGGCGATCTGGCCGCTGTCCATCGCGGGCCTGGCGATCCCGGTCCTGGTCTTCACCAAGGTGAAGCGCGACAAGGACCTCGACGCCAACGAGCAGTCCAAGATGAGCGGCTACATCTGGTTCTTCGTCGCCGCCGCCGTGTTCTGGATGATCTACGACCAGTCCGGCTCGACGCTGAACATCTTCGCCGACGAGCACACCGCGTCCACGCTGTTCGGGCTCAACTTCCCGTCCAGCTGGTTCCAGTCGCTCAACCCGCTGTACATCATGGCGCTGGCCCCGGTCTTCGCCTGGATCTGGGTCGCGCTGGCCCGCCGGTCGAAGAACCCCAGCACCACCATGAAGTTCGCCTTCGGTCTGCTGATGATCGGCGCCTCCTTCATCGTCATGATGCTGGCGATGGCCTCCGCCTCCGGCGACACCAAGGTCACCCCGCTGTGGCTGGCCATGGTCTACCTGGTCCAGACCGTCGGTGAGCTCACCCTCTCCCCGGTCGGCCTGTCCGTCACCACCAAGCTGGCGCCGACCAAGTACGCCAGCCAGATGATGGGCGTCTGGTTCCTCGCCGTCACCGCGGGTGACTGCGTCGCCGCCATCTTCCAGCTGGTGCTGGGCGACAAGATCGTCGGCGGGACCGCGTACTTCGCGGTGCAGGGCGTCATGGCGATCCTCGCGGGTGTCGCGCTGGCGATGTACCGCAAGAAGGTCGTCAAGCTCATGGGCGACGTGCACTGACGTCCGCCCGGTGAAGCTCCGGGGCCGCCGTGGATTCCTGAGATCCACGGCGGCCCCGGCCGTTTTCCGCCTACGGTGCCCGCATGGCCACCGACTCGTTTCCGCAGCAACTTGCCCGCACCAGACGGTTCACCCTGGGGGTCCCCACCCAGCCGGAGCCCTCCGCCGACGGCGCCACCGTCCTGTTCCTGCGCAGCCGGGGCGGCACCGACCCGCTCATCTGCCTGTGGGCGCTGGACACCGCGACCGGTGCGGAGCGGCTGATCGCCGACCCGGGCGTGCTCGGGTCCGCCACCGGCATCGCCTCGTACAGCACCGACGCCACCGGCTCCCTCGCGGTCTTCGCGCTGGACGGCGGGCTGTGGCTGGTCGACACCGTCACGGGTGACGTGCGCCCGATCCCCTCCGCCGGGCGGCCCCAGGAGGTACGGCTCGACCCGACCGGCCGCACGATCGCCTACGTCAGCGGCGGCGCCCTGCGGGTGGTCGGCGCGGACGGCACGGGCGACCGGCTGCTGGCCGAGCCCGAGGCCGAGGACGTCTCGTACGGCCTCGCCGAGTACGTCGCCACCGGGGAGATGTACCGCGACCGCGGCTACTGGTGGTCCCCCGACGGCGCCGCGCTCCTGGTCGCCCGGGTCGACGAGCGCGCCGTCACCCGACTCTTCCTCGCCGACCCGGCAGACCCGCAGCAGCAGCCGCGCGCCATCCGCTACCCGCTGGCCGGCACCGCCAACGCCGACGTCTCGCTCTGGCTGATCGGCCTCGACGGCAGTCGGGTCGAGGTCCGCTGGGACCGCGATGCGTTCGAGTACCTCACCGCCGCCGGCTGGGACGGCCACGGCCCGTACGCCGCCGTGCAGAGCCGCGACCAGCGCACGGTGCGTACGCTCGCGATCGAGCCGGACGGCGCCACCCGGCTGCTCGCCGAGCGGACGGACCCGCACTGGATCGAGCTGGTCCCCGGCCTTCCGGCCCGGACGGCGGGCGGGGCGCTGGTCGACACCACCGATGACGGCGGCACCCGGCGGCTCACCGTCGACGGCAAACCCGTCACGCCGGAGGGGCTGCAGCTGCGGGCGGTGGTCGGGACGGAGGGCGAGGAGGTGCTGTTCACCGCCTCCGAGGAACCTACGGAGACGCACCTGTGGGTCTACCGGCCCGATCTCGGCCTGCAGCAGTTGAGCGACGGCCCGGGCCTGCACGACGGGGTACGGCGCGGCGGCACGCTGGTGCTCACCACCCGGTCCGAGGGTGTCCGTTCCACCGTGCTCCGGGAGGGCCGCCCGCCGCTCGCCCTCACCTCGTACGCCGAACCGCCCGTCGTCACCGCCCGCCCCGAGCTGCTCCGCCTCGGCCCTCGCGAACTGCGCGCCGCGCTCTACCTGCCCACCGGGTATCGCCCCGGCGACGGCCCGCTGCCCGTACTGCTCGACCCGTACGCCGGGCCCGCGATGCAGAAGGTCACCACCGGCGGCGTCTGGCACGAGCAGGTGTCGCAGTGGTTCGCCGACCAGGGTTTCGCGGTGCTGGTCATAGACGGACGAGGCACCCCCGGCCGCGGGCCGCAGTGGGACAAGACGGTCTGGGGTGACAAGGCCGGGCCCCCGCTGGAGGACCAGATCGACGGCCTGCGGGAGACGGCCCGGCTGCGGCCCGGACTGCTCGACCTCGACCGGGTCGGCATCCGCGGCTGGTCCTTCGGCGGCTACGTGGCCGCCCTCGCGGTGCTGAGGCGGCCGGACGTCTTCCACGCCGCCTCGGCCGGGGCCACGCCCACCGACTGGCGCCTCTACGACACCCACTGGCAGGAACGCTTCCTCGGCCACCCCGACCAGTACCCCGAGCACTACGACGACGGCTCCCTCATCGCCGAGGCGCCGAACCTGAGCCGCCCGCTGCTGCTGATCCAGGGCCTGGCCGACGACAACGTCTACCCCGCCCACACCCTGCGGCTCTCCAGTGCTTTGGTCGCCGCCGGCCGCCCCCACGACGTCCTGCCCCTGCGGGCAACCGGTCACCGCCCGACCGACGAGGCCGTGCTGGCAAACCTGCTCCGGCACGAACTGACGTTCCTGCGGCGGTCCTTGGGCCTCTCATGACCGAAGGCCCTCCCGGGCCCGCCGCCCCCCTATGAGACGCCTGTGCGCGCGGCAAACTCCCGCACGCCGGCCACGGCGACCGGCGCGTACAGCAGGTCCGCTGTGAGAGCCCGCAGAGCCGGCCGACGCACCTCCTCCGGGGCGACCTGCTCGGTGAACCGCAGCGACGCGAACGTCTTGCGGTGGTCGCCGAGATGGTGCCACATGCGCGCGCAGTCTGTGCCGTACCGGGCCCGGCGCTCGGTGGTCGGCAGCTGTCCCGGCGCGATCCGCGCCGCGTACGGCACCCCCTCGTCGGGGGTGCCCAGCGCCGTGTGTACGCCAATCCAGTACAGGTCCACCTGCGTGCTGGTGGCGTCGACGGTAAACAGCGGGGTGCTCGGCCGGAACCTGGCGCTGATCACCCGGCCGACCGCATCCGCCGCGCCCGACATGAGGTCGAGGGCGTCGCTTCGGCGCTGCCCGCACGCAGCCGTGTAGGCGGACGTCATCAGCAGGGTCGCCGCCACAGCCCAAGACACGTCGTTTCGGTCCTGGGAGAGCGAGTCAGCGGTGCGACGCAGGAGATCGACGGCGGCGGCCGGGCGTCCTGAACGTCGCATCGTGATCGCCAGAACCCGAGCCGCCTCCCCGTGCACCACCGGATCGCCGCTGGCCTGGGCCGCAGCCAGAGCCCGGTCCGCTGCCGGCCACGCGACGTCGGAGTGAGCCTTCAACGCGAGTTCCGTCGCCAGCACCCAGGCACGGGCCACACACCCATGGGCCTCCTCACGGGACCGGCCGGACAGGGCCTCGCGGGTCGCCTGCGCCGAGCCCAGCAAGCCGGGCGGGAAGTCGCCGAGCTGTCGGTAGCGGGCCGCCGTGAACTGCGCGCGCGCCGATGTCAGCGATGCCATGAGCTGCCGCAACGACGTGGGTTCAGAGGGTTCGGGCTCCTACAGGGCCCCAACGATCCGGGCTGATGCATCCGGGCGCGCGGCAGCAGCGGAGGCGGATGAAAGCGCCCCAGCTGCCGCCATGCCAGCCACGAGCAGCTGCCTGCGGAGCATGGCGTCCTCCTGATCCGGGGTCACATCCTGTGCCAGCGTAGCCGGTCGACCCAGACCAATGGCGTCAAGCGGCAGGTCCAACGCCTGGCAATTCGCAGCAGCGCCTGCTCGGTTGGCCGGAGCGCGCCCGCCTCGACCCGGCTGATCGCCGACGCCGAGTAGCCACACGCGCGGCCCAGCTGGGCCTGAGTCATCCGCCGTGCACACCGAGCGGCCCTGATGAGCACCCCGAGTTGACGTTGACGTGACACGGTGTCGCCCTTCGACTGCGTGGAGTGGCAACCGTATCGACAGGACGCCATCCCCAGGCGGGGTGCGCACGAGGTGTGCGGAGCACGCACACGGCGTGCGGGAGCACCCCGACAGCATCCACATCTGGACCACAGCCGAGTTCCCTGGGTGATGCCCGGCCGGCGCATCTCTGTCACTTCATCCGGAGGGGAGACGCCATGACTACCGTCCTGCTCGACAAGCCCGTCACCGAGATCGAGCCCACCACCACCTCAACGCCCAGTACCCTGCTGGAGCGGGTCTATGAGCCGAGCGCCCGCACCTGCCCGGTCTGCGGATCGGGCGCCACATACCAGACCATGGACGGCCGATGGGGCTGCACCACGTGCGGCTCCACCTGGGCCTGACCCCGGGGAGGACGCGATGGCGGACTGCACGCAGTGCTCCGCTCCTGCGGTGATCGAGGATCTCGACGTGCAGCCGCCACAGCCCTGGTGCCTCGGATGTGCGACCACCCTCGTACGGGCGGGCGATCCGGTGCTCAACTACCGCTCACTCAGCGGCGGGAGTGAATACCAGCGCATCCTGGCCGGTGGCAGCACCCAGGTCCTGCCCTTCGGCTGATCGGCACACCGAAGCGGCCCGCTCCCTGCATGCGGGGAGCGGGCCGCTCACGAAGTCCATGGCCAGCGCTGGTGTACACGCGTCCTCGCAGCGAGGGTGCTGCGAGGACGGCAGCACCCGCCGAGGCTGCCCCGGTACCCGACGGTGGAACCATCGCCAGGATTCCGCCCGGATGGTGCCCGCGATCAGGGAGCCGCGATGCCATCGACGTGAGCGTCAACCCGTACCAGGAAGGGACGACTCCTTCGGGCACTTCGGTGACCCCCAGGCCCGGTATCCGGACCAGCTGTCCGGTCAGGTAGCGCGCGACGTCCGCCCGGCCTGCGAGGTAGCCGTCCAGGCGAGCGAGCTGGTCGTGGGCGATGGCGGCGGCGAGGGGGTGGATGCGGAACTTGAGGCCGGTGCGTAGCCCTGATCCGGGAGCTCACACCGGCTTTCAACACCTCTCGCAAGGTCGACGGCGTCCCTGAGCTCCTGGAGCGTTTGAAGGCCACCTGAGCACGTCAGCACCGGGGCCTCCGGCTCCAGCACTTCCTGGAACACAGGGCGACCCCCTATCCCGGCTGACAGTGGGCGCCCGCGAGGCCCTCGACCTGGGCGGGCGAGGGCCTTCGCGTGTTTCAGTGTTGCTCGCCGCGCTCGGTCGTTCGGCGCTGCATGTCCATCAGCATGGCCAGGGTCTCGGGGTGGACCGTGGGCCCGTCGTCGTCCAGGTCGTCCAGGTCGTCCTCGTCATCATCGTCGTCCTGGGGGTTCTCGCGTGCCTGCGGGAGCAGTTCGTCGTAGCGGGGGTCGCCGGGCTCGATCTTGTGCCAGCCGTCGTAGTAGTACCCCTCCACGGTCCTGCCGCCGTACTTCTGCCAGATGGTCACGCCGTCGGCGTCGAGCATCGGGAACGCGAGGACTTCGTAGGGCTCAGAATGCTCGCTCAAAATACTCCTTCAGGATCTTCGCGGCCTCACGGTCGCCGAATGTGAATTTGGTCAGCTTCTTGGCCGTCCAGTGATTGAAAGCCTCGGCGAAGAACTCGTGCGGCTGGCGGGTGTAGGCGTCGAGCTTCGGGTTTCCGCCGATCCGGTCCAAAACCTGCTGCTGCACATGCTGCCAGTCCGGCTGACGGCTCTTGAAACCGTAGGCCTCGTCAACCGCGTGCCCGAACTCGTGAACCGCGACACTGCTCTTCGTATTGGCGCTCGAATCGATGAGGAGCCTGCGCTCGGTGGGCAGGTACATACCGGGTACGTGTTCCGCGGGTGCGCTGCCGCCCACCGGTTTGACCCCGGCGAGGTGGAAGCCGCCCGGGAGTTCGGTGATGGGCCTGGGGCCGATGCTGATGCCGCCGCCGGGCGCGGCCTTCAGGTAGTCCCAGACGTGGTTGAAGACCTTGGGCGGCACGCGTGCCAGTTCCGTGGTCACCTTGGCGACGCTCGGGTGGGCCTCGACGTACTCGCGCGGGGGCAGCCTGCCGGGCATCGGCAGCTCGACCGGCTTGGCGTGCCTGGGCACGTACGGGGCGCTCTCGGTGGAGCGTGCGCGGGGCCCGGCGGCGCTGCCGACGGCGCCGAGGACGAGGTCGAGGGGCATGACGGGGCCGGTTTTGAAGGCGGTGTCGTAGCCGTAGGTGAGGCCGGCGCCGGTGATCATGCGGCCGGGGACGGTGTCGGCGGCGTTGGCGACCTTGGCGAGGCCCGCGAGGGCGACGGAGGCGTTCTCGGTGGTCTCGGCGGCGGTGGTCACGACGCGGGCGCCGGCGCCGAGGCCGCCCCCGGCGCCGCCCATGATGCCGCCGGTCTCGGCGGAGTCGGCGGCCTCGGTGAGGCTGTAGCCGCCGTCGCCGAACAGCTCGACGCGGATGGGCTGAGCGACCGCGAGGTCGACGGTGATGGCCTCCACCGCGCCGAAGGCGGCACCGACCAGCACGGTGGCGGCGATGGTGGCGATGGCCTCGGACACGGTGACACCGACGGCCGCGGCGGTGGCGACGATGCCCGCGGCGGTGGCGGCGGCGATGTCCGCCGAGATGCTGAAGGTGACGATGGCCAGGGCGGCGCCGACGACGAGGGTGCCGCCGACGATCGCGGCCTCCTCCTCCAGCTTCTTGATCGCCTTGTCGACCTCGTGGGCGAAGTCGCGCAGCGCCTTCGCGAGGGCGCGGCAGGCGTCGGCGGTCTCGGGCAGCCAGCCCTTGCCCTTGCCCGCACTGTCCTTGCCGCCGTAGTACCGGGCCCAGAACTTGCCGAAGGCGTCGATCGCTGGGCCGTGGTTGTTGGCGACGATGGCGGCGGCGGCCTGGTTGGTGGGGGCGGTGACGTTGTCGATGGCGGTGGCCATCGCCTCCCACGCGTCGGCCACCGTGCGCAGCTTGTCCGGGTCGGCGTCCGGCCACCACATGCCGGTGACCTTCTGCACGGCCTTCGCGGCCGCGGACTCACCCATGCGTCACCCCGTACACGTTCACGGAACTCACCACTACGGTGATGAGATCGACGAACCGGCTGACGGGGTTTCACGCGGTGGGCGTGATCCCGCTCACGCGGGGTCGTGATTGCCCGCGAGGCCCCCGGCCTGGGTGGGCGAGGGCCTGCGCGTGGGCGTCAGGACCGGTCGTCGCGGTGCTCGGGGCGGGGCATCTTGAGGGTGGCGAGGACACCGAGGGCGACGGTGGCGATCGCGAGGGCGAGCAGGGCGAGGAGGACCGCACCGACGAAGAACTTCACCGGTGCCACGGCTCGTCCCTCTCCAGGTCTCGGAGGAGGTGGAGGAGGTTGAGGAGAGTGCTCACCGGGGAGTTGCCGAAGTCGATCAGGATGCGGCCGTCGAGGGTCTTCTCGCCGGGCGCGGCGGAGCCCCAGAGGAGGCCGTGCGGGAGGCGCCGGCGGTGCAACTCGCCGAGGAGGGAGGTGATTTGAGTTTCGGTGTAGTCGCGCATCCGGGGGTCTTCCGGGGCGATGGGGTCGCGGGTCACGCGTCGGAGTCCAGCTCGTACCAGGTGGTCTTGCCGCGCTTCTGCGGGTCGACGCCCCAGCGGTCGGTGAGGCCCTCGACCAGCTGGAGGCCCCGGCCGGTCTCGGTGAGGCCGGGGGACGTTCGCGGCTGCGGGAGGGCGTCGCTCTCGTCGGAGACGGTGACGCGGAGGGTCTGGTCGAGGATGGAGAACCAGACGACGGGCGCGGGGGTCGCGCCGTGCCGCCAGGCGTTGGAGATCAGCTCGCAGAGGGCGAGTTCGGCGTTGAAGATGGCCTCGGCGTCCCAGCGGCCGCTGCGGGTCATGGCGTCCCGCAGGGCCTGACGGGAAAGGGTGAGCGAGGGAGTGTTACGGGTGCACACGGGAACCTCCGTGAGGCTGTGGCGTGGGGACAGATGGAGAGGTGATGACGGTCGTCACCGTGAGCCAGACCGGGGCGGCGGTTGCTCTTCGGTGCGCGGGCAGCAGGCGCCTACTGCCCCATACACAGGCATTACTGACGACTCGTCGGATCGAGCTGTGGACGACGATAGCCCATTGGAGCTTAAGGTTAAGCTCAATGCGCGAAGGTTCCCCCGATGGAGTCATCCCCGGATGGCCACCCCTGCGCGCGGCACGGCAGACTGGCGCCTGTACCGGCAGAGAGGACGCCATGGCCAACCGCCAGAACCCGACCCTTCGCCAGCGTCGGCTCGGCGCTGAACTGCGGAGAATGCGAGAGCAGGCCGGCTTCGCAGGCAGCCACCTCGCCCGCTTGCTCGGTGTGACTCCAGCTCTGGTGACGCAGATGGAGAACGGGAAGTCCGCCGTCAGCGTGGAGCGCCTGCACGAGATCGCGGAGGCTTGCATGTGTGCCAACGCGCCCTTGGTTGACGCGCTCGCCGGGATGGCCAGGGAGCGAGATCGGGCCTGGTGGGATGAGTACCGCAACACCCTGACAGCCGCCCCCATTGATGTGGCGGAAATGGAGGGACATGCGAAGAGGCTCAAGAGCTTCAACATCGGCTTCATCCCGGGGCTGCTTCAGACGGTCCCCTACGCCGCTGCCGTTTTCGCGAGAGGTTTCACCCCTCTTCCCGGTCGCGAGGTCGATCGCAGGGTGGGGTTCCGCCTGCGCAGGCAGCAGACTATTCGGTCCGGTGAAACGCCGTACGTGGCACTGGTCCACGAGGCAGCGCTGCGAATTCAGTATGGCGGCCCCGCAGTACTCAAGGAACAGCTCGGTTCCCTCGTCGAAGACTCCCAGCTTCCGGGAGTCTCACTGCGAGTCGTTCCGTTCGATACGGCCGACTTCCCTGGCCCCAGTGAGAACCTGATCTACGCGGAGGGACCGGTGCCGGAGCTGGATACGGTCCAGGCTGACTCGTCCCACGGCTCCCACATCTTCGACTCGCCCGCCCAGTTGGCAGGCTATCGCGCAATCTTTGAGCGCATCGAAGCCGTCGCGCTCCCGGAGAGCGAGTCGCGAGATTACATTCGCTCGATCATGAAGGAACTGAACGACAGGTATGAATAGCTCCGAGTGGCAGAAATCCAGCTTCAGCGAAGCAGCCAGCAACTGCGTCGAGGTGCGCGGACATGAAGGGGTGATCGAGCTCCGGGAGTCCGACGAGGGCGATGTCATCGTCCACACCACCCGCCCGAACTTCGCGGCCTTCCTCCAGGGCGCCAAGGCCGGCGAGTTCGACCACCTCATCACCAACGCCTGAGCGAATCGTTCCGGCGGCCTCTTGCTTCCCGCAAGAGGCCGCCGGTGGCTAGCCTGATTCTCATGACCAGCTCTGCGTGGCAGAAGTCCAGTTACTCAGGATCCAGCAACGCATGCGTTGAGGTTCGGACTGCCAACGCGGCGATTGAGCTCCGCGAGTCCGATGAGAGCGATGTCATCGTGCGCACCACGCCTCACAAGTTCGCCGACTTCCTCCAGGGCGCCAAGGCCGGCGAGTTCGACCACCTGATCGCCGACGCCTAAACAAGAAGCCCCCGCGCCCGCCACCCCGGGGGCGCGGGGGCCGTCTACAGTCCCGGGCCTCAGACCTCCCGGACGCCCTCCCGCCAGACCGCCGCCGTCAGCGGCACGCCCGGGCGGTAGGCGAGGTGGACGTGGGAGGGGGCATCAAGGAGGAGCAGGTCGGCGCGGGCACCAGCAGTGATCACACCGACGTCACTGCGGCGCAGCGCGTGCGCGCCGCCCGCAGTCGCGGCCCAGACCGCCTCGTCCGGCGTCATCCCCATCTCCCGCACCGCCACCGCGATGCAGAACGCCATCGAACTCGTGAAGCTCGATCCCGGGTTGCAGTCCGTCGACAGCGCGACCACCGCGCCAGCGTCCAACAACCTGCGCCCGCTCGGGTACTCGGCCCGGGTGGAGAACTCCGCCCCCGGCAGCAGCGTCGCGACCGTCGCCGAACCCGCCAGCGCCGCGACATCCTCATCTGTCAGGTGCGTGCAGTGGTCCGCCGACGCGGCCCCCAGCTCCACCGCCAGCTGCACGCCCGGCCCGTACGTGAGCTGGTTGGCGTGCACCCTCGGCGTCAGCCCGCGCTCGATGCCCGCCGTCAGGACGGCCCGCGCCTGGTCGCCGTCGAACGCCCCCTTCTCGCAGAACACGTCCACCCAACGGGCGTGCGGCGCACAGGCGTCCAGCATCTCGCCGGTCACCAGGTCCACGTAGCCCGCCGGGTCCTCGGCGTACTCGGGAGCGACGATGTGCGCCCCCAGGTACGTGGTCTCGGGCGTGTGCTTCGCCGCGATCCGCAGCGCTCGGGCCTCGTCCTCGACCGTCAGCCCGTAGCCGGACTTGCACTCGATCGTGGTGGTGCCCTGCCGCAGCGCCTCCCGGACGAACCCGGCCAGGTTCGCCTCCAGCTCCGCATCCGAAGCGGCCCTGGTCGCCGCCACCGTCGTGCGGATGCCGCCCGCCGAGTACGCCTGCCCGGACATCCGGGCGTTGAACTCGGCGGTGCGGTCGCCCGCGAACACCAGGTGGGCGTGCGAGTCGACGAAGCCGGGCAGCAGCGCCCGGCCCTCGGCGTCGAAGCGCTCGTCCGCCGCCGGGGCCTGCGCCGCCGGGCCGACCCAGGCGACGGTGTCGCCGTCGATCACCACGGCCGCGTCGGTGAGCAGGCCGAGCGGCCCGGTGCCGTGCCCGGGGTCATTGGTGACCAGGCTGCCGATGCCCGTGATCACAGTGGTCCTGGTGCTCAAGTCAACGCCTTCCGAAGGGAGTCGGACAAAGGGAGTCGGACAACAGGGTTCAGCAGTCCAGCGCGCCGATCGCGGAGCGCAGCGCCCCCGGCACGTCGGCCACCAGCTGGTGGACGCCGTCCCGGACGACGTGCCGCCCGCCGACCACCAGGTGCCGCACGTCCGCCGCCGAGGCCGCGAACACCGCGATCTCGGCGCCGAGCCGGGGCGGCGGCCCGGCCGTACGGACGGAGTCCAGCGTGATCGCCGTGAAGTCGGCGAGCGCCCCGGCCTCGATCCGCCCGGCCTCGGGCCAGCCCAGCGAGGCGTGCCCGTCCTCGCCACCGGCCCGCAGCAGCGCGTTCGCCGTCCAGTGCCCGCGGGTGCGGGTCCGCAGCCGCTCGTCCAGCTCCAGCGCCCGCGCCTCCTCCCACGGATCGATGATCGCGTGGCTGTCGCTGCCCAGGCTGATCGGGCTGCCCGCCGAGGCGAGCCGGCGGGCCGGGCCGATGCCGTCGGCGAGGTCCCGCTCGGTGGTGGGGCACATGCAGACGGTGGTGGAGGAGTCGGCGAGGAGCGTGACGTCCTCGTCGGTGAGGTGGGTGGCGTGCACGGCCGAGGTGCGCGGGCCGAGCGCGCCGTGGTCGGCGAGCAGCCGCGTCGGGGTGACGCCGTGCGCGGCCAGGCAGGCGTCGTTCTCGGCGGTCTGCTCGGACAGGTGGACGTGCAGCGGCGCCCCGCGCATCGCCGACCAGTGCGCGACGGTGCCCAGCTGCTCGGCCGGGACGGCCCGGACCGAGTGGATGGCAGCGCCGATCCGGGCGTGCTCGCGCGGCTTGAGCGCGTCGGCGCGGACCGCCCAGGCCTCGGCGTCGCCGTCGCTGAACCGCAGCTGCGGGTGGGTGGGTTCGGCGCCGAAACCGGAGGACAGGTAGCAGGTGTCCAGCAGGGTGATCCGGATGCCGGCCCGGGCGGCGGCCTCGATCAGCGCCTCGCCCATCGCGTTCGGGTCGGTGTAGCGGGCGCCGCCGGGCGCGTGGTGCAGGTAGTGGAACTCGCCGACGGCGCTGATCCCGGCGAGCGCCATCTCGGCGTAGACGGCGGTGGCGAGCTCCAGGTAGCTGTCCGGGTCGAGCGCGCCAGCGAAACGGTACATGGTGTCCCGCCAGGTCCAGAATGTCCCGGAGCCGACCTGGACGTGCCCGCGCAGCGCCCGGTGGAAGGCGTGCGAGTGGGCGTTGGCCTGGCCGGGCAGCAGCAGCCCGTCGAGGCGGACGGCGCCGGACGGGCAGGGCCCGCTGTCCGGCTCCACCCGGACGATCCGGCCGTCGGGGCCGGTGGTGATCAGCACGTCCTGCTCGACCACCGGCCCGTTGGGGTGCGGCAGCCAGGCGTACTGCGCCCAGTAGCTCACCGGCACGGTCAATGACACGCCAGGTCCTCCAGTACGTCGGCGAGGGCGGTGACCCCGGCCAGGCAGTCGGCCGTCTCGGCGTGCTCGGCCGGGGAGTGCGAGACGCCGGTGGGGTTGCGCACGAACAGCATGGCGGTCGGGATGGCGGACGCCAGGATCCCGGCGTCGTGTCCCGCGCCGGTGGGCAGCACCGGGGCGTCGAGCAGCTTGGCGAGCCGGTCGCGCAGCGGGCCGTCGAAGTCCACCACCGGGGTGTAGGACTCGCGGGTCAGCTCGACCCGGACGCCGTCGCGCTCGCCGCGCTCGGCGGCGGCCCGCTCGATCTCGGCGACCAGCTCGGTGAGGGTGCGCTCGTCGGCGGCCCGGGAGTCCAACCAGCCGCGCACCAGCGACGCGATCGCGTTGGTGCCGTTGGGCTCGACCGCGACCTTGCCGAAGGTGGCCAGCGCGCCCGCCAGCTTCGCCTTCTTGCGGGCGGCGAGCACCGTGTTGGCGTACGTCAGCATCGGGTCGCGGCGGTCCTCAATCCGGGTGGTGCCGGCGTGGTTGGCCTCGCCGTGGAAGTCGAAGCGCCAGCGGCCGTGCGGCCAGATCGCCCCGGCCACACCCACCGGCTGCCCCTCGGCGAGGTGGCGGCCCTGTTCGACGTGGAGTTCGACGAAGGCGCCGATCCGGGACAGCCGCTCCTCGTCCGCGCCGATCGCGGTCGGGTCGTAGCCGGCCTTCTCCATCGCGTCGGGCAGCCGCACCCCGCCGGCGTCGCGCAGCTCGTACGCGGCGTCGCGGGAGAGCACCCCGGCGGTCAGCCGGGATCCGATGCAGGCCACGCCGAACCGGGCGCCCTCCTCGTCACCGAAGTTGACGATCGCCAGGGGCTTGTCGAACTCGGCCCCGCGGGCGCGCAGTTCGTCCAGGGCGGCGAAGGAGGAGACCACCCCGAGCGGGCCGTCGAAGGCGCCGCCGTCCGGGACGGAGTCCAGGTGCGAGCCGGTGACGACCGCGCCCTCACCGTGAGGATCGCCCAGCCAGGCCCACTGGTTGCCGTTGCGGTCCAGCTCGTACGTCAGGCCGCGGCCGCGGGCCTGCTGCTCGAACCAGGCACGGCACTCGGCGTCGGCGGAGTTCCAGGCGAAGCGGCGGTAGCCGCCGGAGGCGGCGGAGCGGCCCACGGGGAGCAGCTCCGCCCACATCTCTTGGAAGGTCACAGCTCACCCATCGGGACGCGCACACCGCGCTCGGCGGCGACCTCGGTGGCGCGGTCGTACCCGGCGTCCACGTGCCGGATGACGCCCATGCCCGGGTCGTTGGTGAGCACCCGGCGGATCTTCTCGCCCGCCAGCGCCGTACCGTCGGCGACGGTGACCTGGCCGGCGTGGATCGAGCGGCCGATGCCGACGCCGCCGCCGTGGTGGATGGACACCCAGGAGGCACCGGAGGCCACGTTGACCATGGCGTTGAGCAGCGGCCAGTCGGCGATCGCGTCCGAGCCGTCCAGCATCGCCTCGGTCTCGCGGTACGGGGAGGCCACCGAGCCGCAGTCCAGGTGGTCGCGGCCGATCACGATCGGGGCGGACAGCTCGCCGGAGGCGACCATGTCGTTGAAGCGCTCACCTGCCTTGTCGCGCTCGCCGTAGCCGAGCCAGCAGATGCGCGCGGGCAGGCCCTGGAAGTGCACCTTCTCCTGGGCCATCTTGATCCAGCGGGCCAGCGACTCGTTCTCCGGGAAGAGGTCGAGGACGGCCTTGTCGGTCTTGTGGATGTCCTGCGGGTCGCCGGACAGCGCGGCCCAGCGGAACGGGCCCTTGCCCTCGCAGAACAGCGGGCGGATGTACGCCGGGACGAAGCCGGGGAAGGCGAACGCGCGGTCGTAGCCGGCCAGCTGGGCCTCGCCGCGGATCGAGTTGCCGTAGTCGAAGACCTCGGCGCCACGGTCCAGGAAGCCGACCATCGCCTCGACGTGGGCGGCCATCGACTCGCGGGCGCGCTGGGTGAACTCGGCGGGCTTGGCGGCCGCGTAGTCGGCCATGTCGTCGAAGGCGACGCCGACCGGCAGGTAGGCCAGCGGGTCGTGGGCGCTGGTCTGGTCGGTGACGATGTCGATCGGCGCGTCCATCGCGAGCAGCTGCGGGACCAGTTCGGCGGCGTTGCCCAGCACGCCGATGGAGAGCGGCTGCTTCTTGTCGCGGGCGGCGGTGGCGAGCTCCAGGGCGTGGCTGAGGTCCTTGGCCTCGACGTCCAGGTAGCGGTGCTCGATCCGGCGGGAGATCCGGGACGGGTCGCAGTCGATGCAGATCGCCACGCCGCCGTTCATGGTGACGGCCAGCGGCTGGGCGCCGCCCATCCCGCCCAGACCGGCGGTGAGGGTGATGGTGCCCTCCAGCGTGCCGTTGAAGCGCTTGTTGGCGACGGCGGCGAAGGTCTCGTAGGTGCCCTGGAGGATGCCCTGGGTGCCGATGTAGATCCAGGAGCCGGCGGTCATCTGGCCGTACATGGTGAGCCCGAGGCTCTCCAGCCGGCGGAACTCCTCCCAGTTGGCCCAGTCGCCGACCAGGTTGGAGTTGGCGATCAGCACGCGCGGCGCCCACTCGTGGGTCTGCATGACGCCGACCGGCCGCCCGGACTGGACCAGCATGGTCTCGTCCTGCTTCAGCCCCTGCAGCGTCTTCACCATGGCGTCGAAGGAGCGCCAGTCCCGCGCGGCCTTGCCGGTGCCGCCGTACACGACCAGCTTCGAGGGGTGCTCGGCCACCTCGGGGTCGAGGTTGTTCATCAGCATCCGCAGCGCAGCCTCCTGCTGCCACCCCTGCGTCGTGAGTCCCGTCCCCCGCGCCGCACGCACCTCACGCGGCCCGCTCGCCTGCTGCTGCACCATGTCCCGGCCTCTCTGCGGATGGATTCATTCAAGCTCGGTTCGACTGAATATAACTAAACAAGCCACTTTCGACCAGACCCCCGAACAATCCGATCAGCCCCGGCGGCCACCGACCTCCACCCGCGCCCCAGACCCTCGGCCACCCACCCGTTCGGCCTGGCAACGGCGGGCATCGAGCATCAGGAGCGGACACCCGCGCGCATCACGGCGAGGGGTTAACAGATTCGAGCTCACGGCAATGCGCTTGCGGCGTCAGCGACGCGACTGTAGTGTCCGGAAAGACGGGAACGGCACGCACAGGCCGGTGATCCGCCACGGCCGCGCAGTGCCTCCGAGGCGATGCGCCCGAGAAACAGCAGTGCCCCGGGCGGCATGCAGGCAGAGGCGACCCGGGGCTTACTCGACCGAGATTACCAGTCGTCTCCGGGGCTGCAAGGCCTCACCGTCCACTCGGGGGATTCCGTGAACACCGGCGAATGGCCCACCTGGGCAGAGCGCAGCCTCTCGGGAGCGCGCCTGCAGACCTACGCCACGGCGGCCGGTGGCCGGTCTGCGGCGATCCGGTTGTACTGGTGGAACATCGAAGTGTCGGCCGCCTTCTACGGTCCCCTTCACTGTCTTGAGGTGGCCCTGCGCAACGCCCTGCACGGCGCCCTCATGCACAGGTTCGGACGCCCCGACTGGTGGTCGATCGCACCGCTGGACGCTGATGGCGCCCGGCTCGTCTCGGACGCCCAGACCAAGTGCGGGCGGCGGATCAACCACCGACCGGCGACTGCCGACGACGTGGTCGCCGAACTCTCCTTCGGCTTCTGGGTGAAGCTGCTGTCCAGGAGGTACGACCGGACCTTCTGGGTCCCGGCCCTCCACCGGGCCTTCCCACGCGGATCGGGACGCCGGGACGACCTGCACCGGCAGTTCACCACCATGATGCTGTTGCGCAACCGCATCAGCCACCACGAACCGATCCACCACCGCCGTCTGGAAGCCGACCACGCGACTCTCTTCCGCCTCCTGGACCTCCTGAACGCCGACCTGTCGGCCGAGGCGAGGCAGCTGGACAGGGTCCCGACCGTACTGAAGCAGCGCCAGGACACCTGCGCCGGCCTGCGCACCCCACAGTTCTGACCGAAGGTGGTGAGCACCATGCCGGAGGGCACCGCACGATTCATCTCCCGTTCCGGCATCGCCAAGCACGCCGGGGTGAGCCGACCCGCCGTCAGCAACTGGGAAAGGCGCCACCCCGACTACCCGAAGCCGGTGCTGGTAGGGGGGGCCGAGTTGTTCGCGGTCGACGAGGTGGCCGCATGGCTGTCGCCACGTGCGATTCCGGCCAATGCACTCAACTCCGACGAGCGCCCCGGAACCACCTACGGCGACCGGTTCCGTCGATCCGCAGGCATCCGCGAAGAGACGGACGCGCCCGACCCCGCGCTGTCGCGTCGCCTGGCGACGGCGCTGCTGGGCCCACTCGGCGAGCCCTGGCGTCATTCGGGCCGGGAATCCCTGTACCTGGAACTCCTCCTGTCACTCGTCTTCGTTCGTGGGTACGCTCCGACCGAGTGGCGGACTGCCACGTATGACCTTCACCACGGGCGAAGCCCGATCTGGAGCCTGGCCCGGATCCGGGCCGACCTGCTCGGGCCGGAGGGCGACGGATGGGTCGGCGAGGCCGACGGGCCTATCACCGATCCCGAGCGATGGTCTCTGGAGAGGGCCGGCCACCTCATCGAGGAGATCACCCACGCACCCCAGGCCGCCGACCTGTTCGGCCTACTGCTCCAGACCGAGACCGAGAAACTCGGACGGCGCGGCGAACAGCTGGTGACTCCGCCGTCCCTGCGTCGGCTCATGGTCGAGTTGGCGGGCGAGCTCCCGCAGCCTTCCGACATCTACGATCCGTTCTGCCGCTCCGGCGAGCTGCTCGTGGAATTCGGCGGCAAGCCAACCGGGCGCGGCCCGACCGTGGACCTGGCCGTCGCCGAGACCCCGAACGAACGGCACCGCCGGATCGCCGCGATGAACCTGATGCTGCACGGCGTTCCGTTCCGGACCGCGATCGAGCCTTACCTGCCCAGTGAACGTGGGCGGACCGGGCCAGTCGCCTACGACCTGGTCCTGACCAATCCACCATTCAGCATGAAGGCCCGCTACGACGCACGTTTCGCCTGGGAGGACTGGCCGTTCGGCACTCCACCGGAGCGTAATGCGGACTTGGGATGGATCCAGCACGCGGTCCGGTCGTTGACCCCCGACGGGCAGGCCATCGTCGTCATGGCCAATGGTGCGGCCTTCCGCGGGGGCAGGGAGCGCGAGATTCGCGCCCGGCTCCTGTCAGCCGGCGTCGTCGAAGGAGTGGTCGCGCTCCCCCCCGGCCTCTTCAGCTCGACGACCATCGGGGTCTGTCTGTGGCTCCTGCGCCGCCCCTCCGGGGACTCCCCACCGGACGTGTGGTTCGTCGACGCCCGGGAAGCGGGAGAGATGGACACCCGCACGCTGCGCGTACTGACCGAGACGGACGTGTCGGAGCTGGTCGCCGAGTACCGGGCGTGGCGGCGAGCTCCCCACGAGTTCACCGGAACCCGCTCCCCTCGCTGGTCGAGCAGCCGCGCCACCTTCGCTGAGATCAAGGCGGCGGACTTCGTACTCGACCCGGCCAGATACATGCACCGGTCCGGCCCCCCGATCGACCTGGCCGCCACCACGGACCGGCTGCACCGGATCCGCGAGGAACTGGCTCGCCTGCACGTGCGAGCCCAGGAAGTGGACCACCAGGTCGCCCGCCTGCTGAACGGAATGCCATGACGTACAGTGCCGAGCAGCCGATCCCGGCCGACTGGACGACCACGGAACTCGGCGTGCTCTGTGAGATCCAGTCCGGCCCCGGCCACCTCACGAATCCGGCGAGCCGCAGCAACGCCGGCATCCCGTTGCTGCGCCCGATGAACATCGGCTACCGGGGGCAGATCGTCCACGCCGATCTCACTTTCCTGCCCCAGGAGGCAGAGTCGAAGGTCGATCAGTACCGCCTGCGGCCGGGCGACATCGTTTGCGCGCGCACGGGAGATCCGGGGCGGGCGGCCCGCATCACCGATGCAGAAGCAGGCTGGCTGTTCAGCGGCAACCTGCTGCGGCTGCGGCTCCGAGCCCCGGAATGGCAGGGGTACCTGCTGCACTACCTGGGCAGTCCCGTGGCCAAGAACTGGTTCGAACAGGCCAGTACGAGCACCGTCGGCATCCCGAGCGTCACGGTGGCGGCCCTCTCCAAGCTGCCGGTGAACCTGCCGCCCCACGCGCAAGCCGCCGCCATCACGGAGATCCTGGAAGGGCTGTCGGAGAAGATCGCCGTCCACGAAGAGATCGCCCGTACCACCGCAGAGCTGCGCGACCTCATCTCCCCGGCAATGTTCACCGGGGCCATGTCGCCGCACTGGAACTGAGCGCGCCGGTCCTCTCGTCACGCCGCGGCGTCGCCGCCGTCCCAGTCGATGCCGATCTCGGCGAGCCAGCGGCGGTCGGCGGCGTCGGGGGCGGGCGGGGAGGGCGGGCGGGGGATGTTCTGGACCGGACCGAGGCCGTACTTCTCGGCGGCCGCGGTGGCGCGGGCGTCGGGTTCGATGACGCCGACGTGGACGGCGGACTCGTCGCCCGGGTCGAGGACGGTCAGTTCGGGTTCGGGCAGGCGCCGCAGGGTGACGCGGCGTCCGCAGGCGGGGCAGGACCATTCGTCGGCACCCGAGGCCAGGCGGGCGACGAACTTCATCTCGTGGATCACGCGCATGGGCGGCACCCCCTGCATTAGGGGATGCCCGGGTTCGTGGCAAGTACTCCCCCGGCCTCATGTCGAGGCTGTGCTCATTCCAGGCCGCGCCTATTCCAAGAACAGCCCCCGCGCCGCCGCCGCGTGTTCGACCGCCTCCAACCGGGCCTCCGCGCCGGGGAGTTCGTCGCACATGGTCTGCAGCAGCACCCGGCCGAGCATCATCGGCGCGCAGGCGGTGTCGAAGACCAGCCCGGTGCCGACGGCGGCCGGCAGCATCAGGTCGGAGAGCTTGGCCACCGGCGAGAAGGCGCTGTCGGCCACGGTGAGCACGGTCAGCCCGCACTCCCGGGCCACCACCAGGGCGTCCATCAACTCCCGCGGGTAGCGCGGCAGGGCGAAGCACAGCAGCGCGGTGGCACCCGCCGCGGTGGCCTGTTCCAGCCGGTCGGCGAGCATGCTGCCGCCCTCGTCCAGCAGCCGGACGTCCGGGTGCACCTTGGCCGCGAAGTACGCGAAGCCGCGCGCCTGTGCCGAGGCCGCCCGCAGACCGAGCACCGGCAGCGGGCGGGAGGCGGCGAGCAGCCGGGCGGCCCGGATGATCGGCTCGGGGTCGGCGAGCAGTTCGGCGAGGTGGCGCAGGTGCTCGATCTCGGCCAGCACGGCCTGCTGGTGCTCGTTGCGCACGGCGTCGTCCGGGGTCTCCGGTGCGGCCGGCTCGCCCGCGCCGAGTTCGCGCAGCTGCTTGCGCAGCGCCGGGTAGCCGTCGTACCCGAGGGCGACCGCGAAGCGGGTGACGGAGGGCTGGCTGACCCCGGCGAGTTCGGCGACCTCGACGCTGGACAGGAACGGCGCCTCGCCGGCGTGCCGGACCAGCGAGTGGGCGATCCGCCGCTGGGTGGGCGTCAGCCGGTGCCCCTCGAACAGCTGGAGCAGCCGGGCGGAGGGGCCGACGGTACCGGCCTCGTCGGTGGCGGTCATCAGCTCTACCTCCGGATGCGAGCGTTCGGAACGACGACTGTGCAGCAGCGCGCCGCCCCTGGCAAAGACGTCTCGTACGGCGGGACGTCGCACGGACGTCCCCATGATCGGGCACCGGGCCGGGGGCCGGGCACCGGCCTCGGGGTAACCCTGATTTCTCCCTGACCCCGCCCGGATTCCCCCCGCGAACGGATGGACCGGGCCGGCCGGCGGCCCCACGCTACTGGCATGGACACTCGCCAGGACGAACTTCGGCGCGACCTCGACGCCACCCTGCAGGCCCGCAAGGAGCTCGGCAAGGAGTACGAGGAGGAGCTCGTCGACTCCTTCATGAAGCGCCTCGACGCCCGCCTGGACGCCCGGGTGGAGCGTTCGGTGGCCGCACGGCTGGACGACTACGAGCCCGACCACCGGGACAGGGACCGGAGCCGGCGCCACCACCACCGCGGCTGGGCCCCTGGCCGGGCCGGCAACCGGATGGCGGTGGTCTCGCTGGCCTTCGGCATCCCGCTGACCGCGATCGCGAGCAACCCCGGCAGCGGTGGCTTCGCCGGCCTGCTCGCCTGCTGGGCGGGCATCGTCGGGGTCAACTTCGCCGCGGCCCTGGGCAACCGCCGCGACCGGGACGAGCGCCGGACGCGGGGCGACTGGGACTGAGCCCCGGCCGCCCCGCGTCCGGGACAACTCAGGCCAGCGGGCCGGTGACCCGCTCGACCGCCCGCACCAGGTCCCCGGAGGCGACCAGCGCGGCGGCGGCCTCCAGGTCCGGCGAGAGGAAGCGGTCGCGGCCGGCGCCGCCGACCCCCGCCTCACGGGCGGCGGCCATCGCGGCCGCGGTGGCCGGGGCCAGCCCGCCCGAGGCGTCGGCCTGCTGACGGATCTCCAGCGCGCGGGCTGCGGCGGTCAGTTCGACGGCGAGGATGCGGCCGAGGTTCTCGACGGCCTGGCGCAGCTTGCGGGCGGCCGACCAGCCCATCGACACGTGGTCCTCCTGCATCGCGGAGGACGGGATCGAGTCGACCGAGGCCGGGACGGCGAGCCGCTTGTTCTCGCTGACCAGCGCCGCCTGGGTGTACTGGGCGATCATCAGGCCGGAGTCCACGCCCGGGTCGTCGGCCAGGAAGGCCGGCAGGCCGTGCGAGCGGGCCTTGTCGAGCAGCCGGTCGGTGCGGCGCTCGGAGATCGAGCCGAGGTCGGCGGCGGCGATGGCGAGGAAGTCCAGCACGTACGCCACCGGCGCACCGTGGAAGTTGCCGTTGGACTCCACCCGGCCGTCCGGCAGCACCACCGGGTTGTCCACCGAGGCGGCGAGCTCGCGCGAGGCGACCAGCTGGGCGTGCGCCAGGGTGTCCCGGCCGGCCCCGGCGACCTGCGGGGCGCAGCGGATCGAGTAGGCGTCCTGGACTCGCGGCGCGTCGTCCTGGTGGTGGCCGGTGAGGCCGGAGCCCTTGAGCACGGCGAGCATGTTGGCGGCGCTGAGCGCCTGGCCCGGGTGCGGGCGTATCGGGGCGTGCAGCTCGGGGGCGAGCACCTTGTCGGTGCCGAGCAGCGCCTCCAGGGTCATCGCGGCGGTGATGTCGGCGGTGGTGAACAGGCGCTGCAGGTCGGCGATGGCCATCACGAGCATGCCGAGCATGCCGTCGGTGCCGTTGATGAGGGCCAGGCCCTCCTTCTCCAGCAGCTCGACCGGCTCGATCCCGGCGGCGGCCAGCAGCTCGGCGACGGGCTTCTCCACACCGTCCGGGCCGGTGGCGGTGCCCTCGCCCATCAGCACCAGGGCGCAGTGCGACAGCGGCGCGAGGTCGCCGGAGCAGCCGAGCGAGCCGAACTCGCGCACCACCGGGGTGATGCCCGCGTTGAGCAGGGCGGCCATGGTCTGGGCGACCAGCGGGCGGACGCCGGTGCGGCCGGAGGCCAGCGTCTTCATCCGGAGGAACATCAGCGCGCGGACCACCTCGCGCTCGACCGCCGGGCCCATGCCGGCCGCGTGCGAGCGGACCAGCGAGCGCTGCAGCTGGGCACGCAGCTCGGGGCTGATGTGCCGGACGGCGAGCGCGCCGAAGCCGGTCGACACGCCGTAGACGGGGCGCGGCTCGGCCGCGAGGGCGTCGATCCGCGCGCGGGCGGCCGCCATCTCGGCGAGCGCGTCGGGACCGATCTCGACCCGGGCGTTGCCCCGGGCGACGGCCAGCACGTCCTCCGCACTGACGTCGGCCTTACCGACCTGGACCAGCGGAGCGTCGGGGGCCACAGCACTGTGCATATCCATATACACAATCACATCAGGTGAATGGAGATATGACAACAGCTGCCCACCATCCGATCCGGATTCTCCGATGCCCGGATCCGTGCCGCACCCCCGGGGGTCCACTCCCCCCGGGGGGCCGCTCCCAGCGACTAACCCTTCAGCTCGGCCTCGATCAGGTCCACTGCCCGCACGGTGCCACCCTCGGCCCGGCCCGCGGCGGACAGCACCGCCAGCCGCTCGGCCACCGCCGGATCGTCGACCAGCTCCAGCAGCGCGGCGCGCAGCGCCTCCGCGGTGGCCTGCTCGGTGTCCAACCGGCGCGCCACGCCGAGGCCGACCAGCGCGTCCGCGTTGGCGAACTGGTCGACAGCCTGCGGCACGGCGATCATCGGCACCGCGTGGAACAGCCCCTCGCTGGAGCCGCCCATGCCCGCGTGGGTGACGAAGGCGTCCGCCTGGGCGAGCACCGACAGCTGCGGCACCCACCGGTGCACCTCCACGGTGTCCGGCACCTCGCCCAGCGCCGCCAGGTCGGTGTGCCGGCCTATCTGCAGCACGGTGTGCCAGCCCGGCAGGTCGCCGAAGGCCTCGATGCACGCCCGGTAGAACGCGGGCTGGTTGGTGTAGGCCGAGCCCAGCGAGACCAGCAGCACCTTCTCGGCGCCCGCCGGGCGCTCCCACCGCCCCTGGTGGGCACGGTCGCCGAAGCAGGGCCCGACGAAGCTGACCCGCCGCTCGTCCACCCGGTCCGCGTTGGGCTGGAGCGCCCGCGGGACGAGCGCGATGCACCGCTCGGGGCGGTTCTTGAAGGCCTCGACGTCCCGCTGCACCGCGCCGGCCCCGGCCAGCCAGTCGGCGAACCGCCGGTGGTGCTCGGGGCCGCCGGGGCCACTGCGGATCGCCTCGAAGACCTCGGCCAGGTCCTCTTCGCCGCCGTCCCAGCCGACGAAGCTGGAGGACAGCTGCACCACCGGCACGCCCAGCCGTTCGCCGAGCGCCCGCCCGGCGAAGCCCGCGATGTCGTAGAGCACCAGGTCGGGGTGGTCGTCCTCGAAGGCCTCCAGCAGGGCGGACCACATCGACAGCGCGTCGTCCAGGAACACCTCCTGGATCGCCACCGGGTCCTCCGGCCAGCCGGCCGGGTCGTCGGTGAGCGGCAGCGCGGTCGCGTACGGGACGAAGGACGCCCCGGTGGACTCGACGATCTCGCGGAAGGACGGGTCGTTGACGTAACTGACCCGGTACCCCCGGGCGACCAGCTCGGTGATCACGGCGAGGCTGGGGTTGACGTGCCCGTGCGCCGGAACGGAGACCATCAGGATGTGTGCGGGGCGGTTCATGTGCACCTCCGGGGAAAGCGATGAAGACGAGACGTTCCGTCTCGCAGGAACAGTAAGACAATACGTCTCGTCTCGTCATCTCGCATAGACTTTTCCCATGGCCTCCAGAACCGCCCCCGACCCCGCCCGCCGCAGCGAACGCGCCCGCGCCGCCGTCCTCACCGCCGCCGCCGAGCTCGTCGCCGAAGTCGGCTACGGCAAGCTGACCATCGAGGCGATCGCCGCCCGGGCCGGCGTCGGCAAGCAGACCATCTACCGGTGGTGGCCCTCAAAGGGCGCCGTGGTCTTCGACGCCTTCCTCGCCGTCAACCAGCACGAGGGCGGCCTCGCCCTCCCCGACACCGGCGACCTCGCCGCCGACCTGCGGGCCGTCCTGCGCCCCACCAGCGACGAACTCACCGACCCGCGCGCCGACCGCACCTATCGCGCCATCATCGCCGAGCTCCTCAACGACCCGGTGCTGCACTCCGAGTACCGCACCCGCCTGCTGGACCCGCTACTGGAAGTCACCCGCGACCGCCTCCGGGCCGCCCGCGAGGCCGGCCAACTCGCCCCCGACGCCGACCTCGACCTCGCCGTCGAACTGGTCTACGGACCGCTCTACTACCGCTGGCAGTACCGGCTCGGCCCGCTCACCCACGAGCACGCGGACCGCCTGGTCGACGCCGCCCTACGGGCCCTCAACCACCCTGCCGCCAGCGGGACCTCCGACGCCTGACCGCGTACACCGCGAGTACCACCAACAGCACGACCAGCAGCACGGCGAAGGCGAGCCAGCCGAAAACCGCGTCGAGCGCCCGGCCGACCACGCTGCGCCGGGTCTTGCGCTTGTGCCGCGAGGACGCGTGGGTGATCTGATGCGCCCGCAGCCCGACCCGCGCCGTCCGCACAGCCGCCGGACCGGTCGCCCCCGCCGACGCCGTACCGACCTGCCCCGCCGCCCGCACCACCGGCACCACTCGCACCACCGGCACCGCCGACGCGGGCCCGGCCCCCGCCACCCCGCCGCCCAGCACCAGCACCCCGGTCACCGCCGCACCCACCAGCCGTCCGCCCATGGTCACCCCCTGCTCCCCGGTCCAGCCCCGACACCATCCCACCCCGCCCCCCACCAGGACACCCCGTACCCTCAACCGCGACCCAGCCGCGACACCCCGGTCACCGAACCGGCACATCCCCCTCCGTGGGCGCGCGGGCAACGCCCCGCGCGCCCACCAAGCACCCCCCACCCCTCTCACCCGACCAAGGCGAGAGGGACGCGCTGCGGGAGGGGCGGTGGAGGGGGTGGCTGCGGAAGGGGGCGTTGCGGGCGAGCGGCCACCCCCGGAACCGTCCCGGCGCCACCCACTCTCCCGAGAGCCCCCACCCCCGACAACAACCCCCGCCGTCACATCACCGGCGGCGAGGCCGCCCCCGCCAGGGCGACCGCCACCAGCGCCCGCATCGCGCAGGCCGCCTGGCCGAGCGGCAGGGTGGCGTCGTCGGCGAACAGCTCGACCAGCCAGCCGCCCGCCGGGTTCTGGCCGCCCGCCGCGACCATGCCGCGGTAGCCGGAGACGACGAGCATCGCCTCCTCCGCCGGGTCGTTGCCCGCCGCGCCCGCCCGCAGCGCGAAGGCGCCGCCGCGGACGGCGCGGCGGGTCATCGGGTAGTGGCGGAGGTCGAAGACGGCGTCGGGTGCCTCGATCTGGGCGCGCTGGGTCTCGGCGCGGGTGCTGCTGGGGCCGCTGGTCATCCGGTAGACGGCGTGCTGGGAGGTGCGCATCAGGTGGGAGCCCGGCGGGACGTACGAGACCCACCAGCCGACGGCGTCGAGCAGCCGGGCGGAGGTCTCGGCGACGACGACCAGTTTGCCGAGGGTGTCGGCGGGGTGGACGGCCCGGGCGGCCGAGGCCTGGTCGAGGGCCGAGAGCACGGCGGTGAGCAGCTGCCCCGGGTCGGCGCTGTGGGCGGCGCCGCGGAAGCGCCGCCGGTCGGCCGCACCGGCCCGGCCGCCGGGGCCGCGCCGGCCGTCGGCGCGGTGGTGGGGGTCGGCGGCGTCGGCGAGCAGCACGGTGGGATCGGGCGAGAAGCCGGGGCCGTGGCTGCGCCCGGCGACCACCGGGTGGGCGGCGCGGGCGGCCTTGGCGCGGTACTGGGCGGCGTCGGCGAGCCGGAAGAGCCGGTCGGGGGTGGTGACCGGGCCGATGGAGTCCCCGGTGGAGGCGACGCCGCAGGCGACACCCTCGCCCTCGGACAGGGCGAGCGCCCGCGCGCACAGTTCCTCGGCGACGGCGACCACCTCGTCGGCCTTCTGCCCCTCCGCGAGCAGGCAGAACTCGTCGCCGCCGAGCCGGGCGGCGAGGCTGCCGGGCAGTTTGGCGGCGGCCAGGGACAGCTGGTGGGCGAAGCGCTCCAGGAGCCGGTCGCCCATCTCGTGGCCGAGCTGGTCGTTGACCCGCTTCAGCCCGTTGACGTCGCAGACCACCAGCGAGACCACGGTGTTGTCCCGGTTGTGCGCCTCCAGCGCGCTCTCCAGCCGGGCGTCGACGGCGCGCCGGTTGGCGAGGCCGGTGAGCGGGTCGGAGAAGGCGAGTTTGCGCAGGTCGGCGAGGCGCTCGGTCTGGGCGAGCCCGGCGGAGACCTGGGCGGCGAGCAGGGTCGCGTAGTCGGCGTCGGCCTCGGTGAACCCGGGCATCCCGGTCGACCGGGCGAGGTACAGCTCTCCCCAGGCCTGTCCGTGCAGCACGATCGGCGCGACCACGCAGCAGGCCCGGCCGCGCCGGCGCAGCGCGCCGGCGCGTTCCTGGCAGTACGCGCCGGCGGTCGGGTGGATGTGCCCGGTGTACGGCTCGTCGTTCTCGGCGGTCTGCAGCCAGGCGCGCGGCAGCCGTCCGGTGCTCCAGCGCTCCTCCAGGTAGGTGACGATCTCCGGGAAGTCCGCGACCGGGTACGACTCGTCCTCGGGCAGTTCCTCCTCGCCGGGCGCGAGCTCGCCGTGGTTGACCAGCACCCGGAGCCGGCCGGACTCGCGGTCCCATACGGAGACGGCGGCCATGGTCGCGCCGAGCGCCTTGGTGGCCCGGGCGGCGGCGGCGCGGACGGCCTCCAGCGGGGTGAGCGCCCCGGCCATGTCCTGGGCGAGTTCGACCACCGACTGCAGCCGCAGGTCGGGCAGCGGGTCGGAGCGGTGCGGGCCATCGCAGTCGCAGCCGCGGTCCGTCATGATCGCCTCACTGCTCACCGGCTCGCCTCGCTCCCTGTGCTCGGTCCTGCCGGACCCCCACCGGTCGGCCGCACCCGTCCGGCCGCTTGCCCCAAGACTATGGCGATTTCGTTCGGTTATGCCCCGTTTGCCCGGATGGACCCGCACCCGACGGTACGGCTTTCAACCGTTCGGCACCCGTCCGAGGGCCCGGGAACCCGGCCGACGAAGAGCCCTGTGCGCGCCACCCGCTACTCGGCCTTCGTCCGCCGCGACAGCAGCCACGGCTCCACCAGCCCCAGCCCCCGCACCGGCCGCCGCCACATCGGCTGCAGGTGGAACCGCGCCCCCGTGTCCGGCGCGGGCACCGGCAGCCCGGAGGCGGGCATCCCGGCCGCCACCGACAGCGCCTCCGCCAGGCCGGGCCCCTCCGACTCGGCCGGACCGACGCTGCCGTGCTGCTCCAGCGCCGCGGCGAACTCCCCGTCGATCAGCACCGCGTCCTTGGGCGCGATCGAGGTGAGCCGGCTGGCCAGGTTGACCGTGGTGCCGAAGACGTCGCCCATCCGCTGGGTCACCGTCCCGAAGGCCATGCCGACCCGCAGTGCGGGGATGGTGTCGTCCTCGGCCAGCGCCTCGATCAGGCTGAGCGCGATCTCGGCGGCGGTGGACGGGTCCTCGGTGACGTAGAGGATCTCGTCGCCGAGGGTCTTGATGACCCGGCCGCCCTGTCCGGCGATCAGGTCCGAGCAGGTGTTCTCGAAGGTCTCGACCAGCTCGCCGAGCTCCTCCTCCTCCAGCCGCCGCGACAGCCGGGTGAAGCCGACCAGGTCCGCGAAGCCGACGGCGAGCCGGCCGCTGGTGATCTCGTTGTCCTCGGCGGCCTGCACCACCCGGCCGGTGACGGCGGCCAGCTGGCGCCGCCAGACGTACACCAGGAACTGCTCCAGCTCCGGCAGCAGCAGCTCGACCAGCGGGTACGCGACGTCGGCGCGGGTCAGCCCGGGTTCGGCGGACTGGGTGAGGTTCTCCAGGAAGGTGTCCATCTGCCAGCCGGCCAGCCGGGCCGTGGTCTGGCCGGTGGAGCGGGCCACCTGGATCGCCATCGACTCGCTGAGCAGCCCGGACTCGACCAGGCCGGCCAGGCGCCGCAGCGCGATCACGTCGCCGTCGGTGAGCGCCCGGGACTGGCCGATGTCGGGGAAGCCCATGGCGCGCCAGAACCGGGTGGCCAGCTCCATCGGGACGTCGGCGGCGCGCGCGGCCTGGTACGGGGTGTAACGGCGTGGCGCGTCCAGGATCAGGCGTTCCAGTTCGAGCGCGACCGTGGGGTCGTGGTTGCCCGCCGTCCCGCTGCTGCCGTCCTCTGCCACCGGTCCGTCCCCGTGCGGTTGCCGCACTTGCCTCGTGTCCTACCTGTCCGGGCGCACCGTCCGCCACCCGGGCGGACAGTGGCGCGCCTCACACCGCTGCCAGGTGGAATGTTCGCACGGAATCGCGTGATCCGGAGCATCCGCCCGAGTCAAGGAGAGGTGAAGACTGCCGTTCAGCGCGGCTCGGGGCGGACGTGCACCACGTCCCCCGCCCCGACCGCCCGGCGTGCGCCGTCGGCCGTACGGACCACCAGCCGGCCGTCCCCGTCGATCGCCACCGCCTCGCCGGCCAGCTCGTGGTCGCCGGGCAGGTGCACCCTCACCTGGCGGCCGAGCGTGCTGCAGCGGTCCACGTACGCGCGCAGCAGGTCGCTGGCGTGCGGGTCCCCGGCCGCCGCCGTCCACTCGCCGTACAGCCCGGCGAACTCGCGCAGCAGGGCGCGCAGCAGGACGGACCGGTCGGTGGTCGAGGCGCCGGCCAGAGCGAGCGAGCCGGCGGTGGGGACGGGCAGCTCGGCGGCGCGCAGCGAGACGTTCAGGCCCATCCCGACCACCACCGCACCGCCGCTGAGCTCGGTGAGGATGCCGCCGAGCTTGCGCTCCGTGCCGTCGATCACCGCCTGGAGGTCGTTGGGCCACTTCAGCCCGACCTCGACCCCCGCCACCCGGTCCAGGGTGCTGGCGGCGGCCACCCCGACCAGGATCGGCAGCCAGCCGTACCGCTCGACCGGCACCTCCTCGGGGCGCAGCAGGAAGGACAGGAACAGCCCGGAACGGGCCGGGGCGGTCCACTGCCGGTCCAGCCGGCCGCGCGCGGCGCTCTGCGCCTCGGCGACCAGCACCGCGCCCTGCGGCGCGCCGGCCCGGGCCCGCTCGGCGAGGTCGCTGTTGGTCGAGCCGGTCTCGGCGACGACGTCCAGCGAGGTCCAGAGCCCGCCCGGCACGACCAGGTCGCGGCGCAGCACCTCCTGGTCCAGCGGCGGCCGGTCCAGGTCGGTCCAGGGGGACGGTCCGGTACGGCCGAAGCCGCGCAGTCCACTGCGGCGGGGGGTCTCGGGTGTCATGGTGGCAACCCTAGGACCAGCCCGGGCCACGGGCAGGACGGACCCGCAGAGGCGCAGTCCGCACCATCGTCCCGCAGAACGCTCGTTGACACACTGTGTCGATGACCATAACGCCAGGACATGACGGATCGCCCGGCGCGCTGGCTACGCTACGCAGCGGTAGTTCGCAGCGCCGCCCTGCCCTCCTGCGCGGGCCCCGTCTCCGGCCCGCGCGCACTCGAACAGGTCGCGGCCGATGATCAGGGAGAGCCACCGGATGACCGAGGCGCCGTACGACCCCCACACCACCGCCGGCAAGCTCGCCGACCTGCGGCGCAGGCTGGACGAGGCGGTGCACTCCGGCTCCGCCAAGGCCGTGGAGAAGCAGCACGCCAAGGGCAAGCTGACCGCCCGTGAGCGGGTCGTCGAGCTGCTGGACGAGGACTCCTTCGTCGAGTTCGACGAGTTCGCCCGGCACCGCTCGACCAACTTCGGCCAGGAGAGGAACCGGCCCTACGGCGACGGCGTGGTGACCGGCTACGGCACCGTCGACGGCCGTCAGGTCGCGGTCTTCGCCCAGGACTTCACCGTCTTCGGCGGCTCGCTCGGCGAGGTCTTCGGCGAGAAGATCGTCAAGGTGATGGACTTCGCGCTGAAGACCGGCTGCCCGGTCATCGGCATCAACGACTCCGGCGGCGCCCGGATCCAGGAGGGCGTGGTCTCGCTCGGCCTGTACGGCGAGATCTTCCGCCGCAACGTGCACGCCTCGGGCGTCATCCCGCAGATCTCGCTGATCATGGGCCCCTGCGCGGGCGGCGCGGTCTACTCCCCCGCGATCACCGACTTCGTGGTGATGGCCGACCGGACCTCGCACATGTTCATCACCGGACCGGACGTGATCAAGACCGTGACCGGCGAGGACGTCGGCATGGAGGAGCTGGGCGGCGCCCGGACCCACAACACCAAGTCCGGCAACGCCCACTACCTGGCGACGGACGAGAAGGAGGCGGTCGAGTACGTCAAGAGCCTGCTCTCGTACCTGCCGTCCAACAACCTGAGCGACCCGCCGTCCTACCCCGAGCAGGCCGACCTCACCGTCACCGACGAGGACCTCGAACTCGACGTCATCGTGCCGGACTCGGCGAACCAGCCGTACGACATGCACAAGGTGATCGAGCACGTCCTCGACGACGGCGAGTTCCTGGAGACCCAGCCGCTGTTCGCGGGCAACATCATCACCGGCTTCGGCCGGGTCGAGGGCCAGTCGGTGGGCATCGTCGGCAACCAGCCGATGGACCTGGCCGGCTGCCTGGACATCAACGCCAGCGAGAAGGCCGCGCGCTTCATCCGCACCTGCGACTCCTTCAACATCCCGGTGCTGACCTTCGTCGACGTGCCCGGCTTCCTGCCCGGCACCGAGCAGGAGTGGGACGGCATCATCCGCCGCGGCGCCAAGCTGATCTACGCCTACGCCGAGGCCACCGTCCCGCTGATCACCGTGATCACCCGCAAGGCCTTCGGCGGCGCGTACGACGTCATGGGCTCCAAGCACCTGGGCGCCGACCTCAACCTGGCCTGGCCGACCGCCCAGATCGCGGTGATGGGCGCGCAGGGCGCGGTCAACATCCTGCACCGCCGGGAGATCGCCGAGGCCGAGGCGGCCGGCACCGCCGACGAGAAGCGGGCCGAGCTGATCGCCTCGTACGAGGACACCCTGCTCAACCCGTACCTGGCCGCCGAGCGCGGCTACGTCGACGCGGTGATCGCCCCGAGCGAGACCCGTCGGCACATCGTCCGGGGCCTGCGGGCGCTGCGCGGCAAGCGCGAGGTGCTGCCGCCCAAGAAGCACGGCAACATCCCCCTGTAGGCACCATCCCTCTCGGGAGAGAACCAGCCATGTCCCCGATCCACGTGCTGCACGGGCAGCCGACCCCCGAGGAGCTCGCCACCGTCCTGGCGGTGGTCCAGGCCCGGGCCGCCGCCGCGCAGGCCGCCGCCGAGGCGGCGCGCCGGGCCGGCGCCGGCCCGGCCTCCCCCTGGAACGACCGCTCCCGCCTGCTCCGCCCCGCCGTCCGCCCGGGCGTCAACGCCTGGCGGACGTCCGGCTGGGCGCACTAGCCGGCCAGGAGCCGCTCCGGCCCGGAGTGGGAAGCCGGCCCGTCCGGCTTCCCACTCCGGGCCGCTCCACGCCCCCGTCCCGCCGCCTGTTCTGCCCGAAACCTGAGTACGGATACTCAGGCGTCCGGGCCCGCCCGCACCGCACTCTGGACGGGTGCTCTGGTCAGACCCCGAGGACGGGCCCTCGCCCGAGGCCCGTCGCATGCAGCAGCGGATGCAGCGGGCCGGCAAGGTGCTCGCCGCCATCGTGCTGGTGGGCTCCGTGCTGATCATGATCTCCCGGTTCTTCATCTGAGCCGTTTCACCCGAACGGCGGATGGGGCACCCCCTACCCTGGTGGGCATGACCGACCAGCGCGCCCTCGTCCTCGCCTCCGCCTCCCCCGCCCGCCTCGGGCTGCTGCGCCAGGCGGGGCTCGACCCCCGCGTGGTGGTCAGCGGCGTCGACGAGGACGCGATCAGTGCCGCCACCCCCGGAGAGCTCGCCCTCGTCCTGGCCGAGGCCAAGGCGAAGGCCGTCGCCGCCGGGCTGACCGACGGCGAGCTGGTGATCGGCTGCGACTCCGTCCTGGAGCTGGACGGCCGGGCCCTCGGCAAGCCCGCCGACGCCGCCGAGGCGCTGGCCCGCTGGCAGTCCATGCGCGGCCGCGACGGGGTGCTGCGCACCGGCCACTGCGTAATCGACACCGCGACCGGGAAGCAGGCCTCGGCGACCGCCTCCACCACCGTCCGCTTCGGCACCCCCGACGACGAGGAGGTGGCCGCCTACGTCGTCTCCGGTGAGCCGCTGCACGTGGCCGGGGCGTTCACCCTGGACGGCCGCTCGGCGCCCTTCGTCGACGGCATCGACGGCGACCCGGGCAACGTCATCGGCCTGTCCCTGCCGCTGCTGCGCCGCCTGCTCGCCGAGCTGGACCTGCGCATCACCGATCTGTGGACCTGAGGCGCGTTCCCCGGGACCGCACGACCCGCTCCCGGCCCGATCCGTGGACCAATCAACCTGCCGCACCCGCCCGTTGGCCCTCTAAGCTGACGAGCGTTTCGAGCGGGGAGGGAACGCGGCGATGACCGACAGCGTGCTCAACGTGGTGCTGGGCCTGGTGGCCAGCGCCATCAGCGCCGGCCTCGGCTGGCTCGCGCAGGCCCTGCGGCGGAGACGGCGGCTGGAGCGGGTCCGAGCGTTCTTCGGCATGCCGCCCGGGGGCGAGTGCCTGCTGGTGGTGAACCGGCACACCGCCTCGACCAGTGGCAAGAGCGTCTCGCGCAACGATGTGTTCGCCCTCATGGAGCTGGCCGCGCTGATCAAGGAGTGCGGGGCCCAGGCCGACCTGGTCGGCCACGAGGACGTCCGCCAGGGCCTGGGCCACAGGGCCGAGTTCTGCCTCGGCGGCCCGTCCAGCAACGACCGGACGGCGGCGCACCTGGCCTCCTGGCTGCCCGGGGTGACCTTCACGGATGTGGGCGGTAGCGCCCCGGAGCTGTCGCTCGCGGTGGGCGGCGAGGAGTACCGGTACGAGCCCGGGTCCGCGCCCTCCGGCGGCCAGGCCTTCGCCCTGCTCGCCCGGCTGCACCCGTCGCCCGACGGCCGGCCCGCCTTCCTGGTGTCCGGGCAGACCGCGGTCTCCAATCACGCCGCCGTGCGCTTCCTGGTCGCCAACCACCGTCGACTCGCCCGGCAGTACGGCGGGACCGGCACCTTCGCCCTCGTCCTGCGGATCGTCAACCCGAAAGCGTACGGGCCGGACGTGGTGGAGCTCGCCGCCGACGTGACCGCCGAGGCGATGCGGCGCCCCGCGGCCGCCTCGACCGCGGCTTAAGCGGGCTGCGGGAAGGTGTGTTCCATGACACCGTCCCGCCACGCCGCCGGACGGTCACCGACCGTCGACCGCCTCGGCCGCACCGCACCGGCCGCGACCTGCGCAGTCGTCGACGGACCGTGATCGGGGCCCGATTTCTCATCACCGAGCGTGTGGGATAGTTCACAACCTGGGGCTACTCGCCGGTACTGCCCAGGAATCCATAAACTCAACGAGGTTCAAGAAGGGAGCCACAGTGCGCAAGGTGCTCATCGCCAACCGCGGGGAAATCGCCGTCCGCGTCGCCCGGGCCTGCTCGGACGCCGGTATCACCAGCGTCGCCGTCTACGCCGAGCCGGACCGGGATGCGCTGCACGTCCGCGCGGCCGACGAGGCTTACGCGCTGGGCGGTGACACCCCCGGCACCAGTTACCTGGACATCGCCAAGGTCCTCAAGGCCGCCGAGGACTCCGGCGCCGACGCCGTCCACCCCGGCTACGGGTTCCTGTCGGAGAACGCCGAATTCGCCCAGGCCGTCATCGACGCGGGCCTGACCTGGATCGGCCCGCCGCCGCAGGCCATCCGGGACCTCGGCGACAAGGTCACCGCCCGTCACGTAGCCCAGCGCGCCGGCGCCCCGCTGGTGGCCGGCACCCCGGACCCGGTCTCGGGTGCCGACGAGGTCGTCGCGTTCGCCCGGGAGCACGGCCTGCCGGTCGCCATCAAGGCGGCCTTCGGCGGCGGCGGCCGCGGCCTCAAGGTCGCCCGCACCCTGGAGGAGATCCCGGAGCTGTACGACTCCGCGGTGCGCGAGGCGGTCGCCGCCTTCGGCCGCGGCGAGTGCTTCGTCGAGCGCTACCTGGACAACCCGCGGCACGTGGAGACCCAGTGCCTCGCGGACAAGCACGGCAACGTGGTGGTCGTCTCCACCCGTGACTGCTCGCTGCAGCGCCGCCACCAGAAGCTGGTCGAGGAGGCGCCCGCGCCGTTCCTGACCGAGGCGCAGAACGCCGAGCTGTACCGCGCCTCCAAGGCCATCCTCAAGGAGGCCGGCTACGAGGGCGCCGGGACCTGCGAGTTCCTGGTCGCGCTGGACGGCACGATCTCCTTCCTGGAGGTCAACACCCGCCTGCAGGTGGAGCACCCGGTCACCGAGGAGGTCACCGGGATCGACCTGGTCCGCGAGATGTTCCGGATCGCCGACGGCGAGGAGCTCGGCTACGGCGACCCCGAGGTGCGCGGCCACTCCTTCGAGTTCCGCATCAACGGCGAGGACCCGGGCCGCAACTTCCTGCCCGCCCCCGGCACGGTGACGCTGTTCGCCCCGCCGTCCGGCCCGGGCGTGCGCCTGGACTCCGGCGTGGAGAGCGGCTCGGTCATCGGCCCGGCCTGGGACTCGCTGCTGGCCAAGCTGATCGTCTCCGGCCGCGACCGCAAGCAGGCCCTGGAGCGGGCCAGGCGCGCGCTGAACGAGTTCAAGGTCGAGGGCATGGCCACCGCCATCCCGTTCCACCAGGCGGTCGTCACCGACCCGGCGTTCGCGCCCGAGGTGCACGGCAGCGACGGACCGTTCAAGATCTACACCCGCTGGATCGAGACCGAGTTCGACAACACCATCCCGGCGTTCGTCGGCGGGGCCGGCGAGGCCGAGGAGGCCGAGACCCGGGAGACCGTGGTCGTCGAGGTCGGCGGCAAGCGGATCGAGGTCTCGCTGCCGTCCTCGCTGGGCGTCTCCACGGCCCCCGCGGCCGGTGCGACGGGTGCGGCCAAGGCCAAGCGCCGGGTGGGCGCCAAGAAGGCCGGTTCGGCCCTCAGCGGTGACACCCTGGCCTCGCCGATGCAGGGCACCATCGTCAAGGTCGCCGTCGAGGAGGGCCAGGTCGTCGCCGAGGGCGAGCTGATCGTGGTCCTGGAGGCGATGAAGATGGAGCAGCCGCTGAACGCCCACAAGGCGGGCACCGTCGTCGGCCTCAAGGCCGAGGTGGGCGGGAGCGTCAGCAGCGGCGCCGCGCTCTGCGAGATCAAGGACTGACCCGATCGGGCCGACGCGGATCAGGTCCTGACACCGCGTCCGTCAATTCTCGAACGGTCCGTACTCCCTTCGAAGGAGTACGGACCGTTCGGGTTTCCGGGCTCAACGCCCGCGCGGCAGGCCCATCTCGGCCAGCCGGACCGGCATCCCGCCCGGGCCCACCGGCCCGCCGTGGGTACCGGGACGGCGCTGGCCGGGCAGCGGGGCACCACCGGGCGGCGGGACGGGCCGACGGCCCACCGGACCGGGCTGGGTCTGGTGCACCGGGCCGCTGCCGGTGCCGTGCACCGGGGCGTCGCCGCCGGAGGCGACGCCGAGCGGGGCGAGGTCGATCTGCACCCCGCAGTCGGCGAGCGCGTCCAGCTCGCGGGCGGTGGCGTCGTCCGCGGTGGCCTGCTCGTCGGTGACCAGCCGGGTGATGGTCTCGGTGGCGACCGTCTGGAACATGCCGGCCGCGCCGAGCTTGGTGTGGTCGGCGAGGACGATGACCTCGGCGGCCGCCAGCACCATTGCCCGGTCCACGCTCGCGGACAGCATGTTCGCGGTCGACAGCCCGCGCTCGGCGGTCAGCCCGCTGCCGGAGATGAAGGCCTTGGTGACCCGCAGCCCCTGCAGCGACTGCTCGGCACCGCTGCCCACCAGGGCGTAGTTGGAGCCGCGCAGGGTACCGCCGGTCATCACCACCTCGACCCGGTTGGCGTGCGCCAGCGCCTGGGCGACCAGCAGCGAGTTGGTGACCACGGTCAGCCCGGGCACCCGGGCCAGCCGGCGGGCCAGTTCCTGGGTGGTGGTGCCGGCGCCTACCACCACCGCGTCGCCCTCCTCCACCAGTCCGGCGGCGAGGTCCGCGATGGCACTCTTCTCCGCCGCGGACAGATGGGTCTTCTGCGGGTAGCCGGGTTCGCGGCTGAAGCCGCCGGGGAGCACCGCGCCGCCGTGCCGGCGGTCGAGGAGCCCTTCTGCCTCCAGCGCCCGTACGTCGCGGCGCACGGTCACTTCGGAGGTCTGGACGACGCGGGCCAACTCCCGGAGCGAGACGGCTCCGTTGGCGCGCACCATTTCGAGGATCAATTGGCGACGTTCTGCTGCAAACACAGAACCGACGGTAACCTGCGTGACCGTCTGCTTTCAGGCGTTTGCAGCTGGTAGCGGGAATTGCTCACGCAAGAGCGGCGCGTGACCGTACAATACGCGCCGCCGACCACCCGGAACCGCGCCCGCCGTCCGGGTGATGATCATGCCTGCGCGAAGGGCGGCCACCGATCGGCGGCCGCCCCAACTGTGCGCTCCGGGCTCAGGATTCGCCGGCGGACCGCTTGCGGATGTGCAGCTGCCGGGCGGCCTCGGCGGTCGAGCCGGAGACCGACGGGTAGACGGTGAAGGCGCTGGCCACCTGTTCGACCGTCAGATTGGCGTCCACCGCCAGCGCGATCGGGTGGATCAGCTCGCTGGCCCGCGGGGCGACGACCACGCCGCCGACCACGATGCCGGTGCCCGGACGGCAGAACAGCTTCACGAAGCCGTCCCGGATGCCCTGCATCTTCGCCCGCGGGTTGCCGCGCAGCGGCAGCTTGACCACGACGGCGTCCATCTTGCCGCACTCCACGTCGGCCGCGGTGTAACCGACGGTGGCGATCTCCGGGTCGGTGAAGACGTTGGAGGCCACGGTCTTCAGGTTCAGCGGCTGCACCGCGTCACCGAGCGCGTGGTACATCGCGATCCGGCCCTGCATGGCCGCCACCGAGGCGAGCATGAAGACGCCGGTGCAGTCGCCGGCCGCGTAGACGCCCGGGGCGCTGGTGCGGGAGACCCGGTCGACCTGGATCTGGCCCCAGTCGTTGAGCTTGACCCCGGCCTCCTCCAGGCCCATGTCCGCGGTGTTGGGGATCGAACCGACCGCCATCAGGCAGTGGGTGCCCTCGATCACCGTGCCGTCGGAGAGGGTGACCTCGACCCGGTCGCCGATCCATCCCTCCTCGCCCGCCTCCGGCGAGGAGGGTCCCTGTGTGCCTTCTGCCCGTGCCGAAATCCTCTTGACCGTTTCGGCCCGCGAACGGCCCATCACGTTCATGCCGCGGCGGCGGAAGACGTCCTCCAGCACCTCGGCGGCGTCCGGGTCCTCACCGGGCAGCACCCGGTCACGGCTGGACACCAGGGTGACCTTGGAGCCGAGCGCCTGGTACGCGCCGGCGAACTCGGCGCCGGTGACGCCGGAGCCGACCACGATCAGCTCGCGCGGCAGCTCCTCCAGGTCGTACACCTGGGTCCAGGTCAGGATCCGCTCGCCGTCCGGCTGGGCGTCCGGCAGCTCGCGCGGGTGGGCGCCGGTGGCGATCAGCACCGCGTCGGCGCGCAGCGAGTGCACGGCACCGTCGGGGGCGTCCACCAGCACCTCCCGGGAGCCGTCCACGGCCTGCCCGCCGGCCCCGAGCCGCCCGCGGCCGCGCAGCACGGTGACCCCGGCGCGGGTGACGGACTGGGTGATGTCGTGGGACTGCGCGATCGCCAGGCGCTTCACACGGCGGTTGACCTTGCCCAGGTCCACGCCGATGACCTTGCTCTCGCGGTCCCCGGCGCCGTCCTGGTCGACCGTGATGCCCAGCTCCTCGTACGAGCTGTCGAAGGTGGTCATCACCTCCGCGGTCGCGATCAGGGTCTTCGACGGCACGCAGTCCGTGAGCACCGCCGATCCGCCCAGACCGTCGCGGTCGACGACGGTCACCTCCGCGCCGAGCTGAGCGGCCACCAGCGCCGCCTCGTAGCCGCCGGGTCCGCCACCGATGATCACGATCCGAGTCACGTACCCCATTGTCCCGCACACCGGGAGCGGCGCCACAACGGGGTCCGCGCTCGGTGGCTTCGTCCACTGGCCCCCGCCGCGTCCTCCGACCGGGCTACGCTGCACCCATGTCCCTTTACGCCGCGTATGCCACCAACCTCGATGCCCGGCAGATGACCCGCCGGGCCCCGCACTCCCCGCTCCGCGGCACGGGGTGGCTGGACGGCTGGCGGCTCACCTTCGGCGGCGAGCAGCTCGGCTGGGAGGGCTCGCTGGCCACCGTCGTCGAGGACGAGAAGGACCGGGTCTTCGTCTCCCTCTACGACATCGCGCCGATGGACGAGGAGGGCCTGGACCGCTGGGAGGGCGTCCAGCTCGGCATCTACCGCAAGATCAGGCTGCGCGCGCAGACCCTGGACGGCGACATCCCGGTCTGGACGTACGTGCTCAACGACTACGAGGGCGGTCTGCCCGCGGCCCGCTACCTCGGCCTGATCGCCGACGCCGCCGAGAGCGCCGGCGCCCCGGACGACTACGTGCTGGACCTGCGCCGCCGACCCTGCTGAGCGCAAGCCCTCCTTCCTGTGCGTATCGACAGAACCGGCCACCCGAAGAGCGCCGCCGAGCTGTGCCTTCGGGACAACCCGGTAACGATCCGGCATGCCGTACGCAGATCTTCTACGCGCGTAGCCGAAACCCGTCTATCCTCGTTCCCGTGAACGCTTCTCCTCAGTCGGTCGTCTCCGCCGACCCCTACGCCGCCGCCCAGGCCGCCGCCGAGCGCCTGCGCGAGCTGACCGGTGCCGAGCGGCACGACGTCGCCCTGGTGATGGGCTCCGGCTGGGTGCCGGCCGCCGACGCCCTGGGTGAGACCGTGGCCGAGTTCCCGGTCACCGACCTCCCGGGCTTCCCCGCCCCCGCCGTGGCCGGCCACGCCGGCAAGATCCGCTCGGTGAAGATCGGCGACAAGCGCGCCCTGATCTTCCTCGGCCGCAACCACTACTACGAGGGCCACGGCGTGGCCACCGTCGTCCACGGCGTGCGCACCGCCGCCGCGGCCGGCTGCGGCGTCATCGTCCTGACCAACGGCTGCGGTGGTCTGCGCCAGGGCTGGACCCCGGGCCAGCCCGTCCTGATCAGCGACCACATCAACCTGACCGCGGACTCCCCGATCGTCGGCGCCAACTTCGTCGACCTCACCGACCTGTACTCCAAGCGCCTGCGCGCGCTGTGCCGCGAGGTCGACCCGAGCCTGGACGAGGCCGTCTACGTCCAGTTCCGCGGCCCGCACTACGAGACCCCGGCCGAGGTCAACATGGCCCGGGTGATCGGCGGCGAGCTGGTCGGCATGTCCACCACCCTGGAGGCCATCGCCGCCCGCGAGGCCGGCTCCGAGGTGCTCGGCATCTCCCTGGTCACCAACCTGGCCGCCGGCATGACCGGCGAGCCGCTCAACCACGAAGAGGTCCTGGAGGCCGGCAAGGCCTCCGCCGAACGCATGGGCGAGCTGCTGGCGAAGGTCCTGGAGCGGATCTGACGCCTGCCGGGCGCAGAATCATGAGTGACGGGGCCCACGGGCGGCGTGATCCGCTGATCACGCCATCCCGCGGGCCCCGTCCGCATGTGCACACCTCTTCTTCCCTTTGCGCGGAACCCTCCGGCCGACACCCCGACGCACTTTCCGATGGAGCAGGCAAATGACGCAGGCACCCACCACCGACCTCCTCGCCCGGGCCCGTACCTGGCTGGCCGAGGACCCCGACCCGCAGACCCGTGAGGAACTGACCGCCCTGCTGGCCCGGGCCGAGGGCCCGGAGGCCGAGGAGGACTGCACCCTCGCCTGGTCCGAGCTCGCCGAGCGCTTCTCCGACCGCCTCCAGTTCGGCACCGCCGGCCTGCGCGGCGAACTCGGCGCCGGCCCGATGCGGATGAACCGCGCCGTGGTGATCCGGGCCGCCGCCGGGCTGGTCGCGTACGTGAAGGAGCAGGGCCTCGGCGACCTGGTCGTGATCGGCTACGACGCCCGGCACAAGTCGTACGACTTCGCCCGCGACACCGCCGCCGTGGTGGTCGGGGCGGGCCTGCGCGCCGCGCTGCTGCCGCGCCCGCTGCCGACCCCGGTGCTCGCCTTCGCGATCCGCCACCTGGGCGCGGCCGCCGGGGTGACCGTCACCGCCAGCCACAACCCGCCGCAGGACAACGGCTACAAGGTCTACCTGGGCGACGGCTCGCAGATCGTCCCGCCCGCCGACGCCGGGATCGCCGCCCACATCGACGCGATCGGTTCGCTGAACGACGTCCCGCGCGCCGAGGAGGGCTGGGAGGTGCTCGGCGAGGACGTCGTCGAGGCCTACCTGACCCGGGCCGTCTCCATCGTCGACGAGCACAGCCCGCGCGAGCTGGACGTGGTCTACACCCCGATGCACGGCGTCGGCCGCGACACCCTGGTCGCCGCCTTCCGCCGGGCCGGCTTCCCGGCGCCGACCGTGGTCGCCGAGCAGGCCGAGCCCGACCCGGACTTCCCGACCGTGGCCTTCCCCAACCCGGAGGAGCCGGGGGCGATGGACCTCGCCTTCCACACCGCCGCCGCGGTCGGCCCGGACATCGTGATCGCCAACGACCCGGACGCCGACCGCTGCGCAGTGGCCGTCCCGACCGGCGGCAACGCGGGGGGCAGCGGCAACGGCTCGGCCGGCTGGCGGATGCTGCGCGGCGACGAGGTCGGCGCGCTGCTCGGCTCCGCGCTGGTCGCCAAGAAGGCCGAGGGCACCTTCGCCACCACCATCGTCTCCGCCACCCTGCTCGGCCGGATCGCCGAGGCCGCGGGCCTGGCGTACGCCGAGACGCTGACCGGCTTCAAGTGGATCGCCCGCGCCGAGGGCCTGCGCTACGGCTACGAGGAGGCGCTCGGCTACTGCGTCGACCCCCAGGGCGTCCGGGACAAGGACGGCATCACCGCCGCCCTGCTCGTCACCGAGCTCGCCGCGACCCTCAAGAAGTCCGGCCGCACCCTGAGCGACCTGCTGGACGACCTCGCGCTGGAGCACGGCCTGCACGCCACCGACCAGCTGTCCGTCCGGGTGCGGGACCTCTCGCTGATCGCCGACGCCATGCGCCGCCTGCGCGAGCAGCCGCCGACCGTCCTGGCCGGCCTGACCGTCACCCGCGCCGACGACCTGTCGGCCGGCTCCGACGACCTGCCGCCCACCGACGGGCTGCGCTACTACCTGGCCGGCGACCCGGTCCGCTCGGCCCGGATCGTGGTCCGCCCGTCCGGCACCGAGCCCAAGCTCAAGTGCTACCTGGAGGTCGTCCTCCCGGTCGCCACCGCCGCCGACCTGGGCGCCACCCGCGAGCGCGCCGCCGAGCTGCTGGCGGCGGTCAAGCGCGACCTCGCCGAGGCCGCGGGCATCTGACCTTCCGGCGTGGAAGGGCCCACCCGTTCCGGGCCCTTCCACGCACCCGGGCTCACGCGTCCGGGCTCAGACGACGATCACCGTGATCAGGGCGACCAGGCCCACCAGCGAGGGGGCGATGACCCACCAGCACCAGCGGACGACCACGGGCCCGGCGGCGCCGGGGCGGGTGCCGTTGCGCTCGGCCATCTCCTGGAGGACGTCCGTCACCTGGTCGGACCAGGCGCGGGTGGGGTCGGGGGCGCCGTGGACGACCGGGTTGGTCCGGCCGGCGAGTCCCAGCCCCAGACCCGTCCGGGAGGCGTGCTCGGCGTTGCCGCGGCTCTGCGCCCGGGTGGCGCGCTTGCGCTGGCGCAGCGAGACCGGGACGGCCCACACCTGGTACTTCTTCTCGCCGGCCAGCAGCTCGACGGAGTACCCGGCGCGCAGCGCGGCGACCGAGGCCCAGGGGGCGGTGATGGTGCGCCAGGGGTTGCGGACGACCAGGCGGTCGCTGCCGGCGAACACCGCGGGGCGCAGCGTGTAGGCGATCACCGGGAAGGCGAATACGGGCACCGCGGCGAGGGCGACGTACGGGGTCTTCCCGGTTCCGGTCACCACCGCGTCGCCGATCAGCCAGGCGGCGACGGCGAGCAGGAGCACGCCGGAGATCACGCCGGGGACGGAGCGGTACACGCGGTCCGCGTACTCGGGGTCCCCGCCGGGGGCGGCCGGGCCCTGGTGGGGCTTGCCGTCGGATTCGGTCATGGCCTCGATTCTGCCCCATGCACCCCTCACCAGCGGGTCTCGGTCCGGCCACGAATGGCGGGCCGGGGCGCCGGGTGGCCGAGGTCTCGGTCCGGCCACGAAAGCCCGCCGGAAAGGTCGTCTCCCTAGCGGTCGGCTACGCGCGTAGATATGCTGGTCTGGTGACTATGTCCACTGTTGCAGCCAATGCCCCCGGCGTTGCGGGCAGCGGCCTCGCGGACGTTGCGGCGTCCGAGGCCTCGCTCCGCCGCTTCCTGCACGGCCTGCCCGGCGTCGACCAGGTCGGCCTTGAGGCGCGAGCCGCCACCCTCGGTACCCGCTCGATCAAGACCACGGCGAAGGCCTACGCCATCGACCTGGCGATCTCCATGATCGACCTGACCACGCTGGAGGGCGCGGACACGGTCGGCAAGGTGCGCGCCCTGTGCGCCAAGGGCAGGACCCCCGACCCGACCGACCCGACCACCCCGCGCGTCGCCGCCATCTGCGTCTACCCGGACATGGTCGCCACCGCCAAGGACGCCCTGCGCGGCACCGACATCCAGGTCGCCTCGGTGGCCACCGCCTTCCCGGCCGGCCGCGCCGCCCTCCCGGTCAAGCTCGCCGACACCGCCGACGCGGTGGCCGCGGGCGCCGACGAGATCGACATGGTGATCGACCGCGGCGCCTTCCTCTCCGGCCGCTACTTCGACGTCTACAACGAGATCGTGGCCGTCAAGGAGGCGTGCAAGCGCCCGGACGGCACCTACGCCCACCTCAAGGTGATCTTCGAGACCGGCGAGCTGCAGACGTACGACAACGTGCGCCGCGTCTCGTGGCTGGCGATGCTGGCCGGCGCCGACTTCATCAAGACCTCCACCGGCAAGGTCGCCGTCAACGCCACCCCGCCGGTCACCCTGCTGATGCTGGAGGCGGTCCGCGACTTCCGCGCCGCCACCGGCGTCCAGGTCGGCGTGAAGCCCGCCGGCGGCATCAAGACCACCAAGGACGCCATGAAGTACCTGGTGATGGTCAACGAGACGCTCGGCGACGACTGGCTGAGCCCGCACTGGTTCCGCTTCGGCGCCTCCAGCCTGCTCAACGACCTGCTGATGCAGCGCCAGAAGCTCGCCACCGGCCGCTACTCCGGCCCCGACTACGTGACGGTGGACTGATCACCATGGCCAAGAAGAAGAACATCGAGGAGCCCGTGGCCAAGCCGGCCGGAGGCCTCTTCGCCTACGCCCCGGCCCCGGAGTCCCCCGCGGCCGCGGGCGACATCGCCACCTCCTACGGCCACTTCATCGGCGGCGAGTTCGTCGACTCCTCCGGCAGCGAGGCCCTGAAGACGGTCAACCCGGCCACCGAGCAGGTGCTCGCCGAGTTCGCCCAGGGCACCGACGAGGACGTGGAGCGCGCCGTCGCCGCCGCCCGCAAGGCCTTCGCCGACTGGTCGTCGCTGCCCGGCAGCGAGCGCGCCAAGTACCTGTTCCGGATCGCCCGGATCATCCAGGAGCGCAGCCGCGAGCTGGCCGTGCTGGAGTCGATGGACAACGGCAAGCCGATCCGCGAGACCCGCGACTTCGACATCCCGACCGTCGCCGCGTGGTTCTTCTACTACGCGGGTTGGGCGGACAAGCTGGACTACGCGGGCTTCGGCGCCAACCCGCGCCCGCTGGGCGTGGCCGGCCAGGTCATCCCGTGGAACTTCCCGCTGATGATGCTGGCGTGGAAGATCGCGCCCGCGCTGGCGACCGGCAACACGGTCGTCCTCAAGCCGGCCGAGACCACCCCGCTGACGGCTCTGCGCTTCGCCGAGATCTGCCGCCAGGCCGGTCTGCCCAAGGGCGTCGTCAACATCGTCACCGGCGACGGCCGCACCGGCGCCGCGCTCACCGCGCACCCGGACGTCAACAAGGTCGCCTTCACCGGCTCCACCCCGGTCGGCCGGGCGATCGCCAGGCAGCTGGCCGGCAGCCGCAAGAAGCTGTCGCTGGAGCTGGGCGGCAAGGCCGCCAACATCGTCTTCGACGACGCGCCGATCGACCAGGCGGTCGAGGGCATCGTCAACGGCATCTTCTTCAACCAGGGCCACGTCTGCTGCGCGGGCTCGCGCCTGCTGGTCCAGGAGTCCGTCCAGGACGAGGTGCTGGACGCCCTGAAGCGCCGGATGGCCACCCTCCGGGTCGGCGACCCGCTGGACAAGAACACCGACATCGGCGCGATCAACTCGGCCGCCCAGCTGGCCCGGATCACCGAGCTGACCGACGCCGGCGAGGCCGAGGGCGCGGACCGCTGGTCGCCGGAGTGCGAACTCCCGGGTACCGGCTTCTGGTTCAAGCCGACCCTGTTCACCGGCGTCAGCCAGGCCCACCGGATCGCCCAGGAGGAGATCTTCGGCCCGGTGCTGTCGGTGCTGACCTTCCGCACCCCCGAAGAGGCGGTCGCGAAGGCCAACAACACCCCGTACGGCCTCTCCGCCGGCATCTGGACGGAGAAGGGCTCGCGCATCCTCTGGATGGCCAACAGGCTCAAGGCCGGTGTGGTCTGGGCCAACACCTTCAACAAGTTCGACCCGACCTCGCCGTTCGGCGGCTACAAGGAGTCGGGCTACGGCCGCGAGGGTGGCCGCCACGGTCTGGAGGCCTACCTCGATGTCTGACACGACCTTTGCGCGTCTTGACGTCCTCAAGACCTACAAGCTGTACGTCGGCGGGAAGTTCCCGCGCTCCGAGAGCGGACGGGTGTACGAGGTGACCGACTCGAAGGGCGAGTGGCTCGCCAACGCCCCGCTGGGCACCCGCAAGGACGCCCGTGACGCCGTCCTGGCCGCCCGCGCGGCGGTCAAGGGCTGGGCCGGCACCACCGCGTACAACCGCGGCCAGGTGCTGTACCGGGTGGCCGAGATGCTGCAGGGCCGGCGCGAGCAGTTCGCCGCCGAGGTGTCGCTCTCCGAGGGCGTCGGCCCGAAGAAGGCCGCCGCGCTGGTGGACGCCGCGATCGACCGCTGGGTCTGGTACGCGGGCTGGACGGACAAGGTCGCCCAGATCGCGGGCGGCGCCAACCCCGTCGCCGGGCCGTACTTCAACCTCTCCACCCCGGAGCCCACCGGCGTGGTCGGGATCGTCGCCCCACAGGCCGGGTACGGGCACTCGCTGCTCGGCCTGGTCTCGGTGATCGCCCCGGCGATCGCCACCGGCAACACGGTCGTGGTCGCGGCCGCCGCGGACGCCCCGCTGCCCGCGCTGTCGCTGGGCGAGGTGCTCGCCACCTCGGACGTCCCGGGCGGCGTGGTCAACATCATCTCGGGCCGTACCGCGGACATCGCCCCCACCCTGGCCTCGCACCAGGACGTCAACGCGCTGGACCTCACCGGGGCCATCGCCGCCGACGGCCCCGGCGCGGCGGCCGCCCTGGAGGCCGCCGCCGCCGATACCCTGAAGCGGGTGGTCCGTCCGGAGCTGGACCCGTTCGCCCAGGACTGGACCAATGCGCCCGGTACGGACCGGCTACTCTCGTTCCTGGAGACGAAGACGGTCTGGCACCCGATGGGGATCTGACCCTCCCCCGCTCCACCGCGTCACAACTCCACAGACTGGCCGTCCCCAGCGCCCTCTCCCCCCAGGGCCCGGGCGGTCATTGGACGGACCCGCGCCTCTCCCCCCTGGCGCGGGTCCGTCGACTTTCGTCACCGTTCCCGCCGACTTTCGGCGCTCGCCGTGCGCATGCGTCCGGACCACAATCCTCGGTACCGACACCGTCGAGGGGGGGCGCCGTGGGAGAGTTGATCGCCGAGCTGATGCCGCTGTTCGCGGACGGGTTCGTCCGCAGGTGGCACGTGGCCCGGGTCCGCCGCCGACTGGCCGCGGGGAAGCCGGTACGGGTGCCCTGTTCGGCCCGGTCCGAGCGGCCCGGCTGGCAACGCGTGTACGTCAACGGCAGGTTGGGCATCACCCCGGGTGCCGCGGCGGTGAGCTTCGGCTTCCGTGTCCTTGGTCACGTCGATCTGCCCACCGGGGGCACCTTCCACGAGCCCGAGCCCGACACCTGGCACTCCCAGGACTGGGCCGCCACCGCCTACCAGCCGCCCGGGGGCGGCCGCCCGGTGTACCTCCAGGTCGACAGCCGCTACCTGCCGGTGGTCCACCTCGCCTTCGCCCGTCCCGAGACGCAGAAGGTGTGAGCCGGACGGTTTCGGCAACCGGCCGGGATGCGTCAGACTGGTGTCCCGTGAGTGACTCCCCCATGAATCCCGCGCCGACGGCCCATGCCCGGGTGATCCTGCTCTCCGGGCCCTCCGGATCGGGGAAGTCCTCGCTGGCCGAGCGCAGCGGGCTGCCGGTGCTCCAGCTGGACGACTTCTACAAGGACGGGGACGACCCCACCCTGCCCCGGCTGCCCGACGGCGCCGTGGACTGGGACTCCCCGCTCGCCTGGCACCGCGACCAGGCCGTCGCCGCCATCCGCGCACTGTACGAGCAGGGGCGCACCGAGGTGCCGGTGTACTCGATCCCGGACAACGGCCGGGTCTCCACCCGCCCGCTGGACCTGGGCGGCGCGACCGCGTTCATCGCCGAGGGCATATTCGCCGCCGAGATCGTCGCCGAGTGCGCGGCCGAGGGCCTGCTCGGGGACGCCCTGTGCCTGCGCAACGGCGCGCTCACCACGGCCTGGCGTCGACTGCGCCGGGACGTCCGCGAGGGCCGCAAGTCGCTGCCGGTGCTGCTGCGCCGGGGCTTCCGGCTGATGCGGGCCGAGCGGGCCATCGTCGGCCGGCAGGTCGAACTCGGCTCGTACCCGTGCGCCGGAGCGGAGGCCGAGCGGCGGGTTCGCGCGGCGGCCGGGCCGCTGGAGCTCTCCGCGGCCTGAACGCCGGCGGCGGAAAGCCGGGCCGACGGAACGGCGGCCCGCCGACGAGAACGACGACGGGCCCGGTGCGTCTCCCCCGCACCGGGCCGTCGCCTGCCGAACGGCCTCGGCTCCCCACAGGCACCGCTCCCCCGAGCCGGCGCCCCCGAACCGTAACCGTCCGCTACCCGTCCCCCGACGGGAGTCCTGTCCCCCTGGTCCTACGCGTGGTCCTACGCGACCAGCTCGCCGAACGCCCGGACGGTGTCGCCCGACTTGTTCAGGTGCTCGTCGTCGCGAAGCCGGCGCAGCGCGCGCCAGATGCTGCTCTTGACCGTGCCGACGCTGATCCCCAGCACGTCGGCGATCTCCGGGTCGGTCTTGCCCTCGTAGTACCGCAGCACCAGCATGGTCCGCTGGTTCTCCGGCAGCTTCGCCAGCGCCTGCCAGAGCACGGTGCGCAGCTCGGTGCCGCCCATCGCGTCGGTGTCGCCGGCCGTCTCCGGCAGCTCCTCGGTCGGGTACTCGTTGACCTTGCGGCGCCGCCAGGCGGAGATGTGCAGGTTGGTCATGGTGCGGCGGAGGTAGCCCCCGACCGCGGCCTTGTCGGTGATCCGGCCCCAGGCGCGGTAGGTGCTGAAGAGCGCGCTCTGCAGCAGGTCCTCGGCCTCGTAGCGGTCACCGGTGAGGTGGTACGCCGTGGCGTACAGGGAGGCGCGGCGCTCGCGCACGTACGCGGTGAACTCAGTGATGTGGTCCTCCGCGACGGCCGAGTGCTCCCCCTGCGCGTCTCCCTGTCCCGCCTCGGCGGTGCGGGCCGGTGCGGGGTTCAGCCGCAACAGCGTCGCACCGGCGGCCTCGCGACCGGCCGGCTCCCCCGAACCGACCGCCCGCAGGCCGTTGTTCCCCCGGCTGTCCTTGCCCTCGGCGCGGACGGGGAGGATCCCCCGCAGCGTGAGGGTGTTGGCGGAGTCGACCGCACTCCCCAGTCGGCCGACCCCGTACAGCTCCCCCGTCCTGCCGCCGCCGCTCACCCGGCGGGCGACAGGGTTTCCACCGGTGCTGTGCGCGCACCCCCGTACGGTCACGGCACCGGAGTTCTCGTCGGTCCTGATCTCGTACCGGGTCCGGTGGGTGGTCGCTGACGAACGCGCGGTGCGGACAGCCGGGTTGGTCCGGGTCTGAAGCATGGCGTTCATCGTGCGCCCCCTTGGTTCGGTACGAGCGGTTCCTGTTGCCGCCCTCCAGCCGGCCCTTGCGGCCCGCTGTCCTGCGGCGACATGGAAAATCCTGCCCGCCGGTTGTGATGGCGCTGTCCGCCGACTGTCACAGGGGTGTCACAGGGGGCGGGCCCTTCGTCCCGGTCCGGCTCCCTCCGTACCGGACGCCGGCGGCCCTTCTTCCGGTTCCCGTACGGGCGGTGACCGATCCGGGGGGTGATTCGGCGCTTCCGGTAAGCCAAAATGGGCCCGTGCCTTTCCTCCTACTGATCGAGGACGACGACGCCATCCGGACCGGCCTCGAACTCGCCCTCACCCGCCAGGGCCACCGCGTGGCCACCGCCGCCTCCGGCGAGGACGGTCTGAGGCTCTTCAAGGAGCAGCGGCCCGACCTGATCGTGCTGGACGTGATGCTGCCCGGCATCGACGGCTTCGAGGTCTGCCGTCGGATCCGCCGCACCGACCAGCTGCCGATCATCCTGCTCACCGCGCGCTCCGACGACATCGACGTGGTCGTGGGCCTGGAGTCCGGCGCCGACGACTACGTGGTGAAGCCGGTGCAACCGCGCGTGCTGGACGCCCGGATCCGGGCGGTGCTGCGGCGCGGCGAGCGGGAGAGCTCGGACTCCTCCGCCTACGGCAGCGTGGTGATCGACCGGGCCGCGATGACCGTCACCAAGGACGGCCAGGACCTCCAGCTCACCCCGACCGAACTGCGACTGCTGCTGGAGCTCAGCCGCCGCCCCGGCCAGGCGCTCTCCCGCCAGCAGCTGCTGCGGCTGGTCTGGGAGCACGACTACCTCGGCGACTCCCGCCTGGTGGACGCCTGCGTGCAGCGGCTGCGGGCCAAGGTCGAGGACGTGCCGTCCGCGCCGACGCTGATCCGCACCGTGCGCGGCGTCGGCTACCGGCTGGACCCGCCGGCCTGATCCCATTCCATTCTGAACTCCCGTACGACGACAGGCTCTTGTGACTGACCATCAGCAGACTGCCCGGCGGTTCTCGTCCGGCCGGTGGCGACGGCTGCGCTCCCTGCGGGTGCGGCTGATCGCGGTGTTCGCGGCCGTCGCGCTGCTCGCCGCCGTCTCGGCCTCCGGCATCGCGTACTGGCTGAACCGCGACGCGGTGCTCAAGCGCGCCCAGGACACCGCGCTGAACGACTTCCGGGTCTCGCTCAGCCGCAACGTCTCCGACCTGCCGCTGAACGCCAGTTGTCCGGAGCTCGCCGCGCTGGCCTCCACCGTGGCGAGCTCCGGCCTGACCTACGACGTGGTCGTGGTGGACGGGGCGCACCCGGAGTGCCCGGCCTCCTCCGACCCGACGCACTTCACCCTGGCCGACGTCCCGGCGCCGCTGCAGTCCACCGTCGCCAAGCCGCGCGAGGTCACCGAGAGCAACCCGTACCCGTACCACCTGTACTGGCAGCGGCAGAACCTGCAGGGCCGCCCGTTCGTGATCGGCGGCACCAAGGTGCTGCCGAACGGTCCGACGGCGTACATGTTCAAGTCGCTGGAGAACGAGCGGGCCGATCTCAACACGCTGGGCTGGTCGCTGGCCATCGCGACGCTGCTGGCACTGATCGGCTCGGCACTGCTCGCCCAGGCCGCCTCGGCGACCGTGCTGCGGCCGGTCAAGCGGCTCGGCGAGGCCGCCAAGCGGCTCGGCGAGGGCCACCTGGACACCCGGCTGGAGGTCGAGGGCTCGGACGAACTCGCCGACCTGGCCAGGACGTTCAACCGGGCCGCGGAGTCGCTGCACGAGCAGGTCGAGGAGCTGAGCGCGCGCGAGGCGCAGAGCCGGCGGTTCGTCGCCGACATGTCGCACGAGCTGCGCACCCCGCTGACCGCGATGACCGCGGTGACCGACATCCTGGAGGACGAGGCCGAGTCGCTGGACCCGATGATCGAGCCGGCCGTCCGGCTCGTGGTCAGCGAGACCCGGCGGCTGTCCGACCTGGTGGAGAACCTGATGGAGGTCACCCGCTTCGACGCGGGCACCGCCAAGCTGGTCGCCGACGAGGTGGACGTCGCCGACCTGATCATGTCCTGCATCGACGGCCGGGCCTGGTACGACGCGGTCGAACTGGACGCCCCGCGCGGCATCCTGGCCGTGGTCGACCCGCGCCGACTCGACGTGGTCTTCGCCAACCTGATCGGCAACGCCCTCAAGCACGGCGGCTCGCCCGTGCGGGTCAAGGTCCGGCAGACCGAGGACACGGTCGTGGTCGAGGTCTCCGACAGCGGCCCCGGCATCCCCGAGGACGTGCTGCCGCACGTCTTCGACCGCTTCTACAAGGCCGACCGGGGGCGGGCCCGCTCGGAGGGCAGCGGCCTGGGCCTGTCCATCGCCATGGCCAACGCACAGATCCACGGGGGGACGATCACGGCGGCGAACGGGGAGGTCGGCGCGGTGTTCACCCTCACCCTGCCACTGACCCCACCACCGCCGCCGTCCGCGGGCGGGGCCGAAGGCGGCCCCGCCGGCGACGACGAGCACAAGGACGCCACGTGACCTCCCCCACCCGCACCACCCTGCGCCGCACCGCCGGCGTGCTGTTCCTGCTCGCCCTGGCCTCCGGCTGCGGCATCCGGCCGACCGCCGTACCGGTCGACGCCGGCGCACCCGCCAGCCGGACGGCCTGCCCGACCGCCCCGCACATACCGACCGCCCTGGCCACCCCGACCGTCCCGGCCCCGACCCCCGGCCCGGCCCGCGGCGCGGCCAAGGCGGGCGTCAGTCCGAGCCCCTCGCCGACCCCGGTGCCGCCGGGCTCGCCACCGCCGGACAACGTGTTCAGCGCGGTGCCGACGTCCGCGCCGTGCCGGTAGCGGAGTGGGAAACGGGGGCGCGCCCTGGAATGTTCACGTCCGGGGTGGAACCGGCGCGCCACCGGCTCACGTCCTTCCCGCCGTGCAGCGAGATGGGACGGGCCCCGTGACACGCGACGGGCGTTCCGGCGCGCGGCCCCAGACCGGGCCGGCGGCGGCAGTCCACCATTCCCTCCGGCTGGCCGGGCTGGCGGGCCTGGCCCTCCACCTGACGCTGGTGCTCTGGCTCGTGCTCAGACCGCTGCCGGTCGCCTGGGTGTACGACGCCAACCTCACCCCGCTGGCCTCGCTCCGCTCCTCCACCACCTGGCAGGTGGTCGGCGAGTTCCTGCTGCTCGCCCCGCTCGGCGTCCTGCTCCCGCTGACCGGCGGCCGGGTCCGGGCCCCCTGGCTGCCGTCCTTCCTGCGCACCACGGGCGTCTCCGCCCTGCTGGCGACCGGCCTGGAGTTCCTCTCCTCCTGGACGCCCGGACACGTGCTCAACGTGGACCACATACTGTTCGCCGTGCTCGGCGTGGTGATCACCCACCTCGCCCTCGTCCCCGGCCTGCGCCACCTGCTGCGGACCCACCGGCCGAAGCCGCGGGCCCCGCGGCTGCCCGTCCTGGCCGGGCCGCCGACGGCCACCACCGTCACCCCGACGGTGACGGTCGCACCCGTGGCCCGGCCGCGCGCCTACGCGGAACCGGCGGCACCCACTCGCCCGCTCGCCTCCGGTCGCTCCTGATCCGACACCGACGGTCGGCGCTCCCTCTCTCCTCCGTCGCTCCCTCGCTTCTCCCTTTCGATGTCGGCGCGTCCTTCGGCTCGGGGCGGGTCACTCGCCCGCTCGCCTCCGGTCGCTCCTGATCCGACGCCCGTCCCTGGGACGCGGGGCGGGTCGGACTCAACCCCTCGCGGACACCACCCGGCCGCCGACCTCGACCAGCCCGCCCGGGCGCGGGCCCGCCATCAGCTGGGAACCCCGGCCCTGGGTGATGGTCAGCGCCCGTCCGAGGTGCGCCGCCAGCAACAGGGCGGCCGCCCCGGTCGCCTCGTCCTCGTCGATCCCGTCGCCCCGGCCGGGGAAGGCCCGCGCCCGGACCGTACCGGCCGTCTCGTCCTGCCAGGCCCAGGCGTAGATCCACTCGCCCGGCGGCGGCACCTCCAGTGCCTCCACCTCGGCCACCGAACCGTACTGCCGCAGGGTCCGCCCCGGAGCCCACTCCGGCCGGGCCTCGATCCGGGTCAGCCCGCGCTCGTGCCGGACGGCCACCACCCCGGCGGCGGTGACCAGTTGCCCGACGCCGAGCAGCCAGGCGGTCCCCACACACGGGTGGCCCGCGAACGGCAGGCGCACGCTCGGGGTGTAGATGTCGATCTCCCCGCGCTCCGGATCGTCGACGAACACCGTCTCACTGAACCCGAGTTCACGTGCGAGCTCCTGCCGCGCCGCCCGCCCGGGCACGGCGGCGCCGTCGCGCACCACTCCGAGCTCGTTCCCGTGCTGCCCGTCCGGCCCGCAAAAGACCCGCAGCACCTCATAATCAGTCATTTCCCACCTCGTCAATTAGCTTTCCCACATGGCGCCGACGCAGCGCAACGACACCGTGACGAAAAGGCGACGACGGATGTCGGTCGCCTCCAGTACTGTGCGCTCTCGTCCCCAGGCGGTCCCGCCGCATTTCTCCTCCCACAGGAAACCCCCCTTGAGCAATCTCGACTTCAGCGCCCAGCCGCTGTTCTCCTGGTACGTCGTCCTACTGGCGCTCAGCGGCATCATCATGCTGGTTCTCGGGGTACTGCCCCTCGGCGGCCTGAAGGTCGGCCTGCGGACCTTCAACGTCCTCTTCGCCCTCGGATTCCTGGGGTATGCCTATTACCTCGTGTTCGTCTTCGAGGGCAGCGAGTACACCATCTACTACAAGGCATTCATCCTCCCGGTCGCCATGACCGTCGCGTCCGTGAAGGCCATCGTCGAGCACAGCAACGAGAAGAACCGGCCGACCCCGCCGGCCAGGGCGTACAACCCGAACGCACCGTACGCCCCCGGCGCTGCCCAGCCGGCCGCGTTCAACCCGGTCGCCCCGGTCGCCCGACAGCCCGGCCAGCCCGTGCCGCCGCAGGGTGCCTCGCCCTACCAGCCGGGCGCGCCGGCCCAGCCGGTGGCGGACAACCCGTACGCCCAGCCGCAGCCGCCGCAGCAACCGGCCGGCTGAGCCGCCGCGCGAAGGCCGAAGGCCCGTCCGTTCCCGTTCCGCAGCGGGTGACGGACGGGCCTTCGGCCGTACCCGGTCAGTTGCGGGCGCCCTGGGCGCCGTTGCGGCGGCGGGCCACGAGCAGGGTGCCGATGCCGAGGGCGATCGCGGTCGCGCCGGTGATGGCCATCGGGGCGGAGGAGGAGCCGCCGCCGGTGGAGGCGAGCCGGGTGGCGGTCACGGCGGCCGGGGCTCCGGCGGCGGACTGCGCGGTCTCGGCCGCCGGGCTCGGCGCGCCGGTGGTGACCTGCGCGGCCGGGACGGCGACGGGGGCCGTGGACGGGTCGGGGGCCGCCGGGGCCGTGTCGGCGGCGGGCGTGGTGGGGGCCGGGGTGCCGGTGGGGGCCGCCGGGCCCACGATGTTGAAGTCGGCCTTCGGGCTGGACGCCTCGGCCACGCTCTCGCCGGCACCGGGCTGGGTGCCCACGACGGCGACCAGGGACTCGGCGAGGGCCGGAGCGTCCTTGGTGAAGGCCAGCCGGAGGTTGATCGTCCTGGTCCCGCCCTTCGGCAGGGTGATGACCTCGCTGTCCTTGTCGCCCGTCCGCAGCGCCTGGTACTGCCAGGTGGGGTGGTCCGAGTCGCCTCCGGGGGTGCCCTCGACCCAGTTCCCGTTCGGACCCTGGAACTCGAACCTGACGGTCTCGGAGGGGAGGACCGTCTGCCCCTGGAACACCAGCACGGGCACGATCCGGAGGTCCTTGCCGCTGTTGTTGGTCAGCACCAGCTTGAGCGGCTTCGCCGCCGCGCCCGCCGTGAAGACGGCGGGCACCCCGCCGAGCCTGACGTCCGCCGTGGCGGCGGGCGTGGGCACCGGGGTGGGGGTGCCGCTCTCGACGGTGAAGAACGGGGTGGTGCCCCAGGCCTGGGTGATGCGCTGCTCCGGGGGGAGGGTGGGGTCCGAGACCATCGCGAGGAGGCCGGCGGAGGCCGGCCCGGGAGCGGCGTCGGCGGTGAAGCTCAGCCGCAGCCGGTAGGTGGCCTCGGCACCGGCCGCCAGGTGCAGCTGGGTCGCGAACTCGTCCAGCTCCCAGAATCCGCCGGCGTCGGTGGTGGTCGCCCTGGCGTCCTGCCACTGCGTGCTGCCGGGGCGCTGGTACTCCAGCTTGAGCTGGCTCGGCCTGGGGCCGCTGCCGCGGACCGTCGAGAGGCTGAAGGCGGTCGTCACGTCCATCTGGTGGTCGGCGGTGTTCTTGAGGGTCGAGGTGAACTCGACCGAGGTGCCCGGCTTGACCGCGGCCGGGAAGGCGCTCGTGGTGACGGTGACCGGCGAGGTGGCCTGGGTGCCCTGGGTCGTACCGGCGGGCGTCGGGGCCGCGAGGGCGGCCGGGCCCGAGGCCAGGGCGACGCCGGAGACGAGGGCGGCAGTGGCCGCCGCGGCGAGGATTCTGCGGGGCTGGTTGCGCAAGGGAACCTCACGGAGGAATTCGGGCGTAACCCGGTAAGAGTGCGAAATCGCAAGCGTGAGGGGCCTTTTGTGGCCGTACGGGCGTCGCCGAATGCCCCCCACCGCAGCGACCGCGGAATCATATCCCCCGGGTCGGACGGCTCCGTGAACTGGCCCTCCGCGCCCGCACGCTCCGGACCGGACCGCCGCCCGGGCCGACCGGCGCCCCGCCGGTCTCCGGGGCACCCCTGAGACGGACCCCGACGCGGGCCTACGCCTTCCCGGTGACCCGTCGGGGTCGGGAATCGCCTGGTGGGCGGAGGATTCCGGGCCTTCGGCGGCGGAACATGGAGGTATGCCCGCCGGACCGACCGGCCGGGCGGAAAGCCCAGGGAGCAGACATGACCGCCCGCCTCGCCCGTCCCCGCCACAACCGCGTCATCGCCGGCGTCTGCGCCGGGATCGCCGAGCGCTTCGGCCTGGCGCCGTTCACCGTCCGGCTGATCTTCCTGCTCTCCTGCCTGTTGCCCGGCCCGCAGTTCCTGATCTACCTCGCGCTGTGGGTGCTACTCCCCCAGGAGCCGTGAGGCCGTACGGGCTGGGCACGGCGACGGGCCGCCCGCCCCGGAAGACCCCGGGGCGGGCGGCCCGTCGTCGTACCGGTGGCCGGGATCAGCCGCCCAGGCCGGGCAGGACGCCGGTCAGCCCCCCGACGGGGGTCTTGTCCAGGCCGGGGATGGACGGGATGCCGGTGCGCTGCTGGGTGACACCGGCGATCGGGGTGGCGCCGGCGGGCACGGACTGGCCGGCGGTCGGGGCCAGGGTGCCGAGCGTGCCGGCGACCTTGTCCCCGCCGGGCAGCTTGGCGGCGGTGTCGGTAACCGCGCCGGTCACCGCGGGGTTCGTGACCGCGCCGGTGGGCAGCCCGAGGCCGCCGGTCGCCTGGCCGGCCGCGGAGGCGGTGCCGGCGCCGACCGCCGCGATGGCGATGCCGAGCGCCGCGGTGCCGGCGGCCTTGAGAGCCTGCTTCATGGTTCGTCCCCTTGGGTCCTCATCGGTGGCCGACGTCGCGCGGTCCGGCGAACGGGCGACCGCCGCCACGAACTGTCAGCAATGACTGGCACACCGTAGTGACAGGGTCGCGTGGGAACCAAAGGGCGTTCACTCACTCGAGTGACTAGTCGGATGAACGCCAACTCCCTTTCGAGGAAGCGGCGTTCACCCGACCGCCGGGCCGCACCGGCTCAGTTTCCGCCGGTACCCACGCTGAACAGCCACTCCGCCTTGAGCTCGGCGTAGCCCGGCTTGATCACGTCGTTGATCATCGCCAGTCGCTCGTCGAACGGCAGGAACGCGGACTTCATCGCGTTCACCGTGAACCACTCCATGTCGCCCAGCGTGTAGCCGAAGGCGTCCACCAGGTGCCCGAACTCCTGGCTCATGCTGGTGCCGCTCATCAGCCGGTTGTCGGTGTTCACGGTGACCCGGAACTTCAGCCGGCTGAGCAGCCCGATCGGGTGCTCGGCGTACGAAGTGGCGGCCGCCGTCTGGAGGTTGGAGGTCGGGCACATCTCCAGCGGGATGCGCTTGTCGCGCACGTAGGCGGCCAGCCGGCCCAGCTCGACGCTGCCGTCCTCGTTGACCGTGATGTCGTCCACGATCCGCACCCCGTGGCCGAGCCGGTCGGCGCCACAGCACTGCAGGGCCTCCCAGATCGACGGGAGACCGAAGGCCTCGCCCGCGTGGATGGTGAAGTGGTTGTTCTCGCCCTTGAGGTAGTCGAAGGCGGCCTGGTGGCGGGTGGGGGGATAGCCGGCCTCGGCACCCGCGATGTCGAAGCCGACGACGCCCTGGTCGCGGTGGCGGTTGGCCAGCTCGGCGATCTCCTGCGAGCGGGCGGCGTGCCGCATCGCGGTGATCAGGGTGCCGATGCGGATCCGGTTGCCGGCCGCGCGGGCGTTGGCCTCGCCGAGGCGGAAGCCCTCCTGGACGGCCTCGACGACCTCGTCCAGGGTCAGGCCGCCCTCCAGGTGCTGTTCGGGGGCGTAGCGGACCTCGGCGTACACGACGCCGTCGGCGGCCAGGTCCTCGGCGCAGTCGGCGGCGACCTTGGCCAGGGCCTCGCGGGTCTGCATGACGGCACAGGTGTGCGCGAAGGTCTCCAGGTAGCGCACCAGCGAGCCGGAGTCGGCGGCCTCGCGGAACCACTCGCCGAGTTCCTTGACGTCGGTGGTGGGGAGGCCTTCGTAGCCGGTCGCGGCGGCGAGCTCGACCACGGTCTCCGGGCGCAGTCCGCCGTCGAGGTGGTCGTGCAGCAGGACCTTCGGCGCGCGGCGGATCTGTTCCGGGGTGGGAATGCGCGGGCCCGTGCCCGCGGTGGTGACGGGGATCTGCTTCTCCATTGCGGAAATATAGCCCCTACGCGCGTAGATATCCTACTGCGGACACCACCGGATGGTCCAAAGTCCGCCCGGAATTCCTCCTCCCGGTCCATACGATCCGCCAAATCAGTCGTGGTGCAGCAGCCGCCCCCGCCGGGACAGCACGAAGTCCCGGAACGCCGCCACCGGCGGCGTCAGCGGCCTGCCCGTCGCCCAGGCCAGGCCGATCGCCCGCCGGGTCCGCGGCGCGGTGACCTCCAGCTCCACCACCCCCGGCCGCGGCACCAGGGCCGGCGGCAGCAGCGCCACCCCCAGCCCGGCCGCCACCAGCCCGCGCAGGGTCTCGGTCTCCTCCCCCTCGAAGGCCAGCCGGGGCACGAACCCGGCCCGGGCACAGAAACCGTCCGTGATCATGCGCAGCCCGTACCCCTGCTCCAGGCCGACGAACGGCTCCTCGGCCACCTCCGCCAGCCGGATCCGCCGCCGCCCGGCCAGCCGGTGGTCCGCCGGGACGACCAGGTGCAGCCGCTGCTCGTCCAGCGGGCGGGCGGTGAAGGCCGGGTCGTCCGGCAGCGGCGCCACCAGGCACAGGTCCAACTCGCCCGCCCGCAACCGCTCCAGCATCGCCGTGCCGTAGTCCTGCACCAGCTGGAACCGCACCTGCGGGTGCGCCGCCCGGAAGCCCCGCAGCAGCGCCGGGACGGCGTCCGGGCCCATCGTGTGCAGGAAGCCGAAGGCCACCCTCCCCGCCGCCGGGTCCGCCTCCGCCCGGGCCGCCTCCGCGCCGCGCTCCAGCTCCGCCAGCGCCCGCTCCACCGAGGCCAGCAGCAGCCGGCCCGCCCTGGTCAGCCGGACCGTCCGGCCCTGACGGGCCAGCAGGTCCACCCCCAGCTCCCCCTCCAGCCGGGCCACCGCCCGCGACAGCGTCGGCTGCGGCACCCCGAGCAGCGCCGCCGCCTGCGTCACGTGCTCCAGCCGGGCCACCGCGGCGAACTGCGCCAGCCGCGGCGCCAGCAGCACGGCGGGCTCGTCCGGCCCCAACTCGGCCGCCCGGTACCGCTGCTCCGTTCCGTCCGGCACATCCGCCACGGTCATCAGCGCCTCACCTCAACTCATACGCCAGCGCATCGATCATCCACTGTTCATGCATTGGACGCATCAACCAGGCCAGGCCTACCGTCGACGTCATGCAGCCCTCCGATACCAGGGCATCCGCGCCCGCCCCGGATGCCTCCACCGCCCGCACCCCCGGCGCCCTCGGCCTCGGCCACGACGACCGCCACCGCCCCGGCCAGCGCGACTTCCGCCGCGCCAACCTCGCCCTGTTCGCCGCCGGGATCGCGACCTTCGTCCTCCTCTACTCCACCCAGGGCCTGCTGCCGGTCCTCTCGGCCGACCTCGACCTCACCCCCGGCCAGGCCAGCTGGACGGCCTCCGCAGCCACCCTCGGACTCGCCCTCGGACTTCTCCCCGCCAGCGCGCTGTCCGACCGGTACGGCCGCACCGCGGTGATGACGGCCTCCACCCTCGCCGCCTCCGCCCTCGCCGTCGCCCTGCCCTTCGCGCCCGACCTCACCACCCTCGTCGCGCTGCGCGTCGTCCAGGGCGCCGCGCTCGCCGGCCTGCCCGCCACCGCGATGGCCTACCTCGCCGAGGAGGTCCACCCCAGCGCACTGGCCTCCGCGATGGGCCTGTACGTGGCCGGCAACAGCATCGGCGGCATGGGCGGCCGGCTGCTCTCCGGCTGGACCGCCGCCGCCCTCGGCTGGCGCTGGGGCCTGGCCGCGTCCGCCGCCCTCGCCCTGCTCGCCGCGCTCGCCTTCCGGCTGCTGATCCCCGCCGCCCGGCACTTCACCCCGGCCCCGGTGGACGCCCGCGCGCTCGCCCGTACGGTCGGCCGGCACCTGCGCAACCCGCTGCTGGTGCGGCTGTACGCGCTCGGGATGCTCTTCATGGCGGTGTTCGGAGCCGTCTACAACACCGTCGGCTACCGGCTGATCGCCGCCCCGTTCCACCTGCCGGAGTCGATCGCCGCCTCGATCTTCGTGGTCTACCTGGTGGGCACCGGCACCTCCGCCGCGGCCGGGCGCCTCTCCGCCCGCCTCGGCCGGCGCGGCGCCCTCTACGTCGCCATCGGCGTCACCGCCGCCGGCCTGCTGCTCTCGCTCGCCGACTCGCTGCCCTGCGCCCTGCTCGGCCTGGTCCTGATCACCGCGGGCTTCTTCGCCGGCCACGCCACCGCCTCCGCCGCCGTCGGCCGCACCGCCACCGAGGGACGTGCCCAGGCCTCCGCCCTCTACCTGATCGCCTACTACCTCGGCAACAGCCTCGGCGGCACCCTCGGCGCCGACGCCTACCACTCCACCGGCTGGCCCGGCGCCGCCACCGTCGGGCTCACCGCCATGACCCTGGCTGCGGCGGTCACTCTCTACGCCACCCACCAGGCCCATACCACGAGGCGAGCGGTCGCGGACGCTTGACAGCGGGCGCCGATACACTCCGGGATATGAGCGTCGATCCTGCAGTGTTCGCCCGGTTGCGTGAGATCGCGGATCAACTGCCGCAGGTGCCGGGGATAGGGAAGGTCGAGATCGCCGAGGGCAAGATCGTCATGATGATGTCGCCGGTCATGCGACACGAACTCGCTGTACTGCTCATCGCCAGACAGCTCAATGCGCAGTTGCCGACGACCCACCCGAGCCATATCGCGTACCACGGTGCGGACCTGGTGGACGTCGGCCTCGGTCAACTGCGCAATCCGGATCTGATGGTCTTCCCCGAGGCGGTCCTGGCGAGCGAGCAGTCGGCGGTTCTCCCGCACCAGGTCCTGCTCGCCGTGGAAATCGTCTCCAAGTCCAACCCTGAGAACGACTACCTCAACAAGGTCCGGGACTACTCCGCCATGGGCATTCCGTACTACCTGCTCGTGGATCCCCGCACAGGCACCGGCATCGTGCATTCGGAACCTGGCTACGAGTCCCGCGAGAAGTTCGTCTTCGGTGACAAGATCGCCGTCGGTCCCTGGACGATCGACACCAGCGGTCTGCTCACGTACGCCTGATCCGGCGTACGTGAGCAGACCTCAGGTTCCTCAGGCGATGCGGTCGAGCACGATCGGGTTCGGGGTGAACGCCGTGCCCTCCGGGCTGACCTCGATGCCGCCCGCCAGCGCCTCGATGGCGTAGTCGTAGCGCTCCGGGGTGTCGGTGTGGAGGGTCAGCAGGGGCTGGCCGGCCACCACGGTGTCGCCGGGCTTGGCGTGCATCTCGACGCCGGCGCCGGCCTGGACCGGGTCCTCCTTGCGGGCGCGGCCGGCGCCCAGGCGCCAGGCGCAGACGCCGACGGCGTAGGCGTCCAGCGCGGTGAGCACGCCGGAGGCGGGCGCGGGGATGACGTGCTGCTCGCGGGCGACCGGGAGCGGGGCGTCGACGTCGCCGCCCTGGGCGGCGATCATGCGGCGCCAGTGGTCCATCGCCGAGCCGTCGCGGAGGGCGTCGGCCGGGTCCTTGCCGTGCACGCCGGCCGCGGCGAGCATCTCGCGGGCGAGCGCGAGGGTGAGCTCGACGACGTCGGCCGGGCCGCCACCGGCCAGGACCTCGACGGACTCGCGGACCTCCAGCGCGTTGCCCGCGGTGAGGCCGAGCGGGGTGGACATGTCGGTGAGCAGGGCGACGGTGTTGACCCCGGCGGTGGTGCCCAGGCCGACCATGGTGCGGGCCAGCTCGCGGGCGTCGTCGATGTTCTTCATGAAGGCGCCGGAGCCGACCTTGACGTCCAGCACCAGGGCACCGGTGCCCTCGGCGATCTTCTTGGACATGATCGAGGAGGCGATCAGCGGGATGGCCTCGACGGTGCCGGTGACGTCGCGCAGCGCGTACAGCTTCTTGTCTGCGGGGGCGAGGCCGTCACCGGCCGCGCAGATGACCGCGCCCGCGTCGCGCAGCACGTCCATCATCTCGTCGTTGGAGAGCAGGGCGCGCCAGCCGGGGATGGACTCCAGCTTGTCCAGGGTGCCGCCGGTGTGGCCGAGGCCGCGGCCGGACAGCTGCGGGACGGCGGCGCCGCAGGCGGCGACCAGCGGGGCGAGCGGGAGGGTGATCTTGTCGCCGACGCCGCCGGTGGAGTGCTTGTCGCTGGTGGGCAGCGGCAGCGAGGAGAAGTCCATCCGGACGCCCGAGCGGATCATCGCCTCGGTCCAGCGGCTGATCTCGTGCGGCTTCATGCCGTTCAGCAGGATCGCCATGGCCAGCGCGGACATCTGCTCGTCGGCGACCTCGCCGCGGGTGTAGGCGTCGATGACCCAGTCGATCTGAGCGTCGCTCAGCTCTCCGCGGTCGCGCTTGGTCCTGATGACGGAGATGGCATCCATGCGTGCTCCAAGAGGGGGTTCAAAAGCGAAGAGTGTCGCGAGATGACCGGGTTACGGCCGACTCGCGACACTCTACGCGCGTAACAGAAAGACAGGCTAGAGCCGCTCCGGCCCGAACGCGTCGGGCAGGACCTCGCTCATCGGCCTCACGCCAGAGGGCAGCTCGATCAGCAGCCCGGGGCCGCCGTGCTCGTACAGCAGCTGGCGGCAGCGCCCGCACGGCATCAGCAGTTCGCCCGCGCCGTCGACGCAGGTGAAGGCGACCAGCCGGCCGCCGCCGGAGGCGTGCAGCGCGGACACCAGCCCGCACTCGGCGCACAGCCCGAGCCCGTACGAGGCGTTCTCCACGTTGCAGCCGCTGACCAGCCGGCCGTCGTCCACCAGCGCCGCCGCCCCGACCGGGAACTTGCTGTACGGGGCGTACGCGTGGCCCATCGCCTCGCGCGCCGCCTCGCGCAGCCGCGCCCAGTCGATCACGGGGGCCGTCACTTGCCCTGGCCCTTGCGGTAGATCTGGCCGTCGGCCTTGGGCATCCGCAGTCGCTGCGACGCCAGCGAGAGCACCACCAGGGTGATCAGGTACGGCGTGGCGACGATCAGCGGGCGCTGCACCTCGTCGGTCAGCGCGTACCACGCGCCCAGACCGCCGGCCACCACGAGGGAGACCACCGTCGCGGTGAACTTGCGGCGGTACAGCTGCCACAGGGCGAGCAGCGCCATCGCGATCGCGACGATCAGGATCAGCACGTGGACCGACTCCGGGTCGCGCAGCTGGAGGCTGTCGGTGAAGCCGAACAGGCCGGCGCCCATGGCGAGACCGCCGGGCATCCAGTTACCGAAGATCATCGCCGCGAGGCCGATGAAGCCGCGGCCCAGGGTCTGGCCGTCCTTGTAGAAGTGCGCGGCGACCAGCGAGAGGTACGCACCACCGAGGCCCGCGAAGGCACCGGAGGCGATGACCGCCATGTACTTGTACTTGTAGACGTTGACGCCCAGCGACTCGGCCGCGGTCGGGTTCTCACCGCAGGAGCGCAGCCGCAGGCCGAACACCGTGCGCCACAGCAGGAAGTAGCTGACCACGATCAGCACGGCGGCCAGCACCACGACCACCGAGAGGTTGGTGACCAGCCCGCCGAGCACACCGGCGACGTCGGAGACCAGGAACCAGTGGTGGTTCTCGATGGTCTTCAGGCCCGAGGACAGCCCCGGGACGGTGATGTACGGCAGCGGATCCGCCGGCGGGGACTGGTTCGCCCCGGCACCGGCCGAGATGTAGTCCTTGTAGTAGATCCGGTTGACGTACGCGCAGATGCCGGGGATCAGCAGGTTGATGCCGACGCCGGAGACGATGTGGTCGACGCCGAAGGTGACGGTGATGATCGCGTGCAGCAGACCGCCCAGCGCACCGCCGAGCATGCCGGCCAGCAGACCGACCCACGGGTTGACCAGGTAACCGGCCCAGGCGCCGCAGAAGGTGCCGGCGACCATCATGCCCTCGAGGCCGATGTTGACCACCCCGGCCCGCTCGGACCAGAGACCGCCCAGGCCGGCCATGCCGATCGGCACGGCGGAGCCGAGCGCGGCGGAGACCTGACCGGAGGAGGTCAGCGAGTGGTTGCCGGTGGCCATGCCCACGGCGGCGAACAGGACCAGGGCGCCCGCGATCAGGAGCAGGACGACCGGCCAGGACAGCTTGCGCTTCTTCGCGGGTGCGCCCGGCGCCTTCGGACGAGCAGCGGTGGCGGTGCTCACGCGGACACCTCCTTCTTCTCAGTGGCCGCGGCCTGGGCGGCGAGCTGGGCGCCGACCTTCTGCTGCTGGCGCTTCAGGCCGTAGCGGCGCACCAGCTCGTACGCGACGACGACGCAGATGACGATGGTGCCCTGCATGACCGCGACGATCTCGAACGGGAAGCCGCCCTTCAGCGGCAGCTGGGAGCCGGTGGAGTCCAGGAACGAGAACAGCAGCGCGGCGAAGGCCATGCCGATCGGGCTGTTCCGGCCGAGCAGGGCGATCGAGATGCCCAGGAAGCCCAGACCGGGCTGGAAGCTCTGCCCGTAGGAGTAGGAGTTCTGCAGCAGCTCGGGCAGGCCGATCAGACCGGCGATCGCGCCGGAGACCACCATCGAGATGACGACCATCTTCTTGACGTTCACGCCGGACGCGGTCGCGGCGGACTCCGAGCGGCCGGTGGCCCGCAGGTCGAAGCCGAAGCGGGTGCGGGTCAGCGTGAACTGGAACAGCACGCCCACCAGGACGGCGATGAAGAGGAAGCCCCAGAGGTCGCCACCGGCGGTGGGAATGCTGAAGAAGTGGCTGGAGTCCGAGACCGGGTCGGTCTGGATCGAGTTGCTGGTGCTGCTGGCCTTGGGCGCGAAGACGCCGGGGACGAGCAGCAGACCGACGATGGAGACCGAGATCGCGTTCAGCATGATGGTCGAGATGACCTCGCTGACACCGCGGTAGACCTTCAGCAGACCGGCGATGCTCGCGTACAGACCGCCGATCAGCATGGCGGTGACCAGCAGCAGCGGGATCTGGATGAACGCCGGCAGGTCGACCTGGGCGCCGACGAAGGCCGCGAACAGCGCCGCGACCTTGTACTGGCCCTCGACACCGATGTTGAACAGGTTCATCCGGAACCCGAACGCGGCGGCCGCGGCGGCCAGGTAGTAGGTGGTGGCCCGGTTGAGGATCAGCACCTGGCCGTCCGACTTGGTGGCGTACGTGATCATCACGTTCCACGCGTCGAACGGGTTCTTGCCCGAGGTCGCCAGCAGGACGGAGCAGATCGCGACGGACAGCACGACCGCGAGCACCGGCGCAGCCAGTGCGAGCACGATCCGCTCACCGCTGATCCGCTGCGCGAAGCTGCGCTTGGCGGCGGGGTTGGGACTGGTCATGGGTTACTCCCCCGCCTGCGGCTTGTCGGCGGTGTCGGTGTGCGGGTGCTGGTCCGCCGCCTCGGTGCCCTCCGCGGCGACGGCCTGCGCCTCGGCGACGGCCTCCGGGTCGGACTCCAGGTGGCCGGCGGCGGCACCGGTCATCGCGGTGCCGAGGTCCTCGGCGGTGACGGTGGCCGGGTCGGCGTCGGCGACCAGGCGGCCGCGGTAGATGACCCGGATGGTGTCGGAGAGGCCGATCAGCTCGTCCAGGTCGGCCGAGATCAGCAGGACGGCCAGGCCCTCCCGCTGGGCGGACCGGATGTGCTCCCAGATCTGCGCCTGCGCGCCGACGTCCACACCGCGGGTCGGGTGGGCGGCGATCAGCAGCTTGGGCTGGTGGCTCATCTCGCGGCCGATGATCAGCTTCTGCTGGTTGCCGCCGGAGAGCGAGGCCGCGGTGACCTCGATGCCGGGGGTGCGGACGTCGTAGTCCCGGACGATCCGCAGGGTGTCCTCGCGGGCCGCGGCGGGCTTGAGCAGCGGACCGCTGGAGTTGGGCTCCTCGGTGACGTGACCGAGGATCCGGTTCTCCCAGAGCGGGGCCTCCAGCAGCAGGCCGTGCTTGTGGCGGTCCTCGGGGATGTAGCCGATGCCGGCCTCACGGCGGGCCCGGGTGAGGGTGCCGGAGAGGTCCTTGCCGTCCAGGGTGACGGTGCCGCCGTCCAGCGGCAGCATGCCCATGATGGCCTCGACCAGTTCGGCCTGGCCGTTGCCCTCGACGCCGGCGATGCCGAGGATCTCGCCCTTGTGGATGCGCAGCGAGATGTCGTCCAGGACGACGCGCTCGATGCCCTCGGCGTCGGTCTTGGCGATCCGCAGGTCCTCGACCCTGAGCATCTCGGTGGTGGTGACGGTCGACTCGCGGTTCTCCGGGGAGGGCAGCTCGGCGCCGACCATCATCTCGGCCAGCTGCCGGGCGGTGACCGCCTTCGGGTCGGCGTCGCCGACCGTGGTGCCGCGCCGGATGACGCTGATCGCGTCGGCCACGGCCAGCACCTCGTGCAGCTTGTGCGAGATGAAGATGACCGTGACGCCCTCGGACTTGAGCTCGCGCAGGTTGTCGAACAGCGCGTCGACCTCCTGCGGGACGAGGACGGCCGTGGGCTCGTCGAGGATCAGGATCTTGGCGCCGCGGTACAGCACCTTGAGGATCTCGACGCGCTGGCGGTCGGCGACACCGAGGTCCTCGACCAGGGCGTCCGGGCGCACGCCCAGGCCGTACTGGTCGGAGATCTCCTTGATCTTCGCCTTCGCCCTGGCGCCGATGCCGTGGAGCTTCTCGCCGCCGAGGACGACGTTCTCCAGCACGGTCAGGTTGTCGGCGAGCATGAAGTGCTGGTGCACCATGCCGATGCCGCGGGCGATGGCGTCGCCGGGGGTGTGGAACTCGCACTGCTCGCCGTTGATCGCGATGGTGCCCTCGTCCGGCCGCTGCATGCCGTAGAGGATCTTCATCAGCGTCGACTTGCCGGCGCCGTTCTCACCCATCAGGGCGTGCACGGTGCCGGTGCGGACGGTGAGGTTGATGTCGTGGTTGGCCACGACGCCGGGGAAGCGCTTGGTGATGCCGCGCAGTTCGACGGCCGCTGTCGCCGTCCCCGCGCTGGGGGTGCCGTCCTTGCGCAGGGGGACGGGGTCTGATGCGGTGATGGCGATCTCCTGGTGGTCTGGAGGCGCGTCGTTGCGCTCGGAGGGCCAAGGGGAAACGGGAGTACGGAACGGGGCCCGGGGGTACGCGTTGAGCGCACCCTGCCGGGCCCCTCCCGTGAACTGTGTCGATCGTCGCGCTACCGGGCAGGCGGCAGGCGCAGGTCGCGTCCGAGACGCGCTGACCTCAGGAGGTCGGCGCGGTCGGGATGGTGGTGGCGCCGCTGGTGATGGCGTCGCTGGCGGCCTTCAGCTTGTCCTGGATGTCGTCGATCTTGCCGCCGGTGGTGGCGAGCGAGACGCCGTTGGCCTTCAGGTCGAAGAGCTTGATGCCGGTGAACGGCGTGTTCTTCTTGACCGAGTCGATGTACGCGTAGACCGCGTTGTCGACGTTCTTGACCATCGAGGTCAGGATGTTGTTCTTGAACTTCGCCAGGGCCGGCTGGCTGGCCTGGTCGGAGTCGACACCGATGGCCCACTTGCCCGCGGTGGCGACGGCCTCGATGGCGCCGTTGCCGGAGGAGCCGGCGGCGGAGTAGATGACGTCCGCGCCCTTGTCGAGCTGGCCCTGGGCGGCCTCCTTGCCCTTGTCGGGCGAGTTGAAGCCGGAGAAGTCCGGGGGCGTGGTGAGGTAGGTCGTCTCGATCTGGATGTTCGGGTCGACGGACTTGGCGCCCGCCTTGTAACCGGCCTCGAACTTCTTGATCAGCTCGGACTGCACACCACCGATGAAGCCGATGTGGTGGGCCTTCGACTTGTTGGCCGCGGCGACACCGGCAAGGTACGAACCCTCCTGCTCGGCGAAGAGCAGCGAGGTGACGTTGGACGGCTGGTCCTTGTCGTTCGAGTCGATGATCGCGAACTTGACGTTCGGATTGTCCTTCGCGACCTTGTCGACCGCCTGCTGGTACACGAACCCGACGGCGACGATGGTCTTGTAACCACCGTCGATCAGGTTCTTCAGGCGGGTCTCCTTGTCGGCCTCGGCCTCACCGGTCTTGGCCTCGGCCTCGGTGACGTTGACGCCCAGGTCGGCCTTGGCCTTGTCCAGACCGCGCGCGGCGGAGTCGTTGAAGGACTGGTCGCCGCGGCCGCCGATGTCGTAGGCCATACCGACCTTGAGGGCGTCGGAGGACGACCCGGAGGAGGCGTTGGTGTCAGTGCTCTTTGCGCCGCAAGCGGCGAGCGAGGCCATGCCCAGGGAACCCGAGAGCACAACCGCGGCGAGCTTCATTGAACGGCGCAAGGGAGTATCTCCTTCTCACACGCACCCGTTTAGCGTGGTCGGACGCCACCGTAACGCGCGTAGAACACGGTTGGGTTACGGGCTGCCGGAGCATTCGGGTTGTTATCAAACCGTGGTCTGAAGGCCCACCGAAGGCTCTTTTCCCGTACGCGGACGGTGATCCGAGTCTTGGTCCGCCCAGTTTACGGAACCGTGCCGCAACCCCGGATCTCCTCGACCCGGTCACGCGTCGACCACACACCCCCGGGAACGGTCAGGTGCGGTCGGCCTCCAGGGCCAGCGCCGAGAACAGCTCCACGCCGACACCGATCGCCCGCTCGTCCACGTCGAACCGGCCCTGGTGGAGGTCGCGGACGGTGCTGTCGCCGGGGGCGCGGACGCCGAGGCGGGCCAGCGCGCCCGGGGCGTGCTCCAGGTACCAGGAGAAGTCCTCGCCGCCCAGGCTCTGCTCGGTGCCCTCGACCACCTGGGCGCCGTCCTCGGCGAACCGGGCGGTCATCGCCGCCTCCAGCTGCCCGACCGAGACCGCCTCGTTGACCACCGGCGGCACCCCGCGGTGGTAGTCCAGCGTCCACTTGGCCCGGTAGGTCTCGGCGAGCTTCGCGATCAGCTCGTGCAGCAGCTCAGGCGCCTCGCGCCAGCCGTCCAGCTCCAGGCAGCGGACGGTGCCCTCCAGTTCGGCGTGCTGCGGGATGACGTTGGCCGCGGAGCCGGAGGCGATCCGCCCCCAGACCAGGCTGACGCCCCAGCGCGGGTCCATCCGGCGGGCCAGCGCGCCCGGCAGGTCGGAGGCCATCCGGGCGATCGCGGTCACCAGGTCGGTGGTCAGGTGCGGACGGGCGGTGTGCCCGCCGGGGCCGTCCAGGTGCAGCACCAGCCGGTCGCAGGCCGAGGTGATCGCCCCGACCCGCAGGGCGATCCGGCCGACCTCCACCTTCGGGTCGCAGTGCACCGCGAAGATCCGGCCGACGCCGTCCATCCCGCCCGCCTTGATGACGTCGAGCGCACCGCCCGGCATGACCTCCTCGGCCGGCTGGAACACCAGCCGGACCGGGCGGCGCAGCTCGCCGTTGCGGACGGCCTCGGCCAGCACCAGACCGGTACCGAGCACCACCGAGGTGTGCACGTCGTGACCGCAGGCGTGAGCCCGGCCGGGAACGGTCGAGCGGTACGGCACGTCGGTCTTGGCGTCGTCGATCGGCAGCGCGTCGATGTCGGCGCGGAAGGCCAGGAACTCGGCGCCGGGGGCGGTGCCGGCGGGGACGACGTCGACCAGCAGACCGGTGCCGCCGGGCAGCACCCGCGGTTCCAGGCCGGCCGCCACCAGTCGGTCGCGCAGCAGGTTGGTGGTGCGGAACTCCTGGCGGCCCAGCTCCGGGTGCCGGTGCAGGTCACGGCGGAAGGCGATCAGCTCGGGCTCCAGCCTCCGGACCCGGTCGCGCAGTTCGGCGGCGGGGCTGGCGGTGGCGAGAGTGGTGCCCGGCTGAGCGGGCTCAGGACGGTTCATCTCCCCAAGAATAGGCCCGTTGGGGGGATTTGGCCCGACTTCCGGAAAACTAGTCCCCGGATGGGTGCATACCGGTCGGACAGGTGGGTATGACATCTCGTTTCAGCCGCCTTCCCCGGATTGCTTGCCCTGTGCAACGATCGCCCGGGCCGGTGGTCACGGCCGACACCGGCTCGACGGCCGACGGAGGTTGACGGCCGGTCAGTGGCGCGCGGGAACCGCTCGGATCCACTCGGACCGGCTCGGAAGCGGTCAGAAACGCTCCACCGGAGCGTACGTGCCCCAGACCCCGCGCAGCGCGTCGCAGACCTCGCCGACGGTGGCCCGGGCGGCCAGCGCCTCCTTCATCGGATAGAGCACGTTCTCCGGCCCCTCGGCCGTACGGCGCAGCGCATCCAGTGCCCGGCCGACGGCCGTGGCGGAGCGCCCGGCCCGCAGCCGGGCCAGCCGCTCGGCCTGCTGCCGCTCGATCGCCGGGTCCACCCGCAGCGGCTGGTACGGCTCCTCCTCGTCCAGCCGGAAGCGGTTCACCCCGACCACGGTGCGCTCACCGGAGTCCGTCTCCTGCTGGAGGCGGTAGGCGGTGCGCTCGATCTCGCCCTTCTGGAAGCCCTGCTCGATCGCCGCCACCGCCCCGCCCTGCTCCTCCACCCGGGCCATCAGTGCCAGCGCGGCGGCCTCGACGGCGTCGGTCAGCGACTCCACCGCGTAGGAGCCGGCGAAGGGGTCGACGGTGGCCGTCACGTCGGTCTCGTGGGCGAGCACCTGCTGGGTGCGCAGGGCGAGCCGGGCGGCCTTCTCGGTGGGCAGCGCGATCGCCTCGTCGAAACTGTTGGTGTGCAGCGACTGGGTGCCGCCGAGCACGGCGGCCAGCGCCTGGACCGAGACCCGGACCAGGTTCACCTCGGGCTGCTGGGCGGTCAGCTGCACCCCGGCGGTCTGGGTGTGGAAGCGCAGCATCTGCGAGCGGGGGTCCCGCGCGCCGAACTCCTCGCGCATGATCCTGGCCCAGATCCGACGGGCGGCGCGGAACTTGGCGACCTCCTCCAGCAGCGTCGTGCGGGCCACGAAGAAGAAGGAGAGCCGGGGTGCGAAGTCGTCCACGGCCATTCCGGCGGCGAGCGCGGTCCGGACGTAGGCGATCCCGTTGGCCAGGGTGAAGGCGATCTCCTGCGCGGGATCGGCCCCCGCCTCGGCCATGTGGTAGCCGGAGATCGAGATGGTGTTCCAGCGCGGGATCTCGGCCCGGCAGTACCGGAACACGTCCGCGACCAGCCGCAGCGAGGGCTGCGGCGGGAAGATGTAGGTGCCGCGGGCGATGTACTCCTTCAGCACGTCGTTCTGCACCGTGCCGGTGAGCGCCGAGGGCGGCACGCCCTGGGCCTCGCCGACCAGTTGGTAGAGCAGCAGGAGCAGGGCGGCGGGCGCGTTGATGGTCATCGAGGTGGACACCTCGCCGAGCGGGATGCCGTCGAAGAGCACCGCCATGTCCTCGACGCCGTCCACGGCCACGCCCACCTTGCCGACCTCCCCGGCGGCGAGCGGCGCGTCCGAGTCGTAGCCCATCTGGGTGGGCAGGTCGAAGGCCACCGAGAGGCCGGTGCCGCCACCCGCGATCAGCTGGCGGTACCGGGCGTTGGACTCGGCGGCGGTGCCGAAGCCCGCGTACTGGCGCATCGTCCACGGCCTGCCGGTGTACATCGTCGGGTAGACGCCCCGGGTGTACGGGTACTCCCCCGGCCGCCCCAGCCGGGTGTCCGGATCCCAGCCGGCCAGCGCCTCGGGGCCGTACAGCTGATCGATCGGGAAGCCTGACTCGGAGCGGCGCGGCATCGGTCCTCCACGGGGGCGCGGGGTCGGCCCTCCCAACCTAGGGCCCGGCCGCACGCCCGGCCCGCCCCGCGCCGCAGGGCGCGCCGGGGCAGGAGCGCCCGGAGGCGACCGTCGAGAACGCGGTTGAGATGATCGGGTGAACGACCGGATGAGCCCCAGGGAGTGGCAATGACCGAGCAGAAGGTGGCCGTGGTCACCGGTGCCAGCAGCGGAATCGGGGCGGCGACCGCCCGCCGGCTGGCCGACGAGGGCTTCGAGGTGGTGCTGACCGCCCGCCGGACCGAGCGGATCGAGGCACTGGCCAAGGAGATCGGCGAGCGCGGCGGTTCGGCCAGGGCGGTCACCCTGGACGTCACCGACCGGGCCGCCGTGGACGCCTTCGCGGCCGAGGTCGGCCGGGTGGACGTGCTGGTGAACAACGCGGGCGGCGCGATCGGCGCGGAGAGCGTCGAGCACGGCGACCCGGCCGACTGGCGGGCCATGTACGAGGTGAACGTGCTCGGCGTGCTGCACGTGACCCAGGCGCTGCTGCCCGCCCTGCGCGCCACCGGCGACGGCACCGTGCTGGTGCTCTCGTCGACCGCCGCGCTGGCCGCGTACGAGGGCGGCGGCGGCTACGTCGCGGCCAAGCACGCCGCGCACACCATCGCGGCGACGCTGCGGCTGGAGCTGTGCGGGGAGCCGATCCGGGTGATCGAGATCGCTCCCGGCATGGTGAAGTCCGAGGGCTTCGCGGTCACCCGCTTCCGCGGCGACGAGGAGAAGGCCGCCGCCGTGTACGCGGGCGTGGCCGAGCCGCTGACCTCGGAGGACATCGCGGACACCGTGGCATGGGCGGTCACCCGGCCCTCGCACGTCAACATCGACCTGCTGGTGGTCCGCCCGCGGGCGCAGGCCGCCAACCACAAGGTCCACCGCGGCTGACCCGGGCCCGTGCGCGGCGGAGCGGCCCGGCACCCCCAGTCGAACACGTGTCGTACACGAGTGGTACACACATGTGATGACGATCTTCCGGGCCGCCCGCCCACGGGTACTGCTGACCGCCGTGGCGGCAGGCACCCTCCTGCTCACCTCCGCCTGCAACGACTCGGCCACCACGGCCCAGGACAAGGCCTCCGGCACCGCAGCCCCCTCGGCCGGCCCCACCGCCAGTCCGGCTGCGACCCCGAAGCCCAAGGGCGAGGCGGACCCGGCGCTCAAGCCGTTCTACGGCCAGCAGATCACCTGGGCGGACTGTCCGGCCGACCCCAGGGCCGAACGGGCGAAGATCGACATCTCCGGCATGCAGTGCGGCAGGCTGCACGTCCCGCTCGACTACGCCAACCCCGCCTCCGACGCGATCGACCTCGCGCTGATCAGGTACCCGGCGACCGCCAAGGACCAGCGGATCGGCTCCCTGATGGTCAACCCGGGCGGCCCCGGCGCCTCCGGCGTCGAGATGGTCAAGTACGGCGCCAAGGACTTCGACGGCACCCTGCACACTCGCTTCGACGTGATCGGCTTCGACCCGCGCGGCACCGGCGACAGTTCACCGGTGGTCTGCTACGACGACGAGCAGCTCGACGCCGTCAACCAGACGGACACCCCGGACGACCCCGCCGAGCGCAAGGCGGCCCACGTCAAGCAGTCCACCGACCACGCCGCCGCCTGCCAAGCCAAGTCCGGCAAGCTGCTGCCCTTCGTCGGCACCCGCAACACCGCCCGCGACCTGGACGTGCTGCGCGCCGCCGTCGGCGACCGGAAGCTCAACTACCTCGGCATCTCCTACGGCACCTACCTCGGCGCCCTGTACGCCGAGGAGTTCCCGCAGAACACCGGCCGGCTGATCCTCGACGGCGCCGTCGACCCGGCCCAGGACACCATGGACCACGGCGTCGACCAGCAGATCGGCTTCGAGAAGTCCTTCCAGCGCTTCGCCGACGACTGCGTGGACAACCACGCCGCCGAGTGCCCGCTCGGCACGGACCGGACCAAGGCCGCCAGAAAGGCCGCCGACTTCCTGGACGGCCTCCACGACCACCCGCTGACCGCCAAGGACGGCCGCAAGCTCGGCCGCGACATGGCCTGGACCGGCGTCATCTCCCTCCTCTACGGCGACGAGAAGACCTCCTGGAAGTACCTGCGGAACAGCCTCGGCTGGGCGATGATGCGCGACAAGGGCGACTACCTGATGGCCGCCGCCGACGACTACGACGGTCGCGACGGGAACGGCCACTACAGCCCGATGGACGAGGCCAACGGCGCGATCAGCTGCGCCGACGCCGCCCGCCCCGCGCCGACCCGCGAGCACGCCCAGCAGGCGGTCGACCGGCTGCTCGCCGAGGCGCCACTGCTGTCCAAGGGCGTCACGGTGGACGACTACCTGGAGCCCGGCTGCGCCTACTGGCCGTTCAAGACCCAGGAGAAGCCGCACACCATCCGGGCCGAGGGCGCCGCTCCGATCCTGGTCGTCGGTACCACCGGCGACCCGGCCACCCCGTACGCCTCGGCCGAGAAGCTGGCCAAGGGCTTCGCCCGGGCCACCCTGCTCACCCGGGTCGGCGAGGGCCACGGCGCCTTCGGCAAGGGCAGCGCCTGCATCGACCTGGCCATGGCCGCCTACCTGACCGACGGCACCATGCCGGCCGAGGGCACCCGCTGCGGCTGAGCCGGAGGCGGAGGCGGACGGGGAGGGCGGTGACGTGCAGGTGTCAACGTCACAACTTGATAGCTCGTCCGGATGAATTCCGCGCGCGCCCTCCCCAACTGATGACCACTCAACTACCGTTGAGGAGCTGCCGGGACGGCGTCGAACGCACCCCAGCAGCCCCCATCCTCCAGCTGCTCCACCACCCCACCGGCCCCTTCCCGCCCTCACGAGGAGGACCCGCTGGCCAGCGACATCCCGTCACAGCGGCCCGACGCCAGCACCGAGCCGACCCTCCTCGGCTTGCACCGCTTCAACGAAGCGGACGCCGGGGCCGCCGAGGAGGCCCTGCTGGCCTGCTGCGGCAGCCACCGCTGGGCCCTGCGGCTCACCGCACACCGCCCCTACCCCGACATAGAGTCCCTGCTGGCCGCCGCCAGCGAGGCCTCCTACGACCTGCGCCCGGCCGACCTCGCCGAGGCCCTGGCCGACGAGAGCTGGATGCCGCAGCCGCTGCTGGGCATGCGCGCGCCGGGCAGCCAGGCCGCGCACACCGCGCTGCGGGCGGCCCACGCCGCGTACGAGGCCCGGTTCGGCCACGTCTTCGTGGTCTGCCTGGACCGCGTCGACCCGGAGGAGATGCTCGACACCGTGCTCTCCTCGATCCGCACCCGGCTGGCCAACGACCCGGACGAGGAGCGGCTGATCGCGGCGGACGAGCTCCGGCGGATCGCCCTCACCCGGCTGGAGCACCTGGTCGCCACCCATTCGGAGGCCGGGGCGCACTGAGCCCCGCCGACGCCGAAGCCGCCGGACGAGCGGGCCGTCCGGCGGCTTCGGCGTCGGACGGGGGCGTCGGCGGGCGGCGTCAGCGGGTGCCGAGGACCGGAATCCGCTATCTCTCGGTGACCGAACAGCCACCAGAAGTGATGAACCGGGGTTTGGTTCCCGCCCCACTAGGCCAGAAGTGCCTGATTGATCACACATAGGGGCCCCGGAGGCGGTTCCCGACAAGGCGTCGATAGGATGCTGGCGGCCGGTGGACCGTACCCGGCCGGGCTGACCGACACCGAAGCCGGCCGAGCCCCCAATCGCTTCCGGAGGGTTTTTCCGTGCCGGCTGGAACGCTGTACCGCGGCCGGGAAGGCATGTGGAGCTGGGTGGCTCATCGAGTCACCGGCGTCCTCATCTTCTTCTTCCTGTTCGCCCACGTCCTGGACACCGCCCTGGTGCGAGTGTCGCCGGAGTCCTACGACACCGTCATTCAGACGTACAAGACTCCGCTCGTGAACCTGATGGAGTACGGCCTGGTGGCCGCCATCCTGTTCCACGCGCTCAACGGCCTGCGCGTCGTCGCGGTGGACTTCTGGTCCAAGGGCCCGAAGTACCAGAAGCAGATGCTCTGGACCGTCGTCGGAGTCTGGGTCGTCCTGATGGCCGGCTCCTTCTACGGGATCCTGCAGCACACGCTGATCTCCTGGTTCGGGAAGTGAGCTGACCATGTCCACGGAAATCTCCGACGCGCTCGTCGTCCCCTCGAAGCACGCGCACACCGGCAAGGGCCTCGGCACCGGCAACCCGGCCGACGCCTTCGTCATCGAGCCGCCGCGCAAGCGGACCGCGAAGACCCCGCGCCGCACCCGCACCAACTTCGAGATGCTGGCCTGGCTCTTCATGCGCCTGTCCGGTGTCGTCCTGGTCGTGCTGATCCTCGGCCACCTGCTGATCATGCTGGTCCTCGACGGGGGCGTCTCCAAGATCGGCTTCGCCTTCGTGGCCGGCCGCTGGGCCTCGCCGTTCTGGCAGGGCTGGGACCTCCTCATGCTCTGGCTCGCCATGCTCCACGGCGCCAACGGCATGCGTCAGGTCATCAACGACTACGCCGAGAAGGACTCGACCCGGCTCTGGCTCAAGGGGCTCATGGGTACCGCCACGGTCTTCACCGTGCTGCTCGGCACCCTGGTGATCTTCACCTTCGACCCCAACATCTGAGCCGCGAGCACCATCGACCATCGGCAGAGGCCAGAGGCGAGTTAACCCCCCATGCAGATTCACCAGTACGACACCGTCATCGTCGGCGCCGGCGGCGCCGGCATGCGCGCGGCCATCGAGTCGACGCAGCGCAGCCGCACCGCCGTCCTGACCAAGCTCTACCCGACCCGCTCCCACACCGGCGCGGCCCAGGGCGGCATGTGCGCCGCCCTGGCGAACGTCGAGGAGGACAACTGGGAGTGGCACACCTTCGACACGGTCAAGGGCGGTGACTACCTGGTCGACCAGGACGCCGCCGAGATCATGTGCAAGGAGGCCATCGACGCCGTCCTCGACCTGGAGAAGATGGGCCTGCCCTTCTCCCGCACCGAGGCGGGCCGGATCGACCAGCGCCGCTTCGGCGGTCACTCCCGCAACCACGGCGAGGCCCCGGTCCGCCGCTCGTGCTACGCGGCCGACCGCACCGGCCACATGATCCTCCAGACGCTGTTCCAGAACTGCGTCAAGCACGGCGTCGAGTTCTTCAACGAGTTCTACGTCCTCGACCTGCTGATCAACGAGGGCAAGACGGCCGGCGTCGTCGCCTACGAGCTGGCCACCGGCGAGATCCACGTCTTCCAGGCCAAGGCCGTCGTGTTCGCCTCCGGCGGCACCGGCAAGATGTTCAAGGTCTCCTCGAACGCCCACACCCTCACCGGTGACGGCCAGGCCGTGGCCTACCGCCGTGGCCTGCCGCTGGAGGACATGGAGTTCTTCCAGTTCCACCCGACGGGCATCTGGCGCATGGGCATCCTGCTCACCGAGGGCGCCCGCGGCGAGGGCGGCATCCTGCGCAACAAGGACGGCGAGCGCTTCATGGAGCGCTACGCCCCGGTCATGAAGGACCTCGCGTCCCGTGACGTCTGCTCCCGCGCGATCTACACCGAGATCCGCGAGGGCCGCGGCTGCGGTCCGGAAGGCGACCACGTCTACCTGGACCTGACCCACCTCCCGCCGGAGCAGCTCGACGCCAAGCTGCCGGACATCACCGAGTTCGCGCGCACCTACCTCGGCATCGAGCCCTACACGGACCCGATCCCGATCCAGCCCACCGCGCACTACGCCATGGGCGGCATCCCGACCAACGTCGAGGGTGAGGTCCTGCGCAACAACACCGACATCGTCCCCGGCCTGTACGCGGCCGGCGAGGTCGCCTGCGTGTCCGTGCACGGCGCCAACCGCCTGGGCACCAACTCGCTGCTGGACATCAACGTGTTCGGCCGTCGCGCGGGCATCGCCGCCGCCGACTACGCCAACGCGAACGAGTTCGTCCCGCTGCCGGAGAACCCGGAAGAGCTGGTCCAGACCATGGTCGAGCAGCTGCGCGAGTCGACCGGCACCGAGTCCGTGGGGCAGATCCGCAAGGAGCTGCAGGAGACCATGGACACCAACGCGATGGTGTACCGCACCGGCGACACCCTGAAGCAGGCGGTCGAGGACATCGCCGCGCTGAAGGAGCGCTTCAAGAACGTCTCCATCCAGGACAAGGGCTACCGGTACAACACGGACCTCCTGGAGGCCATCGAGCTGGGCAACCTGCTCGACCTGGCCGAGGTGCTGGCCGTCTCCGCGCTGGCCCGCGAGGAGTCCCGCGGCGGTCACTACCGCGAGGACTTCCCGACCCGTGACGACGTGAAGTTCATGCAGCACACCATGGCGTACCAGGAGGTCGCCGCCGACGGCAGCACCTCCATCCGCCTCGACTACAAGCCGGTCGTCACGACCCGCTACCAGCCGATGGAGCGTAAGTACTGATGAGCACTCCGACTGTGGAGCACTCGGCCGCTCTGGACGCGGCCGAGGCCGGCGGTATCCAGCTGATCACCGTCACCTTCCGGATCCGCCGGTTCAACCCGGAGGAGCACCCGGACCCGGTGTGGGTCGACTACCAGCTGACGCTGGACCCGAAGGAGCGTGTCCTGGACGCGCTCAACAAGATCAAGTGGGAGCAGGACGGCACCCTCACCTACCGCCGTTCCTGCGCGCACGGCATCTGCGGCTCCGACGCCATGCGGATCAACGGCCGCAACCGGCTGGCGTGCAAGACCCTGATCAAGGACGTCAACCCGGAGAAGCCGATCACGATCGAGGCCATCAAGGGCCTGACGGTCCTCAAGGACCTGGTCGTGGACATGGACCCGTTCTTCCAGGCGTACAAGGACGTCATGCCGTTCCTCATCACCAAGGGGAACGAGCCGACGCGCGAGCGCCTGCAGTCCGCCGAGGACCGCGAGCGCTTCGACGACACCACCAAGTGCATCCTGTGCGCCGCGTGCACGTCGTCCTGCCCGGTGTTCTGGAACGACGGCCAGTACTTCGGCCCGGCCGCCATCGTCAACGCGCACCGCTTCATCTTCGACTCGCGCGACGAGGGTGCCGAGCAGCGCCTGGAGATCCTCAACGACCGTGAGGGCGTGTGGCGCTGCCGCACCACCTTCAACTGCTCGGAGGCCTGCCCGCGTGGCATCGAGGTCACCAAGGCGATCCAGGAAGTGAAGCGGGCGCTGGTCACCCGCCGCTTCTGATCCCGCCCTGAGGCAGGCCGAAGGCCCCGTCCGATCGACCGATCGGACGGGGCCTTCGCCGTTCTCCTAGCGCAGCGCGCCCAGGTCCTTCGGCGCGGACCAGCCGCTGAAGGTCACAAGGTGGCGGTCGGGCGTGACGGCCCACAGGTCGGGCTTGCCGTCGCCGTCACCGTCGCCGGAGCTGCCCAGGGTCGGGTAGGCGGCGGTGGTGAAGCCGGTGGCGACCACATTCGCCGAGGGGTCGGCGAGGGCGGAGAAGTCCAGCAGGTTGTAGGCCTGCTTGGCGATCGGGTAGGCGTGCAGGGCGCCGTTGGCACGCTCGCGGGCCCACAGGGTGAGGTTGCCGGAGGCGTCCGCGCCGGGGGCGATCAGGTCGTAGCCGCTCCAGTCACCAGTGGTGGCGATGAGCTGGGCGTCCGCGTAGCCGCGGAAGCTCGGGTGGTAGACGTACAGCTTGCCGTGCTCGACCGAGAGCAGCACCGGGGCGGACGGCACGTCGGCGGATCCGAGGGCGACCAGCTGGTCGGAGGAGGACCAGTCGGCGGCGTAGTCCGGCGGGCAGGGGGTCGCGGCCCCGGCCGCGTCGACGCACCGGTTCGACGCGGGCTTGCGGACCAGGGTCGGGTACTGCTGACCGAAGTCACCCTGGTGGTTGTTCGCGTAGGAGTAGAGGAAGCCCGGGTTGCCCTTCGGGTGCACCAGCAGGTCGTCGCCGGGGGCGTGGACCGGGGCCCAGCCGCGGTGCAGCACCTGGTCGTCCTGCCAGCCGGCGTGCAGCGGCGCGAGCGCGGCCGGGAGGGTCGAGGACGGGGTGGTGTCGGTCGCGCCGGCGCTGATCACCTGGAGGTTGCCCTGCGCGTCCGGGAGCAGGATGTCCGGCACGCCGTCACCGTCGACGTCGCCCGGGACGGCCGGCTTCGGGCGCGGATCCCACGGCGCGTAGAAGGTGTACGTGACCGGCTGGCCGACGTTGCCGGCGTTGTCCATGGCCTGGACGGTCAGGGTGTTGGTGCCCCAGTCCTTGGGCTTGAGGGTCAGCTGGGCGGTGCCGTCGGCCCCGGCCTTCACGGTGTGGCCGGAGGCGCAGTCCCAGCCGACGCCGAGCGTGCCGTTCAGCGCGTACTGGTAGCAGGCCACGCCGGAGCCCGCATCGGTGCCGGTGAGGGTGAAGACGCCGTTCTCGCCCGCGTACTTGCCGGGGGTGCTGCCGGAACCGCTCGCCGGGAAGTCGGTGGAGGAGACGGACAGGCCCGGCCGGGTGAGGTCGACCTTGACGTGGCAGGCCGGAGCGGGCTTGCCGCTCCCCGGGGAGTACTCGGGCCAGGCCTGCCAGGTGTAGCTGTGGCCGTCCAGCAGGTCGGCGGTGGTCAGCGCGGCCGCTCCGGCGGTGACGTCCGCGGTGCTGTCGACGATCTTGTCGTGCGCCGGGGTCGAGTCGTCCCAGACCTTGAAGCGCACCTGGGGTGAGGTGGCGGCGACGGTCAGGACGGGGTTGGCCACGCCCAGCCAGCCGGGGGTGGTGGAGTCGTCGCAGGCGTCCGTGTGCAGACCGCTGGCGGCGAAGCCCGGGGCGGGCACGGCCTTCGGGTCGGTGACCGCCGTCCCGGGGACGGCCGAGGCGACGGGCGCGGTGAGTAGTCCGGCCGCGAGGACTGCCACGGTGACCCCGCCGAGTCTGCGGGCACGCGAAAGTGTCATGGAGATTCCCACCCCTTGTGAGCAGCGCGTCCGGTACGCGCGTGCGAGCGGTGAGGATCTTGCCAGTGGGGGCCGCCGGCGGCAACGGGGATTAGGACGGGGCCTCGAGCGGTCAGTCCGTGGCCGGGCCGCGGCGGGCGGCGCGCAGGCCGCGGAGGCCGACGGTGCCGACGGCGATTCCGAGGACGAAGGACGTGATCGCCAGCAGCAGGTGGATCCAGAAGAAGGCGGTCGGCTGGGAGTGGTCGCCGTTCACGAAGGCCTGGCCGCCGGAGTCCTTCCAGAGGTTCTTGACGAAGGTCGTCCAGATCATGATCGACCAGACGCCGAAGGCGGTCAGGAACCAGGAGGTGCGGCGGCTGAGCTTCATCGGGTGGTCCTCGGCGGGGTGGATGTGGGGGCGGGGTGCCTCCCCAGTATGCGCGGGCCGCCGATCGGCCCAAGGGCGGGCCCCTCGTGCGAGGGACCCGTACGGTGTGGCGCACGCCGCAGCGCCGCAGTGGGTACGGTCACCCCGTGCTCACATCCCGTCACAACCTCGCGCAGCTGTGCGCCGCGGTCGCCGCGGCCCTCCCGGTTCTGCTCGTCGCCCCGGCGGCGGTCGCGGCCCCGCAGGTGCCGCCCCCGTCGACCGCGGTCGGCGGGGAGCGGCTCGGACTCCCCGGGGTCCAGGTCAACCCGCTGGCGGGTGCCCCGGCCCTGCCGAGGGACCTCACCGGCCAGTCCTGGATGGTCTCCGACGCCGCCTCGGGGGAGGTCCTGGCGGCATACAACCCGCACCTGCGACTGCCTCCGGCGAGCACCCTGAAGATCCTCTTCGCGGACACCGTGCTGCCGAAGTTCGACCGCAACACGGTGCACCGGGTCGCCGACGAGGAGATCCAGAACATCGGCCCCGGCAGCAGCCTGGTCGGCATCAAGGAGAACCTGGACTACCGGGTCGAGGACCTGTGGCGGGGGGTGTTCCTGAGCTCGGGCAACGACGCCGTGCACGTCCTGTCGTTCATGAACGGGGGCATCCGGCGGACCGTCAACGAGATGCAGGACCGGGCCGAGGCCCTCCAGGCCTGGGACACCAGGGTGATATCCCCGGACGGCTACGACATGGACGGCCAGGTGTCCTCGGCCTACGACCTGTCGCTGTTCGCCCGGGCCGGCCTGCGCAACCCGGACTTCCGCATGTACTGCGCGACCCGCGAGGCGATGTTCCCGGGCGCCCTCGACAAGAACACCGGCCGGCGCGGCAGCTTCGGGATCGCCAACACCGACCGGCTGCTGGGCAAGTACCCCGGTCTGATCGGGGTGAAGAACGGCACCACCACCAACGCGGGCTCGACCTTCGTCGGCGCCGCCGAGCGGAACGGGCGCACCCTGCTGGTGACGGTGATGCACCCGGCCAGCTACCAGCGGGTGTACGACGAGACTGCCGAGCTGCTGGACTGGGGCTTCGCCGCAGCGGGCAAGGTCCAGCCGGTCGGCCGGCTGGTCGAGGAGAAGCAGGCCGGCGGCGGGGAGCCGACCGGTCAGGCGGGCGGCGCCACCGGCACCCCCGCCCCGCAGGCCCCCCT
>NZ_JPRF03000029.1 GCF_001188955.3 Kitasatospora aureofaciens | reverse complement strand
CCCGGACAGCGCCTCGGTGTCGCGCCCGCCGCCCGCGCACCGCGCGCGGGCCGCTCGGCGACCGGCGGCAGGGTGCCCTTGAGCGGCCCCCACTCGTTCGGGTCCGGCACACCGGCCGGCTGCATCTTGCGGCGGGCCGGCCCGCCGCCGTGGTCCGGCTCGCCCGGCTCCTTGGCGCCCGGCCAGTCCTTGGCCACCCGCGCCGCGAGCACGAACTCCTTGCGCAGCGGGTGCCCCTCGAAGCCGTCCGGCAGCAGCAGGGTGGCCAGGTACGGGTGCCCGGGGAAGTCGATGCCGAACATCTCGTGCGTCTCGCGCTCGTGCCAGGCGGCCCCCGCGTACACCGCGACGGCGCTGGGCAGCGCGGCCCCGTCGCGCGGCACCCGGGTGCGCAGCGCGAGGTGGCGCACCCCCGGCGCCTCGGCGGCGGCCAGGTGCGCGACCACGGAGAAGCCCTCGGCGAGCTCGTCGACGGCGCTCAGCCAGTCGAAGAAGCCCAGGCCCAGCACGTCCCGGGCGCTGGTGAGCGCCTCGATCCAGCGCTCGGCCGGCACGTCGACGGTGATCAGCCCGTACGCCTCGGCGCCGGTCGCCCACTCCCCGACCGACGCCGCGTACTGCTCGGGCGTGGTCACGAGACCCCTCCCTCGGACGAACCGGCCGGAGCACCGGCCGACGGGCCGGCCGGGGGCCCCGGCACCAGCGGACGGCGCAGCGCCGCTGCGGGCGCGGCGTACCGGCCGGGCAGGGACTCGGCGGCGATCTTCTCCTGCAGCTTGAGGATGCCCTGGAGCAGCGCCTCCGGCCGGGGCGGGCAGCCGGGCACGTAGACGTCGACCGGGATGATCTGGTCCACGCCCTTGGTGACGGAGTACGAGTCCCAGTACGGGCCGCCGGAGTTCGAGCAGGCGCCGAAGGAGATGACGTACTTCGGCTCGGGCATCTGCTCGTAGAGGCGCTTGACGGCGGGCGCCATCTTGTCGGTGACCGTCCCGGAGACGATCATCAGGTCCGCCTGACGGGGGCCGGGCGCGAACGGGATGACGCCCATCCGGATGAAGTCGTGCTTGGCCATGGACGCGGCGATGAACTCGATCGCGCAGCAGGCCAGGCCGAAGTTGAAGCACCAGAGGCTGTAGCGGCGGCCCCAGTTGAGCACGACCTTGACCGGGTCGGGCGCGAGCCGGGCCAGCGGGCCGAGGCCGCGGCGCTCTACGGCGCCGGGGCGGGCGGGGTCGGGCAGCCCGAGCGGGACGGGACCGCCCTGGGCGCCGTGCGAGTGGGTGTGCGTCACGTCCATTCCAGAACGCCCTTCTTCCAGGCGTAGAGCAGTCCGACCGCGAGGAAGCCGATGAAGAGGAACATCTCGACCAGCGTTCCGGCGCCGTACCCGGCGGCGGCGAAGACGGTCGCCCACGGGAACAGGTAGATCGCGTCGACCGCGAAGATCACGTACAGGAAGGCGTACACGTAGTAGCGGATCTGGGTGTGCGCCCAGTCCTCGCCCACCGGGTCCACCCCGCACTCGTAGGCGAGGAGCTTCTCGGGTGAGTACACCACCGGCCGCAGCAGGCGGTTGGCGGTGAACGCCACGGCGACGAAGAGCACCCCGATGACGGCCAGCAGGCCCATCGCGGCGTACGCGTCGAAGTAGCCGCTGCCGACCGCTGGGTCGGCCGCGACGGCAGCCGTCTGCTGCCACTCCATGCCTTCGCCTCCACCTCGGCCGCGAATCCGCCCTCAAGACAGTTCTACGACTTTTACTCACACGGTCTTAACCGTGGCCAATGCGTGAGTCTAAGGGGACGGCTCCACTCCCCCCGAAACCTGCCCGCTCCGCAAGACGTCCCGTGGACGTCCGGATGAACGCCCGGGGACCGGTCGGGGTGGGGATAACCCCCGGCCGGGAAGATGTATCACCCCCATGGCACACCCCGCCCGCGATTCGGGATGCTGGGTCCGCCAGCTCGAACGAGGGGACGGATGATCCGATGAAGTCGCTGAACCGCGCCGTGGACGCCATCAGGGAGCAGGACGCCCGGATGGAACGCCCGCCGCTGTACGGCGCGCGGATGTGGCGCCAGGTCGGCCACCTGATGCTCAACCTCCCGCTGGGCATCGCCGGCTTCGTGCTCTCGGTCACCGCGCTCTCCGTCGGCCTGGGCCTGTCGGTCACGGTGATCGGCCTGCCGGTGCTGGCCGCCGGCCTGGCCGGCTCCCGCGCCCTGGGCGCGCAGGGCCGCAACCGGGCCCGCTCCGTCTACGGCTCCCGGATCGACGAGCCGGAGCCGGTGAGGCCGCGCCGCCCGGGCATGGTCGCCTACACCATCGCCCACCTCACCGACCTGCTGAACTGGCGCTCGGCGCTCTACAACGTGCTGATGCTGCCCTGGGGCATCCTGAGCTTCGCCCTGTCCCTGGTCTCGGTGATCGTGCTGTGGCCGGTGCTGCCCGTGGTGGTGCGCACGATGGCGGCGGTCGACCGGATCCTGATCGAGTCACTGCTCTTCCCCGGCGCGCTGGCCGAGCGGGTGCGCGAGCTGGAGGACGACCGCGGCACCGTGGTCGACACCGCCGCCGCCGACCTGCGCCGGATCGAGCGCGACCTGCACGACGGCGCCCAGGCCCGCCTGGTCGCGCTGGCGATGGACCTGGGCATGGCCAAGGAGCGGCTGCGCGAGGTGGAGACCCAGGAGGACGTGGCGGTCGCCACCCGGATGGTCGACAACGCGCACGGCGAGGTGAAGCTCGCCCTGCAGGAACTGCGTGACCTGGCCCGCGGCATCCACCCGGCGGTGCTCACCGACCGCGGCCTGGACGCGGCGCTGTCCGCGGTCGCGGCCCGCTGCACCGTCCCCGGCGGGGTGAAGGTGAACGTCGACCTGGCCGGACCGGACGGCGAGCCCGAGCGCCCGGACTCGGCGGTCGAGGGCATCGCCTACTTCACCGTCAGCGAACTGCTGACCAACGTCTCCAAGCACGCGGGCGCCCGGACCGCCTCGGTCGACGTCTGGCGCTCCGACAACCAGCTGATGGTGCTGGTCCACGACGACGGCAAGGGCGGGGCCGCCCCCTACCCGGGCAGCGGCCTGGGCGGGCTGGCCGAGCGGATCCGGGCGGTGGACGGGGTGTTCCTGGTGAACAGCCCGGAGGGCGGCCCGACCACCGTCACCGTCGAGCTGCCCTGGCGCACCCGCACCACCCGCCGCTAGGACCTGTCAGCCCGGCGAAGGGCGCCGGGACCCCGTCGAGGCAGCGGACGGGGTCCCGGCGCCGGTCCGGTGCGCCGGACGGCCCGCGGGACCCTTGCGCGGTGGGCGGGCCGGTCTGCGTACCGGGGTCGGAAACGCCGTCGAAGGGCTCAGGGCGTGCCCTGGGAACTGCTCTCCAGCGTGCCGAGCGTGACGTCGGCGGTCCTGCTGTTGCCGTCCCGGGTGTAGGTGACGGTCACCTTGCTGCCCGGGGTGAGCGAGGCGAGCGCGGTGGTGAGCGCGTTCAGCGAGTCGACCGGGGTGTCGCCGATCTTGGTGATGACGTCGCCGGGCTGGAGCCCCGCCGAGGCGGCCGGTCCGCCCTGGCTGACCGCCACGATGACCGCGCCGGCCGGCTGGAACTGCTGGTCGAAGCTGGTCCGGGCGGTGATGCCGAGTGCGGCCCGGCCGGAGTTGGTGACCTTGCCCTGCTTGATCAGCTGGTCGGCGATGTTGGTGATGGTGGACGCCGGGATGGCGAAGCCGATGCCGGGGGCGGCCGCGCCGTTGGTCTGCGGCTCGGTCGCGGCGAGGGTGTTGATGCCGATCACCTGGCTGTCCAGGTTGACCAGTGCGCCGCCGCTGTTGCCCGGGTTGATCGCGGCCGAGGTCTGCACCATGTTGCCGATGGTGGCGCCCGGCGAGCCGGCGTTGCGGGGCTCGGAGACGGTCCGCCCGGTGGCCGAGACGATCCCCTGGGTGACGCTGCCGGAGAGTCCGAGCGGGCTGCCCATGGCGAGGGTGATCTGCCCGAGCTGGACCTTGCCGGAGTCGCCGAAGGTGGCCGGCCTGAGGCCGCTCGGCGGGCTGCCGAGCTTGATCACCGCGAGGTCGGAGTCGGGGTAGCTGGCGACCAGGGTGGCATCCAGCGACTTGGTGGTGTTGGCCAGGGTGACGGTGAAGGTGGTCGCGGAGCCGACCACGTGGGCGTTGGTGACGATGTCGCCCTTGTCGTCGTAGACGATCCCGGAGCCGAGGCTGTCGCCGGTGGTGATCTGGACCACCGAGGGCAGCACGTCGCCGATCACCTTCTGGTACGCGTCCTGCAACTGGTTGGCGCTGCCCGGCTGGGTGCCGGGGGCGGAGGAGGCCTGCTTGGTGGTGCCGGACGGGGAGCCGGCCGTCGGTGAGGCGGCCGCGGAGGAGGAAGAGGTGGAGCTGTTGCACCCGGCCAGCGCCAGCGCGAGCGCCGTCACGACCGCGACCGCGCCCGGCGCGAGCAGCCGGCCCTGTGCCGCCCTGGGCCCGGTCGGCCGCGGGCCGGCCGGCAGCGGGCGGTTGTGTTCCTTCGTTCGGCTCACCTGGCTGCCTCCGATTCGTCACCACGCCGAGGGCGCGGGCATGAGAGCACGGGAAACTTTGTCAGCATTTCACCTATTTGTCCGGATCGCCGTCCCGACTCGCCCGAACCCGGTGGCCCGCATTCGAACGCCTAGGATTGCCCCATGACTTGGTTGATCACCGGCGGTGCCGGATACATCGGTGGGCACGTCGTCCGCCAGTTGCTCGACGCCGGCGAGCGCGTCGCCGTCCTGGACGACCTGAGCACCGGCGACGCCTCCCGGGTGCCGGACGGCGTCCCGCTGATCGAGGGCTCGACCCTGGACCGCGCCGTCCTGGACACCGCGATCCGCGAGCACGGCATCGAGGGCGTCCTGCACTTCGCCGCCAAGAAGCAGGTCGGCGAGTCGGTCGAGCAGCCGTTCCTGTACTACCGCGAGAACATGATCGGCCTGCAGACGGTGCTGGAGGCCGCGGCCGGGGGCGGCGTCAAGCGCTTCCTGTTCTCCTCCTCCGCCGCCGTCTACGGCATGCCGGACGTCGACCTGGTCACCGAGTCCACCCCGTGCGCGCCGATGAGCCCGTACGGCGAGACCAAGCTGGCCGGCGAGTGGCTGGTCGCCGCGGCCGGCAAGGCGTACGGGATGTCCACCGTGGCCCTGCGCTACTTCAACGTGGCCGGCGCCGCCTCGCCCGAGCTCTCCGACGCCGGGGTGTTCAACCTGATCCCGATGGTCTTCGAGCGGCTGACCGCCGGCGAGGCGCCGCGGGTCTTCGGCGACGACTACGCGACCCCGGACGGCAGCTGCGTCCGCGACTTCATCCACGTCTCCGACATCGCCTCGGCCCACGTGGCCGCCGCCAAGCGGCTGGCCGCCGACCCGGCCGGCGAGACCGCGCTGGTGCTCAACATCGGCCGTGGCGAGGGCGTCAGCGTCAAGGAGATGATCGAGGTCATCGGCAAGGTCACCGGCTACGACGTCACCGCCGAGGTGACCCCGCGCCGCCCCGGCGACCCGGCCCGGGTGGTGGCCGCCGCCGACCTGATCCACCGCGAGCTGGGCTGGAGCGCGAGCCACGACGTGGCCGACATGGTCTCCTCCGCCTGGGAGGGCTGGTGCAGCCGCCACCCCGAGGCCCGTAAGGCCTGACGCCCCGGCGTCACCGGACCGGCGGTGTCCGCCCCGCTCAGCGGGCGGGCACCGCCGTGCCGTAGAAGGCGTCCAGCGCGTACACGCAGCGGTCCTTGGAGCCGACGAAGACCCGCCCGCCGACCGCCACCGGGGAGCCGGTGAGCTCGCCCTTGGTGCCGAGCTCCCAGCGCAGCTGACCGGTCGCCAGGTCCAGGGTGTGCAGGGAGTGGTCACGGCTGCCCAGGTGCACCAGGCCGTCGGCCAGCGCCGGGGAGCCGACGATCTCGCCGCGCGCGGTGTAGCGCCAGCGCTCCCGGCCGGTCGCCGCCTCGAAGGCGTACAGCACCTCGCCGCTGCCCACCAGCACCATGCCGTCCCCGACCACCAGCGGCTCGGCGCCCTGGCGGCCGCCGGTGACCCCGCGCCAGCGGTCCAGGCCGGTGGCCGCGTCCAGCGCGTAGACGGTGCCCAGGTAGTCGGCCACGTAGACCGCGTCGCCGTCCAGCGCCGGCGGGGTGAACAGCACCACCGGGGCGTCGAAGCGCCAGCGCTCGACCCCGCTGGCCGCGTCCAGCGCGTACACCCGGGTGCCCGCCGTCACGTACAGCACGCCGCCGCGCTCGACCGGGTGCGAGGGCACGTCCTCGCCGACCTGGAAGGACCAGCGCAGGCCCGCGCCGCGCGGGTCGACGCAGCGCAGCCGCCCGGCGCCGTAGTAGTAGGCGGAGCCGCCCACCAGGACCGGGCCGGACTGCGGGTTCTCGTAGTCCTGCTGGGCGTCGTCGGCGCGCCACAGCTCGGCGCCGGTGGCGGCCGCGCGCAGCTGGACGCCGCCGCCCCGCACGCCGCAGCAGAGCACGCCGTCGGCGGCGGACAGCGAGTAGACCCAGCCGTCCAGCGAGGTGCGCCAGCGCTCGGTGCCGTCCGCGACGTCCACGGTGTACAGGTGCGGGCCGTCGGCGGCGTGCACCCGGCCGGCGTCCACCGCGAGCGCCCAGGCGACGTCCCGGGTCTTGTAGCGGCGCTCGCCCGAGCCGATGTCCAGCGCGTGCACCTCGAAGCTGGAGACGAAGAGCGTGCCGTCGGCGACCACCGGGGTGCCCCAGACGTCGTTGGACATCCGGAACCGCCACGGGCGCCAGCGGGCGGCCGGAGCCGGGGAGGGCTGCGGGGCCGGGGTCAGCGGGGGCGCCGGTGACGGGGTCGGCGCCGCCCGCCGGACCCAGTCGGTCGCGGCGGGGGCGGTGCTCGCACCCGGCTGCTCGTGCTCGGCCCGCGGCCCCGGGCCTATCCGCACCGAGGCACCGGACAGCTGCACCTCGACGGCGACGCCGCCGGTGGGCGCCCGGTGCTTGTTCTTGGAGGGGATCTTCGCGGTCGGGATCTCGCCGTCCCCGGTCCCGGGGAGCGGCCCGGCGTGCACCGGCCCGGCCGGCGGGGCCTGCCCGGGGCCCGGGTAGGTGCGCGGGTCGTCCGCGCCGACGGGCTGCGGCGGCACGGGCGGCCGCTGCGGCGGGGCCTGGAGCGGCGGCTGCTGCGGCTGCTCGGCCGGCCCGGAGTACGGGCGGGGCGTCGGCGCGCTCGGGCGTCGGCCGCGCTTGCGCTCGATCAGCTCCAGCGCGTGGGCGGGCAGCCAGTCGCCGGCCTCGCCGGAGGCGTCGTCCCGGGAGAACAGGTGCGGGGCCAGCTCGGCCTGGATCTGCGCCGGGGTGGGCCGGCGCTCGGGCGCCTGCTGCATGCAGGCGCGGACCAGGTCCATCAGCTCGGGCGCCATGCCGGTCAGGTCCGGCTCCTCGCGCAGCAGCTGGAACACCGTCTCGACCGGGTTGGAGCCGCGGTACGGCGGGTGCCCGGTGGCGCAGAAGACCATCAGCGAGCCGAGCGAGAAGACGTCGCTGGCGCCCCGGACGGTCCGGCTGTCCCGGGCCTGTTCCGGGGACATGTAGGCGGGGGTGCCGACCGCGACGTTGGTCATGGTCAGCCGGGTGCTGGAGACCCCGGACGCGATGCCGAAGTCGATCACCTTGGGGCCGTCCTCGACCACCAGGACGTTGGAGGGCTTGAGGTCGCGGTGGATCAGCCCGGCCGCGTGGATGGACTGCAGGGCCTCGGCGATGCCGGCGACCAGCCAGCGGGTCGCCTCCACCGGCAGCGGGCCGCACTCCTCGACCAGGTCCTCCAGCGAGGGCGCCGGGATGTACGCGGTGGCCAGCCAGGGCACCCGGGCGTCCGCGTCGGCGTCCACCACGGCCGCGGTGTAGAAGCCGCCGACCGTCTTGGCCGCCGCGATCTCGCGGGCGAAGCGGACCCGGAACAGCTCGTCCTCGGCCAGCTCCCCCCGGACGGTCTTGATGGCCACCCGGCGCCCGGAGGCGGAGCGCGCCAGGTAGACCAGCCCCATCCCACCCGCGCCGAGCCGCCCCAGCACCTCGAAGGGCCCGATCCGCCTCGGATCGTGCGCCGTCAGCTGGTCCACTCCGCAGCCACCTCCCCGTTGTCCGCACCCGCCGCGTGGTGCCGGACCCGATTCTCCAATGCCGCCCGGCGCATCTCCAACCTCCCCCACCGCGAGGCGGTCGCCGACCGGTCCGCTGGCCGGCGACGACGGAACGGCCGGATTCTGACGCCCGTTCCGGCCACGGCTTGCGCCCCGGCGCCCGGACCGTCGACTCGACACCCGGTGCGACCGGTCACGCTCTGTCACCCGACCAACCCTCAGCGGACTCGCCGTCACGCTATGGGGTCAAAAGCACACGGGGGGGCTTCAAGAGCGGCTGCGAGGCCCGGTGAAATTCCGTCCGAAGTGCTTCGGAGCCCTATAGCAACCCCCCGTGCGGAGTAATAGTCGCATCACCGAATCGCGCCAAGATCTTGCCACGGTAAGCTGACGGCATGACAGGACAAGTTCGCACCGTCGACGGTCGCGTCGCCGGGCGACGCGGACAGGAGACGCGGCAGAAGCTGCTCGACTGCCTCCGCGAGATGCTCAGCACGTCGCCCTATCGGGACGTCAAGGTCATCGACGTCGCCCGTATGGCGGGTACCTCCCCCGCGACCTTCTACCAGTACTTCCCGGATGTCGAGGGCGCAGTCCTCGAAATCGCCGAGGAAATGGCCAAGGACTCCGACACCCTCAAAGAGCTGGTGGCCGGAAAGTCCTGGGCAGGGAAGTCCGGACCGACCACTTCGGAAGAACTGGTCGACGGATTCCTCGCCTTCTGGCGCAAGAACGACGCCATTCTCCGAGTGGTCACGCTCGGTGCCGCGGAAGGGGACAAGCGGTTCTTCAAGATCCGCATGACCGTCCTCAACTCGGTCGCCAAGCCGCTCGCCGAGGCCGTCAAGGAACTCCAGGCGAAGGGTCAGGCCGACAAATCGCTCGACCCGAACGCCGTCTCGGGGGCCCTGGTCTCGCTGCTCGCCTCGGCGGCCGAGCACCAGAAGGCCTTCACCTCCTGGGGCGTCAAAGTGAAGGATCTCAAACCCAACCTCGCTCCCCTGGTGTACCTGGGCGTCACCGGTAAGAAGGCGCCCAAGTAGCACCGTCCGTTCGATCCACCATCCGCTCCGCGCGCAGCCCCGGCCTCCTGTCCGGGGTACGACGGACGGCGGCCGTGTCCTCGGGGGAGGTCCGCCGACGTACCGCACGCGCGCCAGACATGCCGGTGGGCGGGCACCCGTACGAGGGTGCCCGCCCACCGGCATGTGCGGCCCCAGCGAGGGCCGGGACAGAACGCTCCGGAGGCGAGCGGGCGAGTCCCCGCCCCGAGCCGAAGGGGCGCGCCGGTGCCGAAAGGGAGGAGCGACAAGCGAGGAACGAGCGCCGGAGCGACGACCGTCGGCGCCGGGTCGGGAGCGGCCCGCAGGCGAGCGGGCGAGTCCCCGCCCCGAGCCGAAGGGGCGCGCCGGTGCCGAAAGGGAGGAGCGACAAGCGAGGAACGAGCGCCGGAGCGACGACCGTCGGCGCCGGGTCAGAGCGCTCCGGAGGCGAGCGGGCGAGTCAGGGGCAGCGGACGACCTGGCCGGCGTAGGCCAGGCCGCCGCCGAAGCCGAAGAGCAGGACCGGGTCGCCCGGGGAGAGCTCGCCGCGCTCGACCAGCTTGGAGAAGGCGAGCGGGATGGAGGCGGCCGAGGTGTTGCCGGAGTCGACCACGTCCCGGGCCACCACCGCGTCGGCGAGGCCCAGCTTGCCCGCGATCGCGTCGATGATCCGCAGGTTGGCCTGGTGCGGGACGAAGCCCTTCAGCTCCGACGGGTCGAGCCCGGCCCGCTCGCAGGCCTCGCGGGCCAGCGGGGCGAGCTGGGTGGTGGCCCAGCGGAACACCGACTGGCCCTGCTGGCTGATCACCGGGTCCCAGCCGGTGATCACCACGGCGTCGCCCCGTTCCGGCTCGGAGCCCCAGACCACCGGCCCGATGCCCGGCTCGGCGCCCTCCTCCTGCGCCTCGACCACCGCGGCGCCGGCGCCGTCGCCGAAGATCACGCAGGTGGAGCGGTCGGTCCAGTCGAGCGTGTCGGTCATCCGCTCGGCGCCGATCACCAGGGCGCGCCGGGCGGCGCCGGCCCGGATCGCGTGGTCGGCGGTGGCCAGCGCGTAGGAGAAGCCGGAGCACACCGTGTTGATGTCGTACGCGGCGGGCGAGCGGACGCCCAGACGGGCGGCCACCGCGGCGGCGGTGTGGGGGCTGCGCTCGATCGCGGTGCAGGTGGCGACGACGACCAGGTCGATCTCCGCCGCCGTCCGGCCGCTGTTGGCGAGGGCCTTCTGCGCGGCCTCGGCGGCGAGGTCGACCAGGGTCTCGCCCTCGGCGATGTGCCGGGTACGGATGCCCACGCGGGTGCGGATCCACTCGTCGTCTGTGTCGACGAATGCCGCCAGGTCGTCGTTGGTGAGGACCTTGGGGGGCTGGTAGTGGCCGAGTGCCACAATGCGCGAACCGCTCATGCTGCCATGGAACCGGGTTACCCGCTGGTCAGCCGGGCATGACCGGCTACAGGATCCGCCCCGCCGATCTGTAGGGGCCCCACAAGCGCCTTGGGGCGCCTGGGTCCGGACGTCCGCCGAGGTCAGGCGGCCAGCGAGGCGGCGTCACCCATCACGATCACCGGGTGGGCGGCCGGGTCCAGGGTGCGGATCAGCTGGGCCATCTTGTCCTCGGGTATCGACACACAGCCGTGGGTCGGGCCGTCGTGGTCGACGTGCAGCCAGATGCCGCCGCCCTTCTTGGTGCCCATCGGGCGGCGCATGTCGAGCGGGGAGCTGCCGGCGACCCGGTTGTAGTTGATCGCGACCACGTAGTCGAAGGAGCCGTCCAGCTGGTCGCCGAAGAAGCCCGTCCCGGAGACCACGAAGCTCGGGTCCTTGTCGTACGGGAGCTTGCTGCCGGGGTTGTCGTTGCGGCCGCCGGCGTCGGTGAGGTCGAAGACGCCGATCGGGCTGCGCAGGTCGCCCTCGTTGTGGTCGGTGGTCCAGCCGTTCTTGCCGTTGTGGCCCTGCCAGGTCTCCCCGGCCAGCCAGCGGCCCTCGGGGGTGCGGGTCCACAGGGTGACGCTGTTCTTGTCGGTGTCCTTGCCCTGGCCGCTGGCGACCACGACCTGGGTGGTCGCGGCGGGGATCTTCGCGGTGAAGGCGGCACCGAGGCCGGGTATCGCGGCCAGCGATCCGTCCGGGCGGGTCTCGCTCCGGCCGGCGGCCGGGGCGGCGGACTGCCGGTCGGCGGCGGCCTGGACGGCGCCGGGGGCGGGCGCGGGGTGGTCGGGCTTGCTGACGCCCTCCGGCCCGGGGCCGTCGGCCGCGGTGGCGACGGACTTGGCGCTGTCCTGGCCGACGGTGTACCAGCCGGCGGCGGCCGCGACCAGCAGCGCGGTGCCGGCCATCACGGCCTTGCCGTGACGTTTCTGTTTGGCCTTGCGCCGCCGGCCCCGGGCGGCGGCCCGGCCACCCGGCGCGGGGGTCGCGGCGGGGGCCACGGAGGCGAGGGGCAGCACGGGTGCGAGTTCCTCGGGAACCGGCTGCTCGTAGGCCGGCTGCTCGTAGGCCGGTTCCTGGTCGACCGGCTGCTCGTGGGCCGGCTGCTGGTACGGCTCGTAGGCCGGTTCCGGATACTCCTGGTACACCGGCTGGGGTTCGGCGGGGTACGCCTGGAACGTCTCGCCGTACGCCTCGAAGTACCCGTCAGCGGTCTGCTGGTACTCGCCGGGGTGGCCCTGCGGGGACGGCTCGTAAGCGCTGTACGGCGCCTCGTTCGACTGCTGGGGCACCCCGTACACCGGTTCCTGCATCGGCTCGTACGGCGGGTACTCGGTGGCGCGATGAGAACCGGACATGCGGTCGATCCTGCCAAACGCCGTACCCGTTGGTAAACCCGGGTCCCGTGCGGGAGCCGTGAAGGCGCCGCCGCCCGGACCGCGGGTGCGGTCCGGGCGGCGGGGAGTTCGCAGGTCAGAGGCGCATCGCCTGCGGGGTCTCGCGACGCGTCAGGTCCGGGCCGTCGTACTCGCGGATGATCTCGTAGCGGGTGTTGCGCTCCACCGGGCGGAAGCCGGCGTCCCGGATCAGGCCGAGCAGGTCCTCGCGGCCGAGCTTGTTCGGGGTGCCGAAGTTGTCCGCGTCGTGGGTGATCTTGTACTCGACCACCGAGCCGTCCATGTCGTCCGCGCCGTGGCTGAGCGCCAGCTGGGCGGTGGTGACGCCGTGCATCACCCAGAAGACCTTGACGTGCGGGACGTTGTCGAAGAGCAGCCGGGAGACCGCGAAGGTCTTCAGGGCCTCGGCGCCGGTGGCCATCTCGGTACGGGCCATCAGCCTGTTGCGCACGACGCCGTCCTTGGAGTCGTGGAAGTCGTGCTGGTAGCGCAGCGGGATGAAGACCTGGAAGCCGCCGGTCTCGTCCTGCAGCTCGCGCAGCCGCAGCACGTGGTCGACCCGGTGGCGGGGCTCCTCGATGTGGCCGTACAGCATGGTGCAGGGCGTCTTGAGGCCCTTGCCGTGGGCCAGGCGGTGGATCCGCGACCAGTCCTCCCAGTGGGTGTCGTGGTCGACGATGTGCTGCCGGACCTCCCAGTCGAAGATCTCCGCGCCGCCACCGGTCAGCGACTCCAGGCCGGCGTCGATCAGCTCGTCCAGGATCTCGTCCGCGGACAGGCCGCTGATCTTCTCGAACCAGTGGATCTCGGTGGCGGTGAAGGCCTTCAGCGAGACGTTCGGCAGCGCCGCCTTCAGCTCCCGCAGCGAGCGCGGGTAGTAGCGCCACGGCAGGGTCGGGTGCAGGCCGTTGACGATGTGCAGCTCGGTGAGGGACTCGCTCTCCATCGCCTTGGCGAGGCGGACGGCCTCCTCGATGCGCATCGTGTACGCGTCCTTCTCGCCCGGCTTGCGCTGGAACGAGCAGTACGCGCAGGACGCGCTGCACACGTTGGTCATGTTGAGGTGGCGGTTGACGTTGAAGTGGACGACGTCGCCGTTCTTCCGCGTCCGCACGTGGTGGGCCAGCCCGCCCAGCCAGGCCAGGTCGTCGCTCTCGTAGAGCGCGATCCCGTCCTCGCGGGTCAGCCGCTCACCCGCGTAGACCTTCGCCTCCAGCTCGCGCTTGAGCCCTGCGTCCATGCGGTGACCCGCCTCCTCCGACATTCGATTCCTTGCCGGAAGGAGCCTACGCCTATGCCGAGAGCAGCTCCGCGAGCAGACCCGGGTCGATGTTGCCGCCGCTGACCACGGCGGCCACCGTCTGGCCCCCGGTCTCGGCGGCCCGGTGGAAGTACGCGGCCGGGGCGACCGCGCCGGAGGGCTCGGCGACCAGCCGGCCGCGGCGGGCCAGCAGGGCGACGGTGGCGCGGATCTCGTCCTCGGTGACGGTGACGATGTCGTCCACGTAGGCGGTGATGTGCTCGTACGGCAGCACGCCGACCGAGGGGGTGCGCAGCCCGTCCGCGATGGTCCGGTAGGTGTCCGCGGCCGGCCACTCCACCCGGCGCCCGGAGCGCAGACTCGCCCGGGCGTCGGCGGCCAGCTCCGGCTCCACGCCGATCACCCGGACGCCCGGGCGGGTGAGCTTGAGCGCGGCCGCCGTCCCGCCGATCAGACCGCCGCCGCTGACCGGCACCAGGACGGTGTCCAGCTCGGCCGGGGCGTCCTCGGCGATCTCCAGGCCGACGGTGCCCTGGCCCGCGATGATGAACGGGTCGTCGTACGGCGGCACCCAGACGTAGCCGTGCCGGTCGGCCAGCTCGCCGGGCAGGGTGTCCCGCTCGGCCGGCGGCACCAGGATCACCTCGGCGCCGTACGAGCGGGTGGCCTCCACCTTGACCGCGGGCGAGGTGTCCGGCATCACGATCACGGCCTTGATGCCGAGCAGCTGCGCCGCGTACGCGACCGCCTGTGCGTGGTTACCGCTGGACTGGGCGACCACGCCGCTGGAACGCTCGTCCGCGGACAGCGCGGACAGCCGGTTGTAGGCGCCGCGGGTCTTGAAGGCCCCGGTCGGCTGGAGGTTCTCGGGCTTGAGCCAGAGCCGCCGCTCGCCCTCGGCCGCCCAGGGGGCGGGGACCAGCGGGGTGCGTACGGCCACCCCCGCGATCCGCTGCCGGGCGGCGCGCAGCTCCTCCAGACCGACCAGTGCCATACGTCACTCTCCTACAGGAGGAAGCTCACTCACCCGGTTCTCCCACTTCGTGGAGAGTACGACGGTGGTGCGCGTCCTGGCCACGCCCTTCGTGCCCGAGATCCGCTTCACCACCGACTCCAGCCCGGCCACGTCGGCCACCCGGACCTTGAGCATGTAGGAGTCGTCACCCGCGATGAACCAGCAGTCCTCGACCTCGTTGAGGTCCTTCAGCCGGAACGCGACGTCCTCGTGGTCGGCCGCGTCGGTGAGCTGAAGGCCGATCAGGGCCGTGACGCCGAAGCCGAGCGAGGCCGGGTTGACCGTCGCGCGGTAACCGGTGATCACACCGGCCTGCTCCAGGCGGTTGATGCGGTCCGTGACGCTCGGGCCGGAGAGACCGACCAGCCGGCCCAGCTCGGCGTAGGACGCGCGGCCGTTCTCCCGGAGCGCCTGGATGAGCTGCCTGTCCACCGTGTCCATATACCGTCCGCGTCCTTCCGAACCTCACCAGACCCACAGATCATTATCCGGATTCAAAGGCGCTGTGCGCTGACCGTCCCGGATATCGCAGAGAAGATACTCTCCCACCCTCGCTCTCCTTACTCCCCCTCAGCCCGATCGCCGTCCCCGTCGCCCGGTTTGCGGGCGGCCGCGCCCAACTCGCCCTCCCAGCGCAGGTACAGGGAATGCGGCACGTCGACCGCGTCCAGCACCCGTCCGGCCACGAAATCCACGAGTTCGCGCACGGTGGAGCCGCCGGCGTAGAAGCCGGGCGAGGCGGGCAGCACGACCGCGCCCTGCGCGTCCAGTTCCACCAAGTGCTTCAACGTCACCCCGTTGAGTGGTGTCTCGCGCACGCACACGACCAGCGGGCGGCGCTCCTTGAGGGTGACGCTGGCGACCCGCTGCAGCAGGTCCTTGCTCAGGCCGAGCGCGATCCCGGCCACCGCGCCGGTGGTCGCGGGGACGACCAGCATGCCCTTGGCGGGGTACGAGCCGCTGGACGGTCCGGCCGCGAAGTCCCCGGCCGGCCAGTACCGGACGTCGTCCAGGCGGTCCTCCGTCCCGAGCCAGCGCGCCAGGTCGGTGCGCCAGTGGGCGTCCCGGAAGGAGATGCCGGTCTCGTCCAGGAGGGTGAGCCGGGCGGCCCGGCTGACGATCAGGTCCACCGCCTCACCGGCGGCGAGCAGCGCCCGGATCACCGAGGCCGCGTACGGCGTCCCCGACGCTCCCGAGACCCCGACCACCCACGGCTGACGCTTCGCAGTTCCCATGGGGCAATTCTGTCCCGCCCCCACCTGCGGCTTCGGCCCGGGGACGGCGGAGCGGGCCCGCGGCGGCGCGCCCCCTGGGAGGATGGGCGCATGGCAGCGACCCTCGTCGACCTCACCCATCAGGTGACCACCGCGATGCCGGTCTACCCCGGCGACCCAGCTGTCCTGCTGGAGCCCGCGCTCACCACCGCCACCGCCGGGGTGAACGTGCTGGCCCTGCACCTCGGCTCGCAGTCCGGGACGCACGTGGACGCGCCGTACCACGTGGACGTCACCTGGCCGACCCTGGACGGGCTGCCGCTGGAGCGGTTCACCGGCCCGGCCGTGGTGGCCGACCTGCGCGGGCTGGAGCCCCGTACGGCCGTCACCCCCGAACTGCTGGCGCCCGCGCTGGAGCGCTGCGGGGAGGGCTCCGTCCTGCTGCTGGCCACCGGCTGGGCCCGGCACTGGGGCACCGACGCCTACCTGGCCCACCCCAGCCTCACCCCGGCCGCCGCCGAGGCTATCGTGGCCGCCGGGGTGCGGACGGTCGGCGTGGACGCGCTGAGCGTGGACCCCACTCCCGACCCGGGGCCGGACGACCGGGCGGTGGCCGCGCTGCTCGCCGACCTCACCGACGAGCACGACGGGCCCGACCCGGCGGTGGAGGAGTCGACGCTGGCCGCCCACCGGGTGCTGCTGGGGGCGGAGGGCGGAGGGGTGATCGCCGAGAACCTGACCGACCTGCGGGCGCTGCTGGAGGCGCAGGAGGCCGGCCGGCCGGTCGAGGTCTCGCTGTTCCCGTTGCGGCTGGTGGCGGCGGACGGGGCTCCGGTGCGGGCGGTGGCGCGGCTGGGCTGAGGGGTGCCCCGACCACGCATGGAGGCCCATCCGGCAGGGGACTTGGTCTAGACCATCCCCCGGTGGCGCCACTAGGCTGTCCGGCCATGGCTGAGATCATCGGAGTGGTCGAGCGGCTCTGGCGCTACCCCGTGAAGTCCACCGGCGGTGAGCGGCTCGGCGCCGTGGACGTGGACCTGCGCGGCCTGGCCGGCGACCGCCTCTACGCCGTCCGCGACGCCTCCGGCAGGCTCGGCTCGGGCAAGAACACCCGCCGCTTCCGCCGGATGGACGGCCTGCTCCGACTCTCCGCCCGCCTCGGCCACCGGATCGACGGCCCCGAACTGTTCGACCCGCTCGGCCGTCCGATCGACCGCCCGACCGCCTTCCTGCGCGCCTACCTCCAGCGCGCGGACGTCGAACTCGCCCGCGAGGACGCCGTCTCGCACTTCGACCGGCTGCCGGTCAGCCTGCTCACCACCGCCACCCTGGACTGGGTCCGCGAGGCCGTCCCGTTCGCCGTGGTGGACGAACGCCGCTTCCGTCCCAACATCGTGCTGCGCACCCCGCCCGGCACTCCGCCCTTCGTCGAGGACACCTGGCTCGGCCGCCGGGCCCACGGCGAGGCCCCGGACAGCGCCCGGCTCGCCTTCGTCGCCTCCAGCGAGCGCTGCGCGATGAGCGGCGCCCCGCAGCCCGGACTGCCGCACGCCCCCGAGATCCTCAAGGCGATCGCGCACGCCCACGAGGGCCGGCTCGACGCCCTCGCCGAGGTGGCCGCTCCAGGGCGGCTGCGGCTGGGCGACCGGTTGGTGCTGGACTGATCCGCCGGGCAGGCCAGGGGACGAATCCGCAGGTCAGAGGGGCTTTGAAGATTCTCCGAAAAAACTTTGAACCCACCTGCAACCCCCGTGCCTGTCGCACGTCTATGTGAGTGAGCGGCGGGGAAGCCCGCCCGAGCGACCCGCAGGCGACACCGGGGGCACCACCCCGGACCTCGGGTCCGACCGTGACCGCGCTGATCGACCGGCAGAACGCTGTCGGTGCAACACCCTGGGGGGTACTCGAATGTCCGTCGTGCCTGCACGTCGTTCGCGCTCCACCGTTCTCACCGCCGCCACCCTGGGCGTCCTGCTGGCGACCGGCGTCGTCGTGGCCTCCCCGGCCGCCTACGCCGCCGACGCCCCGGCCGCCACCGCCACCGCCACCGCCACCGCCACCGCCACCGCGGAGCCGACCGCCAAGGCCACGGCCGACAAGCTGTCGCTGCAGGTCGACGCACCCGCGACGGTCGGCCGCGGCGGAGGGCCCGTCGAGTTCACCGAGACCGTCACCAACTCCGGCACCGCCGACGCCTCGTTCAAGCTGCGGGTCAAGGCCGCGACCGACGCCAGCCCCCTCGCCAACCAGGTCATCAAGGTCGAGTACCGCGACACGGACGGCGCCTGGAAGCCCGTCACCGACACGGTGCCCGGCCTGACCGTCGCCGCCGGCGCCACCAGGACCGTCCAGCTTCGCCTCACCACCGGGCTCCACTCCTACTGGACCGACCGGGTGTCCACCGTGAAGCTCAGCTCCGCCGTCCTCGACGCGACCGGCAGCACCGTCCTCGCCGAGAGCACCAAGGACGTCTCGGCCGAGTACGTGACCCTGGAGGTCGGGAACGCCCCGACCACCGCCGTCATCGGCGGCGCGCCGGTCGAGTTCGACGTCACCATCAAGAACCCCAGCGCCTCCCGCTTCACCAACGTCTCCAAGGTCCTGGAAGCCGACAAGTCCAGCACGCTCCAGATGCAGAAGGCCGACGGCAGCTGGCAGACCCTCACCGGAACCTCCCTCCCCCACGCCGGCGGAGACCTCCTCTACCAGCTCGCGGACGACCAGAACCTGGCGCCGGGCGAGACCTTCACCCGGCACCTGCGCCTCGGCTTCACCGGAGACGCCAAGATCGGCACGACGTACGTCCACCCGTGGGCGCTGCTCGACCAGGGCAGCAACTACTCGCCCGTCTCGGTCGGCCCCCAGTACATCGCGATCAACCTCACCGGCTCCGCCCTGGGCCTGTCGGTGCAGGAGCCGGCGTCGATCGGCAACGGCGGCAAGCCGGTCGAGTTCACCGAGACCGTCACCAACGCGGGCAGCTCCGACGCGCCGTTCAACCTCAAGCTCGACGCGAGCAACCCGAACGCCCGCAGCGACGGCCGCATCGCGCTGGAGTCCCTCGACGCCGACGGCAACTGGAAGCCGGTCGGGCTCACCTTCAAGCAGCAGCCCGACGGGTTCCACTTCATCGGCTCCCTCAACGACGTGACCGTCCCCGCCCACGGCGCCAAGACCGTCCAGCTCCGCCTCGCCGCCCCGCTCAACAACGACTGGGCCGGCCAGAGCGGCACCGTCAAGCTCGCCTCGGCCGTCCTCGACAGGACGGGTCAGTACGTCCTCGCCGAGAGCACCAAGGACGTCGCGCTCAAGGCCCTCGACGTGCAGACCAAGGGCGCGCCCACCACCGCGGTCCCCGGCGGCACCCCGGCCGAGTTCGACATCAGTTTCATCAACTCCAGTGCCTCGGCCTACGACAACGTGTCGCCCATCGTCCAGACCGACCGGCGCAGCACCCTCCAGGTGCAGAAGGCCGACGGCAGCTGGGAGAACGTCACCGGCGTCCCGACCAGCCAGCCGGGCGCCGACCAGGTCGTCTACCACCTCACGGCGGACAAGAACCTGCCCGCCTCGACCACCGTCACCAAGCACGTCCGCCTCGGCTTCACCGACGGCGCCCCGATCGGCCGGACCTACGTCAACACCTGGGCCGTCCTCGGCGAGAACACCGACTTCCCCGCCTCCGTCGGCCCGCAGGGCTTCCCCGTGGACGTCACCAGCACCCCGGTCAGCGGCACGGGCAAGGGCGCCGCGGGCGGTGACACCACCGCCGTCAAGGCCGGCCTCACCAGCACCTCCGGTGGCGGCTCCGACGCCACCGGCACCGACAGCACCACCGACACCCAGTCGGCGGGCGGCTCGCTCGCCCACACCGGCTCGGACGGCATGCTGGCGGCCGCGGCGGCCGCCGCCGGCCTGCTCGCCAGCGGCATCGCCGCGCTGTTCTTCGCGCGGCGCCGCCGCAGCGCCTGATCCCCCGCTCAGAAGAGCACTGAGCCCCGGCTCCCCGGCACTGTCCGGGGGCCGGGGCTCGGCGTTCTCAGCCCCTGACGAGGCAGAAGGGATGCCCGGCCGGGTCGGCGTGGACGCGCCAGCCGCCGGCGTCGTGGAGCCGTACGGCACCGAGGGCGAGTACGGCGGCTTCGGCGGTGTCGAGGTCCGCCACGTCGATGTCCAGGTGCGCCTGCTGGGGGTGCTCCCCGTCGGGCCAGCGGGGCGGGCGGTGGTCGGCGACGCCCTGGAAGCAGAACACCGTCCCGTCGTCGAGGTGGAGGGTGGACCAGCCGGCGCCGAGGGACCACCGCCGGTCCGGGCGGTCGACCTCGCCGCCGAGCACAGCCGCGTAGAACCGGGCGAGCGCCCCCGGGTCCGGGCAGTCCAGCACCAGGCACTGCAGTGTGCCGATCACGGCTCTCCTCCGGGGGTGCTCTCGTCGGGGGCGGGCAGGGCGACCGCCCGCAGGTAGGCCTCGGTGAAGAGGTCGATGGACTCGTCCAGCGAGGGCAGGCCGGCCCCGAGGGTGGTTTCGAGCACCGGGCGCATCAGGACGCGGCTGAGCAGCGGGCCCAGCAGCAGTTGCACCAGAACCGGGAGCGGCAGCGGTCGGATCCGGCCGGACTCGACGTGGGGCAACAGCAGCCGGCCGAGGCCCTCGACGATCCGCGGCATGTGGACCGTCATCATCCGGGCGGCGGGCCCGTCGGGGCGGCTGAGCAGGTCGGCGAAGACCGCCGGGACGATCCGCGGCTCGTCGGCGAGGCTGGCGAGGAAGGTGTGGTGGAGCGCCCGGACGGTGTCGTCCAGGCGCTCGGGCGGGTCGGCCGCCAGCGCCTCCAGGTTCGGCAGCGGGCCGTACTGCAGGAAGACGGCGGCGAGCAGGCCGTCCCGGCCCTCGAAGACGGCGTGCAGGCTGGGCAGCGAGCACTCGGCGCGGTCCGCGACGGCGTCCAGGGTGATCGCCCCGAGGCCGCGTTCGGCCACCAGACGGGCCGCCGCCTCGATCGCGCGCTCCCGTACCGGCGGGCGTCCGCCCGGGTCGACGCCCGTCTGCCGGACCGCCTCGTCCAGGGCGGCGCGGGAGCCGCCGAGCCGGCGCAGCAGGGTGCTGCGCGAGATCCCGGCGGCCGTCGCGATCGCCGTCAGCGGCACGTCCGCGACGTCCTGTCCGCGTTCCTTCGCCGCTGCCAGGGCGGCCTTCACCAGATCCTGCATGTGGAGCATCGTACTACTTGACACCTGAGACGGTTCCAGAGATTCTCTATATGCAAGTTCCACGAGGAGCGGCAAGGGGACCGAGGGGAGAAAGCCATGAGCGTCGTCGTCTCCGGGGGCGGACCGGCCGGAATGATGCTGGGCCTGATGCTGGCCCGGGCGGGGGTCGAGGTGACCGTGCTGGAGAAGCACGCCGACTTCCTGCGCGACTTCCGCGGCGACACCGTCCACGCCTCCACCGTGCGGCTGATGGACGAACTCGGCCTCGGCCGGAAGTTCGCCGAACTCCCGCAGAGCCGGCTCGGCAACCTGGTGCTGCCGCTGCCCGGCGTCGGCACCGTCGTGCTGAGCGCCTTCGACCGGCTGCCCGCTCCGTACAACTACATCGCGATGATGCCGCAGTGGGACCTGCTCAACTTCCTGGTCGAGGAGGCGAAGCGGGAGCCCGCCTTCACCGTGCGGATGAACACCGAGGCGACCGGGCTGCTGCGGGAGGGCGGACGGGTGGTCGGCGTGCGCTACCGCACCCGGGACGGCGAGGAGGGCGAGATCCGCGCCGACCTCACCGTCGCCGCCGACGGCCGGCACTCCACGCTGCGCCGGGAGGCCGGTCTCGCCCCCCGGGAGTACCCGGTGCCCTTCGACGTCTGGTGGTTCCGCCTCCCCCGGCACGCCCACGAGCGGACCGCCCCACCCAACCTCACCCCCGGCTTCGGGGACCGCGACATGGCGCTCAGCCTCACCCGCGACGACTTCTTCCAGATCGCGTACTTCAACTCCAAGGGCTCCGACGCCCGGCTGCGCGGCGAGGGCATCGAACGCTTCCGCGCCCGGATCGCCCGGATCATGCCGCAGTACGCCGACCGCGTCGACCAGCTGGCGAGCATGGACGACGTCCACCTGCTCGACGTCAGGCTCAACCGGCTGGACCGCTGGTACGTCGACGGACTGCTGCTGATCGGCGACGCCGCCCACGCGATGTCCCCGGCCGGCGGCGTCGGCATCAACCTCGCCGTCCAGGACGCCGTCGCCGCCGCCACCCTGCTCGCCGAACCGCTCCGGCGCGGCCGCCCGACCGTCGCCGCCCTGGCCCGGGTGCAGCGGCGCCGCTGGTGGCCCACCGTGGTCATGCAGCGGCTCCAGCGGATCCTCCACGGCGTCATGTTCGCGCCGGTGCTCTCCGGCCGCCGCTCCGGGCCGCCCACCGGCTTCGCCGTGGTCTCCCGCCGGGTGCCCGCGGTCCGGCTCGCCCTCTCCCGGCTCATCGCCCTCGGTCCGCGCCCCGAACACGCCCCGGCGTTCGCCCGGCGGCCGACCGCCTGACCCGGCGGACGGCGCGTTTCACGGACCGGTCGTTCGGACGGGTGGTTTCCGGGGGAGGACCACCGGCATGACGATCCCTCACCGCGTGACCGGCACCGGCGACCACCACGTCCTCGTCCTGCACGACTGGTTCGGCACCAGCGCGGGCTGGGGCCCCTTCCTCGACTACCTCGACGGCAGGGCCTTCAGCTACGCCTTCCTCGACTACCGCGGCTACGGCGAACGCAAGGACGTCACCGGCGAGTACACCCTCGCCGAGATCGCCGCCGACGCGCTCGCCCTCGCCGACCAGCTCGACTGGGACCGCTTCTCGCTGGTCGGCCACTCGATGGGCGGCAAGGCTGCCCAGCAGGTCCTGGCCGAGGCGCCGCTGCGGGTGCGCAAGCTGGTCGGCCTGGCGCCGGTGCCGGCCGGGGCGTACCCGCTGGACGAGGCCGGCGAGGCGCTGTTCTACGGCGCCGCCGGGGACCGGGAGAAGCGGTACGCGATCCTCGACCTGGTCACCGGTCAGCGGGCCGGCCGGGTCTGGCTGGACCGGATGGTCGACCAGTCGCTGCGGCTGTCGAACGCCGAGGCCTTCGACGGGTACGTCCGGGACTGGACGACGGCCGACCTGGAGCGCCGGATCAACGGGAACCCGGTGCCGGTCAAGGTGATCGTCGGCGAGCACGACCTCGCCCTGACCGCCGACGTCATGCGGGGCACCTGGCTGGAGCACTACCCCAACGCGGAGCTGGAGGAGCTCGGCGGCAGCGGGCACTACCCGATGTACGAGGCGCCGGTCGCCCTGGCGTCGTCGCTGGAGTCCTTCCTGCACAACTGACGCGCAGGCCTCACTCGTTCGGGTGAGTTCGCGTTCGGGAGCGGGGATGTGTAGCAGGCTCCTCCCCGTAACCGGTCAGCCGCCCGAGCGAAAGAGGAAGCCATGCCCGCCGACATCCCCGCCGACCTCAAGTACACCAGGGACCACGAGTGGGTCCTGCTGCAGGGAAAGACAGCCCGCGTGGGCATCACCAACTACGCGCAGAGGCAGCTCGGTGACATCGTCTTCGTCGAACTCCCCAAGGAGAAGGACAAGTTCGACCGCGGCCAACCGTTCGGCACGGTGGAGTCGGTCAAGTCGGTGAGCGAGCTCTACGCCCCGCTGTCCGGAACGGTCGCCGCGGTGAACCAGGACCTGAACGAGGCACCCGAGGACATCAACGGCGACCCGTACGGCGACGGCTGGATGATCGAGCTGACGCTCACCAGCGCCGACGAGCTGAAGGATCTGCTCACCGCGGCCGAGTACGAGGGCTACCTCAAGGAGGAGTGACCCGGCCCTCGGACGCGACGCGGCGCCCGCCGGAATCCCGGCGGGCGCCGCCCGGGTCAGATGCCGAGACCGCGGAGGACCAGGTCGACGAGGGCGAAGAAGAACAGCGAGATGCCGACGAAGCTGTTGGTCTGGAAGAAGGCCCGGTTGAGCCTGGACAGGTCGTTGGGGCGGACGATGGTGTGCTCGTAGACGAAGGCGCCGGCGACGACCAGCAGGCCGATCCAGAACGCCGGGCCGGCGTGGGTGAGGACCGCGAACCAGCCGAGCAGCAGGGTGGTGAGGACGTGGCAGACCCGGGCGCCCCGGATCGCGGCCGGGACGCCGAAGCGGGCCGGCGGGGAGCCGACGCCGTTCTCCCGGTCGGACTCGACGTCCTGGCAGGCGTAGATCAGGTCGAAGCCGCCGATCCAGATGCCGACGGCGACGCCCAGCACCACGGCCTCCCAGGACCAGCTGCCGGTCACCGCGAGCCAGGCGCCCACCGGGCCCATGGCCTGGGCCAGCCCCAGGATGGCCTGCGGGAAGTTGGTGAACCGCTTGCCGTACGGGTAGACGACCATCGGCACCACGGCCACCGGGGCGAGCGCCAGGCAGAGCGGGTTCAGCATCGCCGCGGCGCCGAGGAACGCCACCAGGGCGACCGCCGACCCGACGTACGCCGTCCTCAACGACACCGCGCCCGTGACGAGTTCGCGCCCGGCCGTGCGCGGGTTCCGGGCGTCGAGCTCGCGGTCGATGATCCGGTTGGCGGCCATCGCGAAGGTGCGCAGGCCCACCATGCAGACGGTGACGACGAACAGCTCGCCCCAGTGCACCCGCCTGTCGGCCAGGAACATGGCGGTCAGCGCGGCGATGTAGGCGAAGGGCAGGGCGAAGACCGAGTGCTCGATCATCACCAGGCGCAGGAACGCCCTCGTGCGTCCCGGGGTTTCGACAGCGGCCGTGCTCACAGTCCGTATTCCTTCCAGCGACGCGAGACCAGTGCGGCCGTGGCCGGGTCCGAGGACACCATCTCCGGCCAGCCGCCGTCCCGGGTGTAGCCCTCCTCCGGGAGCTTGCGGGTCGCGTCGATGCCCGCCTTGCCGCCCCAGAACTGCTGGTAGGAGGCGTGGTCGAGGTGGTCGACCGGGCCCTCGACCACGGTGAGGTCCCGGCTGTAGTCGACGTTCCCGAACGCCCGCCAGGCGACTTCCTGGTAGTCGTGGACGTCGCAGTCGGAGTCCACCACGATGATCAGCTTGGTGAGCGACATCATGTGGGCGCCCCAGATCGCGTGCATCGTCTTCTGGGCGTGCTTGGGGTACTTCTTGTCGATCGAGACGATCACGCAGTTGTGGAAGCCGCCGGCCTCGGGCAGGTCGTAGTCGACGATGTCCGGGATGATGATCTTCAGCAGCGGCAGGAAGAACCGCTCGGTGAACTTGCCCAGCGGGCCGTCCTCCGTCGGCGGGCGGCCGACCACGATGGACTGCAGGATCGGACGGCGGCGCATCGTCACGCAGTCGATCGTCAGCGCCGGGAACGGCTCCTGCGGGGTGTAGAAGCCGGTGTGGTCGCCGAACGGGCCCTCGGGGAGCATCTCACCGGGCTCCAGCCAGCCCTCCAGGACGACCTCGGCGTCGGCCGGGACCTGCAGCGGCACAGTCTTGCAGTCGACCATCCGCACCCGCTCGCCCGCGATGAAGCCGGCGAACAGGTACTCGTCGATGTCGCCGGGCAGCGGCGCGGTGGCCGCGTAGGTGACGGCCGGCGGGCAGCCGAAGGCGATCGCGACCGGGAGGCGCTCGCCGCGCTTCGCCGCGACCGCGTAGTGGTTGCGACTGTCCTTGTGGATCTGCCAGTGCATCCCGATGGTGCGGCGGTCGTGCCGCTGGAGCCGGTAGAGGCCGAGGTTGCGGACGCCGGAGTCCGGGTCCTTGGTGTGGGTCAGGCCCAGGTTGAAGAAGGAGCCGCCGTCCAGCGGCCAGGTGAAGAGGGCGGGCAGCTCGTCCAGGTTGACGTCGTCGCCGGTGAGCACGACCTCCTGGACCGGGGCGTCGCCGGACTTCACCTGCCGGGGCGGGACGTGCGCCATCGAGGCGAGCTTGCCGAAGGCGTCCCGGAAGCCGGTGAAGCCCTGCGGCAGTTCCGGCTTGAGCAGGCCGGCGATCTTCTCGGAGACGTCCTCCGGGCCCTTGAGGCCGAGCGACTTGGCGAGGCGCCGTTCGGTGCCGAAGACGTTCATCGCGAGCGGCATCGACGAGCCCTTGACGTTCTCGAACAACAGCGCCGGGCCCTTGGCCTTCTGCACGCGATCGACGATCTCGCCGATCTCCAGGTGGGGGTCCACCTCCGCCTTGATGCGCTTGAGGTCGCCCTCGCGGTCGAGGGCCCGGAGAAACGAGCGGAGATCGTCGTATGCCATGCCTGTCAGTATCCGCCACCCGATAGCCTGGCTTGCGTCAAGGGCCCGGGAAGGCGCCCGCCGCTACCGCCCTCGACGGGGGGAGACCGCAGCCGTGCTGAGGATTCTTCTGACCATCGTCCTTCCGCTCGCGCTGTGGGTGTGGGCGTTCATCGACTGCCTGGTGGCCCCCGAGGACGAGGTGCGGCACCTGCCGAAGCCGATCTGGCTGATCATCGTGCTGCTCTTCCCCCCACTCGGCCCGATCGCCTGGCTGGCGGCCGGCAAGCGGCGCGGCTTCCTGCGGTCCGGCGCGCCGGACGGGCAGCCGGGGCGGCCGGCCGACGGCGGCCCGGCGGGGTACGGCGGCGCGCGGGGCGGACGCCCGCCGGCACCGGACGACGATCCGGAGTTCCTCGCCTCCCTCGGGAACGGGTCGTTGAAGGGGAACGACAAGGACCACGAGGACATGCTCAAGCAGTGGGAGGCCGATCTGCGCCGCCGGGAGCGGGAGCTGCGCGGCGGGGACGAACCCGAGGACGGGCGAAAGAGCTGATCGGAGCGGCCCGCCCGCTCCCCCGAACAGCCCACTCGGCCGACCGCAGGTGGGCAGCGACGTTTTTGGCGCTTCCCTACGACTGTGGAGCCTCTGGCACGACTCCGTCCGTTCCCGGCGCCACAGTCGAGCGGCGCTTTAGCCGTGCTCCAGACAGCCGCCCTACAGTGTGGCGAGACAGCCCTGACCTGCGCTTTTCTTTATGCTCAGATCATCGGACCATCACCTGACCGATCACCCTCGGCATTCGAACGGACACGGGGAGCACCGCCCTCGACCCGTCCGCTTCTGTGAAGGCCTGACAGCTAAACGAACTCGACCTTGTACGGAATCGACGCCGAAACCAGCACACGCCCCCTCGTACAGTCATAAGTGAAGAAGTTGATTCGCAGCTGGGGGCACAGCAGACATTGGCTGTCGGACAGTTCCCTCACCCTTGGAGTGGTTCGAGATGACGGTTGTGCATGAGGCGCCGGTCGGCGGCGAGGTCCCCGAGGTCCCGGTCGACGCCAAGGGGCGGGTCGCCGAGCTCCACGAGCTCCGCGAGAAGGTGCGTCGCGGCCCCAGCGAGAAGGCCACCGAGGCCCAGCACGCGAAGGGCAAGCTGACCGCCCGCGAGCGCATCGAGCTGCTGCTGGACGAGGGCTCCTTCCGCGAGGTCGAGCCGCTGCGCCGGCACCGCGCCCAGGGCTTCGGCCTGGAGGCCAAGAAGCCGCACACCGACGGCGTGATCGTCGGCTGGGGCACCGTGCACGGACGCACCGTGTTCACCTACGCGCACGACTTCCGGATCTTCGGCGGCGCCCTGGGCGAGGCCCACGCGCAGAAGATCCACAAGATCATGGACATGGCCATCGCGGCCGGCGCCCCGCTGGTCTCGCTGAACGACGGGGCCGGCGCCCGCATCCAGGAGGGCGTCACCGCCCTGGCCGGTTACGGCGGCATCTTCCAGCGCAACACCAAGGCCTCCGGGGTCATCCCGCAGATCTCGGTGATGCTCGGCCCGTGCGCCGGCGGCGCCGCGTACTCCCCCGCGCTGACCGACTTCGTCTTCATGGTCCGCGAGACCTCGCAGATGTTCATCACCGGCCCGGACGTGGTCCAGGCGGTGACCGGCGAGAAGATCAGCCAGAACGGCCTCGGCGGCGCCGACGTGCACGCCGGCGTCTCGGGCGTCTCGCACTTCGTCTACGACGACGAGCAGTCCTGCATCGAGGAGGTCCGCTACCTCCTGTCGCTGCTGCCGCAGAACAACCGCGAGATGCCGCCGTCCGTGGTCAGCGAGGACCCGGTCGAGCGCCGCAACGACAGCCTGCTCGACCTGGTGCCCGCCGACGGCAACCGCCCGTACGACATGCGCAAGGTGATCGAGGAGATCGTCGACCACGGCGAGTACCTGGAGGTCCACGAGCGCTGGGCGACCAACGTGCTGTGCGTGCTGGCCCGGGTCGACGGCCACGTCACCGGCATCATCGCCAACCAGCCGCAGTCGCTGGCCGGCGTGCTGGACATCAACGCCAGCGAGAAGGCCGCGCGCTTCGTCCAGATGTGCGACGCCTTCAACATCCCGCTGGTCACCCTGCTGGACGTCCCCGGCTTCCTGCCCGGCGTCGACCAGGAGCACGGCGGCATCATCCGCCACGGCGCCAAGCTGCTGTACGCGTACTGCAACGCCACCGTGCCGCGCATCTCGCTGATCCTGCGCAAGGCCTACGGCGGCGCCTACATCGTGATGGACTCCCGCTCCATCGGCGCGGACCTGTCCTACGCCTGGCCGACCAACGAGATCGCGGTGATGGGTGCCGAGGGCGCCGCCAACGTCATCTTCCGCCGCGAGATCAACGCCGCCGAGGACCCGGACGCCATGCGCGCCCAGAAGATCAAGGAATACAAGAACGAGCTGATGCACCCGTACTACGCGGCCGAGCGCGGCCTCGTGGACGACGTCATCGACCCGGCCGAGACGCGCCAGGTGATCGCCTCCGCCCTGGCCATGCTCCGCACCAAGCACGCCGACCTGCCCAGCCGCAAGCACGGCAACCCGCCGATGTAGCGGCGCGGTCCGCCGCAGCGGGCCGTACCGAACGCCACCACACACCGGAGCAACAGCAACCGGGGGAGAAACCAGGACATGACCGCTTCCGCCGAACCCCTCGTCCGCATCGTCCGCGGCAGCCTCTCCGACGAGGAACTCGCCGCCCTCACCGCCGTTCTGGCCGCCCGCGCGGCCGTCGCCCAGCAGGCCGCGGCCACCGCGCAGGTCGAGCCGATCGCCAACTGGCAGCGGCTGGAGCGGCGCCCGGCGTACTACTCGCCGGTCAGCTGGCAGCAGGCCGCCTGACGGTTCCGGGCTTCCCCGACGGCCGGTCACCCCATCCGGGTGACCGGCCGTCGGGCCGTTCCGGCCCGGCCCCCGGACCGGGCCGGGGCGTGCGCGCACCGTTCGTGCCCGTCCGATCGGGCACGGAGGGGCTCGGTAGGATACCTACCGGACGGTTCGAGTCCGCCGACCCGTCGGCCCCCTTAGGATCGGCCGCTGCCGAGGTACAGAACTTTCCAGGGAGGCTGCGATGGCCAGGCAGGCCCGCGCGCTGGCGACCCGCCAGGCGGTGCTCCTCGCGGCCGCCGAGGTGTTCGACGAGCGGGGCTACGCCGCCGCCACGATGTCCGAGATCCTGGACCGGGCCGGCGTCACCAAGGGCGCGCTGTACTTCCACTTCCACTCCAAGGAGGAACTGGCGCTCGCCGTGATCGAGGGCCAGGGCGCCTGGATCGCCTCCTGGGTGCCGTCCTCGGACAGCCCGGTGCAGACCCTGATCGACCTCGGGTACGCGTTCGCCCGCGCGCTCCAGGAGGACCCGCTGGTGCGCGGCAGCATCCGGCTGACGATCGAGCACGGCAGCTTCACCCAGCCGCAGATCGCCGCCTACCAGGGCTGGATGGACCTGGTCCGCGAGCTGCTGGAGCGCGCCCGGCAGGCCGGGGACCTCCACCCCGGGGTCGACCTGGTCGCGGCCTCCGGGGTGATCACCGGCGCGGTGACGGGGATCCAGCTGAGCTCCCAGGTGCTGGCCGACCGGCAGGACCTCATCCAGCGGATGGCCGACATGTGGACGCTGCTGCTGCCGGGGCTGGTCCAGCCGCACGCGCTCGCCCGGCTGAGCGTCGCCGAGCGCCGCTGACCGCGGTACCGACTCAGACCCGGTAGCCCGCGCAGCCCTCCGGCCCCACCAGGGCCGGCAGCGCGGCCGCCCAGAGCCGCCGGACGGCCTCCGGTGCCGGGCGCCCGGCCTGGTCGGCGGCCAGCAGCACCTGGCCCGCCACCACCGCGGTGAGCAGTTCCGCGCAGGCGTGCCGGTCCGCCCCCGGGCGCAGCTCGCCGGCCCGGTCGGCGCGGTCCAGCAGGCGGTGGACCACCGCGGTGAGGCTGCGCCAGGCGGTGTCCGGTCCGCACGTTCCGCCGCCCGGTCGCGGCCCCTGGCGGCCGAGCCGGACGCCGGCCCGCACCACCACGTCCTCGCGCAGCAGCCGGGCCAGCTCGTGCGAGAAGTCGATCAGCCCCTGGACGGCCTGCCCCTCGGCGCGCAGGGCGTGCAGCGCGGCCGAGCCGATCTCCCGCCCGGCCGCGGCCCGCACGCCGTCGGCCAGGGCCTGCTTGGAGACGAAGTGGAAGTAGAGGGCGCCCTTGCTCACCCCGGCCCGGCGACTGATGTCGACCAGGCTGGCGGCCTCGAACCCGACCTGCGCGAAGGCGTCCGCAGCCGCGAGCAGCACGGCCTGCCTGGTCCGCCCCGCGCGTTCCTGCTTGACCACTGACCCCTCCGGACTCCGCCGGTCGCGCTCCCCGCCCCACCCGGCTGCTGTCGGCGCTCCCTCGGTCGGTGGCGGCGCCTCGCATGCGGACGACACCCGCCGAAACCGCATGGTTGGTATCTAATCTAGCGCGTGTGTCGACCCCGCCGTCCAGCGGGGACCACCCCCGCCCAAGGTCTGCCCTCCCCGTTTCGGGCATTGCCGCAGACCAGGGGCCGGGTAGCGTGGTCGGTCCGGGCGGTGCGGCCGGGCCACCCCCGGTCGCCGAACACAAACCGGGTGGTATGTATGTTTTGCTGTGGGCGTCCGTAGCGGCCGCTCGACCGAGACCCTGGAGCTGGGGCCAGTCATGCCATTGATCGTAGAGCCGGGCACTCACGGCCCGTACGCCCACCCCGGCTCCGGCGTACACCCGGGCACGGGCCCGGGCACCGGCTACGACTTCCACGACCGGACCGTCTCCCGGCACCTGGTGCACCGCGCCTCGGTCTCCGAGGTCTTCCTCACCGGCTGGCAGGCCACCGGCCCGTACGACTTCCTGCTCGGCGCCCAGTGGCCCCGGCTGCACGGCTTCTACCGGCTGCCCGGGGACCGCTACCACGACCCGGTGCTGGTGGCCGAGACCGTCCGGCAGGCCGGGCTGCTGGTCGGCCACGCGGGCTTCGGCGTGCCGCGCGACCACCACTTCGTCATGGAGGACCTCGGCTACGCGCTCGGCGACGCGGGCCTGCGGGGCCTCGCCGTCACCACCGGACCGGCCTCGCTGATGCTCACCGTCGGCTGCCAGGACGTCCGGATGCGGCACGGCCGGCTCGCCTCGCTGCGCGTGCACGCCGAGATCACCCGGGACGGCCTGCGGATCGGCCACGGCTCCGGCCAGCTGCGGGTGGTCACCCCCGCCTCGTACGAGCGGCTGCGCGGCCCCGGCCGGGGCGTCGTCACCCCGCCGCTGCCGCCGGAGCCCGCCGCGCCCGAACTCGTCGGCCGGGCGCAGGCCGCGGACGTGGTGCTCAGCCCGACCCTGCGGCCGGACACCTGGCTGCTGCGCGCCGACGCCGGACACCCGGTGCTGTTCGACCACGAGCTGGACCACGTGCCCGGAATGCTGGTGCTGGAGGCCGCCCGGCAGGCCGCCCAGCGGCTGCACCACCCCGAGCCGGTCGTGCCGGTCGAGCTGGTGACCTCCTTCGAGCGCTACATCGAGCTGGACCGGCCCTGCTTCGTGCGGGCCGTCCGCGAGTGCTCGGCGGACGGCCGCCGCACCCCCGTCCAGGTGCGGTTGCTCCAGGACGGGCGGACGGCGGCCGAGTGCCGGCTGTTCACCGAGCCGGTCGACGGTCCGCGGGTGCCGGTCCGGCGGGACGCCTTCGACGGCCGCCCCGCCGTTCCCGGCCTGCTGCCGCTGGCCAGCTGAGCCCGCCGGGCGGGCCGGACCCCGTCAGGCGGCCACCAGGGTGGCCGGCCGCCCGGCGTGCATCACGCTGAGGTTGGCCGCCAGCCGGACCGGGTCCTGGGCCAGCCAGAGCCGCAGCGCCGCGCCCAGGGCGGCACTGGCCGACTCGATCCGGACGTCGGTGATCTGGGCGATCCGGGCCGCGCCGGGGACCAGCAGGTCGGCCAGCGCGGTCGGCAGCCAGACCGTCAACGCGCACGGCGCCGGCGTCGCGAGGGCGCTCAGCAGCCGGTAGGCGTCCCCCGGTGCGCTGAGCGTGGGGATGATGTCCAGCAGAGCGTCGGCCACCACTTCGGACACGTCGCTCCGGTGTCCCTGGGCGAGCCGTCGGAGCAGCAGTTGCTCGGCGGCGGTGATTCGGACGGTCAGCATGACCTCGTCGCACTCCATTGCGCGATTTCCTCCTCGTTCCTCCCCGTACCGGCACGGACGGCCGGCACGAACTACCCCTGTTGCACCTCGGCCCGGCCACTTTCCTGCGGAAGGCCGGGCCGGTGGGTGCGCCGCCCCGGTCAGATACCCGCGTACGAGTGCTTGCCGGTGACGAAGATGTTCACGCCGTAGTAGTTGAAGAGCCAGCAGGCGAAGGCCGCCAGCGCCAGGTACGCGGCCTTGCGACCCTTCCAGCCGGCCGTCGCACGGGCGTGCAGGTAGCAGGCGTAGGCGACCCAGGTGATGAACGACCAGGTCTCCTTCGGGTCCCACTCCCAGTACTTGCCCCAGGCGGCCTCGGCCCAGATCGCGCCCGCGATGATGGTGAACGTCCACAGCGGGAAGACCAGGGCGTTGATCCGGTAGGACAGCTTGTCGAAGGTGGACGCGGCGGGCAGCCGGTTGCAGACCGAGACGCGGATGCGGGCCAACGCGATCCTGGTCTGGGAGTACTTCTGCCCGTCGTGCGAGCGCAGCGCCCCGGGCCGGAGGAACTCGTACTTGCCCTCGTCGGCCCGCTGCCGGTACGAGTCCTGGACCAGGTACAGCAGGGTCGAGATGAACGCCGCGTAGAAGGCGCCGCCGCAGAAGATCGCGGTGGAAACGTGGATCGCCAGCCAGTACGAGTGCAGCGCCGGGACCAGCTGCTCGGAGTCGGTGTACAGCACCTGGGTCGCGATGCCGAGCGTCAGCAGCACCGCGACGGTGACCGGCAGGCCGAGCCAGCGGACGTTCTTGCGCGCGGCCAGCAGGACCACGTACGCGGCCGTCATCGCGAAGGCGAAGGCGCAGGAGAACTCGTACATGTTGCCCCACGGCCAGCGGGACACCGAGAGCCCGCGGGCGACGATGCCGCCGCCGTGCAGCAGCAGCGCCAGGACGGTGAGCGAGATCGCGATGCGGCCGGCCAGGTCGGCCTTCTCGCTGGTGCCGGCCGCACCCGGGCCGTCCACGTCCTCGTCGGTGCGACCGCCGGTGACCACCGTCGCGCCCTCGCCCGCCAGCACGGTGCGGGTGAGCGTGGTGGTGCCGCCCTTCGCCCCGGCCACGGTGACGGTGACCTTCTTCGCGGCCTTGGTCTCCGCGGCGGCGACGGTCTCGGCGAGGTTGCCGGACTGCTCCTTGGAGCGGACGGCGACCGCGCCCTTGCTGCCGAACGTCCACTCGAACATGTGGGCGAACATGGCGATCGTGTAGACCGCCATCGCCGAATAGATCAGCTTGTTTGAGAGGTCGGCCAGCTGTGGGTCGACTCCCGAGGCGAGATGCACCGTCTACTCCTTGGAGTTCTGGTCGGCGGGGACTGCGGGGTCCGAGGCCGCGGCCTCGGGGGCGTCGGGTACTGCTTCCTCGGCCGGGGCCTCGACGTCGGCCTGCGCGGTTCCGTCGCCGTCCTCCTCCGACGCCGGGGCGTCGTCCTGGAGGTCCACCGCGAGTTCGGCCAGCTCCTCGGCGATCTTCGCCGACTCGCTGCGGGCCAGGCCGGCCAGCTCCACCTGGGTGCCGCCGCCCGGCAGGGCCACCGCCCGCACCCAGATCCGGCGGCGCTGGATGAACAGCGAGCCGATCAGGCCGAGGATCGCCAGGACGGCCCCGGTCAGCGCGATCGCGTTGCCCGGGCGGTGCGAGACGTTGAAGCTCGCCCACTGCTTGTAGCCCTCGAAGGTGATGCTGCCGTAGCCGTTCGGCAGGTCCCAGGCCTGGCCGGGCTTGAGCAGGGCCTTGGCCGGCTGGCCGTCCTGCTGCATCTGGGTGAGCTTGGAGGTGTTCAGCTGGTAGATGTTCTGCGGCAGGCCGGAGTCGGTGCCGAGGTCGCCGGAGAAGGCGTTCAGCACCAGCTCGGGGGCTGCGTCGCCGGGGAACAGCGAGATCGGGCCGGTGCCGGCGAAGCTCAGCGGGGCGGTCGGCAGGAAGAAGCCGGAGAAGCCCAGCTGGGTCCTGTTGCCGTCCGGGCCGACGCCGTAGTCGGAGACCTTCACCACGCCGGTCGAGGTCAGGTTGGCGTCCTGCGGCAGGAACGGCACGACGTCGTGGTAGACCACGTCGCCCTTGCCGTTCTTCACGGTGATCACCGGGGCGTAGCCGTGGCCGATCAGGTAGACCTTGCTGCCGCCGATCTCCAGCGGGTGGTTGACCTCGATCGTGCCCTTCTTCAGCTTCGACTCGTCGCTGCCCCCGTAGTACTCGACGTTCGCGGTGAACTGCCGGGCGGCACCCATCTGGTCACCGGTGTTCTGGAACTTCGAGGTGAAGTCGTCGAGCTTCAGGTAGAACGGGTCGAGGTCCTGGTTCCCGTAGAACCGGGTGCCGGTGAAGTCGTCGAGCTGGGTGATGGTGTTGGAGTAGCCCTGGCCCTCGACCATCAGCTTCCCGCCGGTGCCGGAGGCCAGGCTGGCCCAGGCGAAGCCGCCGAGCAGCGCGAACAGCGACAGGTGGAACAGCAGGTTGCCGACCTCGCGCAGGTAGCCCTTCTCCGCGGCCACCGAGCCGCCGGAGAGGTCGGCCCGGAAGCCGCGCTTGCGCAGCAGCCGGTGGGCGGCGGCGTTCACCTGCTCCGGGTCCGCCCCGGTGCGCCAGGCCGCGTACACCGGCATCCGGGTCAGGTTGCGCGGTGCGGCCGGCGGCTGGGAGCGCAGCACGCCGACGAACTGCCAGGTGCGCGGGACAATGCAGCCCGCCAGCGAGACGAACAGCAGGATGTAGATCGCGGAGAACCAGACCGAGCTGTAGACGTCGAACAGCTGGAGCTTCTCGTAGATCGGCGCGACCGCGGTGTGCTGCGCCTTCCAGGTCTGCACCTTGAACTGGTTCTGGCCGTTCTGCGGGATCAGCGAGCCCGGGATGGCGGCCAGCGACAGCAGGAACAGCAGGATCAGGGCGACCCGCATCGAGGTCAGCTGGCGCCACATCCAGCGCGCCCAGCCGAGCACCCCTATGCCGGTCGGCCCCTCGGACTCGACCGGCGCGGTGCTGAGCCGCTCCGCGGCGGTGTCGTCGTCCGGTGCCGGGGGCAGCTCGGTATCGGTCGTGGTCTTGCTCACGGTCAGATTCCGATCTGGGAGTCGGCGGTCCAGGACTGCAGTTCGCTCATCCAGGAATCCCAGATCCCGGTGACGAGCAGCAGACCGACCGCGACGAGCATGCCGCCACCGATCCGCATGACGAGCGGGTAGTGCCGCTTGACCCACCCGAAGGCCCCCAGCGCCCGGCGGAACGCCAGCGCGGCCACGATGAACGGTACGCCGAGGCCGAGGCAGTAGAAGGTCATCAGCAGGGCGCCGCGCTGGGCGTCGGCCTGGTTGAGCGCCAGGTTCGAAACGGTTGCCAGGGTCGGACCCATGCACGGCGTCCAGCCGACCCCGAAGACCACGCCGAGCAGCGGCGCGCCGAGCAGGCCTATCACCGGACGGCGGTGGGTGCGCACCTCGCGCATGCTCAGCCCGGGCACCAGGCCCATGAAGGCCAGTCCCATGACGATCGTCACCGCGCCGAGCACCGTCGAGATGACCCGCTGGTGCTCCTTGAGCGTGCCGCCGAACTGACCGAACAGCGCCCCGCTGGAGACGAAGACCGCGGTGAAGCCGAGGATGAACAGTACGGCCCCGAGCAGCATCCGCCCCCGCCGGGCCCCGCGCGCGTCGGCGAGGTCAGCGGCGGAGAAGCCCGTGACGTAGGAGAGGTAGCCGGGGACGAGCGGCAGCACGCAGGGCGAGAAGAACGAGACCAGGCCCGCCGCCACCGCGATCGGGGCGGCCACCAGCAGCGCCCCGCTCTGCAGGGTCGCGGTGTTGTCGGCGAGCTGGAGTGGCGCACTCACTGCTGCTGCTCCGCGACCACCGGCTGGACGATCGACTCCAGCGCCTCCTGGGTCGTCCCGCCGACGGCGCGGGCGGCCAGCTTGCCGTCGCGGTCGACGACCAGGGTGGTCGGGATGGACTGCGGGTTGAGGCTGCCCTTGGGGAACTTGAGCAGCTGGGTGCCCGCCGGGTCGAAGATGCTCGGGAAGCTGACGCCCTGCTCCTGCTCGAAGCGGACGGCGTTGGTCTTGTCGGTGTCCCGGGTGTTGATCCCCAGGAACTGGACGCCCTTGTCCTTGTACTCGTCCGCGACGGCCTGGAGGTTCTTCGCCTCGGCCCGGCACGGACCGCACCAGGAGCCCCACACGTTCAGCACCACGACCTTGCCGCGGTAGTCCGAGAGCTTGACCTGGTTGCCCTCCAGGGTCTCCCCGGAGACGTCCGGCGCGTCCCCGCGCTTGCCCGCGTCCGCCTTCGACAGGTTCGTCCCCTTCACGGTGACGAAGCCGACCTGGCCTTCACCGCTGCTCGACGAGCCCGAGGAGGAACAGCCGGTGAGGACGAGCGCAGCGGCGGCGACTGTGGCGGCGGCTGCGGCGACACGGGGACGGGGGCGCGTCATGGCAGACATGTGAAAAGTTTCGCATGGAGTTCCGGGCAGGTTCCGGGGGGTCCTCCCTTGCGCATCGCACCCATCCTGACCTGCGAAGACTTCGGGTCACCCGGCGCTCGCCAAGTGACCCGAAGTCATACTTACGCACCGCTTACGGGCCTCAGGCGCCGAAGCTCTTCCCCACCGGTTTGTCGCCCTTGCGGCCCTTGCCGACCAGGTGCGCGGGCAGCAGGTCGCGGGCCGGCTCCCGGTAGCCGACCGAGACGATCCGGTCGCCCTCGAAGGTGAAGCTGGTCAGCGAGGCCAGCGAGCACTGCCGGTTGCGCGGGTCGTGCCAGAGCCGGCGGCGCTCGACGAAGGAGCGGAGGATCCAGATCGGCAACTGGTGGCTGACGCAGACCGCCTCGTGTCCGCGGGCGGCGTCCCGGGCGGCGCCGAGCGCGCCCATCATCCGCACCGCCTGGTCGAGGTACGGCTCGCCCCAGGAGGGCTTGAACGGGTTGGTGAGGTACTTCCAGTAGCCCGGGTTGCGCAGGGAGCCGTCGCCGACCCCGAAGGTCTTGCCCTCGAAGACGTTCTCCGCCTCGATCAGCCGCTCGTCCACCGCGAGGTCCAGGCCGTGCGCCTTGGCGATCGGCGCGGCGGTCTCCTGGGCCCGCTCCAGCGGGGAGGCCACCACGTGGGTGATGTCCCGGTCGGCCAGGTCCTCGGCGACCCGGTCGGCCATCTGCCGGCCCAGCTCGGACAGGTGGTAGTCCGGCAGCCGCCCGTACAGGACGCCCTCCGGGTTGTGCACCTCACCGTGACGCATCACGTGGACGACGGTGATCTCTTTGGCGCTCACTTCTCAACTACTCCTGGGGTCGGGTCCGACTAGACCGTGGCGGCGGCAGCGGCGCGCGCGGCGGCCGGCAGGGCGGCGGCGATCCGCTCGATCGCCCGCTCGTCGTGGCTCGCCGAGACGAACCAGGACTCGAAGGCGGACGGCGGCAGGTAGACGCCCTCGGCCAGCATGGCGTGGAAGAAGGCGGTGAAACGGTACGCCTCCTGGGTCCTGGCCTCTTCGTAGTTGGTGACCGCGGCCTCGGTGAAGAACACCGAGAACATGTTCCCGGCGGTCTGCAGCCGGTGCGCCACGCCCTCCTTGGTGAGCGCCTCGGAGACCAGGCCGGAGATCTCGGCGGAGACCCGGTCCACCGTGGCGTACACCTCGTCGGTGCAGCCGCGCAGCTGGGCCAGGCCTGCCGCGGTGGCGACCGGGTTCCCGGACAGGGTGCCCGCCTGGTAGACCGGGCCGGCCGGGGCCAGGTGGGCCATCACGTCGGCGCGGCCGCCGAAGGCCGCGGCCGGGAAGCCGCCGCCCATGACCTTGCCGAAGGTCAGCAGGTCCGGCGCCCAGCCCTCGTTCGCCGCCTCCAGGCCGTACCAGCCGGCCTTGGAGACGCGGAAGCCGGTCATCACCTCGTCGGAGACGAACAGCGCGCCGTTGTCCCGGCAGAGCCGGGCCAGGCCCGCGTTGAAGCCGGGCAGCGGCGGGACGACGCCCATGTTGCCGGGCGAGGCCTCGGTGATGACGCAGGCGATCTCGCCCGGGTGGGCGGCGAAGGCCTGCTCGACCGCGGCCAGGTCGTTGTACGGCAGCACGATGGTGTCGCCGGCCTGGGCGCCGGTGACGCCCGGGGTGTCCGGCAGGCCGAAGGTGGCCACGCCGGAACCGGCGGCGGCCAGCAGCGCGTCCACGTGACCGTGGTAGCAGCCGGCGAACTTGACCACCTTCGCGCGGCCGGTGAAGCCGCGGGCGAGGCGGATCGCGGACATGGTGGCCTCGGTGCCGGAGGAGACCAGGCGGACCTGCTCGACCGGGGCGACCCGGGCGACGATCTCCTCGGCGAGCTCGACCTCGCCCTGGCCGGGCGTGCCGAAGGAGGTGCCGAGGGCGACGGCCCGCTGGACGGCGTCGATCACGGCGGGGTTCGAGTGGCCGAGGATCATCGGACCCCACGAGCACACCAGGTCGACGTACTCACGGCCGTCGGCGTCGGTGAGGTAGGGGCCGGTGCCGGACACCATGAAGCGCGGCGTACCGCCGACCGCGCGGAAGGCGCGCACCGGGGAGTTGACACCGCCGGGCGTGACCACGGAGGCGCGATCGAACAGCGACTGGGACTGGGGGGCTTCGTAGGGGTAGCTCACGTGAGACATGGTCTCAAATCGTGTCCTTGAGCTCTGCATGTCCGGCCCGATCATCTGGAACGATGATCCGGGCACCGTTGTCTGTACGGTTGTCCGTGACGGTTGTCCGTGGCGGTCGTGCACGGGCGGGGCCGCTGGCTGTTCCGGAGCACGGACCAGTCAGACTGTGTGCACAGAGTGCGCGAGCGCTCCGGTTGTGTACAGGGGTGTGGAGAGGACTGCTGTGTGCCGCGAGTGGGTACGGCCCGCGAGTAGGCACGGCGGCGCATGACGGGTAGGAGCACGTCCGGTGGGCGCCGGGCGTGCGGGGGTCTGTCGATTCCGGCGAATTCCGGTGAGGATGGTCCGAGTGTCCGAGGCGCAGGACGGCTTCGACGAGGCGGCGGGGGGCTCCCGCAGGCCCGCCGAAACCGCACGCGGGGGTACGGGAGCGGGTACGGGTCGTGGTCGTCGCGGCGGCGAGAGGCGGGGTGAGGGACGCGTGGGGGTGACCTACAAGTACTTCGGCGCACCGGACCGCGCGACCGCCGCAAGAGTCCCCACCGCCCTCGGTCCGGGGGGGCTCGGCCTCGACGCCGGCGAACTCGTCGCGCTGGGGCGACTCGGCGACCTGATGGAGACCAGCGGTTCCCCCACCGGCCACCTCTCCACCAAGATCAAACCGGAGACCATGAGCGCCATGGTCCTCACCGGCATCCAGGGCGTCCCGCTGCACCAGGTGCCGCCGCTGGAGCTCGTCGTGCTGCACCCGGACTACGCCGTCGTCCAACTCCCCCACAACGTGGTCGAACCGCTCCGCAAGGCGGACGAGACGGAACTCGGCGCCGCCGCCTTCATCTGGTCCACCGTCCCCGACCGCCGCGGTCCGCGCGACGCCTTCGTGATCTACACGATGCTGCACGAGTGGCAGGACTTCGCCAACCGGCTGCACGAGGCCGGGCACCAGCTGTACTGCCTGGTCTGGCCGTAACGGGGAAGCACCGCAGGGGGAACTCCATGACGTACGCCGGGCCGGCCACGGGAGTTCCCTCCCGCGGCCGGCCCGAAGTCGCGTACCCACTGCTGCCGTTGGACGCCGGGCGCCGTCACCACTGCTCAGGCTGAGTCAATTCCCCGGCTGTTCCATGGAGTTGACGTCCGGCCGGAGAACCGCCGCCGCCAGCACCAGCGCCACCGAGAGCAGTCCTGCGGCCACCGTGAAGGCGAGCCGGAAGCCTCCGGTGAGCGCCTCGGCCGCGGGATGCCCGGCGGCGGCCAGAGCTCCGGCGCGGCCGTCGGCGAGGGTGGTGAGCACCGCGACGCCGAGTGCGCCGCCGACCTGCTGGGTGGTGTTGAACAGACCCGAGGCGGTGCCCGCGTCCTGCGGCCCGGCGCCGGACATGCCGAGCACCGCGAGCGCGGACAGCACCAGGCCACCACCGCCGATCAGCAGCATGGTCGGCAGCAGGTGGACGGGGTAGTCGGCGTCGACCGGCAGCCGGGCCAGCAGCCCGAGCGCGACCACCAGCATCGCGAGGCCCACGAGCAGCACCGCGCGCTCGCCGTACCGGGCGCCCAACCGGGCGGAGAGCAGCAGCGACACCGCGCCGATGGCGACCGCGGCGGGCAGCATCGCGAGGCCGGTGGCGGCGGCGCCGTATCCGAGGACCTGCTGCAGGTAGAGGGCGACCAGGATCTGGAAGGCGAACATCCCGGAGATGGTCAGGAGCTGCACGGCGTTGGCACCCGAGACATTCCGGGAGCGGAACATCCGCAGCGGCAGCAGGGGGTGGGCGGCCCGGGCCTGGCGGAGCAGGAAGGCGGCCAGCAGGGCGAGCGAGAGCGCGCCGAGGCCGAGGGTGCGGGCCGAGGTCCAGCCGTGGGCGCCGGTGCCGACGATGGTGTAGATGCCGAGCATCAGGGCGGCGGTGATCAGCGCGGCGCCCAGGGCGTCGGCACCGGCCCGCAGGCCCGGGCCGTGGTCGGCCGCCAGCACCCGGACGGCCAGCAGGACGGCGGCGAGGCCGAGCGGCAGGTTGATGAGGAAGATCCAGTGCCAGCTTAGGGCCTGGGTGAGGACCCCGCCGAGGACCTGGCCGATCGAGGCGCCGGCCGCGCCGACGAAGCTGAAGGCGCCGATCGCGCGGCCGCGCTCGCCCGGCTCGGGGAAGAGCGTGACGACCATGCCGAGGCTGACCGAGGAGGCCATCGCGCCGCCGACACCCTGGAGGAAGCGGGCGGCGATCAGCATCCCCTGCCCGGTGGCGACGGCGCAGAGCAGCGAGGCGGCGGTGAAGAGGGCGAGTCCGGCGACGAAGACGCGCTTGCGGCCGATCAGGTCGCCGAGCCGGCCGGCCAGCAGGAGCAGCCCGCCGAAGGCGATCAGGTAGGCGTTGACCGTCCAGGTGAGGTCGGCGGGCGAGAAGTGCAGGTCGTCCTGGATGGCGGGCAGCGCCACGGTGACGATCGAGCCGTCCAGGACGATCATCAGCATGCTGGCGCAGAGCACCGCGAGGGCCAGTGCGCGGGGGCGGGCGGGGGCCGCGGGCGCCGTGTCGGGCGCGGCCGGGGCGTGCGTGGTCATGGCGGGTCTCCCGGTTCGTCGAGTACCGGGAAGGAAGCTATCAGATTGTTTTGTTCGGGACTATCTATCTCGGGAGAATCCTGGACCGGGGTACGACGAGGCGTCAGCTCCGGGAACGGCGGGCCCGGCGGACGGAGCGTTCGCTCTCGACCGGCTCCGCCAGGTGCCCCTCCACCAGACGGGTCAGGGCGGAGACGAAGACCTCCCGCTCCGGCTGCGGCAGCGAATCCAGCAGCTCGCGGTGCACCCGGTCGGCGATCGCGGTGCCCTGCACGACGGCCCGCTCGCCGGCCTCGGTGACCGAGATGATCCGGGCCCGGCGGTCGGTGGCGGACGGGCGGCGCTCGGCCAGGCCCGCCTTCTCCAGCTCGTCGACGGTGACCACCATGGTGGTCTTGTCCAGGTCCGACAGCTCGGCCAGCTGGATCTGGGTGCGCTCGGCCTCCTGCGCGTGGAACAGCACGCAGTACGCGCGGGGGGTGATCCCGAGCTCGGTGAAGGCCGCCGCCATCCGGGTCGCCAGCACGTGGCTCGCGTGGTCCAGCAGGCCGGAGATGTCGCGGATCTGGCGCACGGGCGGGGTCGTCGTCATGCGTCCGAGGTTAGCAACGGCCCGTCTGCTGCCGGATGATCCCGTAGCCAACCAACACCGGGCCTACGGGATGCCCAACTCGAACAGCGCATAGCCCGCGTACCAGCCCGCCGCGATCACCGGCATCGCGAACATCCCGACCAGCGAGGAGGTCCGCACCCGGCGCAGCGCCACCGCCAGGCCGATGAACAGCGGGAAGGCCGGCAGCAGGTAGCGCGAGATGTTGCCGAAGATCTGGTTGCTGCTCAGCGCGGTGAAGACGGTCATCCCGGTGTACACCCACAGCACCAGCGGAGGGCGGGCCTGCCGCAGCAGCACCAGCAGGCCGGGCAGGGCGATCAGCAGCGCGATGGCGATCAGGTCCGGGACGGGGTTGGACTGCCAGAAGTCCCAGTGGCCGGTGATCACGTCCATGACCGTGCGCAGGGTGGAGGCGCCGAAGTCGAAGTAGCGGTTCCAGGCGCCGCGCTGGAGCTTGAAGTAGCCACCCCAGTCACCCATCCGCCAGCCGACCCAGGCGACGTAGCCGATCAGGCCCCACGGGGTGATCAGCATCGCGGTCAGCGGGCGGGCCACCCCGTCGGTGCGGCGGACCAGCGCGACCAGCGCGGCGATCGAGACCGCGGCGATCAGCGCGGCGGCGGTCGGCCGGTTGAGGCCCGCGACCAGGGCCAGCAGGCCCGCGGCGATCCAGCGGCGGGTCATCACGCAGTAGCAGGCCCACGCGGACAGCGCGACGAACAGCGAGTCCGAGTAGACCGCCCACTCCACGCCCGAGCCCGGGAACAGGCCCCAGATCACCGCGGCGATCACACCCGCCCGGAAGCCGGCGAGCCGCTCGGCGATCGCGAAGATCCCGGCCGCGGCGACCAGCGAGGCCAGCACCGAGACCACGATCCCGGAGCCGTACGGGCCGAGCCCGGTCACCACGCCGACCAGCCGCATCAGCCAGGGGTAGAGCGGGAAGAAGGCGGCGGAGTTCTCGTAGTAGGTGGCCAGCGGGAAGCCGTGCAGCGGGATCAGCTGCGGGTCGTACCCGTTCTCGGCGATCCGCTGGTACCAGATGCCGTCCCAGGTGCCCAGCACGTCCCAGGCGTGGGCGCCGCCGCCTCGGCCGACCTGCTTCTTCAGGTAGTCGCCGGTGTGCTCCAGCAGCACCAGAAAGACGGTCAGGCCGATCGCCTTGACCACCGCGTACGCGCCGAGCGCGGGCGCGAAGCGGTCCACCAGCACCCCGAACCGCCCGGGCACACGGCCCGTCCGCTCCTCGGGTCGCTCCGCCGACGGCGCCGGTTCGGTGGCGGACGGCTCGGTGCTGGACGACTCGGTGCTCGATGCCGTGCTCATCTGCTCTGGGTACTCCCCGCCCCGCTCATGGTGCGCGCGGCTCCGGCGCAACGACGTTCCAGAGAGCCTACGGCACGGCCCTGAGGGCCCGCCCTCCCCGCCCGGCCCGGAAAATCCGTGGCGCGGGACACCTGCGCCCGCGACGATGCGGCCATGCCGCTCCAGCCGCCGAAGCATCAGATCCGGGCGCTCCACACCGCCGACACGATCACCGTCTACCAGGCCTTCCCGCCCCGGATCGCCGAGCGGGCCGCGGCCGAGGGGCGGTTCCCGGAGGCGTTCCAGCGGGACCGGATGACGTGGATCAAGCCCTCGTTCCTCTGGATGATGCACCGCAGCGACTGGGGGCGGCGCGAGGGCCAGGAGCGGGTGCTCGCGCTGGAGATCAGCCGCGAGGGCTTCGACTGGGCGCTGGAACGGGCGGTGCTGAGCGCCTACACCCGGCGGGTCCACGAGTCGCAGGCGGCGTGGAAGCGGGAGCTGCGGCAGAGCCCGGTGCGGGTGCAGTGGGATCCGGAGCGCAGTGCGGACCTCGGGGCGCTGGAGTGGCGGGCGATCCAGGTCGGGCTGCGCGGCGGGGCGGTGCGGCGCTACGCGGACGAGTGGATCCGGCGGATCACGGACGTCACCGCGCTGGCCGACCGGATCCGGCGGGAGCGGGACCGGGCGCTGCTGCCGGTCGAGACGCCGTACCCGATGAGCGCGGCCGTCGCCGCCCGGTTGGGGGCGGCGACGGCCTGAGCCACGTCAGCCGTGGACGCGCGCGTCAGCTGTGGACGTAGACGATGCCGAGCTTGGTGAGCTGCCAGAGCTGGGCGGGGGCGCCGGTCTCGGTGGCGAGTTCGACGTAGGGGTTGCCCTTGGCGTCGAGATCGGCGCTGGTGGCCAGGACCTTGGTCGGGTCCGCCGAGTCGGCGATCTCGTAGTTGCCGTTGCCGGCCGGCTTGAACACCCAGTGCTGGTTGGCGCCGCCGTTGCAGCCCCACTGCTGGATCCGGGTGCCGGGGGCGGTGGCGGCCGCGTTGGCGTCCAGGCACATGCCGCGGTTGCCGCTGAAGTCCAGTTCGTAGCTGCCGCCGGACTTGGCCTCCAGGACGAAGGACTGGTTCAGTCCCCCGGCCGCCGGGTAGCCGATCGCGGCCCGGCCGTTGGTGGAGTCGCCGTAGGTGCCGCCGCCGGAGAGGTCGAGCGCGTTGCCGGTGGCCGCGTTGGTGAGCTGGTACCAGGAGCCGTCCTCGGGGACGTCGCCGAAGGGCTTGCCGGGAGTGAGCGGCTGGATCGAGGTGGTGTTCTGCTGGTTGAGCGTGCAGTACGCCTCGGCCTGGTCGGGCCTGGCGAAGAACTGGCCGAGGCAGACGCCCTCACCGCGGTAGCCGGCCACCCGCAGGTGGTACGACTGGCGGACCATGTTCATGCACAGCCCGGGGATGCCGATCTGCGAGTCGCAGCCGTTGCGCGCCCACTCGGAGAGGTTGATGACGTCCCCGTTGGAGTACTCGTACGGGGAGGTCGTCCACTCCGCGCACACCTCGTGCCCGAAGGCGACCCGCCGCTGGTCCAGGTACCGCACGCCGGGCACCTGTTCGGCCGCGCCGCGGAGCGCGTCGCTGAACGTCGGGACCACCCAGTTGTGGCCCCAGGCGAGGTCCTCGGGGAAGGCCGGGCAGCCGTCGGTGATCTTGCCGAGGTAGTCGTTGCGCCGGATGTCCGGGGTGATCGGGTTGAAGTACGACTGGTAGACCAGCTGGTACGAGGAGTCGGCGTAGCCCGCGCGGCGCATGGTCTGACGGATGTTCTGCAGGGCGGCGACGACCTTGGGCTGGACCCGCTGGGCCCGTTTGCGGATCTCGTCGCTGCCGATGGTGTCCCGGCAGCCCTGATCCTTGGGGATCGGGAAGTACTGCGCGAGGCAGTGCATCATGATGCCGCTGAAGTCGAAGTCGTCGTTGGCGCCGATCGTGACGACGACCATCTTGACGTCGTACTTGCTCGCCGTGTCGGCGAGTTTGACGTCCTGCTTGGGCTCGCCGAAGTCGCCGCTGCCCGAGCCGGTGATCTTGGCCAGCTCCGGGTCGCTGACCAGGTCACCGGTCTGGGCGCCGGAGCAGGCGAGGTCGATCGGGGTGACCCCGGGGATGTCGGTGACGAAGATCTCCGACTTGGGGTGCCGGTGGCAGTAGTTGGTGGGGGTGTCGGTCTCCGGGAAGTAGCCGTCGCCGGTGTCGGTGCCGGCGCCCTCCCCGGAGATGGCACTGTCGCCGAGGGCGACGATCGCGGCCGGGCGGGTGGCGGCCGGGGCCGGGGCGTTGTCGGCGAGGGCGGCGGGAGCACCGGCCAGGCCGAGGGTGGCGACGAGGACGCCGGTGGCGAGCAGTGCGGCGGACCGGGACGAGCCCGTCCGCGCTCGTCTCGCCGTGGACGTGCGGAACCTGATCACACGCGACTCCTTGCGGGGGCGGGGAACCGCCGGGCCGGGGGTGCCGGGCGGTGCGGAGCAAGAGCGGTGCAGAAAGGTGAGCAGGTCTCACATTCTAGGTACTGACAAGTAGTCCAACAAGGCTCGTGACATCACCTGCGCGCTGACGCGCCGACAGCGAGCGGACGCGGAAAAGCCGCCGCTCCGCGCCCCAGGAGGGAAGCGCGGAACGGCGGCTCTCACCGGCCGAACCGGGTGCGACCTCAGCCGTTGTTGAGGCAGTGGTTGCCGAACGCCGGGTTCAGCAGGCCGACGACGTCGATGGTGTTCCCGCACAGGTTGACCGGGATGTGGATCGGCACCTGCACCTGGTTGCCCGAGATGACACCGGGGGAACCCGCAGCGACACCCTGGGCACCGGCGCTGGCCATCGCGGTGCCGGCACCGGCGGCCACGATGCCCACCACGGCCGCGCCAACGGCGGCGGTCTTCTTGACGCTCATGTGAGCCTCCTGACTGTTCAACAGAAATGCACGGGGAGTGCGACATCTAGAACGAGACCCGTCCGGACCGGTTGCGACGGCGCCTGCACTGTCACCCGTACGGACCAACGCCGCCCGGGTGACCGGCATTCGGGTGATCAGCGGACCGGACCGTTTCCCCCTGCGCGCTCCCTCGTTCTCCCTGACGAAGACGATCCAACCCGGCCCTAATCAGGAATCGAGTACCGCCCATGCGCAGCTCGCCCACGGCCTCGTCGGCACCGAGGCCCCCGGCAAGTCGGTCGACGTGGCGGGCCCCTCGGAATCCGGCGTTCGGCGACACCGCCTGAACGCCTGACCGGGAATTCCTGGTCGCGCCTCCACCCGAACCGTTCCCGGCCGTGCGGGAGCATTCGCGGGGCGCCGGAAAACGCGGCGGCTGCGTCGACGCCCGAGCCATGGGCGGAACACGCCGGTGTGCGCCGTCGGAGTGACATTCACGGAAATCCCTGCAGCCTTCGGGTGAGTATTCCTGCTCGCCCGACTCCCGACACCTCACTTCCGTCGGGCAGAAATCGGAGGAAGAATCATGCGCAACTTCAAGAAGGCCGCCGTCCTGTCACTGGCGACCACCGGCCTGGTGTTCGGTGCCGCCGGTGGCGCGTTCGCCAGCGCGGGCGCCGAGGGCGTGGCCGCCGGCTCCCCCGGTGTCATCTCCGGCAACCAGATCCAGGTGCCGATCCACATCCCGCTCAACGTCTGCGGCAACAGCATCGACGCCGTCGGCCTGCTGAACCCGGCGTTCGGCAACACCTGCGTCAACAACGGCTGAACCCGCGGTCGCCGCACCGGCGACAGCTGATTCACCCGAGCACGTGCCCCCCGTTGCGCCGGGGCCGGCACGCTCCACCCGTGTGTGATCGAGGAGATCAACCCCCATGCAGAACGTGAAGAAGGTCGCCGTCCTCTCCGCCGCCGCCGCCGGCCTGGTGCTGGGTGCGGCGGGCTCCGCCGCCGCGAGCGCGGGCGCCGAGGGCGTGGCCGCCGGCTCCCCCGGCGTCGTCTCCGGCAACCAGCTCCAGGTCCCGGTGCACGTCCCGATCAACCTGTGCGGCAACAGCATCAACGTCATCGGCGTGCTGAACCCGGCGTTCGGCAACACCTGCGCCAACGTGGAGATGCACCCGAAGCCCGCGGACGACTGCTGATCCCCGATCGGCACACGTTTCGGCCGTCCTGCCCCCCGACCAGTCGGCCGGGGGGCAGTTCGGCATCCCCGGACCGGACGTCCGCAGCCCCAGGGCCCGCCTCCCCGGTCCGGTCGGGCCGGGCCCCACTCCACCGAAGGGTGATCCGCATGGTTTCGAAGAAGGGCGGGGCCGGAGTGGCCGCCGCCGTGGGCGCGGTGGTGCTGCTCGGCGCCGGTACCGCGCAGGCCGCCACCACCTCGGGCCAGCAGCGTGCGGCGGGCCCGGCCTCGCTGGCGAAGACCGACGTCGGGCAGGCGCTGAACGGGACGACAACCGGGCTCGGCTACGGCGTCGCGCCGATCAAGAGCCTGCGCGTGGACCCGTGGGCCAACTCCTCGGCCGACGTGCTCAACAACGGCGCGACGATCCAGCCGGACCAGGGCCTGGCACCGGTCGGCACCGGCATGCTGACCGGACCGCTGAGCGCGGGCGGCGGCGTCAAGGACCTGCCGCTGGTCGGCGGGCTGACCGGCGTCCTGCCCGGCTGAGCGCCCGGACGCGCCGGAGCCCGGCTCCCCCGCCTCGTCGGCCAGGGGTGCCGGGCTCCGGCGCGTCCGGGGGGCCTCAGAGCCGGGTCAGGCCGGCCAGGGGCGCCAGGCCGCTGCCCTGCTGCACCAGACCGGCGGCCGTCCCGGTGGCCGCGTCGGTCGCGCTGGTCTGCTGCAGCACACCGGTCGCCGTCCCGGTGGTGGCGTCGGCCAGGTGGTTCACCGCCTCGGTGGCGGAGATCCGCTCCTGGTCGGCGCCGAGGCTCGCGGTGGCCCCGGGGACGGCCTGCACGGCGGCGGGCACCAGGCGCGGGTCCACCTCGTCCACCCGGAGCCGGCCGTCGGCGAGCTGGCCGGTGCCGTCCTGCACCAGCGCCGGCGGCTTGCCCACGTCCAGGCCGGGGGTCTTGGCCTGGAGCGGAGCAGCGGGGGCCTCCAGCAGCACCTCGCCGAGGTCGGCGCCCCGGTCGACCAGCGGGAGCGGCAGCTGGGCCCTGGCGCTCGGGCCGAGCTTGCCGGTGGGCAGCTGGGGCACCAGGTGGTTCGGGACCAGCCCGTTGTCGGTGGTCCGGCCGGGGACCGGCGGCATGACCAGCGAGGTCGGGATGCCGGCCGTGAGGTGGCCGCCCAGCGGGCCCAGCGGCACGTCCGCCGGGACCTGCTGGGTGGACAGCCTGTCCTCCAGGGCCCCGACCTGGTCGGGGCTCACCGAGGCGGCGGAAGCCGCTCCCTGGGAGGCGAGCACGCCCGCGCCGACCGCCAGGAGCATGGCGCCGGCCCGCTTGGAGAACTTCATGCTTTTCACCGTTCTGCTGTCCGTATCGGGACGTCCTGGAGGTTCCAGGACTGGAAATCCATCGGGGAGGGCTGCGGGACCGCAGCCGGAAAGCAATCTGCGCAACGAGTGTCCGTGAGTTCGGATTGCGGGCGTTAACCGATTCGGGTCAATAATCCGACCGGAAACCATCCCGGGGACGCGCCTCCCGGACTCTTTTCAAAAATCCCCGTAACCTTCCGTGCCGTCATTCTTTGATCTGGACGTCAGTGACTGCAGACCGGGTCTGAGCGTTCGACCGCGTTGCTACGCACGGAAACCGAAAGCATTTCAGAGAGGGATCTCCCCATGATCCAGAAGTCCTTCGCCGCCGCCGGCCTGGCCGTCGCCGCGCTGGCCGGTGCCGCCGCCCCCGCCTCGGCCATCGGTAACGCGGACGGTGGTGCCGCCTCCATCGAGGGCAACGGCGGCACCAACTTCACCGGGACGGTCGGGAACAACAGCCCGAACTTCCACTTCCTGGACAACCCGAACGTCTGCCTGCCGGAGATCCACAACATCGCCGTCGCGGTGCTCGGCGTGGCCGTCCCGGTCGAGGTCCCGGTCGCCAACACCGGCGGCAAGCAGTACTGCACCGTCGGCCAGGGCACCCAGTCCACGGGCGACGGAGGCGTGTCCCACCTGATCGGCTGACGGCCCCACAGCCCTCCCCCGCACCGATCCCCCGAACCACCCCGAATCGCTCCCCGATTCACCCCTGAGAGGAAAACCGGAAATGATCAAGAAGACCCTCGCTGCCGCCGGCCTGGCCGCCGCCGCCATCGCGATGTCCGCCGGCTCGGCCTCCGCCATCGCCGACGCGGACGGCGCGGCCACCACCGTCCAGGGCAACGGCGGCACCAACCAGACCGGCACCCACGGCAACGGCAGCGCGAACTACCACGCCCTGGACAACCCGAACATCTGCGTGCCGGAGATCCACAACATCGCCGTCGCCGTCGCCGGCGTCGCGGTGCCGGTCGAGGTGCCGGTCCTGAACAACATGCCGAAGCAGTACTGCAACGTCGGCCAGAACACCCAGTCCACGGGTGACGGTGGCGTCTCGCACCTGATCGGCTGATCAAGGGGCGTGGCACGGACGGAGGGCCCGGGGAGGAAGGTCTCCCCGGGCCCTCCGGGCTTGACCGAGTCAGAGCACGAGTCAGAACACCAGTCAGAGGCCGAGCGCCCGCGGGGCGCTCCCACAGAGAGGGCAGATCCATGAAGAGCAAGCTGGCCAAGACCGCCCTGACCGCCGCCGCCGCGCTGGCGCTCGCGGGTGCCGCCACCCCGGCGTTCGCGCACGTCGGCCTGGAGGGCGGCGGCGGCATCGTCGCCTCCGCCGACCAGCCGTTCCTGGCGGGCGGCGGTGGCGGTGTCGCCCACACCTCCGACATCGTCGCCGGCGGTGGGGGCGGCGGCGCCGCCACCGCGACCGACCTGGTCGGCGGCGGCGAGGGCTTCGCCCACATCAAGGGCTGGAAGTAGCGAGAACCGGAAGGCCGGGCCCCCGCACTGGGCGGGGACCCGGCCTTCCGTGCGCTTACTGCTGCTTGAGCATCCGGGCGGCCTCGACCGCCCAGTAGGTGAGGATCTGCTCGGCACCGGCCCGGCGGATCGAGGTGAGCGTCTCCAGGATGGTGCGCTCCCGCTCGATCCAGCCGTTGGCGGCGGCCGCCTCCACCATCGAGTACTCGCCGGAGATCTGGTACGCGGCCACCGGCACCGGCGAGGCATCGGCGACCTGCCGCAGGACGTCCAGGTACAGCATGGCCGGCTTGACCATCACCAGGTCCGCGCCCTCGGCGAGGTCCAGCTCCAGCTCGCGCAGCGCCTCGCGGGCGTTCGCCGGGTCCTGCTGGTAGGTCTTGCGGTCGCCCTTGAGCGAGGAGTTGACGGCCTCGCGGAAGGGGCCGTACAGCGCGGAGGCGTACTTGGCCGTGTAGGCGAGGACGCTGACGTCCTGGTGCCCGGCCTCGTCCAGCGCCCGGCGGATGACGGCGATCTGGCCGTCCATCATCCCCGACGGGCCGACCACGTGGACGCCGGCCTCGGCCTGGACCACGGCCATCTCGGCGTAGCGCGCCAGGGTCGCGTCGTTGTCCACGCTGCCGTCCTCGGCCAGCACGCCGCAGTGCCCGTGGTCGGTGAACTCGTCCAGGCAGAGGTCGGACATGACCACCAGCCGGTCGCCGACCTCCGCGACCACGTCGCGGATGGCCTGCTGCAGGATCCCGTCCGGATTGGTGCCCTCGGAGCCGACGGCGTCCTTCACCTCGGGCAGGCCGAAGAGCATGATGCCGCCCACGCCCGCCTCGGCGGCCTCCACCGCGGCCTTCCGCAGGCTGTCCCGGGTGTGCTGGAGCACGCCCGGCATCGAGGTGATCGGCCTCGGCTCGGCGATGCCCTCGCTGACGAAGGCGGGCAGGATCAGCTCCGCCGGGTGCAGCCGGGTCTCGGCGACCAGCCGGCGCATCGCCGGGCTCCGGCGCAGACGGCGGGGGCGAACGTACGGGAATTCAGCGGACACGGCTTCTCTCTCCGAACGGTTGTGCAGTGCTGGGGGCGGCGAGGCGAACCGCCGCCCCCAGCACCATGGTTGGGGTCCTCAGCGGGCCTTGCGGCGGGATCCCGGACGGCGCTCGCTGGGCCGGTAGACCGGCTCGCCCGCGGCCGTCGCGGCGTCGCGGCGCTTGGCTCCGAAGTCTGCCAGCGCCTGGGCCAGCGCGGCCGCCGACGGCGCCGGGGCCATCACGTCGACCCGCAGGCCGTGCTCCTCGGCGGTCTTGGCGGTGGCCGGGCCGATGCAGGCGATGACCGTGACGTTGTGCGGCTTGCCGGCGATGCCGACCAGGTTCCGGACGGTCGAGGACGAGGTGAACAGCACCGCGTCGAAGCCGCCGCCCTTGATCGCCTCGCGGGTCTCGGCCGGCGGCGGCGAGGCGCGCACCGTCCGGTACGCCGTCACGTCGTCGACCTCCCAGCCGAGCTCGACCAGGCCGGCCACCAGGGTCTCGGTGGCGATGTCGGCGCGCGGCAGCAGGACCCGGTCGATCGGGTCGAAGACCGGGTCGTACGGCGGCCAGTCCTCCAGCAGCCCGGCCGCGGACTGCTCGCCGGAGGGCACCAGGTCCGGCTTCACACCGAAGTCCACCAGCGCCTGCGCGGTGGTCTCACCGACCGCCGCGACCTTGATCCCGGCGAACGCCCGGGCGTCCAGGCCGTACTCCTCGAACTTCTCCCGGACGGCACGCACCGCGTTCACCGAGGTGAAGGCGATCCACTCGTACCGGCCGGTGACCAGGCCCTTGATGGCCCGCTCCATCTGCTGCGGGGTGCGCGGCGGCTCGACCGCGATGGTCGGCACCTCCTGCGGCACCGCGCCGTACGAGCGCAGCTGCTCGGACAGGCCGTGGGCCTGCTCCTTGGTGCGCGGCACGAGGACGTTCCAGCCGAACAGCGGCTTGGTCTCGAACCACGAGTGCGAGGCCCGGTGGGCGACCTGCTCGCCCACCACGGCTATCACCGAGGTCGCCGGGTCCACCGGGGCGGACACCGGCGAGGGCAGCACCCGGGCGGCCTTGAGGTCGGCCGCGATGGTGGACAGCGTGGAGGTGAAGGTGCGCTGACGGGTGGTGGTGCCGGACAGGGTGGCGCTCAGCGCCGAGTCCGGCTTGCGGCCGTTGGAGACCAGCGCGTTCGCGGTGGCCGGCAGCTGGCCCAGGGTGGTGCGCACCACCAGGGTGGTCTCCGGCGCGCCCAGGTCGACCGGGGCACCGGACAGCAGCTGGGCGCCGTCCACGAAGCGCACGTCGGTGCCGGCCGCGCCGCGCAGCGGGACGCCCGCGTACGCCGGGACGCCGACCGACTGGGCGACGCCCGGGATCACCTCGAAGGGGATCCCGTCGCCCGCGCAGCTGAGCATCTCCTCGGCGGCGCAGCCGTCCAGGCCCGGATCGCCGTCGACGGTGCGGACCACGTGCTTGCCGGCCCGGACGGCCTCGGCGACCAGCTTGGCCAGGTCGAAGTCGCTGCCCTCGGCGACCGGGGAGTGCACCTGCACGCCGGCCGGGCAGTGGGTGCGTACGGCCGCGGCGGTCAGCGGGTCGGCGACCAGGACGTCGGCCGAGGACAGCACCTCGACCGCGCGCAGGGTCAGCAGGCCCGGGTCCCCCGGGCCCGCCCCCAGGAAGGTGCACCGTCCGGTGGGCTGGCCGGCCGGGAACAGGGCGTCGGTGGCGGCGGTGGGGCTCATCGGGCTCGCTCCCCCATCAGGGTGGCCGCGCCCGCGTCGAGCAGCCGGGCCGCGAGCGCGTGGCCGAGGGCCCGCGCCTGCTGCTCGGCGGTCTCGTCGAGGACGATCGGACCGTTGGCGGACATCTTCAGCAGGGCGGCGCCGTCGGGGTCTCCGACCACACCGTCCAGCTGCAGTTCGTTCTCCGGGCTCCAGGTGGCCAGTGCGGCCACCGGAGCCGAGCAGCCGGCCTCCAGGGTGGCCAGCAGGGCGCGTTCGGCGGCCACGGCGACCCGGGTGGGGGCGTGGTCCAGCGCGGCGAGCGCGGCGGTCAGATCGGCGTCGGCGGTGGCGCACTCGATCGCGAGCGCGCCCTGGCCGGGGGCCGGGATCATCAGCTCGGGGTCGAGGTGCTGCGAGATCTCGGCGCCGCGGCCCAGCCGGTTGAGGCCGGCCGTGGCCAGCACCACGGCGTCCAGCTCGCCACCGGTCACGTAGCCGATCCGGGTGTCCACGTTGCCGCGGATCGCGACGGTCTCCAGCTGGGCCCCGCGGGCCCGGGCCCAGGCGTTCAGCTGGGCCATCCGGCGCGGCGAGCCGGTGCCGATCCGGGCCGCGCGGCCGGCGCCGGCCAGCTTCTCGACGAGCTCGTCCAGGGTCAGGCCCTCGGCCGCGACCAGGGCGTCCCGGGCGTCCTCGCGCTCGGGGACGGCCGCCAGCGCCAGGCCCTCGGGCGCGGCGGTCGGCAGGTCCTTGAGCGAGTGCACGGCGAAGTCGATCCGGCCCTCCAGCAGGGCGTCCCGCAGCGCGGAGACGAACACGCCGGTGCCGCCGATCTGTGCGAGGGCCTCCCGGGAGGTGTCTCCGTAGGTGGTGATCTCGACCAGCTCGACGGGGCGGCCGGTGAGCCTGGTCACCTCGCGGGCGACCATGCCCGACTGGGCCATGGCGAGCGCGCTGCGCCGGGTGCCGAGCCGCAGGGCGGCGGCCGGAGCCTGCTCGGTGAGCGGTTGACCATTCATGAGGTGATCGTCCCGGTGGTACTCGTGGGATGGCTGACGGTTCATCTGACGCCCCCGCCCGGGGGCTGGGGCCGGCCGCCGACGGGCGTGCCCGACACGGCGTGCACGGCCGCCGGGTCGAGGTCGAACAGCTCACGCAGGGCGTCCGCGTAGGAGGCTCCGCCGGGCTCGGCGGCCAGCTGCTTCACCCGGACGGTCGGGGCGTGCAGCAGTTTGTCGACGACGCGCCGGACGGTCTGGGCGATCTCCGCGCGGGAGCGCTCGTCGAGGTCGGGCAGCCGGGAGTCCAGCCGGCCCAGTTCGGCGGCGACCACGTCGGAGGCCATCGCCCGCAGCGCGACCACGGTCGGCGCGATCCGGGCGGCCCGCTGGGCGGCGCCGAAGGCGGTGACCTCGTCGGCGACGATCCGGGTGACCTCGTCGACGTCGCCGGCGCCGGGGCTGGCGGCGTGCGCGTGGGAGAGGCTCTCCAGGTCGACCAGCAGGGCGCCGTCGAGCTCGTGCACGGCGTGGTCGACGTCGCGCGGCATGGCGAGGTCGAGCAGGGCGAGCGGGGTGTCGGCCGTACGTGTGGCGACCGCGGCGGCCACGTCCTCGGCCCGGACCACCACGCCGGCCGCGCCGGTGCAGGAGATCACCAGGTCGACGTCGGCCAGCGCCTCCGGCACCTTGGCGAGGTCCAGGGTGCGGGCCGCGCCCGGGCCGAGGATCTCCACCAGGCGCTCGGCGCGGGCCGGCGTCCGGTTGGCGATCAGCAGGTCGGTGACGCCGGAGCGGACCAGGGTGGCGGCGGCCAGCGAGCTCATCGAGCCTGCTCCGACCACCAGTGCGCGCTTGCCGGCGATCTCGCCCGCGCCCGCCGCGACCTGCTCCAGGCCGAAGGTGACCAGCGACTGGCCGGCCTTGTCGATGCCGGTCTCGCTGTGCGCCCGCTTGCCGACCCGCAGGGCCTGCTGGAACAGCTCGTTCAGGCCGCGCCCGGCGGTGTGCTCGTCCTGCGCCTTGGCCAGCGCGTCGCGCAGCTGGCCGAGGATCTGGCCCTCGCCGACGACCATCGAGTCCAGGCCGCAGGCCACCGAGAACAGGTGGTGGACGGCGCGGTCCTCGTAGTGGACGTACAGGTGGGAGGTCAGCTCCTCCAGGTCCACACCGCTGTGGTGGGCCAGCAGCAGCGACAGTTCGGCGACGCCGGCGTGGAACTTGTCCACGTCCGCGTACAGCTCGATCCGGTTGCAGGTGTTGAGCAGGGCGGCTTCGGCGACGGTCGAGGAGGCGGCCGCGTCGTGCAGCAGCCGGGTCGGGACCTCACCGGTCAGCGCGGCGCGCTCCAGAACGCCGACCGGTGCCGTCCGGTGGCTCAGTCCGACGACGAGAAGACTCATGCCCGCCCCCCACAGCTCTCGGTGTTCATGCGGGCATCACCGCGGACAGCTCGCCCTCGCCGCCCTTGGCGGTCTTGCCCTTGCCGGCCTGCTCGGCCTGGTCCTTGGCCACCGGCTCGGCGACGACGCGGCCCTTGCCGTTGCCGCCGGCCGCCCGGCGCAGCTTGGCCGCGGCCGCCCGGACCGGGCCGGGGGCGCGGTCCAGCACGGACTCGGTGCGGTCGGGCTCCTCCCCGGCCTTGCGCTGCTCGTGGAAGGCGAGGATCTGCAGCTCGATGGAGAGGTCCACCTTGCGCACGTCCACGCCGTCCGGAACGGTCAGCACGGTCGGGGCGAAGTTCAGGATGCTCGTGACGCCGGCCTCGACCAGCCGGTCGCAGACCTGCTGGGCGGCGCCGGGCGGGGTGGTGATCACACCGATCGAGACGTGCTGGCTCTCGACGATCGACTCCAGCTCGTCCATGTGGCGCACCGGCAGCCCGGCCGCGGTGGAACCGACCACGTTCGGGTCGGCGTCCAACAGGGCGGCGACCCGGAAGCCGCGGGAGGCGAAACCGCCGTAGTTGGCGAGGGCGTGGCCGAGGTTCCCGATGCCGACGATGACGACCGGCCAGTCCTGGGTCAGGCCGAGCTCGCGGGAGATCTGGTAGACGAGGTACTCGACGTCGTAGCCGACGCCGCGGGTGCCGTAGGAGCCGAGGTAGGAGAAGTCCTTGCGGAGCTTGGCCGAGTTCACGCCGGCCGCGGCGGCCAGCTCCTCGGAGGAGACGGTCGGCACCGAGCGCTCGGAGAGTGCGGTGAGGGCCCGCAGGTAGAGGGGGAGCCGGGCGACGGTCGCCTCCGGGATGCCCCGGGCACGCGAGGGTCGGCGCGCGGCGCCCTGGTCAGGCGTCTGCGAACTGCTCTGTGGTGATCGGCCGATTGCCACGGTGCTCCTGTGGGTGAAGCTGGGCTTTGGCAGCCAGGCTAAGCGTTTGTGAACGTGTGCACAAAGATGGTGTCCGATTTGTCCCCACACAGTGATGCGCATCACGCCGTCGAACACATAGCACCGGCCTGCGTCAGGACGAGCTCCGGGGCCGCGGAACCCGGCAGCCAGGGGCCGTACGGCGCCTCCCGGCGCAGCAGCGGGACGGGGCCCCCGGACGGGCGGGAACGGGCCCGGCCCAGCCTCGGCCAGGGAACCCGGGCGGCCTCGCGCAGCGGGCCGGCCCAGTCGTCCGGCGGACAGGACGGCTCGCCCACGCAGTGCCGCAGCAGCTCGGCGGTCACCCGGGCATCGCCGAGCGCGGTGTGCGCCGGGTACCAGCCCAGGCCGGCCGCCTCCGCGCAGGCCGCCAGCCCGTAGCCGCGGACCTCCGGCAGGTGGGCACGGGCCAGCCGCATCGTGCACAGCACCGGGACAGGGGGCAGCGGCACCCCGATCCGGGCGAACTCGCGGTCCAGGAAGGCGTGGTCGCAGCTGACGTGATGGCCGACCAGCACCCGGCCCGCCAGCAGCTCCAGCAGTCGCGGGGCGATCTCCCGGAACCGCGGGGCGCCCTCGACGTCCGCCTGGCGGATCCGGTGCACATGGGTCGGACCGACCGGGCCCAGCGGATCCAGCAGGGTGGCGAACTCCCCCTCGGGGCGGAGCCGCTCGTTCAGCAGCACCACCGCCACCTCGACCACCCGGTGCCGCCACGGGCTGCGGCCGGTCGCCTCGACGTCCACCACGGCGAAGCCCCGGCCACCGGGCAGGGCTTCGGACGTCGCGGGGGTCGGGCGGGGAAGCATGGCGGCACTCCTCGTGTGCTCAGCCCCCCACGGGCGCAAACGCGTTCGATCGTAAGCCGACCCAGGCGCCCCGCCCCAAGCCGGAACGGAGTGTCTTTGGCAACGATTCGGCGAACCGCCCCCGCCGGTCGGCGGGGGCGGTGACACTCGGACGAACGGTTCCTCAGGCGCCCAGGGCCTTGCGCAGCCGGCTCTCGTCGACCCGCCAGAAGTCGTGCTGGCGGCCGTCGACCAGGGTGACCGGGATCTGCTCCCAGTAGCGGCGGTACAGCTCCTCGTCCTGGGTGATGTCCTTCTCCTCGAAGGCCGCGCCCAGCTCCGCCGTCACCCGGACGATCACCTCCCGCGCCTCGTCGCACAGGTGGCAGCCGGGCTTGGCGACCAGGGTCACGGTACGGTCCGCCGGCTCGGGGCTCTTACGTCGCAGCAGAGGGCTCACCCCGGCATTGTGCGCCACTGTGACTCGCCCGCTCGCCTCCGGGGCGCTCCCGACCCGGCGCCGACACTCGTCGCTCCGGCGCTCGTCCCTCACTTGTCACTCCTCCCTCTCGGCACCGGCGCACCCCTTCGACTCGGGGCGGGGACTCGCCCCCTCGCCTCCGGGGCAACTTTCGGGGCGGCGCCGACACTCGTCGCTCCGGCGCTCGTCCCTCACTTGTCACTCCTCCCTCTCGGCACCGGCGCACCCCTTCGGCCCGGGGCGGGGACTCGCCCCCTCGCCTCCGGGGCAACTTCCGGGGCAGGCCGGGACGCGGCGCCCAGGGCCGGGCGGGGGACTGTTCACCGCACGGGCACTGCTCCGTCACGGCCGCTCCCCGCCCGGCTGGATATGCTCGATGACATGGCCGTGCTCCGAAGGCTCACCCAGGCGAGGCGCTCCACCACCGAGCGGAGCGCCCTGGCGGGCGAGGCCGCCGCCGCGGCCGCCGAGGCCGCGCTGCGCGCCGAACCGCTGGCCCCCCTCACGACGGACGCCCCCGGGGCGGGCGCCACCGGGCCCGGGACGGCGACCGCGGCGGGCACCGCGACCGAGGCCCCCGCCACCGGCAAGCCCGGGAAGGCTCCCAAGGCGCCGACCGAGAACCACACCCCCGACCGGGACGACCCGCGCGCCGCCGCCTTCTTCGACTGCGACAACACCATCCTGCGCGGCGCGGCGATCTTCTACCTCGGCGTCGGCCTCTACCGCCACGGCTTCCTCACCCGCCGCGACATCGCCCGCTTCGCCTGGCAGCAGGCCATGTTCCGGCTGCACGGCACCGAGGACCCGGACCACATCTCGGACGCCCGCAACACCGCCCTCGGCATCGTCGCCGGAAAGCGCACCGCAGACCTGGAGGCGATCTGCGAGGAGGTCTTCGAGCAGGTCGTCGCCGACAAGATCTGGCCCGGCACCCGCGCGCTGGTCCAGATGCACCTGGACGCGGGCCAGCGGGTCTGGCTGGTGACCGCCGCCCCACTGGAGGTCGCCCGGATCATCGCCCGGCGGCTCGGCATGACCGGCGCGCTCGGCACCGTCGCCGAGGCCCGGGACGGCCACTACACCGGACGGCTGGTCGGCGACCTGCTGCACGGCCCGGCCAAGGCCGCCGCGGTGCGCGCGCTGGCCCGGCGGGAGCGGCTGGACCTCGACCGCTGCGCCGCGTACAGCGACTCGGCCAACGACATCCCGATGCTCTCGCTGGTCGGCCACCCGTACGTGGTGAACCCGGACGGCGCGCTGCGGCGGCACGCCCGGGCGCAGGGCTGGCGGGTGCGCGACTTCCGGACCGGGCGCAAGGCGGCCCGGGTGGGGCTGCCGGCGGCGGCCGCGCTCGGAGTGGCGGCCGGCGCGACGGCCGCCGCGGTGGCGTTGCGGCGCCGTCGCGTCCGCGGCTGAGCCACGCCCGAACCGGGGCCGGAGCCGGTTCCACTCCCGCGCGGGGAACCGTTTCTGCCCCTCCCCCGCGCGGGTGATGAGGTGTCAATCGGTGGCCTGACCTGGCCCCTCGTACGAGCGAACTCCCTGTTCGCAGAAGGCCGTCCGAGCCGGTTGCACGAACTTGTTCCCCGGCGACCGGTTCTGATCGTTCGCCAAGCCGGGAAAGTCGGGGGTTGCCGGGCTTCAAGGCTGGGAAACCGCCCCCAGCACCGCCGAATTGGTCACCCTGGGCGCCCGAACGGTCACGTTGAGCCGGATGAACGATGACATCTCCGGTCAGTGTCAGCCGAATATGCACAACCAATGGATCCCAAACGACCACTTCGACCACACGGTGTAGCTGTCATTGCACAAAGCGTTATTCTCTCCTGGATGCACGTCACCCATGCATCCCCGCTCGAACGGGTGCCATGGGGAGTGCTCTCCGCGCAGGCGGAGGTGATCCGTCCACAGTTCTGCCTCTGGGAGTCCCGTGTACCCACCCGTCCGGAACGACGCGCCTGCACCCTCCCGCCCGTCGTCCGCGCCCCTGCGCCCCCGCACCGGCCTCGGCGGCCGGCCGACCGCCGAGCGGCAGATCTCCACCGGCCTGGACCTGCTGCGCACCCTGCTCCGCAGCCAGCTCGCCGCCTCGCCCCAACTCGTGCCCGCCGGTGTGCCGTTCGGCCACCAGCACGGCCCCGGCCTGGCGCTGCGCACCACCGCCGCCGGCTCCACCGGCACCGGCTCGCGCGGCCGCACCGGAACCACCGGCATCGGCCGCAGCCGCGCCCGCACCGCGCCGAGCCCCGGCTTCGAGACCGAGCACAACCCGATCATGGAGCTGGTCGAGCGGGCCCAGGCGGGCGAGAGCGAGGCCTTCGGCCGGCTCTACGACCACTACGCGGACACCGTCTACCGCTACATCTACTACCGGGTCGGCAGCCGGGCCACCGCCGAGGACCTCACCAGCGAGACCTTCCTGCGCGCGCTGCGCCGGATCGGCACCTTCACCTGGCAGGGACGGGACTTCGGCGCCTGGCTGGTCACCATCGCCCGCAACCTGGTCGCCGACCACTTCAAGTCCAGCCGGTTCCGGCTGGAGGTCACCACCGGCGAGATGCTCGACTCCAACGAGTGCGAGCGCAGCCCGGAGGAGTCGGTGCTGGAGTCGCTCTCCAACGCCGCCCTGCTGGACGCGGTGCGCCGGCTCAACCCGCAGCAGCAGGAGTGCGTGACGCTGCGCTTCCTGCAGGGGCTCTCGGTGGCCGAGACGGCCCGGATCATGGGAAAGAACGAGGGCGCCATCAAGACACTCCAGTACCGCGCCGTCCGCACCCTGGCCCGGCTCCTCCCGCCCGACGCCCGGTGAGGCGGCGGTGACCGAGGGGGTGGCAGGGCCCGGACGGGCCCTGGTCCGGCGACGGCCCGGAGGTCCGTCACCGCTCGTACCCGACCGACACGTCCGGGTGAACGGTCGGTCCGGTGATCAGCCGTGCGTAACCGACCGCCCGCACCGCTCGTTGGCCAGCGTGCAAGCCCCCACCAGGCGTACGGTCAAGCCGAATTGCGACCTGTCACCCGATGGAGTGGCTTTGGCCCGCCGGGGCAACCGTCCGGCAGGCCGGGGTGTCGACAACGACGAAGGGAGGTGTGGCCCGTGACGGCAAACGTGCTGGAGCACCGGCGGGCGAAGGCCTTCGCCGAGGCGCTGGAGGCCCACCAGGCGGAGCAACGCCGCGCGGCCAACGCCGAATCGGCCAACGCCGCTTCCACCGAAGCGGGTTCGGTCGCGATGGCCGAACTGGTCGGCCTGGCCGACGCACTGGGGGCACTGCCCGGACCGGCCCTGGACCGGGAGGTCCGGACGGTCCAACGGGCCCAGCTGATGGCGGCGTTCGAGCAGGCCTTCGCGGGCGGGCCGGGCGCCGCGGTGCCCCGCCAGCGCCGCCACCGGACCATCCGGACGGCGCCGCGCGGCCGGTGGAGCCGCCGCTTCGCGATCGGCGGGCTGGTCGCCGGGCTCGCCGTCGGCAGCCTGGCCGGGGCCGCCGCCGCGAGTTCCAGTGCCCTCCCCGGGGACACGCTCTACGGCATGAAGCGTGGCCTCGAAGGGCTCCGGCTGGATCTCGCGGACTCCGACTCGGAACGCGGCCGGCTACTGCTCGACAACGCCGCCACGCGGCTCGGCGAGGCCAACGCCCTGGTCGGCCAGCCCGGTTCGGCCACCGCGCTCAGCCCGGCCACCGTCGACCGGGTGCGCCGGGCGCTGGACGACATGCACGCCGACGCCCTCAGGGGCCGCGACCTGCTGCGCTCGGTCTACCGCAGCAACGGCTCGCTGGAGCCGATGCGTGCGCTGGCCGGCTTCGCCCACGACGAGGACGGCCGCTGGAGCGAGCTGCAGGGTCGCCTGCCGGTCCAACTGACCCAGCAGGCGCACCTGGTGGACCAGCTCTTCGACGCCATAAGCGAGGACGTCGCGCCCCTGCGCCTGGCCCAGCCCCCCGCCAAGAGCGGTGACCCGGCCGGCACCGGAGCGGGCGACGACTCGTCCTCCTCGCCCGGCGGCTCCCCGGACGGCTCCGGCACGAACGGCACCGGCGCCGCGCCCGGCTCCGGGCAGTCCCAGGGCAGCGCGGGCAACCGCCCCGGCACCGACCACGCCCCGGCCGCCACCGGCACCGGCAGCACGGCCGGCAACGGGAAGGGCGCCGGCCTGCCGAGCACCCTGCCCAGCAACGCCCCGGACGCGGTCAACGGGCTGGTCGGCGGCCTCACCAGCGGGCTCTCCGGCGCGGGCAAGCCCTCGCCGAGCACCGACGCGGCCCCGCCGCAGGTGCCGCAGCCGCCGTCCGGCCCGGCCAGCGCGCCGACGGGCGCCCAGCAGGGGGTGGACGTGCCCCCGCTGATCCCCGGTCTGCTGCCCGGGCTGCGGATCCTCGGCGGCAGCTGAGCGAGGCGGTGTGACGGTGCCCCCGGCGGAGTCCGCTCCGCCGGGGGCACCGTCACGTCGGATCAGAAGAACACCGAACGCCGCTGCACCAGCAGCTGGTACAAGGTGTGCTGGATGGTCTCGCGCACCTCGTCGGCCAGGTCGAAGACCAGCATCGGGTCGTCCGCCGCCTCCGCCGGGTAGCCGTCGGTGGCGATCGGCTCGCCGAAGCGGATCGTCCACTTGGTCGGCAGCGGCAGCATGCCGAGCGGCCCCAGCCACGGGAAGGTCGGCGTGATCGGCACGTACGGCAGGCCGAGCAGCCGGGCCAGCGTCTTGACGTTGCCGATCATCGGGTAGGTCTCCTCCGCCCCGACGATCGAGCACGGCACGATCGGCACCTTCGCCCGCAGCGCCGAGGAGACGAAGCCGCCGCGGCCGAAGCGCTGGAGCTTGTAGCGCTCGGAGAACGGCTTGCCGATGCCCTTGAAGCCCTCCGGCCAGACCCCGACCACCTCGCCGCGCTCCAGCAGCGCCTGGGCGTCCTCGTTGCAGGCCAGGGTGTGACCCGCCTTGCGGGCCACCTCGTTGACGCCCGGCAGCACGAAGACCAGGTCGGCGGCGAGCATCCGCAGATGCCGGTGGTGCGGGTGGTGGTCGTGGATGACCACCTGGGTCATCAGGGCGTCCAGCGGGAGGGTGCCGGAGTGGTTGGCGACGACCAGCGCGCCACCCTCGGCCGGGATGTTCTCGATCCCCTGGACCTCGATCCGGAAGTACTTCTCGGCCAGCGGTCGCAGCAGCGAGAGCAGCACCTCCTCGGTGAGCTCCCGGTCGAAGCCGAACTCGTCCACCTCGTAGTCGCCGGTGATCCGGCGGCGCAGGAAGGCCAGCCCCTCGGTGGCCCGGGCCTCCCAGCCCTTGCCGAACAGCCGGGTGGCCGCCGGGCCGAGCTGCCCGGACAGCGCCCCGCCGACGGCTCCGGCGAGCCGGTCGGCCAGGCCGGGGCCCTCCGGAGAACTCCAGCTGGGGGCGGACTCGATCGGGATGACCTTGGCCTCACCCGGCGCGTTCTCGGCGGCGGCACTCATCGCGGGTCAGCTCCTCGGGCGGTGGGGGCGGTTCGGTACGGCGGCGGTCACGGCGGCCGGGGCTTCCGGGCCGAGCAGGGCGGCCAGCCGGTCGGTGACGGCGGACAGCCGCTCGGGCGGCAGCAGGCCGGGGCCCTGGGCGGCGGCGAGGTCGGCGAAGGCCTCCGGCGTGGTGAACGCCGGGCGGTAGCCGAACACCTCCCGCAACCGGGCGGTGTCCACCACCCGGCCGTGGGTGAGCAGCCGCAGCTGCTCCGGTGAGACGTCCACCAGCCGGGTCTGCCGCGCCAGCGAGGCCATCCAGCTGATCGCGGGCAGCAGCAGCGGCACGGTGGGGCGGCCGAGCCGGCGGGCGCACTGGGAGAGCAGCAGCACGCCCTCCCCCGCCACGTTGAAGGTGCCGATGTTGACGGTGCCCGGCTCGGGCTCGTCGACGGCCCGGCAGAGCACCGCGACGGCGTCGTCCTCGTGGACGAACTGCAGCCTGGGGTCGTAGCCGAGCACCGTCGGCAGCACCGGCAACGCGAAGTACTCGCTGAGCGGGGTGTCCGCGCCCGGGCCGACGATGTTGGCGAAGCGCAGCACCGTGACCGCGACGTCCGGACGGCGCCGGGCGAAGCCGCGCACGTAGCCCTCGACCTCGGCCGCGTCCTTGGCGAAGCCGCCGCCGGGCGGGTCCTTCGGCTGCATCCGCTCGCTGAACACCGCCGGGTCGCGGGGCGCGGAGCCGTAGACGCCGGTGGTGGACTTCACCACCAGCCGGCGCACCCCGGAGGCCTTCTGGCAGGCGCCGAGCAGCTGCATGGTGCCGATGACGTTGGACTCCTTCACCGCGGAGCGGTTGGTGGAGCCCAGCCCGGTGGCACTGACACTGAGGTGCACCACGGTGTCCACCCGGTGCTCGGCGATCACCCGGGACACCGCCGGGCGGCGCAGGTCGAGCTGGTGGAAGGTGTACGGCGCGGCCGGGCCGTCCGGCTCCTCGACCGGCAGCCGCGGCGGCTGCACGTCCACGCCGACGACCCGGTCCACCCCCGGCCGACGACGGACCTCGGCGGCGAAGCGGGCACCGAGATGGCGTGCCACGCCGGTGACGAGCACGACCACGCCCACGGTGCTGCACCCCATTCCCTCGACCCGAGCGGCCTGCGTGCACCGTACCGCGACGCCCCGCCAGGCGGTGAAACGACACCGCCCGCCCCGGCCACTGGGGCCGGGACGGGCGGTGGAAGCGCTGGGCGCGCTGGGCGCGGCCGGGGGCGCTTACTTCTTGTTGCGACGCTGAACGCGGGTCCGCTTCAGAAGCTTGCGGTGCTTCTTCTTGGCCATACGCTTGCGACGCTTCTTGATGACAGAGCCCACGGAACAACCCTCGCTCACTGAGACTCTCGTCCGTGAGAGACGGAGTCCATACGACTGACGTGAGGGCCTAGCCTACCGTCCGCGTGGCCGGGGCTGTAAATCGCACTCCCGGCAGCCGGGAAACTCCCGGGGAATCCGGGGCGAACGGGGGCGCGTCCACGGCTGCGGACGCGCCCCCGCCCGGCCCGTCGGCTACGCGCTCTCGAGCCGCACGTACGACTCCTTGAGGTACTCGTGCACCGCCTGCTGGGGCACCCGGAAGGACCGTCCGACCCGGATGGCCGGCAGCTCTCCGCTGTGCACCAACCGGTACACCGTCATCTTGGACACCCGCATGACCGCGGCGACCTCGGCCACGGTCAGGAAGACGACTTCCTGCAGGGGGCGCTCGACGGAACTCATGACCATCACCCGACCCTTAACCCGTGTGCAAGGCACCGGCTTCCCCTCCGGTGACTCCACCGGCACACGTGTATCCCCAGAGTAGTTATGGGTGGTACCAGTGGGAAGAGGGGAGATGCAGTCCTCGTACTGTGGGAGATAGCACCGTTGCAGTACGTAGTCACTCGGCGGTTCGCACCAGTGGGCGTACGCACGGCCCGCCCGGCGCGTGGCCGGACGGCGGTTTCAGGCCAGCAGTCCGTGGTGCGGGAACACCGCGCGGCGGCCGGCGAGGATGGCCTGATCGAGTCGGTCGGCCGGATCGTAACCCGATTCGAAATCGCGCCAGGCCGGGCGGGCGCCGTCGGTCATCCGCAGCGGGGCGGGGCGGCGGGTGCGGCGGTAGACCTCGGCGCGCCAGGCCTCGGGGGTCTCGGTGGCCGGGTCGACGGGCCGGCCGGCGGCGGTGGCGACCAGGTGGGTCCAGGTGCGCGGGACGACGTCCACCACCGCGTAGCCGCCGCCCCCGGTGGCCACCCAGCGGCCGTCGGCGTACCGGTGGGCCAGCTCGTGCAGTTCCTCGGCGATCAGCCGCTGGGCGTCCACCGTCACGGCGAGGTGGGCGAGCGGGTCCTCCAAATGGGTGTCCGCGCCGTGCTGGGTGACCAGGACCTGTGGCCGGAAGGCTTCGAGCAGTTCGGGCACCAGGGCGTGGAAGGCGCGCAGCCAGCCGGCGTCGCCGGTGCCGGCCGGCAGCGGCAGGTTGGCGGCGGAGCCGGGGGCGTCCGGGCCGCCGGTCTCGCTGGGCCAGCCGGTCTGCGGGAAGAGGGTGGCCGGGTGCTCGTGCAGCGAGACGGTCAGCACCCTGGGGTCGTTCCAGAAGGCCTCCTGGACACCGTCGCCGTGGTGGACGTCCACGTCCACGTAGGCGATCCGTTCGGCACCGAGTTCGAGCAGCCGGGCGATGGCCAGGGCCGGGTCGTTGTAGACGCAGAAGCCGGAGGCCTTGCCGGGCATCGCGTGGTGCAGCCCGCCGGCGAAGTTGACGGCGTGCGGGGTGTCGCCGCGCCAGACCGCCTCGGCGGCGGCGACCGACTGACCGGCGATCAGCGCGGAGGCCGAGTGGACCGCCGGGAAGGACCAGTTGTCGTCGGTGCCGAGCCCGTGCCGGGGGTCCGACTGCTCGGGGTGCGCGGCGGCGTGCTTGACCGCCTCGACGTACTCCCGGGTGTGCACCAGATGCAGGGTGGACTCCCCGGCGGGCGGCGCGGAACGGACGGTCACCCCCGGCCCGGTGTCCAGCCCGAGGGCCTCGACCAGGCGCATGGTGAGCGCCAGCCGGGTCGGGTCCATCGGGTGGCCGGGGCCGAAGTCGTAGGCGGTGACGGCCTCGTCCCAGAAGAGGTGCAGGCCGCAGGGGGTGTCACGCTCGGCTTCGGGCATGGCCTCCACCGTAGTGGGTGGGGGCGGACGGGCGGCGGTCAGGGCTCGCCGACCCACGGCGGGAAGGCACCGCCGCCGCACCGCGGCGGGCGCCGTCCTCACCCGGTGGCGGGCGCCGCCACCGGGGCCGGGGCGAAGCGCTCGGCCAGCGGCAGCACGGCGAGCACCAGCAGCATCGGGGCGAGCAGCGCCCAGCGGTACGAGCTCGCGTCCGCGACCGCGCCGACCAACGGCGAACCGATCAGGAAGCCCACGTAGTTGAAGAGGTTGAGCCGGGCCACGGCGGCGTCCGAGTCGGCCGGGAAGAGCCGCCCGCCGGCCGCGAACACCTGCGGGATGATCGCGCAGATGCCGAAGCCGAGCACGGTGAACGAGGCGATGCCCGCCCAGGCCGCGGGAGCCACCGCGGCCAGCCCGAAGCCGAGCGCGGCCAGTGCGGCTCCGCCGCGCACTACCGCGACGGTGCCGAAGCGCTGCACCGCGCGGTCGCCCAGGGCCCGGCCCAGCAGCATCGCGACCATGTAGCCGAGGTAGGAGAGCTTGGCCAGGTCCTCGCGGCTGCCCAGAACGTCGGTGAGGTACTTGACGCTGTAGTTGGAGACCGAGGCGTCCGCGATGTACGCGCAGGCCATCGCGAGGCACAGCGGCAGCAGCGGGCGCCAGGGGATGGACCGGGCGGCGGCCTCGGCGGCCTCCCGGACGGCGTCGCCGAGTTCGGCCGGTCCGGCGGTGGGGGTCCCCCCGGCCGAAGGCTGGGGGAGGGTGCCGGTCAGCACCGCGAGCGGGGCGATCACCGCCCCGGCCGTGCCGAACAGCACCGGCAGCCCCAGGTCGTAGTGCGAGCCGAGGCCGGCGATCCCCGCGCCGAGGATGCCGCCGAGGCTGAACGCGGCGTGGAACCCGATCATGATCGAGCGGCCGTAGCGGTGCTGGAGGCCCACCCCCAGCATGTTCATGCTGGCGTCCAGCGCGCCCACCAGCAGCCCGAACGCGCCGAGCGCGAGGGCGAGTTGCCACAGCGAACCGCCCAGCCCGGCGCCCGCCAGGCTGAGGCAGACCGCCGGCTGGACCACCCGCAGCACGGCCCGGGCGCCGGTGCGCTTCACCAGTTGCTCGGAGAGGATCGAGCCCACCCCGGCCAGGATCGGCACCGCGGCCAGGAAGACCGGCAGCATCCCGTCGCTCAGCCCGTACCGGTGCTGGATCTCCGGGATGCAGGTGACCAGCAGCGCGAAGGTGGTGCCCTGGAGCAGGAAGCTGACGGCGAGCGCCGCCCGCCCGACGCGCAGGCCGGGCGCCATCGGGGACGGGACGGGCTGCACGGACGGCGCGGCGCTCATGCGGGAACCTCGCTACTGGCCGGTACGGACGACGGTGGCCGAGAGCGTAGGGGCTGCGCCGCGATTGCGGGAGGGGTCGCGCGCGATCACTTCCCGCCGGAGGCCAGCTCCCGGGAGCGGTCCCGGGCCGCCTCCAGCGCGCCCAGCAACGCCGCCCGCACCCCGTGGTTCTCCAGCTCGCGGATGGCCGCGATGGTCGTGCCGGCCGGGGAGGTGACCGCCTCACGCAGCTTCACCGGGTGCTCGCCGGAGTCGCGCAGCATCACCGAGGCACCGATCGCGGACTGCACGATCAGGTCGTGCGCCACCTGGCGGGGCAGGCCGAGCAGGATGCCCGCGTCCGTCATCGCCTCCACCAGGAAGTAGAAGTAGGCCGGGCCGGAGCCGGACAGCGCGGTGGCGGCGTCCTGCTGGGACTCCGGCAGCCGCAGCGCCTTGCCGACCGAGCTGAAGATCTCCTCGGCGCGCGCCAGGTGCTCCTCCCGGGCATGCGAGCCGCCGGAGATGACGCTCATCCCCTCGTCCACCAGCACCGGCGTGTTGGGCATCACCCGGACCACCGGGGTGCCGGCCGCCAGCCGCTCCTCGAACCAGGCAGTAGGGACGCCGGCCGCCGCCGAGATCACCAGCCGGTCCGGGCTGATGTGCGGGGCCAGCTCCTCCAGCAGGGTGCCCATGTCCTGCGGCTTGACCGCGAGGATCAGGGTGTCGGCCAGCTTGGCGGCCTCGGCGTTGGAGACAGCCACCACGCCGTAGCGGTCGGTGAGTTCGGCCGCGCGCTCGGGCCGACGGGCGGTCACCAGGACGTCCGACGGGGCCTTGCCGGCCCGCAGCAGACCGGAGAGCAGGGCCTCGCCGATCTTGCCGGTGCCCAGGAAGGCGATCTTCTGTCCGTGTGCTGCGCTGCTGCCCATGGTCCGCTCCTAGCCTCGGTACTGCGGCCATCCTCGCACCGCTCGGCGGCGCCCGGCGGGACCGTCCGGTCCGTGGTCGGCGGGCTCGGGGAGGCCGTCGTACGGCTGGCTGTGCGGCGGCGGGCGGGGCCGCTGCCCGGCAGCCGCCAAGGCCGTTGCCCCTAGGGTGAAAACTCGGGGGTTTCCCCTATGGCCTCCACGCCCGGGCAGGCGCACCGTGGAGCCATGGCACACGACGGAATGTCCCGACGAGAGAACCGGCAACTCGCCGTCGCCTCCGCGACGGTGGGCCCGTGGCGGACGGCCGCGGGAGTCGGTGCGGTGGTGGGGGCGACGGCCCTGGGGATCGAGGCGATCTCCGGCGACTGGTCGCTGAGCATGCTGGCCGAACCGGCCGGCTGGGGCCTGTTCTTCTTCTTCCTGGTCGGCTGGGCGGGCAACCAGCTGCGCGGGGACGGCGGCGACCGTCGGCTGAAGCGGTGGGCGCGGGAACACCCGTGGCAGTCGGCGCTCCCGGCAGCCGGCGGGCTGCTGGTGCTGAACACGGTGGCCCAGATGCTCCTCGGCGACGAGGGCCTGTTCGGCGCGCTCCTCGTGTCGCTCATCCCGGCCGCCGTACTGATGTCGGTCGCCGGGGTGGTACACGGGGTGAAGCAGGCCCGCAGCAAGGGCTGACGGCGCATTTCCGGACAAGCGGCGGTGAACCACCCGGCCCCGCACACCGGTTCACCACAAGGTGTGCCCCCGATCAACGGATCGTCACACCCCGTCGGCATACTGGCGCGATGCCAATCGCCGAAGATCCGGAACCGCGCCCCTCGCAGGGCGGTGAGCCGGGCGGGTCCGACCCGTCCGGAGCGGGCGGGAAGGACCCGTTCGCAGACCTCGTGCTGGACGAGGAGTTCGTGCGCTCCGCCACCGTCAAGGAGCAGTCCGGCCGCACCCGGATGCTGGCCGCCCGCTGGAAGCACACCCCGCCGGTCGACCCGGGCGGCCGCCGCTCGGTCAACGACGGTCCGGCGACGCCCAAACGCCGGTTCGGGCGCAGGCCGGAGCTGCGGGTGGTCGACCCCTGGGGCAACCCGCGCCCGGCCAGGCGCCGGGGCGGTTGGTGGCGCACCCCGCTGGTGGTGCTGCTGGTCGTGGCGGGACTGCTCGCCTCGCTGAACGTCAACGCGGTCAGCAACTGGGTCTCCGGCCTGCGCTCCTCGAAGGCCGACGCGCCCGTCCCCGTGGTCGCCCCGGAGACGGCCCGGCCGACAACGGCTCCGCCGGACACTCCGGACGACCAGCCGACCGTCGACCACCCCTGGAAGGCCTCCCCGGCCGCGGGCTGGCCGACCGGCACGGAGGCGATGGTCCTGCCCGAGGCCAAGGCCACCGGGGTGTTCTCGGCCGACGAGGTCGCCGCCCAGCTCCAGCAGGTCAAGGACTACCTGGCGGCCGCCAACCTCGACCCCAAGGTGATCGCGGGTGCCCGTCCGGACGCCGCGCTGGCGATGCTCGACCACGAGGACCGCAAGGACGCGGCCGACGCCCTCGACCACCCGGGCAAGGACCACGACCCGCTGAGCTGGTTCTCCCGCTTCGACCCGCGCGAGGCGGTCCTGGTCGGCGACGCGGTCAAGGTCCAGGGCCGGCTCAGCTACGAGGGGGACGGTGACGGCGGCGTGCTGATCCACACCGACTTCACCTTCGTCTACCCGTTGCAGCCCGGCCCCGACGCCCGGAAGCTGGCCGAGGACCGCCCGGCCCCGTCCGCCACCCCGTCGGCGCCGCAGGGCGGCTCCGCCCGACCGGTGGGCCTGGTCGAGCCGGCCGCCGCCAGCTCCGGTGACACCTGGACGACCCGGACGATCGTGCGCAGGGTCGGTGACTACCGCTTCTACGATCCGGACCGGCACCAGGTCGACGCGAAGAAGATCGTCCTGGGGAAGGCCATGTCCGACGTGGGCAACAACGCCTGCTCCGTGTACGACGGCTTCGTGCATCCGCAGTTCCGCCAGTTCGCCCGGCCCCACCCCGAGCAGACCGGCCCGACCACGGATCCGTACGACCGCAGCCACGACCTGGCGCCGAGCGGCCAGTGCGGCACGACCAGCCGCGAGTGAGAATCAGCGCTTGCGCTTCGCGCCGGGTCGGCCGCTGCGGCCGGTCCGGCGCTTGCCGTACCGCTCGACGGCCCGCTCGTGGGCGGCCCGCTTGACGCCCTCGCCGGGGGCCTCGACCAGGCTGCGGGCGAAGTAGGCGGCCAGGCTGCCGGCCCCGCCGATCAGCCAGACGGCGCCGAGCGACCGGTCCTCGGCCATCCAGCCGGTCAGCTGGTCCTTGCCCTCGGTGAGCACCTTCCAGGTGCGCCGGACGGACATCATCGAGCAGACCGCGATCGCGGCGGTCAGCAGCCCGTTCAGGAAGCCGCCGTTGTCGGAGAGCGCGACGCCCTCGACGCCGAAGCGCAGCACCAGCGCGGCGGCCGCGGTGGCGACCAGGGCGCCGATCGAGACGCCGACCCGGCGCGGCCAGTAGCCGTTGTCCCGGTTGACCCAGGTGGTGCCGAAGAAACGGATCGGCTCCGGCTCGGGGGCACCGGCGGGCTTGGGGGCGGGGGTGGGGGGCTGCTCGCTCACGACGTCGATTATCACCCGAGCGACAGTTGTGACACTGCGCCCGGAGGGCGACGACGGAGGAGCCGTCCCGGACGCCGGGGCGGCTCCTCCTGATGGTGATCGGGCTCAGCCGAGCTTGCTGACGTCCCGGACGGCGCCCTTGTCGGCCGAGGTGGCCATCGCCGCGTAGGCCCGCAGCGCCTGGCTGACCTGGCGGTCGCGGTTCTTCGGCCGGTAGCCGTGCCCGGCCTCCAGGGCGCGGCGGCGCTCGGCGAGGACCTCGGCCGGCACCTCCAGGGAGATCGTCCGCCCCGGGATGTCGATGGCGATGGTGTCGCCGTCCTCGACCAGGGCGATGGTGCCGCCGGAGGCGGCCTCCGGGGAGGCGTGGCCGATGGACAGGCCCGAGGTGCCGCCGGAGAAGCGGCCGTCGGTGATCAGCGCGCAGGCCTTGCCGAGGCCGCGGCCCTTGAGGAAGGAGGTCGGGTAGAGCATCTCCTGCATGCCCGGGCCGCCCTTGGGGCCCTCGTAGCGGATGACGACGACGTCGCCCTCCTTGATCCGCTTGGCGAGGATCGCCTCGACCGCGTCCTCCTGGGACTCGCAGACCACCGCCGGGCCGCTGAAGGTCCAGATCGACTCGTCGACGCCGGCGGTCTTCACGATGCAGCCGTCCTCGGCGAGGTTGCCGTACAGCACGGCCAGGCCGCCCTCGACCGAGTAGGCGTGCTCGACGCTGCGGATGCAGCCCCTGGCAGCGTCGGTGTCCAGCGACTCCCAGCGCTCGGACTGCGAGAAGGCCTCGGCGGAGCGCTTGCAGCCGGGGGCGGCGTGCCACAGCTCGACGGCCTCGGCGGAGGGGGAGCCGCCGCGCACGTCCCAGGTCTTGAGCCACTCGGCGAGCGAGTCGGAGTGGACGGTGTGGACGTCCTCGTTGAGCAGGCCGCCCCGGTACAGCTCGCCGAGGATGGCCGGGATGCCGCCGGCCCGGTGCACGTCCTCCATGTAGTACGAGCCGTTGGGCGCGACCTTGGAGAGGCAGGGCACCTTGCGGGAGATCGCGTCGATGGCCCGCATGTCGAAGTCCAGCTCGGCCTCCTGGGCGGCGGCGAGCAGGTGGAGGATGGTGTTGGTCGAGCCGCCCATGGCGATGTCCAGGGCCATGGCGTTCTCGAAGGCGGCGCGGTTCGCGATCGCGCGCGGCAGCACCGAGTCGTCGTCCTGGCCGTAGTGGCGGTTGGCGATCTCGACGACCGTCCGCCCGGCCTTCTCGTACAGGGCCCGGCGGGCGGTGTGGGTGGCGAGCACCGAGCCGTTGCCGGGCAGCGAGAGGCCGATCGCCTCGGTGAGGCAGTTCATCGAGTTGGCGGTGAACATGCCGGAGCAGGAGCCGCAGGTGGGGCAGGCGTTCTCCTCGATGATCGCGATGTCCTCGTCGGAGACGTTCTCGTTGACCGCCTGGGAGATCGCGTCGATCAGGTCCAGCTTGCGCACGGTGCCGTCGACCAGGGTGGCCTTGCCGGCCTCCATCGGGCCGCCGGAGACGAAGACGGTCGGGATGTTGAGGCGCAGCGCGGCCATCAGCATGCCGGGGGTGATCTTGTCGCAGTTGGAGATGCAGATCAGCGCGTCGGCGCAGTGCGCGTTGACCATGTACTCGACCGAGTCGGCGATCAGGTCGCGCGAGGGCAGCGAGTAGAGCATGCCGGCGTGGCCCATCGCGATGCCGTCGTCCACGGCGATGGTGTTGAACTCGCGCGGGATGCCGCCCGCCTGCTTGATCGCCTCGGAGACGATCCGGCCGACCGGCTGGAGGTGGGTGTGGCCGGGGACGAACTCGGTGAAGGAGTTGGCGACCGCGATGATCGGCTTGCCGAAGTCCTCGCGGGCTACGCCGGCGGCCCGGAGAAGCGCCCGGGCGCCTGCCATGTTGCGACCGTGGGTGACCGTACGGGACCTCAGCTCGGGCACTGTGCTCCACTCCTTCGGGGCTGTCGCCGGCACCCCGCCGGTGAGGAGGGTGCGGGGGCCGTGTGGCTTACGAGCCTACGCCCGCCGTCCGGCCGGCGGACGGTCCGTCCGCGATGCGGGCAGTCCGCGGGGCCGGCGGGTCAGCCCCGCCTGACGGCGACGGTGACGTCCAGGGTGAAGGGCTCGACCACCACGCCGTCCGGGAATTCGGCGAGCATGGCCTCCCGTTCGGCGGCCAGCACGGGCGCGCGCTCCTCGGAGCCGAGCGAGGCCAGGTAGGAGCGGGAGGTGAGGTCGGTGAGCACGTGCTCGACGGTGATCCGCCGCTCCCAGTGCAGCACCGCCCGTTCGACGGCGAGGCCGGCCGGGGCGAAGTGGCTGGTGTGGGCGCTGATGCCGCCGTAGCCGCGGTAGCGGTCGGGGAGGGCGGCGGCCATCCGCTCGGCCCGGGCCCGGACCCACGGCACGGTCTCGTCCTGCACGTTCCACCAGGTGGCGACGGCCCCGCCCGGCCGCAGCACCCGGATCGCCTCGGGGACGGACCGCTCGGGGCGGGTCCAGTGGAAGGCCTGGGCGTAGGTGACCAGGTCGGCGGACCCGTCGTGGAACGGCAGGTCGTCGCCGCCGCCGCGGACCAGCGGCAGGGTGGGCGAGGAGAGCAGGAACTGGGCGGCCATGCCGTCGCTGGGCTCGACCGCGACGACGTCCGCGCCCCGGGCGGCCAGCAGCCGGGTGGCGATGCCGGTACCCGCGCCGACGTCCAGGACCCTGGCTCCCTTGAGGCTCCGGCCCCAGAGCCGCTCCACCGTGTCGAGCAGCTCGTCGGGGTAGCGCGGCCGACCCCGGTCGTACTCGGCGGCGACCGCGCCGAAGCTGACCGCGAGCTCTCCGTGGTTCGGACTCCGCGTCATCTCTCTCCCGCCGTACGGCAGTTCGCATTCGCGCCCCCGATGGGCCCGGCGTTCAGCGTACGCGCGAGGGGGTGGCCAGGTGCAAGCGGGTGAAGGCCAGGGCCTCGGCCAGATCGGCCTCGCGTTCGGCGGGGGACGCGGCGCGGCGGGTGTTGACCTCCAGCACCACGTGGCCGTCGAAGCCGGTGCGGGCGAGGTGCTCCAGGAACTCGGCGCAGGGCTGCTTGCCCCGGCCCGGGATCAGGTGCTCGTCCTTGCCGGAGCCGCTGCCGTCGGCCAGGTGGACGTGGGCGAGCCGGTCGCCCATCCGCTCGGCCATGGCGAAGGCGTCGATCCGGGAGGTGGCGACGTGCGAGAGGTCGATGGTGAAGTGCCGGTAGTCCTCGTCGGTGACGTCCCAGCCGGGCGAGTAGGCCAGCACCTCGCGGTCGCGGTAGCGCCACGGGTACATGTTCTCGACGGCGAAGCGGACGTCGGTCTCGCCCGCCATCCGGCTGATGCCCTCGACGAACTCCCGGGCGTACTGCCGCTGCCAGCGGAACGGCGGGTGGACGACCACGGCGCTCGCGCCGAGCTTCTCGGCGGCCGCCCGGGCCCGGACCAGCTTGGTCCACGGGTCCGTGGTCCACACCCGCTGGGTGATCAGCAGGCAGGGCGCGTGCACGGCCAGGATCGGCAGCTGGTGGGCGTCGGAGAGCCGGCGCAGAGCCTCCAGGTCCTGGCTGACCGGGTCGTTCCAGACCATCACCTCGACCCCGTCGTAGCCGAGCTTGGCGGCCAGCTCGAAGGCGACGGCGGTGCTCGCCGGGTACACCGAGGCGGTGGACAGCACCACCTTGGTGTCCGGGATGTGCAGGGCCGGGTGCTGGGGCAGCACCAGCCGGTCGGTGGTGCGCAGCAGCGGCGGACGGGCGGCGTCGCGCTTGGCGGCCGTGACCGAGCGGACGGACTGGACGGCGGCCTTGGCGGCGCCGGCGGCCCGGGCGGTACGGGTCTCCTTGGGCGGCTGGCGGGGGTGCTCGGGCTTCTTCGCGGTCGTCGCGGCGGACTTGCGCGCGGACCTGCCGGCGGTGGGGGCCGCCGCCTTCTTGACGGCCTTCTTGGCGGTGCGCTGGGCCGCCTTCACAGCCTTCACGGCCTTGGTGGCCTTGGTGGCTTTGGTGGTGGCCTTGGTGTCCCGTTCCGCGGTGGCGTCGTTGCCCGCCTTGCCGAGCGCCCCCTTGCCGAGCGCCGCCTTGCCGAGGCGACCGCGCGGGCCCACCGACCGCGGCTGCCCGTCCGCTCCGGGAGCGCGGCCCTCCTGCGTTCCGTCCTCGCCCGCTGGTTGCACCACGGGAGACAGCGTAAGCGGAGCACGCGCCGAACGGGACGGGACGCCCGGCGGAGTGACCATCGGCACGCCGGGCGGCCGCGCCACGAGGGGAGGCGGCGCCTACGGGGGTGAGCCGCGCCTACGGGGTGAGCGCGGGCCGGCGCTCGGTGGAGCTGCTGTCCATGGAGTCCAGCTGGCGCAGGATGATGCCCTCGCGCAGCGCCCAGGGGCAGACGTCCAGTTCCTCCAGGCCGAACAGGTCCATCGCGGCGTCGGCGACCAGCGCCCCGGCCAGCAGCTGCTTGGCCCGGCCCTCCGAGACGCCGGGGATCTGCGCGCGCTCGGCGACGGTCATCGTGGACAGTCGCGGCAGCCAGGCGGACAGCCCGCTGCGGGTGAGCCGGCGGTCGGCGTACGGGCCGGCGTCGGCGGGGGCGGCGCCGGTCATCCGGGCCAGCTGCCTGAAGGTCTTGGAGGTGGCGACGGCGTGCTGCGGCGGCCCGAGCCGGGAGATCTCGCCGACCACGTGGGCGATCTCGGCCCGGATGTGCCGTCTCAGCTCGCGCAGCCCGTCCGGGTCGGCGACGTCCCCGGGCAGCCAGCGGGCGGTCAGCCGCCCGGCGCCCAGCGGCAGCGAGCAGGCGACGTCCGGCTGCTCGTCCAGGCCGCAGGCGATCTCCAGCGAGCCTCCGCCGATGTCCAGGTTGAGCAGTCGGCCCGAGGACCAGCCGAACCAGCGGCGGACGGCCAGGAAGGTGAGCCGGGCCTCGTCCTGCCCGGAGAGCACCCGCAGTTCGACCCCGGTCTCGTCGGCGACCCGGCGCAGCACCTGCTCGCCGTTGGCGGCCTCGCGCACGGCGGAGGTGGCGAACGGCAGGATGTCGACCACGCCCTTGTCCTCGGCGACCCGCAGCGAGGAGGCGACATGCCCGATCAGCCGCTCGACCCCGGCCTCGCCTATCGCGCCGGACTCGTCGAGCAGCTCGGCCAGGCGCAGCTCGGCCTTGTGCGAGTAGGCGGCGAGCGGGGCGGCACCCGGATGGGCGTCCACCACGAGGAAGTGGACGGTGTTGGAACCTACGTCGAGCACACCGAGTCGCATAACTCTCCACGCTACGCGATTCGGGCGGCGAGGAGATCGGTTGTGACGGTATTCGCGCTGGTCTCGGTCGTCCCCGTGCGTTCCCGACCGTTCCGGGTGCGATCCGCGGCCGTCGCCCGCTGACCGTCGTTCAGTGGCCGCGGGGCCCGGTCCGGCGCTCGGTGCGGCAGTTGGCGTCGACCCAGCGGCGGGCCGGCCCCGGGGTGTCGGTGATCAGGCCGTCGGCGTCCCGGGCGGTCATCAGCTGCCAGGCCTCCTCACCGTCCAGCGTCCAGACGTAGACCTCGCGCCCGGCCTTGCGCTCGGCGGCGATCCGGGCCGCGGTGGCCAGTCCGGTGTCCAGGGCGATCCCGTTCAGCTTCAGGCCCTTCGGGTCCTCGGCGATCCCGCCGCTCTGGATCAGCACCACCGGCAGGGCGGGCGCCACGGCGTGGGCCTGGCGCAGGTGGTCGACCGAGAAGGAGTAGAGGACGACGTGCGCCTTGCTGCCGGCCGCGATCCGGGCGATCCGGGCGACGTCCTCGGGGCGCTGCCACTTGATCTCCATCAGCAGCGTGGCGCTGCTGCCGGAGAGCCGCTCGAGCAGTTCCTCCAGGGTCGGGACGGACTGGGCCGGGCCCGGGCCGACGGTCACCCGCAGGGCGGCGACCTGGGCCGCGGTCAGGTCGGCGACGGCACCCTTGCCGTTGGTGGTGCGGTCCACGGTCGGGTCGTGCATCAGCACCGGGACGCCGTCCCGGGTGGTCTGGACGTCGGTCTCCAGCCAGTCGGCGCCCTGGTCGAGGGCGGTCTCGAAGGAGGCCATGGTGTTCTCGGGGGCGTTGAACGGCGCTCCCCGGTGGCCGATCACCACCGGGGACGCGCACACCGCCGGTGCGACGGCCGAACGGGCCTGCAGCGCGGGGCCGCCGCCCGCGGCACAACCGGCGGCCAGGACCGCGAGCGCGGCGAGGGCGGCCGTGCGGGCGGCGCGGGGCGGGGCGGTCACGGCTCGGTGCTCCAGCTGCTGCTTCGGTGGCTCGGGTCGCTCAGGTCGCTCGGGCGGCTCGGGTCGCTCGGGTCCTGGGCTCGCGTGGTTCGTGGTCATCTGACCGTTCTGACAGCGCCGCGGCGGTTTCCGGTTCCCGGGGCCGCCGCGGCCGAGGTCGGATCAGAGCAGACCGTCCCACAACTGTTCCACGATGACAGCCCACCAGTTCTCCGGATCGCCGTAGACCGTACCGTCCAACTCCGCCAGCCCCCGCTGCAGGGCGTCCACCGCCGCGCCCGCGGCCGCCGGGTCCAGCCCGCGCAGGGTGGGCCACCAGCCGGCGAACAGCTCCAGGCAGCGGACGAAGGCGCGCAGGTCGGCGTTGCAGTGGCGGGCCGTCCCGTAGTCCGGGTCGACTGCCCGGACGGCGCCCGGCCCGGTGTCCAGGGTGATCAGCGCCCAGCCGTCCGTGCCCAGCACCAGCTGCCCGGCGAGGGCCGACCGCTCCCGTTCGGCCACCCGGGTGCCGCGGCCGAGCGCCGCAAGGTGCGGGGCGAGCGGCGGCAGGACGGTGCCCGGGCGGGAGCCGTCCGCGATCGCCTCCGCCCCCGGGTGGTGCAGCGCGAAGAAACCGTCCACCGCCTTCGGCACGCCGACGGACAGCAGCAGCGCGGCCGCGTCCCCGGGCAGTTCCGCGCGCGCCGTGTCCGCCGGACCGAAGCGCTGCACGCCCGCCGTGCCGAAGCGCCGGACCAGCCGCTCCGCCAGGGCGGCGTCCGACTCCCCCGGCAGCGGCGGCACCGCGCGGGGGAACGGCACCCGGTTACGGCCCGGACCGTCCGGCGGGGCGGGCAACTGCCGTACGGCAGCCGCCCGGTGGTCCGAGCGCGGCCCGTAGGGAAGCTCGAACTCCAGCCGCGCGTGAGGCAGTTCGGCGGCCAGCGCGTACGACCAGTAGCCGCCGGGCAGCGCGCTCAGCCGCAGGTCGGTCCGCACCGCCAGCACGTCCTCGGCCGGGATGCCCTGCTCGCGCAGCCACCACCAGCCGCGCAGCGCCGGGTGCGGCAGCCCCGCGGCGGAACGCAGCGCCAGCGCGTGGGTCGCGCCCGTGCCGTCCCGGTACGTCAGCTCGGCCCGGGCGCCCCGGCCGGTGACCGGCGGCCCGGTCGGGTCGTAGCCGCCCGCGCCCACGAAGTCCCGGTAGAGACCGACCACTTCGTCCACCGGTACCGAGGGCCACACCGTGAACCGCCCGCTCTCCCGGTCCACCACCGCACACGCGGCCCCCACCTCCCCCGGCGCCCGCCGCTCCCCGGTGCGCGGGTCGACCTCCACCCGCGGCGGCTCCGCCCAGACCACCCACCCGAGCTCGAACTCGTGCGCACACACCCGGCGCACCGCCCCGGCCCCCTGCGGCAGATCCCCGTTGATCCACCGGTGCCCCGCCTCCACCGCCTGCGCGCGCGAGATCATTCGCCCACCCCCGTCAACACCCACTCCGACCCCAACATCATCCAGCCCCCGCGGTCAGTTCGAACCGGTCACCGCGATGTCGCACTTCGCGGCACCGCTCCGCGCGATCCGCGCAGGCCTCGGCGACCTCCTGTTCCGTGAACTCGGCCGCCCGCCGCATGCCGAGCGGGGCGGACCGGATCTCGTAGCCGATCAGCTGGCTCGCGCCGTCATCAGGTCCAGGGGGCGGCCCTCCGGGGAGAGGGCGATGGCCCAGAGGCCCTGGGTGGCCGGGTGGAGGGGGCTGGGGCTGTGGCGGGCGAGTTGGTGGTCGAGGTAGGTGACGGTGTCCCGGTGGTTGACGGCGTTCCAGGCGTGGGGGCGGCCGTAGGCGTCGAGGGTGAGGAGGACGGCCTGGGCCCCGTGGCCGGCCCGGCGGAGTTCGCCGGCGAGGCGGGTGAAGGCCTGGCCGCCGTCACCGAGGTCGCGGAAGGGGGCGCCGAGTTCGCGTTCCGCACGGTCGCGGCCGCCGCGTTCGCCGGCGTCGCCCTCGGTGGGGATGCGCGGGGCCGCGCAGGTGGGGCGGCCGGTGTAGGTGTCGACGGCGGAGAGCGCGATCTCCAGGCTGTTGTTGGCCCGGCCTGGTTCGCGGTAGCCGCCCGCGTTGACGGCTTCCGGCCAACCGCCGGCCGCCGGGTCGGGGTGGCGGACGGGCAGGCCGTCCTCGTCGCGCGGCACCCGGCGTTCGAGTTCGGCCTGGTGCTCGGGGTCGACCGAGCCGAGACCGCCGGGCAGCCCGTACGGGCGACTGTCGGCGATGGTGCGCAGCCGGAGTTCCGGACCTTCGGCGAGCGGGCCGCGCCGGGCCCGCAGGGCGAGCTGGAGGGCCATGGCGTGGGCAGTGGCGACCGGGACGGCGCCCCAGGCGAGGGCCGGGTCGGCGAGGGCGGCGGCGGTGTCCCGGCGGCGGCCGTCGGCGGGGTGCGGCTCGGGTCGGCCGATGACGGGGGTGGTGCCGACGATCGGCGGCTCGACCGGGGCCGGGGCCGGGGTGGCCGGGCCGGGGGCGACGCCCGCCGGGGTGCGCGGCGCGCCCGGTCGGAGCTCGCTGCCGGGCTGGGGCCCGCCGGCCACGGGAGCGCCGACGACCGGGGAGGCGGCGCCGGGCGCGCCCGTGGCAGTACCGCTGCCGCCGCCGATGCCGCTGCCGAAGGGCGCGGCCACGTGCGCCGGGGAGCCGCCACCGACCGCCAGGGGGCCGGGTCCGACGGCGCCCACGGTGCCGGTCCCCGGATATCCGCCCGAGTACGCCGGTGTCCCGAACTGCCCGGACACGCCGACCACTCCGACCGGCCGGACGACCGGCGAGGCATCCGCGGCCGGGGTGTACCCGGGCCCGTACGAGGGACCGCCGCCGGACGGCGGCGCGGCGGGCGCGGGCGGCGCGCTCACCGAGTCGGTCCGTACGGTCACCGGCACGCTGCCGCCCCCGCCGCCCCCGTGGTGGCTGGGCGCCTGGAGCGGGTAGTCCCCGTCGGACCAGCTCGCCGTCACCGGACCGCCGCCCTGGTGCGCGGTCACCCGTACCGACGGCCCGTCGTCCCGCGCGGGCGGCGACCAGTCGGTGGCGGCCGTCACGGCCCGGTGCGAGCCGCTGTACGGGGCGTCCGAGGTCGTGGCCGGCGCGGCGGCGACCACCGGATCGGCCGCCGGGGCCGCGGACGGAGCGGCGGAGGAGAGCGTGGACGGAACCGCCGAGGGGTCCAGGGCGGAATCCACGGCGGGGAGCGAGGCGGGGACGACGGACGGGGCCGCCGTCGGGTCCACCGGCGGCACCACGGCCGACGCCGTCACCGCACCCGGCACCTTGGGATCGACCGCGGCCTCGCGCGGGTCGGTGAGGTCGGCGAGCGACAGCCCGTGCAGTTCCTTGCCCTGCTGGTCGGTGAGCACCGGCTGCCCGTGCTCGTCCAGCCGGACGGCCAGGTCGGCCACCCCGACCACCGGCCTGCCGTCCGGCCCGGCGACGACGAGCAGCCCGGCGGCGTCGGCCACCGGGGTGCCGTCGGAGCGCAGGATGACCGGCTTGCCGTCGGGGCCGAGAACGGGCTGTCCGTGCTCGTCGAGCTTGACGCCGAGCCCGGGCACGCCGACCAGGGGCTTGCCGTCCTGCCCGGAGAGGACGACCAGTCCGGTGCCGTCCCTGCCGAGCACGCCGGGCTCGCCGAGGGCGGCGGGCAGTCCGGCGGAGAGCGGGTCGAAGCCGCCCTTGGTGCGGTAGGAGGCGGTGGTGACGCCGGTGCCGGACGCGGTGCCGAGCCGCAGCAGGGCGACGGCGGCCGGCTCCTTGAGCGCGGCGGCCAGGGCGTCCTTCATGCCGCGGCCGAGTTCGGCGAGCAGGCCGGCGATCTTCAGCGCGGCGGTCTCCGCCGCGACGGCCTCGACCCCTGCGGCGACCTGGGTGGTGGCGGCGTTCTTCACCCCGCCCGCGAAGCCGGCGACGGACTTCTCCAGCCCGCCGAAGACCCCGGTCTGCCCGGTCTGCCCGGCGTTCGCGGCGACCACTGCCGCGGTCTGCTGGACCTCGGCGGCCTGCTCCCGGGTCTGCTTGAGCTCGGCGGCCAGGTTCTGCAGGGTGGCGATGATCTCGGCCTTGCAGCCGTCGACGGCCCGGGCGGCGGCGTCGAAGGCGGTGGCGACCAGCCCGACGGCGGTGTGCGCGTCCTGGAGGTGGCCCTTGCCGCCGTCGCTGTACGTCCGCCAGTACGCCGTGAAGGCGTCGACGGCGTGGCCGGAGTTGTCGGCGGCCACCCGCTGGACGGACTCCCCGCCGCGGCGGGTGATCCGGTCGGCCTCGGCGGCGAACTCCCGCCAGTGCGCGGCCGCTTTGCGCAGGGCCTCCTCGTCGGCCTGCGGCCACGGGTGGCCGGTCCTGGCCAGGAGCGGGACCAGTTCCTCGGGCAGTTTCCGGGACACGCGCTTCTCCCCCTTCGAGCCGGGCCGTTCAGACCGACATGTCCTGGGGGACGGCCGGTGCCGCCCCCGGGGTTGCCCCGGTGCCCGAATACACCGCCGGGCGGGCGACTGACCCCGGCGTGCCGGCCGTGGGGGCCGGCGTCCCGCCGAAGCCGTCCGCCGTCGAGGTGTCGGTGTCCGTGGTCCGTTCCGCCATCGTGTGCAGTCCGGCGCCGACCTGCCCGACCTGTCCGGCCAACGCCCGGAGCCCGCCGAGGAGTTCACCGTGCGCCGGGCCGTACACGGCGGCGAGGGCGCTGCCCGGCTGGTCCGCGCCCCAGGGCGCGCCGAGCGCGGCGAGGCCCTGCTCCAGGGTGCTCACGGCCTTGCCGAGTTCACGCCCGAGCTTCTCGAACTCCCGCCCCTCGCCGTGCAGTTCCCACGGTTTGAGGACGAACCCGCCGCTCCCGCCGTCGGCCGCCCCGGTGCTGCCGCCTGCCATCCCCGTACCTCCCCGTAGCGGACTGGCCGCCATCCTAGGCACCCGCCCGGCCCGGCCCGCACGGACAGCCGGACCTCTTCACCCCGCCTTCACTCCGCCCGAAGCCCACCCGGCGCCACCCCCGCACCGCCCACGACCGCGCCAACCGGCCCGTACGCCCCCGCGAAGCTCTACCCTTGCCGGGTGGCACCAGCAGAAACGTCCAAGAAGAAGGCCAAGGCGAAGCCCGTGGCCTCCCCCGCCCCCGTCGACCTCGCGATGCCGACCCTGCGCCGCGAGATCCCGCGCGACGAGGTCCCGCTCGACTTCCCCCGTGCCTGGGTCGAGTTCGCCGACCCCGCCGACGACGAGCAGGTCTTCCGCTGCGACCTCACCTGGCTGACCTCCCGCTGGTCCTGCGTCTTCGGCCAGGGCTGCCACGGCATCCGCGAGGGCCGCGGCGAGTCGGACGGCTGCTGCACGCTGGGCGCCCACTACTCGGACGAGGACGACGAGAAGCGCGTCCTGGGCCACGCGGCGCGGCTGACCCCCGAGCTGTGGGAGAACTTCGCCGAGGGCACCGACGCCAAGGGCCGGATCAGGTCCGACGGCGGCGTCACCATGCTGGACGAGGACGGCGACCGCCAGACCCGCCGGGTCAACGGCGCCTGCATCTTCGTGAACAGCCCCGGCTTCGCGGGCGGCGCCGGCTGCGCCCTGCACGCGCTCGCCCTCAAGGAGGGCCGGGAGCCGCTGGAGACCAAGCCGGACGTCTGCTGGCAGCTGCCGATCCGCCGCACCTACGACTGGATCGACCGCCCCGACGACACCCGCTACCTCCAGGTCTCGATCGGCGAGTACGACCGCCGCGGCTGGGGCCCGGGCGGCCACGACCTGCACTGGTGGTGCACCGGTGCCCCGGCCGCCCACCAGGGCGCCGAGCCGGTGTACGTCAGCTACCGCCCCGAGCTCACCGAGCTGATGGGCAGGAAGGCGTACGAGGTGCTGGCCCGGCTGTGCGAGGAGCGGATCGCCACCAAGGGTGACCGGAAGGTGGCCCCGCACCCGGCGGACCCCGCCGGGAAGAAGAAGTAGCGGTCCACTCGTCGGTACCGGCCCACCTGCCGGTACCGGCCTCCTTGTCGGCCTACTTGTCGATGTCCCCGACCACGAAGAACATCGACCCGAGGATCGCCACCATGTCCGCCACCAGCGTGCCCGGCAGCAGTTCGGTCAGCGCCTGGATGTTGTTGAAGGACGCCGAGCGCAGCTTGAGCCGCCACGGCGTCTTGTCGCCGCGCGAGACCAGGTAGTAGCCGTTGATCCCGAGCGGGTTCTCGGTCCACGCGTAGGTGCTCCCCTCGGGTGCCTTGAGCACCTTGGGCAGCCTCTGGTTGACCGGGCCGGGCGGCAGGGTGGCGAGCTTGTCGAGGCAGGCGTCGGCGAGGTCCAGCGCGTTGAGGGTCTGCTCCAGCAGGCACTCGAAGCGGGCCAGGCAGTCGCCCTCCTCGCGGGTGACCACGGTGAGCACCTGTCGCAGCTCCTCGGAGCCGTACGCGAGGTAGGGCTCGTCGCGGCGCAGGTCGAGGTCGAGGCCGCTGGCCCGGGCGATCGGGCCGCTGACCCCGTACGCCTCGGCCTGGGCCCTGGTGAGGACGCCGACGCCGGCGGTGCGGGCGCGGAAGATCTCGTTGCCGAGGACGAGGTCCTCGAAGACGGGCATCTGCGAGCGGACCGTGGCGACGGCGGTGCGGACCCGGCCGAGCCAGCCGGCCGGGAGGTCCTCCTTGAGGCCGCCGACCCGGTTGAACATGTAGTGCATCCGCCCGCCGGAGGCCTCCTCCAGCACGTGCTGGAGGTCCTCGCGGCCGGTGAAGGCGTGGAAGATCGGGGTGATCCCGCCCAGTTCGAGCGGGTAGGAGCCGAGGAACATCAGGTGGTTGAGCACCCGGTTGAGCTCGGCGAGCAGGGTGCGGATCCACACCGCCCGCTCGGGTACCTCCATGCCGAGCATCCGCTCGACGCCGAGCACGACGCCGAGCTCGTTGGAGAAGGCGGAGAGCCAGTCGTGCCGGTTGGCCAGCATGATGATCTGCCGGTAGTCGCGGGCCTCGAACAGCTTCTCCGCGCCCCGGTGCATGTAGCCGATCACCGGCTCGGCGGTGACGATCCGCTCGCCGTCGAGCAGCAGGCGCAGCCGCAGCACTCCGTGGGTGGCCGGGTGCTGCGGGCCGATGTTGAGCACCATGTCGGTGGTGCCCGCCTCGCCGGTGAAGTTCTCGGCTCCCGCCCCGATGCCGACCGTGGTCTCCCTCATGACCCCAGAGTGTGCCATCCCGGCAGCGCACCGAGACTCTGAGCCCTCTCGAAAACGTCAAGGGGCGGCATGCGGACGGCCTGCAGGACCCACCCGAAGCCGCCCAGCCCCGCCGGGTCGGTGAGCTCGGCCCCCTCCCCCGCGCCGCCCAGCGCCCGCAGGTACGCCGCGGGGTCGGTGGAGGCGAGCGTTAGCGGCGGGCGCCCGCCGCTGACCCCGAGCGCGCGCAGGGCCTCGCGCTGGGTCGTCCACAGGCTGTGGAGACCGGGCACGGCGATCGCGTCCAGCGCGACGTGGGCGGTCACGTCGCAGGACCCGTCCGGCACCGGGGGCACCTCCCGGCCGTCCCGGAAACCGGTGAAGGTCCCGCACGGGGGCCGCCGCCCCGCCGTGTGCCCGTAGTCGACGGCGACGGCGAGTCCGCGCTCCAGCCCGGCCACGGCCCGCGCCCAGGCGGCGTCCCGGGGCCCGCCGAACTCCACCACCTCCCCGGGCTCCGCGACCGGCCACCAGCGCTCGGCCCAGGCCGCGTCCGCCGCCGAGACCGGCTCGCCGAGGCGCTCCTCGCCGGTCGCCGTGTCCACCTCCCGGTAGCGCAGCACCCCGTCCCCGTCCACCTCCCCGACGTCCAGCGGCACGTTGTCCAGCCACTCGTTGGCGAACAGCAGCCCGGTCACCCCGCGCGGCGGCTCCGCCGTCCACAGGGCTGTGGACGGAAGGCCGTCGGGCCGCCGGGCGAGTTCCACGCCGTACGGGCGCAGCCTGGCGAGCACCTCGCGGGGCAGTTCGGCCAGCACGCCGGTCAGCAGTTCCCCCCGCCCGGCCCCGATGTCGACCAGGGCCAGCTCCTCCGGACGGCCGAGGGCCTCGTCAACCTCCAGCAGCAGCCGGGCCACCGCACGGGCGAACCTGGGCGAGGCGTGCACGGAGGTGCGGAAGTGCCCGGCCGGGCCCTCCGGCCTGCGGTAGAAACCGCCGTCCGGGTCGTACAGGGCCCGTTCCATGGCGGGCGCCCACCGCATCCACGTCATGGGGCGGACGCTACCGGGCATCCGGGGCCCCCTCCCAACCGGAGCCGGGGCGTCTCCGACCTACGGAGTAGGACGGATCGCCCTACCGGCGGACCTGGGCACCTCGCCCGACTGCCTAGGCTGGAGAGGTGCATCGACTCAACGCCTGGCTCCGCCGTCACCCCATGGTGGTCGACGCCGCCTGGGCGTCGATCGTGCTCTTCCTCGGCCTGCTGCCGGACGGCAGCCTCCCCGACACCGGCTGGCGACACGACTCCGTGATCCTGGTCGCGGTGCTGCTGCCGCTGCTGATGGTCTTCCGCCGACGCTTCCCCGACGTCACCGTGGCCGCGGCCGCCGGCGTCGCCGTCGGCCAGGTGGCCGCCGACGTCGACCCGGGCGGCTCCTCCATCGCCTACCTGGTCTTCGCCTACACCGGCGCCGCCTTCGGCCAGAAGTGGACCTCCCGGCTCGCGCTGCTCGCGGGGCTCGCCGCCGGGCCGCTGGTGTTCTGGCGGATGCACCTGGTGAAGACCTCCACGGACCACACCGGGATCTACGTCTCCCGCCCGTACGGCCTGGGCGAGGCGGTGCTGATCACCCTCCTGATGAGCACCCCGTTCATCCTCTGCTGGGCCTGGGGCCGGCTGACCCGGGTGCGCCGCGCCTACCTGACCGAGCTGGAGGACCGCGCGGCCCGGCTGGAGCGCGAGCGGGACGCCCAGTCCAAGGTGGCGGTCGCGGCCGAACGGGCCCGGATCGCCCGCGAGCTGCACGACGTGGTGGCGCACAACGTCTCGGTGATGATCGTCCAGGCCGACGGCGCCGCCTACGTGCTGGACAACTCCCCGGCGCAGGCCAAGGAGGCGCTCGGCACGATCGCCTCGACCGGACGGCAGGCCCTGGTCGAGATGCGCCGCCTGCTGGGCGTGCTGCGCACCGCCGACACCGCCGAGGAGTACGTCCCGCAGCCGGGCGTCGAGGAGCTGCCGGACCTCCTGGAGCAGGTCCGCACGGCCGGACTGGCGGTGGACTACGCGACCTCCGGGCACCCGCGCGAGCTGCCGCGCGGCGTCGAGCTGACGGTCTACCGGATCGTCCAGGAGGCGCTGACCAACGTCCGCAAGCACGGCGGCCCCGACGCCCACGCCCGGGTCGCGGTCGACTTCGGCGAACGCGAGCTGGCCGTCCTGGTGGAGGACGACGGCCGCGGCAGCACCGACGAGCAACTGACCGCCGGCGGTGCGGACGGTCTGGGCCACGGCCTGATCGGCATGCGCGAGCGGGTCGGCATGGTCAGCGGCAGCCTCGACGTGGGGCCCCGCCCCGGTGGCGGCTTCCGGATCCGCGCCGTCCTCCCGCTCAAGGCGGCGCACTAACCCCCCGTCCCCTGTTAGGAGCCACCTTGACCATCCGCGTGATGCTCGTCGACGACCAGGAGCTGCTGCGCACCGGCTTCCGGATGATCCTCCAGTCTCAGGGGGACATCGAGATCGCCGCCGAGGCGGGCGACGGCGCCCGGGCCCTGGAGCTGCTGCGGCACACGCCGGTGGACGTGATCCTGATGGACGTCCGGATGCCGCGCCTGGACGGGGTGCAGGCGACCCGCCGGATCTGCCTGGCCGAGGACGGCAGCCCGCTGCCGAACGCCCCCCACGTGCTCATCCTCACCACCTTCGACCTGGACGAGTACGCCTTCGCCGCGCTGAAGGCCGGGGCCAGCGGCTTCCTGCTCAAGGACGTCCCGCCGACCGAGCTGGTGGCCGCGATCCGCGCGGTGCACGGCGGGGACGCCGTGGTCGCCCCGACCACCACCCGCCGGATGATCGACCGCTTCGCCGAGGTGCTGCCCACCCCGCATAGCGCGCCCGGCTCGGACGTCCTCGGCCCGCTGACCGAGCGCGAGCGGGAGGTGTTCCTGCTGGTGGCCCAGGGGCTGTCGAACGGTGAGATCGCGGCCCGGCTGGTGCTCTCCGAGGCCACCGTGAAGACCCACGTCGGCCGGATCCTGGCCAAGCTGGGGCTGCGCGACCGGGTCCAGGCCGTGGTGCTGGCGTACGAGGCCGGACTGATCCGGGCCGGGGCGGCGGACTGACGCGCCCGTACACTGGGGCGGTACGTCCGGTACCCGCGCGTGGACCGGAACGGTCATTCAGGACAAGGGTGGACATGGGCTCCTCCGACTTCGCCGACTTCGGTGAGTTCGCCCCGCTCGGCGACCAGGCTTTCGGTGATCCCAGCGACCCCGGCAACCGTCCGGCCCGGCTCGCGGTCGGTGTGATCGGCACCGGCCGGGTCGGTCCGGCGCTGGGCGCCGCGCTGCAGCTCGCCGGGCACACCGTGGTCGCCGCCTCCGGGGTGTCCGCCGCCTCCCGGCGCCGCGCCGACGCGCTGCTGCCGGGCGTGCGGATCGTCACCCCGCCGCAGGTCATGGCCGCCGCCGACCTGGTCCTGCTGACCGTTCCGGACGACGCGCTGGCCGACCTGGTGTCCGGGCTGGCCGCCACCGGCGCCGTCCGTCCCGGCCAGCTGCTGGTGCACACCTCCGGCGCGCACGGCGTCGGCATCCTGGAGCCCGCCACCCGGGCCGGGGCGCTGCCGCTGGCCCTGCACCCGGCGATGACCTTCACCGGCACCTCCGTCGACCTGGCCCGGCTGGCCGGCTGCCCGTTCGGCGTGACCGCCCCCGAGGAGCTGCGACCGGTCGCCGAGGCCCTGGTGGTGGAGATGGGCGGCGAGCCCGAGTGGGTGCCCGAGGAGGTCCGCCCGCTCTACCACACCGCCCTCGCCCACGGCGCGAACCACCTGGTCACCCTGGTCGCCCAGGCCGTCGAGCTGCTGCGCACCGCCGGCGTCGCCGAACCCGGCCGGATGCTCGGCCCGCTGCTCGGCGCCGCCCTGGACAACAGCCTGCGCTCCGGCGACGCGGCCCTCACCGGCCCGGTCGCCCGGGGCGACGCGGGCACCGTACGGCGCCACCTGGCGCAGCTCAGTACGGTGTCCCCGGACATCCCGGCGGCCTACCGTGCGATGGCCCGCGCCACCGCGCAGCGGGCGCTCGCCAACGGAACGATCGACGACGCGTCGGCGGCGGCGCTGCTGGACGTACTGAACGAGGAGAGCGGTAATGGCACGCGGTAAGCAGCCGAGCAGGCCCCAGCGGGCGCCGAAGGTCCACCGGGCCGTCGTCACCCAGACCGTGGACGACTTCGAGGCCGCGTTCTGGCCGGACGAGAGCCCGGTGGACAACGCCGTGGTGATGACCATGGGCGCGCTGCACGAGGGCCACGCCGCGCTGATCCGCGCCGCCCGCAAGCAGGTGGGCCGGGAGGGCCGGGTCGCGGTGACGGTCTTCGTCAACCCGCTGCAGTTCGGCCCGTCCGAGGACCTGGACCGCTACCCGCGCACCCTCGACGCCGACGTGAGGCTGGCCGAGGAGAACGGCGCCGACGTGGTCTTCGCGCCCTCCGTCGAGGAGGTCTACCCGAACGGCGAGCCGCAGGTGCGCCTGACGGCCGGCCCGATGGGCGACCGCTTCGAGGGCGCCACCCGACCCGGCCACTTCGACGGCGTGCTGACCGTCGTGGCCAAGCTGCTGCACATCACCGACCCGGACTTCGCCTTCTTCGGCGAGAAGGACGCCCAGCAGCTGGCGGTCATCCAGCGGATGGTCGCCGACCTGGACTTCGACGTCGAGGTCGTCGGCGTGCCGACCGTCCGCGAGGAGGACGGCCTGGCGCTGTCCTCGCGCAACCGTTACCTCTCCGAGGAGGAGCGCAGCCACGCCCTCGCCCTGTCCCGGGCCCTGTTCGCCGGCCGGGACGTCGCCGCCCAGGGCCCGAAGGCCGTGCGCGAGGCCGCCGCGGCCGTCCTGGACGGCGCCGAGGGCGTCACCCTTGACTACCTCGCCCTGATCGACCCGCACGACTTCTCCGAGGCGGCGGACGACTTCCAGGGCGAGGCGGTGCTGGCCGTCGCCGCGAAGGTGGGCTCGACCCGCCTGATCGACAACGTCCGCATCATCGTTCGCTGAGAACCCGCTGCGTCCCGGCAGCAAGAAGCCCTTCAGGCATGCACTCACAGGAGGCGTGACCCGCAATGCTCCGCACCATGCTCAAGTCCAAGATCCACCGGGCCACCGTGACCCAGGCCGACCTGCACTACGTCGGCTCGGTCACGGTGGACGAGGACCTGCTTGACGCCGCCGACCTGCTCCCCGGCGAGCTGGTCCACATCGTCGACATCAACAACGGCGCCCGGCTGGAGACCTACACCATCGCCGGCCCGCGCGGCACCGGCGTGATCGGCATCAACGGCGCCGCCGCCCGCCTGGTCCACCCGGGCGACCTGGTCATACTCATCGCCTACGGGCAGATGGACACGGCCGAGGCCAAGGGCTACGAGCCGAAGGTCGTCTTCGTGGACGAGCACAACCGGATCACCGGTCTCGGCGGGGACCCTGCCGAGGCCCAGGAGGGCACCGGACTGCTCCGCGGTGACCAGGCGTACCGTGGCGAGGACGGCGCGGCCACCGCGGCCACGCGCTGAAGGAGCCACTGAGCCATGTCCGTTACCCACCGCCTCACCGCCCCGGCCCCCGGTTGGACCGCCGCCACCGACGTGGTCGTGGTCGGCTCCGGGGTCGCCGGTCTCACTGTCGCCCTCAACGTCCGCAAGGCCGGCCTGCGGGCCATGGTGGTCACCAAGGCGGTGCTGGACGAGGGCTCGACCCGCTGGGCCCAGGGCGGCATCGCGGCCGCCCTGGGCGAGGGGGACACCCCCGAGCAGCACCTGGACGACACCCTGGTGGCCGGCGCCGGGATCTGCGACGAGGAAGCCGTCCGCACCCTGGTCACCGAGGGCCCGGACGCCGTCCGCCGGCTGATCGCCACCGGCGCCCTGTTCGACCGGGGCGAGGACGGCGAGATCCTGCTGACCCGCGAGGGCGGCCACCACCGCCGCCGGATCGCCCACGCGGGCGGGGACGCGACCGGCGCCGAGATATCGCGCGCCCTGGTCGCCGCCGTCCGCACCGACCCGGGGATCGAGCTGATCGAGCACGCGCTCGTCCTCGACCTGCTGACCGACACCGAGGGCCACGCCGCCGGGCTGACCCTGCACGTGATGGGCGAGGGCCAGCGCGACGGCGTCGGCGCCGTACGGGCCCGCGCGGTGGTGCTCGCCACCGGCGGCATGGGCCAGGTGTTCTCCGCCACCACCAACCCGGCGGTCTCCACCGGCGACGGCGTGGCACTGGCACTGCGGGCCGGCGCCGCCGTCACCGACCTGGAGTTCGTCCAGTTCCACCCGACCCCGCTGTGGGTCGGCCCGGACGCCGAGGGCCAGCTGCCGCTGATCTCCGAGGCCGTGCGCGGCGAGGGCGCCCACCTGGTGGACGCCGACGGCGTCCGCTTCATGGTCGGACAGCACGAGCTGGCCGAGCTGGCCCCGCGCGACATCGTCGCCAAGGCGATCACCCGGCGCATGCAGGAGCAGGGCGCCGACCACATGTTCCTGGACGGGCGGCACTTCGGTGCCGAGATGTGGGAGCACCGCTTCCCGACCATCCTCGCCACCTGCCGCGCGCACGGCATCGACCCGGTCACCGCGCCGATCCCGATCGCCCCGGCCGCGCACTACGCCTCCGGCGGCGTCCGCACCGACCCGCGGGGCCGCACCAGCGTCCCCGGCCTGTACGCCTGCGGCGAGGTCGCCTGCACCGGGGTGCACGGCGCCAACCGGCTGGCCTCCAACTCGCTGCTGGAGGGCCTGGTCTTCGCCGAGCGGATCGCCGCCGACCTGGCAGGCCGGCACGCGGCCGGCGAGCTGCCCGAGCGCACGGTGGACGTCGCCGCCGCCCGGGCCGCGCGGCCGGTGCCGCTGCCGCCGTCCGAGGCGCGGGCCGAGATCCAGCGGCTGATGTCGCGCGGCGCGGGCGTGCTGCGCTCGGCCGCCTCGATGGCCGACGCCGCGGCCGGGCTCGCCCTGATCGCCGAGCAGGCCCACTCGCACGTGGCCGAGGAGAAGCCGGCCGACCCCCGGGTGGAGACCTGGGAGGCCGCCAACCTGCTGCTGGTCGCCACCGCCCTGGTCGCGGCCGCCGCGCAGCGCGAGGAGACCCGCGGCTGCCACTGGCGCGAGGACTTCCCCGAGCGCGACGACGCCCACTGGCGGCGCCACCTGATCACCACCCTCGCCGCCTCCGGCGACCCCGTCAGCACCCCTGAGGAGCAGTAGAACCATGACCCACGCCCACGAGGAACTCCCCCTGGCCGACCAGGGCGGCTGCGGCGACGGCTGCGCCTGCGGGGACGGCGAGGAGTACGAGACCGGCCTGGACCCGCAGCTCGCCGAGCTGCTGGAGCGGGCCGGGCTGGACCCGATCGAGGTCGAGGACATCGCCACCCTGGCGCTGGCCGAGGACCTGGCCGGCGGCGAGGACGTCACCTCAGTGGCGACCGTGCCCGCCGACGCCGTCGCGACCGCCGACTTCACCGCCCGCCAGGCCGGCGTGGTGGCCGGTCTGCGGGTCGCCGAAGCCGTCGTCTCGCTGGTCTGCGAGGAGGAGTTCGAGGTCGAGCGGCACGTCGAGGACGGCGACCGGGTGGAGGCCGGCCAGGTGCTGCTGTCCGTCCGCTCCCGCACCCGCGACCTGCTGACCGCCGAGCGCAGCGCCCTCAACCTGCTCTGCCACCTGTCCGGCATCGCCACCGCGACCCGGGCCTGGGCGGACGCCCTGGAGGGCACCGGCGCGGTCGTCCGGGACACCCGCAAGACCACCCCGGGCCTGCGCGCGCTGCAGAAGTTCGCGGTGCGCTGCGGCGGCGGCGCGAACCACCGGATGGCGCTCTCGGACGCCGCCCTGGTGAAGGACAACCACGTGGTGGCGGCCGGCGGCGTGGCCGAGGCCTTCCGGGCCGTCCGGGCCGCGTACCCGGAGCTGCCGGTCGAGGTCGAGGTGGACACCCTGGAGCAGATCCCGCCGGTGCTTGACGCCGGGGCGGACCTGATCCTGCTGGACAACTTCACCGTCGAGCAGCTGAAGGAGGCCGTCGAGCTGGTGGCCGGCCGGGCGAAGCTGGAGGCCTCCGGCGGACTCACCCTGGCCAGCGCGCGCGAGGTCGCCCAGACTGGTGTCGACTACCTGGCCGTGGGCGCGCTGACCCACTCCTCGCCGATCCTGGACATCGGCCTGGACCTGCGCGCCTGACCGTCAGGTCGCGAGCAGTCCCCGCCCCGTCCCGACTCGCAGAAAGCGTCCCCGTGCTCCTCACCATCGACGTCGGCAACACCCAGACCACGCTCGGCCTGTTCGACGGCGAGGAAGTGGTGGAACACTGGCGGATCTCCACCGATCCGCGCCGCACGGCCGACGAACTGGCGGTGCTGCTGCAGGGGTTGATGGGCAACCACACCGCGGCCCGGGACGCCGCGGTGGAGGGGCTGGCGATCTGCTCCTCCGTCCCCGCCGTGCTCCACGAGCTCCGCGAGGTGACCCGCCGCTACTACGGCGACGTCCCCGCGGTGATCGTGGAGCCCGGCGTGAAGACCGGGGTGCACGTCCTGATGGACAACCCCAAGGAGGTCGGCGCCGACCGGATCGTCAACGCGCTGGCTGCCAACCACCTGTACGGCGGCCCGTGCATCGTGGTCGACTTCGGCACCGCGACCACCTTCGACGCCGTGAACGCCCGCGGCGACTACGTCGGCGGCGCGATCGCCCCCGGCATCGAGATCTCGGTCGAGGCGCTCGGCGTCCGCGGCGCCCAGCTGCGCAAGATCGAGCTGGCCCGCCCGCGCAACGTGATCGGCAAGAACACCGTCGAGGGCATGCAGTCCGGCATCCTCTACGGCTTCGCCGGACAGGTCGACGGCCTGGTCGAGCGGATGGCCCGGGAGCTGGCCAAGGACCCGGACGACGTCCAGGTGATCGCCACCGGCGGCCTCGCGCCCCTGGTCCTCGGCGAGGCCACCACGATCGACGTCCACGAGCCCTGGCTGACGCTGATCGGCCTGCGCCTGGTGTACGAGCGCAACCGGCCCAGCTGACCGGCGAGGGCCTGTCCGGCGGATCCCGCGCGCCCGGCGGGGTCCGCCGGACAGGCCCTGTTCCGTCGGGCCGATCGTGCGGAATTCCGCGCGACGTTACCGACAAATCGGATATTCCTCACGTAGTGTCAGCCCATGCCTACGCCACACGGATCGCGCGGCGGCATGGCCTTCAGCGCCGACGAAGTCCGCGTGCTGCGCCGAGCCCTCGCCCAAGCCCTCCACCCCGCCGTCCCCGCCCACCTCCAGGGGCCCGACCGGACGGCGTTCGCCGGTCCGGGCGCCGAACTGTGGGCGGAGGACGTCCAGGACGCGCTGCGCCTGACCGAGGCGATCGACGAGGCCGTCCAGGAGGGCGGCCGACTGCGCGCCTTCCTGCTGGCCGACCTCGGCCGCTACCGCTCCGCCCTGCCCGGCAGCGCCCCCGGCTACCTGGAGCGGCTGGAGGAGGCCGTCACCGACGGCTACCTGCCCGGCCCCGAGGACCTCACCGCACTGCGCGGGCTGACCCGCCAGCCCTGCGGCCACGGCGAACGGGCCCGCCGCTCCCGGCTGGCCGGGCGCTGCCACGCGCTGGCCGAGGCCGCCGTGCGCGAACGGCTCGCGCTCACCGCCGGGCCCCCGCGCCACCTGGTGGCCGTACCGAACCCCGCCGCACCCCCGAGCAGTCACCCCACCCCTGTAGGAGGACGGACCACGATGAGCAGCACCGACTCCCGGGACTCCCGCCCGGAGCAGCCCGCCGCCACGCCGACCCCGCCCCGCCCGCACCGGATGCCCACCCCGGCCGACCTCTTCGGCCACCGCACCAAGCCCCCGTCCCGCCCCGCCGAGCCCGCCGAGGACACCCCGGACGAGATCGAACTCCGCACCGGCACCGGCTGACCCCCACCGGTAGCACCCCGTGAGGGGGGAGGCCGTCACGGCGGCCTCCCCCCTCGCGTCATCCCGACGCGGAGCACGGTGTACGGCTGGCTACCCTTGTGGGGTGAGCGATCAGAGCGTGATTCCCGCGACCGACGACCTTCCCGAGCAGATGCGCGTCCGGCGCGAGAAGCTGGACCGGCTCCGGGCGGCCGGCGTCGACCCGTACCCGGTCGGCTTCCCCCGCACCAGCACCATCGCGGACCTGCGTGCCAAGCACCCGGACCTCGAGCCCGACACCGCGACCGGTGAGCGCGCCGGCATCACCGGCCGGGTGATCCTGTCCCGCACCGGCGGCAAGCTCTGCTTCGCCACCCTGCGCGACGGCACCGGCGACCTCCAGGTGATGCTCTCCCTGGACAAGCTGGGCGCCGAGCGGCTGGCGGCCTGGAAGTCCGACATCGACCTCGGCGACCAGGTCGGCGTCGAGGGCGAGGTGATCACCTCCAAGCGCGGCGAGCTGTCGGTGATGGTGGACCGCTGGGAACTCACCGCCAAGTGCCTGCGCCCGCTGCCGGACAAGCACAAGGGCCTGACCGACCCGGAGGCCCGGGTCCGCCAGCGCTACGTCGACCTGATCGTGAACCCCGAGGCCCGCGAGATCCTGCACCTGCGCAGCAAGGTGGTCCGCTCGATCCGCCGCACCTACGAGGACCGCGGCTACATCGAGGTCGAGACCCCGATGCTGCAGCCGGTGCACGGCGGCGCCAACGCCCGTCCGTTCAGGACGCACATCAACGCGTACGACATCGACCTCTACATGCGCATCGCCCCCGAGCTGTACCTCAAGCGGCTGGTGGTCGGCGGCGCCGAGAAGGTCTTCGAGATCAACCGCAACTTCCGCAACGAGGGCGCGGACTCCACCCACAACCCGGAGTTCACCTCGCTGGAGTCGTACGAGGCCTACGGCGACTACAACACCCAGGCCGAGCTGATCCGCGAGACGATCGTCAACGCCGCCCGGGACGCCCTGGGCACCACCGTGATCAAGGGCCTGGACCCGCACGGCGTGGAGCACGAGATCGACCTGGCCGAGCCGTGGGAGGAGGTCAGCGTCTACCCGGGCATCTCCGCCCACCTGGGCGTCGAGGTCACCCCGGAGACCTCCGTCGAGGAGCTGCGCAAGCTGGCCGCCGACCACGGCATCCCGTTCGAGAAGAACTGGGGCCACGGTCAGATCGTGCTGGAGATGGTCGAGCGCCTGCTGGAGGAGAACGCCGTCCGGCCGACCTTCATCAAGGACTACCCGACCGAGGTCTCCCCGCTGACCCGCCAGCACCGCTCGGTCCCCGGCGTGGCCGAGAAGTGGGACCTGGTGATCTTCGGCACCGAGATCGGCACCGCCTACTCCGAGCTGGTCGACCCGGTCGAGCAGCGCGCCCGCCTCACCGCCCAGTCCCTGCTGGCCGCCGGCGGCGACGTCGAGGCGATGCAGCTGGACGAGGACTTCCTGCGCGCCCTGGAGTACGCGATGCCCCCGACCGGCGGCCTCGGCCTCGGCGTGGACCGCCTGATCATGCTGCTGACCGGCAAGAACATCCGGGAGACCGTGCTCTTCCCGCTGGTGAAGCCGGAGCCGAAGGCTTCCGCCGCGACGGCGGAGAAGAGCGAGGAGGAGTGACCTGATGGACTACGTCAGCGCGATCGTTCCGCCGCTGGTCATGGCGATCGGCTTCGGATTCCTGGTGCGGGCGATCATCCGCAGCCAGGGCGGGGCCCAGAAGGCCAAGGAAGACGTCGACTGATCGACTGACGCCGTCGGCCGCTCCGGAACGACCCGTGCGCCGCCATTCCCGATTCCCGGGGGTGGCGGCGCGCCGGTTTGGCGCACTTCACAAGCTTTGCCCCATTCACTCCCTATCCTGGCCGCACTATGGTCCGGCAACTCGGCGAACTTGAGAACGCCATCATGACCCGGGTGTGGCGGTGGAACCGACCGGTGACGGTTCGCGAGGTTCTCCTGGATCTGCAGTCGGAACGCGAAATCGCGTACACGACGGTGATGACCGTCCTGGACAAGCTGCACAGAAAGGGCTGGCTGCGCCGCGAGCGGGCGGGCCGGGCCTATCGATATGAACCGGTCTCCTCACGCGAGGCGTACACGGCGGCCCTGATGAACGACGCCTGGGCCACCAGTGACAATCCGGCCGCGGCCCTGGTGCACTTCTTCGGCCTGATGTCCCCCGAGCAACGCGAGGCACTGCGGGACGCGTTGCGGGTGGCGGCACTGTTCCCGTCCGATCCGCCCGGCCCGGAATCCGCCGAGGACGGCCCGGATACCGGCGGTCCGGATACCGGCGGCGCGGATACCGGGGAGACCGCGCCGGGCGCGACGCGATAACGTCCCGCCATGGAGGTCACCATCCGCCGCGCGCGGACCACGGACGTACGGACCGTACGCGGGCTCATCGACGCCTACTCGCGCGACGGCATTCTGCTCGACAAGCCCACGGTCACGCTGTTCGAATCCGTCCAGGAGTTCTGGGTCGCGGAACGCGACGACAACGGCGCGGTAGTGGCCTGCGGCGCCCTGCACGTGATGTGGGAGGACCTCGCCGAGGTCCGCACGCTCGCGGTCGATCCGGCCTGCCGGGGCTTCGGGATCGGGCACCTGCTGTTGGAGAAGCTGGTGCAGACCGCGCGCTGGCTGGGCGTCCGTCGGATTTTCTGCTTGACGTTCGAGGTGCCGTTCTTCGCGAAACACGGTTTCGTCGAGATCGGCGAGGTTCAGGAAACCGATGATGGTACGACAGACCCGGCGGCGGTCGCCACGGATGTCTATGAAGAACTCCTCCGCTCGTACGATGAAGGTGTCGCCGAGTTCCTTGACCTGGAGCGGGTGAAGCCCAACACACTGGGCAACTCGCGCATGCTGCTGCACCTCTGAGCGGGTCCGGACCGGTCAAGGGTTTGTGTTTTCCGGTGAAAGGCGCTTTCCTTTCCTTAGGCAATGGGTCGTTTAGCGGAAAGGGAAGCCCGTGGCACAGAGGGTGCAGGTCATTCTTGAAGACGATCTCGATGGCGGTTCGGCGGACGAGACGGTGACGTTCGCGCTCGACGGCGTTGCCTACGAGATCGACCTGAAGAGCGCCAACGCGGACAAGCTGCGCGGTCTGCTGGCGCCGTACGTGGAGAAGGGGCGCAAGCAGAGCGGCCGGCTGGCCGGCGCCCGCCGTCCGGGCCGCGGCACCGCGGCGCGCCCGTCCGGCAGCGCTCCCGACACCGCGAAGATCCGCGCGTGGGCCAAGGAGCAGGGCATGGACGTCAACGACCGCGGCCGGGTGCCGAGCACCGTCCGCGAGGCCTACGACAAGGCCAACGCGTCCTGAACCCGGCGCCACCGGCCCGCCGGAGCGGATGCGGAGCCCCGGCGGCCGCGTAGGGCACCGACGACACACGCGCGGGGCGCGGAGGGAACCCCTCCGCGCCCCGCGGCGCGCACCCCGGGAGCGCGGCGCCACCGGCACCGGGGCCCGCGCCGGAACGACCCGTCCGGGGCGGCGGGCTCGGGCGGCGGAACAATGACGAGCTGTGCAACGCTGTAGGAGCGAAGCGGTAACGCGCACACCCCAGGGACGGCGTACGACCGACCCGGCTGCCGTTGAACCACCGCCACCGCGGCCCGACTTCTCGCCAGGCGAACACCGCCACCGCGGAAACTGCGCGAGAAGCGCCCCGATACCGGGTATGAATGCAGGTGGACGGGTTCTTCGACCCGTCCAGGGGCAGCATGTACGACCGGCCGAAGAGGGTCCGGCTCCGCCCCGGCGGCTCTTGTTCGCCGATGGCGTAGCGGTTTCCGGTGCATCCGGCCCACCTGTGGGAACACCGATTCCCAGCATCAGGTTGGGATTGGTGTCGGCTGGTCGCGCAGCATCTCGCTCCTCTACCGGGGAGTGAATCCGTGGGCCGCGCCGCTGAGCGGGACTAGCATGCGGAAGGACAGGGCGGGGACGGACCCCGAACTGCCCGACCGCTCTGAGGAGCGATAAACGATGTTCGAGAGGTTCACCGACCGCGCGCGGCGGGTTGTCGTCCTGGCTCAGGAAGAAGCCCGGATGCTCAACCACAACTACATCGGCACCGAGCACATCCTCCTGGGTCTGATCCACGAGGGCGAGGGCGTCGCCGCCAAGGCCCTGGAGAGCCTCGGGATTTCTCTTGAGGCCGTACGCCAGCAGGTCGAGGAGATCATCGGCCAGGGCCAGCAGGCCCCGTCCGGTCACATTCCCTTCACTCCCCGGGCGAAGAAGGTCCTGGAGCTGTCGCTCCGGGAGGCCCTGCAGCTCGGCCACAACTACATCGGCACCGAGCACATCCTGCTCGGCCTGATCCGCGAGGGCGAGGGCGTCGCCGCCCAGGTCCTGGTCAAGCTGGGTGCCGACCTCAACCGGGTGCGCCAGCAGGTCATCCAGCTGCTCTCCGGCTACCAGGCCAGCGGCGGCAAGGAGTCCGCCACGGCCGGCGGGCCCGCCGAGGGCACCCCGTCGACCTCGCTGGTCCTGGACCAGTTCGGGCGCAACCTGACCCAGGCCGCCCGCGAGGCCAAGCTCGACCCGGTCATCGGGCGCGAGAAGGAGATCGAGCGGGTCATGCAGGTGCTGTCCCGCCGCACCAAGAACAACCCGGTCCTGATCGGTGAGCCCGGCGTCGGCAAGACCGCCGTGGTCGAGGGCCTGGCACAGGCGATCGTCAAGGGCGAGGTCCCGGAGACGCTCAAGGACAAGCAGCTCTACACGCTGGACCTGGGCGCCCTGGTGGCCGGCTCGCGCTACCGCGGTGACTTCGAGGAGCGCCTGAAGAAGGTGCTCAAGGAGATCCGCACCCGCGGCGACATCATCCTGTTCATCGACGAGCTGCACACCCTGGTCGGCGCGGGCGCCGCCGAGGGCGCCATCGACGCCGCCAGCATCCTCAAGCCGATGCTGGCCCGCGGCGAGCTGCAGACCATCGGTGCCACCACCCTGGACGAGTACCGCAAGCACCTGGAGAAGGACGCCGCGCTGGAGCGCCGCTTCCAGCCGATCCAGGTCGCGGAGCCCTCGCTGCCGCACACCATCGAGATCCTCAAGGGTCTGCGCGACCGCTACGAGGCCCACCACCGGGTCTCCATCACGGACGCCGCCCTGGTCGCCGCCGCCACCCTGGCCGACCGGTACATCTCGGACCGCTTCCTCCCGGACAAGGCGATCGACCTGATCGACGAGGCCGGCTCCCGGATGCGCATCCGCCGGATGACCGCGCCGCCGGACCTGCGCGAGTTCGACGAGAAGATCGCCGACGTGCGCCGCGAGAAGGAGAGCGCGATCGACGCGCAGGACTTCGAGAAGGCCGCGTCCCTGCGCGACGACGAGAAGCAGCTCCTGCAGGCCAAGGCCAAGCGCGAGAAGGAGTGGAAGGCCGGCGACATGGACGTCGTCGCGGAGGTCAACGAGGAGCTCATCGCCGAGGTCCTGGCCACCGCCACCGGCATCCCGGTCTTCAAGCTGACCGAGGAGGAGACCTCCCGGCTGCTGCGCATGGAGGACGAGCTGCACAAGCGCGTCATCGGCCAGAAGGACGCCATCAAGGCGCTCTCCCAGGCCATCCGGCGCACCCGTGCGGGCCTCAAGGACCCGAAGCGTCCCGGCGGTTCGTTCATCTTCGCCGGCCCGTCCGGCGTCGGTAAGACCGAGCTGTCCAAGACGCTCGCCGAGTTCCTCTTCGGCGACGAGGACGCGCTGATCGCGCTCGACATGTCCGAGTTCTCCGAGAAGCACACCGTCTCCCGGCTGTTCGGCTCCCCGCCCGGGTACGTGGGCTACGAGGAGGGCGGCCAGCTGACCGAGAAGGTCCGCCGCAAGCCGTTCTCGGTCGTCCTCTTCGACGAGGTCGAGAAGGCCCACCCGGACATCTTCAACTCGCTGCTGCAGATCCTGGAGGACGGTCGACTGACCGACTCCCAGGGCCGCGTGGTCGACTTCAAGAACACCGTCATCATCATGACGACCAACCTCGGCACTCGGGACATCTCCAAGGGCTTCAACCTGGGCTTCGCGGCCACGGGTGACACCCAGACCGGGTACGAGCGGATGAAGGCGAAGGTCGGCGAGGAGCTCAAGCAGCACTTCCGCCCCGAGTTCCTGAACCGCGTCGACGACATCGTGGTGTTCCACCAGCTGTCCGAGGACGACATCATCCAGATCGTCGACCTGATGATCGCCAAGGTGGACGAGCGGCTCAAGGACAAGGACATGGGCCTGGAGCTCAGCGTCGAGGCCAAGAAGCTGCTGGCCAAGCGCGGCTACGACCCCATCCTGGGTGCCCGTCCGCTGCGCCGCACCATCCAGCGCGAGATCGAGGACCACCTCTCCGAGAAGATCCTCTTCGGTGAGCTGCGGGCCGGCCACATCGTGGTCGTCGACGTGGAGGGCGAGGGCAAGGACGCCAAGTTCACCTTCCGCGGCGAGGAGAAGTCGGCCGTCGCGGACACCCCGGCCGCGGTCGCTTCGTCCGGCCCGGACCTGACGAAGTAAAGGCAACTTTTAACAGACAACTTCACAGCCACCGAGCCCCCGGCGTTCGCGCCGGGGGCTCGGTGCGTTCCGCCTCCCCCCGCACGCCCCGGACCTGGGGTTTTCCAACCGTCCGTCAACTGACGGAAAATCGGCGAGCATAGCGCCGTGGCCATGTCAGGGTCAAGGTCTATCTTTTCCAGCCCCACTTCGGTCAAATGACGTCCACCTGTCTTTCATATTGGTTTACCGGGCCTTGGCCAAGAGTCGGCTCGGTCGGGGAGGGCGTCACAACGTTGAAGACCACCAGGAGAGCCGCAGCGGTCACCACCGCGGCGGCGGTCATCGTCACGCTCGGCGCGGGGCTGTTCCCCAGCAGCGCCGTGGCAGCCGGCTCCGCACCGGTTCCGAAGGACCCGGCCGACGCGGTCCAGGGCGTCAACACCGAGCACAACATCCCGGGCCCGCTGACCGCCAAGGTCGACGCCGAGAAGAAGGCTGCCACCGAGCAGCTGCTCAACGGCACCGCCCAGGTCGAGCAGCACAACGGCAGCACCAGTGTGAAGCTCGGCAAGGACAAGTACGTCGAGCTCGCCCGTGAGCGCACGGACAAGATCTTCACGATCCTGGTCGACTTCGGCGACCAGGTCGACAACACCACCAAGACCGCCGACGGCAAGGTCAAGTACGGCGGCGAGGCCGGCCCCAAGCACAACGAGATCGAGGCGCCGGACCGCGCCACGAACAACTCGACCGCCTGGCAGGCCGACTACAACCAGCAGCACTACCAGGACCTGTACTTCTCCAAGGACAAGCCCTCGCTGAAGACCTTCTACGAGAAGCAGTCCTCGGGCCGCTACTCGGTCGACGGCGTGGTCTCGGACTGGGTCAGGGTGCCGTGGAACGAGGCCCGGTACGGCTCCGACTACTGCGGCTCCAACGTCTGCGCCAGCGCCCAGGACCTGATCCGCGACGCCGTCGACATCTGGTACAAGGACCAGCTGGCGAAGGGTCAGACCGAGGCGCAGATCAAGGCGACGCTGGCCCAGTACGACCAGTGGGACCGCTACGGCTCGCACCACGACGGGAACTTCAACCAGCCCGACGGGTACATCGACCACTTCCAGATCGTGCACGCCGGTGAGGACAAGTCGGCCGGCGGCGGCAAGCAGGGCAGCAAGGCCCTGTGGGCCCACCGCTCCTACGTCTACGGCAACCTGACGGGCCAGGCCGGCCCCGACGGCAACAAGCTCGGCGGCGTCCAGGTCGGCAACACCGGCCTCTGGATCGGCGACTACACGATGCAGCCGGAGAACGGCGGCCTCGGCGTCTTCGCCCACGAGTACGGCCACGACCTCGGTCTGCCGGACCTCTACGACACCGCCGGCAAGGGCATCGACAACTCGGTCGGCTTCTGGTCGCTGATGTCCTCCGGTTCCTGGCTCGGCGAGGGCAAGGACAGCATCGGCGACATGCCGAACGACCTCGACGCCTGGAGCAAGTACCAGCTCGGCTGGCTGAAGGTCGACCGCGCCAAGGCCGGCACCGAGTCGACGCACCACATCGGCCCGGTGGAGTACAACTCCAACCTGCCGCAGGCGCTCATCGTCGACCTGCCGAAGAAGAGCATCACCACCGACATCAACAAGCCCTTCGCGGGCGGCAGCGAGTGGTGGAGCGGCAGCGCCGACAACCTGAACGTCACGCTGACCCGGGACATCGACCTGACCGGCAAGACCAAGGCCGGCATCAACGCCAAGGCCTGGTACGAGCTGGAGCCGGACTTCGACTACGCCTTCGGCGAGGTCTCCACCGACGGTGGCAAGACCTGGACCGTCGTGGACGGCACCTGGAACGGCGCCGCCCTGCCCAAGGAGAACGGCCGTCCGGCCCTCAGCGGCCTCACCGCCGCCTGGGGTGACCTGTCGTTCAACCTGGACGCCTACGCGGGCAAGAAGATCCAGTTCCGCTACCACAACACCACCGACGGCGGCCTGCACTACCGCGGCTTCGCGGTGGACAACGTCGCGGTGGTCGCCGACGGCGCCACCCTGTTCAGCGACGACGTGGAGCACGGCGACAACGGCTGGACCGCCGCCGGCTTCACCCGCTTCGGCGGCTCGTACACCAAGGACTACGCGCAGTACTACATCGCGGAGAACAAGCAGTACGTGTCGTTCGACCAGACGCTGAAGACCGGCCCGTACAACTTCGGTTCGGCCGCCAAGCCCAACTGGGTCGAGCACTACTCGTACCAGCCCGGCCTGCTGATCTGGTACTGGGACGAGTCGCAGACCGACAACAACGTCAGCGCCCACCCGGGCCACGGCCTCGTCCTGCCGGTCGACTCGCACCCGGCTCCGATGAAGTGGTCGGACGGCACCCTGATGCGTCCTCGCATGCAGGGCTTCGACTCCACCTTCGGTTCGCGCCGCGTCCCGGCGCTGACCCTGCACAAGGCTGACGTCGAGACGGTCATCCCGAAGTCCAAGGGCGTCGACGAGTTCAACGACCTGAAGTCCTGGTGGTCGAAGGACGACCAGTACGCCGGTGTCGACGTGCCGAAGACCGGCACCAGCATCGAGGTCGAGAACGAGTCCGCGAACTACCTGGAGACCTGGATCCGGGTCCGCCCGGTCGACAACTGATCGTCCTGACGGTCAGGTCGTGATCGCGCGGCACTGAAGTCTCCACGTCCGGCCCGCCCCCGCCACCGCGCGGGGGCGGGCCGGACGCTTTTCCGCGCCCTCGCCGGGTGGCGCTGGTCACAGGGGTTCGGCGTGGTACGACCGGCCCTAGTAGCACGGCCCGACGGGACCGCGGTACGGATCGGGCCGGGCTCGGTTGATCGGATCTCATGATCATTGCTCCGTCGGCCGGAATTCCAGGACCCGCGATGACTACACGCCGTAGTACATCGCCGCTTTTGGGGCTGCGTCAGGTGACCGTTAAACCTGAGTGGTCCCCCGCTCCGCGAAAGCACCCCGATCGGGCGCTTCGCGCTGCCCCCCGTACGACCGTGAGGTACGACAGGCGATGTCCACCGTCCCGCCCATGGGGCCGGCCCTGCGCCGGCTCGCCGTCCGTGCGACGGCCCAGGCGGCCGCCTGGCAGCCCCGGATCGGCCACGCCGTCCGCAGCCGCGCCGTAGCGCCGCTGCGCCTGCTCGCCACGCCCCGGCACGCCACCCTGCCGGGCAGCCGGCAGCGGGTCGAGCGCGACCACGCGGTGGTCTCCGTGGGAGCGGCCGCGCTGATGGCGGGCGTCGTGCTGGCGGCCGCCCCGGGCAGTGCCTCGGCGCAGACCGTCCGGCCGACCACGCCGGGCAGTTCCGCCTTCACCGCCCCGCGGGCCAAGGTGCCCGACCCGGGCCTGGTGCAGGTGGCCGGACCCAGCCCGTACAAGCTGCCGGACGGCGCCCCCTCGGCGCAGGCGTTCGTGGCCGTGGCGCCCAACCTGCTGCCGCCCGGAGCGGAGCCCGCCGAGCCCGCGCCCGCCGCGGCGCCCGCCCCGGAACCGGAGCCCGCGCCCGCCGCCCCGCCCGAGCCCGGCTGGTCGGCGCCGGTGCCCGACGCACCGACCAGCAACCCCTTCGGGGTGCACGACTCCGAGTACGCCGCCGGGTACCACACCGGGGTGGACTTCGCGGTCTCCCCGGGCACGCCGGTGCTGGCGGTCGGCGACGCGACCGTGGTGTCGGCCGCCTGGGACGGCGCGTACGGCAAGGAGGTCGTGCTGCGGCTCGCCGACGGGCACTTCGCGCAGTACGCCCATCTCTCCACGCTGTCGGTCTCGGCGGGCCGACGGGTGTCGGCGGGCGAGCGGGTCGGGCTGTCCGGGAACACCGGCAACTCGACCGGGCCGCACCTGCACTTCGAGATCCGCACCAGCAACCGCTACGGCGCGGTGGTCGACCCGATCGCCTACCTCTCCGGACACGGCGTCACGGCGTTCTAGCGGATACGGCGTTCCAGGGGGCGCGGCGTCTCAGCCGCCGACGCGGGCGGGGTGGCTGATCCGGCCGCCGATCTCCAGCGCGACCGTCCGGGCGGCCTCCAGGGCCTCGTCCAGGTCGGCCACCGGCACCTTCTCGCCCCACACGTTCTCGGCGGGGACGGGGTCCTTGCCGTCGTGCTGGAGCAGGAACATCGACGAGTGGACGGTGAACAGCGTCATCGCGGCGCGCAGCCGGTCCTGGAAGCTCGCCTCCGGCCCGTGCACCAGCTGCATCATGGTGATGATCCGCTCCTTGAAGGCCAGCCCGGCCGGGGATTCCCGCAGCGCCGGCTGGTTCTCGTGGAAGAAGCGCAGCAGCGGGGCCCGCTCGGCCATCCCGTCCGCGAAGCGGCGGATCAGCTCGTCGCGCGTGTCCGGGCTCCACTCCTGCTCCCGGCCCCACGCGATGGTCTCGTCGATCGGCGCGGCCATCCGCTCGACGATGCCCAGGACGATGTCGTCCTTGGTCTTGAAGTGGTAGTAGAGCGCGGCCTTGGTGACGCCCAGGCGGTCGGCGATCTCGCGCAGTGAGGTCTGCTCGTAGCCGTGCTCCGAGAAGAGCTCCAGCGACACCTCGATGATGCGAGCCCGGGTGTCGCTGCGGGGGCTGTGCGGAGTGCCCATGGCCTGCCTCATGACTGCGTCGGTGACTGCTGCGGACCCCAGGGTGGGCGTCCGCCCCGGGCTCATTCTCCCTGCCCAGGGGGCCGGTATTAAAACTGGCTTGACGACCGGCTAGGAAACAGCTTACCGTGCCGACGATCGATAAACTAGCCGGGCGACAAGTAAGTGAGCCGCCACCCGGCGCGACGCTCGTCCGAACCACCTCCGGGAGACCCCACCCCATGTCACAGCCCAAGACCGCCGGCCCGGTACCGGAGGACAAGACGGCCGAGGAGGAACAGCCGCGGTCACCCCGCGAGATCCGCCTCGTGATGGTCGGCTTGGTCGTCACGATGCTGCTGGCCATGCTCGACAACCTGATCGTCGGCACCGCGATGCCGACCATCGTCGGTGACCTCGGCGGCGCCGAGCACCTGTCCTGGGTGGTCACCGCCTACACCCTGGCCACCGCCGCCTCCACCCCGATCTGGGGCAAGCTCGGCGACCTGTACGGCCGCAAGGGCACCTTCCTGACCTCGATCGTGATCTTCCTGGTGGGTTCGGCGCTGTCCGGCCTGTCGCAGAACATGAACGAGCTGATCGGCTTCCGCGCCGTGCAGGGCCTCGGCGCCGGCGGTCTGATGGTCGGCGTCATGTCGATCATGGGCGCGCTCGTCCCGCCGCGTGACCGCGGCAAGTACCAGGGCATGTTCGCCGCCGTGATGGCCCTGGCCACCATCGGCGGCCCGCTGGTCGGCGGCTTCATCACCGACCACCTGAGCTGGCACTGGACCTTCTACATCAACCTGCCGCTCGGCGTGATCGCGCTCGCCGTGGTCATCGCCACCCTGAAGCTGCCGAAGGTCCGTAACACCGCCCGGATCGACTACCCGGGCGCCGTGCTCCTCACCGTCGGCATCACCTCGCTCGTGCTGATCACCACCTGGGGCGGCCAGCAGTACGCCTGGGGCTCCAAGGAGATCCTCGGCCTCGCCGCGCTCGCCGTCGCCTCGCTGATCGGCTTCTGCTACGTCGAGCAGCGCGCCCAGGAGCCGATGCTGCCGCTGAGCCTGTTCAGGAACCTGAACTTCACCCTGGTCTCGATCATCGGCTTCATCGTCGGCTTCGTGATGTTCGGCTCGACCGTCTTCCTCCCGCTCTACCAGCAGATAGTCCAGGGCGCCTCGGCGACCAACTCCGGCCTGCTGCTGATGCCGATGATGTTCGGCATGCTGGTCGTCTCGCTGGTGGTCGGCCAGGCCGTCACCAAGACCGGCAAGTACCGGATCTTCCCGATCATCGGCACCGTCGTGATGACCGGCGGCCTGATCCTGCTCTCCACCATGGGCGTCGGGACCAGCAGCTTCACCTCGGCCTGCTGGATGATCGTGCTCGGCGCCGGCATGGGCTTCCTGATGCAGATCACCATGCTGGTGGCGCAGAACAGCGTGGAGCTCAAGGACATGGGCGTGGCCAGCTCCACCGCCACCCTGTTCCGCACCATCGGCGGTTCGTTCGGCGTCGCGCTGTTCGGCGCGCTGTTCAACAACCGGGTGAAGGACACCATGGGCCAGCTGCTGGCCGGGAAGCCGCTGCCCCCGGGCGGCGCGAAGGACCCCGGCCAGACCAGCCCGGCCGAACTGCGCAAGATGCCCGACTACATCCAGGACGCCTACCACCACGCGGTGTCCAACGGCATGCACACCGTCTTCCTGTGGGGCGCCGGAGTGGCCGTGATCGCCATCGCCGCCGCGGTGTTCCTGCGCGAGGTGCCGCTGCGCGGCACCGGCAAGGGCGAGAAGCCGGCCGAGGCCTCGCTGGAGGCCGCGGCCGTCTGACGGTCCCCTCGCACGACAGCGCCCCCGGCAGGCTCGAAACCTGCCGGGGGCGCCGTCGTGTTGTCGTCGTCCCGCCTACTGGGGGAGCCGGTAGACGCCCTGCTCGACCGGCTCGACCAGGCCGTCGGCGACCAGGCCGTCCAGCGCCCGGGCGCGCTGCACCGCGTCCGGCCAGACGGCGTCCAGCCGGGCCTGCGGCACCGTGCCGTGCGCCTCGCGCAGCACCGCGAGCAGCTTGCCGCGGACCTGACGGTCCGTGCCCTCGTAGGTCTGGCCGCGCCGGGCCGGGCCCTCGTACGGCGGGCGGCCGGCCCGCTGCCAGGCGCAGGCGGTGAACAGCGGGCAGTCCCCGCACTCCGGGCCGCGGGCGGTGCAGACCAGCGCGCCCAGCTCCATCACGCCGACCGCCCAGGTGGCCGCCGTCGCGGCGTCGTCGGGAAGCAGCGCGGTCGCGGTGCGGCGCTCGGCGGCGGTGGTGGCGATCGCCGGGTACTCGACGCCGGTCACCGCCCGGGCGAAGACCCGGCGCACGTTGGTGTCCAGCACCACGTGCCGCTGGCGGAAGGCGAAGGAGGCGACCGCGGCGGCGGTGTACTCCCCCACTCCGGGCAGCGAGAGCAGGGTGGCGTGGTCATCGGGGACCCCGCCGCCGTGCTCCTCGGTGATCGCCACGGCGGCCGCGTGCAGCCGCAGGGCGCGGCGCGGGTAGCCCAGCCGGCCCCACATCCGGACCGCCTCGCCGGGTGCCTCGGCGGCGAGGTCGGCGGGGGTGGGCCAGCGGGTGAGCCAGGCCCGCCAGACGGGCAGCACCCGCTTCACCGGGGTCTGCTGGAGCATGAACTCGCTCACCATGACCGCCCAGGGCGTCGCGTCCGGGGTACGCCAGGGCAGGTCGCGCTTGCTGGCCTCGTACCAGTCGATGACGGTCGAGTGCAGCAGCGGCAGCGGCAGCGGCAGCGAGGGGGCTTCGGTGGCGGTGATGGCAGTCATGGCCCTTCGATCCTCCCACGGCGGTGGACGCAACCGAACTGGAGCACTGCGTTCCGATTCGGTCGAAATGCGCGGTACGTCCCGGTTCGGGAGCTCCCTCGGACGGATCAAATTACGGATCATGTGAAAGAAGGGACGTCGGTGCGGTGTTGGTGAGTCAATCGCCACACACAGTCTCGTAGAGTTTGATCGTGCCCTCTCTGCGTCAACCCGTGGGACCGCTGCCGGCCTCGATCTACTGGCGTCGGCGCGCCGTCGTGCTCGTCGCCGTCGCGGCGGTAGTCGCCCTGATCGCCTGGCTGATGACCGATCAGGGCGGAGGTGACGGCGGCTCACCGGGCAAGGCCGCACAGGCCGCACCGCCCCAGTCCGAGAGCCAGACGCCCGCTCAGACGATCACGCCCGGCGCCTCGCCGAGCGGCCCCGCGGCGCACCCCGCCACCGGCGGCACCGGCGGCGGGCAGTCG
>NZ_JPRF03000028.1 GCF_001188955.3 Kitasatospora aureofaciens | reverse complement strand
GCCGCGCCCGCGGCGCCGGTTCCGCCGCGGCGCACGGCGGCGCGGCCCACCGGGCCGGGCGCGGTGGAGCGGCTCACCGCACTGTGGCGGGAGGGGATGGACGGGGCGGAGGTCGACGTCGACACCAACTTCTTCGAGGCCGGCGCCAACTCCATCCACCTGGTCCGGGTCCAGCGGCGGATCGCCGAGGACTTCGGGCAGGAGCTGTCGGTGGTCGAGATGTTCGACCGGCCGACGATCCGCCACCTCGCCGATCTGCTGGACCGGCCCGCCCCTGCGGCGGCCGCGGAGCCGTCGCCGGCCCCCGGGAGCAGCGCCCGGCCGGAGGCACCGACGGAGGCACCGAGCGCCGGCGGCGACCGCCGGCAGCACCACGAACGGCGCCGTGCCGCCCGCCGGGGCGGCTCCGGCACCAACCCGACCGGCTGACCCGAGCGGCCGGCGGCCGGGCCGGGCACCCCTGCCCGGTCCGGCCGCCGGCCCCCAGCCGCGTCGATCACCACCTGTGAGGAGAGCAGTCCGATGTCCACCCACGCCCCCGAGGGCCCGGCCACCGCGGTGCCGGATCTGCCGGACGCGATCGCCGTCACCGGCCTCGCCTGCCGGTTCCCCGGCGCCCCCGATGCCGGGACCTTCTGGGCCGACCTGGTCGCGGGTCGGGAGAACATCACCTTCCGCACCCCCGAGGAGCTGACGGCCCTGGGCGTGCCGGCCGACCGGCTGGCCGACCCGCGGTTCGTGGGCGCCGGCGGCGTGCTGGAGGGCCTGGCGGAGTTCGACGCCGAGTACTTCGGCATCCCGCCCCGCGACGCCGAGCTGATGGACCCCCAGCACCGGCTCTTCCTGCAGTGCGCGGTCGCCGCGCTGGAGGACGCCGGGCAGCCCACCGAGGGGGTCGAGGGCGGCGTGGGCGTCTACGCCTCGGCCGGGTTCAACTCCTACCTGACGCACCAACTGCTGCCGCGCGCCGCCCACTTGGCTGACCGCGCCGAGGTCCAGTGGCTGGCCGCGGGCGACAAGGACTACCTCGCCACCCAGACCTCCTACCGGCTCGGCCTGACCGGCCCGAGCCTGAGCGTGCAGAGCGCCTGCTCCTCCGCCCTGGTCGCCGTCCACCTGGCGGCCGAGGCGCTGCTGAGCGGCGAGTGCGACGTGGCGCTGGCCGGGGCGGTCTCCGCCGGGGTCGGCCAGGGGCTCGGCTACCTGCACGCCGAGGGCGGGATCCTCTCCGCCGACGGGCACTGCCGGCCCTTCGACGCCGGGGCGACCGGTACGGTCTTCGGCAGCGGCGTCGGCGTGGTGGTGCTCAAGCGGCTGGCCGACGCGGTCGCCGACGGCGACACCGTCCGGGCCGTCCTGCTCGGCTCGGCGGTCAACAACGACGGGAACCGCAAGGTCGGCTTCACCGCGCCGAGCCTGGACGGCCAGGTCCGGGTGATCACCGCCGCTCAGTCGGTGGCCGGGGTCACGCCCGACGAGGTCTCCTGCATCGAGGCGCACGGCACCGCGACGGCCCTCGGCGACCGGATCGAACTCGCCGCGCTGAGCCGGGTGTTCGGCGACGCCCCGGACCCCCGCCGGGTACTCGGCGCGGTCAAGTCCAACGTCGGCCACCTGGACACCTGCGCCGGGATGGCCGGGCTGATCAAGACAGTGCTCTCGCTGCAGCACCGCACGCTGCTGCCGACCGTCCACTTCGAGAACCCCAGCCCCGAGCTGGACCCCCGCCTGTTCCGGGTGCTGACCGAGGCCGAGCCCTGGCCCGGTGCGGACGGCACCCGGATCGCCGGGGTCAGTTCCTTCGGCATCGGCGGCACCAACGCCCACCTGATCGTCCAGGACGCTCCCCCGCTGCCCGTCGCTGCCGCCGCGCCGGCCGGCGAGTGGGAGCTGCTGCCGGTGTCCGCCCGCAGCGAGTCGGCGCTCGACCGGGCCACCGAACGACTCGACGCGGCACTGGCCGGACCGGCCGCACCCACGGCCGCCGACGCCGCGTTCACCCTGCAGACCAGGCGCAGGCACCACCCCTGGCGGCGCACCGTCCTGACGGGGCCCGGGGGGCACCACCACTCCCGCCCGGTCCGGGCCACCGGCGACGGCCGGGAGGTCGCCTTCCTGTACCCCGGCCAGGGCGCCGGCCGCCCGGGCACGGCTGCGGAGCCGTACCGCGCCGAACCGGTCTTCCGCGCCGCGCTCGACCGCTGCCTGGACGCCCTGCGGCCATGGACGGCCGCGCCGCTGCGCGCGCTGCTGCTCGACCCGGCCCACGCGGACCTGTTCGACCGCACCGAGGTCGCCCAGCCGGCCCTGTTCGCGGTGGAGTACGCGCTCACCGCCTGGTGGACATCGCTCGGCCTGCGGCCGGTCGCGCTGGCCGGCCACAGCGTCGGCGAGTTCGCGGCCGCCTGCGCCGCCGGGGTCTTCGAACTGCCCGGCGCCGCCCGGCTGGTGGCCGAACGCGGACGGTTGATGGGCGCCATGGAGCCGGGCGCGATGCTGAGCGTCCCGCTGCCCGAGGCGGAGTTGCGCGCGCTGCTGGACGACCCCGAGGGCCCGGAGCTCGCCGCCGTCAACGCACCGGACCGCTGCGTGGCGGCCGGCGCCCCGGAGGCGGTGGCCCGGCTGGCCGAGCGCCTGGCCGCGCGCGGCGTCGCGGCCCGGCCGCTGGCCGTCCGGCACGCCTTCCACACCCGGGACGCCGAGCCGCTGCTGGCGGAGTTCGCCCGGCTGGTGGCGGGTGTCCCGGCGCAGGCCCCCGCCCTGCCGGTGGTCTCCGGCCTGACCGGGCGTGAGCTGACCGCCGAGGAGGCCGTCTCGCCGGAGTACTGGGCGCGCCAGCTGCGGCACACCGTCCGCTTCGCCGACGCGCTCGCCGCCCTGCCGGGTGACGGCCCGCTGCTGGAGCTCGGCCCCGGCCGGGGACTGACCGGCTTCGCCGTGCGCACCCTGGGCACCGGCAGGCCGGCCCTGCCCACCCTGGACGCCGCCGCGGCCGGATCGCAGCCGCCCGCCCGACTGACCGCGCTGGGCCGGCTGTGGGAGCGCGGCGCCGAGCTCGACTGGTCGGCCCTCGGGGAGCGGGCCGGGCGCCGGCACGCCTCGCTGCCGGGCTACCCGTTCGAGCCGGTCCGGCACTGGTTCGAACCGGCCGGGGACGGCCCGCGCCCCGCCGGGCCCGCCGTCCTCACCGCCCCGGCCGCATCAGCCGCGACCGCCACCCCGGCCGCCGACGGCGTGGACTCCTGGCTGCACGTCCTGTCCTGGACCCCCGTCCTCCCGCCGGCCGGCACCGGGCCCGTCCCGGCCTCGGTGCTGCTGCTCGCCGACGACGCCGGCCTCGCCGGGCCGGTCGCCGAACGGCTCACCGCGGCGGGCGCCCTGGTCACCCTGGTCCGCGCCCCCGGCGCGGCGGCCGGCCCGGACGGCACCGGGCTCACCCTCGACCCCGCGGACCCCGCCTCCTGCACCGCCCTGGCCGCCACCCTGGCCGGGCGCGGCACCCCGCCGGACGCGGTGGTCTCGTGCCAGGCGCTGGACGACCCGCCGCTGGAACGGGCCACCCCGGCCGAGGCGGCCGACGGCGCCCTGCGCGCGCTGACCGTCCCGGCCCAGCTGGTCCGCGCCCTGGGCGAGGCCTTCCCGGGCCGGCCGCTGCGGATGCTGCTGGTCACCGACGCCGCCCACGGGGTCAACGGGCAGCCCGCCCGCACCCCGCAGGCAGCCGCCGGGCTCGGCGCCGTCCGGGTGCTGCCGCAGGAGGTGCCCGGCCTCACCGCCGAGGCGCTCGACCTGGACTGCCCCACCCGGGAGCCCGCCGAACTGGCCCTGGCCGCCGACGCGGTGGTGGCGCGGCTGCGCTCCGAGCAGGCGCCCGCGCCGCTCACCGCGGTCCGTGGCCGGGCCCACCTGGCGCCCGCCCCGGACCGGCCCGTGCTCACCGACCCGGCCGCCCAGCAACCCGCGCTGCCCGCCGGGCCGTGGCTGGTCACCGGCGGTCTCGGCGGGATCGGCCTGGCCGTGGCCGGCCGGCTCGCCGAGGACGCCGGCCGAACCCTCGTGCTGCTCACCCGCCGCGCCGTGCCCGACGGCGAGGGCTGGCGCAGCCTGCGGCCCGCGGACGCCGTGCCCGCCGGAAGCTGCCCGCCGGAGCTGGCCGAGGCGCTCGCCGGGCTGACCGCCCACGGCGCCCGGCTGTGCCTCGTCCAGGCCGACGTCACCGACGAGGCCGCGCTGGCCGCCGCGCTCGACGAGGTGCGGGCCGCGTACGGCCCGATCTCCGGGGTCGTGCACGCCGCCGGGGTGGCCGGTGGCGGCGTCACCGCGCTGCGCGGACCCGAGGAGATGGCGCGGGTGCTCGCCCCCAAGGTGCTCGGCACCGTGCTGCTGGAGCGGCTGACGGCCCGTGACCGTCCGTTGCTGGTGCTCTGCTCCTCGGCGCTCGCGGTCACCGGCGCGGTCGGTCAGGCCGACTACACCGGGGCCAACGCCTTCCTGGACAGCTTCGCCACCGGCACCCGGACGGCCGTGTCGATCGGCTGGGACCGGTGGTCGCAGACCGGCATGGCGGTCCGCTCCGGGCTGCGGGACTGGCTCGACGGGGGAGAGGTGCTCGACCACGCCCTCTTCGACGCCCGCCGCACCGAGCCGGACGGGACGGTGGAGCTGCGGCTGCGCCGCAGCGGGCAGACGGCCTGGCCGGCCGAGGAACACCGGATCGGCGACGCCCCGGTCCTGCCCGGCACCGCACTGCTCGAACTCGCCGTCGCAGGGCACCGGTTGGCGATCGGGGAAGGTCCGGTCGAACTGGACGCGGTGTTCACCCACCCACTGCGGCTGCCCGTCGACCAGCCCCCGGAGGTGACCGTGCGGCTGCGTCCGGCGCCCGACGGCGGGCACCTGTGGGAGGTCCGCTCCAGCGCCGTGCCGTCCAAGCCGCACGCCCAGGGCCGGATCGCTCCGTACCGGGGCGCTTCCCCGGAGCGCCTTGACCTCGACGGGCTCGCGCGACGCTGCGCCGCCGTGGCGCCGTCCGCCGGGCAGCGGCCCGGCGGGGCGAGCGGGCTGCGCACCGGGCCGCGCTGGGAGAGCGTCACGGAGGTCCGCCAGGGCGAGGGCGAGGGCGAGGCGATGCTGCGGCTGCGCCTGCCCGAGCCGTTCCACGGCGATCTGGCCGGGCACCCGCTGCACCCCGCACTGCTGGACACCGCCACCGGCGCCGTCACCGCCCGCACCGGCAGCCACCTGCCGGTGGCCTACCGGCGGCTGGTGGTGCTCGGCCCGCTCGGCCCCGATGCCGTCGTCCACGTCCGGCGCCGCTCCGGTGCGGCCGCGGCGGGCGGCACGCTGGTCGTCGACGTGGTCGTGGCCGCGCCGGACGGTGTGCCGAGCGTGCTCGTCGAGGGCTTCGTACTGCGGCCGGCCCCGGCCGACGGCCCGGACAGCGGCGCGCCCGGCGCCGCGGGGGCGGTCGGGCCCGAGCAGGGCGGGATCCCGACCCGGGAGGGCCTGCTGGCGCTCGACCGGATCCTGGCCAACCGTCACCTCCCGCACGTCCTGGTCAGCCCCCGCGCGGCCGGAGGCACCGCGCAGCGCATCGCCGTCGCCGCGGCCACCGTCGCGGCCGCGCCCCCGGACGCCGGGCCGGACGGCCCCGGGGAGCTGGAGGAGCGGATCGCCGCGGTCTGGTCCCGCCTGCTGGGCGTGCCCGGCATCGGCCCGGACGACAGCCTGTTCGAGCTCGGCGGCGACTCCCTGCTGGTCGTGCAGATCACCGGCGAACTCCAGCGGCTCGGGCTGGCCGTCTCTCCCGGCGACCTCTTCGCCCACCCCACCGTCGGGCAGCTCGCCGCCCGGCTCCGCGCGGACCGCGAACCGGCGGCCGAATCCGCGCCCGACACCACAGCCCCGCCCACCGCTCCCGCCGGCCCTTCCCCGGCCCCCTCGCCGGGGCCACGCGAGGCCTTCTCGGACGCGGACCTCAGCGAAGACGACCTGGCCCGGGTATTCGCCCTGTTCCGGTCAGGAGAGGACACCAAGTGAACGACATCGAGGACATCTACCCCCTCTCGCCCACCCAGGAGGGGATGCTCTACCACAGCACCACCTCCCCCGAGCACGGTCTCTACGTCGAGCTGACCACCTTCCGGGTGCACGGCGAGCTGGACCTCGCCGTGCTGGGCGCCGCCTGGCAGCGGGCGATCGCCCGGCACCCGGTGCTGCGCACGGCCTTCGTCCGGGAGCGCATCCGCACCCCGCACCAGGTGGTGCTGCCGAAGGCGGAGCTGCCGATCGAGTTCCGCGACCTGACCGGCCTGGACGAGGCGGCCCGCACGACCGCCGTCGCCGAGGAGCTGGAGCAGCGGGCCCGCGAGCGCTTCGACCTGACCCGGCCGCCGCTGATGCGGCTGCTGGTGCTGCGCCTGCCCGGCGAGCACCTGGTGGTGTGGACCTACCACCACCTGCTGCTGGACGGCTGGTCCGCGGCCCTGCTGCTGGCGGAGGTCACCGCCGGGCTGTCCGGCTCCACCGACGAGCTGCCCGCGCCGCCACCGTTCCGCGACTACATCGCCTGGCTGGGCCGCCAGGACCCGGAGCGCGACCGGGCGTTCTGGACGGAGTACCTGGCGGAGCACCGCGAGCCGGCGACCCTGACCCTGCCCGGGATGCGTCCGGGCACCAAGCCCACCGGCGGCTTCCACACCGTACGGGCCGCACTGCCCGCCGAAACCCTCGCCACCCTGCGGCGACTGGCAGCCACCCGGGCCACCACCTTCAGCGGCCTGGTCGAGGCGGCCTGGGCGGGAACGGTCGCCCGCCACTCCGGGCGCGACGACGTCGTGGTCGGCGTGACCGTCTCCGGGCGCCCGGTCGGCCTGGACGGCGCCGAGCAGATGGTCGGGATGTTCATCAACACCGTCCCGGTACGGGTACGGGTGGACCGGGAGCTGCCCGGCGACGAGTGGCTGGCCCGGCACGCCGCCACCCGCCACCCCGTGCTGGACCACCAGCACACCGCGCTGACCGACATCCAGCGCTGGGCCGGGACGGCCCCCGGCGTGCCGCTGTTCGACACCGTCGTGGTGGTCGAGAACTACCCGGACCGGACGGAGGCGGTGCTCTCCCACGGCGAGGTCACGGTCGACGACGTCCGCTACGAAACCCGGACCAACTACCCGGTCACGCTGGTCGTCCGGGCCGCGGCCGATTTGCAGCTGCAGGCGGTGGTGGACTCCGGCCGGATCACCCCGGAGGAGGCGCGGGCACTGCTCGACCACGTCGTGGCCGTGCTGACCCGCCTCGCCGCCGAACCCGGCCGCCCCGTCGGGGAGTTGCTGGCCGTCACCGAGGAGACCCGCGCCCGGCAGCTGGACACCTGGAACGGCACCGGGATCGACCGCACCGAGCCGGCCGCCCTGCTGTCAGGACTGATCGACGAGGCGGTCCGCGACCGGCCCGACCACCCCGCCGTGGTCGACCAGCACCACCGCCACGGCTACCGGGAGCTGGACCTGCGCGCCGACGCCCTGGCCCGGCTGCTGGTCGGACGCGGGGTGCGCCCCTCGGACCGGGTGGGCATCTGCCTGGGCCGCGGCGCCGACCTGGTGACCGCGATGCTGGCGGTCGCCCGCGCCGGAGCCGCGTTCGTCCCGCTCGACCCGGCCCACCCGGTGGAGCGGATCCGCCTCGTCCTGGCGGACGCCGCGCCCGCCGTGGTGCTCGTCGACGCGACCGGAGCGCCCGCACTGGCCGGGTGGGGCGGCACCGTCCTCGACCTCACCACCGCCGACCTCACCGGCGAGACCCCCTCCACCCCGGCCGTCGAGCTCCCGGGAGCCGCCCCGGACGGGCTGGCCTACCTGATGTTCACCTCCGGCTCCACCGGCCGCCCCAAGGGCGTCGCCGTCGGCCACCGGGCCCTGGCGAACCTGGTGGACAGCCTGGCCCGCAGGCACCCCGGCCTGGACGGCGACACCCGCTTCCTCGCCCTCACCACGCTCGGCTTCGACACCTCGCTGGCCGAGCTGCTGGTGCCGCTCGCGGTCGGCGGCACCGTCCACGTGGGCGGTCAGGCCCTCGGGCTGAGCGGCCGGGAGGTCGACCGCTACGCCGTGGAGCACGGCATCACCGCGCTGCAGGCCACCCCCTCCCGCTACCGGGCGCTGCTGGACTCCGGCTGGCAGGGCGCCGGCCGGCCCCGGCTCTACAGCTGCGGCGAGGCCTTCCCCGCCGACCTGGCCGCCCCGCTGGCCGCACGCGGCTCCTCGGTGTGGAACATGTACGGCCCGACCGAGACCACCGTGTACTCCAGCGTCGAGCCGATCACCGCCGACACCACCCGGGTCACCGTCGGCCGGCCGATCTCCAACACCGTGCTGCACGTGCTGGACACCGTCGACGGCCGGCTGCTCCCGGTCGGCTGCGTCGGCGAACTGTGCATCGGCGGCGACGGCGTGGCCCAGGGCTACTGGCAGCGGCCCGAGCTGACCGCGGAACGGTTCGTCACCGACCCGTTCACCGGCGGCCGGATGTACCGCACCGGCGACCACGCCCGCCGCCTGCCCGACGGCCGGATCGAGCTGCTCGGCCGGATGGACCGCCAGCTCAAGCTGCGCGGCTACCGGATCGAGCCCGGGGAGATCGAGCAGGTGCTGCTCGCCCTGCCCGAGGTGGCCGGCTCCGCCGTCGCCGTACGGGAGGGCCGCCTGGTCGCCTGGGTGGTGCCCGCCGACCGCGACGCCCCGCTCGACACCGCCGGCCTCCAGGCCGGGCTGCGCCGCTCGCTGCCCTCGTACATGGTCCCCGAGGCGGTCGCCGTCCTCGCCGAGCTGCCGCTCACCCCGGCCGGCAAGACCGACCTGCTCGCCCTGCCCACCCCGCCGCAGCCCGGCGACGAGGCCGCGCCCGCCGCCCCGGTCGGGGCCGCGGACCACGAGGCGCTGGTGACCAGGCTGTTCGCCGAGGTCCTGGCCCTGCCGGAGGTCGGTCCCGACGACGACTTCTTCGAGCTGGGCGGCGACTCGCTGCGCGCCCTGCGCCTCGTCTCCCGGTTGGAGGCGGAGCTCGGACGCGCACTCGACATCGAGCTGCTCTTCGACGCGGGCACGGTCCGCGAACTGAGCGCGGCCATCGGCCCGGCCTCCGACGCCGCCGGCCAGTGACCCGACCGGCGTCCCGGCCGACCCCGGCCGGGACGCCCCGCACCGAACACACCGATTGGACAGGAACGACCATGGCTAGCACTACGGCCACCCTCCTCGACGACGACCGACGACGGCTCGACACCCTGCTGCTGTCCCGGTGGGACGCCGACCCGGCACACCCCGCCGTGGTCGACGGCGACCGGGTGCTGACCGCGGGGGAGCTCAGGGACCGGACCGTGCGGGTCGCCTCGCTGCTGCGCGGGCGCGGGGTGCGCCCGGGCGACCGGGTGGCGGTCTACCTGGAGCGCTCGGCCGACTTCGTGATCGGCGTGACCGGCGTCGTCCTGGCCGGCGCCGCCCAGGTCGCCTTCGACGTCAACGACCCGGTCGCCCGGACCCTCGACATGCTGGCCGACTGCGAGCCACGGCTGCTCGTCACCACCCCCGAACTGCGCTCCCGGTTCCCCGCCGACCTCGGCGTCGAGGTGGTCACCGTCGCCGAGTGCGCGGCCACCGAGCCGGCCGAGCCGTTCGAACCCGCGGCCGACCTCGACGAACAGCCCGCCGTGGTCATCTACACCTCCGGCTCCACCGGCCGCCCGAAGGCCTCGCTGATCCCCCACCGCGCGGTGACGACCCGGCTGCGGGCACTGCAGCGCAGCCACGGCCTCGGCCCGTCCGACCGGATGCTGCACCACACCGCGTGCAGCTTCGACATGTTCCTGATCGAGGTCTACTGGCCGCTGATCACCGGCACCACCGTCGTCATCGCCGCCCCCGGCCGCCAGCGCGACGCCGACTACCTCGCCGAGACCATCCGCTCCGCGGAGATCAGCGTCTTCTACTGCGTGGTCTCGCTGCTGGAGCTGTTCCTGCTGGCCCGGGGGCCCGAGGAGCGCTTCGACGGCCTGCGCCGCGTCCTCACCGGCGGAGAACCGCTCGCGCCCGAGCTGGTCCGCCGCTTCCACGCCCAGTCCACCGCCCCGCTCACCAACCTCTACGGCCCGAGCGAGTGCACGATCTACTGCACCGCCTGGGTGCCCCCGCGCGACCCCGACCTGGACACCGTCTACATCGGCCCGGCCATCGAGGACACCACGCTGTGGATCCTCGACGAGGACGGCAAGCCCGTTCCGGACGGCGAGCCCGGCGAGCTCTACATCGGCGGCGCCGGTCTGGCCCTCGGCTACCTCAACCGCCCCGAGCTGACCGCGGAGCGCTTCGTCCCGGACCACCTCGGCGACGGCACCGGACCGCTCTACCGCTCGGGCGACCTGGTCCGCACCCACCCGGTGGGCGGCCTGGAGTTCCTGGGCCGGGTCGACCTCCAGGTGAAGATCCGCGGCTACCGGATCGAACTGGGCGAGATCGAGTCCGCCGCCCTGCGCGTGCCGGGCGTGCGGCAGGCCGCCGCGGTCGCCCACGGCCGCGGCAGCGACGCCCGGCTGGTCGGCTTCCTGGTCCTGGAGGCGGACGCCGTACCCGAGGCCGTCACCGCCGCCGTGCGCCGGGCGCTGCGCGACGCGCTGCCCTCCTACATGGTCCCGGCCTCGTTCGCCACGCTGGCCGCGATGCCGCTGACCGCCAACGGCAAGCTGGACCGCGCCCTGCTGACCGAGCAGGCCGGGGAGGTGCTGCCCGCCACCACCGCGGCCGTCGAGGCGCGGCCGCCGGCCGGCGACGACCTGGCCGCCGTGGTCACCGGGGTCTGGTGCGAGGTCCTCGGCGTACCCGCGATCGGCCCGGACGACGACTTCTTCGACATCGGCGGGGACTCCTTCAAGGTGGTGCGCGCGGTGCGCAAGCTGGAGGCGCTGCTCGGCGTCGAGGTCCCGATGGACCTCGCCTTCGACGAGCCGACCGTGACGGGCTTCACCGCCGCCCTGGCCGAGCACCGGGTGGAGGGATCCGCCCGATGACGTCCCAGGTCCTGCGTTCCTTCGGCGAGCTCGACACGATCGCCCGCGACCCGTCCGCCCCGGTCGTCACCCTGTTCAGCGGCGGGCTGGACAGCAGCTACCTGCTGCACCGCCTGGTCCGGGCCGGCGCCCGCAACGTCCACGCGGTCAGCGTCGACCTCGGCGAGGACGAGAGCGGCGAGCACAAGCAGCGGATCGCCGACCGGCTCGGCGTCCGGCTCCACCTGCTCGACGGCCGGCAGGAGTTCGCCGAGGACTACGTCCGCCCGGCGATCGCCGCGCACGCCGTCTACCTCGACACCCACCCGGTCAGCTCCACGCTCAGCCGGCCGCTGATCGCCAAGCTCGCCCTCGCCACCGCCCGGGAGCTCGGCGCCACCACGGTGCTGCACACCGCCAACCGTTCGCAGAACACCCTGCGCCGGCTCAACGGCGCCATCGGCCTGCTCGGCTTCGCCGGCCGCTACGGCAGCCCGTACGACCTGGATCCGGTCGACCGGGAGCAGAAGATGCGCGAACTCAAGGAGGTCGGCCTGGACCAGCTCAGCGAGCGGTTGGTCAGCGGCGACTCCAACCTGTGGTGCCGGGAGTTCGAGTCGGGGATCCTCGACGACCCCGAGGACCACGCCGTGCCCGAGGAGCTCTACCGCTGGAGCGCGTTGCGCCCCGCCGGGGCCCCGGAGACCGTCGAGGTCGCCTTCGAGGCCGGCCGGCCCGTCGCGGTGGACGGCCGGCCGCTGCCGCTGACCGAACTGATCGACGCCCTCAACCACCTGGTCGGCGCCCACGGACTGGGCCGCTACAGCGGGCTCGAACACCTCGACCACGGGTCGAAGGTGCTGGAGATCCGCGAGATGCCCGCCGCCTGGCTGCTGCTGCGCTCGCGCCGCCACCTGGAGACCGCCACCCTCGCCGCCGAGCTGCTGCGGGAGAAGCTCCACCAGGAGCAGCTGTGGGTCCGCGAGGCGCTGGAGGGCCGCTGGTTCGGCGAGCTGCGCCAGGCCGCCCAGGCGTTCATCGACGTCTGCTCGGCGCCGGTCACCGGTTCGGTGCGCTGGCGGCTCGCGGCCGGCTCGGCCGAGACCCGGGCCATCGTCGCCGACCGGCCGCGCTACCTGCGTGACCGCGAGGCCTGGGAGCACCGCTCCGTCGCCGCCGAGCGGGCGGCCTTCACCCCGATCCGGCCCCAGGAGCAGTGACCGTGCAACCCTCCGACACCAGGCCCCAGTCCCCCGCCGCCGCACCCCTGCCGGTGCTGCTGGTCGTCTACGGCCGCGGCTCGGCCACCCCGCGCGGCATCCTCGGCGCCGCCCGGCGGCTCTGCACGGTGGTCTTCCTCGGCGACCTCGGCGACCCGAAGGCCGCCGCCGACCTGGCCGGGCTGCCGAAGTCGGCCACCGTGGTGGACACGGCCGGGCTGACCGAGGAGCAACTCGTCGAGCGGGCCGCCGGGTTCGGCGCCTCCGGCGTGATCACCTTCAGCGACCACCTGCTCCGCTCGGCCGCCGCGGTGGCCGAGCGCTGCGGGCTGCCGTTCCACGACCGTGCCACCGTCGAGGTGCTGGTCGACAAGTTCCAGCAGCGCGCGGCGCTCGCCGCGGCCGGGGTGCAGTCCACCGTCTGCCGGACGGTCCGCTCCGCCGCCGACCTCGCCCCGGCGCTCGCCGCGACCGGCCTGCCCGCCGTCCTCAAGCCCCGCTCGGGCGCCGGCAGCGTGGACACCTGCCTGGTCCGCAGCAGCGACGAACTGGCGGACCGGTACGCCGAGTTCACCACCGACGCGACCACCCCCGCGGTGTTCGTGCTGGAGGAGTACCTGGTGAGCGACCCCACCGTGGTGGGAGAGTTCTGGGGCGACTACGTCTCGATCGAGTCCGCGGTCAAGGACGGCGAGATCCACACCGTCGCGGTCACCGGCAAGCTGCCGCTGGCCCACCCCTTCCGGGAGACCGGATACTTCACGCCCGCGCTGCTCCCGGACGGCCTGGCCGAGCAGGTGGTGGCCCTGGAGCGGAGCGCGCTGCGGGCCCTCGGCATCCGCGAGGGCGTCACCCACACCGAGATCAAGTTCACCCCCGACGGTCCGCGGCTGATCGAGGTCAACGGACGCCTGGGCGGGCACGTCTCGGACGTCCTCAAGCGCTCGGCCGGCACCGACCTGCTGCTCCTCGCCCTGCGGCTCGCCCTGGGCGACTTCACGCCGCCCGCGCCGGTGCTCGCCCTGGGCGCAGCCTGCCCCGCCGTGGCCTTCCAGTACTTCCTCTCCCCGCCCGCCGACGGGCTCGCCCCCGGCGGCGGCGAGCTGATCGACGACCTCCAGGCCGTCCCCGGCGTGGACCTGGTCGACGCCCGGATCGACCCGACCTGGCGGGCCAACTGGCGGGCCGGCACCGAGTGGCTGATCGGGACGGTCTACGGCTCCGCCGCCGGATACGCCGAACTGCGGACCACCGTCGAGGGCATCCACCGCCGGATGGACACCTTCTGGTCCTGAGACCGCCCCCTCCCCACCGACATCCGCTCAACCTCGCACCCCTGGAGTCAACTTGCCGCGGCGAATACGCACAGCCACCCACGCGGCGGTGGCAGCCGTCGTCTCCGGCCTGGTCCTCGCGCTGCTCGCGCTGGGCATCGGGCCTGTCCCCGCCCTCGGAACCGCGCTCGTCCCCGGGGCGGGTGTGTGGGACTCCGCCGCGGGCGCCGAACTCCCGCACACCGAGACCCTCGACCTGGCCGGGCTCAAGGCACCCGTCACGGTCGCCTTCGACGACAACGGCGTCCCCACCGTCAAAGCCGGCTCCGACGACGACCTGTTCCAGGCCCAGGGCTACCTGCACGCCCGGTTCCGGCTCGCCCAGCTCGACCTGGAACGGCGCGCGGGCCGCGGCCGGCTGGCCGAGCTGAACGGGCCGGCCAGCCTCGAATCCGACCGCTTCGAGCTGCAGATGGGGCTGCTGCGCACCGCCGAGGCCGAGTGGGCCGCCACCCCGCCCGACAGCCCGGCGGGCCGCGCGCTCACCAGCTACACCAGGGGCGTCAACGCCTGGATCTCCGAGCTGCGCCACAACGGGCAGTGGCCGGCGATCTTCTCCCTCACCGGCGTCCACCCCGCCGACTGGACCCCGGTGGACAGCCTGGTGATCCAGGAAGTCCTCACCCAGAGCATGGACTTCACCAGCACCCCGCTGGACTACGCGATCTTCCGGGACTCCCTGGGCGCGCAGCGCACCATGGACTGGTTCCCGGTCCACGCGGCCAACGACCAGCGGCCGTACGATCCCGGACCGTACCGCGACCTCGGCACCGCGCCGCTGCCCGCCAACGTCAACTCCGCGGGGCCCGACGTCCCGGCCGCCGCCAACCGCTCGCAGCCGCGCCCCGCGCCCGTGGCGCCCACCGGCGCCCCCGACCCCGCCGGGGAGGCCACCGCGGCCCGGACCCTGCTCGACACCATCCGCGCGCTGCCCGCCACCCAGATGCACACCTTCCCGGACAGCAACGCCTGGGTCGCGAACGGCCCGGCGGTGGCCGGCGGCAACGCGATGCTGGCCGGCGACCCGCACCTGCCGACGACCCTGCCCTCGTACTGGTACCAGATCGCGCTCTCCTCCCCCGAGACGAACGCCACCGGCGCCAGCATGGCCGGTATGCCCGGCGTGCTGATCGGCCGCAACGCCGACATCTCCTGGTCCCTGACGGACGCGCAGAACCAGTCGACCGTCTTCTACAGCGAGCGGACCAGCCCCGACCACCCCGGCCAGTACTTCTGGAACAACGCCTGGCACCCGATGCAGCGGGTGGAGTACACCATCCCGGTCCGCGGCGGGGACACCGAGCACCTCGCCGTGGACCTCACGGTGCACGGGCCCGTGATCACCCGGGCCGGCCAGACCACCTCGGTCAGCTGGATGGGCAACGTGCCCTCCCCCGACCTGGCCGTGCTGCTCGCCGTCGACAAGGCCCGCAACTACCAGGAGTTCCGCACCGCGCTGGCCGACTGGCACGCCCCCACGCTCAACTTCGCCTACGCCGACGGCGGCGGCAACATCGGCGTGGTCGCGGCCGGCTACTTCCCGCTCACCAAGGCCGGCGACCCCTGGTTCCCGCTGCCCGGCACCGGCGAGTACGACGTGGTCGGCGCCATCCCCTTCGACGCCACCCCACAGGCCTACAACCCGCCGAACCACGTGATCGCGACGGCCAACCAGCGCCCGGTGTCGGCCGACTACCCGTACTACATCGGCACGTCCTTCAACGCCTTCGACAACGGCTACCGGGCCGCCCGGATCTACCAGTTCCTGGAGAGCCACCCGGCGATGACGGCCGCCGACTTCACCACGCTGCAGAACGACACGACCGACTACCTCGCCACCGTCATCCTGCCGCACCTCAAGGAGGCGCTGGCCGGCACGAAGCTCGACGCCCGCCAGCAGGCCGCGCTCGACGTCCTCGACCGCTGGGACTCCACCATGCGGCCCTCCGTCGCCGGCGGGCCGATCTGGTGGACCTTCTGGAACGACTACCTGGAGACCACCTTCCAGCCCTGGTGGGACCAGGCCAAGGTGCCGGTCGAGAAGGACCGCTGGTACCTCAAGGTCTCCAGCGCGCTGCCGAGCCTCGACGAGGACCTGGAGGCCTGGACCCTGCACGATCCCGCCAACCCGGCGTTCACCTCCCCCGGCGGCCCGACCCGCACGGCGCCGGACGCCATGCGCACCGCGTTCGCCCAGGCCGTCTCCGAGCTCTCCCAGGACCTCGGGAGCGACCCCGCCACCTGGACCTGGGACCGCGTGCACACCCGGCAGGTCCCCTCCCTGACCGACGCCGACGCCCTCGGCTACGGGCCGGTGCCCGCCGAGGGGGACCGCTGGACCGTCAACGCGGCCGACGGCGGGATGAACTCCACCTTCGGGCCGAGCTGGCGCATGGTGGTCGACTGGAAGGGCCCGGGCAGCGCCACCGCCCAGGCCGTGTACCCGGGCGGCCAGAGCGAGAACCCGGCCTCGCCCTGGTACCGAACCTTCATCCCGTACTGGCGGGACGGCCGTTCACTGCCGCTGCTGATGGCCGCGGACCAACCTGCCTCCACCAAGGTGTGGACCCTGCGACCGGGAGCGTGAGCACCGTGACGTATCTTCAGAAGCAGTCTCCGGCCGAGGAGTCGGCGGTCCCGGCCCCGGCCGGCGGCGGCCCGGCCCTCCCCGCCGCACTGGCGCTCCCCGCCACGCTGGTCGGCGCCGCCGCCCTGGTGGCCGTCGGCTCGCTGTGGAGCCTGTGGTACCTGCCCTTCGCGGTCGGCCTGCCGGTCGGCGCGGTGACCGCGGTCCGCGGCCTGCGCGCCCGTACGGCGGTGCTGGTGGCGGCGGTGGCGGCGGTCGCCGGCTGGGGCACCCCGCTGCTGTGGCGGGTCGCCTCCGGCGACGCCGTGGCCGGCACCGCCCGGACGGTGGCCGCCCTGGCCGGGTTGCCGGCACTCGCCTCGCTGGTGGTCGCGGTCACCCTGCTGATCGGCCTGGTCCAGGCGCTGCTGGGCGTCTGGCTCGGCCGGACGGCGGCCGCGGCCCTGCGGCCCGGGCGGTGACGGCCGCGGGCGCGGGCGCGGCGGTGGCATGACGGCGGGACGACCCGTCGGCAGTTCCCCGGGGCGGGCCCGGTGCGCGAAGTGCCGCGCACCGGGCCCGCCCCGTGCTCAAGCTCCGTCAGCCGGTCCGGGCGGCCCTGGTCCGCCGGCCCACGGCGATGACCGCCGCGCCGAGGAGGCACGCGACGGCGGCGGTGACGTAGGCGAGATGGTAGCCCCCGAGCTGGTCCTCGCGGGTCCCGGCGACCAGGACCATCAGCGCCACGCCGACGCTGGCGCCGATCTGCTGCGTCACCACGTTCACCGCGCCGGCCACGCCCTGCTGCTCGGCCGGGACGCCGGAGAGCCCCGCGGTGGTCATCGAGGGGAAGTTCAGGCCCTGGCCGACGCCGCTGAGCACCAGGCCGGGCAGCACGTACGTCACGTAGCCGCCGGAGTGCGGGGTGGCCGTCCACAGGCCGGTGCCCACGCCGATCAGCACCAGGCCGACGGCCATCAGGGTGCGCGGGGTGTACCGGGCCAGCAGGCGGCCGGTGGCGAAGTTGGCGGTGAGGAAGACGGCCAGGGACATCGGCACCAGCGCCAGGCCGGACTCGAACGGGGAGTAGTCGAGCATCCCCTGGAGGTACAGCGGGGCGAAGAACAGCATCCCGACCGAGCCCATGTACTGGAGGAACGCGGCCAGGCTCGCGGACTGCACCGAGGTGAGCCGGAAGAGGCCGAGCGGCAGCACCGGGTCGGCGGTGCGGTGCTCGCGGACGACGAACAGCACCAGGCAGAGCGCCGCGGCGCCGAGCACGATCCAGGCCGTCGCGCCGCCGCTGCTCACGCCGACGACCAGCAGGGTGAGGCCGAGGGTGCCCGCGACGGCGCCAGGCAGGTCCAGCCGGCCGCTGTGCCCGGCGCCGTCGGGCAGTCCGATGCGGGTGACGGCCAGGACGCCGGCCCCCAGCAGTACGGAGAACCACAGCACCGAGCGCCAGCCGAGCAGTTGGGTCAGGACGCCGCCCAGCATCACCCCGCCGCTGAAGCTCGCGGCGCCGACGGCCGCGTAGACGCTGAACGCCCGGTTGCGGGCCGGGCCGGCCGGGAACGCCTCGGAGAGCAGGGCCAGCGCGGCCGGTCCGGAGAGGGCGGCACCGATGCCCTGGACGGCGCGCGCGCCCAGCAGCACGGCGGTGTTCGGGGCCACCGCCCCGACCAGGGCGGAGGCGGTGAAGACCGCGACGCCCGCCTCGAAGACCCGGCGCCGGCCGAGCACGTCGGCCAGTCGGCCGCCCACCAGCAGGAAGCCGGCGAAGGTGACGGCGTAGGCGGTCATCACCCACTGGAGCGTGGTGTCGCTCAGGTCGAAACGCGTGCCGATGGACGGCAGGGCGGCGTTGAGCACCCCGAGGCCGCTCACGTCCAGGGCGAGCGCCCCAGCCAGCACTCCGAGGGCCAGTCCGGGTCGGATCAGCGGCGTGACCGCGGTGTCGGTCATGCGAGCCCGCCCTCGCACATCCCGGGGTGTGCGCCGCGTGGTGCACCGGGGGGTGCGGCCACCCGGGGCCGCGGGAAGTGCCGACCGGCTGAGGAGCGGTCGGCGCCGACTGGCGCCGTCTCGAGACTCGCAACTGGCATGGGGATCAGCTTGCCCGGGCGGGTCGTCCGCTGTCCACCCCGCCCCGCGCCAACTCGGCCCGGCGGCAAGGCGGTTCATACGCCCACTCCCCTAGGAGATCGAATCGGACACTTTGGCGATCGAATCTCGCCACTGGCCGGACCAGTCTCCGGCGACGCTTGTCTCCCCATTCACCAAGTGGCACTCTCATACCCGCTGGTCGGTAAATGCTCGGTGATCCGAAGCACCTCAATTCGCATATTCCCTTGCGCTTGACACGATCGACTTCGATACCCACCCCGGTTGGGGTTTCCCGTGTTTCCCCCCGTTCTCCGTGCTCAGGGCGGATCGGGACAGCAACGCCGCGCAGTCCCCGGCGGCGAACGTGCCGCCGGACCGATCGGCACGAGCCGCACGCGTCGGCGAGAACTTCACAGTGGCCCGCTGATCCGCGATCTCCCGAGCTGTCGTGACGCTCGTGATCCGGGATTCCGGAAGCGGCTGAATTCGCCTCCGCGGTCCGGCTGTCCATGCGCCGGCTGCCGGTCGGCGGAAAAACTCCACCCCACCATTCCACCCGCCCTGCCCATGGAGTCGCCATGCCCCGAGAACGTGCAGCGCGAGACGTGTCCGCCGTGACGGAATTCCTGCTCTCCCGTGTTTCCGAGCTGTTGGCCGTGCCCGCGAACGCCGTGGACCGCCGGACGCCGATGCACCGGTACGGGCTGGACTCCGCGAAGTCGGTGGCCCTCGCCGCGGCTCTGTCGGAGTTCGTCGGCCGGCCCGTCCCGGCCACCTGGCCGTGGCAGTACCCGAGCGTGGAGGAGTTGGCCCGCGCGGTGGTCGACGGGCCGCCCGCCGCCGAGCCCGCCCCGGACGCCGACCGCCGCGGCGGACGCCGAACGACCGCGCACGAGCCCGTCGCGGTCGTGGGCATCGGCTGCCGGTTCCCCGGCGGACCGGACCCGGCCTCGTTCTGGCGGCTGCTGGTCGAGGGCGGCGACGCCGTCGGACCGGTGCCGGCCGCACGGCGGGAACTGCTCAACGACCGGGTCCGCTGGGGCGGGTTCATCGACGGCATCGACCGCTTCGATCCGCTGTTCTTCGGCATCTCGCCCCGTGAGGCCGTCCAGATGGACCCCCAGCAGCGGCTGATCCTGGAGCTGTCCTGGGAGGCGCTGGAGGACGCGGGCATCGCGCCGCACAGCCTGGTCGGCACCGACACCGGGGTGTTCATGGCCTCCTGCTGGGGCGACTACGCCGCCCTGGCCCACTACCGCGGCCCCGACAGCCAGATCACCCCGCACACCGCGACCGGGATGCACGACGGCATCATCGCCAACCGGGTCTCCTACCTGCTCGGCCTCCAGGGCCCCAGCATGGCGATCGACGCGGCCTGCGCCGGATCCCTGGTCTCGGTGCACGTGGGGTGCCAGTCGATCCAGCTGGGCGAGAGCGACCTGGTGCTCGCCGGCGGCGTAAACCTGAGCTTCGTCTCCGACTACTACACCGCCATGGACCAGATGGGCGCGCTCGCCCCGGACGGCCGCTGCAAGTCCTTCGACGCCCGCGCCAACGGCTACGTCCGCGGCGAGGGCGCCGGTGTCGTCGTGCTCGCCCCGCTAAGCGCCGCCCTGGAGCGCGACCTGCCGGTCTACTGCCTGATCAAGGGCAGCTCCTCCAACAACGACGGCCTGAGCAACGGCATGACGGCGCCCAACCCCCAGGCGCAGGAGAAGATGCTGCGCACCGCGTACCGGCGGGCCGGCATCGCACCCCACCTCGTCGACTACATCGAGTGCCACGGCTCCGCGACCCCCCTCGGCGACCCGATCGAGGCCAACGCCATCGGCGCGGTGCTCGGCGGCGACCGGACGGAGCCGCTGCGGCTCGGCTCGGTCAAGTCCAACGTCGGCCACCTGGAGGCGGCCGCCGGGATCGTCGGCCTGGTCAAGCTGGCGATGTCGGTGCGCAACGGCGTGCTGCCGCCGAGCCTGCACTACAGCGCGCCGAACCCGCAGATCATGTTCGACGAGTACAACCTCACCGTCCAGGACCGGCTGACGCCCTGGCCGCGGCGCTCCGACGCCCGCCGTGGAGGCGTCAGCTCCTTCGGCTTCGGCGGCGCGATCTGCCACGTCGCGGTCGAGGAACTGCCGCGCCCCGAGGCCTCGTTGCTGCTGCTCGCCGCGGACTCCCGGGAGGCGCTGGCCGAACGGGCCCGGGCGCTGCGCGACGAGGACGACCTGCGCGCACTGTGCGCCCGGAAGCCCGGCGAGGGCGCCTTCCGGCTCGCGGCCACCGCCCGCGACATGGCCGAACTCCGGGCCTCCCTCGACGCCTTCGGCAGCGGTGCGACGGCTGACGGGCTCAGCGTCGGGGAGGCCCCCGGACGCAGGCCCCGGGTGGCCTTCCTGTTCTCCGGCAACGGCTCCCAGTGGGTGGGCATGGGCCGGCAGCTGCTCGCCGGCCTGCCCGTGTTCCGCCGGTCGATGATGCGGTCGGACCGGCGGATGCGGGAGCTGCTGGGCTTCTCCCTGGTCGACCAACTGCTCTCCCCCGACGGCCGCCTGGACGACATGGACGTCTTCCAGCCGCTGCTGTTCTCGCTCCAGGTCGCCCTGGCCGACGCCTGGCGCTCGCTGGGGGTGGAGCCGGACGTCGTGGTGGGGCAGAGCGTCGGCGAGTTCGCCGCGGCCCACGTCGCCGGGGCGCTCGGTTTCGACGATGCCTCCCGGCTGGCCGCTCATCACGGCCGGCTGCTCCAGCAGCTGGCCGTCGGGCGGGGCGACGGCATCGTGGTGATGACCGCCGCCGACGAGGTCACGCCGTACCTGACCGGTGGGCTCACCCTCTCCGGCCGCAACGGCCTGCACTCCACGCTGGTCACCGGCACCCCGCAGGAGATCGACGACCTGGTCCAGCGGCTGACCGGGGCGGGCGTCACCAACCACCGGGTACGGATGGGCCACGCCCCGCACTCCCCGCTGGTCGACCACGTGCTCGCCCCGCTGAAGGTCGAACTCGACGGCATCCGGCCGCGGACCGCCCGCATCCCGATGATCTCGACCGTCACCGGCGCGCCCGTCGACGGCGCCGAACTCGGGCCGGACTACTGGGCGGACAACCTGCGCCAAGAGATCCGGGTGGTCGACGCGCTGACCAGGCTGCGCGACCACGACATCGACGCGGTGGTCGAACTCAGCCCGCACCCGCTGCTGTTGAAGTCGGTGTCGGAGATCCTCCCGGCGACCACCCTGCCCTCGATGCGCCGCGGCGCCGACGAGGCCGCGACCCTGCTCGGCTCGCTCGGCGCGCTGTACGCCGCCGGACTGCCGGTCGCCGCCCACCCGTTCCTGGCCGGCGACCGGGGGCGGCACACCACGCCGAGCCGCGGGGCCGTCGCTGCCGACGAGCGGCTGCACCTGGTGCCCGTCACGGCCCGTACCGCCGAGGCGCTGGCCGACACCTGCCGGGAGCTGTCCAACCACGTCGAGCGCGACCCCGGCCTGCGGGTCTCCGACCTCGCCTACACCCTGGCCGCCCGGCGCAGCCACCACGGCCAGCGGATCGCGCTGTTCGCCCGCAACCGGCAGGACGTCCTGGACGGCCTGGCCCGGGTCGCCGCCGGAACGCCGCACCCCGACGTCCTCACGGGTGCGGTCTCCGGCAACATCGACCGGCGGGTGGCGCTGGTGTTCTCCGGCGGCGGCACCCAGTGGGTCGGCATGGGCCGCGAACTGCTGCGCTCGCACGTCGGTTTCCGCAGCTGGATGCAGGCCTGCGACGAGGCCGTGCGGGCGGCCGGCGGCTGCTCGGTGCTGGAGCAGCTGGCCGCCCCGGCCGAACGGGCCCGGTACGAGGAGATGGACTTCCAGCAGCCGGTGCTGTTCGCCCTCCAGGTCTCGCTGGCGAAGGTCTGGCTCGGCCTCGGCATCGAGCCGGCCGCCGTGGTCGGGCACAGCCTGGGTGAGGTCGCGGCCGCCTGCGTCGCCGGGGCGCTCTCGCTGGAGGACGCCGCCCGGGTCGTGGTCGCCCGCTCGCACCTGCTGGAGCGCGAGGCCGCGGTGGGCGCCATGATCTCGGTCGACCTGCCGGAGGCCGAGCTGCTGCCGCGGCTCGCGCCGTACGCCGGGCACGCCGCCGTCGCCGTGGTCAACAGCCCCACCAGCGCGGCGGTCTCCGGCTCCCCCGAGGCGATCGACGCCCTGGAGGCCGAACTCGGGCGGGACGGGATCTCGGTCCGGCGGATCCGGGTCGAACGGCCCGTGCACAGCCCGGGCATGGACCCGCTGATCCAGCCGCTGCGCGCGGCCCTCGACGGCATCGTCCCGCTGCCGCCCGGCATCGACTTCCACTCCACCGCGGTGGCCGGCGCGGTGAACCCGACGGCCGACGTCGACTACTGGGTGCACAACCTGCGCAACCAGGTCCGGTTCGCGGAGACCATCGGCACACTGGTCGACCAGGGCGTCGGCACCTTCGTCGAGATCGGGCCGCACGAGACGCTGCGCGGCGCGGTCGAGGAGATCGCCCTGACCCGCGGCGCCCGGGTGCACGCGATCAACTCGCTGCGGCGCGAGGAGAGCGACCTGCGCTGCCTGCTGGGCGCCGCCGCCTCGCTGTTCGTCCGGGGGCTGCCGCTGACCTTCGACGGGCTGTTCGCCGACGACGTCGAGGTGGTGGAGACCCCGCTCGTCCAGTGGCAGCGGGAGCGCTACTGGATCGACACCGAGCCGCGCACCCCGGCCGTGGAGACCGCGGCCGCGCCCGCGCCCGCCGCCGTCGCGGCGGTGCCCGAGGCCCGGCCCGTGGAGCAGCAGCCGACCGGGAGCCGGCCGGTGGCGGAGGTCGTCCTCGCCGAGCTGGCCGACGCGCTGGGCGTGCCGGTCGGCCGGTTCGACCCGAACGCCAGCCTGCTCGACTTCGGTCTGGACTCGATGCTGGCGATCCGGCTGGTCAACAAGCTGCAGTCGCTGTTCGGGCACCGGGTGTCGCCGGTGGTGTTCCTGGACGGCCGGGCGATCTCCGAGGTGGTCGGCCACTTCGTCGAGCTCACCGCCGGACCGGCCGCCGCGCCGCAGCCGGTGGAGCCGGTGGAGCACGCGCCGGTCGCAGCCCCGGTTCCGCCCGCGGCCGTCGGGACCGGGCCGGGCCGGACGCTCCCCGACGGCCCGTCCGAACTGTCCGAGCTGTCCGAGCTGTCGGAGCTGTCCGAGCTGTCCGAACTGGACGCCGAGGAGCTGCTCGACGAGCTGGACGCCCGCGGCCTGCTGGAGGCCACCGACGCGCCCGCGCTGGACCAGCTGCGCGCCGAGGGCCTCGGCCTCCGACTGGCACCCGCCTCGCACGGCCAGGCCTCGCTCTGGTTCATGCAGATGGTCTCGCCGGACGCCGTGCCCTACAACTTCATGGTGACGGCCAGGATCCGGGCCGCGGTCGACGAGAAGGCCCTGGAGCGCGCCGTACGGGCCGTCATGCTGCGCCACCCCGCGCTGCGCACCCTCTTCGTGGAGGCCGGCGGCAGCCCGTACCAGGTGATCCTGGACGAGCCGGTGTACGAGTTCCTGGTGGTGGACACCTCCGACCTGGACGACGAGCAGGCCCGCGAGGAGCTGGCCCGGCACGGGCACCGGCCGCTGGACCTGGACAACGGGCCGCTGGTGCGGGTCGTCCTCCTGACCCGCGGGCCGGCCGACCACTACCTGCTGGTGCTCGTCCACCACATCGCCTCGGACGCGGCTTCCGCCGACGTCATGATCCGCGAGCTCCAGGAGTACTACGAGGGCGCCGACCCGGCCGCCGGCCCGCCCGTCGCCCCGTACACCGAGTTCGTCACCCGGGAGCGGCAGTGGCTGGCGAGCCCGGCGGCCGACGCGGCGCTGGACTGGTGGTCGCGGAAGCTGGCCGATCCGCCCGCCCACCTCGACCTGTCCGACAAGGAACGGCCGCCGGGCGTCACCTACGAGGGCCGCGACCTGGCGTTCCGCTGGAGCGCCGAAGAGACCCGCCTGCTGAGGGAGTTCGCGCTGCGCGAGGGCGTGTCGATCAGCACCGTCGTCCTCGCCGGGTTCTTCGCCACACTCAACCGCGCGGTCGGGACGGAGGACTCGGTGCTGGCCACCGCCATCGCCCAACGGGCCGAGCCGGGTTGGGAGTCGGCCATCGGCTACTACCTCAACACGGTGCTGGTCCGGGCGAACCCCGCCGCCGACCGCAGCTTCCGCGAACTGCTGCGCGAGGTCCACGCGTTCTCGCTCGGCCTGCTGGAGCACATGAACTACCCGCTCGACCTGCTGGCCTCGCAGCTGAAGCCGCCGCGCGCCGAGGGCCGCTCCCCGTGGTTCGACGTGGTGGTGAACTGGCTGTCCTCGGACGCCTTCCCCCGCTCCGTCAAGCTCTTCCACGGCGTCGGCAGCACCCTGACTCCCGACGGCGCCCTGCCGCTGGAGCCGCTCCAAGTGCGCAGGCACCTCGCCAAGTTCGACCTGGAGATCTCGATGGCCGACATCGACGGCGAGGTGGCCGGCCACGTCCAGTTCAAACCGAGTTACCTGGAAAGGCACACCGTGACCGCACTGCTCGCGCTGTACCGCAGCGTGCTCTTCGACTCGATCGCCCGACCCGACCTGCCCCTCGGCGACCTCGCGCCGACCGGCCTGCCCGAGGGGACGGCCCGGTGACCGCGACCCTGCACTCGGAGTTCCTGGAGCAGGCGGTCAAGAGCCCCGACGCGACCGCGGTCTACTCCGACGCCGGAGTCCTGACCTACGGCGAACTCAACGAACGCTCCCGGGAGTTGGCCGAGCAGCTGGCCGCCGCCGGCGCGGCGCCGGGCGTCCCGGTCGGCATCTGCGTCGAGCGCACCCCCGACCTGCTGGTCGGCATCCTGGCGGCCCTGCGCACCGGCGCCTGCTACCTGCCGCTGGACCCCAACTACCCCGCCGACCGGCTGACCTTCATGGTCCGGGACAGCGGCGCCCGCCTGCTGCTCACCACGCCCGCCTCCCGGGCCGCCTGCCCGCCCGGCCCGACCGTGGTCGTGCTGGGCGACGCGGTGACCACCGAGCCGGGCGCCCGGCCCGTACCGGTGGTGCCCGAGGACACCGCGTACGTCATCTACACCTCCGGATCCACCGGCCGGCCGAAGGGCGTGGCCGTCCGGCACGGCGGCTGCACGGCGATGCTCGCCGAGCTGGACCGGGTCCTGGAGGGCTGCGACCTGAGCGGGATCTCGGCGGCGAGCTCGGTCTGCTTCGACATGTCCGTGATGGAGATCTTCAACGCGCTGTGCCGCGGCGGCGCCGTCGTGCTGGTCGAGAGCGCGGTACACCTGGCGGAGAGCCGGTACGCCGACCGGATCACCCACCTGAACGTCGTCCCGTCCGTCATGAACGGCCTGCTGGACGCCGGGGCCCTGCCGCCCAACGTACGCTCGGTGGTGTTCGGCGGTGAGGCGCTGCGCCGCAAGCTGGTGGACCGGACGTACCGGGAGACCGGCGCCGAGCGGGTGTTCAACGCCTACGGCCCCACCGAGGGAACCGTGTTCTGCTCCTTCGGGCCGGTGCCCGCGGACGGGACCGGCGAGCCGACCATCGGCCCGCCGACCACCAGGGTGTACGTGCTCGACGAGCAGCTGCGGCAGGTGCCGGCCGGTGCGTCCGGGGAGCTCTACCTCGGCGGCCCCGGCCTCGCCCACGGCTACGTCAACCGGCCGGGCACCACGGCCGAACGATTCCTCCCCGACCCCTTCCGCAGCGGCGAGCGGATGTACCGCACCGGGGACGTCGTCGAGTTCACCGACGGCGGCGAGCTGCGCTTCCTCGGCCGGACCGACCACCAGGTCAAGCTGCGCGGCTACCGGATCGAGCTGGAGGAGGTCGAGGCCCGGCTGACCGCCTGCCCCGAGGTCCGGGAGGCCGCCGCCGTCGTCCGGGGCAACCGCCTGGTCGGCTACGTCGTGCCCGCGGCCGAGGGCGCCGCGCCGGACCGCCCCCGGCTGGACGCCGCGCTGCAGAGCGCCGTCACCGGCCGGCTCGCCGTCGAACTGCCCGACTACATGGTGCCCGCGACGCTCGTGCTGCTGCCCGCCCTGCCGATCGGCCCCGGCGGGAAGCTCGACCGCAACGCGCTGCCCGAGCCGCCGGCCGCCGGCGCCGACGGGCCGCTCACGGCCGCGAGCACGCCGACCGAGGTGGCCCTGTCGGAGATCTGGGGCCAGCTCCTGGGCCTCGAACCGTCGGCCATCGACGTGCAGTCCGCCTTCTACGACCTCGGCGGCGACTCGCTGCTGCTGGTCCGGCTGGCCCGGCTGATGACCCGACGCTTCGAGCGCCGGGTCCGGGTTCCCGACCTCTTCAGCTTCCGCGACATCTCCTCCCTCGCCCGATGGCTCGACGACGAGAGCGGCGCCACCCCCGAGGTGGTCCGGTCGGCCCGCGAGCGCGCCGGCACCCGTCGCGCCGCGCTGCGCGGCCGCGGCACCGCCGGCCGCTGAGCCGCTGAGCCGCTGAGCCACCCTCACTCGACAACGGAGCAGGAGCCCCCTCCCATGACCGACAGCCCCCAGCAGGAGTACGACCCGGGCGACGTGGCCGTCATCGGCATGTCCCTACGGGCGCCCGGAGCGCGCACCAAGGAGCAGTTCTGGGACAACCTCGTCCACGGCCGGGAGTCCATCTCCTTCCTGGCCAAGGACGACATCCACGTCGACGAGACGCTGATCCACAGCCCGTTCTACGTCCGGGCGTGCGGCGTCCTCGACACCTACGACAAGTTCGACCCGTCGGTGTTCGGCATCAGCGACCGGATGGCGGCCGCGATGACCCCGGAGAACCGGCTCTTCCTGGAGAGCGCCTGGGAGTCGCTGGAGGACGGCGGCTACGACCCGGACCGGCTCGTCGCCGAGATCGGCATGTACGGCGCCAACAACCCGCAGACCGCCGCGCTCTACAGCTCCCCGCCGGACCGGGTGTCGGTCGGCCCCGAGGCGATCGAGGCCAGCCTGGCGTGGTCGCCGGACACCATGACCTCCAACGCCCTGTACTACATGGGCCTCACCGGCGAGGCCGTCACCGTCGCGGCCGTCTGCGCGGGTTTCCACTACGCGGTGCACCTGGCCTGTCAGTCGCTGCTGCTCGGCCAGACCGACATGGCGATCGCCGGTGGCGCGATGGTCCGGCTGCCGCACCCGCGCGGCCACCTGTGGGAGGAGAACCGCATCCTGTCGAAGGACGGCCACTGCCGCCCGTTCGACGCCAACGGCACCGGCACCGCGCTGTCCAGCGGTGTCGTCACCGTGCTGCTGAAGCCGCTGAACCACGCCGTCGCCGACCGCGACCACGTCTACGCCGTGGTCAAGGGCTCGGCCGTCAACAACAACGGCGTCAGCGCCATGGCGTACGGCCTGGCCCAGCCCGAACGGCTGAGCGCCTGCATCGCGAGCGCCATGGAGGTCGGCGGCGTCGCCCCGGACACCGTCTCCATGTACGAGGCCAACGGCCTGGGCCTGCCGGTGACCGACGAGCTCGAAGTGCACGCCGCGACCATGGCGTTCGGGAAGCAGACCGCGACCACCTCGATCGGCGGGGTCAAGGGCAACGTGGGCCACGGCGGCGTGGTCTCCGGCGGCTTCGGCGCGATCAAGGCCGCACTCGCCCTGTACCACCGGAAGCTCCCGGCGACGATCAACCTGACCGAGGTCAACCCGGACCTCGACTTCCCCGGCACCCCCTTCGTGCCGCAGCTCGAAGGGGCCGACTGGGAGCCGGAGGCGGGCATCCGCCGGGCGGGCATCACCTCGATCGGCGGCGGCGGCTACAACGCCCACCTGCTGCTGGAGGAGGCGCCGACGCCCGCCCGGCGCGCCCCCGAGGTCGAGGGCCGGCCGCGGCTGGCCACCCTGTCCGCCCTGGACGACGACGCCCTGGCCCGGCAGCGCACCCGGCTCCGGGAGTGGCTGGAGGCGAACCCCGGACTCCGCCTGGACGACGTCTGCTTCAGCCTCAACCTCGGCCGCAAGGTGATGCCCCGCCGCTGGGCGGCCGTGGTCCGCAGCCGCGCCGAGCTGATCGCGGCGCTGGCCGACGACGCCCGCGGTCCGGCCACCACGACCGCCGCCGCCCCGCGCACCGACTCCGACGGCTTCTCCCGCACCGACCACGGGATCGTGCCCTCCGGCCGGGACGAGCGGGCGCTCTCCGAGCTGGCCGCCGCCTGGGTCACCGGACGTCAGGTGGACTTCGCCGCCCTGCACGTGGGCGAGGCCAGCCACCGGGTGCCGCTGCCCACCTACCCGTTCCGGCCCCGCCGGTTCTGGCGAACGGACTGGTGAGCATGAGCGCACCGGCTCCGGCACCGGCCACCGTGGACCTGGGCGACCCGGCCACCTTCGCGACCCACGACCTGGACGGGTTCTGGCGCACCCTGCGGGACACCGCGCCCGTGCACTGGAACCCGCCGGTCGACGGCCGTCGCGGCTTCTGGGTGCTCTCCCGCCACGACGACATCCTGACCACCTACCGGGACGACCGGAACTTCACCTCCGAGCGCGGCAACGTCCTCGTCACGCTGCTGGGCGGCGGCGACGCCGGGGCCGGCCGGATGCTCGCCGTCACCGACGGGCACCGCCACCACGAGCTGCGCAAGATCCTCCAACGGGTGCTCTCCCCCAGGGTGCTGGACGAGGTCGCCCGGACCGTCCGGGCCAACACCCGGCAGTGGATCCGCGAGGCCGTCGAGTCCGGCGGCTGCGACTTCGCCCAGCAGATCGCCGCCCGGATCCCGATGACCACCATCTCCAACCTGCTCGGCGTGCCCGGGCAGGACCAGGACCACCTGCTCGGCCTGACGCGGACCGCGCTGTCCACGGACGACGAGGACGTCGACGAGGTCGACTCCGAGATGGCCCGCAACGAGATCCTGATGTACTTCATGGACCTCGTCGAGGAACGGCGCGAGGCACCCGGCGACGACGTGATCAGCATGCTGGTCGCCAGCGCGATCGACGGCGTGCCGCTGACCGACGAGGACGTGGTGCTCAACTGCTACAGCCTGATCATCGGGGGCGACGAGACCAGCCGGCTGACGATGATCGACTGCGTCCGCACCCTCGCCGCCCGGCCCGGGGAGTGGCGGCGCCTCAAGCGGCACGAGGTCGCCGTCGACACCGCGGTGGACGAGGTGCTGCGCTGGGCCTCGCCCACCATGCACTTCGGGCGCAGCGTCGTCCGGGAGACCGAACTGCACGGCGTACGGCTGCGGCCCGGCGAGATCGTCACCCTCTGGCACGCCTCCGGAAACCGGGACGAGCGGGTCTTCGACCGGCCCGGGGTGTTCGACCTCGGCCGGACCCCCAACCGGCACCTGGCCTTCGGCTACGGCCCGCACTTCTGCGTCGGCTCGTACCTGGCCAAGGTGGAGATCGCCGAACTGCTGATCGCCCTGCGGGACTTCACCACCGGTTTCGAGCAGACCGGCGAGGCGCTGCCGATCCGGTCCAACTTCCTCACCGGCTTCTCGACGCTGCCGGTGCGGTTCGAGCCCGATCCCGCCGGGCTGGACGCCCCCGCCGGGCCGAAGGAGTGAGGATGCACATCTACCTGTCAGGGCAGGGCGCGTTCGCCGTGCAGGTCGCGGAGGCGCTGCTGGACGAAGGGCACAAGATCGTCGGCGCGGCCGCCCCCCGGCTGCGCAAGGGACAGTCCGACGAGGGCAACGCGATGTGCTGGGACCGCCTGCGCTCCTGGGCGTACCCCCGGGACATCCCCTGGACGGATTCGGCGGAACTGCGCGCGCGGCACGTCCCGGACGGGGTGGACATCATCCTCGCCGCGCACTCGCATGCCTTCCTCGGCCGCGAGACCCGTGCCCGGGCCGCCGTCGCGGCCATCGGCTACCACCCCAGCCTGCTGCCGCTGCACCGCGGCCGGGACGCGATCCGGTGGACGGTCCGCGACGGCGACAAGGTGACCGGCGGCAGCGTCTACCACCTCACCGAGCGCACCGACGGCGGCCCGATCGCCGCCCAGGAGCACCTGTTCGTGCCGCCGGGCTCGACGGCCCGGAGCCTGTGGCACGACCACCTGGCGCCGCTCGGGGTGCGGCTGCTGGTGAAGGTGGTCACCGACCTGGCCGCCGGCCGGCGGATCGAGGTCCCCCAGGACGAGGCGCTGGCCACCTGGGAGCCGGCGATGGGCGCGCCGCCGCTGTTCAAGCCCGAGCTGATCGCCCTGCCGGGAACGGCGCAGGTCGACGGCAGCCGGTGGGCGCTGCACGAGGGCTGAGGCCGGGTGCCGACCGCCCGGCCCGGGCCGGGCGGTCGGCACCCGGGGTTTCGCCGCGGTGACGGCGCTCGGTCCCGCAGGCGCAGCGCTCAGTCCCGCAGGCGCAGGGTCCACCCCGGCGAACGCCCGTACGCGGCGCGGTACAGGCTCGCGAAGTGGCCGGGGTGGGCGAAGCCCCAGTGCATCGCGATCCCGGTCACCGTGGCGGTCGCCGGGTCGGCGGCCAGCAGGTCCCGGTGGGCCGCGTCCAGCCGCACCCGGCGCAGGTAGCCGAGCGGGGTGGTGTCCAGGTGCCGACGGAAGGCGTACTGCAGCGCCCTCGGGGTGACGAAGGCGGCCGCGGCGATGTCCGCGAGGGAGATCTCCCGGTCCGCGTTCGCCTCGACGAAGGCGATCGCCCGGCGCAGCGTGGCCGGCGTGGCGTCGGTCCGGTCGGCGGGGACGGGATCGGTGCGGCCGGTGTGGGGCAGGGCCGCCAGGGTGGCCGCCGCCAGGTGCTGGGCCGCGGTGGTGAGGAGCAGCTCGTTCCCGTAGGCGGCCGGGTTGTCCAGCACGTGGTCGCGCACGTAGGCGACCGCGGCGCCCAGCTGCCGGTTCGCCGCCTCGTCGACGGTCCGGAGGCCGGTCAGCCGCACCGGCGCGCCCTCGGCGCCGGCCGGCGCCATGGCGTCCAGCAGCGCGGTGTCGAACATCGCGATGGTGTAGCGGGCCGAGCGGACCTCGCCGCGGTACGGGGCGTCCGGCGGGGCGATCAGGAAGGTCTCGCCGGGGCCGAAGACCGTCTCCCCCTGCTCCCCGTCCGCCCCGCTCCGGTCGACGACCGTGCCGGCGTGGATGCTGAGCAGGCACACCCGGCCGAGGCTCTCGGCGTCGTAGGCCATGTCGTAGCCGAAGGAGAGCCGGTCCACGTTGAGCGGGCCCGCCGCCCTGCGGCTTATCCGGGTCCTGGCGTCCGCCGCCGACTTGCCGATCCGCATCGGCGTGTACGCCGTGGACAGGAACTCCTCCGTGGCCTCCGCGCTCGTACTGTCGAAGGACAACTCCTCCACCGTCACCGCCACCCGTCCATCGGCATGCCGCCCCGTCTGCGGGATCGGTGCCGAGGCTACGCGCCACTCGGCGCGACCGAAAGCCGATCACTCGTTCCCTGCCCGCTCCGGCTTCGTTCCGGCGCCCGTCCGGGCAGGTCGCTTCGTTCCCGCAGCTGCGGGCGGGCGTGAGGGTGCACCACGGTGGGACAGCACCCGCCCGGGTGCGTACCCCACCGGAAGGGCCTCCATGACCCCGCGCAGCACGCCGTCCGCCCGCCGACCGCATCCCGGTCCGGGCATGGGCGCGCAGGTCGCGGCGCTCGCCGCGGAGGCCGAGCGGCAGTTCCGGGACGGCCTGTGGGAACTCGCCGCGCAGGACGCCGCACTGGCCCGGAAGACCGCCGAGGGCCTCGCGCAGGCGCTCGGGGCCGAGACCGAACCGGAGCCGCTGCCGGTCATGGACCGCCTGGAGCGCCTGCGCGAGGCGCTCGCCGTCCTCGCCCTCGGCATCGCCCGCACCCACGGCCAGCTGGCCTGGTTCCTCGCCCGGGCCAGCACCGTATTGGCCCCCGTCCTGTCCTGGCGCTCCCTGCCCGCCGACCGGCGGCAGTCCTTCGGCACCGTCGTACCGGACGCCGAGGCACTCGCCGACGCCGAGGGCGCCGTACGACGGCTGCACGCGGCCCTCATCCGCACCGGTACCGGAGCCGTCCTCCCGCCGAGGCCGGGGGCCGCGCCGGACGGGCTGGGACCGGACGGCCTGGAACCGGACGGCCTGGAACCGGGCGTCGTCGTCTGACCGGGTGGATCCCGGCGTGCGGCCACCGGGCCCAGGGTTCGGGGGCGGATTTCGGGGCACCCGTCCGGTCGTCCGTTCGCTGACGACTCGGACGGGTCCGGACAGCCTCGTAAAGGCCCGGACAGCCTCGGAAAGGGAGGAAGCCATGACCACGCGTGACCAGAACGGGACCCAGCCGGACGAACCGACCCAGGAACGGTCCGCCGAGGAGCGTTCGATCACCGCGCCGACCCCGGCCGACGTCCGGGAGAAGGCGCGGGGGAAGGTCGGGGACCGGGAACGGTCCGCCGAGGAACGCTCTATCACGGCCCCCACCCCGGCCGACGTCCGCCGCAAGGGCGGCACGGACGGCGACGACGACGAACCGGAGCCGCCCGCGGCGGACGCCGTGGCGCCCTGAGGCGGGTCCTCCCCGGGAGGACGTGAATCGCGCCGGTACGGACGATGGTCCGTACCGGCGCGACCGCGTTCCAGCTGGTCAGTAGTAGTGGCGGCGGCCACCGACAGCGTGCCCGAGGGCCCCCAGGAGCCACAGGATCAGGCCGATGACGACCAGGACGATGCCGATCGTCCACAGGATCGAAATCCCGAGCAGGAAGCCGACGATAAGCAGGATGACGCCGAGGATGATCACGAGGTCCTCCCTGAGGGTCGTGGGGACGGCGGTCGGGAAGGCCGGCTGCGACGCACGGCGTCGGAGCCGCCCCTGGGCGGCGGAGCCGTCACCTCTCCGACCCTGCCCATGACTCGCGTCTACCGCCGCACGAGACAACCAAACCCGCGACCGGCCTCCGACCTCGGCGGCGGTCGTCAGGCGGCCGTGGGGGTGGGATCGACGGCGAACAGGGCGCGGCGCTCCGCCGCGGTCAGCCCGCCCCGGACGCCGTACGGCAACCGCGCCGCGAGCGCGTGCCGGCGGCACTCCACCCGGACCGCGCAGCCCGCGCAGACGGCCTTCGCCGCCGCCTCGCGTTCCTTCGCCTCCTTCGCGGTGGTGCGGTGGGCGGGGGCCGGGAGGAAGGGGACCGCGCCCTCGGAGGTGTGGCAGGCGCCTGCCGGCTGGGGGCTCCGGTGGCGCTCGGGGGCGGCGGGCAGCGGGCGGGAGAGGTCGGCCACGGCGGATCCTTCCGATCGGGGTCGTTGCCCCACTCGTCTAACCGCGTCCCGCGTGTTCATGCCCACGCCCGCCGGACGCCTCCGTCACCGGACAGATCCCGGCGACGGACGCGTCCCCGCGACGGGACGCGTCCCCGCGACGGACCGGGACCGGCGGCGGACCGGTCCGGGCCCGGGCGGGTCAGCGACGGTGGCGGCCCCCGCGCCGGCGGGCGGGCGGGGGCGCCCCCGTGGCCGGGAGAAACAGCCGGGCCGCCTCGCGGCCCAGGTTCACGCCGATCGCGAGGGCCATCGCCGTGGCCGTGGCCCGACCCATCCCGCTGAGTCCGGTCTCCGGTTCGCCTCGGACGAAGGCCAGCATCCCGAAGTACAGCAGCGAACCCGGCAGCAGCGGGCCCAGGGCGGCGGTGACGAACGGCAGCGCGGAACTGCCCCGGTACCGGGCCATCAGCTGGCCGGACAGGCCGACCAGCACGGCGGCCAGCCCGGTCGCCATGATCGGCTCCCCACCGGCGCCGACCAGCACGGCGTACGTCGTCCAGCCGGCCGTGCTGTTGACCAGGACGGCCGGCAGCGTGGCCGCCTCGGTGTTCAGCAGCACCGCGAAGGCCAGGGCGAGCAGGATCGCCGCCGCCAGCTGGAGCGGCGGGTCGGCCAGGGAGGTCGGCACACTCTGGGTGGCGAGGTCGGCGCCGTTGTTGACGCCGACGTAGAGCACCGTCATCACCCCGACGATCACGCCGGCCAGCAGGTACACCACCTCCAGCAACCGCGCGGCGGCGGTGAGGTAGAAGCCCGCGAGGCCGTCCTGCACCGCCGCCACCATCGGCCAGCCGGGCAGCAGGGCGTAGAGCCCGCCGGTGATCACCACCGAGCCGCGCAGGTGCAGTTGGTTGAAGGACAGCAGGATGCCGACCACCGCGGCCGGGGTCGCGGCCGCCGCGATCCGGTAGAACTCCGGTAGGTCGTGCCGCCCCACCAGCGCCGCGAGCCAGTGACCGGCCATCGCCGCCACCACGGCGCTGACGAACACCAGCCAGGCCCGGGCGTCGGACCGGCCGCCGATCAGCAGCGTCGCGGCACCGGCCAGCAGACCGGAGGACACCACCAGGGCCCAGGCCGGGTAGTGGCGGCAGTGCCGGCGCACGGCCCGCAGCCTCCGGTGGGCGGCCTCCACGGCGAGCCCGCCCGCGGTGATCTGGGTGACCAGCCGGAACAGCGCCGCGAGCCCCGCGTAGTCCCCGGCGGGGTGGTGCACCGTCCGCTCGGCCGTCACCGGCGGCTCCCCGGGGCCCTGCTGGTAGGAGATCGCCACCCGGGTGAAGGTGACCTGGGGATCGCAGGGGCCGGCCCGGTACGTCCGCGCCACGGCGAGCATCGCCGCCTCGACCCCCTCCGCGGCCTCCCCGTAGGCCAGCATCAACTCGCCGACCAGCAGGGCCAGATCAACGACGGCGGCGACCTCGGCGGGGGCCGGTGCGCCGTCACGGTCGCGCTTGCCGACACCGACCAGCGGGCGGGCGGAGGTCGGAGTGCGCAGCAGCGGCAGCATCAGGTCGGGCCAGCGCGCCGCCGGATCGACGTCCCGCCCGGGCCCCGGTGGCCCGAGCGGTCTCCCGGGATCGGCCTCCTCGGCGTCGGCGGCCTCGCCGTGCCTGCCCTGCGGCGGCACCCGCCGACCGGCCCGGCCCTCCGACTCGGCCCGCGCGCCCCGCTCCTCGTGTTCCGGCATCGTCGCTCCCTGCATCACCCCCCACTTGGCTACCTTTCGCACCCAGTCGACTACCCGTTGTCATTGATTCGTGAACGTCACGCCCGGCGCACGCCCGCCCGCTTCACGCCCCACCGGCCGCCGGTGGCGGCCGCTGGAGCACCGCCCGGCTGCCCGGGGTGCAGGCCTCGGGGAAGTGCACAGGGCGGGGGCGCCCGCTCGGCGGTCGACCGGGGTGCGTCTGGCGGGAAGCGTCGGACACGCCCTAGGCTCTGACGGATGCGTCCACTTGCCGAGAACGAGATTCGTGAATCCTTCGTCAACTGCTCGAAGGGAGAGGCACGCAGGCTCAGCGTTCCCCGCAACCTGTCCGAACTCCCTTGGGACGACCTGGACTTCCTGGGATGGCGGGATCCGGGCGCACCCGACCGCGGCTACCTGGTCGCCGTACGGGGCGAGGGCCTGGTGGGGATCACGCTCCGCGCGCCGAACGTCCGGCGCAGCCTGACCAAGACCAACGTGTGCTCGCTGTGCATCACCATCCACGGCGGCAGCGGGGTGGCGCTGCTCTCCGCCCGGCGGGCCGGTGCCGCCGGGCGCGAGGGAAACACCGTCGGCACCTACATCTGCGCGGACCTGGGCTGCTCGCTGTACGTGCGCGGCAGGCGCCGGTCGGCGTCGGTGAGCCGGCCGGAGGAGTCCCTGACGCTGGAGGAGCAGGTCTCCCGTACGGTCGCCAACCTGGACGCGTTCGTGGAGCAGGTGCTGCGGACGGCGTGATCCGCCGCCCGCGGCGCCCCGGCGGCCGGTTCAACCGGCCGTCGGGCCCTCCTTGAGCACCCGGGCCACGATGCCGACGGCGGCCGTCACGTCCTCGGCGCTCACCCCGTTGTGGACGACCGCGCGGATCCGGCCGTGGCCGAACTCGGTGACCGCCAGGCCCTGCTGGTGCACCGAGGCCAGGAAGGTGCGCCAGGTAAAGCGTTCGTCGGTGACCTTGAAGATCACGATGTTGGTCTTCACGGTGTCCGGGTCCATCTCCACGCCGGGGATCAGCGCCAGCCCCTCGGCCAGTCGCCGGGCGTTGGCGTGGTCCTCGGCGAGCCGCTCCCGGGTGTCCAGGGCGACCAGGGCGGCGGCCGCCAGCAGTCCGACCTGGCGCATCCCGCCGCCGAGCATCTTGCGCAGCCGGCGCACCTTCCCGACGAACTCCGCGCTGCCGGCCACCATCGAGCCGACCGGCGCGCCGAGCCCCTTGGAGAGGCAGAACTGCACCGAGTCGACGTGCGCGGTGATCTCCGCGACCTCGACCCCGGCGGCGATCGCCGCGTTGACCACCCGGGCGCCGTCCAGGTGCACCGCGACGCCGCGTTCGTCCGCGAAGCGGCGCACCTCGGCGAGGTAGTCGAGCGGCAGCACCGCGCCGCCGCACCGGTTGTGGGTGTTCTCCAGGCAGATCAGCGAGGGCAGCGCGAACTGCGGGTCGTCCGGGTCGGCGGGGAAGGAGGCGGCGAGGTCGGCCAGCGCGATCGTGCCGTCCGGCCGGTTCGGCACCGGCTCGTAGACGACCCCGCCGCAGACCGAGGCGCCGCCGGCCTCGTACAGCCAGATGTCGCTCTCGGTGCCGACCACGGCCTTGGTTCCGCGCGGCGCGTGGGCCATGACCGAGGCCAGGTTGGCCATGGTGCCGCTGGGGAAGAAGCAGGCCGCCTCCTTGCCGGTCAGTTCGGCGGAGCGGCGTTCGAGCTCGTTGACCGTCGGGTCCTCGCCGTAGACGTCGTCGCCGAGCTCCGCCTCGGTCATTGCGGTGAGCATCTCGGGCGTCGGCAGTGTGAAGGTGTCACTGCGCATCTCGATCACGGCAGGAGGGTCCTCTCGTTGCATGGTGCGTTCGTTCTCACGTGCCCGGGTTCCGGGCGGGGGCGAGCGGTCAGCGCAGCCGGGCGGTCACCGGCAGGTGCTTGATCCCGGCGATGAAGTTGGAGGCCAGGTGCTCGACCGGGCCGGCCGGTTCGAACCGCTCCACCAGCTCGGTGACCTCGGTGAAGAACTCGGCCAGGGCGATCCGGGCGAGCGGCGCGCCGACGCAGTAGTGCGGCCCGAACCCGAAGGCGAGGTGCCGGTTGGGGGTGCGGGCGACGTCGAAGCGGTACGGCTCGTCGAAGACGGACTCGTCCCGGTTCGCCGATCCCAGCCAGGCGACCACCGCCTCACCGGCCCGTACGGGTTCGCCGCCGAGGCGGGTGTCCTCGGTGGCGTAGCGCATCGCGTGGGTGGCCGGGGAGGCCCAGCGCAGGCCCTCCTCGACGGCGGAGGCGACGGTGGCGTCGCCGTCGAGCAGCCGCCGGTACTGCTCCGGGTGCTCCAGGAAGGCGCTCACCGTGGTCGCGATGACGTGCGGGGCGGTGACGTTGGCGCCGAGCAGCACGTTGTAGCAGTTGTAGATCACCTCGTCGAGCCGGATCGTCCGGTCCGCGACGGTGAGCTGCTGGAGCAGGCCGATCAGGTCCTGGCGCGGAGTGCGCGCGGCCGCCACCTCGGCGAAGTAGTCGAAGAGTTCGTGGTGGGCGGAGACCAGCTGGTGGCCGCCGGAGTCGTCCCGGGAGGACGGGTCGGCGGGGGCGATCGCGATCGTGGTGAGCCTGGTCAGTTCGGGCCAGTCGGCCTCGGGCAGGCCCATCAGTGCGCCGGTGAACATCATCGGGAAGGCCGTCATCGCGGCCGCCAGGTCCCAGGGTTCGCCGCCCGTCAGCGGCTCCAGCAGCAGCCGGGCCATCCGGCGGACGGCCGGGCGGCGGGCGGCGAGTTCGCGCGCGGAGAGCGCCTGGGCGACGGGGCGGCGCAGGTAGCCGTGGACCGGCGGGTCGCTGGCGACCATCATCCGGTCGGCCGCCGGGTCCTGCTCGCCGAGGACGGACAGCATGTTGCCGCGCCGCGAGGTGTACCGCGCGTGGTCGCGCAGGACGGTGCTGGTCTCGGCGTGCGTGGTGACGGAGACGTAGGTGCGGCCGCCGGGCACGGCGAGCCTGGTCACCGGGGCCTTGTGCCGGTAGTGCCGCCAGACGGCGTGCGGGTCGCCGGTGGCGTAGAAGTGGGGGTCGCTGAGGTCCGTGCGTTCGGGGTCGTGCTCCGGCGCGCCGCCGGGGACGGTGATCCTCACTGCGCGGCCCCGGGGGCGGCCGGTGCCTGCGCGGCGCTCGATGCCGGTGCGACGGCCGGTGGCTGTGCAGCGGCCGGAACCGACCGGGCATCGGTGGCCGGTTCCGACCGCTGGGTCCTGATGTGTTCCGCCAGCCCGGCCACGGTGGGGTTGAGGTAGAAGGCCCGGGCCCGGATCACCGCCCCGAACTCGGCGGTGATCTCCCGGGTGATCCGGCTGGCGGTCAGCGAGTGCCCGCCGAGGTCGAAGAAGTCGTCGTCGACACCGACCGGTTCGACGTCGAGGATCTCCTGCCAGAGCACGGTGAGCCGGCGCTCGATCCGGTCGCCGGGCGCGCGGTAGGGCACCTCGCCGTCCGGGCGGGTCCGGCCGCGCCGGGCGGCGAGGGCGGCCCGGTCGACCTTGCCGTTGGCCTTGAGCGGCAGCCGGTCGACCCAGACCAGGGCGGAGGGGATCATCGTGGCCGGGAGGTCCTCGGCGAGGCCCCGGCGCAGTTCGACCGAGGAGACGGCGTACGGGCCGCTGTAGAAGGCGACCAGCCGGCGGTCGCCGGGGCCGTGGTCCTGGAGGACGACGGCGGCGTCCTGGACGTCCGGGTGGCGGCGAAGCCGGGCCTCGATGTCGTCGGACTCGATCCGGACGCCGTTGACCTTGAGCTGCCCGTCGGCGCGCCCGGCGAATTCGAAGGCGCCGTCCGGGGCGCGCAGGGCGAGGTCGCCGGTGTCGTACATCCTGGCGCCGGGGGTGCTCGCGTACGGGTCGGGGAGGAAGCGGTCGGCGGTCAGGCCGGGCAGTCCGAGGTAGCCGTGGGCGAGGCCGGCGCCGTTGACGAAGAGCCGGCCCACGGTGCCGTCGGGCACCGGGTCCAGCCGCTCGTCGAGGACGACCATGCCGGTGCCGTCGATCGGTCCGCCGATCGGGACGCCGCGCGCGCCGAGCGGTTCGCGGACGGGGTGGGTGCTGGTGAAGGTGGTGTTCTCGGTGGGGCCGTAGGCCGCCGACAGCAGGGTGCCGGGGAGGGCGGCGGCGGCGCGGTCGACGAGTTCGGCGGAGAGAACCTCGCCGCCGGTGTACAGCGCCCGCAGGGCGGGCAGGTCGCTCAGTCCGGCCTCCACCGCCTGGTGGAACAGGGCCGTGGTGAGGAACAGCACGGTGGTGCCGGTGTCGCGGACGGTCTTGACGATCTCCGCCGGTCCGAGCCGGCCGGCCGGGGCGAGGGCCAGGCAGCCGCCGTTCAGCAGGGCGCCCCAGATCTCCAGGGTGGAGGCGTCGAAGGCGACCGGGGCGAGCTGGAGGAAGACGTCGTCGGTCCGGGCGCCCAGGAAGGCGGCGTCCAGCACCAGGCGCAGTACGGCCCGGTGCGGCACGCAGACGCCCTTGGGGCGGCCGGTGGAGCCCGAGGTGTAGGCGACGTAGGCGAGGTCCTCGGGGGTCTGCTCGACCGTGGGCGCGCAGGCTCCGGCGCCCCGGGCGTCCTGGATGTCCAGGGACGGGAACTCCCCGCCCACCCCGGCCCGTTGGGGATCGTCGGTGACCACCAGCGCGACCTCGGCGTCGCCCAGGACGGTGCGCAGCCGGGCCACCGGGTCGCCCGGGTCGACGGCGACGTACGCGGCACCCGCCTTGAGGATGCCGAGCAGGGCGACGATCAGCCGGGGCGATCGCTCCAGCAGGACGCCGACCCGGTCGCCGCGGCGCACGCCGCGCCCGTGCAGCCGGGCGGCGAGGGCGTCGGCGGCCGCGTCCAGTTCGGCGTAGCGGAGGTCTCCGGCCTCGCTGCGGACGGCGGTCGCCTCCGGGGAGGCCGCCGCGACGGCGGAGAAGCGGCTCGCGAGGGTCCACCCCTGCCGGGGATCCGACTCGGTCGTGCTCGGTGATTCCAACATGGTGCGGTCGCGGATCCCTTCGCGCGAAACCTTGCCCTTGTCAGTTCTTGACGATAAGTCAGTGAATGGAGTTCGGATTGCCGGAAACGAACTCTTTTGCCGAGTCGTCGACTTGGGATGCGGCTATGCCACCTCGAACGCTTCGGATGCTATTCAGCGTGACGATGCGCCGTCAAGGGTGAACCCGATCCACATCCCCGTCAGAAGGTCAACGCCCCACCCGGGATCGGGATTTCCCCCATTTGCTTGCACAGCCGGTGGGGCAGCTCCTACTGTCATGGAGTGATCAGGAGCCGCGGCAACGTGCTGCCCTGACCACCGCCATCGGTCGACCGGACTGATCGTCGACCCCGACAGGCCATCCCCAAAAGGGAGAGAGCAGGGAAGTCCGTGGGTGAGCGGCAACGTTCCGGCGTGGTCGCCGGGACCGGCATCGTCGACGTGGCCGGAATCGGCTTCGGCCCCTCGAACCTGGCCCTCGCGGCCGCCATCGCGGAGATCGCCGGCGAGGCACCGGTGAGCGCGCGCTTCTTCGAGGCCCAACCGCGCTTCGGCTGGCACCGGGGCATGCTGATCGAGGGCGCGACCATGCAGGTCTCGTACCTCAAGGACCTAGTGACCATGCGGAATCCGACCAGTCCGTACTCGTTCCTGTGCTATCTGCAGGCCAGGGGCCGACTGGCGGACTTCATCAACACCAAGTCCCCCTACCCGCTGCGGGTGGAGTTCCACGACTACCTGGAGTGGGTCGCGGAGAGCTTCGCGGACCTCGTCTCGTACGGGGCGCGGGTGGTGTCGGTCGAGCCGGTCAGCGCCGAGCAGGGGGTCGAGTTCCTCGACGTGCACTTCGTCGCCCCCGACGGCACCCGGCAGGTCCAGCGCGCCCGCAACCTGGTGATAGCCGCCGGGATCGAGCCGCGGCTGCCCGCCGGCCTGCCGGCCTCGCCCCGGATCTGGCACACCGCCAAGTTCCTTCCTGAGGTGGACCGGATCGCCCGGCAGGACCCGCGCTCCTTCGTCGTGCTGGGCTCGGGCCAGAGCGCCGCGGAGGCGATCGAGCACCTGCACGCGCGTTTCCCGCGGGCGCAGGTCCACTCGGTGCACGCCCGGTACGGCTTCAGTGTCGCCGACGACAGCCCGTTCGCGAACCAGGTGTTCAACCCCGAGGCGGTGGACCGTTTCCACACCGCGCCCGACGACGTCCGGCAGCGCCTCATCGATTATCACGCTTCCACCAACTACTCGGTGGTGGACGCCGATCTTCTGCACTCGCTGTTCCAGCAGGCCTATCTGGAAAAGGTGGCCGGAAATCCCCGGCTGAATTTCCACAACGTCTCCCGCGTGAGCGAAGTGACGGAAACTCCGGACGGCCTGCGGATCGACGTCGAATCGCTGTCCTCGGGCACCAGCACCGTCATCGAGGCGCAGGCGCTGGTGTGCGCGACCGGATACACCCGCACCGATCCGGCCGTCTTCCTGGACGGTCTGCTGCCGCACTGCCCGCTGGACGACCAGGGCCGGCTGCGGCTCGACCGGGAGCACCGGGTGGTCACCGACGAGAGCGTGCGGTGCGGGATCTACGTCCAGGGCTTCGGCGAGCACAGCCACGGGCTCTCCGAGACCCTGCTCTCCCTGTCCGCGGTCCGGGCCGGCGAGATCGGCGACATGCTCGTCAAGGCGTTGTCCGGCTGACCCGCGGCGCCGCTCACCCGCCGATCCCACTGCTCCCGCCGACCCCGCTGACATTGAGGAGGACGAGTGTTCACGCCGAAGCTCTACCAGGTGGACGGCGACGACTGGCCGCTGCGGATCATCGAGCGGCACCCGCTCGCGGTGCTGGTCAGCAACGGGGACCCGGTGCCGAACGCCACCCACGTCCCGGTGATCGCACCGCCCGACGCCGCGCCCGAGGACGCCCTGTCGGGCATGCGGCTGTGGGCGCACCTGACCCGGGCGAACCCGCACTGGCAGCAGCTGGCCGCCGCCGGCGGCGGCCCGGCGAAGCTCGTCTTCCACGGCCCGAACGGCTACGTCACCCCGAGCCTGTACTCGGCCGACATGGTCGCGCCGACCTGGAACTACGTGGCGGTCCATCTGGAGGGCACGGTCGAACTGGCCGGGGACGACGAGACCCTGGCGATCGTCCACACCACCGCCCAGACGCTGGAGGACCGGTTCGGGGACGGGATGGCGCTCGCGCCCTCGCTGGAGTACCACCGGCAGATCGTCGGCGCGGTCGGCGGCCTCTTCTTCACGGTGACCAAGGTCGACGTGATGTTCAAGCTGAGCCAGGAGAAGGACCCCGAGGTCCAGCAGCGGGTCCTGGACCGCTTCGCCGCCAGCGGCTCGGGGCTGCACCGCGAGGTGGCCGACACCATGCGCGCCCTGCGGCTGGGCGGCAGCGCCGGGTGAGCTGGGCAGCAGGGCGGTGCGAAGGGCCCGGGGCGGTGGGCACCGCCCCGGGTCCTTCGGCGTCCGCGCGGGGCTCCACGGCCCGGGGCCGGTCAGTCCCGGGCGGTCTCCATGGCCCGCCGCAGGCTGAGCGGACGCATGTCGGTCCACACCAGGGACACGTGGTCCAGGCACTCCTGGCGGGTGCCCTCGAAGCCCTCCGCCCGCCAGCCGGCCGGGACGTCCCGCTCGGTCGGCCAGACGGAGTACTGCTCCTCGTCGTTGAGGACCACCAGGTACCGGCGGTCGTCGTCGAGCTCGCTCATGTGCATGCCCTTCCAGGGATTCAGGTGCCTTCGGGGGGAACCTGGGGAGTGTCTAGACGGTGGCGTAGCCGGGCAGGGGGAACTTGGCCGCCAGTTCGGCGACCTGGGAGGAGACCGAGTAGCGGACGTCGTCGGGCAGTCGGTAGGCGCGCGGGCCGAGCGGGGTGACGGCGGACAGCACGGTGTCGATCAGCTCGGCGCAGCGCGCCGCCTCGGCCCCGGACATCCCGCGGTGCGCGGCGCTGTTGGAGCCGAGCCGGACGCCGCCGCCGACCAGCGGCGGAGTGGTGTCACCGGGCACCCGGTTCTTGTTGACCACGATCCCGCACTCCTCCAGCGCCTCCTCGGCCACCAGGCCGCTGAGGCCGCGGGCGCGCAGGTCCACCAGGACGGTGTGGTTGTCCGTCCCGCCGGAGACGATCGGGTAGCCCCGCTCGACGAGTTCGGCCGCCATGCCGCGGGAGAAGGCGACGATCCGCTCCGTGGTGGCCGCGAAGGCCGGGGTGGCCACGATCGCCAGGGCCCGGGCCTTCGCCGCGATGCTGTTGAGCGCGGGGGCGCCCTGGTAGTACGGGAAGATCGCGCGCTGGAGGAAGGCGGTGAGGTCGCCGTTGCCCTTGGGCGCCGGGGCGTCGTGGTCCCGGCCGACCAGGATCAGCCCGCCGCGCGGGCCGAACAGCTGCTTGTGGGTGCAGGCGGTGGTGATGTGGGCGTGGTCGACCGGGCTCGGGTGCAGGCCGGTCGCGACCAGCCCGGCGACGTGCGAGATGTCGGCCATCAGATAGGCGCCGACCTCGTCGGCGACGGCCCGGAAGCGGGCGAAGTCGACGATCCGGCTGTAGGCCGTCGCCCCGCAGATGATCACCTTGGGGCGGTGCTCCCGGGCCAGCTCGGCCACCTGGACGTAGTCGATCAGCCCGTTGGCGTCCAGCCCGTAGCCGACGGCGTCGAAGTACTGCCCCGCGTACGCGGCGGGGCTGCCGTGGGTCAGGTGGCCGCCCTCGGCCAGGTTCATCCCGAGCAGGGTGTCCCCCGGGTCGAGCAGGGCGGAGAGCACGGCGTAGTTGGCGGTGGTCGCCGAGTGCGCCTGGACGTTGGCGTAGCGGGCGCCGAAGACGCTCATGGCGCGCTCGATCGCCAGGCTCTCGATGTCGTCGATGACACCGCAGCCGGCGTGGTAGCGGCGGCCGGGGTAGCCCTCCGCGGTCACGTTCACCGCGGTGGAGGCCTGGGCGGCCAGCACCGAGGGGTCGACCACGCTGGAGGAGGCCACCAGCGACAGGGTGGCGTTCTGCCGGGCCTGCTCGCGGGCCAGCACCCGGTGGAGCACCGGGTCGTCGACGGCGAGCCGCTCGGCGCCCGCGACCAGCAGGTCGCGCACCGGGTCCTCGGCGTCGTCGGAGTCCTCCGCGGCGGGGCCGGAGGCGGGTAGGGCTGTCATGGGGGACCGTCCTTCGTCAGAGCGGCCGGGCGAGTTCGCGCGCCAGCTCGGCCACAGTGGGAAAGTCGAACAGGGTCCAGACGTCGAGGTCCACGCCGAGCGCGGCCCGGATCCGGGTCGCCAGCTTCACGGCGGCCAGCGAGTGGCCGCCCAGTTCGAAGTAGTCGTCATGGAGGCCGACCTCGGCGACGCCCAGCGACCGGGCGAACAGCGCGCGCAGGGTCGTCTCCAGCTCGGACCCGGCGTCCTCGGAGTCCTCGGCGTTCTTCACGTCATGGGAGTCCCCGGCGTCGTCGGCGGGGGCCCGGGCCGGATCGGTCGGCCGGGCGAGTTCGGCCAGGGCACGGCGGTCGAGCTTGCCGTTCGTCGAGGTGGGCAGTGCCGCGAGGGCCGTCAACTGCTTCGGCACCATGTAGGCGGGCAGTGCCTCGGCCAGCGCGGCCCGCAGGGGTTCGGGGTCGAAGGCCGCCGGGTCCGCGGGCACCACGAAGGCCGCCAGCCGCCGGGCGCCCTCCTCCCCCACCGGGAGTACCGCGGCCTGCCCGACGCCCGGCAACCCGCGCAGCACGGTCTCGATCTCGCCCGGTTCGATCCGGTAGCCGCTGATCTTGACCTGGTCGTCCAGCCGCCCGAGGTACTCGATCTGCCCGTCGGTGCGGTACCGGGCGAGGTCGCCGGTGCGGTACAGCCGGGCCCCGGCGGTGAAGGGATCGGCGACGAACCGTTCGCGGGTCAGCTCCGGCTGCCGGTGGTAGCCCAGCGCGACCTGGACGCCGCCGATGCACAGCTCGCCCGCCACGCCGATCGGCACCGGTTCGAGCCGCTCGTCGACGACGTACAGAGCGGTGTTGGCGATCGGACGGCCGATCGGTACGTCGCGCCCTGCGAACCCGGGCCCGGCCTGCCAGTGCGAGACCTCGATGGAGGCCTCGGTGGGGCCGTACAGGTTGTGGAGCTCGCAGTCCAGCTGCTCGAAGAAGGCCCGGATCGTCGGCGGGGCGAGCGCCTCGCCGCTGGCGAAGACCAGGCGCAGGCTCCCGCAGTGCGCGGCCAGTTCGTCCTCCTCCAGGAAGGCGTCGAGCATGGACGGCACGAAGTGGACCACGGTGATCCGGCGTTCGCGGATGGTCCGCTTGAGGTAGCGGGTGTCCCGGTGGCCGCCCGGACGGGCGACCACCAGGCAGGCGCCGGAGACCAGTGGCCAGAGGAACTCCCAGGCCGAGACGTCGAATCCGAACGGGGTCTTCTGCAGGACCCGGTCGTCCGGGCCCAGTTCGAAGCGTTGCCGGCGCCAGTGGACGGTGTTGAACACCCCGGCGTGGCGGTTCAGCACGCCCTTGGGGCGGCCGGTGGAGCCGGAGGTGTAGATCAGGTAGATCGGGGTGTCGCCGGTGATCTCCGGGCGGCCTCCGGTCTCCTCCCCCGGTTCCTCGACGGCCTGTTGCACGGTCAACGCGTCGGCTCCGTGGCCGGAGAGCACCTCGATGTCCTCGGGGCGGCACAGCACCGTGCGGGCGCCGGAGTCCTCGACCAGGTAGCGCACCCGGTCGGCGGGCAGTTCGGGGTCGAGCGGGACGTAGGCCAGCCCGGCCTTGAGCACCCCGAGGATCGCCACCACCAGGTCGAGCGAGCGCTCCAGGTGGATGCCGACGAAGCCGGAGTCCTGGGCGGACCGCAGCCGACGGCTCACCAGGCCCGCCCGCCGGTCGAGTTCGGCGTAGCCGAGCACCGCGCCCTCGAACTCGACGGCGGGCGCGGACGGGGTCGCCCGCACCTGCTCCTCGAAGGCGGCCACCACGGTCGAGTCCGGGAAGGGCGTGCGCGTCCCGTTCCAGTCGGAGAGGATCCGCGCGCGCTCCTGCGCCGAACCGAACCGGGCGCGACGGGCCGGCCCGTCGGGGTCGGTGACCAGCGCTTCCAGCAGCCGGGCGGCGTGCTCCAGGACGCGGGCGACGGTCGGCCCGTCCAGCAGTGCCGGGTCGTACGCGGCTTCCAGGACGGCGTCCGGGCCGGTGCCGTCGGGGCGTAGCCGGACCGTGAGCGGGGCCTCGGATTCGGCCACTTCGGTTTCGGCGACCTCGGTACGCCGACCGGCCAGTTGACCGTCCACCTCCTGCCAGATCCGGCGCAGCCCGGCGTCCTCCGTGAGGCCGATCCGCACCCGCGCCCGGTCGAAGTCCAGCCGGACGTCCTGCTGGCCCGCGTAATGGTGCAGCAGCACCGCGAGCACGGCCGCGAGACCGGCCTCCGGGCTGCCGGTCGACTCCTCGGCGAGGCTCAGGAATCGCGCCAGGACCGGTGCCGGGACCGGATGCGTACGCGAACTGCTCCGGTGGACCGGCCGATTGGCGAGCCACCGATCGCACGGCAACCGCACCATGCCCACGGCCGCCGTCGTGAAGAGGCCGCCGGCGATGTGTGTGCCGGTCATTCGCGACTCCCGAAAGTGAGCATGCACCGGACAGGTTCGGGATCAAGGGATACCGCAGACGCCGAGGTATGACAACCAACTACCTTTTCCCGTGGAGCTTTCCGGCCCACCCGCGGGAAGGATCTTCCGCAGAGTGCGTACGGCTGACAGACTGGGCGGTGATCGTCCGCCGGCGCACTCGGTCCCGGCGCGGCCCGACCCTGGACTTTCGGGGAGCGACGTCCTCCCGGTATCCGACAGATGTCCCGGCACTCTTCACCGATGGGAGCACGATGCCCGGTTCCGTCGGCGCGACCGACCCGGCCGAGCGGTACGAACTGTCCTCCGGTCAGGAGGCGTTGTGGATGTTCGAGCAGCTGGTGCCCGGCACGGCCGCCTACCACGTCCCGCTCGCCTTCCGGCTGCGTGGCCCGCTGCGGACGGACCTGCTGGACGCCGCGCTGACCCTCGTCGTGCGCCGCCAGGAGGTGCTGCGCACCGCCTTCCGCGAGGACGACGGCGAGCCGTACCAGCTGGTGCTCCCGCCCGCGGGGGCCGAGGTGCCGCTGTGCGAGGTCGCCGACGGGGCCGAGCTCGCCGAGGCGCTGCGCCGGGAGGCGCGCGAGCCCTTCGACCTGGCCGGAGGTCGGCCGTTCCGGCTGCGGCTGTTCCGGCTCGGCCCCGAGGAGCACGTGCTCAGTCTGGTGATGCATCACATCGCGACCGACGGATGGTCGTTGCGCCTGCTCACCGACGAACTGTCCGCCGGCTACGCCGCTCTGCTGGCCGGAGAGGACCCGGAGGCGGCGCTGCCCGAACTGCCGGTGCCGTACCGACGATACGCCCAGTGGCAGCGCGAGTGCTTCCAGGGACCGGAGCTGGAGCAGCTGCTCGGCCACTGGGAGAAGGAGCTGCGCGGCATCCCGGCCGTCGACCTGGCCGCCGGGCGGGAGCGCCCCCGGCGGCCGTCCTTCGCCGCCGACCGCCTCGTCGTACGGCTCGACCCGGAGCTGCACCGTGCGCTCACCGACCTCGCCCGGGCGGCCCGGGTGTCACTGTTCTCCTGGCTCGGCGCGGCCTTCTCGCTCGCCCTGACCGAGCGCACCGGGCGCCCGGACACCGCCTTCGCCACCCTGTTCGCCGGCCGCGGCGAACCGGAACTCGAACCGCTGATCGGCTACTTCGTCAACATGGTGGTGCTGCGCGCCGACCTCGCCGACGACCCGGCCTTCTGCGAGGTGGCCGCCCGGCTGAACGCCGCCAACCTGCGGGCCATCGACCACGAAGTGCCGTTCGGCAGCGTGGTGCGCCACCTCGCCCCCGCCCGCCGGCCCGGGCGCAACCCGCTGGCCCAGGTCACCCTCCAGCTGCGCACCGGCGGCAGCGCCCCGGGCCGCCCGGAGCTGCCGGGTGTGGACTGCGAGGACGTCGACCTGTACCCCGGGCAGCACGCCTTCGACGCCACGGTGACCTTCATCGAGGACGGCCCGGACTTCCTGCTCAGCATCGAGTACTCGACCGAGGTGTTCGACGCGCCGTGGGCGGCCGGCCTGGCCGACCAGCTGCGGGCGCTGCTCCGGGCGGCCGTGGACCGCCCCGGCGCCCGCGTCTCCCGGCTGCCGGCCGCCGTCGCCGCCACCCCTCACGCACCCGACCAGGGAGTTTCCCGATGACCGAGCACGCCGATCCCGTCCTCCCGGTGCTGTGGAGCGACCGCACCGGGGCCGTCGAGTCCGCTCCGCTGAGCGGGCTGCGGGCCGGAGCGCCCTCGGACCTCGCCGCCGGGCTGTGCGCGCTGCTGCTGCGCTACGGCGGCGTGCGGCCGGTCACCGTGTGGGGCCGCGCCGACGACGCGGAAGCCTGGACGGCGTGGCGGGTCGAGCCCGCCGAACTGGCCGGAACCGGATCCTCCACACCCACCCTGCTGTCCTGCCGGGCCGCCTTCTCCCGGCGCGGGGCGGCGTTCGGGGCCGGGCTGGAGCTGTCGGTGGACCCGCAGTCCTCCCCGGCGGTGTTCGCCCTCTCCCCCGCCGAGGACGGCACCTGGACGCTGCGCCTGCGGGCCGCCGCCCGCCCCGACGACGAGCAGGCGCCCGACCGGATCGCCGCACACCTCGCGGCCTACCTCGCCGCCCCCGACGAGCTGCGGATCGACCAGGTCGAGCACCTCACCGCCGCCGAACGCGAGCTGGTCGCGGAGGTGAACCGCCCGCAGCCGCCGCTCACCGAGCCGGTCTGCCTGCACCACCGGGTGGAACGGCAGGTGGCCGCAGGCCCGGAGCGGATCGCCGTGGTCCAGGGCTCGCTGAGCCTCACCTACGGCGAACTCGACGCCCGGGCCAACGCCCTGGCCGTCCGGATCGCCGGGCACGGCGTGGGGCCCGGCGGGCGGGTCGGCGTGGCGGCGACCCGCAGCGCCGAGCTGGTGGTGGCGGCGTACGCGGCGCTGAAGACCGGTGCGGCCTTCGTCCCGCTCGACCCGATGCTGCCCGCCCACCGCCGCGAGGTGCTGCACCGGCTGGGCCGGGTGGACGTGGTGGTCGCCGACGCCGCGGGCGCCGCCAACAGCGGGGACCCGACGACCGGTGCACCGGTGATCCCGCTCGGCCCGGTCGAGGAGCTGCCGACCGCCGGCCGGGAGGCGCTGCCCGAGGTCGAGGTGACCGGCCGGGACCTCGCGTACGTGATCTTCACCTCGGGCTCGTCGGGCGAGCCGAAGGGCGCGCTGCTCGACCACGTCGGCCGGACCAGCATGATCCTCGACCTGAGCTCCCGCTACGGCCTCGGCCCCGGCGACCGGATCCTCGGCGTCTCCTCGCCGAGCTTCGACATGACGGTCTACGACGTGTTCGCCGCCCTGATGACCGGCGCCACCCTCGTCCTGCCGGAGCGCGGACGGGAGAACGACGTCGAGCACTGGGCCGAGCTGGTCGAGCACGCCGGGATCACCGTCTGGCACTCCGTCCCGTCCTCGCTGGCCCAGTTCCTGCGCACCTGGGGCACCGGCCGCACCGGCGCGCTGCGGGCCTTCCTGCTGGGCGGGGACTGGATCCCGGTGGCCCAGCCGGAGGCGACCCGCGCGGCGTTCCCGCAGGCCCGCTTCATCAGCCTCGGCGGCGCCACCGAGGTCTCGGTGGACAGCACCTACTACGACGTGGCCGACGTCGACCCGCGCTGGCGCTCGATCCCGTACGGGCGGCCGATGACCAACCAGAGCGCCTACGTGCTGGACTCCTTCGGCACGCCCGCCGGGGTGGACCAGCTCGGCGAGCTGTTCCTCGGCGGGCTTGGCGTCGGCTGGGGCTACCAGGACCGCCCGTCCTTCACCGCCGAGCGCTTCCTGCCCGACCCTTTCTCCGCCGTCCCCGGCGCCCGGCTGTACCGCACCGGCGACCTGGCCCGGCTGCGGGCGGACGGCGAGCTGGAGCTGATCGGCCGGGTCGACCACCAGGTGAAGATCGGCGGCGTGCGGATCGAGCTCGGCGAGATCCAGTCCTGCCTGCGCGAGCACCCGGCGGTGGCGGATGCCGTCGTGGTGCCGGTGCGCGACCCGGCGGGCATCGCCCAGTCGCTGGCCGCCTACGTCTCGGTGGCCGGGCCGGCCGAGGCCTCGGTCGACGGCCTCCGGGCCCACCTGCGCGAGCGGCTTCCGGAGAGCATGGTCCCGGCCCGGGTCTCCGTGCTCGCCGAGCTGCCGGTCAACCAGAACGGCAAGATCGCCCGGCCGGAACTCGAACGGCTCGCCGCCGAGGCCACTGCCACCGCCGGCGCCACCGCCAGCAGTGGCGCCACGACGGAGGACGGCTCCGACCCGGCCGTCCGCACCGCCGTGGGTGAGACCTGGCACGAGGTGCTGGGCCTGGCCGAGGTCCCGGGCGCCGCGGCCTCCTTCATCGACCTCGGCGGCAACTCGCTGGCCGCGATCCAGGTCGTCGGCCGGCTGAACCGGCGCTTCGGCACCGCGCTGAAGGTGGCCGACCTGATCGCCGCCGACACCGTCGCCAAGGTCGCCGCCATCGTCACCGAGCGGCGCGGCACCAGCACCCGGCCGTCGCTGCTCTGACCGCTCCCACCGAAAGGGCCGACCTCCGCGGGGCGGTTTCCAGCGGTCGGCCCTTTCGGTGTGCGGGGAGGGTCAGCGCCCGGCGAGCGTACGGGCCACCGCGTCCCGGTCCACCTTGCCGCTGTGGGTGCGCGGCAGCGCGGCCACCGTGGTGAAGGAGCGCGGGATGTACGGGTCCGGCAGGTTGCGGCGCAGCTCGGCCGCCGCCCGGGCGCCGTCCAGCGGCTCGGCTCCGGAGTCGACCGTCACCGCGCAGTGCAGCGAGCGCGAGCCCTGCCCGTCGTCCAGGGCCACGCAGACCGCGGCGGAGACGGTCGGCAGCTCCAGCAGCCGCACCTCGATCTCCAGCAGGTTGACCCGGTAGCCGCGGATCTTCACGTCCTTGTCCCGGCGGGCCAGGAAGGTCACCACACCGTCCTCCAGCCGGACCAGGTCGCCGGTGCGGAAGGCGGCGGTGTGCCCGCGCGGGGTCGGGTCGACGGTGACGAAGCGCTTGGCGTTCAGCTCCGGCTGGTTGAGGTAGCCCGGCGACAACGGCGCACCGGCCACCAGCAGTTCGCCGACGTTCGGCTCCGCCGCGTCCAGCGGGTCGATCAGCAGCTCGCAGCCCGGCAGCGGCGCGCCGATCGGCGGCAGCGCCGGCCAGGAGCTGCTGGGGCCGGTCAGGGTGTGCGCCGTGACCATCGCGGACTCGCTCTGCCCGTAGTGGTTGTTCAGCCGGCACCGCGGCAGCCGGGCGAACAGCTCGCGGATGTCCGGCGTGCAGACCAGCTGCTCGCCGGCCGCGTTGACCTCGGCCAGCGCCAGGTGGTCCAGCGACTCCTCCTCGGCGGCCGCCACGGCGAGCATCTGCAGCGCCACGTACGGGAGGAAGAGCCGCTCGATCCGGTTCTCGCCCAGCCACTCCAGCAGCTCGAACGGGTCCTGGCGCAGCTCCTCCGGCACCACGACGAGCGTGCCGCCGCCGCACAGGGTGCCCAGCACCTCCTGGAAGGAGACGTCGAAGTTGAGCGGGGCGAACTGGGCGGTGCGCACGTGCGGCCACACGGAGTGGTTGCGCTGCCAGTCGACCATGGTGTCCAGGCAGCTGTGCGGGACGGCCACGCCCTTGGGCAGGCCGGTGGAGCCGGAGGTGTAGATGATGTACGTCCACAGCTCGGACCGGCAGGCCACCGGATCGACGGTGCCCTTCGTCGGCAGGCCGGAGATCGGCAGGCTGGGCACCGGCACCTCGAACTCCGGCTCCTCGTCCGCGTACAGCAGCAGGCCGGCGCCGCTGTCCTTGAGCATGTGGGCGAGCCGGGCCGCCGGGTACTCGGCGTCCAGCGGGAGATAGGTGGCGCCCGCCCACATGGTGCCGAGCATCGCGGCCACCACGGCGGCGCTGCGCCGCCCGGTGACGGCGACCCGGTCGCCCGGGCCGATCCCGGCCGCGGTCAGGCCCTCGGCGATGCCCTGGACCCAGGACAGCAGCTCGCTGTAGGTGACGCCTCGCGCGCCGTCCACGACGGCGGTCTGCGGGCCCCTCGCCACCGCCTGCTCGTGGAACGCGGCCAGCAGACAGGGCGGTTGGGACTCGCCGCCCCAGAGCGAGAGTGGAGCGGGACTCATCGCGGTTCCTCCAGAAAAGGGATCAGAACACATCGTCGCCATCGAGGCCGTCGTCGTCGCCGAGGAGCTCGTCCTCGTCGAAGAGCTCGTCGATGCCGAGCATCCCCGCGACGACGGCGAAGTACCGGCGGGTCAGCTCGGGGGACCCGGCGATCTCGCGGAGCATCCGCAGCCGCGAGGGCGTGACCGTGAGCCTGGCGAGCTCCAACGTGCTCCGGTACGGCTCGGTCAGCTCCTCGTCGCGGCGCCGGGTGAACCGGGCCGAGGCGGCCGGGTCGTCCACCCGGCCCGCCAACTCCTCGGCCAGGAAGGAGGCCTGGAGCAGGGCGTTGGTGATGCCGCGGGCGCTGATGGTGTCCAGGTGGTGCCCGGCGTCGCCGACCAGCACCCAGCCGGGGCCGTGCCCGCGGCGGAAGTAGTTCTGCTGGTCACCGGTGCCGATGATCTGCTCGACCTGCTCGGCCCCGGCGAGCTGCTCGTACAGCTCGGGCGCGGTGCCGCGCACGGCCGCCAGGTGGTGGCGGAACGGGTCCTGCTTGATCTCGGCGAAGCGGTCCTGCGGGAAGTAGGTGGAGATCAGGGTCACGTCGTCGTGGGTGGGGATCCGGACGATCCAGTTGCCGGGGCTCTCGTGGAAGCCGAAGCCGGTGCTGATCCCGACCCAGCCGGTGTAGTACACGCAGCTGGCCCGCGGGTCGCTCAACTCCACCGGAGCCTCGACCAGTTGGGCCACCCGGGAGCGCATCCCGTCGGCGCCGACCACCAGCCGGGCGTGCTCGGTGCGCACGCCGCTCGCGGTGCGGAAGCGGACACCGGTGACCCTTCCCTCGGAGTGCACCAGCTCCTGGAGGTTGGCCCGGTCCACGAACTCGACGCCTGCCTTGACGGCCGCCTCGACCAGCAACCGGTCCAGCACCAGGCGGCGCGGCGCCAACGCGGCCGGGGCGCCCGGCATCACCGGCGCGGGGCCGGCCAGCCGGACGCCGCCGACGTCGTAGCCGATGGTGTCCAGCACCGGGCAGCCGGAGTCCAGCAGCGCCGGGAGCAGGCCCCACTCGGAGAGCTTGGCCACGCCGGGCTGGTGGATGTAGAGGGTGGACATGGTGTCCGAGGGGAACGCGGCCCGGTCGATCAGCAGCACCCTGTGACCGCGCCGGGCCAGCAGCAGTGCGGTGGCGGCGCCCGCGACCCGGGCACCCACCACCACGGCGTCCCAGCCGCCGGTCACCGCTCGGCCACCTGCTCGTCGGCGGCGAGCTTCTGCGCGACGAGCTCCTCCAGCGTCCTCGCCGTCGCCCGTACGGTCGGCTCCGAGTAGAGCGTGACCAGCGGGAACTCGACGCCGAGGCGCTGGCGCACCCGCGCGGTGAACCGGGTGGCGACCAGGGAGTGCCCACCCAGCACGAAGAAGCCGTCCTCGGCGCCGATCCGCTCGACACCGAGCAGCTCCCGCCACACCCCCGCGACGAACTGCTCGGACGGCGTCCGCGGCGCCTCGCCCCCGGAGGCCTGCGAGCCGGCCGGCGGCTCGGGCACCTTCAGCGCCCGCCGGTCGACCTTGCCGTTGGCGTTGAGCGGGAAGGAGTCCTCGACCACCAGCTGGGCCGGGATCATGTAGTGCGGCAGCCACTCCTTGGCGTGCTCCCTGACGGCGTCGAAGCCCGGCGGGTCGGCCGGGTCGACGGCGGTGACGAACGCCACCAGCCGCTGCACCGGGCCCCCCTCGGCGATCACCACCACCGCCTCCTTCACCTGCGGATGGCCGAGCAACACGGTCTCGATCTCGCCGAGTTCGACCCGCATGCCGCGGATCTTCACCTGGTGGTCGCTTCGCCCGACGAAGCGGAAGCCGCCGTCGGGGTGCAGGAAGCCCTGGTCGCCGGTGCGGTAGAGCCGCTCGCCGGGGCGGAACGGGTCGGGCAGGAAGGCGCCGGCCGTACGGGCCGGGTCGTTGAGGTAGCCGCGGGCCAGTCCCAGGCCTCCGATGTAGAGGTCGCCGACCACGCCGACCGGCACCGGCCGCAGCTCGCGGTCCAGCACGTGCACGGTGTTGTTGTCGAACGGACGGCCCAGGCTCACCGGTCCGGCGGCCGTCTCGTCGGCCGCGCCGCAGGTGTGGCAGGTCGAGTCGATCGACACCTCGGTGGCACCCCAGGTGTTGTGCAGCGCGCCCGGCATCAGCCGGTGGAAGCGCTCGACCGTCGCCGAGGTGAGCGCCTCGCCGCTGGAGGTGGTGTTGCGCAGCCGGGGCGGCACCCGCTCGGGCGCCTGCTCCACCAGGTCGAGCACCGCGCTCAGCATGCTCGGGACGACCTGGAGGTAGACCGACTCGTAGCGGGTGGCGGCCTCCAGCACCGCCAACGGGTCCCGGTGGCGGCCGGGTTCGAGCACGGCCACCCGGCCGCCGACCGACAGCGGCCAGAAGATCTCCAGGGCGGAGTCGTCGAAGGTCAGGGTGGTCTTGTGCAGGACGGTCTCGCCCCTGGCCAGGCGGTGCCGGCGCTGCATCCAGACCATCCGGTTCACCCAGCCGCGGTGGCGGCTCGCCACGCCCTTGGGCATGCCGGTGGAGCCGGAGGTGTAGTAGACGGAGACCAGGTTCTCGGGGTGCGGGCGGTGCACGGTGCCTTCGGACGGGAAGGCCGCATCCAGGGCCGCCGGGTCCGGGGCGGCCGCCGGGTCCAGGGGCTCGGCGCCGACCGAGGCCGCGTCGATCTCCTCCCCCAGCGCCCGGTCCACCAGCAGCACCGGCGCGGCCGCGTCGGCCAGGATCTGCCGGATCCGGGCCGGCGGGCTGGCCGGGTCCAGCGGCAGGTAGGCGCCCCCGGCCTTGAGGATGCCGAGCAGCCCCACCACCAGCTCCACCGAGCGCTCCAGGCAGATGCCCACCGCCCGCTCGGGGCCGACGCCCCGCGCCCTCAGCCGCCGGGCCAACGCCTCGGCACGGGCGTCGAGTTCGCGGTAGCTGAGTTGCGCGGATTCCGAGACCACGGCGACGTCGTCCGGGGTGCGCTCGACCTGCGCCTCGAACAGCTCGTGCAGGCAGGCGTCCGCCGGAAACTCCGCCGCGGTTGCGTTCACCTCGCGGTCGAACCGAATTTCCTCGGCGGAACGCAGTTCGAGCCGGTCCAGCGGCGACTGCGGATCGGCCAACGCCCCCTCCAGCAGAGCGCGGTAATTCGCGCCGAGCCGGGCGATCGTCGTCTCGTCGAACAGGTCGCTGTCATAGGCGATGATTCCGGCCACGGAACCGTCCCCGGCTCGTGCGAGGTCGAACTCCAGGTCCGTCTGGACGAATCCGGTCGGCACGTTCCAGCGGCTCGTCCGCAGGCCCTCCAGTGGAAGGACCGGCGCGCTCTGCTGGTGGTATCCGAATACCGCCTGCACCAGCGGAGAGTGCCCGAGCGAGCCCTGACTGTCCGTCACCTTGACGATTTCGTCGAAAGGTACCGCCTGGTTGCGGAATCCGCCGATGAACGTCGCCCGACAGCGCTGGAGATACTCCGAGAAGCTCTCCCCGCGCCGGCTCCGGCTGCGCAGCGGAAGGATGTTGACGAAGAACCCGACGGTCCGGTCGAGGGCCTCGTCGTCCCGGTTGGACACCGGTGCGCCGACCACCACGTCCCGCTCTCCGGTGTAGGTGTGCATCAGCAGGGTGAAGGCGGCCAGCAGCACCACGTAGTCCGTGGTGCGGTGGCGGGCCGCGGTCTGCCGCACCCGCTCGGCCAGTCCGGCGTCCAGCGCGAAGTCCAGCAGTTCGCCGTGGAAGCGCTGCCGGGCCGGCCGGGGGCGGTCCAGCGGAAGTCGCAGCAGGTCGGGGGCTCCGGACAGGTGCTCCGACCAGTAGGCGAGTTGACGCTCCGCCAGGCCGTCGGCCAGCCGCTCGGCCAGCGCGGCACCGTACTCGGCGTACCCGTGGCCGGGCTCCTCGGCGGCGGGCGGGCGCCCGGCCAGCGCGTCCGCGTAGCCCCGGCCGATCTCCTCGGCGATCACCGCGTTGGACCAGCCGTCGGTGACGATGTGGTGGAGGTTCAGCAGCAGCGTCCACTCCTCGTCCGCCGACCGGAACAGCCGGAAGTCGAAGACCCCGGGGCGCTCCAGGTCGAACGGCGCGGCGGCGGCCTCGCGCACCCGGGCCCGGAGGGAATCGGGATCCCCCCTCAGGTCGTGCACGGGAAGGGTGAACTCCAGGCGCTCGGACACCACTTGTACGGGCTGGTCGTCCACCACGGAAAAACCCGTCCGCAGTGCGGCATGACGGGATATCAGTGCACGGATTGACTGTTCCAGCATCGGGACATCGAGTTCGCCCCGGATCTCGTGCGCCACGGGCCCGTTGTAGAGCGGGAGCCGCGGATGCAGGCTGTGCAGCAGCCACAGCCTGCGCTGCTGCGGCGAGATGGGAACGACACGGTCGGGCATGGGTTGATCCCCCGCTCTCATCGCTGCAAGATGCGGCGAGACTACCCTACTCGATGCGATCATGACAGAGGTCAAATCCCTTACGGGCACGGCAAGATCTCACCCCTTGCCGAGCCAATTCCCGCCTGTATGCTGACGTTCCTGGGGGACGCCGATCCGTGTCTCCACACCCAGGAGGAAAGGGCGTCTACGAGCCGTGGACAGCGAGTTCCCCGCCCAATCGGACGCCGCGGACGAGGATCCGTTCCCGGCGTCGAAGGTCCAGGAGCAACTCTTCCTCGCGCAGCAGACCGTCGGTGACGCACCGACCTTTCACATCCCGTGCTTCTGGGAAGTCCGGGGAACGGTCGACATCCCGGCGCTGCGCAATGCGTTCGACGCCGTGCTCACCCGGCATGAGGCGCTGCGCACCACTTTCCGCATTCACGAGCGGGGACTCCTCCAGGTCGTCCATCCGGAACCGCGCTGGGAATGGCGCCTCGCCACCTGCCGGGACGCCGAGGAACGCGAACAGCGAATGGCGCGCCACGCCCGCGCCCCCTTCGACCTCGAGAACGGGCCACTGGTACGGGCCGGACTGTTGCACTGCGCCGACGGCAGCCACGTGGTCATGTTCTGCGCCCACCACGCGGTCTTCGACGGCTGGTCGGCGAAGCTGGTCCTCGACGAACTTGCCGCCCACTACCGGGCGTTCACCACCGGGACGGAGCCCGGCCTGCCCGGGGTGAACTACCAGTACGGCGACTACTCGCTCTGGCACGACGAGTGGCTGGCGAGCCCGGCCGGTGAACGGGCCCGGCACGAGTGGGCCGAACTGCTCGCCGGCGACCTGCCGGTGCTGGAGCTGCCCGGGGACCTCCCGCTGCCCGACCCGGACTCCACCGCCGCCCCCGGCGGCACCGCGGACGTCCCGCTGCCGGCCGCGGCCGTCGAACAGCTCGCCGCACTGGCGACCGGGTTACGCACCACCCCGTTCACCGTCCTGCTGGCGGCGTACGACCTGCTGCTCGCCGACCGCACCGGGCTGCGCGACCTCGTGGTCGGCACCCCTGCCGCCAACCGCGGCCGGACCGAGTTCCAGTCGACGGTCGGCTGCTTCGTCAACATGGTCGCGGTCCGCACCGACCTCAGCGGGCCGCGGACCTTCCGGGAGCTGGTCGAGCGGGTGCGTGCCGCCGTCCTGCGGGCCCAGGACCTCCAGGCCGTACCCTTCGAGACGGTGGTGAAGGAGGTCCGGCCGCCCCGGCACCGGGGGCACCCGCCGGTCTTCCAGGTCGCCTTCACCGTCGGCGAGGACTTCTTCCAGCCGGTGCGGGCCGGGGAGTTGGAGTTCCGCCCGGTCGAGGTCCCGTCGGTCACCGCCAAGTACCAGCTGTCCCTGCAGGTCAACCGGACCGCGGACGGACCGGTCGCCGAGTTCGAGTACCGCGCCGACCGGTTCACCCCCGAGTGGATCGCCGACTTCGCCGCGAGCTACGCCCGGGTGCTGGAACTGGCCGCCGAACGCCCGGACCGACCGCTGACCGACTTCCTCGGCTCCGCCTCGCCGCCGCGGGCCACCGCCCGTACGGCCGTGGCCTCCGAGCCCGAACGCCCCCAGCCGCCCACCGCCGCCGAGGACTCCGCGCCGCGTGACGAGACCGAGCGGGTGCTCACCGAGGTGTGGGCCGAGGTGCTGGGTCGCGCCGCCGTCGGCATCGACGACAACTTCTTCGAGCTCGGCGGCGACTCCATCAGCAGCGTGCAGATCGTCGCCCGGGCCGGCGCCCGCGGCCTCGGCTTCCGGGTCCGCGACCTGCTTCGCAACCAGACCGTCCGCGAGCTCGCCCCGCTGGTGCGCACCGCGGAGCCCGCCGCGGGCCCCGCGGCCCCCGGACCCTTCGAGCTGGTCCACCCCGAGGACCGGCCGCGGCTGCCCGCCGACGCCGTCGCCGCCTACCCGCTGACCGCCCTGCAGGCCGGCATGCTCTACCGCAGTGGCCAGCAGGCGCACACCGCGATGTACCACGACGTGTTGCTGACCCGGCTGCGGGTCGAGTTCTCGGCCGAGGCCTGGCGCACCGCCGTCGCCCGGCTGCTGGAGCGCCACGAGCTGTTGCGCACCTCCTTCGCCCCCGGCGGCTTCCGCGAACCCCTCCAGGTCGTCCACCGGCGGATCGCCGAGCCGCCGGTGAGCTTCGAGGACCTGCGCGGCCTGCCGGAGCAGGAGCAGCGGGCCCTGATCGACCAGCGCACCGACTGGGAGGGCCGCCACCTGTTCGACTGGGAGCGGCCCCCGCTGATCCGCTACCACCTCGCCCGGCTCGCCGGGGACGAGGTCCAGCTGTGGACGGTGGTCCACCACGCGGTGATCGACGGCTGGAGCGAGCGGATCCTGTTCGGCGAGCTGCTCTCGCTCTACCTCACCGCCCTCGGGCGCGGCGGCCCGGCCGCCCTGCCGCCGGCGCCCGGTGCCCACTACCGCTCCTTCGTCGCCCTGGAGCGCGCGGCCGTGCGGGACGCTGAGCAGCTCGCCTTCTGGCAGGCGCAGCTCGACGGCGTCGCGCTCGGATCCGTACCGGCCACTCCGGGCACGGGGGTGCCGGACATGGCCGTGGTGCCGCGCGAACTGCCGGCCGAACTCTCCGCCGGGCTGGTCGCCTTGGCCGCCCGGCTGCAGGTCCCGGTGCGGATCGTGCTGCTCACCGTGCACCTGCGGGTGATCGCGCTGCTGACCGGCTCCGAGGACGTGGTCTCGGGTGCCGTGTACAACGGCCGGATCGCCGAGCCGGACGGGGACCGGGTGGTCGGCCTGTTCCTGAACACCCTGCCGGTGCGCTGCCGCCTGGCGGTCGGCAGCTGGTCCGAGCTGATCCGGCAGGTCGCCGCGACGGACCTCGCCGTCCAGCAGCACCGGCGCTTCCCGATGGCCGAACTGCGCGGCCGGGTGGCCGGCGCGGCCGCCTTCGAGACCTTCTTCAACTACACCCACTTCCGCAACGAGTCGGCCGTCCCCACCGGCGACCTGGAGGTCCTGGAGGAGCGCAGCCGGACCCCCACCGACTTCCTGCTGGGCTCGGAGTTCTCCCGCGACACCGGGACCGACCTGATCGGGCTCGCCCTGCGCTACGACGCCGACCGGATCGCCGCCGACGACGCCGACCGCTACTTCGGCTACCACGTGGCCGTGATCCGGGTCCTGCTGGCCGATCCGGCCGCCGCACCCACCGCCGTCCCGCTGCTGGACCGGGCGGAGCTGGCCGAGCTGCGGGAGTGGAACCGGACGGAACGGGAGTACCCCGGCCCGCGGCTGCTGCACCGGGCGGTCGAACGGCAGGCCGCGACCACCCCGCAGGCACCCGCAGTGCTGTTCCGCGACCGCGTCCTGAGCTACGCCGAACTGGACGGCCGGGCCAACGCCCTGGCGCACCGGCTGGTCGCGCTCGGCGTACGGCCCGGCGAGCACGTGGGGATCGTCCAGCACCGCTCGGCGGAGCTGGTGGTCTCGCTGCTGGCCGTGCTCAAGGCCGGTGGCGCGTACGTCCCGCTGGATCCGGCGGACCCGGCGGAGCGCACGGCCCGGCTGCTCAGCGACGCCGACTGCCGGGTGGTGCTGACCGCCGCCGGAACGGAAGGACTCCAACTACCCGGCGTGCGGGTCGAGTTCGTGCCCGACGATCCGGCGTGCGGCGAGCGGGCCCCGGGCGTCGGGACCGGCCCGGGCGACCCGGCTTACGTCATCCACACCTCCGGCTCCACCGGCCGCCCCAAGGCCGTGGTGGTGTCCCACCGGGCGATCGCCAACCGGCTGGACTGGATGCAGGAGGAGTTCCGGCTGACCGCCGAGGACCGGGTGCTGCAGAAGACCCCGTACACCTTCGACGTGTCGGTGTGGGAGTTCTTCTGGCCGCTGCGCGAGGGCGCCCGGCTGGTCGTCGCCGAGCCCGGCGGCCACTGGGACCCGGGCTACCTGGAACAGGTGCTGTCCCGGCAGTCGATCACCGTGGCGCACTTCGTCCCCTCGATGCTGCGGGCCTTCCTGGACGCCGCCGACGTCTCCGCCGCCACCGCGCTGCGGCAGGTGGTGTGCAGCGGCGAGGCGCTGCCGGCCGACCTCCGGCGGGACTTCCTGGACCGCTCCAAGGCCGCCCTGGCGAACCTGTACGGCCCCACCGAGGCCGCCGTGGACGTCACCTGTTGGCACTGTTCACGCGACGAGGCGGACACCGTGCCGATCGGCCGTCCGATCGCCAACACCCGGATCCACCTGCTGGACCCGTCCGGCCACCCCGTCCCGGTCGGCACCGCCGGCGAGCTGTTCATCGGCGGCGTCTGCCTGGCCGACGGCTACCACGGCCGCCCGGAACTGACCGCCGAGCGCTTCCGCGAGCACACCCTGCCGGACGGCAGCACCGAGCGCCTCTACCGCGCCGGGGACCTCGCCCGGCGCCGCCCGGACGGCGCGATCGAGTACCTGGGCCGGACCGACGCCCAGGTGAAGATCCGCGGCATGCGGGTCGAACCGGGCGAGATCGAGGCCGCGCTGTCGGCGCACCCGGACTGCGGCTCGGCCGCCGTGACCTTCGACGGCGAGCGGCTGGTCGGGTACTTCACCGTCCGGCCGGGCGGCGCGCTGCCGGTCGCGGAGCTGCGCCGGCACGCCGAGGGACTGCTCCCCCGGCACATGGTGCCCGCCGCCTGGCAGCCGCTGCCCGAGCTGCCGCTGACCGGCAGCGGCAAGGTCGACCGCAAGCGGCTCCCCTCCCCCGCGGACACCGGGAGGCCCACCGCACCCACCCGGCCGCTGACCGGGGCCGAGCGCCTGGTCGCCGCCGCCTGGACGGACGTGCTGGACACCGCGGACTTCGGCGTCGACGTGGGCTTCTTCCAGGTCGGCGGGCACTCGCTGGCCGCCGTCCGGCTGATCGGGCGGCTGCGCCGGGACTTCGAGCGCCGGCTGAGCGTCGCCGAGCTGTTCGCCCACGACACGGTCGAGCGCCTCGCCGCCCTGCTGGAGGCGCCCTCACCGGACGCCCCGGGCGGCTGGGACGTGCTGGCCCTGCGCCCCTCCGGCGCGGCGCCGCTGTGGCTGTTCCCGCCGGTCGGCGGCAGCGCCCTGGGCTACCTGGCCCTGACCGCCGCGCTCGACCCGCGGCTGGCCGTGTACGGGCTGGACTGCGCCGAGCCGGTCGGCGCCACCGTCGAGGAGATGGCCGCGGCCGCCGCGGCCCGGATCGGGCGGGACCACCCGGCCGGACCGGTCCACCTGGCCGGCTGGTCCTTCGGCGCGGTGCTGGCCTTCGAGACCGCAGGCCTGCTGACGGAGGCCGGCCGGGAGGTCACCCTCGCCATGGTCGACGCCGCCTTCCCCGACCCCGGGCAGCTCGCCGGACTGGACGACGCCCGCACCACCGAGGCACTCCTGCGGGACGCCCTGGCACTCACCGGCGCCCCGCCCGCCGAGTCCGGCAGCGAGGCCTGGACGGCGCGCCACCGCGTCTTCGCCGCCCATCTGCACGCCCACCACGCCTACCGGCCGCGCCGCCACCCCGGCGACGCGGTCTACCTGGAGAGCCGGGACGGCCGGGAGCTGGGCAGTGCCGAGGCCTGGCGGGCGGTGGTGTCCGGCGACTTCCGGGTCCACCGCTTCGACACCGACCACTACGGCCTGGTCCGGCAGCCGCACGTCCGGGCCGTCGGCGCCGCGCTCGGCGCCGCCGCGCTCGGCGACTGACCCGGCCGCCGCGGCCCCGGACTCCGACCGCCCGACCGCCCCACCGCCCGACCGCCCCACCGCCCCACCGCCCCATCACCGACCATCCCGACACCGACCATCCCGACACCGCAACGGCGGGAACAAGGAGTTCACGGCGCCATGCAGACCGACGCGGGCAAATGGCTGTTCCGCCAACCATCCGAGGACGCCCCGGCACGGATCTTCCTCTTCCCGTACTCGGGCACGGGCGCGTCGATGTACCGCGCCTGGCCCGAGCGGATCGGCGAGGTCGAGGTGTGCCTGGTGCAGCTGCCCGCACGGGAGAACCGCCTGCGCGAGCCGCACCCGGTCACGTACCAGAACCTGGCCGCGGCCGCCGCGGCGGCCCTGGCTCCGCTGGTGGACCGGCCGACCGGCTTCTTCGGCCACTGCGGCGGCGCCCTCTCCGCCTTCGCCACCGCGCTGGAACTGGAGCGGGCGCACGGCAAGGAGCTGACCGCGCTCTTCATGTCCTCCCAACTCGCCCCCGACGAGGAGCCGTTCGGGCGCTGGCTGTGGCTCGGGCGGGACGAGCTCGCGGTCGAGCTGAACATCCTCGCCCAGGCGGCCGGGACCAGGATGGACCCGGATTTCCTCGACGTCGCTCTGGACGTGCTGGAGGAGGACCTCGCGGCCCAGCGCCGCTACCGGCTCGACGCCCCCGAACCGCTGGCCTGCGCCGTGCACACGGTCGGCTGGAAGCAGGACGTGGAGATCCGCCCCGAGCAGCTGGGCGGCTGGACGCGGTACGTCCCGCCGGGCCGCCACCACGAGCACCTGCTGGACGGCGGGCACCACGCCTTCCTCGCCGCCCCGCAGCCGCTGCTCGACCTGATGGGCCGCGCCATGGCCCAGGCGGGAGCGGCGTCGTGAAGCTCACCGGACTGTGGGACCACGCGGACTTCCGCAGACTCTGGGCCGGCCAGACCCTCTCCATGCTGGGCACCAACATGGTCGCGGTGGCCGTCCCGCTGATCGCCTCGGTCAGCCTGGGCGCCTCGGTGTTCCAGATGGGCCTGCTGCTCGCCACCGAGTTCCTGCCCTACCTCCTGATCAGCCTGTTCGTCGGGGTCTGGCTGGACCGGCGGCCGAAGAAGATGATCATCGTGGCGGCGGACGCCGTGCGCTCGCTGATCCTGCTCTCCGTCCCGCTGCTGTCCTGGGCGCACCTGCTGAGCGTCCCGCTCCTGCTGGCCGTGGTGTTCGGCACCGGCGCCTGCAGCACGGTCTCCGACATCGGCAACGCCTCGATCCTGCCCGCCCTGGTCGAGCGCGAGGACCTGGTCGAGGGCAACAGCAAGCTGGAGATGAGCAGTTCGGTCTCCAACATCGGCGGCCGGACCTTCGGCGGCCTGCTGGTGCAGCTGCTCACCGGGCCCGTCGTCATCATGGTCAATGTCTTCGCCTTCGGGCTGGCGGCCGCCTGCACCCTGCGCATCCGCAAGCGCGAGCCGGTGCCGGAGAAACCCGCCACCGGAGACCCGTCCTCGATGTGGAAGGAGATCGGCGAGGGCCTGGGCTTCATCTTCGGCGACGCGACGCTGCGCACCCTGGTGCTGGTCACCTTCCTGGTGAACTTCTCCGCCATCGCGATCGACCCGGTGTTCCTGGTCTTCATCACCCGCACCCTGGACCTGCCCGGCATCCTGGTCGGCGCGCTGCTGGCCGGGACCGGCGTCGGCTCGCTGATGGGCGCCCTGATCGCGGCCCGGCTGGGCAAGGCGCTGCCCTTCGGCCGGATGGTGATCTGGACCACCGTGGCGATGACCGCCGTCGAACTCGTCATCCCCGCCGCGACGGTGATGCCCAAGGGGGTCGCCTTCGCGATGCTGATGTTCGTCCAGGTCGCCTACGCCGTGCTGGTGATCGCCAGCGCCGTCAACATCCGCAGCTACCGGTCCGCGATCACCCCCGACGCCATGCAGGGCCGGATGAACGCCTCCACCCGGATGATCGTGATGGCCGGCACCCCGTTCGGTGCCATGGTCGGCGGCGCACTCGGCTCCTGGCTGGGCACCCAGCTGGCGATCGTGGTCTGCGCCGGCGGCATCGGGCTGGCCGCGCTGCTGCTCGCCCTCTCCCCGGTGCGGACGGCGACCGGCATCCCCACCGAAGTCCCCGAGCCCGCCACCGTCTGACGTCGGATCAGGACAATCACCCCCCCACGACCCGGAAGGCCAGGAACGCTCGTGAACGACACCGATGCGGTCGGCCGCGCCACACTGGACGCCGTCTTCGCCCGCGCCCTGGCGGAGGAGGCCACCGCCTCGACCAGCGCCGCCCCCTCGTCCGCCGCCGTACCGGCCGCCCGCTCGGGCGACGGGCGGGCACCCGCGTCCCTGGCGCAGAAGCGGCTCTGGTTCCTGGAGCAGCTGAACGGCCCCAACAGCACCTACAACGTCCCGTTCCGGCTCCGGCTGGCGGGCGAGCTCGACACCGAGGCCCTGCGGCTCGCCGTCGGCGACCTGGTGGCCCGGCACGAGGGTCTGCGCACCACCTTCGCCGGGGACGAGGACGAGGTCTTCCAACTGCTGCTCGACCCCGAGGAACTGCCCTGGGAGCAGGTGGACCTGACCGACCTCGGCGAGGCCGCGGTGATCCGGCTGATGGAGGAGGAGAGCCGGATCCCGTTCCCGCTGGCCGGGCGTCCGCTGTTCCGGACGAAGCTGGTCCGGGCGGGCGCATCGGTGCACCACCTCGCCGTCACCATGCACCACGCGATCACCGACGGCTGGTCGGAGGGCCTGTTCTTCCGGGAGCTGGGTGTCTGCTACACCGCCCGGGTCGGCGGCGCGCCCACCGGCCTGGCCCCGCTGACGATGCGCTACGCCGACTACTCGGCCTGGGAGGCCGAGCCCGCCACGGTGGAGCTCTACCGCGGCCAGCTCGCCTTCTGGCGCGAGCAGTTGGCCCGGCTGCCACAGGAGGCCGGGATCCCGTCCGACCTGCCGCGGCCGGTCCTGCTCAGCGGCGCGGGCGCCAGCGTCACCGTGCCCGTCCCGGCGGATCTCCAACGGCGGCTGGCCGCCTGGGGCTCGGGGCACGAGGCCTCGCTGTTCGCCACCGCCGTCACGGTGCTGGCCGCCCTGCTGCACCGGTACAACGGGGAGGAGCGGGTGGTCGTCGGCGTGCCGGTGGCCAACCGGCCGCGCGCCGAGTGGGAGCCGGTCATCGGCTACTTCGCCAACACCCTGGCCGTGCCCGTCGACCTGACCGGCGACCCGACCCTGCGCCACCTTCTCGGCCAGGTCAGGACGGTGGCGGCGGAGGCGCTGTCGCACCAGAACGTGCCGTTCGACCGGGTGGTGGAGACGCTGGGCGTGGTCCGGGACCCGTCCCGCAACCCGGTGTTCCAGGTGATGTGCAGCGTCAACCAGGTGGTTCCCCCGCCGGAGCTGCCCGGGCTGGCGGTCGAGATCGTGGAGATGCGCAACGACTCCGCCAAGTTCGACCTGGAGCTCGCGGTCAGCTACACGGCGGACGAGGTCGGCTTCACCTTCGACTACGCCACCGACCTGTTCGAGCGGGCGACCGTCGAGCGGCTCGCCGCCGACTACCTGGCCCTGCTGGAGGCCTTCCTGGCCGAGGGCGTGGCGGGCGTCGGCGGCGAGGGCGTGGCGGGCGTCGGCCGCGTCCCGCTGGGCGAGCACGGCCCGGCCGAGGTGGACGGCGCCGAGGCGGAGGTCCGCGACCGGTACGGCAACCGGGCGCCCACCGGGGTGTACGGCGAACTCCTGCTGGCGGGCGCGCCGAGCGGCCGCCGGGCCCGGGTGCTGGCCGACGGCACCGTCGAGTACGCCGCCGACCCGCAGGCGCCGCTGCCCCGCCCCGCCGCGGGAGCCACCGACGGCGCTGACGGCTCCGACAGCTCCGACGCTCCCTCGACCGGGACCGAACGGGCCCTCGCGGCGATCTGGTCCCGGCTGCTGGGCACCGAGACGGTCAGCCGTCACACCGACTTCCTGCGCGACGGCGGGGACTCGCTGCTCGCCACCCGGCTGGTCGCCCGGATCCGGCGGCAGTGGTCGGTCAAGCTCTCCGTCCGCCACATCCTCAAGACCCCGGTGCTCGCCGACCTGGCCAAACTGCTCGACGAGGCCGCCGCGACCCCCGCCGAGGCGCCCGCCCGCAGCGCGATCCCGGCCGCCTCCGGCCCCCGGCCCGAGGCGCTGCCGCTGTCCATGGCCCAGCGCGGGATCTGGATCGTCAACCGGCTGGGGCAGCAACAGGCCTTCTACCACATGCCGTTGGCGGTGCGGATCGCCGGCGAGCTGGACCTCGCCGCGCTCACCGCGGCCGCGGCCGACCTCGGCCGGCGGCACGAGATCCTGCGCACCGTCTTCCCCGCCGACACCGGCGTGCCGCGCCAGTCGGTACAGCCGCCCGAGGCCGTCACCCGGGTGGTCCGCGCGAGCGCCATCCACCCCAACGGCCTCCAGCAGGCGCTGCGGGACGCGCTGGAGACCCACTTCGACCTGACCGTCGAAGTCCCGCTGCGGCTGCACGTGTTCAGCACCGGCCCGCGCTCGCACGTCCTGCTGGTGGACGTCCACCACATCGCCTGCGACGGCCTCTCGCTGGCCCCGCTCTGCCGCGACCTGGCCACCGCCTACGCTGCCCGATCCGCCGGGCAGGCCCCGAACTGGCACGAACTGCCCATCCAGTACGCCGACTTCGCACTCTGGCAGGCACAGCAGCTGGGCCGCCCGGAGGACCCGGCCAGCCCGTTCGGACGCAGCCTGGAGTTCTGGGCCAGGACGCTGGCCGGGCTGCCCGAGGAGCTCGCCCTGCCGGGGGCCCGGCCGCGCCCCGCGACACCGACCTTCCGCGGCCTGCCCACCCGGGTGGAGGCCGGCCCCGAGCTGTACCGGCGGATCACCGCCGCGGCCCACGAGCACGGCGCCAGCGTCTTCATCCTGCTGCAGGCCGCGATCGCCGCGATGCTCACCCGCCTCGGCGCCGGCACCGACATCCCGCTGGGCACCCCCACCGCGGGCCGCTCCGACCAGGCGCTGGACGAGCTGATCGGCTGCTTCATCAACACCGCCGTGCTGCGCGCCGACACCTCCGGCGACCCGAGCTTCCGCGCCCTGATCGCCCGGGTGCGGGAGACCAACCTCGCCGCGCACGACCACATGGAGCTGCCCTTCGACGAGATCGTCACCGCCCTCAACCCGCCCCGCCGGCACGGCCGCAACCCGCTGTTCCAGGTGATGGCGAGCCTCAACGGCGAGCCAGAGCCGGTGCCCGCGCTCGGCGGGCTGCCCACCGAGCCCTTCGACCTGGGCACCCCCGCGACGCCCTTCGACCTGACCTTCGAGCTGACCGAGGACCGCGCCCGCGCGACCATCAGCGGCGTCCTGACGGTCAGCGCCGACCTGTTCGACGAGGCGGCCGGGCAGGCGCTGGCGCAGCGGCTGCTGCTCGCGCTGGCCCTCGCGACCGAGCAGCCCGACCTGCCGATCTCCCACTGGGACCTGCTGCTCCCGGGCGAGCGCGAGGCCGTCCTCGGCGGGTGGAGCACCGGCGCGGCCGCGCCCGAACCGGTCACCCTCGCCGGGCAGTTCGAGCGGGCGGTGGCGGCGGCACCGGACGCGCCGGCCCTGGAGGCGGGCGACATCACCCTCAGCTACGCCGAACTGGACGAGCAGGCGAACCGGCTGGCCGCCGAACTGGTCGCCCGCGGGATCGGCCCGGAGCGCACGGTCGCGCTCGCCCTGCCGCGCGGCGGCGAGCTGGTGCTCGCCGTGCTGGCCGTCGCCAAGGCCGGCGGCGCGTTCCTGCCGCTGGACGTCCAGTTCCCGGTCGAGCGGCTGTCGTTCATCCTGTCCGACGCGCGGCCCGCCCTGGTGCTGACCGACTCGGCCGGCGCCTCCGCCCTGCCCGTCGGCGCCCCGACGACACTGCTGCTGGACGACCCGGACCTGCTGGACGCGCTCGCGGAGCACTCCGGCGAGCGCCCGGCCACCGCGCCGGTCGACCCGGCGAACGCCGCCTACCTGCTGTACACCTCCGGCTCGACCGGACGGCCCAAGGGCGTCGTGGTCACCCACACCGGGCTGGCGCCGCTGTGCGAGCGGCTGCACGAGGTGGTGACGGCGGGCGGCGACGGGGAGCAGAGCACGACCGGCGGGGAGCAGAGCACGACCGGCGGCGAGCAGAGCGCGACCGGCGGCGAGAAGCCCCGGGTGCTGCAGCAGGTGTCCCCCACCTTCGACATGTACGTCATGGAACTCCTGCTGGCCTTCCGATCCCGGGCGACCCTGGTGGTGGCCCCCGCGCACCCGGTGCTGGGCGAGGAGCTGGCCGTCCTGCTCGAACAGCGGCGGATCAGCCACGCCGTGCTGACCCCGACCGCGCTGGCCGCGCTGCCCGCCCGCGCGTTCCCGCGGCTGCGGACGGTGGTCAGCGGCGGCGAGGCGATGGGCGCCGACCTGGCGGCGCAGTGGGGGCGCGGACGGCGGCTGCACAACGCCTACGGGCCGACCGAGACGACCGTGCTCGGCACCCTGTCCGGCCCGCTGGACGGCACGGTGAGCCCGCCGCTCGGCAGGCCGGTCACCGGCTCCCGGCTGTTCGTCCTGGACGAGGGCCTGCGGCCCGTCCCGCCGGGTGTTCCCGGCGAGCTGTACCTCGCCGGCGCCAGCCTGGCCCGCGGCTACCTGGGGCGCCCCGACCTGACCGCGGACCGCTTCCTGCCCTGCCCGTACGGCGCGCCGGGTGAGCGGATGTACCGTACCGGCGACCTGGCCCGGTGGACGGCCGACGGCGAGCTGCAGTACCTGGGCCGGGGCGACGACCAGGTGAAGATCCACGGGGTGCGGATCGAGCTCGGCGAGGTCGAGGCCGTTCTCGGTGCGCACCGCAAGGTCGCCGACTCGGCGGTGGTCGTCGACGGTTCGGCGGAGGCCGGGCCGCGCCTGGTCGCCTTCGTCACGCCGGTGGACCCGGCCGATCCGGCCGCCCGGCCGACCCCGGCCGAGCTGCGGGCGCACTGCGTCCGCTCGCTGCCCCGGGCCATGACGCCCGCTCGGTTCGTGGTGCTCGGCGCGATGCCGACGCTGCCGTCCGGCAAGACCGACCGCAAGGCGCTGCGGATCCCCCCGGAGGAAGGCGCCGAGGGCTTCCTCACCCCGCCGGGCACCGCCACCGAACGGGCGCTGACCGGGATCTGGCAGCGGCTGTTCGGGACCGGGCGGATCGGGATCGACGACGACTTCTTCGCCCTCGGCGGCCACTCGCTGGCGGCGGTCCGGATGCTCGCCGAGATCCACCAGGGCCTGGGCGTCGAACTGCCGCTGAGCGCCTGCTTCGAGCACCCGACCGTCGCGGCGCTGGCGGCCCTGATCGACCGGACGCCCCGCTCGGACGCGACGGAGCCGGTCGTGGTGCGCCGACGCCGCCCCGCGCCGGAAGCCTGAAGACGGCGGGGGGCCTGAAGGCGGCGGCCGGAACGCGAAGGGGCCGGAACGCGAAGGGGAGCGCCGGCCGGCCGGCGCTCCCCTTGCCGTACGCGGCTACTGCTGCTCGGCCCGCTGATGCCCGGGCTCGACCACCACCGCGAGTTCGGCCAGCGCGGCGTCCAGGGCGGCGCCCACCTGCTCGGGGCCGTCCCCGACCGCGATCACGTGGCCCAGCCGGTCGTACGCCTCCCGGACCGGCCGCACCGAACGGCCCACGGCCGCAGTCACGGTGACCCGGTCCACCCCGGCGACCGCGCCCGCCCGCTCGACACCTTCGACCGCGGCCAGCCGGCCCGGCTCGGCGGCGATCAGGAAGCGGATCCCGGCGGAGCGCTCCCGCTCCGGGGTCAGGTTCAGCGGCAGCCCGGCGGCGGCGCGGATCTGCTGCTCCAGCAGGTCGATGCCGGTCGCGGGCCGGATCAGCTCCGGGATCATGCCGCCGGCCAGCCGGGCGTTGATCTCGATGACGGCCGGCCCGTCCGCGGTCAGCCGCAGTTCGACGTGCGCCGGGCCCCGGTTCAGCCCGACCGCCTCCAGGCTGTGCCGGGCGGTGTCGGCCATCGCCGCGGCCGTCCCGTCGGGGAGCACCGCCGGGAACAGGTGCCCGGTCTCCACGAAGTACGGCAGCTCGCTGACGGTGCGCTGGGTGATGCCGACGCAGACCGCGTCGCCGTCCGCCCAGAACATCTCCGCGCTGAACTCCGGCCCGGTCAGGAACTCCTCCACCAGCACCGTCCCGGCGCTGGCCTGCCCGCGCACGTTGCGGGTGACCGCCAGCAGCTTGCGGACCTGTTCGGTGGCGGTGGCGACGTCCCCGCACCACAGCACCTCGTGCGAGCCGGACTCGTCGACCGGCTTGACCACGCAGGGCAGGCCCACCGCCGCGACGGCCGCCTCGACCTCGGCCGGGTCGCGGACCTCGGCGAACCGGGGCTGGCGCACCCCGTGCGCGAGCAGGGTGCGGCGGGTCGCCGACTTGTCCCGGCAGGCCGCCAGCGCCGACGCCGGGTTGGCCGCCACCCCCAGCCCCTCGGCCAGCGCGGCCGCCTGGACCAGGTAGTACTCGCTGGTCGTGGTCACCCCCGCCACCTCGCGGCCGCCGGCCGCCTCCTCGGCGGCCTTGCGCAGCGCCTGCGGGTCGTCGGTGTCGCAGACCACGACCCGGCAGCCGGTCTCCGCCAGCCCCTGGTAGCGGGCCGGGTCCACCACGAACAGCACCGGCTCCAGGCCGAGCCGTACCGCCGTGGTGAGCGCCAGCATGCCCGTGCCGGTGGTGTTGGACTCCACGAACAGCAGCAGCGGGCGCTCCCGGCGGGAGATCTCGGCGTACGACCAGCTGTGCACCAGCTCCCCGTAGCGGACCGGCGTCGGCTCGGTCGCCGTACCTTCGACGGCCTCGGCGTCGGCGGCGTACACGGTGTCGACGTACCGGTCACCGCGGTCCGGCATGATGCCGACCAGCCGGGTGCCGGGCGCGGCGTTCGCCGCGAGGTGGGTCAGCACCCGGTAGACCGAGCCGGAGGTGTTCCCGGCGAAGATCTTCTGTTCCCGGGCCAGCGCCCTGGTCGCGGCGAAGGCCTCGTCGTCGGAGAGCCAGTGCACCTCGTCGATCAGCCGGTAGTCGATGTTGTCCGGGTAGAGGCTGTTGCCGAGGCCGGACTGCCGGCGGGTCGGCACGTCGGGCTGGCCGAACAGCACGCTGCCGACCGCGTCGACGCCGACCACCTTCAGCTCGGGGAAACGTTCCAGCAGGGCCCGGGACGTCCCGCACAGCGAACCGCCGCTGCCGACCGAGCCCACCACCACGTCCACCGTGCCGAGGTCGGCGACCAGTTCCTCGGCCAGGCCCCGGTAGGCCGCCGGGTTCTGCGGGTTGGAGTACTGCTGCGGCCAGAAGGCGCCGGGCAGGCCGGTCATCAGCTCGGCCAGCAGGTCCAGCCGGGCCGACTGCCAGCCCTGCTCACCCATCGCCGACACCACGTGCACCTCGCAGCCCAGGGTGCGCAGCTTGGCCAGGGTGATCGGGTCGATCCTCGGATCGGTGACGATGTGCACCGGGTGGCCCAGGTGGGTCCCCACCAGCGCCAGGCCGAGCGCCATCGTCCCCGAGGAGCTCTCCACGATCGGCGCGCCCGGCTTCAACGCCCCGGAACGGCGGGCCTCGGTGACGACCTGCCGGGCCACCCGGTCCTTCATCGCGAAGTTGTTCGCCAGCTCCAGCTTCGCGTACACCTCGACGCCCTCCGGTGCGGGCACCCGTAACCGGACCAGTGGCGTGTGACCGATGGCCTCGACGATCGATTCATGCCGCATGAGCTGGCTCCATGTCCTGAAGGTTGAGGGCCCGGACCGTGGTGGTGGTGCCGGGCAGGGTCGAACAGGCCGCCACGGCGGCGGCCAGGCGGGGTCCGTGGTCGGCGTCGTTCTCGTCCAGCAGGAGGCCCAGCAGGGTGCCGCTGTGCGCGCACACCACCCCCTCCGCACCGATCCGTTCGGCGATCGCGAGCATCGCGTCGAGGTTGCGCTTGGGCGCCAGTCGCTGGTTCAGCACCGCGCTGCGGGTCGTCACCGCCCCCACCCGGGCGAGGTCGCCCGCCCGGACCGCCGCGGCGAGTTCGGCCAGCAGGTCCGCGTACTCGGCACAGTGCGCCGGGGAGAACACCTTCGGCACCCGGTTGAACGCCACCGTGTCGAGCAGCCCGCCCTCGTCCACCGCGACCACGGTCGCCGCCGGGAGGCCGCCGAGGCGTTCGCGCAGCCGCACCTCGCGGTGCTCGAAGGCCACCACGCCGGGGTGCATCACCCCGTCGGTCGGCTCGATCGGACGCAGCCAGCGCTCGACCGCGGCCGGGGAGGTGTCCAGGCCCACCGCGGCGCCGACCGCCCGTACGGTGGCGACCAGATCGGCCGAGGAGCTGGCCATCCCCTTGCCGACCGGCAGGTCGCCGTCGAGCAGCAGCACCCCGCCGCCCGGCCGGCCGCAGGAGGCGAGCATCGCCTCGGCCACCCGCCGGGTCTTGGTCTTGTGCGAGGGGAAGACCCGCAGCGGGCCGCCCGGGTCGAGGCGGAAGCGGGCCCGGGCCCAGCGGTCGACCGGCAGCGTCACCAGGAACTCCGGGCCGCCGGGCAGGGCGCCCTGGAGGAGTTCGCCGAAGGTGCCGAAGGCGCGGGCCGAGCCGGTCCGCAGGTCGATCCCGCGGCGGGGGGCGGCGAGGGAGGGACGGCGCGGGGGCTCGGGCTGGGGCGGGGTCACCGGCTGGGGCGGCGGCGGGGTCAAGGCCGTTCCGCCGGGGTGTCCGCCTCCGCCGACGGCGCGAGCAGCGCCGCGACCCGGTCCGCCGCCGCCCGTACGGCGGCGTCCCGCTCCGCCCACCGTCCGGTCAACCGCTCGTGCTCGCCGAGGAGTTCGGTGAGGGTCGCGCGGACCTGTTCGGGGTGGGTCGAGCCGACCGAGGTCTTGGCGCGCAGCCCCGCCTCGACGCTCAGCGAGGCGGCCAACAGCGCCTCGGGACCGGCCAGTCGGTGTCCGGCCTCCTCCGCGATCGCCGACAGCAGCGCGGCGTCCCCGTCGGCCGGGGCCAGGCCCTTGTCCAGCGCGACCTTGATGTAGCGGCCCGCGATGATCTGCGCGGTACGCCAGGGCACGCCCTCGTCCAGGGTCAGCCGGTTGGCGAGGGTGAAGCCGCCGAGGAACTCCTCCTCGCAGGCCGCGCGCATCCGGTCGCTGCGGAACTCCAGCCCGGCGACCACGGCGTGCGCGAGCCGCAGCGTCGAGCGCAGCGCCTCGGTCTGCACCCGCAGGTGCGCGCCCGCCTCCTTGGAGACCTCCACGGTGTTGGTGTACGGGGTGTTGCGCTGAGCCGCCGCCAGTTCGGCCGCGCTGCCCGCCACCAGCGCGCAGCGGCCGCGGATCCGCTCCAGCACGGGGAAGTTCTTCTTCTGCGGCATCGCGGCGGAGATCCCGGAGAGCTCGTCCGGGAGGTCCAGGAAGCCGTGGGCGCTGCCGCCCCAGGCCATCAGGTCGGTGGTGAAGCGGCTGAGCGCGACGGCGAAGTTCGCCGCCTCGGCCGCGATCGCCAGCGCCCAGCCGCGCGAGGCGACGGCCACCAGGGCGTGTGGCTGGGGCCGGGCGAAGCCGAGCAGTCCGGCCATCCGGGTGCGGTCCCAGGCGAGTTCCTGGCCGGCCATGCTGCCGGCGCCCAGCGGTGAGGCGTCGATCTCGTCGTACGCCGCCAGCAGCCGGCGCACCGCGGCCAGCGTCTCGTAGGACAGCGCGGCCAGGTAGAAGCCGGGGCTGACGACCTGGGCGGCCTGGGCGTGGGTGTAGCCGGGCATCGGCACCTCGACCGCGCCCGCCGCCAGCTCGCGGACCGCCGCGTCGAAGGCGAGCAGGTCGGCGGCCAGCGCCCGCACCTGCTCCCGGGCGGACATCAGTTGGGCGCACACCTGGAGGTCGTTGCGGCTGCGGTCCACGTGCCAGGCCGCGAACGGCTCGACCGGGCCGGCCGCCACGTGCCGCTCCAGGGCGAAGGAGATGTCCGACATGTTCTCCTGCGGGTTCGCCCGGACGGTCTCCGGGGACACCCCGTCCAGCCGGGCGGCGATCGCCGCGGTCCCCGCGTCGTCCACCAGCTCCATCCGCCGGTACTCCAGCAGCAGCACCTTCTCGATCGCCACGTAGTGCCGCAGCAGGTGCTCCGCCTCGTACGCGAACTGCGGTGCCAGCACCTCCTCGTGCCACACCTCGCTCGGTATGCCGACGATCCGACCGGTCACCGTCATGACGTGCTCCTCAGAAGAACCGATGGGGCGGCCCGGCCCCCGCGGGGGGCGTCCGGCCCGGACGGTCCGCGGCCGCCGGTGGGGGAACCGGCGGTCCGTTCGTCACGGGCCGGTCGGGGCGGCCGGGTTCCGGCGGCTCCGGGCAGCGGGGACAACAGCAGGGACAGCGGCGTGGCCGGCTCGGCGAGGGCGGCACCGAGCAGCGCCAGGTAGTCGTCGAGCAGGCCGCGGGCGGTGGCGGGGGCGAACAGCGCACTGTCGTACACCAACCGCGCGGCGCGGTCGGCGACTTCCAGCAACAGGTCGTCCTCGGCGAAGCCGCACGGGGGGCCGGGTTCCGGGCCCTCGCTAGTGGTGAAGGTAAGCTGACCGACCGGGGGGAGACCGGCCCGCCAGGGCCGGTGCGGGACGTTCGCCCGGTCGTCGAACGGCACGCCGGACCGCCGGTACTGCTCCGGGACGTCGCCCGGCACACCGGACCGCCCCTGCTCCTCAGCGGCGTCGGCCAGGACGTCAAGCGACCCGTCGACCAGCTCGTCGGCCAACTGCGGGAACCGCGTGTCCTGGTGTTCCCAGGCCGCCACCGCGGCCCCTCGCACCCGGTCGACCAGCTCGGCGAAGGCCGGGTCGCCGGAGGTGTCCAGGCGCAGCACCACCGTGCCGGCCAGGGCTCCGACCAGCGGCAGCGTCTCCGGCCGGTGCCGCCCGGAGACCGGTACTCCGATCCCGTGGTCAGTCCGGCCGGACCGGCCGTGCAGCAGCGCCGCGCAGGCGGCCAGCAGCACCACGGCGGGTGCCGCGTCGAGCCGGGCGGCGCCCTTCCGCAGCGCGGCGGGCAGGCCGGCCGGGAGTTCCGAGCGGACCTCGGCGCCCGCGAAGGCCCGAACGACCGGGCGCGGCCGGTCCAGCGGGATGCCGTGGCCGGGCGGCAGGCCGAACGGCTGCTCGCGCCGGAACTCGGCGGCCGGGCGGCCCTGCCTGCGGTCGACGTAACCGGCGAAGTCCGTCGGCAGCTCGGGCAGCACCGGGGGCCGGCCCTGCTCGGACGCCGCGCACAGCTCGACGAGTTCGGCGTTGAGCAGGAACAACGAGTCCGGGTCGCACACCAGTTGGTGGGCGACCAGCACCACCGCCCAGTCCGCCGCGCCGAGCCGGACCGCGACGGCCCGCCACAGCGGCGCCCGGTCCGGGTCGAAGGGCTGCGCCGCCGCCCGGTCGGCGATTTCGGCTAGCCGCTCGGCCGGCCTGCCGTCGTCCGGTGCACCGAGGTCGGTGAACTCCACCGGGAGGTCGATCCGCGGGTGCACCACCTGCCGCAGCTCGCCGTCCAGCACCCGCAGCGAGGTGCGCAGGGCGGTGTGCCGTTCGGCCAGTTCACCGAGGGCGGCGCGCAGTCGGGCCTCGTCGATCGCGGCGCCGAGCCGGAAGGTGTCGGCCACGTGCTGGAGCAGCAGGCCCCGGGAGCGGCGGCCGGTCAGCCAGACCAGTTCCTGACCGTGGGCCGCGCGGGCGACGCGCTCCCCGCCCGCGCCGGGCACGGCCGACCCGGTGGTTCCGTCCGCCGTCACCGGAGTTCTCCCCGGACGGCCCTGGCCTTGACACGAGGGGGAACGAGTGCCTGGATCGGAGCCGCGACGCCACGGAGCGATCCTCGCAGGCGACCTTTCAGGTCTGCTCCGCGTGTGGCGTCCTGGACGGGCCGAAACCCCTCGCCGTACGCGAGTGGACGTGCGAGGCATGCGGCGCACTCCATGACCGTGATCTCAACGCCTCTCGTAACATCCTGGCCGCCGGACGGGCGGACAGGCTAAACGCCTGCGGAGGGCCGGTGGGACCCGGTGTGACGACCCCACGCCAGGCACAGCCCGTTGAAACAGGAACCCACCGGAACACCTGCGGAACGGCCCCTGTGGCGTGGACCGGACCCAGTGGACCGACCCGGCGGTCATGCCACGGGGCTCCCGATCCCGGTGCGAATCGCCCGGCTGATGGCGTCCAGGTTGTCGTCGAGGAAGAAGTGGCCGCCCGGCACCACGTGCTGGGTGAACGGCCCGGTCGTGTGCGCGGCCCAGCCGGCCGCGTCCTCGGGCCGGGCGGAGGCGTCGTCGGTGCCGACGAAGGCGGTGATCGGTACCGGCACCGGCGGTTCACCGCCGCAGTCGTACGCGTCCAGCCAGCCGAGGTCGGCCCGGCAGACGGGCAGGACGAGCTCCAGCAGCTCCGGCTCGTCCAGCACCAGTGCGGGCAGACCGCCACCGCGGACCAGCCGGTCCAGCAGCTCGGCGTCGGGCAGTCGTGACAGGCCGTCGAAGATGTCGCCGCCACGCGGGTGATCGGGCCGCGGGCAGCCCGACACGAAGAGGTGGACGGGCAGTTCGGCCCCGTCCCGGCGCAGTCGGCGGACCACCTCGAAAGCGAGGAGGGCGCCCATCGAGTGGCCGAAGAGCGCGTACGGCCGGTCGGCGGTGGCCGCGACGGCCTCCGTGATCCGCTCCACCTCCACGGCCGCGGGCTCGCCGATGCGGCGCTCCCGGCCCGGCAGGGCCAGTGCGGCGACCTCGACCCCGGGGCCGAGCGCGGCGGGCCAGCGGGCGAACATGGCCGTGGCGCCGCCGGCATGGGGGAAGCAGACGAGCCTGACCGTCGCCTCCGGACGCAATTCTCGGGAAACGAACCATTTGTCGGGGAGTATCTGGCCGTTCACGGGCGCCATCCAGGAAGTCCGGCTTTTGGCCCGAGGTCGTCCGGAAAGTCCATGGCTCCGAAGCGGCCTTTCTGGAAAAGATGCCAGAACTCATTCGATCCGTCACTGGATCGCCGCTCTGCGGAGGCCGGTTGTGCCGCCTGGTCGGTTCTGCCATCGAGGATGATGAATAGTGTGCCGATCAACCGCTGATGACTGTACCTCAGCTGAGTGAGCACGCTCAATAGTTGGCGATAACCGGCCAGCTGCCCGGCTGCGCCCCCTCCTGAATGGTCCGATTCGACAACCGGGCCACCCCGGCGGGGAATCGGGGGCGCAACTCACGGGGAAGTCGCATTGGCTTATCCGGCGCCGCCTCGCCGCAGCGCCACCGGACGGGCACGGCCCGCCCGCGCGGGGCCCGGGGCAGCCGGGGTCGGTCCGCCGGCCCCGTTCCCGCTGCACCCGGGCGCGGCGGTGCTGCACTACGCCCCAGGACCCCCGCTCCTGGCCCCGCCGGGTGCTCTGACCCCGCGGCGGCGGTCAGGGAGTGGTCAGCGGGGCCGGGAGGGGGCGGGTGTGGAGGAGGTCGAGGCGGGAGACCGCGCGGGTGAGGACCACGTAGAGGCGGTGCAGGCCGCGGGGTTCGGCCTCGGCGATGGCGGCGGGTTCCAGGACGATGACGTGGTCGTACTCGAGACCCTTGGCCAGCGCGGCGGGCAGGGCCGTGACCCGGGCGGTGGTGCCGGCGTCCTCGGCGGGGGCGGTCGGGATCCCGGCGGCCCGGAGTGCGGCGGCGGCCCGGGTCAGGGTGTCGTCGGCGGCGATCACGGCGATCGAGCCCTCCCGTTGCAGGGCGGCTCGCACCGCGGCCACGACGGCCCCGTCCAGGTCGGGCACCGGACGGACGGTCACCTCGCCGTCCGGGCGCAGTGAGAGCGCAGGCGGCACGTCCACGTCCAGGGCGCCGAGCAGTCGGTTGGCCAGCGCCATGACGGCGGCCGGGACGCGGTAGCCGGTGGTGAGCGGTACCAGGGCGGCCTGCGGCTTGCCCAGGTGGGCGAGCTGCTCGGCCCAGCTGCGGGCGGACCAGGGGGCGGTGGCCTGGGCGAGGTCGCCCAACACGGTGAGGGAGCCGAAGGCGCTGCGGCGGGCGATCGCCCGGCACTGCATCGGGGAGAGGTCCTGGGCCTCGTCCACCACCACGTGGCCGAAGCTCGCCGGGCGCTCGATCAGTCCGGCCACCTCGTCGAGGAGCAGCAGGTCGTGCTCGGACCACTTCGCGCTGCGCTCCGAGCGCGGCGGCCTGGGCCACCGTAGCGCCGCCTGTTCCTCGGTGTCGAGCACGCCGTGCGCGGCCCCGGCCAGCACGGCGGGGTCGCCGAGCAGCGCGGCCACCACCGTCTCGGGGCGCAGCGCCGGCCAGGCGGTCTCCAGGAAGGCCGCGACCGGTCGGCAGCGGCCGATCTTCTGCTGCCAGGTGGCGTTCTTGACGTCGGTCCGGCGTTCGGCCTGGTGCTGGATCAGCGCCACCACCCGGGCTCGGACGTTCTCCCGCCCGATCGCGTACGGCGCTGCCTGCTCCCGGACCTCGGCGACCAGCCGGTCGAGCCGCTCGCCGGGCACCCGCCAGCGGTAGGAGCCCTCAGGGACGACCAGCGGCTCGGAGCCGGCCGCCCGGATCCGGCCGTACAGCGCCCGGCGCAGCACCTCGGCCATCCGGGCGTCCTGCTTGACCGCGGCGGCCCGTTCCCCGTCCACCGCCGTGACCGGGCGGCTGGCGACCAGGTCCTCGACGGTGCACTGGGAGACGTCGAGTTCGCCGAGGGCGGGGAGGACTTCGGCGATGTAGCGCAGGAAGGTCCGGTTGGGTCCGATGACCAGCAGGCCGCCGCGGCGGATCCGCTGGGGGAAGCTGTAGAGCAGGTACGCGGCGCGGTGCAGGCCGACGGCGGTCTTGCCGCTGCCGGGCGCGCCCTGGACGCAGACGGACTCGCTCAGCTCGCCGCGCACCAGTTCGTCCTGCTCGGGCTGGATGGTGGCGACGATGTCGCGCATCGGACCGGTGCGCGGGCGCTCGATCTCGGCGGTGAGGATGCCGCCCGGACGGCTCGGTCCCCGCCCGTCGGCGTCGCCGAGGAGTTCGTCCTCCAGTCCGGTGAGGTCCTCCGGCAGGCCCGGACTCGACGGCGCCCAGCCGAACCGCCGGCGTCCGGCGAGTCCGAGCGGGTCGTGGGCGCTCGCCCGGTAGAACGCCCGGGAGACCGGTGCTCGCCAGTCGACGACCAGGGGCGGCACGGTCGGGTCCTCGGAGATGCGCCGGCGGCCGACGTAGTAGCGCTGCCCCCGGTGGTCCCCGGCCTCGGGGGCGTCACCGAAGTCGAGGCGGCCGAAGAAGACGGGGCTCTCCGGAAGCTCCTTCATCCGCTTGGCCCTGGTCCGCAGGTACCGGCCCAGGGCTTCGGCACTGGCACCGTCGCCGGAGACGTCCTCGCCGGCGACGACCTGGTGGTCGGCGTCCGCGACCTGCCGGGCCGACGCCGCCCGGCAGGACTCGACATAGCTCCGCTCGCGCGCCAACTCACCGTCGAGGCCCATGGCTTTTGACGTCATCGCTTCCTCCGCGCTCGGCTCGGCTGTTGTTCGGAGGAACCATCTTAACTTAACTCAGTCAACATTCTGACTTGGTCAGACAGCTTGGCCGCGGCGCTCGGCCCGAATGCGGTTCTCAGGACACCAGCGGCCCCTCCGCGATCTCGGTCAGCGTCACGGTGCACAGCCCGCCGCGCTGCGCCTGCACGTCCGTGACCTCCAGCTGGGTGCCGGGCAGCAGGATGTACTCCTCCTCGCCCGTGAACGCCGAGAAGCGCTGGATGCCCGTGGCGCGCAGCGGCCGCACCTCGAACAGCGTCCGCTTGCCCCGGCTGCCCAGGAAGGACTTCGCCACGCCGAGCTCGGACGTGCAGGAGGACACGCCCCACCACGTGACCGTCCGTCCGAGCGGGTACTGCTTGCGCAGGTCCAGCGACACCCCGCGCCAGAGCGGTTCGGTGCGGACCGGCAGCTGGGCCACCGCCGCGAACAGCAGCCGCAGGTACGGCAGGTACGGGACGAGCCGACCGCGGTCCGGCGAGCGCAGCACCGCATTGATCTCCCGGTAGAACGCGGACTCGCAGGTGTAGAGGTACAGCGCGGCGATCGCGTCGGCGGACAGGCCGGAGGCCGCACCCTCGTCCGCCCGCCGCTTGCCGAAGTCGTGCGACAGCGCGACGTGCCGGTCCAGGCCGCGGAGCAGCCCGGCGACCGGGGCCACGGCATCCCGGAAGTCCATCAGCGGCGTTTCGAACACCCCGCTGATGGCGGGGAGTTCGAGGCCCTCGTCCTTGACGCTCGCCAGGCGGTCCAGGTAGAGCTGGTGCAGCTCCATGGTGGAGGCGATGAACGCGCCCATCCGCTCGGCGACCCCGCCGTCCGCGCCCTCACCCTGTGCCGCGGCGTCGTTCCAGCCCTTGCTGGGCAGCCAGTCGATCTCGTCCGCGCCGAGCGAGGTGAGGGCGGCGTTCACCGTGGCGAAGTGGTCGTTGTCGCAGAAGATGTCGCCCTGGGCCGCCGGGTTGGCGTGGTCGATGTGGCGGACCTGCACCTCCGGGTACTTCTTCTCCAGCCGCTGCACGACGCTCTTCAGGCTGCGCGCGTGCGCACCCCACCAGGCGAAAACGACGCCCCGGTCCTCCTCCCCCGCCTGCTGCTTGGCCCGGAGGATCTCCTCGACGATCCGCTCGGCCACCGGCCGCCAGAACCCGGTGTGCTCGTCCGGACCCATCGAACCGTCGGCGCTGGCGGTGAGCGCCGCGTTCAGCAGCAGCACGCCCTGGGTCAGCATCGCCTGGAACCACTCCGGCGGCTGGACCGTCTCCTCCTTCTTCAGCAGCGCGCGGACGTCCGCGATCGGCGTCTTCTTGGGTATGCCGTACTTCCACATCGCCGCGGCCTTGATGATGCAGCGAATGCTGATCACCCGGCCGAACTGGCTGTCCTTCCAGTCGTGGAAGGCGTTGTCGAACATGGCGATGCCGGTGGCGCTCTCCGGCCGCGGGTACGGGTTCTGGCCGAAGACCACCACCCTCCACTTGTGCGGGGCCTGCGGCTTGAGCGCCTGGAAGGTCAGCTCGCGGACCGGCACGACCTCCGGACTGCGGCCCGCGCCGATGAACGAGGCCGCGCCGGGCCGCGCCTCGATGACCGGCTTCAGCACCGGGAGCCACGGCTCGCCGCCGCCGCGGAAGAGTTCCGCGAGGGCCAGCGGGTCGTTCGGGTCGGGCTGGACGGGGGTGGGGGAATCGGCAGCGCTCATGGCGGTACTCCGGCTGGATCGGAACACGGAAAAGTCGTACGGACCTTCGCATGACTGCCCGTCAGCTCCCTGGCGGACAGCACATTCCTAACAGCGGGCACTGACAATCCGGCGCGACCGGTCGACGGCGGGCGGATTGTCAGTGCCTGGCATTAGCTTCGAGTTCGACGGCGGGACACAGCTCGACGGACAACAGGGCTCGACGAACGACAGGGCTCGACGAACGACAGGAGTGGCAGCATGACGACGGACGGCGCGCAGTCCCCGCTCAGGGTGGTACTGACGGACCTCAACGCGACCGTGGTCGACTCGTGGCGGGCGGCCTTCGCCGACGTCCCCGACATCGAGATCCGGCACGGCTCGATCCTCGCCGAGAACGTCGACGCCTGGGTCAGCCCGACCAACTCCCGCGGCCGGATGGACGGCGGGACGGACGCGGCGATCAAGCGGCACCTGGGGGCGGGCATCCAGCTGAAGGTGCAGCGGGCGATCCGCAGCCGGTACGCGGGCACACTGCCGGTGGGCAGCGCCGTCTGCGTGCCGTCCGGGGCGGTCAACCCGAAGTTCCTGATATCCGCGCCCACGATGGAGACCTCCTCGCAGAACGTGAGCGAGACCCTCAACGTGGCCCTCGCCTGCGCGGCCGCCTTCCAGGCCGTCCACCGGCAGAACCGGCTGGCGCCGGGCAGCATCCGGTCGGTGGCACTGGTCGGCATGGGGGCCCAGACCGGCCGGGTGCCGGCCCGGGTGTGCGCCAACCTGATGTGGACGGGCTACACGCTCTTCAACGACCACCACTTCGAGGACGACGACGAGCTGCGCGCCACCGTCCTGGCCCAGCTGGAGGACCTCGAACAGGCGGCCCCCACCACGCGGGTGCGCATCACGGCGCCGACGGGCCGCGGCCGGAGGCGGTAAATCGTTTCCGAACGGCGTTCCGTCCGGTCTACGTTGGGGCTCGTTCCCGGATGATCACGTCCGGTTCCGTACACCGACCGGCAGGAGAGCGCCATGGCAGACACAGTGCGGGAACTGAGCGGGGTGAAGGTGCTCGTGTGCGACCCCGCCGGGCCCTCGATCACCACCGTGCAGGACGCACTGGATCTCATCGGCGCGACGTACGACGGTGCCGAGTTGGTCGCCGTGCCCGCCGACCGGCTGGACGACACGTTCTTCGTCCTGAGCACCGGGTTCGCCGGCGAGGTGATGCAGAAGTTCGTCAACTACCACGTCCGGCTGGTCGTGCTCGGCGACATCTCCCGTCATCTGGAGGCCAGTTCGGCGCTGCGATCGCTCGTCGTCGAGTCGAACCGGGGCTCCCACATCTGGTTCCTCGCGGACACCGACGCCCTCGCGGCCCGGCTGGAGCCAGCAGCCCCCTGACCTCGCCGCGAAACTTGCTGAGAAACCCGCTGCGAACCGCGCCGCGCCGGACCTCCGGCGCGGCGCGCGGCGTTTCCGGGTACGTCCGGGAGCCGCCCTCAGCCGGCCGGCAGTGCCAGCCGGATCCAGCGCTCCGCCTCCGTCGTGGCCGCTGTCACGTCGAAGGCCCCCGGCGCGGCCGCCGCCTGCACCACCAGCCCCTTGAGCAGCCCCACGAAGGCGAACGCGAAGGCCCGTGCGTCCACCCCGGCCCGCACCTGCCCCTCGGCGAGCCCCTGGCCGACCACCTCAGCTGCCCAGCCCCGCGTCCGCTCGTCCAACTCGGCGACTGCGGCAGTCAGTTCGGAGGCACCGGCGAGCGCCTCGGCGCCCAGCACCACGAAGGCCCGGCCCAGGTCGGTCGGGTTCCGCACGCCCTCCAGGCAGCCCCGGGCGAAGCGGCACAGCTCCTCCGCCGCCCCGGCGCCGCTGCGCTCGGGCGCGGCCGCCGCCATCGCCTCGGCCAGCGCCTCCTCCTGGAGCCGGGCGAGCAGCGCGGCCTTGGAGCCGAAGTAGTGGGTGGCCAGGCCACGGCTGAAGCCCGCCTCCTCCCCCACCCGGGCCAGGGTGACCCCGGTGCTGCCGTGCTCGGCGATCAGCCGGGCGGCGGCGGCGAGCAGCGCGCGCTCGGCATGGGCACGGCGCTCGGCCTGGGTACGGCGGGGCGGCGCGTCCTGCGGGCCGGTTGCGCGGGCAGCCAGGTCATCGTGCGTGGGCATGGCACCATGCTAGGGTCGAACTTGCTTGTTGGCCAACAAGCAAGTGTGGGACGGCGAGGCACTCCCCCGACCCCGCCGCCCCCGGCAGAAGGGACATCCCGATGACCGCCACCATGCTCGCGGGCCGCCTCGACGTCGCCAAGGGCGGTTTCGCAGTCGAGGAGGTGCCCGTCCCGGCGCCCGGCCCGGGTGAGGTGCTGATCAAGGTCGAGGCCGCCGGCGTCTGCCTCTCCGACGTGCACCTGATCGACGGCACGCTCAAGCCCTTCCTCCTCAAGGGCGACAAGGTCACCCTCGGCCACGAGGTGGCGGGCACCGTCCACACCCTCGGCGCGGGCGTGACCGGCGCCACCGTCGGCGACCGGGTCCTGCTCCAGGCCGGCGAGCACCGCAACGGCAGGGTGTTCACCCGCGGCGTGGACTACGACGGCGGCTGGGCCGAGTACGCGCTCGCCACCGCCACCACGCTGGTGCCGATCCCGGACGAGCTCCCCTTCGAGCAGGCCTGCTTCATCCCCGACGCGGTCTCCACCCCCTGGGCCGCCATCACCACCACCGGCGCGGTCCGCCCGGCCGAGGCCGTCGGCGTCTGGGGCGTCGGCGGGCTCGGCGCCCACGGCGTCCAGCTGCTGCGCGCGATCGGCGCCTTCCCGATCGTCGCCGTCGACCCGCTCCCCGCCGCCCGGGAACGCGCCCTCGCCTTCGGCGCCGACACCGCCCTGGACCCGGCCGACCCGCAGTTCACCGAGCATCTGCGCGCGGCCACCGGCGGCCGACCGCTCGCCGCCGCCTTCGACTTCGCCGGCGTCGCCCCGGTGCGCGAGCAGGCCATGGCCACCCTCGGCGAGCGCGGCCGCCTGGTGCTCGTCGGCCTCACCGACAAGCCGCTGACCGTCACCGACGGCACCCGGGTCAGCTACCTGCGTCAGCAGATCCTCGGCCACTACGGCTCCGACGGCCAGGACGTCATCGACCTGGTCAACCTGGTCCACGGCGGCCGCCTGGACTTCGCCCGCTCGGTGAGCGGCACCTACCCGCTGGCCGACGCGGCCCGCGCGGTCGAGGCACTGGAGCGCAAGGAGGGGAACCCGATCCGCCTGGTCCTCAAGCCCTGACCCGCCGACCGAGAGGACATCCGCATGCAGCCGACCCGCGACATCCCCTGGCACGAGGGCAGCTGGCTCAACGAACCGGAGAACGTACGGATCGACGGCACCGACCTCCTGGTCACCGCCCGCGACCGCAGCGATTTCTGGCGCACCACCAGCTACGGCTTCGTCCGCGACGACGGCCACGCGCTGCTCACCGAGTTCCCGCCGGGCAGCGCCACCGAAGTCACCTTCCTCGCGGACTTCACCGCCCTCTACGACCAGGCCGGCCTGCTGATCCGGGTCGACCCCCGGACGTGGATCAAGGCCGGAGTCGAGATGAGCGACGGCCTCCCGCACGTGGGCGCGGTGGTCACCCACGGCGTCTCCGACTGGTCCCTCGCGCCCGTCCCCGACTGGCACGGCCGTCCGGTCACCATCCGCGCCAGTCGCACCGGCGACGCCGTCACCATCCGCGCCCGCTGCGAGGACGGCCCCTGGCGCCTGGTCCGCCTCGCGCCGCTCGCCCCGGACGCCACCGCCACGGCCGGCCCGTTCTGCTGCTCCCCGGAACGCGCCGGCCTCCAGGTCCGCTTCACCCGCCGCTCCCAGGGGCCCGCGGACCCCGCCCTGCACCTGCCCGACTGAGCCGGGCACGGCACCCGGGGGGTCGGCAGCCGAGCACTCGGCCGCCGACCCCCGAGCGTGTACCCGAACTGCCTTCCGCACCACGACCGGCCATCGATCCGGGTCCGGATCGATGGCGATCCAGCAGAGGACACCATCGTCAGGGCCCGCATCACCGCGGGCCGCTGACCGCTACTCCACCGGCGACACGTGCAGCCCCGGGCTCACCGGGTCCGCGGCCGCCACCCCCTTCGACTCCAGGTACAGCCGCGCCCGGAACACCCCGGACAAGCCCGCCGTCACCGTCGTACCGGCCCCCAGGCACAGCGCCGCCGCGGCCATCAGCAGCGCCCCGAGCGCGCGGTCGGTCGCCGTGAGCCCGAGGACGAACAGGACGACGGAAGGCAGGAAGGTCAGCAGGAACGGCAAGGCCAGCCAGGTCGAGCCACGCGTGAACTCCGCACGGTCCCGCCGGTACACCTCTCGCGAGCGCCGCATCGCCTCGCGCACTCGCACCCCGTCGAGCACCAACGCCGGAACCACCAGGTAACTCCCCAGCACCCACGCCATGCCGACCAGCAACACCGCCGCGAGCACCTGTATCAGCCCGATCGGCGCCCACCCGGCGATCGGGCGCGCCCGCCCGGCAACCCGCCCGTAGCTGGCCCTGATCCCGACCGGCCGTCCCCGCAGGGCGTCGGCAGCTGCAACGAGCAACGCGGACGTGCCGAACACGGCAAGGAACGACAGCACCACCAGCCCCGCCACGCCCAGCGCAAGGCTCCCCCCGAGCAGCACCTCCGTCCACACCACCAGCGCGGCGGCCCCGCCCACCACCGCCACCGTGATCCCGGGCAGGAGCAGCAGCTTCTTCCGCCGCCACACCACCCCCACCGACGCCCGCACGGATCCGCTCCCGCTCCCGCTCAACGCCCCACCCCGGTCGTCGTCCCAACCAGCGCTGCTACTCCAGCAGGCTGCCCATGTGCCCGTCGTCGACCCGTATCGGCCAGAAGTGGCTTTCGCTCTCGAACGCCTCCGGGTCGAGAGCCCGCATCACCGCCTCGGCCGCGCCGTCGAGGAGTTCGGACGGCTCGAACACCGACCACGGCCCGGGCGTCCACGGGTGTCCCGCCTCGCGGCGCACGGCCCGCAGGCGCTCGAAGGTCCACAGCACGTAGAGCAGGGCGGACAGGTCGCGGTGCAGGTAGGCGGCCGGCTCTCCGTCGTCCCACAGGTCGGGCAGCTCGACCCGGCCGGTGGCGCCGTCGAGCAGCACCACGAAGTCGTACATCCACCCGCCGACGACCAGGAACCCGCCCTGCTGCGGGCGGGTCGTCAGCTCGCCCTCGTCCTCGTCCCCGGGGTCGAAGTTCTCCGGGTACTGCTGCGCCAGGGTGCGCAGCGGGCCCTCGGCCTCGACGTCGAGCAGGCACCGGTCCGAGACGGGCAGACCGATCTCGCGCAGCAGCCGGCGGGTCGGGGCGTGGCTGACGCTCGCGGGCAGTTCGGCCTCCTCGAACCGCCGGACGCTGCCCTCGCCCTCCAGCGTCGCGAGGTCCTCGACCAGGGCCGCGGAGACCGCGTACGCCGCCCCGCCCGGACCGCCCGCGTCGGCTCCCCAGTCGAGGGCACGGATCGCCAGCGCCGTCTCCCAGTGCGCGGGCCGGTCGTCCGTCCGCCGGAACAGCTCCGGGTCGGCCTCGCGCAGCAGCTGTCGCACCAGCTGCTCGACCTCGGCGACGGCCGCCGGGCCGTACGGCCGCACCTCGCCGTCCGCCAGGCCGTGCTCGCCGCCAGCGGCCGCGCTGACGGCCTCGATCTCCGCCGCCAGCGCGATCAGGCACTGCGGGCTGCTGGCCAGCAAGTCCCGCTGGAGCATGTCGTCATCGTCCGGCCGGGCCAGGAAGACCTCTCCGCTCGCACCGTCCAGCAGCACGGTGACCGGCCCCTCAAAGGCCTCGTACCGTGCTTCCCCCAGCACGTACAGGCCCTCGGTGCCCCGAACGCCCTGCCGCTCGTACCAGGAGCTCGCGGACTGCAGCGGCTCGTCCCCCGAGGCCTCCAGGTCCAGGTACGCGTACGACCAGCACAGCTCCCCGGCCGCGAGCAGTTCCCGGCTCGGCCCGTGCGTGACCCCTTCGGGCACCATCCGAAGCCGCCCGGCCTCCACACCAGTCCCCGTCACCGCACGCCCCCTGCCCCGCCGACCCGCGACGGACGATCTTCCACCGACGCGAGCGACCATAACCGACCGCACTGACAACCGGCCCCGGTCCCCGGGTCCACGAACCGTCAGTTCCCCGCAGTCGTGGCACCGAAATGGCATGCACGCCACTAGCCAACCGTTCAGTAGCCCCCCTACCGTCGACTCCCCGTGGCTTCGACGGAGGAGCTCTCCTTGCGCCCACGCACACGCCCCCACCGCCTCAGGTCCGCCGCCGTCGCCCTCGCGTCGGCCCTGTTCGTCACCGCCGCCCTGACCGCACCGGCCACCGCCGGCGCCACCCCCTCCCCCACCGCGGCAGCCGCCCCCGACTACTGCGGCGGCCGCTGCACCGACATCCTGCCGCCCGGCGAGAACGGCAACGCCACGCTCGCCGAGATCCTGCTGAACCGGATGTTCGGCAGCCGCCCCGCGCACACCGACGACCAGCTCGGGCCGTACGCCGCCCTCGCCTCCGGGTACCCGGGGCTCACCGAGGCCGGGTTACGGAGCTTCTTCAACGACGCGTCCTTCGGGGTGCCCGCCGACCAGGTGGCCAGCACCGCCAGCCCGCGCCCGGACGTGACGATCGTGCGCGACAAGGCCACCGGCGTGCCGCACATCACCGGTACCACCCGGTACGGGACCGAGTTCGGCGCCGGCTACGCCGCCGCGCAGGACCGGCTCTGGGTGATGGACCTGTTCCGGCACGTCGGCCGCGGCGAGCTGTCCGGCTTCGCCGGCGGCGCGGCCGCCAACCGGCAGCTGGAGCAGAGCTTCTGGCAGGCCGCGCCGTACACCGAGGCCGAGTTGCAGCAGCAGATCGACGCGCTCGCCGCCCGCGGCGGCCGGGCCACCCAGGCGCTCGCCGACGCCAACGCCTACCTGGACGGCATCAACCGGTACGTCACCGAGGCGTACAACGGCCGCACCTTCCCCGGCGAGTACGACCTGACCGGGCACATCGACCCGATCACCAACGCCGGTTCGATCGCACCCTTCAAGCTGACCGACCTGGTCGCCCTGGCCTCGGTGGTGGGTGCGCTGTTCGGCTCCGGCGGCGGCGGTGAACTCGCCTCCGCCCAGGTCAGGTCGGCCGCCGAGGCCCGCTACGGCAAGGACGCCGGGGACGCGGTGTGGCGCTCCCTGCGCGAGGCCGACGACCCGGAGGCCGTGCGGACCCTGCACGACGGGCAGAGCTTCCCGTACGCGACGGTGCCCGACGACCCTCGGGGCCAGGCGCTGCCCGACCCGGGCTCGGTGGTCCCCGAGCGGATGATCTACGACGCCACCGGCTCGGCCAACACCGCGACCACGAAGGCGAACGGCGTCCTGCCCGGCAACCTGCTCACCGCCAAGCACGGCATGTCCAACGCCCTGCTGGTCTCCGGCGCGCACACCGACGACGGCCACCCCGTCGCCGTGTTCGGCCCTCAAACCGGCTACTTCGCACCGCAGTTGCTGATGCTTGAGGAGCTCCAGGGCCCGGGGATCAGCGCCCGCGGCGCGGCCTTCGCGGGCCTCAGCTTCTACGTGCAGCTCGGCCGCGGCCAGGACTACGCCTGGAGCGCCACCTCGGCCGGGCAGGACATCACCGACACCTACGCCGTCCCGCTCTGCACCACCGACGGCTCACCGGTCACCACCGCCGCCAACTCCTACCTCTGGCACGGCAGCTGCGTACCGTTCGACCGGCTGGAGCGCAAGGACGCCTGGAGCCCGACCACCGCCGACTCCACCCCGGCCGGCTCGTACACCCTGGTGATGTACCGCTCCGACTACGGCCTGGTGACGGCCCGTGGCACAGTCGGCGGCGCCCCGGTCGCCTTCACCTCGCTGCGCTCCACCTACCGGCACGAGGCCGACTCCATCATCGGCTTCCAGGAGCTGAACGACCCCGGCGCGGTGCACGACGCGCCGAGCTTCCAGCAGGCGGCGCAGGACATCAACTACACCTTCAACTGGTTCTACGCCGACTCCCGCGACATCGCCTACTACAACTCCGGCAGCAATCCGGTCCGCGCCCCCGGCGTCGACCCCGGCCTCCCCGTACTCGCCCAACCGGTTTACGAGTGGGCGGACTTCGACCCGGCCACCAACACCGCCCGGTACACCCCGCCCGCCGAGCACCCGCAGTCCGTCAACCAGGACTACTACGTCTCCTGGAACAACAAGCAGGCCGACGGCTACACCGCCGCGGGCTTCGGCAACGGCTCGGTGCACCGCGCCAACCTGCTCGACGACCGCGTCAGGGCGCTGCTGCAGGGCGGCGGCAAGGCCAGCAGGGTCTCACTCACCCAGGCCATGGAGAGCGCCGCACTGGCCGACCTGCGGGCCGAGGACGTGCTGCCCGACCTGATCCGGGTGCTGCGCAGCGCACCGGTCACCGACCCGGCGGCCGCCACCGCCCTCCAGCAGCTGGAGGCCTGGCTCGCCGACGGCGCCCAGCGGAAGGAGACCTCACCCGGCAGCCACGGCTACGCGGACGCCACCGCGATCCGGGTGCTGGACGCCTGGTGGCCGCTGCTCGCCGACGGCGTGATGCGGCCCGGGCTCGGCGACCAGCTGTTCACCGCCCTGACCGGCGCGCTGCAGATCAACGAGTCGCCCTCCGGCGGGCAGACGGGAGCCTCCGCGGGCGGCCCGGTCAGCGCCAACGAGTCGATCCCGCACAAGGGTTCGGCCTTCCAGTACGGCTGGTGGAGCTACCTGGACAAGGACCTGCGGTCCGTCCTGGGCGATCCGGTCGCCGGACCGCTGGCCCGCCCCTTCTGCGGCGGAGGCGACCTCACGGCCTGCCGGAACGTCCTGCTCACCACCCTGAGCCAGGCCGCCGCCCGGACCCCCGCCCAGGTCTACCCGGGCGACGCGGACTGCGCGGTGGGCGACCAGTGGTGCGCCGACACCGTCATCCAGCGCCCGCTGGGCGGGGTGACGGATGGCAGGACCACCTGGCAGAACCGCCCGACCTACCAGCAGGTGGTGCAGTTCTCCGCCCACCGCTGAGCAGCGAAGCGGTCGCCGGCGCCCCTGGCGGCGCCGGCGACCGCGGCCCGCTCAGCCCAGCCGCCTGGCGACCTTCTGTTCGGCCTCCCGCAGGTAGCGGGCCTGGTCCCCGAGCCGGCTGCCCGCGCCCTTGTAGAAGTGCGGGCTCTCGATCGTGGTCATCCGGTCCGAGAGGGCCGTCGCCAGTTCGGCCGTGACCTCCACCAGATCGGCGAGCGCGCCCAGCATCACCCGCTCCTCCGCGGGCGGGACCCTGGCGCGCCACCCTTCCTTCGACGTGGGCAGCGCGTTCTCCCGCAGCTGCCGCCGAGCCTCCTCGACCGCGTCGACCATCGCCCTTGTCCCGCTGTCCATCGCGCCTCCAGTCCCGTCCGACGATCCGGAACGACAGTCCCGTCCGACACCGACCGATCCGGTCCGCCCCCCGGTGTTTCGACCAGCTTTCCCACCCGGCCGCCCTCGCCACACCCGGCGGACGGCGCAGTCCGACGAGCCCCGGCCCGAAACCCCTCCTAGCGTGGGGCCGGGGACCGCCCGGACGCGCCCGGGCGGAGCCCGATACCCCGATCAGGAGGAACCCCGACCATGACCGCCGACCTCTCCGACCTCACCGGGGACTACGTCCTCGACCCCGCCCACACCCGGATCGGCTTCGTGGCCCGGCACGCCATGGTGACCAAGGTCCGCGGCGCGTTCACCGAGTTCGAGGGCGCCGCCCACCTGGACGGCAGCGATCCCAGTCGCTGCTCCGCCCGGGTCACGATCCAGGCCGGGAGCATCGACACCGGCGTCGCCCAGCGCGACCAGCACCTGCGCACCAACGACTTCCTGGACGTCCCCGACTTCCCGACCATCACCTTCGCCGTCACGGCGGTCGAGCCGCGCGGGGACGGCGAGTACCGGGTCACCGGAGACCTCACCATCAAGGGGACCACCCGCCCGGTCTCCATCGACTTCGAGTACACCGGCAACGCCGTCGACCCCATGGGCAACCTGCGCGTCGGGCTGGAGGGCTCGGTCACGATCAACCGCAAGGACTTCGGGGTGACCTGGAACGCGGCGCTGGAGGGCGGCGGCGTCCTGGTCGGCGAGAAGGTCGTCCTGGAGTTCGACATCTCCGCCGTCCGCCAGAACGAGTAGGCCTCGGGAACCGGCAGCCCGCCGGAACGAGTGGGCCGCCGGCACCGGGGGCACCGGCGGCCCTTCCACGACCCAGCCGGAACCGATGATTCGAAAACCCGCCTGTAGCACCTGAAACCCCCTTAGGCTGCTTACATGGCAACAGACGACTCCCTCGCGACCGGACAGCGCTCGCTCGGCGACCCCGCCCTCGACTACCCCCTCTGGCCCCCGTTGACCTCGGGCTGCCCGCGCACCAGCACGGAGGACGTCTCCTACCCCGTCGAGGTCGACTACGCCTACGACAAGGCCGACCCGGCCGACCTGTTCGCCCCCGTACGGGCCCGCGGCGGCCTGGAGCGCTGGGCGCCGCTGCTACCGCCGCTGCTGGCGCCCGGTCTCGGCGAGGGGGCGACCCCGCTGGTCGAGCTCGAGCCGGGCGTGTACGTCAAGGACGAGTCCCGCAACCCCACGTGGAGCCACAAGGACCGGCTGAACCGCTGCACCACCAGCGCCGCCGTCGGCGCCGGGGCGCCCGGCATCGCGGTGGCGTCCTCCGGCAACCACGGCGCCTCGGCGGCCGCCTACGCCGCCCGCGCCGGGCTGCCCTGCGTGGTGTTCACCGGCCCGGACGCCCCGCCCGCCGTGGACGCCTTCCTCAACGCCTACGGCGCCGTCGTCCTGCCCGTGCCGTGGGAGGCCCGCTGGCCACTGCTCCGCCAGGTGGTGGAGCGGCTCGGACTGCACCCGGTCAGCAACCTGACCACCACCCACACCGGACACGCCTACGGCCCCGAGGGCTACAAGACGGTGGCGTACGAGATCTTCCAGGACGTCGGCGTGCCGAGCGCGGTGTTCGTCCCGACCGGGTACGGGGAGCTGCTCTTCGGCGTCTGGAAGGGCTTCGAGGAGCTGCGCCGGCTGGGCCTGGCCGACCGGGTGCCGCGGGTGTTCGCCTGCGAGTCCGCGGCCTCCGGCGCGCTGCACCGGGCGCTCGCCGAGGGCGCGCCGGCCGCGCACGTGACGGTCGGCGCGAGCGAGGCGTACTCGATCGCCTCGCCGGTGAGCGGCTACCGGGGCGTGCTGGCGGTGCGCGGGAGCGGCGGCCGGACGCTGACCGTGGACGACCGTCAACTCGCCGAGGCCCAGGGCGAGCTGGCCCTCGCCGGGCTGTGGGCCGAACTGTCCGCGGCGGCCGGTCTGGCCGGGCTGCGCAGCCTCGGAGCGCAGGCCCCGGACGACGGCCCGGTGGTGTGCGTCTCCACCTCGAGCGGCTTCAAGGACAAGGGCATGGGCTCCCACCGGACCACCCCCGCCGTCCCCACCTGGGAGGAGGTCGAGCGCCGGCTGCGCGCGGCCGGGATCACCGGCTGACCGAGGACGGGGCACGGGGGAGGGCCGGGGAACCGGGTCCGGCAGCCTGCTGTTCGTCGCACCGTTCGCTGACGCGAAGCACCGGAACACTGGGACACCGTCACTTCGCGCCGCCGCTCGGCCGCTCCGCCGCTCACAGCTCCACGAGCACCTTCCCCCGGCTCGCCGACCGGTCGGCGTACAGGCTGCGGTAGGCCGCCGGGATGCTGTCGAACCCCCGGTGGACGGTCTGCCGGTAGCGCAGGTCCCCGCTGCGCACCAGGGCGCCGAGGTCCCTCCGCAGCGCGGACCAGTTCTCCTCGGTGAACCACTCCAGCGCGAAGATGCCGCGGATCAGGGTGCGCGGGAACATGATCATCGGCAGCAACCGGGGGCCCGCCCACTCGCCGCCCACCTGGCTCCCCCACTGCCAGCACACCGCCACCCGGCTGTCCACCGCGAGCATCCCGAAGACCGCGTCGGTGAGCGTGCCGCCCAGGCTGTCGAAGTAGCGGTCGACCCCGTCCGGGGCGAGGTCGGCCAGCTCCTTCGCCAGCCGCTCCGGGTCGTCGCCGTCGCGGTAGTTCAGCACCGCGTCGAAGCCCAGCTCCTCCAGCCACCCGGCCTTCGCCGGGGTCGCCGTGGTGCCGATCACCCTGGCACCCCGGTGCTTGGCGAGCTGGCCGACCACCGAGCCGACCGCCCCGCTGGCCCCGCTGACCAGCACCGTCTGGCCGGGCCGGACGTCCAGGAACTTCTCCACCGTCCCCCAGGCCGTCATCCCCGGGCCGCCCAGCAGGCCGAGCGCGGTCGTGACCGGCATCGCCTCGTCGTAGTCCGCGCGGTCCAGCCGCCGGTAGGCCGGGAAGACCATCGGGAAGGTGCCGGTCTGCCAGAGCCGGGACCCGCCGTTGCCGATCACGTGGCTGCGCCAGCCCCCGAAGCCCTGCACCAGGTCGCCGACGGCAAAACGCGCGGCGGGCCCGGCCTGCACCACCTCCATGATCGAGTCCGCGCCCATGTGGTCGCCGACCGGGGTGTCCAGCGCGATCCCCTGGAGGTACGGGTCCACCGACACCCACCGGGTGCGCAGCAGCATCTCGTCCTCGGCGAGCCGGACGGGCACCTGCTCCACGACCTTCCGGTACATCCGGTCCACGTCCGGAACGCCGTCCACGTGCTCCCGGACGACCCACTTCTCGATCCGTACCACATCACTCACGAGGTGACTCCAAACTGCCGGTCGTCGGGGCCGACCGGTTCGGTGATCAGGGTGGGGGGCGGGGCGAAGTCGTCGACCTCGGCGGTGAACGGCCGGCCGTCGTCGCGGCAGACGAACTGGACGACGTGCCGGCCGGCGGCGGCCGCGCGGATCAGTCCGCCGGTGGTCGCCCAGACGCCGGAGAGGTAGAAGTTGGCCAGGCCCGGCAGCCCCGGGCCGTTGCGCCTGATCTCCTCCTCCAGGGTCTCCCCGCCCTCCACGAAGGGCTGCCAACCGAGCACCGTGCCGTCGTAGTTGCCGGTGTAGCGCACCTGGGTGAGCGGGGTGGAGACGTCCCGGACGGCCACCGCCTCCCGCAGCCCGGGGTGGTGGCCGTCCAGGAACCCGATCACGGCGTCGCGCACCCGGCGCTTCTCCCGCTGGTACTCCCGGCCCCGGCCGACCGGCAGGGTGTGCAGTTCCTCTCCACGTCGCAGCCGGGGCGCCTGCTCGGGGCCGGTGCTCAGCTGCCGCCAGGGTGCGATGTCGCAGAAGTAACTGACGTAGACGACGGTGGTCGCGGCCGGGCTCAGCTCCGGGTAGTGGCGGCTGCGGAACTGGACGTTGATGCTGGGGTGGCGAATGCCGGTGAGCCGCGCCGCGAACTCCTCCTCCAGCAGGTAGGTGGTGCACGGGTCGCCCGCCGGGAACGGGCGGCGCAGGCCGAGGAAGACCGTCAGGTAGCCGGGGAAGACCATGCCCGGCTCGGTCAGCGTCCTGGTGTACAGCCGGCGGTAGGTGTCGTTCAGGTAGCGGCCCTTGAGCAGGTCCATCATCGTGGTGCGGCCGTCGCAGGCGGCCACCACGATGTCGGCGCGCACCTCCCGCCCGTCGCTCAGCCGCACCCCGACGGCGGTGTCCCGTTCCACCAGGATCTCGGTCACCTTGGCGTTGTAGGTGATCTCCCCGCCGAGCCGCCGGTAGCGCTGCTCGATCGAGCGGGCCAGGCCGAGCGAGCCGCCCTCCGGAACCCCGGCCGACTGCCCCGCGTGCGAGGCGAGTTGGAAGTACGTGGGCAGCACCGGGAAGTTGGGGTGCTTCTCGTACAGCACGAAGTTGAACGCCTCGCGCAGCAGCGGGCTGCGGAACCGCGCCGAGTAGTCGCTCATCAGCACCGAGATCGAGCGCCGGATCACGTTGAAGTACGGCAGGAAGGAGGCGAGCATCCGCCAGCGCTCCCAGCGGCCCATCAGTCCGACCGGCCTGAGGAACGGGTAACGCGCCAGCGCCAGGCGGAACTTGCGCAGGCCGTCGCAGAACTGACGGATCTGCCGGGCGTCCTCGGGGGCGAGGTCCAGCAGGTGGGCCTCCAGCCGGTCCGGGTCGGAGTAGAAGTAGACCGCCCGGCCGTCCCGGGTGCGCACCACGTTGAAGACGTCGAAGTTGCGCATCCGCTTGCCCTGCAGCGCGCCGAGTTCGAGCCAGATCCGGTGCATCTCGTTGCCGGGCCCGCTGCCCAGCAGCCAGCTGACGCAGCAGTCGAAGGTGAACTCGCCGCGGTCCCAGGCGGTGCAGCAACCGCCGGGCAGCTCGTGCATCTCCAGGATCCGGGTGCGGTAGCCGTTCATCTGCGCGTAGCAGCCGGTGGACAGGCCGCCGAGCCCGCCGCCGATGACGACCATGCTCTGCCTGGGGTTCATTCGCCCGCTCCCGGCTCCGCCGCCCCGACGGTGACCCGGTCGAGTTGCGGCAGGTGGCCCCACTTGCCCGGGTGCCAGGGTTCCCGGTTGTCGCTGGGCCAGGCGCGGAACGGCCGGCCGAGTTCCCGGCAGAGGTACTGCGCCGCGTACCGGCCGCTGGTGGCGGCCCGGATCAGGCCGCCGAGCGAGGCCCACTGCCCGGCCATGGAGAAGCCGCTGAGCCCCGGAAGCCGCATCCGGTCCCGGTTGACCAGCCGGTTGGCGGTGTCCTCGGCCTCGGAGAAGGCCTGCCAGGCGAGGATGCTGCCGCGGGTGTTGCCGGTGAACCGCTCGGTGGTCACCGGCGAGGCGACGTCGACCAGTTCGATCCGGGCGCCGAGCCCAGGGTGGGTGCGGTCCAGGAACTCCCGGACGAACTCCGCGACCTGCTGCTTGCGCGCCCGGTAGGCCCGGCGGTCGCGGACCCGCAGCTCCCTCCAGGAGCGGTAGTCGCTGAAGTAGGTGCAGTGCAGCACCGACTTGCCGGGCGGGGCGAAGCCCTCCGCGTAGGCGGAGCGCAGCTGGACGACCAGGCTGTGCTGGAGCGAGCCGGGCAGCCGTCCGGCGTCCTCGGGTGCCAGCAGGTAGGTGGTGCAGTGCGGTTCGCGCGGCGGCAGCGGGCCGTCCACCCCGACGAAGGCGGAGACCACGGCCGGGTAGAGGTTGCCGGGCCTGTCGAGCAGTTCGCCGTACAGCCGGTCGGTCGCGGGGCTGGAGTAGCGGCCGCGCAGCAGCCGGTCGAGCACCGTCGGGCCGTCGCAGGCGGCCACCACGTGGTCGGCGAAGTGCCTGGTGCCGTCCCGCAGTTCGACGCCGACGGCGCGCCCGTCCTCGACCAGGATCCGGTCGACCCGGCAGCGGTAGCCGATCACCCCGCCGAGCGAGGTGTACCGCTCCTCCACCGAGCGCGCCAGTCCGAGCGAACCCCCCTGCGGGAAGCCCGCGTTGCCGGTGTGGGCGGCGGCCAGGGTGTACAGGTACGGCAGCAGCGGGAAGCCGGCCGGCTCCTGGAGGAACATGGTGGGGAGGGCCCGGCGCAGCAGCGGGTCCTGGAAGCGCTGGGCAAAGCCGCTCATCGGGGTGGTCGCGGTGCGCCAGAGCAGCCGGAAGGCGGGCAGTACGGCGCGCAGGGTGCGCAGCCGTTCCCGGGTGGTCCGCAGCGGCGGCGGGGTGAGGTCCCAGGGCAGGTCGATCGCGGCGAAGCGGCGCAGGTCCCGGCAGAAGGCCCGGATGGGCGCGGCGTCGCCGGGGGCGAGGGCGAGCAGGTGGGCCTCCAGCCGGTCCGGGTCGGTGTGGAAGGTGACGGAGCGGCCGTGTTCGTCGACGACCCGGTTGAAGGTGTCGAAGTGGGTCACCGACTTGCCGTCCAGGGCGCCGAGTTCGCGCCAGACCTGGTGGGCGCCGGTGCCCTCGGCGGTGCCGATCAGCCAGTCGATGCAGTAGTCGAACAGGTAGCCGTGCCGGGACCACGCGGTACAGCAGCCGCCGGGGAGCACGTGCTTCTCGAAGATCCGGGTCTCCAGCCCGCTCATCTGGGCGTAGCAGCCGGTGGCGAGGCCGGCCAGGCCGGCCCCGATCACGATCACCCTGGGCGGGCCGCCGGCCGGCCGCTCGCGGGCGGACCAGTCCGGTCCGCGGTCAGCCCCGGCCATCGGTGGTTCCTCCGGCCAGGATCGCGGCCGCCAGCTCGGCGTTGCGGGCGGCGTACTCGCCGTCGAGCATCTCGGCGTGGCTGCCGTGGCCGGCGTGGACGGCGATGCCGGTGGTGGAGGCGCCGTGCCAGGAGCCCGGCTCGTCGCCGACGTGCACGGCGAGGCGCGCGCGTTCGCAGACCACGTCCAGTTGGGCCCGTAGGGTGCCGGTGTTGGGGGTGCGACTGGAGAACTCCAGGTAGTCCCGGGCCTGTTCGAGCGTCTCGCGGGCGACGGTCCGCGAGCCGGTGTGGCGGTGCAGATGCTCCTGGAGTTCGCGTTCGAACACGGCCACGTGCTCCTCGCCGAGGTCGAAGGCCTCCAGTGACCGGTAGGCGTCGACCAGCAGCACCGAGGTGACGCTGCGGCCGCGCCGTTCCAGTTCCCGGGCCACCTCGAAGGCGAGGTTGCCGCCGAGCGAGTAGCCGAGCAGCCGGTACGGCCCGGCCGGGTGCAGTGCCTCGACCTGGTCGGCGTAGCGGGCGGTCTTGTCGTCGCCGGTCAGGTAGTTGAAGGCGGCGATCCGGTGCCCGGGCAGGTGGGCGGCGAGCTGCCGGTAGACCAGGCCGTGGCCGCCGGCCGGCGGGAAGCAGAACACCGTGCGGTTCTCGGGCGCGGCGGGGTTGAACCACAGGTGGGGCTGGCCGCCGGCCAGTTCGCCGGTGATGATCTGCTCGACGGTGCGGGCCATCCCGTGCAGGGTGGTGACCTTGAACAGCTGGCCGACCGGGATGCTGATCGCGAACTCGGTCTGCAGGTGGTGGATCAGTTCGATCAGCCGGATGGAGCTGCCGCCGAGTTCGAAGAAGTCGTGCTGGAGCCCGACCTCGGCCAGGCCGAGGAGCTCGCACCAGTGCTCGGCGACCCGCTTCTCGTAGAGGGTGACGGGTGGTTCGGGCCGTTCGCCGCCGGTGTCGGCCGTGGGCTCGGGCAGCGCGGCCAGGTCGACCTTGCCGTTGGGGGTGAGCGGCAGGGCGGGCAGTTCGGTGAGGTAGGAGGGGATCATCACGGTGGGCAGGTGCTCGGCGAGCCGGCGGCGCAGTTCGCGGCGGTCCAGCCGGACGCCCTCGACGGGCACCAGGTAGGCGGCCAGGGCGGCTTCACCGGTGCTGTCCCGGCGTACCGTCACGCACGCTTCGGCGATGTCGGGCCGGGCGGTGAGGTGGGCCTCGATCTCGCCCGGTTCGATCCGGTGACCGCGCACCTTGACCTGGTTGTCGATCCGGCCGAGCAGGTGCGCGGTGCCGTCGGTGTCCCAGCGGCCGAGGTCGCCGGTGCGGTAGAGCCGCCGCGGGGTGCCGTCCAGGTCGAGCGTCCGGAAGCGCCGTTCGGTCTGCTCCGGGTCGTTCGGGTAGCCGGTCGCGACGCCCGCGCCGCCGATCCACAGCTCACCGGGGACCCCGGCTGGGACGGGCTCGCCGTAGCGGTCGAGGACGTACAGCGCGCTGTTCGGGAAGGGCCGCCCGATCGGGACCATCCGGCCGGGTTCCAGGGCTTCGGCGGCGCCCTCGTAGTAGCTGCTGTCCACGGTGGCCTCGGTCAGGCCGTAGGAGTTGACCAGCCTGGTCGCCGGGCCGCAGAGGGCGCGCAGCCGCTGGTGCTCGGCGGCCTTCCAGGAGTCGGAGCCGACGACCAACAGGCGCAGGAAGTCCAGCCGCAGGCCCTCGCGCTCGCAGTGGGCCAGCAGGGCGCGGGCCACGGCGGGCACGAACTCGCCGCAGTCCACCGCCTCCTCGCGCATCACCCGGTACAGTCGGGCGGTGTCGAAGAGCAGTTCGCGGTCGACCAGGACGAGGGTGCCGCCGGTGCCGAGTGCCCGGGCGAGGTCGCCGGTGAACACGTCGAAGGCGGTCCCGGCCATCTGCAGGTGCACCCGGGCCTCGGTGTCCAGCCGGTACGCGGCCCGCCAGCCGGCCGTGACGGCGGCCAGGTTGCGGTGGTCGACCCGTACGCCCTTGGGGCGGCCGGTGGAGCCGGAGGTGTGGATCACGTAGGCGGGCCGGTCCGGGTCGGCGGCGGGCAGCGGTCCGGTCTCGGCGGCCGGTCGCTCCAGCTCCTCCAGGGTGACCAGCGGGGCCGGGAGTGCGGCCGGGGCGGGGCGCCGCTCGTCCAACACGAGCAGGGCCGCCCCCGCGTCGGCCACCTGGTATGCGAGCCGGTCGGCCGGGTGGCCGGGGTCGAGCGGGAGGTAGGCGGCGCCGGCCCGCCAGACGGCCAGCAGGGTGATGATCAGTTCGGGCGACTTGTCCAGGCAGACGGCGACCACCGAGCCCTCGCCGACACCCAGTTCGCGCAGCCGTTCGGCGGTGCGCTGCGAGCGGCGGTCCAGCTCGCCGTAGCCGAGCCGTCGCACGGCGCCCCGGCCGGGGGCGACCACCGCGACCGCCTCCGGATGTTCGGCGGCGGCCTTGGCGATCAGTTCGGGCAGCGGCACGTCGTGGTCGATCCGCCGCTCGACGCCACTGAACCCGGCGAGGATGCGCTGCCGCTCGGCCGGGTCCAGCATCCGCAGCCGGCCGACCGGTTCGGACTCGGCGGCCCGGGTCATGGCGTCCAGCAGGTTGCGGTAGTGCGTGGCGAGGCGCCGTACGGTGTCGGGCTCGAAGAGGTCCGAGTTGTACTTGAACACGCAGTGGAACCGGCCGTCCGAGCGGTCCTCGTAGGCGGACAGGGTGAGGTCGAACTGCCCCTCCTCCTCGGGCAGTTCGATGTACTCCAGGCGGTAGCCGAAGCGCTCCACGGCAACCTTGTGGGTGAGCAGGATGAACATCGCCTGGAACACCGCGGAGCGGCTCGGGTCGTGCTGGAGGCCCAACTGCTCGACCAGCAGCGGGAAGGGGTACTCCTGGTGGTCCAGCCCGCCGAGCACGCTCTCCCGCACCCGGGCCAGCAGCTCGGTCACGGTCGGCTCCCCGGCCAGGCTGACGTGCAGCGGCAGCGGGTTGACGAAGTAGCCGTAGACGGAGGCGAACTCCTCCTCGGTGCGGCCGGTGACGGGGCTGCCGACCACGATGTCCTGCTGTCCGGACCACCGGTGCAGCAGCAGGTGGTAGGCGCCGAGCAGCACCATGAACGGGGTGGCGTTGTGGGTGCGGCCCAACGCGTGGACCCGGCCGGTCAGTTCGGCGTCCAGCTGGAAGAACTCGGAGGCCCCGTTGTGGGTCTGCACGGCCGGGCGCGGCCGGTCGGTGGGCAGCTCCAGCACCGGCATCCCGGCGGGCAGGTGGCCGCGCCAGTAGTCCAGCATCCGCTGGGCCTGCGGCCCGGCCAGGAAGCGGTTCTGGTGGTTGAGGAAGTCCAGGTAGCGGGCGGCCACCGGGGGCAGTTCGGGGGTGCGGCCCCGGCTCAGCGCCTGGTAGACCTCGAACAGCTCCTCGATGAAGGTGAAGGTGGAGATGGCGTCCGAGACGATGTGGTGGACCGCCTTCATCAGCACCCAGCGGTCCGGCCCGCGCCGGAACAGCCGCAGCCGTACGAGGGGGTCCTCCGCCAGGTCGTAGGGCCGCCGGTACTCGCGGACGATCAGCTCGTGGATCTCCTCCCACGGGCGCCCCTCGACGTCGAACAGCGCGGTGTCGGTGACGGCTTCGGCGCGGATCCGCTGGACGGGGCGGCCCTCCTCGGTGGTGAAGGCGGCGCGCAGCCCGGGGTGTCTGGCGACCAGGAAGGCGAAGGCCTCGAACACCAGCTCCGGGTCGAGTTCGGCCCTGACCTCGACCGCGCCGCCGATGTTGTACGCGAAGCCGTCCGGGTGCAGCTGGCGCAGGAACCACAGAGCCTGCTGGTTGTGGGTGAGCGGATAGCGGGTCTCGTCGGTGTACAGCTCGACCTCGGCGCGCTCGGGGCCGCCGTCGGCGGCGAGCAGCGCGTCCAGGCCCTCGGTGAGCTGGTCGACCAGGTCGGCGACGGTGCCGTTGCTGAGCAGGGCCACCACCGGGAGGGCGACGCCGAGTTCGCCGTGCACCCGGGCGCGCAGCTCCATGGCGAGCAGCGAGTCCAGGCCGTGCGCGCCGAGCCCGGTGTCCGGGGTGACCCGCTCGGCGCCGGTTCGCAGCACGGCCGCGGCGGCGGCGGTGAACCGCTCGGTGGCGAGCTGTCGGCGGGTGCCCGGGTCGGCGGCGCGGTAGCCGTCCAGGAAGCCGCCGGCCGCGGCCGGGGCCTGTTCGGCGGCGCTCGCCGCCAGCTCGGCGACCAGCGGCGGCGGGGCCGGGTACCAGGCGAGGAAGGTCGGCCAGTCGACCACGGTGGCGACCAGCAGCTGGGCGCGGTCCTGCCCGAGGACGCGTTCCAGCACGGCGGTGCCGGCCTCCGGCGGCAGCGAGCTCATGCCGCGGGCTTCGCGGTAGTGGGCGACCAGACCCAGTTCCTCGATCATGCCGGTGGCCCAGGGCCCCCAGTCCAGGCTGAGCGCGGGCAGGCCGACGGCCCGGCGGTGGTGCGCGAGGGCGTCCAGGAAGGCGTTCCCGGCCGCGTAGTTGGTCTGGCCGGCGGTGGTGAGCAGTGAGGCGACGGAGGCGAACAGCACGAAGTGGTCGAGCGGTTCGGTGCTCAGCAGCCGGTGCAGCAGGTGGGCGCCGACCACCTTGGGGTCGTACCCGGCGTCGAAGGCCGGGCGGTCCATCCGGTTCAGCAGGGTGTCCCTGACCTGCCCGGCGAGGTGGAACACCCCGCGGATCGGCGGGAGTCCGCGCTCACGGTACCCGGCGAGCCAGGCGCCGAGGGCCACCCCGTCGGTGACGTCCGCCGGGGCGAGCAGGGGCTCGGCGCCGAGCGTCTCCAATTCGCGCAGGAAGGCGATCCGCTCCCCTGCGGGCGTCGTGGGATCGACGGTGTGCCACTCGGTGCGCGGGGGCAGGGCGGTGCGGCCGACCAGGATCAGCCGCCGGGCGCCGCGTCGCACCAGGGTGCGGCAGAGCAGCCGGCCGAGCGCGCCGAACCCGCCGGTGACCAGATAGCTGCCGTCGGGGCGCAGCACGGGCGGCAGCGGCCGGGTGAGGCCTTCGGCGGGGCGCAGTCGGCTGGTGAGCCGGCGGCCGGCCCGCAGGGCGAGCTCCTGCTCGTCGTCGGTGACCTCGGCGGCGGGCTCGGCGGCGCGCTCGGCGGCGGGCTCGGCAGTCGGCCCGGCAGTCAGCTCGGCGAGCAGCGCCTCGGCCTGTTCGCGGGCCGGTACCGCCGGATCGAGGTCGATCAGGCGGCCGCGCTGGGCGACGAGTTCCTGCTGCCACAGCACCCGGCCGATGCCCCAGGCGGGGGCGCCGAGCGGTTCGACCCGGTCCTGCGGACCGGTGGCCTGGGTGCCCCGGGTGACGATGTGAAGCCGGGCGTCCGGGCGGGCGGCGGACAGGGCCTGGGCGAGGGCGATCAGCGAGTAGGCGCCGTGGGTGGCGAGCCGGTGGAGCTGCCCGGGGTCGGTGGCGTCCAGGCCGGGCAGGTCGAGGTTCCACAGGTGGACGACGGTCCGGTAGGCCGGGTCGAGGTCGTCGAACAGTCGGCGCAGGTCCTCGGCGGAGTCGGGCCGTACGGTCGCCGTCCCGTCGCTGAGGGCGTACCCGCCGCCGGGCCGGACCAGGTGGCAGCGGGCGCCGCGGTCGGCGGCCAGCTCGGCGAGCCGGTCGGCGAGGCCGCCGTCGTCCGCGAGGAGCAGCAGGTCGCCGGTGGGCCGCTCGTGCGGGGGTGCGGGGGCTTCCTGCCAGGTGAGTTCGGTGAGCCAGCCGTCGACGGTGGCCAGGCTCACCGAGGTGGCCGCCCGGGCGACGTCGGTGGCCCTGAAGCCGGTGATCCGGCCGAGCGGGGTGCCGTCCTCGGCGTAGAGGGCGAGGTCGCCGACGAGTTCCGCGCCGCTGTCCCGGGTGACGGTGGCGTGCACCCAGAGCGGGCGGGAGCCGATGGCGTCGAGCCGGACCTCCTCGATCGAGACCGGCAGCCGGACGCCGCCGCCCTCGGGGGTGTGCAGCCGGGTGGTGAGCAGGGTCTGGAAGCAGGCGTCGAGCAGCACCGGGTGCAGGTGGTGCTCGGCCGCGTCGGGGCCGAGCTGTTCGGTGGGGCGGATCCGGGCGATCGCCTCGCCGGGCCCGGTCCACACCTCGGCGACGGCGCGGAAGGCCGGCCCGTAGTCGTAGCCGCGTTCGGCCAGGCGCCGGTAGCAGTCGGGGCCGTCGAGGTGCTGCCCGCGGGCGCGCGGGGCGTCGAGGTCGGCGGCGGGCCCGTGGGAGCGGCGCTGGCCGGTGCGGACCCGGCCGCTCGCGTGGACGGCCGGCTCGCCGCCGGGCGGGGTTGAGGCGATGGTGAACCGGGCGTCCTCGGGGGCGTAGCCGAGTTGGACCGGGAGGGGCTCGGTGTCGGAGAGGAACAGCGCCCGGTTCAGCTCGATCTCGGCGAGCACCACCTCGGTGCCGCCGGTCAGGGCGCGGACGGCCTGGGCGGCCATCTCGAGGTATCCGGCGGCGGGGAAGACCGCCCGGCCCTCGATCCGGTGGTCGTCCAGGTAGGGCAGCCGCTCGGGGTCGAGCGTGGTGGTCCAGGTGGGCTGGGCGGCGGCGGTGCGGCGGCCGAGCAGCGGGTGGTCGACCCGCCCGAGCCGGACCTGCGCGACGGGCCCGGGCTCCGCCCAGTACCGCTCGCGCCGCCACGGGTAGCCCGGCAGGGGCACCGGGCGCCCGGCCGGCTGCAGCGCCGTCCAGCTCAACTCGACTCCCTGGGCGTGGAGTTCGGCGAGGGTGCGGGCGATCTGCTCGGGCTCGTCCTGCCCTCGGCGGATCGAGGGCAGGGTGCGGGCCTGCGCGGCGCACTCGCGGATCGCGTGGCCGAGCACCGGGTGCGGGCCCACCTCCAGGAACAGCCGGTGCCCGTCCTCGGCCATCCGCTCGACGGCGGCCCGGAAACGCACCGGGTGGCGGACGTTGTGCCACCAGTACTCGCCGTCCAGCTCGGGCCCCCGGGCGAGCCCCTCCCTGGCGGTCAGGTAGAGCGGCAGCCGCGCCCGCCGGGGCCGGATCCCGGCCAGCGCGGCGGTCAGCTCGCCGCGGATCGGGTCCATCCGCACGCTGTGGTACGGGACTTCGACGTCCAGCAGGCGGGCGAAGACGCCCTGCCGCTCGAACTCCTCGGCCAGTTCGCGCAGCGCCTCGGTGTCCCCGGCGAGGGTGACGGCGAAGGGGCTGTTGACGGCGCCGAGCGAGACCCGGGTGCGGTACGGGCGGATCCGCCGCTCGGCCTCGGTCTCCGGCAGGCCGACGGCGAGCATCGATCCCGTCCCGGCCAGCCGCTGCTGGAGCCCACTACGGGCGAGCACCACCCGGACGGCGTCGGCCAGGTCGTAGACCCCGGCCCGGTGGAAGGCGGCGACCTCGCCGGTGCTGTGGCCCACCACCGCGTCGGGCTGCAGCCCGTGACTCTCCCAGAGCGCCGAGAGGCCCAGTTGGACGGCGAAGTTGGCGGGCTGGGCGAGCCAGGTCCCGGCCATCCGGGAGTCGGCCTCGTCGCGGCCGAGTTCCTCCAGCAGCGACCAGCCGGCCTGGGCGCGGATCTCCGCGTCCACGGCCCGTACGGCCTCCCGGTAGACCGGCTCGCTCTCGTACAGGCTCCGGCCCATCCCCCACCACTGGGGGCCCATGCCGGTGAACACCCAGGCCAGGCGCGGTCCTCGGCCGTCCGGGGCGCGGCCCCGGACGACCTTCGGGTGGGTCTCGCCGCGTTCGCAGGCGGCCAGGGCCTCGTCCAGGTCGGCCGGCCCGGCGTGGATCACGGCGAGCCGCTCGGGCAGGTGCTGGCGGCGATGCGCCAGGGTGTGGCCGAGGTCGGCCGGCGAGACCCCGGCGGCCAGTTCCCGCCGTACGGCGGCGGCGAGTTCGGGCAGTCCGGCGGGGTCCCGGGTGCTCAGCGGCAGCACGGTGACGGCCGGCCGCGGGGCGGGCACCGCGGGGGCGGGCGGCGGCGGTTCCTCCAGCAGGACGTGGGCGTTGGTGCCGCCGAAGCCGAAGGAGTTGACGCCCGCGCGGGCCGGGCCCCGGTGCTCGGGCCAGTCGACCGGGGCGGCGGGGATGTCGAAGGGCAGTGCGGCCAGGTCGATGGCGGGGTTGGGCCGCTCCAGGTTCAGGTGGGGCGGGATGCGGCGGTGCTTGAGGGCCAGCGCGGTCTTGATCAGCCCGGCGACCCCGGCGGCGGCCTCGGTGTGCCCGATGTTGGTCTTCACCGAGCCGACGTAGCAGCGTTCCCCGGCCCGGCGGCCGATGCCCAGCACCCGGCCGAGCGCGGTCGCCTCGATCGGGTCGCCGACCGGGGTGGAGGTGCCGTGCGCCTCGACGTACTGGAGGCTGCCGGGCAGCACTCCGGCCTCGGCGCAGACCCGCTCGATCAGGGCCGCCTGGGCGTCGGCGCTGGGGACGGTGATGCCGTTGGTGCGGCCGTCCTGGTTGACGCCGCTGCCGAGGATGACGGCGTGCACCGGGTCCCCGTCGCGCAGCGCGTCGGAGAGCCGTTTGAGCACCACCACGCCGACCCCCTCGGCCCGCACGTAGCCGTCCGCGGAGGCGTCGAAGGCGCGCGAGCGGCCGTCCGCGGAGAGGAACCCTCCCTTGGTCTCCGCGATCGTGTACTGCGGCGCCATGTGCAGCAACGCGCCGCCGGCCAGGGCGAGTTCGGTCTCGCCGCGGAGCAGGCTCTGGCAGGCGAGGTGGACGGCCACCAGGGAGGAGCTGCAGGCGGTGTCGATCGAGACGCTGGGGCCGCGGAAGTCGAAGCAGTGCGAGATCCGGTTCGACACCATCGTCATCATGGTGCCGGTGGCGGTGTGCGCGGCGATGGTGGTGAAGTCGAGGTCGGCGAACTGCAGGATCTTCCAGTCCAGGGTGAAGGCGCCCATGTAGACGCCGACGTCCCGCCCGGCCAGCTCGCCGGGGCGCAGTCCGCCGTCCTCCAGCGCCTCCCAGCTCACCTCCAGGAGCTTGCGCTGCTGGGGGTCCATGTGGGCGGCCTCGCGCGGGCTGATCCCGAAGAACTCCGGGTCGAAGGTGTCGAAGCCGTCGATGTAGCCGCCCCGGCCGCCGATCAGCCGCCCCGGCTTGGCCCGGTCCCGGCTGCCCAGGGTGCCGGTGTCGTACCGGTCGGCGGGGGTGTCGGTGAGACAGTCCCGTCCCTCGATCAGGTTGCGCCAGTAGGTGCGGTGGTCGTTGGCGTGTCCGGGCAGGCGGCAGCCGATGCCGGTGATCGCGATCCGTTCGCAGGGCAGGGCGAAGGGCGAGGTGGTCATGGTCCAATCCGAGGGGTGGTGGCGCGGGCACGGGCGAGGGGGCGGCCTCGCAGAGCGTCGCGGAGGGTGTTCGTCGGGGCCGGGGTGTCAGGCGGACTGCTCGGTGGTCCTCGTCCGGCGCCACGGGTGCAGCAGAGTGGCGCCGAGTTCGCCGGTGGCCGGGAACGCGGCCGGGTCGGTGAGGCCGACGGTTTCCGGGGTCCGCCCGGGCCGCCAGGTGAAGCTCCCGAAGGCGTGGTCCCACAGGGACAGGTCGGAGGCGTAGTGGCCGGCTTCGGCGAGGTCGGTGCTGTGGTGCAGGCGGTGGAGTTCCGGGCCGGCCAGCACGTGGCCGAGCAGGCCGATGCGGACGTCGATGTTGGCGTGGACGAAATAGCCCTGCGCCATGACGAATATTCCGACCACGAACACCGAATCCGCCGAGAATCCGATCAACGCCAGCAGGAGTTGGACCACGGACTGCGCGAAGAGGACGTCCAGGAAATGGTTCACACCGTTGTTGGCGACATTCACCTTGTCGGGCACGTGGTGCACGCCGTGCAGCCGCCAGAGCCACCGGTTGCGGTGCGACCAGCGGTGCACCAGGTAGTCGCCGAGCGAGCCGAGCAGCAGGGCGAGCGGGACCTCCAGCGCGAACGGCAGCGCCGGACGGGCCGGGCCGAGCAGCTCCACCAGCGCGGTCACCAGCCCCTGGGCCAGGCCGCCGCCGACCATGCTCAGGAGGAAGTACACGCTGTACCAGCGGAGTTCACGACCGCTGGGGTGCCAGTCGGTCCGGTACGGGATCAACCGCTCCAGCAGCGCCAGGTAGCCGATGACGGCGATCAGCGCGAGCGGGGAGACCTGGTCGGGTGCCCAGTGGAAACGCAGCGTCGCAACGGCCGTGCACAGCACCCCCAGGAGCAGAAGCGGATGGGCGAGCCGGCGTGCGATGGCGGACAGCACGCTCCCCCTAGTTATTCGCAGACCAACGAACTGAGACGTCAGAGACTCTAGCGGGAGCGGCCGGCGGGGTCGGTCATTCGGCGTGTTGACGCCATGAATAACCCGATCGATGGACGGTCTGCATGCGAAGTTGACGCATGAGCGGCGCGAACGGGCGCGTTCGCGGCCGGATTCCCCGGGCCACCGGAGTGCGGTGCGCGCGGCGTCCGGACGGTCCGCCGCCCCGCGCCCCCGACTGGGACACCAGCGGTCAGGCCCCGGCCAGCTCCGCCAACCGCCGCGCCGCCTGCGGCTCGTACGGCGCCAGGCGCCCGCGCAGGCCGCGCAGCTCGTGCCCGACCAGCGCGGGCAGGGCGGCCGCCGGGGCCGACTCCAGTGCGGGTCCGAGCAGTTCGACGGCCGCCCGGGGGTCGTGCGCACAGGCGTGGCAGTCGGCCGCCCGAACGGTGAACAGCAGCCGGGTGGAGGGCATCCCCAGGAGAGTCCACCGCATGGCCGGTCCTGCGTTCCGTGCCGCCGCCGTCCGGGTCAGGGTTCCCGCGGACCAGCGCCAAAGCCTGCGGCCCGGGCTTCGACGCCTTCGGGCTCGCGCTGGGTCTGTACGACGACGTGGTCGTCCGGGTCGCCGACTCCGGGCTCGCCGTCGACATCGCCGGGGAGGGGGCCGGGACACTGCCCCGGGACGAG
>NZ_JPRF03000027.1 GCF_001188955.3 Kitasatospora aureofaciens | reverse complement strand
GGAGCCGGACCTCACCGCGGACCGGAACCTCGTGGGGGCCGTGCGCTTCCTCTACGTCGAGCACGACGACACGGTGATCGACCGGGTGGAGTTCGACGCGTCGGCGCCCCCCGGCACGCCCCCCGGCGCGCTCGCCCTGCCGCGTGACCTCGCCGACTTCACCGCCCGCGAGCAGGCCCTCGCCGAGCTCGCCGCCCTCACCGCCGACGAGCACCCCGCCCACCCCCGGGTGGTGCTGATCAGCGGTCAGCCGGGCCTGGGAAAGACCGCCTTCGCCCTGCACGCCGCCCACGCGCTCGCCCCGGCCTTCCCGGACGGTCAGCTCTCGCTCGACCTCGGCGGTATGGCCGCCACCCCGCTGGCCGCCCGCGAGGCGCTCGGCCAGGTGCTGCGCGCCCTCGGGGTCGCGGACGGCGCGGTGCCCGCCGGGACGGAGGAGCGGGCCGGTCTGTTCCGCGCCCTGGTCCGCGACCGCCGGCTGGTGCTGGTGCTGGACAACGCAGCCGACGAGGCCCAGGTGCGCCCGCTGCTGCCCGGCTCCGGTCCGGCCGTGACCATCGTGACCAGCCGTCACGCCCTGCCCGGCCTGGAGGCGGTGCACCGGCTGCGGCTCGACGTGCTCTCCCCGGCCGAGGCGTCCGCGCTGCTGGCCCGGATCGCCGGGCCGGAACGGGTCGAGGCAGCCCCGGACGCCGCCGCCGAGCTGGCCCGGCTCTGCGGCTACCTGCCGCTCGCGCTGCGCATCGCCGGGCAGCGGCTGGTCGCCCGGCCGCAGCAGCCGGTGGCCCAGCTGGCCCGCCAGCTCGCCGCTGAGGAGAACCGCCTGGACCTGCTGGAGACCGGGGACCTCGCCGTCCGTCCGGCCTTCGAACTCTCCTACCGCCGGCTGCCCGAGCAGTCCCGGCTGGTGCTGCGCCGCTGCGCGCTGACGGCCGGGGCGGACTTCACCGCGTCCGTCCTGGCCCGCTACGCGGGGCTGTCGGCCGCGCGCACCGAACTCGTCCTGGAGCAGCTGGTGGACGCGGGCCTGGTGCAGCCGGCCGCCCCGGAGCGCTACCGGCTGCACGACCTGGTGCGGCTGTACGCGGGAGAGCGCCTGACCGTCGACGAGACGGCCGAGGCCGTCGCCGAGGCCCGCACCCGGGCCGGGAGCTGGCTGCTGCGCGAGGCGGCGGCCCACGGCCTGCGGTTCGACCCGGACCACACCGCGGCCGAGGGCGCCGCAGCCGCCGGGGCTGACTCCGTCCCGCTCACCGAGGCCGCACGCTGGCTGGAGGAGGAGCACCCGGAGTGGCTGGCCGCGCTGTACCGGGCGCAGCGGGAGGGCCGCCACCGGGAGGTGATCGACACCGCCGAGGCCATGCACTGGTTCTCCGACCGCCTGGTCAGCTGGGACCTCTGGGGCGAGGTGTTCCAGCTGTCGGTGGACGCGGCCCGCGCGAGCGGCGACCGGCAGGCCGAGGCAGTGCACGTCAACTACCTGGCCTGGACGTACGTCACCTGTCTGCACCGCTACCGGCGCGGCATCGAACTCGCCGGTGAGGGGCTGGCGTTGGCCCGCGGCCTGGGCGACCACGAGCAGCAGGGCTGGGCGCTCACCTACCTCGGCACCGGGCTGCGCCACCTCCAGCGCTACCAGGAGGCCGGCGAGAGCTACCAGCGGGCGGCGGAGGCCTTCGCCGAGGTGGACAACCGGGCCGCGATGATCGGCCGGCTGGTCACCCTGCGCGGCGCCGCGACCTGCCTGCGCCACCTGGGCCGGGCCGATGAGGCGCAGGACTCCCGCCGCCGGGCGCTGGCACGCGCCCTGGAGCTGGTGGAGCGCTGGTCCTCGCCGCTGATGCACCTGATGGCCGCCGTGACGGCGCACGAACTAGGCCAGGACCGGGCGGCGTTGAAACGCTGGCCGGCCGCCGAGAAGGCCTACCGGCAGGCGCTGGTGCACTACGAGGCGATCGGGCGTCCGGACAGCATGACCAAGACGCTGACCGAACTCGGCACCGCGCTGATCGAGCAGGGCCGCGCCGACGAGGCCCGGGAGATCCTCACCGAGGCGCTCACCGACCTGAGCGCGGACGGCCGGCGCGGCCGGAGCCCCGTGCAGGGCCTGTCCGACTGATCGTGCCGGACAGGCCCGCAGCGGCCCCTGGGCTGCGGCACCGGGTCAGATCCGGGTGTCCTCCACCACCGGCAGGCCCTGGTCACCCTGGTCGCCCCCGCCGTCCCGCGCGGCCGGAGTGAAGGCGGTTCGCGGTGCGGCCGCCGGCTTCTTCCCGCAGAAGGCCGGCTCCAGAGCGTTCATCAGCCCCTGGGTGACGGAACCGTTGTTGGAGGCGTTGGCGAAGACCACCACCGAGCGGTGCCCGTCCGGGGTGGTGAAGGACTGGGTCTGGTAGCCCTGGACGATGCCGCCGTGCCCGTACACGTCCCCACAGGACAGCGTGATGCGGCGCAGCCCCAGCCCGTAGGAGATCTTGGCGGTCGGGGTGGGCAGTGCGGCCTCCATCTGGCGCAGCGAGTCGTCGGAGACCAGTCCGCCGGAGCTGCCGGCCATCAGCGCGGTGAGGAAGGTGTCGAGATCCTCGGCGGAGGAGATGACCGCCCCTGCGCTCCACACCCACGAGCCGGTCTGCTCGGTGGAGTCCAGCAGCGGCTTGCTGCGGTCGTCGTTGGTGAGGTAGCCGGTGATGTGGGCGCCCGCGATCCGCTGGTGGGGGACGACGAAGGAGGTCCGCTTCAGGCGGAGCGGCTCGATGATCCGCTCGCGCAGCACGTCCGCGTACGGGCGGCCGGTGAGGTGCTCGACGGCGAGGCCCATCAGCACGAAGTCGGTGTTGGAGTAGGTGTAGCGGCTGCCCGGCGCGTACTGCTGGCCATGCTTGACGGACATCGCGACCAGGTCGGCCGGGGCGTACACCTTGCTGCGGATGCGGGCCTCGAAGGCGGAGGTGGTCTCCTCGCCGGGCTGCTCCAGCAGGTCGTTGGTGTGGTCGTAGACGCCGGCCCGGTGCTCCATCACCTGGCGGCCGGTCATCGTCCAGCCCTCGGGGAGGGTCCCGGCCGGGAGGTAGTCGCACAGCGGCTTGTCGAGGTCGATCCGGCCCTCCTGCGCCAGCTGCATCACGAGAACGGCGGCGAACATCTTGCTGTTGCTGCCGACCCGGAACCTCCACGCGGAGTTCATCGGCGTCCCGTCCAGGTTCGCCCTGCCGACGGCCAGCGAGCGGGTCCGGTCGTCGTCGCCGTGGTCGCGGATCACCGCGAAGGCGCCGGGGGCGCCCGCGCCCGTGGTGGCCTGGAGTGCGTTCAGCACGCCGGCCGTGTCGGGGGTCGGCAGCGTCGCGCCACCCTGGTCGGCGGCCAGTGCGGGGGCGGTTCCGCCCGCCACCAGGACAGCGGCGGCGGCGGTCACCGCGAGCGGACGCAGAAGGCTGGTCTTCGCCATGTTCCTCGGCTCTCTCGTGGGCTGACGCGGTGTCGGATCGCGTCGATCGTGATCACTATCATCGGTCGGGGCGGCTGGTCGCAATGTGAACCGGATCGCCCGCATCGTCCGTTGTCGGGTGGATTTGGCGGGCGCACCGTTCGTTCTCCGGGCCGGGGTCAAGGTTTTACCTCCCGTCGTCTACCCGCGTTGACCGTCCCGCCCCCATGCTGTTCGGGCGCTCGCTCCGCCGTCCGGTGCCGCCTCGCACCGGGCCTTCCCCCCCAGCGACTTCCCCTCACCGACCACGGAGTCCCCATGCCCCTGGCCACCCTCGCGCGCCGTGCCGGCGCTCTGCTGCTCGCCGGTGCCGGCCTGATATCCGCCACCGGCACCGCCCACGCGACCGGCACCTACACCGCCGTGGTCTTCCCCGACCAGAGCCACACGGTGGTCTACAACCTGATCAACTCGGCCACCAAGAGCATCGACGTCACCATGTACGAGCTGCGCGACACCACGGCGGTCAACGACCTGATCGCCCGTCGGCGGGCCGGCGTCAAGGTCCGGGTCATCCTGGACGCCCAGCACACCTCGGTCAACGGCTCCGCCTACAGCGCGCTGAGGGCGGCCGGCGTCGGCGTGACGTACTCCTCCTCGGCGTTCGTCTACACCCACCAGAAGACCGTCACCGTGGACGGCGCCACCTCCCTGATCCTGACCGGGAACCTGGACGCCACCTACTACTCCAGCAGCCGCGACTACGGCGTCCTCGACACCGACGCCAACGACGTCAACGCGATCGAGCAGGTCTTCGCCGCCGACTACGCCAAGACCTCGATCACCCCCTCCGACGGCGACAACCTGGTCTGGTCGCCCACCGACTCGCAGGACCGCCTGCTGGCGCTGATCAACGGCGCGCAGACCTCGCTGGACGTCGAGGAGCTGGAGTTCGGCGACCAGGCCCTGGTCGACGCGGTCACCGCGGCCGCCAACCGCGGCGTCACGGTGCGCGTCGTCGGGATGGACCCGAGCTCGTACGGCTCCTCCTTCGACGAGGTCACCTCGGCCGGCGCCAGGGTGGTCACCTACTCCTCGACCACCGGCCTGTACATCCACGCCAAGGCCGTCGTCGCCGACTACGGCACCTCCACCGCCAAGGTGTTCGCCGGCTCGGAGAACTTCTCGGACAACTCGCTGAACAACAACCGCGAGCTGGGCCTGATCGTCTCCGACTCCGGGGTGCTCAACGCGATCGAGTCGACCTTCGCCACCGACTTCGCCAACGGCACGCCCTACTAGGCCGTTCGGCGGATCCCGCCGGACGCCCTGCCACAGGCCGTTCGGCGGAAGCACGACAGTCCGTCACCCTCCCGTTCCGGGCGGCCCCGCGGGGCCGCCCGCCCACCCGAGGACCTGTCATGACTTCGTCCGCGAAGCCCCTGAACGACTCCGCCCGCCCCCGGTCCCGCCGCACCGCGACCGCGCTCGGCTCGGCCGTCGCGCTGGTCGCCGCCTCCGCCGGGCTCTGGGCGGCCACCGCCACCACCGCGCAGGCGGCCGGGCTGCCCACGCCCGACCACGTCGTCGTCGTGGTGATGGAGAACCACTCGTACAGCCAGATCATCGGCAGCAGCAGCGCACCGTACATCAACAACACCCTGAAGGCGGGGGGTGCCAACCTCACCCAGTCCTTCGCGATCACCCACCCCAGCGAGCCGAACTACTACGCGCTGTTCTCCGGCTCCACCCAGGGCCGGGTCGACGACAGCTGCGTGACGGTCGGCGGCTTCCAGACCCCGAACCTGGCCTCCGAGGTGCTCGCCGCCGGCAAGACCTGGGCCAGCTACAACGAGTCCCTGCCCAGCCAGGGCAGCACGACCTGCAGCAGTGGCAACTACGCGCAGAAGCACAATCCCTGGTTCGGCTTCGGCAACGTGCCGCTGAGCAGCGCCAAGACCTTCGCGCAGTTCCCGACCGACTACACCACCCTGCCGAACGTCTCCTTCGTGATCCCGAACCTGTGCAGCGACATGCACGACTGTTCGATCAGTACGGGTGACACCTGGATCAAGAACAAACTGGGCGCGTACGCCACCTGGGCGCAGAGCCACAACAGCCTGCTGGTCGTCACCTTCGACGAGGACAACAGCCTGTCCGGCAACCGCATCCCGACCGTGGTCTACGGCGCCCACGTCACCCCGGGCAGCAGCTCGGCCACCACCTACAACCACTACAGCGTCCTGCGCACCCTGGAGGACCTCACCGGGGCGAGCGGCCACGCGGGCAACGCGGCGACCGCGACGGACATCACCGGCATCTGGAACTGACCTCCTCCGGTCAGGAGTCGATCTGGACCGGCGGCCGTTCGACGGCCGCCGGTTCCGCCGCTCCCGGCGCGGTGCCGAGCCTGCGCACCCCCGGCACCGCCGCGGTGCCCGCGCACACCAGGGTCACCAGCGCGGCCGCGGCCAGCAGCGGCACCCGGCTGCCCCAGGCGTCGGCGGCAAGCGGGGCCAGCACGTAGCCGAACGGCGCGGCGGCCAGCGACAGCAGCCAGTCGTACGAGGTGACCCGGGCCAGCACCCGCGGCGGGAACTCCTCCTGCACCACCGTCTCCCACACCGGGTTGAGGAACCCCAGCCCGGCCAGCGCCACCCCGTAGGCCGCCACCGTGACGGGCGCGGGCGCCGGAACGGCGAGCGCCAGCAGCGGCAGCCCGTACAGCGCCAGTGCCAGGTTGCCGACCAGCACCGGGCGCCGGGGGCGGAGCCGCCCGGCCGCCAGTGAGCCGAGCAGCAGGCCGATGGCCCCGGCCTGGGTGATCGCCACCCAGACGCCGTCCCCGCCGAGCCGGGTGGCGGCGATCAGTGGGCCGAGGGTGAGTGCGACGGCGCTCGCGCCGTTCCACACCCCGTGGGCGAGCAGGCTGGTCCAGTACCAGTCCCGGGCGCGGACCTCGCGCCAGCCCTCGGCGAGGTCCCGCCGCAGCGGGCGCGCTCCGGCGGGCGGGCCACCGGCGGCTGCGAGCGGGTCGCGGGCCGGGACGAGGCGTACCCGGCTGAGCAGGGCGGCGCTCAGCAGGAACGAGACGCCGTCCGCGACGAAGGCCCAGCCCGGCCCGGCCGTGTAGACCAGGAGGCCCGCGAGGGCCGGGCCGCCGAGCCGGGCGGCGCTGGTGGCGGAGCCGAGCAGGGCGTTGGCCCGCAGCCGGTGCTCGGCCGGGACGGCGGCCCGGACCAGCGGCGAGGTGGTCGGCATGGCGAAGGCGGAGGCGAGGCCGCCGGCCGCCGAGGCGATCGCGATGTGGGTCAGGTCGGGCCGGTCGCCGAGGAGTTCGAGGCCGACCAGCAGCTGGGTGACGGCGCGCAGCAGGTCGGTGGTGAGCGCGACCAGGCGCGGGTCGAGGCGGTCGCCGGCCACCCCGCCGAAGGGCAGCAGGAGCAGTCGCGGCACCATCGCGCAGCCGAGGACGAGCGCGAGCGCGGCGGAGGAGCCGGTCGCGCGGGTGATGGCGATGGCGAGGGCGGCCGGGACGACGGCGTCACCGAGGGTGGAGACCGTCCGGCCGAGGAAGAGCAGCCTGAAGTCGCGCAGGCCCAAGGGGTGCTGAGACACCGGGTGTCGGGGTGCGGGGGGTCGGGCTGCCGGGTGTCTGGGTACGGGTCGTCGGATCACGAGCGGCACTGTATTTCGGTGACGAAATTTTGGCAACGAATATTTTGGTGACGACACATCCGCCTTTGTAGACTCCTCCCATGCCCGAGCACCCCCACCAGCAGCCGACCCCGCCCCGCGACTGGACGGACGGCCACCTCGACCGCTGGCTACCGGTGCTCCCCGAGCTCGACCCGGAGATCGAGGGCGCGGTGACCCGGATGTCCCGGCTGACCCGCCACCTCGGCCGGGTCCGCGAACAGGGCGTCGCAGACTACGGCCTGCACAAGCACGAGTTCGACACCCTGCACGTCCTGGCCGGCCGTGGCGGCCACGCCGCCCCCTCCGACCTGCGCGCCGACCTCAACCTCGCCCCCGCCTCCGTCACCGGCCGGCTGGAGACCCTGGAACGCCGCGGTTTCGTCCTGCGCACCCCTTCGACCGAGGACCGCCGCAAGGTCGACATCGTGCTCACCGAGGCCGGGCGGGCCGCGTGGCACGAGGCCCTGGACGTGGTCGGCCGCGAGGAGCGCCGACTGCTGGGCGTGCTGTCCGAGGACGAACGGCGCACGCTCTCGGGCCTGCTGCGGAAGGTGATGCTCGCTCAGGAGTCCGGGGCGGCGGAGTAGTACGCCGGCCGCGGCGCCGGCTGCTTGGTGGCGGTTGCGCGGGCCGGAGCGGGGGCGGGCTCGGGGCTCGACCGGGGGCACGCCCGACTGGTATCGATAAGGGCGTGCGATTCGAACTAGTGCCGATGCCGGACGAGGTGGGGGAGCGGCCCCGGGACGGGCGCGGGTACCCGGTGCCGGCCATCACGCCGTGGCAGGACGGGCAGCCGCGGTTCGCCCTGACCGACCACGGGCGCAGCGCCGACTGCGCGCTGGAGCGCCGGTGTTCGGTGTGCGGGGTGTTCATGGCGCGCGGGCCGGTGTGGCGGGTGGTCGGGCCGGCCGAGAGCGCCGCGATCGCCGAGGCGATCGCGGCGGGGCGGCCGTACCGCAATCTCGCGCCGACGATGGAGGGCCCGGGGCACCGCGCCTGCATGCTGTACGCGTCGATGGTGTGCCCGTACCTGGCCAGGCCCAACGCCCGCCGCAAGGTGACCGCCGGGGACGCGGAGGACCGGCTGACCGCCGCCGCCGTCCGCGGGGCCGCCCGTGGCGGGACGGGGGCGGTGGTCGGGTTCGGCGACTACGAGTACGCGGTCACCGACACCCGGGTGCTGTTCCGCTTCCTCGACGTGGTCGAGTTCCTGCCGCACGAGTCCGCCGACGAGCACCTGGCCGAGCTGCGGGCCGAGTTGGCCCGCAGCTCGGCGCGGGATCAGGGCCGGTAGACCGGCAGGCCCGGGATGGTGGAGACCTGGGTCGGCGCGGCGGAGCCGTCGGCCGGTACGGTGTCGATGCCGTCGGGGGTGCGGGCCGCGACGGTCTTTCCGTCGGGGGACCAGGCGGGCTCGGTGAAGTCCGTGGTGGCCGAGGGGGTGAGGTCCTTCTCGGCCTTCCGGTCGTGATCGGTGGAGCGGGTGAACAGGTGGTCATGGCCGTTCACCGCGCGGACGAAGACGATCTGCCCGCCGTCCGGGGACAGGGCCGGCTGCGAACCCTTCCCGATGTCCTGGGTGCCCGAGCGGATGTAGTCGTCGTAGATGTACACCTCGTTCGTCGGGGTGTTGGCGTAAGCGATGGCCGCCTGCCGGCCGCCCGCGTTGGCCCAGGTGTTGCCGGTCTGCGGCGGCTGGGGGACGCCCGGGTTGTCGCCGCCCTCGGAGTTGTGCGGGCTGAGGTCCTCGACGGCGCCGCCCTTGGCGGGGACCTTCACCAGCCGCAGCACACCGGCCTTCTTGGCGGTGAAGACGATGTTGTTGTAGCGCTCGGTCTCGTTGGGGACGGCGTCGCCGCTCGGCCCCTTGTCGGCGTGCTGCCAGGTCGGGTGGGACCACTCCTCGCCGTCCGGGTGCTTGGCGAGAGTGGCCTTGCCGGTGCCGTCCGGGTTGGCGGTCATCAGGTCGCCGCTGTCGCTGACGAAGACGACCTTCTTGCCGTCCGGCGACCAGGCGAGGTCGCGCACCACGGAGCCGAAGTCGACGATGGTGCCGTTCATCGCGACGTTCCTGGTGCCCGTGCTGATGGTCAGGTGGTTGGCGACGGTGGTCCCGTTGACCTCCTTGCGGCCGGGGGCCGGGCTGCCCGTGTGCGTGGCACCGCCGGGCGCCGCCGTGCCGGGTGCCGCCGCTCCGGGCGCGCTGGAGCCGGATGCGTTGGTGCCGGGCGCGGCGGTGGCGCCGGAATCGGCGTTGTCGGGGCCGCAGGCGGAGAGCAGGACCGCGCTGACGGTGGTCATCAGCGCGATCGCGGCGGCACTGCCGAATCGGTTGCGCACGGACATTCGAGATCCCCCTTGGTGATGCTGTTCGCCTTCGTCAAAGAGGTTCGCAGTCCGAGGTCCGCGCCCGGTGCCTGCTCTGTCACAGCCCCGGAACAGCACGACCGGACATGGTGTCAGTTCGTGTGCGCTGCAGAGCTGATGACGTGGCCGGCGAGCGGTCAGAGGCCGAGTTCGCCGGCCCCGGGTGGTCGTCGGGGCGGCGGCCGAGCGGCCAGCGGAGCAGTCGCTGCCCGGGGGGTGATCGGCAGGTCCGTTGATCGAGGCGGGCCACGACCTGCGGGGCGAGCCCCCGGAAGATCAATTCTTCGAGGGCATCGATGGTCGGTCGCCGTTTCTCGATGTGCCGGATCTGCGGCGGCAGTGGTCGCTGCTGCGCTGTCCCGGCGTACGTCATCGAGGGGCAGGGGGCGGGGACCTGTGGAAGGATGGGCGTGTCGGTGCCCCGGCCCGATTACGGCGGGCCGGGGCGCCAGATTATACCGTTGGAGTACTTCTACTTCTCGCCGCGCTCGCCGCCGCCCTCGCCGCCACGCTCGCCGCCGTGCCCGCCGAAGCCGTAGTCGTGGCGCACGACCCGGAAGCTGCCGACGACGCCGTCGTCGACCTCGACACCCTCGTGGACGCGCTTCGGGTGCACGCCGTCGCTGGAGCTGTGCGGCCCGACGGTGGCGATGGGGGCGCCGTTGTCGCAGACCGCGCCGCTGAAGACCTCGACGGTCCGGTGGCTGTCGTTGCGGATGTTGAGCGACTTGGCGCCCAGGCCGCTGACCACGGTGATGCAGCCGTAGTCGTCGGCGGAGTACGTCCGCTCGTTGACGTGGATGACGCCCCGGTGCTCGCGGTGCTCGCGGTGCTCGCGGTGCTCGCGACGCTCGTGGCCCTCGTTGCCCTTGCCCTCGTTGCCCTTCGTGCCGCCGTCGAGCGGAGCCTGGGCGGGAACGGCCGCCGGGGCGGCCTTCTCAACGACCGGGGCCGCCTTCGCCACAGGCTCGGAAGCGGCCGACGCGTAGCTGATGCCGGTCACGGCCACGGCCGCCGACGCCGCGAGGGCAATGGCGGTGGTCATCTTGTTCATGGACCCTCTCCTGTTTCTGGACTGGATCGGCTTGGTGCCGACATGAATGAACGTACCGACCGACTAAAGGGCTGTCCTATTAATAGGCCGCCGAATGGTTGACGGGCAGGTCTAAATGAGTGTCATGTGAGCCCCCGAACCACTCCCGGAACTGGCGTCGCTCGGCGGCCTGCTGTCCTCAAATCCTGTTTTTTTTACGGGAGTTGACGGAGCAGATAGGTCCATTCGGGTAGTGCCTGACTTCGCCTCACTCATTTGGCCCGATCTCGGGACTCGTCTGCGGAAGTCAGGCCGGAATGTCGGTGGACCAGATCTCCGGATCGGAGGGATGTGCCGCGGGTCGGGCGGTCGCGGTGGTCCCGTGGGGATCCGTGCCAGTGGGAGCCTCGACCTCCTTGGGGGTGGGCCCGAAGCGGACCGGTGGCGCACGCACGCGCCTGGTGGTTCGGCAGCCGCCGCGGTCGCGAGGCCCGCCGCAGCCCTGCAGGCGCACGGTGGCCGGTCGGCCACCCCGTCCGCCCGTGGTGTGACGTTCGCCGACTTTGCCCTCGGGAATACGAAATCCCTTGGTATCAGGCAGCGTTGACGGAACCAGCGGGCTGGTTGGGCCAGGTCCGACGGGGCCGCGCTCCGGGGCCGTACAGCAGGCCGGCTACGCACTCGCCGTGCACCTGGTCCAGAGCGGCCAGGACGGTGGAGGCGGTGTGCTCGACGGCGACCCGGCGGTCGTCCCCGGGCCTCCGCCGGGCCCGGACGACGGCGTCGTTCGGCCACCAGCACCGAGTGGACGATCCCGGCCGTGTGCACTGCGAGGACGGTGACCGGGCAGGCGCGGTGTGGTGCGGGAACTGCCGTCCGACCGTAACCGGTCCCGGTGGCCCGGAAAGATCACCCATGGGTACTCGTTAGGCGAATGGCCCGCGGGCGCGAGTGTGCCCACCGAGGTGGGCTCACCAGCGCCAAGTCGCCCCGCGTACCGGAGCTGGGTGGATTGCTGTCCCTCCCGTCCCACCAGCCCCTCGTTTATCGCCCGTTGATCGTCTACGTCTAGCGTCGGGCCCATGGACGACAGGACGGCCGAGTGGCCGGGGGCGGCGCCCGAGGGGCGGATCACGGAGCAGGACGCCGAGCGGTTCCGGCAGTTGCTGGCCGGGCTGGAGAGCTCGCTGGCGGCGGACCGGGAGGTGGCGGGGCGTGAGGCCTGAGGCCGGCGAGCGGCCCGGGCCGGTGGCTGAGTCCGCCGAACCGCGCGGCCCGGCGCCCGGAACCGCGGAGTGGCACGGTCCGGCGGTGGTGCTGCCGCTCTGGCGGCGCTGGGAGGGCGGAGAGGAGCGCCGGAACGCGGATCGGCCCGGGGTGCTGCGGGGGCACCCCGGGCCGGTGGTGTCCGATCAGCCGGAGGCTGCGCCGGACGAGGCGTGACGGTTCACTAGCAGTCGCACCCGCAGCCGTCGCACCCACAGTTGTCGCAGCAGTCGCACCCGCACTTGCAGCAGTCGCAGCAGCTGGGGTCGCAGCCGTTGCAGCAGTCACCGCAGTCACAGCAGTCGTGCCGCTCGCAGAAGCCCTTGCGCCGCTCGCGGCTGAACGGGTCGTTGTGCTCGCAGCAGAGCAGCTGGCAGGTGCAGGCCATCAGCGCCCACACCGCGCACCCGGCGAGCAGGTTGCGCGGGTGCGGCGGCTTACCGCCGGGCGGGCCGAAGCCGGGGCCCTGCGGCACCCACGGCGGGACCGGCGCCTGGTTCGGGTACGGGCCACCGGGGTGGCCGGGCGGCACCTGACGCGGCGGCGCGTCCTGGGGGTGGTCGGCGGTGGCGCCGCGATTGGCGCTGCGACAGCTCGCCCCGTGCCCGGCCCGGCCGAAGACCCGGTCCACCGCGCTCTCCGTCTCGTGCCCGAGCAGCACGTGCACCAGCGCCCGGTCGGTCAGCTCGACCTCGCGCAGCGCGAGCCGGATCCCGTGCACGGCGTCGCGGCAGAGCCGTTCGGCCTCGGCCCGGTCGGTGCCGGTGGCGGTCAGCGGGTTCCAGGCGCCCGAGGCGGCGTCGGCGGCCTGGTCCTCGGCGGCGTCGAGGAGGTGGGCGAGTCGGCCGAACAGGCGTCCCGCCTCGGCGAGCGGTGCGGCGTTGCCGGGGCGGCCTGCGATCACGGCGGTGTGGGCGAAGGCGGCCGACGTGGCGGTCTCGGTGGGCTCGGTGACCAGCAGCACGGAGCTGCCGGGCGGCAGCAAGCGCTCCAACTCGCCCTGCCGGGAGGCGGCGTCGAGCAGCACGGCGGTGTCGAAGCCGATGGTGGAGGCGCTGCCCGCGCTCTTGCGGTCCCAGCGCCGGGTCACGGCCCGGGCCCCGGCGGCGACCGGGCGGCGGGCGAACACGCCGTCCCGGTCCTCGACGTGGTCGCGGATCTTCACCGAGGCGAGCGCGAGCGAGACGGCCGCCGCCAGCCGGGCGCCCTCGCCCTTGGCGACGGAGGCGGTCCGCATGCCGCGCAGCGGGCAGGGCCCGGCGGTGCGGCGCCGGCTGGAGTCCTCCAGGGCGGTCTGGGCCTCGACCAGGACGGAGATGATCAGCCCGTCGTAGTTGGTGGCGGTCCGGGCGAGCTGCCCGTGGTCGTCCCGCAGGGCGAGGCAGAGTCCGCACAGGTGCGCCATCCAGGAGGCCTGGAGGCGCTCGGACAGCCGGTGCCTGCACGGTCTGATGATGCCGAACACGATCCTGATCCCCCTCGCCGATGGGCCGCTGACCGGCCACTTTGTCGGCAAACATCATATGATCACCGCTGCACCAGGGGGACCGGTCGGTCGAACCGGAGCCGAACCGGAGCCGCGCTGCCGTCGGGCCGTCACCAGGCGGCGAGAACGCGGGAAGGTGATCTCATATCAGGGATAGCATCCTGGATATGGGAACCGACACGGCCGCCGACGAGCGTTGGAACTGAGCGTGGACGGCCAGCCGCAGCTGCTCGGCCCCGGCGACTGCCTGCGCTACCGCGCCCGCACCAGCCGCTTCCGCAGCCTCGGCCCGGGCGAGGCCCGCTACGCCCTCGTGGTGGTCGAGCCGTGACCGCCGCCTCCGGTCCCATACCGGAGAAGGAACGCTTCGACGCCGCCGGGCGCCGCGTCCTGCTGGTCTGCGTCGCGGGTGGCTTCACCACCCTGATCGACCAGTCCGTCCTCAACACCTCGATCCCCGCCCTGCGCGGGACCCTGCACGCCCAGCCCGCCCACCTGCAGTGGATCGTCGCCGGGTACTCCCTCGCCTTCGGCCTTGCGCTGATCCCCGGCGGGCGGCTCGGCGACGTCAAGGGCCGCAAGTGGTTCTTCGTCATCGGGCTCGCCCTGTTCACCCTGGTCAGCCTGGTCTCCGCGACCGCCACCGACCCGACGGTGCTGATCGCCGCCCGGCTCCTGCAGGGCGCCGGCGCGGGCCTGGTTAACTCCCAGATGATCGGCACCCTCCAGGACGTCTTCGACGGCCAGCTGCGCGCCCGCGCGCTCGGCATGTACGCCGTCACCGGCAGCCTCGCCTTCGCCCTCGGCCCACCGATCGGCGGCCTGGTGCTGGCGGCGGCCGGCCCCGAACTCGGCTGGCGGATAACCTTCCTGCTCAACGTCCCGTTCGGCCTGGCCACCCTCGCCCTGGCCGTCCGCCACCTGCCCAGGCCCCGCCCGGCCGCCCGGCACGCCGACCTCGACCTGCTCGGCCTGCTGCTGGTCGGCGCGCTCACCCTTGCCCTGATGCTGCCCTTCGTCCGGCCGCCCGGCCTGGCCGGCCGGCTCGCTTTCGCGGCCGCCGTTCTGGCGCTGCTCGGCGCATTGATCGGATGGCAGCGCCGCTACGCCCGCACCGGCGGACACCCGCTGATTCACCCCGCGCTCACCCGCTCCGCGCCCTACGCCCTCGGAACCGCCATCGCGATGGCCCAGTTCGGCTTCTCACTGGCCGCCTCCCTGGTGCTGACCATGTTCCTCCAGGACGGCCTGGGCCTGTCCCCGATGGGCGCCGCCCTGGTGTCGCTGCCCTCGGCCCTGGCCATGGCCACCGCCTCCGGGCTCGCCTGGCGCGTGGTGCAGCGCCTCGGCCGACGCACCGTCACCGTCGGCATGACCGGTTCCGCGCTGGCCATGCTGCTCAGCGGAATCGTCGCCCAGTGGGCGCCCGCCGTCGTCCTGCCCTGGCTGCTCGCACTGCTCCAGCTGCTCGGCGGCGCCTCGGTCGGCCTGATGGGCTCCACCAACCAGGCCTACGTGCTGCGCCACGCGCCCGCCGAGGCGGCCGGGGTCAGCGGCGCGATCCTGCAGATGGCACAGCGGATCGCGGCGGCCGTCGCGGTCTCCGCCCTGTCCGGGGTCTACCTGCGCGAGACCGCCGGGGGCGGCGGCCACCGCTCCGCCTACCTGACGGCCGGCCTGGTCTGCGCGGCGGTGGCCGGACTCGCCGTACTGGCCTCGGTGTTCGCCGGCCGGGTCAGCGGGCGGGACCGGACGCCGGAGAAGCCGGACGAGACGGTCACGGTGAGCCCAGGGCGAACGTCAGTTCGGTAGTGGTCGATCGGCGCGTACGGTGGCGGGCATGACGACAGTACGGACGGTGCAGTTGCCCGAGGTCACCCTCGCCTACCGCGAGAGCGGACACCCCGACGGCCCGCCCCTGGTGCTGCTGCACGGCCTCGGCGAACGCGCCGCCGGCTGGGACACGGTGCTGCCCGACCTCGCCCCCCACCACCACGTGTACGCGCTCGACCTGCGTGGCCACGGCGACAGCGGCCGCACCGCCGCCTACGGCCTGGAGGCCATGCGCGAGGACGTGCTCGCCTTCCTCGACGCCCTCGGCCTCGACCGGATCGCCCTGGTGGGCCACTCGATGGGCGGCGCCGTCGCCTACCTGGTCGCCCAGGCCGCGCCCGAACGGATCGACCGGCTGGTCCTCGAGGAGATCGCCGCCCTGTACCCGCGCCCGTCGAGCGTGCCGCCCGAGGGGGCGGACGAACCGGCGCACTTCGACTGGGCGATGGTCCGGGCCGTGAAGGCGCAGCTCGACACCCCCGACCCGGCCTGGCGGGAGGGGCTGACCCGGATCACCGCCCCCACCCTGGCCGTCGCGGGCGGGCCCAGCAGCCACGTCCCCCAGGAGCGGATCGCCGAACTCGCCCGCCTGATCCCGGACTGCCGCCTGGTCAGCATCGAGGCCGGGCACCTGGTGCACAACGCCCGCCCGGCCGAGTTCGTCGCCGCCGTGGCGCCGTTCCTGGAAGCCTGAGCCGGGACGCCGGGACGCCGGGACGCCGGAACGGCGCCCCGGCCCGGCCGTCACCCGAAGACGATGGCGTGGCCAGTGGCGAGACTGGTCCGGCAGGCCCGGTACAGCGCGTGCCAGGCGAAGACCTCCGGTTCGAACGGGTCGTCGCCCGGCAGTGCGTCCAGCCGGGCCGACTCCTCCGGGGCCAGCGAGCCGTCGGCCGCCAGCCGGATCCCGATGGCCGCGGCGAACCTCTGGAGCTCCGCCAGCAGCGGGCCGCAGGAACCCACCATGCCGGCGCCGGGCACACCGGCCCCCTCCGGGAGGAAGAGCGGATCCTCGAACGGGAACTCCGCCGGCACGTAGTAGCCCTCGTGGTCGGCGTGGCAGAGCAGATGCGAGTCGAGCACGGCCGTCTCGTCGTCGACCAGCTCCAGGTCTTCGTCGTACTGCTCGCTGCTGACCTCGCGCGCCCCGGTGACCGGCTCGCCCAGCCGGTGCAGCACGTACACCCGCCGCAGCCCGGACAGGTAGCTGTACGGGAAGCCCGCCCCGAAGACCTCGGCGGGGCCTGCCGGTGCGGTGGCCGGCTCCCGCCAGGCCACGCCCTCGGCGGCCAGCGCCCGGTGCAGCACCTCGGCCTCCTCCCGCAGGTCCGGGGTGCCGAGCAGCCCCACACTGATCGCGAGTCCCATGCCCGTCAGACCCCCTGCTCGGCGGGCAGCCGCCCGCTGCGCACCGCCGCCACCAGCTCGGCGTGGTCGGCCTCGGTGCGGTCCGCGTAGGCGACGGCGAAGGCGGCGACCGCCTCGTCCAGCGCCTCGCTCTTGCCGCAGTACCCGGCGAGCAGCCCCGGGTCGGCGGTGTGGGCGTGGGCGCGGGCCAGCAGGGCGCCGGTGATCCGGGCATAGTCGTCCAGCTGGCTCGGCAGCAGCACGGCCGGGTCGACACTTCCCTTGCGGTTGCGGAACTGCCGCACCTGGTACGGGCGTCCGTCGACGGTCGTCCAGCCGAGCAGGGTGTCGCTGACCACCTGCATGTGCTTCTGGCCGAGCACCACCCGCCGGCCCTCGTGCTCCTCCGCCGGCCGCCGCCAGTGGCCGCCGAGGTACGGGAGCAGCACGGACGGCCTGGCCTCCTTCACCTGCAGCACCAGCGGCTGGTCCCGGTGGTCGGTGAGCAGCACGACGTACGAGCGGGTGCCGACGCTGCCGGTGCCGACCACCCGGAACGCCACGTCCTGCACCCGGTACCGGGACAGCAGGGTGCGCACCTCGGCGGGCACCGTCGCCACGTACGGGCCGAGCGCCTCGGCCACCGCCCGGGCGGTCGCGTCGGTGACCCCGGTGAGCACCGGCGGAGCGGCCGTGAACCGCCAACCGCCGTCCGCGGTACGGGTGGTGCTGCGGGCGGCGAACCGGGCGCTGGTGTTGCCGAGGGCCTTCGCGCCGACCTTCCGCAGCACCTCGGTGAGGTCGTGAGCCTCGGCGAAGGACACCAACTGCTCGTCCGCCACGGCGTTCCAGGCGTCCAGGGCGGGCAGCTTGGCGAGCGTGCGCAGGGTGCGGCGGTAGGAGCCGGCCGCGTGCTGGGCGGCCGCGCGGGCGGTGCTCTCGCTCGCCCCGGTCTCCCGGCCCGCCAGCACCAGGCTGGTGGCGAGACGCTTGAGGTCCCACTCCCAGGGGCCCGGCACGGTCTCGTCGAAGTCGTTGATGTCCATGACCAGTTGGCCGCGCGCATCGCCGTACAGACCGAAGTTCGCCGCGTGCGCGTCCCCGCACAGCTGCGCCGTGACGCCGGTCACCGGTGTGCCCGCGAGGTCGGCGGCCATCAGGCCGGCCGACCCGCGCAGGAAGGCGAACGGCGTGGCGGCCATCCGGCCGACCCGGATGGGAACCAGGCCCGCGATCCGGCCCGCGTTGGAGGCCTCCAGCGCCGCCACCGCCGTGGGCCGGTCGGCCGCGGGCACGAACTCCGAGTGCCGCTCCCGGGGGACCGGCACCCGCAGCGCCTTTCCCTGCTCCCGCGCCCGCTGCGCCCGGCCGTCCGGCCCGGTCGCGAACCCGGGGACGGTGAACTTCCGTCGCCCGGTGGTGTTCCCGCTGTCCGTCACTGTTCCCCGCCCGCCTTGCTCGAACTCCCGCCCGTGACCTGCACGGATGGCTCATCAGGGGGAGTGACGTCCGGCGTCGCGCGGTGGTTCCTGGGGTGGGGGCGCGGATGTGCCGGTGGGGCCCGCCCGTAGCCTTGGGCGGGTGAACGATCTTCGGAAGGCCCTGACGGCCCGACTCCCCGCCGCCGTGGCCGTGTTGCTCACCGTGGCGGCCGGTCTGGGCGTGCGCGCCGCGACGGACGGCGACCCGGCGAAGTGCGCGGGCGACGCGCTCTACACCGTCCTGGTGTACGCCCTGGTGGTGCTGGTCGCGCCGAGGGTGCGACCGGTGCGGGCCGCGCTGGTGGCGGCCGGGGTGAGCTGGGCGGTGGAGCTGTTCCAGGCGACCGGGCTGCCGGACGCGTGGGGGCGGCGCAGTGGGCTGGTGCACCTGGTGCTCGGATCGACCTTCAACCCGCCGGACCTGTTCTGGTACCTGGTCGGCGGGGCCGGTGCCGCGCTGCTGCACCGGGTGCTGCGGTCCGGTGGGACCGCGGCACCCGGTGGCACCACCTGACCACGCGTCAGAGTGGAAGCAACTCCGGCCGCTTGGCCTCGACGTGGTCGCCCGAGGACTCCCCGCGCAGGCGGCGGCCGACCCAGGGGATCAGGTGCTCGCGGGCCCACTGGAGGTTCTCGCGCCGCTGGTCGGCGGCGGTGAGGACGCGGGCGGTCGGCCATGCGGCCTCCGGGTCCTCCGCGGTGCGCAGGCCCAGCGAGCGGGCGGCCAGCAGGGCGACCCGCTGGTGCCCCTCGGGGGACAGGTGCAGCCGGTCCTCGCTCCAGGCGCGGCGGTCCTGCACCGCGCGCAGCGACCACAGGTCGGCCACCTTGCAGTCGTAGCGGTCGGCGACCGCCCGCATGTGGCCGTTGTAGGTGGCGATCTTCCCGCGCAGGTGCTTGAGCAGCGGCACCTCGCGGGTGTCGAAGCCGGTGCAGATCAGCACCGTCCCGGCGTTCTCCGCGAGTTGGGCGATGGCGGTCTCGAATCGCTCGGCCACCTCGTCCGGGTCGCTGCCGGGCCGCAGGATGTCGTTGCCGCCGGCGCAGAAGGTGACCAGGTCGGGCTGGAGCCGGCGGACCTGCGGCACCTGCTCGGCCACGATCTGGTCGAGCAGCCGTCCCCGGACCGCCAGATTGGCGTAGCGGAACCCGCCAGGCGGCCTGCCCTCGGCGAGCATCCCGGCCAGGCGGTCGGCCCAGCCGGCGAAGGCGCCGTCGGCACCGGGGTCGTTCAGGCCCTCGGTGAAGCTGTCCCCGAGGGCGACGTACGAACTGAGGTCAAGGGTCTCCTGGAGGTTCGGCATGAAAGAGATAGTTCACCCATTCAAGTGACCTACGCCACCGTAGGTGAGCCTGGCGGCACGTGAGATGGGCCACGTACCCTGCGCGGCCCCCGCCGGCCGGTCGCCCCGCCGCAGAGCGCCGTGCCCGGGAAAGCGCAAGATCCGTGCCCCCTTCCGCTTTGCGGCCCGTCGGGACCATGCTCGAAGTACGGCGCGCCGCCTGGGCCGCCGTTCTTCCTGGGGGAAATCCGGACCATGAACCTCTCCGAGAACTGGACCGTCGACGACCGCTGCACCAACTGCGACGTGGCCCGGCAGCTCGCGCCCGACCTGATCCGCGAGCACGCCCGCAAGTCCGAGCTGATCCGCCAGCCGCGGGACGAGGCCGAACAACGCCAGCTGCTCGCCGCCGCCCACGCCTGCCCGACCCGCTCGATCCGCCCCGGTACCGGCCGGCTCGACCCGGCCACCGACCCGTTCCCGCTCGCGCTCGACGAGCACGGCGACGTGCTGCTGCTCGGGCACAACTCCCGGCAGACCGCGGGCGCCAACTCCTACCTGTGCCGCCGGCCCACCGGCTGGGTGATGATCGACACGCCCCGCTACAGCGAGGCGCTCGCCGCCCGCTACGAGGCACTCGGCCCGGTCACCGACGTCCTGCTCACCCACCGCGACCACGCGGCGCACGGCCGGCAGTACGCCGACCGACTGGGCGCCCGGCTCCGGATCCACGAGGGAGACCTCGCCGCCGCCCCCGACGCCGACGATGTGCTGCGCGGCACCGACCCGGTGGAGATCTCGCCCGGCCTGGTCGCGCACCCCTTCCCCGGCCACACCGTGGGGAGCGTGCTGTACGTCGCCGACCGGCGCTACTGCTTCAGCGGTGACAGCCTGTACTGGTCCCGCACCAACCAGGACATCGAGGTGCAGGAGGCGGTGACCTGGTACTCGATCGAGGAGCAGTCCGCCTCGCTGGACCGCAGCCTGGACGCGCTGCGCTTCGAGTGGCTGCTGCCGGGGCACGGTGACAAGCAGCGGATGCCCGCAGAGGAGGCGGAGCGACGGCTTCGCGCCCTCGCCGTCCGCGTCCGGGCGCTGCGGACCGAGCCGGTGGACTTCGCCGCCGTGCGCTGGTAACCCCCGACGGCAGGACCGTGCGCCGGGGCTCGCGCCGGGTGCGCGGGGGGTTGCGCCCGCCGGGCAGGCCCGCGCGGGTGTGCGAACGGGAGCGGCGGGGCAGCCGCCTCTGGAGTGACGCGTACCGAGACCCCGCGAACCGAGGACGGTTGAGCAATGTCCACGCACACCCCGGCGCGTACGGCGCGGCCCCGGCGCTACCTGATGTGCCGGCCCACCCACTTCACGGTGGACTACGCGATCAACCCGTGGATGGACCCGGCGCAGCCCACCGACACCGAACTCGCCGTCCGCCAGTGGGAGCGGCTGTACCGGACGTACCGGCGCCTCGGCCACACCGTCGAGCTGATCGACCCGGTGCCGGGCCTGCCCGACATGGTCTACGCCGCCAACGGCGCGACCGTGCTCGACGGCCGGGCCCTGGTGGCCACCTTCCGCTACCCGGAGCGGGCCGCCGAGTCCGAGGCCTACCAGTCCTGGTTCCGGCTGCACGGCTACCGGGCGGTGCGCCGCGCCGGCCACGTCAACGAGGGCGAGGGCGACCATCTGGTGGTCGGCCGCCGGGTGCTCGCCGGGACGGGCTTCCGCACCTCACGGGCCGCGCACGCCGAGGCGGAGCAGCTGTTCGGCGTGCCGGTGGTCAGCCTGACCCTGGTCGACCCGCGCTTCTACCACCTGGACACCGCGCTGGCCGTCCTCGCCGACGACCACGTCATGTACTACCCGGAGGCCTTCGACGCCAACAGCCGCTCGGTGCTGCGCAGTCTCTACCCGGACGCGGTCCTGGCCGACCGGGCCGACGCCGAGGTGTTCGGACTGAACGCCGTCTCGGACGGCCGCCGGGTGCTGCTCCCGGAGGCGGCCAAGAACCTGGCGGGGCGGCTCGCCGAGCACGGCTACGAGCCGATCCCGGTGGACGTCTCCGAGCTGCTGAAGGGCGGCGGCGGGGCGAAGTGCTGCACCCTCGAACTCAGGCCGTGACCCCCGCGTCACACGGTGACGAGCAGCACCTCCAGGGTGCGCGGCCCGTGCACCCCCACGACCCGGTCCAGCTCGATGTCGCTGGTCGCCGACGGCCCGGAGATCCAGGTCTGCGGCCGCGCCGGGTCGAGCCGGGGCAGCGCCAGCGGAACGGAGGCGACGACCTGCTCCGGCGCCCGCACCACGCACAGGTGGTGGTCGGGGACGAGTGACAGCAGCCGCCGGCCCTGACCGGGCCCGCCGTCCAGCACGATCGTCCCGGTCTCGGCGACCGCCAGCGCGCAGCCGGTCACCACGCTGTCCACGGCGTCCAGCCGGGCGGCGGTGAGGCTCCCGTCGTCCGGCAGCGGCTCGACGCCGACCGCCGCGGTGAGCCAGCCGTCCGGCAGCCCGGCCGGCACGGCGACCGTGCGGCTGCCGCGAGCGGCGAGCAACTCGGCGATGCGGCTCGGGAGTTCCGCCTCGGTGCAGCGGTGCACCAGGGCCCGGTAGTCGGTCAGGTTGCGGTGCAGCAGGTCGAGCAGCGCCGCCGGATCGTCCGCCGGGGCGTGGGCGCTCAGGTACCGGCGCGGCAGCGGCTGTTCGGCCACCGTCCCGGTGTCACCGAGCGCGGCCCGGATCCGGCCGAGGATCAAGTCCCTTGACGTCACGTACGGTTCCTCCGCCACCAGTCGCGGAACGGTTCGGCGGGCACCTCCGGAAGGTCCCGGCTGTCGGTCCAGGCCCGACCCGGCCCGGGCAGTCGGCGCGGGTGCAGGGCGCGGGTGCGTCCGGCCAGCCGCTCGGCGGCCGCGAGCGCCGCCGGGTGGTCCAGGACGTACCCGGCGGCGGCCACGGCGGCCCGCTCCACCGGGTGGCCGCCCTGTTCGGCGACCCGCTCGCGCAGGTGCACCAGCACCTCGGGGATGTCGATGGCCACCGGGCACACCTCGTAACAGGCCCCGCAGAGCGAGGAGGCGTACGGCAGCGAGGCGTCCACCGGGCTCGCCGTGCCGCGCAGTTGGGGAGTGAGGACGGCGCCGATCGGGCCCGGGTAGACCGAGCCGTAGGCGTGTCCGCCCGCCCGCTCGTACACCGGGCAGACGTTGAGGCAGGCCGAGCAGCGGATGCAGCGCAGGGCCTGCCGGCCGACCTGGTCGGCCAGTGCGGCGGTGCGCCCGTTGTCCAGCAGCACCAGGTGGAACTCTGACGGGCCGTCGCCCCGGGTGGTCCCGGCCCACAGCGAGGTGTAGGGGTTCATCCGCTCGGCGGTGGAGGAGCGGGGGAGCAGTTGGAGGAAGACCTCGAGGTCCCGCCAGGTCGGTACGACCTTCTCGATGCCGACCACCGAGATCAGGGTGCGCGGCAGGGTGAGGCACATCCGGCCGTTGCCCTCGGACTCGACCACCACCAGGGTGCCGGTCTCGGCGACCATGAAGTTGGCGCCGGAGACGGCCACTTCGGCACGCAGGAACTTCTCCCGCAGGTGCAGCCGGGCGGCCTCGGCGAGTTCGGCGGGGGAGTCGGTCAGGCCCTCGGGCGCCGGGCGGCCCCAGGAGGCCATCCGGTCGGCGAAGATCTCCCGGATCTCGGCGCGGTTGCGGTGGATCGCCGGGACCAGGATGTGCGAGGGGCGGTCCTCGCCCAACTGCACGATCAGCTCGGCGAGATCGGTCTCGTAGGCGGTGACCCCCTCGGCGGCCAGCGCCTCGTTCAGTCCGATCTCCTGGGTGGCCATCGACTTGACCTTGACCACCTCCGTCGTGCCGGTGGCGTGGACCAGCCCGGCGACGATCCGGTTGGCTTCCTCGGCGTCCGCCGCCCAGTGGACGGTGCCTCCGGCCGCCGTGACGGCCTCCTCCAACTGCACCAGGTAACGGTCGAGATGGCGCAGGGTGTGGTCCTTGATCGCCTTCCCTGCCGAGCGCAGCTCGGCCCAGTCGGGGAGCTCGGCGACGGCCCGGGCCCTCTTGTCGCGGATGGTGTGGGTGGCGTGCCGCAGGTTGGCGCGCAGCTGCCTGTCCCGCACCGCGCGGGCGGCCGCCTGCGGAAAGGCGGGCATGCCCAGGAACGTGTCACTCATGCACCCGCCTCGCTCCGCTCGGCAAGGGCATTCGCCCACACGCACCTCTCGATGGTTCGCTCGCTCCGCTCGCTCATGTGCCCGCCTCGCTCCGCTCGGTCACGACGGCCTCCAGGGGTGCTCCTCGGTGCTGGCCAGGATCTCCGCGAGGTGCAGCGGCCGCAGCGCGTCACCTCGGCGGCGCAGGGTGCCGCCGAGGTGCAGCAGGCAGGAGTTGTCGGCGCCGCACAGCACCTGGGCTCCGGTGCCGAGGGCGTTGGCGAGCTTGTCCTCGGCCATCGCGGCCGAGACCGCCGCGTTCTTGACGGCGAAGGTCCCGCCGAAGCCGCAGCACTCCTCCGCACCCGGCAGCTCGACCAGCTCCAATCCCTTGACGGCGCGCAGCAGTCGCAGCGGCCGCTCGCCCAGTCCGAGCATTCGCAGGCCGTGGCAGGAAGGGTGGTAGGTGACGGTGTACGGGAAGTGCGCGCCGACGTCCTCGACGCCGAGCACGTCGACCAGGAATTCGGTGAGCTCGATCACCCGGGGCGCCAACGCCGTGGCGGCGTCGGTGAGTTCACCGCCCCGGCCCTCGGTGGCGGCCCGGGCGCCGATCCGCGGGTAGTTGTCCCGGACCATCGCCACGCAGGAGCCGGAGGGTGTCACCACGTGGTCGTACCCGGCGAAGGCGCGGGCGGTCCGCCGCACCAGCGGCTCGCAGGCCCGGCGGTAGCCGGTGTTGTACTGCGGCTGTCCGCAGCAGGTCTGCCCGGCGGGGAAGTCCACCGTCACGCCGAGGCGCTCCAGCAGCCGTACGGTGGCGACCGCCGTGGCGGGGAACAGCGCGTCGTTGACGCAGGTGGCGAACAGCGCGACCCGCAACCCGAGCTCCTCACGTCGAACCGCCGAACTGCTGAACCGCCGAACCGCTGGAACGCCGAGCCGGCCGAACCGCCGGAACGCCGAAACCGGCACGGGCCCGCCCGTGATCGTAACGGGCGGGCCCGTGCCGGTGAAGGAGGCCGCGCGGGAACGCTCGGGGCTCAGGCGCCGGCGCCGAGCCAGAGGTCCGGGCCGAACACCTCGTAGTGGATGTCCGCCGCGGGGACGCCCGCCTCGATCAGCTGGCCGCGCACGGCGCGCAGGAAGGGCAGCGGGCCGCACAGGTAGGCGGTGGTGCCGACGGGGACCTCGACGGTTGACAGGTTGACCAGGCCGGTGCGCTCGGCCGGCCACTCGCCGAGCGGCTGCTCGTAGAAGACGTGGGCGGTGGCGTTGGCCAGCTTGGCGGTCAGCTGCTCCAGGTCCGCGCGGAAGGCGTGGCTGAGCTGGTCGCGGTCGCCGTGCACCGAGATGACCTGCCGGGCGGAGCCGGTGGCGGCCAGGTGGTCGAGCATCGCGGTCATCGGGGTGTTGCCGATGCCGGCGGAGGCGAGCAGCACCGGGCCGTCGCCCTCGGCGAGGAAGATGTCGCCCAGCGGGGGAGCCAGCTCGACGGTGTCGCCGGCGTGCAGGTTGTCGTGCAGGTGGCCGGAGACCTCGCCGTCGCGCTTGACGCTGAAGCGCAGCGCGTTGTCGGCGCCGCCGGACAGGCTGTACTGGCGGATCTGGTGGGCGCCGTCGGCCAGCTCGGTGCGCACCGAGACGTACTGGCCGGGGCGGGAGGCCGGCAGGGAGCCGTCGTCGGCCGGGCGGACCAGGTAGGTGGTGACGGTGTCGGTCTCCTGGTGGCGGGCGACCACGGTGTACGGGCGCCACAGGTCGGTCTGGTCGGTGCCGGCGGCAACCTCGGCGCGCAGCCGCTCCTCGATGGCCATCAGGGCGTTGGCCATCAGCCAGTAGACCTCGTCCCAGGCGGCGGCGACCTCGGGGGTGACGGCTTCGCCGAGGATGTCGACGATCGCGGCGAACAGGTGCTCGTGGACGACCTTGTACTGCTCGTTGTCGATGCCGACCGAGACGTGCTTGTGGGCGATCCGCGCGAGCATCGCGTCCGGGCGCTGGTCGGGGTTGGCGATCAGCGCGGCGGCGAACGCGGCTATCGAACCGGCCAGCGCCTCGCGCTGGGTGCCGTTGGCCTGGTTGCCCCGGTTGAACAGGTCGCGCAGCAGCTCGGGGTGCGCGGCGAACAGCCGGTCGTAGAAGCGCGGGGTGATGTCACCGATCGCGCCGCCCACGACGGGCAGGGTGGCCTCGACGACCTCGGCGGACTTCGCGGACAGCATCAGAGAAGCTCCTGACGGTAGTGAGAACTGGTATCTCAGATTCGCATTAAAGACTGTGGGCGCCGACTGACCCCCGGGGGATGGGGTCAGTCGGCGGGTCTGGCGGTGAGGCCGAGCAGCACCGGACCGGTGGGGGAGGCCACCAGGTCGTCGATGCTGAGCGGGTCGAGCGCCGCGAAGAACGCCTCCTGTGCCGTGCGCAGTGCCCCGCGCAGTCGGCAGGCGGCCCGCAGTGGGCACGGCGGCTCGTCCTCGCAGCCGACCACGTCGCCGATGCCCTCCAGCTCGCGCAGCAGCAGGCCGAGCGAACCGGTCCGCCCGGCGAAGGTGATCATCAGCCCGCCGCCGCGTCCGCGCCGGGCCTCCACCACGCCGAGGTGCTGCAGCCTGCTGACCACCTTCGCGGCGTGGGTGTACGGCACGCCGACCGACTCGGCCACCTCGCGGGTGGTCGGGTTCTCGCCCTCGCCGAGTACGGCGAGTCGCATCGCGATGCGGAGAGCGATGTCGGTGCTCTTGGTCAGCCTCACGAACCGAACGCTAGCGAATGCGACTCTGCGATTCCAATTTCGGGACCTATCCCGGCTGAGACCCTGGTCACGTCACTCATCGCCCCCGGTCGGGTCGGGCCCGCCGGGTCGGCGGGCCGGAGCGGTGGGCCGGGGCGGTGGGCCGGGGCGGTGGGCCCGCTTCGGTGACCGTATCCCGGTCGAATCCGAACAGTTGGCGACATTACCGATCAGCTCCTGACCCGCCATCAGCAGCCGCTCTACGCTTCCCCCGGCTCCGGAGCCACGTCCTGCACCCCGTCCCCCCGCCGACTCCCCTGGAGATTCCGTGAGACCACCCCGTGCACCCCGGCGCGCCTGGACGGCCGTGGCGGCGATATCCGCCGCCACGGCCGCGCTGCTCTCCCAGCCGGTCACCGCCGAGGCCGCCGCGCCCGCGCCGACCGTGACCGCCCATGTGCCGGTGGCGCCCTACCCGGCCGGGCTGGCGCTCACCCCGGACGGCGCCCGGGCCTACGTGACCAGCCAGAGCAGCGGCACGGTCAGCGTCCTGGACACCGCGAGCAAGGTGGTGACCGGCAGCTTCACCGCCGGGACGGGCTCGTACGCGGTCGCCGTCTCGCCCGACGGGCAACGCGCCTACCTGACCCACCACCTCGACAACACGGTCAGCGTCGTGGACACCGCGAGCAACACCGTCACCGCCACCGTCCCGGTCGGTGCCCAGCCCTGGGGCCTGGTCCTCTCGCCGGACGGCAAGCGCGCCTACGTGAGCAACGCCGGGGCCGGCACGGTGAGCGTGCTGGACACTTCGTCCGGCACCGTGACAGCCACTGTCCCGGTCGGCGCCGAGCCGCACGGGCTCGCCGTCTCGCCCGACGGCAAGCGCCTGTACGTGGCGGCCTCCGGCGCCAAGGCGGTGAACGTGGTCGACACCGTGAGCAGCACGGTGAGCGCCACTGTTCAGGTCGGCCACAGCGCCTTCGGCCTGGCGCTCAGCCCCGACGGCAGCCGGCTGTGGGTCGCCGACGGCGACGACACCACGGCCGCCGTGCTCGACACCGGCGCGAACACCCTGCTCGGCACCGTCACCGTCGGCAACGGCCCGTACGCCGTCAGCCTCGCACCGGACGGCTCCACCGCGTACGTCTCCAACTACGGCGACAACACCCTGAGCGTGATCGACGCGGCGAGCCGGAGCGTCACCGCGACGGTGCCGGTCGGCGCCAGCCCGTACACCCTGGCGCTGAGCGCCGACGGCCGGCGCGGCTACCTCGCCGACTTCACCGGCAACGCGGTCGACGTGCTGAACTTCCCGCTGCCGGTGCCCGCCGTCACCGTGATCAGCCCGAACGGCGGCTCCGGGGTGGGCGGCACCACGGTGACCGTCACCGGCACCGACCTGAACGGCGCCACCGGCGTCACCTTCGGCGCGGCCGGCCCGGCCACCTCCTTCAGCTGCACCAGGACCAGCTGCACCGCCACCGCCCCCGCCACCACGGTGACCGGGCCGGTGGACGTCCAGGTCACCACGCCCGGCGGCACCAGTGCCGCCGTCGCCGCCGACCGCTTCACCTACACCGCGCCCAGCGCCCACCTGGTCGTCGCGCTCGCCGCGACCCCGGTCACCGGCCTGTTCGCGAGCCGGGTCGACTACACCGTCACCCTCACCGGCCAGGGCCCGGACCCGGTCACGGCGGCCACCGTCTCCGCCGCCCTACCCGCCGGGCTGACCACCACCTCCGGCGACTGCACCGTCGCCGGGGGCAGGCTCACCTGCACCCTGAGCGCCCCGCTCGCCAAGGGTGCGAGCACCACCCGGCACTTCTCCGTCGGCGGCGCCGGGCTGAACGTGCTCGCCTCCTGGAGCATCACCGTGGCGCGGACGGCCGGTGCCCCCGCCGACCCCTCGCCCGCGACCAGCAAGGACAGTCGTAGCTGCACCTCCGTGCTCGGCCTGCTGATCACCTGCAGCTGAGCGGCTCCAGCTCTCGGAGAGCCCCACCCGGAGCGCCTCCCGGAGGGCCCCGGCCGGACACCCGGCCGGGGTTCTTCCGTAAAGCCTCTGGACGAAGCGTCCGAGCCGGACGTACAGTCCAACCATGCCTGCCGAAACCCCCGACCTTCGCGTGCGGACCTGGTCGCCGGTCTGCCGTGCGGTGGCCCTGCTGCTCGGGCCCTACGCCGAGGTGGTGCTGCACGACACCGCCACCGACCGGGTGCTGGCCATCTGGAACCCGATGACCACCCGCGCCCCAGGCGACCCGTCCCTGCTCGGCGAACTGGACGAGCTCGACCCGTCCGCGCCCGACGTCTACGGGCCGTACGAGAAGCTGCTGCCGGACGGCCGACGGCTCTCCTCGGTCAGCGCGGTGCTGCGGGACGAGGCCGGCCGGGCCTCGGCGGTGCTCTGCGTCAACCTGGACCGTGGCCCGCTGGAGCAGGCCGCCGCCCTGCTGACGAACTTCGCCGCGCCCACCGCCCCGCGCCCCGAGCCGCTGTTCGAACGGGACTGGACGGAACGGATGAACGACGTGATCGGCGGCCACGTCCGCGCTCAGGGCCGCCCGCTGGAACGCTTCACCCGGGAGGACCGGCTCGCCGTACTGCGCGAGCTGGACGAGGCCGGGGTGTTCGCCGTGCGCCGGGCCGTCCCCGCCGTCGCCACCGCGCTGCGGATCTCCCGCTCCACCGCCTATGCCCTGCTCGCCGAGCTCAAGCACCCAGCCGGCCCCAGGAAGGACTGAGAACCAGATGACCCGCCTGCCCGACTTCCGGCTCGAAACCTACTTCACCCGCTGGGAGTTCACCGCCCGCCACCACCTCACCGCCTCCGACTCCCAGACCATGACGATGGCCGAAGTCCTCGCCCTGGCGGGCCCCAAGGACCGCGAGGCCTGGGACAACCTCGCCCTCGGCTACACCGAGACCTTCGGCGACCCCGGCCTGCGACAGGCGATCGCCGGGATGTACGAGCAGGTCGAGGCGGACGACGTGATCTGCTTCGGCGGCGCCCAGGAGGGCATCAACCTCGCCATGCAGGTGCTGCTCGAACCGGGTGACCACGCGGTGGTGCTGACCCCCAACTACCAGTCGGCGGAGACGATTCCGCTCTCGCTCTGCGAGGTCACCGGCGTCGCGCTGGACGAGCGGCAGGACTGGGCGCTCGACCTGGACGCCGTCGAGGCGGCGCTGCGCCCGAACACCAAGGTGCTGTCGGTCAACTTCCCGAACAACCCGACCGGCACGCTGATCCCCGCCGCCGACTTCGCCCGCCTGGCCGGACTCTGCGAGGAGCGTGGCATCCGGCTGTTCTCGGACGAGGTCTACCGCGGCCTGGAACGCGAGCCGGACCGGGCCCTGCCGCAGGCCGCCGACCTCTCCGCGACGGCCCTCTCGCTCAACGTGACGTCCAAGTCCCTCGGCCTGCCCGGCCTGCGGATCGGCTGGATCGCCTGCCGGGACCGCGAGCTGCGCGCCCGCCTGGAGCGGGCCAAGCACTACACCACCATCTGCAACTCGGCGCCCAGCGAGGTGCTGGCCCGGATCGCGATCACCGCCCGCGAGCGGATCCTGGCGCGCAACCGGGGCATCATCGCCGAGAACCTGCCGGTCTTCGACGCCTTCTTCGCCGAGTTCCCCGAGCTCTTCGAATGGCGGGCCCCGCAGGGCGGCTGCGTCGCCTACCCGCGCTACCTCGGCCCGGACGGCGTGGAGGACTTCTGCACCGCCTTGGTCGAACAGGCCGGCGTGCTGCTGATGCCCGCGAGCATGTTCCGCTCCGACCTCACCCCCACCCCCACCGACCGCTTCCGGATCGGCGTCGGCCGCCGCGACCCCGGCCCCGCCCTGGACGCCTTCGCCGACTGGCTGCGCAAGCGTTAGCGCACACCGACGGCCGGGGCGCCGATCACGGCGATCGGCGCCCCGGCCGTCGTGCGCGTGACTGAGACCGTGGGATCAGAGCTTCTGCCAGGCCGGCTTGGCCGCATAGGTGTCGCGGAAGTAGTCGGCGAGCTTGAGGCGGGAGGCGGCGGCCTCGTCGACCACTACGGTGGCGTGCGGGTGGAGCTGCAGCGCCGAGGCGGGGACGGCCGCGGCCAGCGGGCCCTCGACGGCCAGGGCGACGGCCTCGGCCTTGGCCTCGCCGGTGGCCAGCAGGACCAGGTGGCGGGCCTCCAGGATGGTGCCGATGCCCTGGGTGATGACGTGGTGCGGGACCTGGTCGATGCTGTCGAAGAAGCGGGCGTTGTCCACCCGGGTCTGCCGGGTCAGGGTCTTGATCCGGGTCCGGGAGGCGAGCGAGGAGCAGGGCTCGTTGAAGCCGATGTGGCCGTCCGTGCCGATGCCGAGCAGCTGCAGGTCCACGCCGCCGGCCTCGGCCAGCGCGCGGTCGTAGGCGGTGGCGGCCGCGGCGACGTCGGCCGCGTTGCCGTCCGGACCCAGGAAGGAGTCCTCGGTCAGGCCGAGCGGCTCGACGACCTCGCGCAGCACCACCGAGCGGTAGGACTCCGGGTGGCCGGCCGGCAGGCCGACGTACTCGTCCAGCTGGCAGATGCGCGCGCGGGAGGCGTCCAGGCGGCCGTCCCGGACCCGCTCGGCGAGGGACCGGTAGATCGGCAGCGGGGTCGAGCCGGTCGCGACGCCGAGCAGGGCGTCGGGCTTGTCGGTCAGCAGATCGGTGATCGCCGCGGCGATGAGTTCGCCGGCCGCTGAGGCGTCAGGGACGATCACGATTTCCATACTGGGTCCACCGTTCTGAGGCGAGTCTGAGGTCTAGACCTCCGAGGTCTAGACCAGTTTGCCGTGAACGGGGCCCTCCGGTCCACCCGGGACCGGTGCGCGGGCCGGTGCGCGTCGGCGCCGGGCTCGGCCTTCGGCCTGGTGGGGGCTCGGCGGGGTGCGCGCGGGCCCGCCGGGCGGGACGTGCGAGGAGCCGGGGCCTGTGGAAAGGCCCCGGCTCCCTGCGCCCTGTCGTGCGGGCTGCCCTGTCTTACGGATGCCGCTCCACGGGTGAACGGCCGGGGGTCCTGACCGCGGGGATCAGAACGGGTTGGTACAGGTGGTCACCTGCTTGCTGGCGTCCAGCGCCGGGCCGGCGGTGGCGCAGATGATGTGGGGGGCGGGGCCGGTGACCTTCGGGGTGGTGGCCTGGACGGAGCCGACTCGGACGGCGGACGCGCTGGCGACCGTCTCCCACGGGCTGCCCCAGGCCTGCTGGGAGCGCACCTCTACCTGAACCATCGTCAACTGGGTGGGGTCCGCGTTGACCTGGGCTATGCCGACGATGCCGTCACCGTCGACCTGGTGCGTGATGCAGGGGCGGTTGAGCACCGTGGCGCAGGCGACGGTGCCGGCCTCGGACGTCGCCGTGGCGGCCATGGCGGGAGCAGCCGACAGCGCTGCGATCCCTGCCGCCGCCATCGTCACGGCTGCAATCCGAGTGCGCATGATACGAACCTCCTTGGAAATTAAGGGAATCTCACTGGGTGAGATGAGTGTTGCACACATCCTGGGATTCGCATGTGTGCGTTGCGTCACACCCATGGTGACTGTTCAACTACTGGCTGCAATCGTTCGCCGAACGTTCAGCGTACGGACAAGTTGCAGACTGACGGAGGATCAGTCGGCGGGGCGGTGGAACCGTCCGCGCCGGGCCGTCACGCCGCCGTGCGCGGGCGCCGGCGCCGCGGCCCGGTGACCGAAGTCGTCCGAGGTCAGCGCCGGGATCGCCCGGACGGGCTCCTCCGGTTCGGCCTTCTGTTCCAACCCCTCGGCGTGCAAAGGGCCGTGGGCCTTCTTGAACTGTACCCAAGCCCCGGCCGGGCCGCCTGCCGGGCGGACCGGGCGGGGTCCGTGGTGCAGGAGAGGGGGCGAGTTGAACCTGAGGCGTCGCACCTCGTACGCCAACAACACTGTGTTGACCAGACCTTGAACGACCCTTTTACCTGCGGCGGCGGGCGCTCCGCCGTCCGGCCGGGCCGGCTCGGCGGGACAACTCGCCGTCGGCCGACGGGGCTTGGCCGTGTTCCTTCACTCGTCCGGGTGGCGCCTCGCCACCTGGGCGAATCGGACGGATACCATCGAGCCGATCCCACGGAGGTGGCTGCGTGGACACGGTCATCGTGCAACTGCCCGGCCAGGGACCGGATCCGGCCCCCGGCCGGGCGCCCGGACTGCTGCGGATGGGCCCCGGCGAGACCGCGGTGTTCGGACGCGGCGAGCCCGGGCGACCGGCCGCCATCCCGCTGCCCGACCAGGGCGTCTCCCGCCGCGCCGGCGAGGTGGTCGCCGCCGAGGACTACTGGCGGCTGTCCAACTTCAGCACCACCGCCACCTACGTGGTGGAGAACCTCGAAGGCGCCGGGGAGCACATCAAGGTGGCCCCCGGGCGCCTCGGCGCACCCGTCCCGTTCGAGCTCTCCCGCGTCCTGCTCCCCGCCCTGGGCGAGCCCGCCGCCTTCAAGGTCTTCGCCCCCCAGCACGCCTACCTCGACGGCCCCCCGGGCGGCGCCGACGGCGAACGAACCGTCAGCCCCTTCGCACTGGACCCGACCGCCAAGTACTTCCTGGTGCTGCTCGCGCTCTGCGAGCCCCGGCTGCGCTCGCCCTCCACCGCCGCCGTCCCCGGGGCGACCGAGGTGCTGGCCAGGCTGCGCGCCCTGCCCTCCTGCCACGGGCTGACCCGCTCGGCGGTGAACTACCACATCGACTACCTGGTGGGCACGAAACTGCGGCTGCGCGAGCCGTACGAGGAGGGCCCGGCGGGCGGCAAGCGCGAGGAACTGGTCGCGCTGGCCCTGAGGTTCGACCTCGTCCGGGAGGAGCACCTCTCGCTGCTCCCGCCCCGGCGCCCGGTCCACCGGCCGTGAAGCCGCCCGAGCACCGCGGCGCCGCCCCGGACGGCGGATCCTCCGAGAGGCGGCCCGTCGCCGCGGCGTCGCTCTTCGACGTCCCCGACGGCTACCCGCTGGCCGGCTACCGCGCCGGAGCCTTCCTCGGCGCGGGCGCCTGGGGCAGTGTCTACGCCGCCGAGGGCCCGGACGGCACCCCCGCCGCCGTCAAGCTCCTCGGCCCGGCCCGCTCCAGCCCCGGTCAGCGCCGCACCCTGGCCCAGATGGCCGCCCGTGAGCTGCGCTTCAGCAGCCGCGCCGACCACCCGCACCTGATCCGCACCCTCGCCGTGGTCACCGTCGACGACCCCGACCGCCCCGAACTGGACGGCGCCGTCGCCCTGGTGATGGAGCGCGCCGCCCACAGCCTCCAGGACGTCCTGGCCGCCGCCCGCGCCGGAACGGCGGTGCCCGGCGCCGAGCGGATCCTCACCGAGGTCTGCGCCGGACTGACCCACATGCACCGGGCGGGCTGGGTCCACGGGGACCTCAAACCGGCCAACATCCTGCTGATGCCCGACGGCACCGCCAAGATCGCCGACTTCGGCCTCACCGCCGAACTGGAGGGCACCCACGCCTACGCCCCGCCGCTGGGCTCACCGGACCACGTCCCGCCCGAGTGGTGGTCCCAGCGCACCGGGGCGCGCGGGGTCGCGCTGCGCCCCAGCGCCGACGTCTGGGCCTTCGGGGTGATCGCCCACCAGCTGTTCACCGGCGGGCTGCACCCCTTCCTCGGCGCCACTGCCCGGGCCCGGTCACTGGCCGCCCAGGCGTACGCGCGCGGAGCCGCCCCGCTGCGGCTGGACCAGGCGCTGCCGACCCGCTGGCGGCCGGTGGTGGCGGCCTGCCTGGCCGCCGACCGGGAGGAGCGCGCCCGCACCGACCTCGCCGCACTGGTCGCCCGTGCCACCGCCCGCCCGGCCGGGCGCCGACGGGCCGTCCGGGCCGGCGCCGGCGTGCTGGCCTGCGCGGCCGTGCTGCTCGTCCTGACCGGCGGTCCCGAGCCCCGCGCACCCGGCGTCCACCGGGCCGTGCCGCCGCTGCCCGGGGCGATCCCGGCCGGCTCCGACGTCCCGGTGGCCTACCGCGGCATGATCGAGGACGCCGCCCGGCGCTGCCCCGAGCCGGAGATCACCCCGGTCCTGCTGGCTGCGATGCTCAAGGCGGAGAGCGGTTTCGACCCGAACGCGGCCCGCCCGGAGACCGGCGAGTACGGCATCGCGATGTGGACGCCCGCCGTCTTCGAGGCCTGGTCCAAGGCCGCCAACCACGACGGACCGAAGTCCTACCTGGACCCGGGCGACGCGATCGCCGCGATGGGCAACTACGTCTGCTGGCTCGACCAGCAGATAAGGCACCGCGGCTTCACCCGTGACCTGCCCGCCCTGGTCGCAGCCGCGTACCGCACCAGCGACAAGTCGGTGGCGGCCGCCGGGGGAGTCCCGGAACGCGTCCGCCCGCACGTCGACAAGGTGCTCCGCTACCTCGCCGACTACGGAGGGTGACTGAAAAACCGGGAGGAGTTGCACCATATCCGTACGGATCCTGGCGCGGGTGCCCGGGTGCCCGGGTGCCCGGGTGCCCGGGTGCCCGGGTGGCCGGCCTCCGGTCTGGGGTCCTCGGGCGCATGATCAGGAAGCTCCGCGCGGCCTCCGCGCAATGGACCCTCGTCGTCCCGGTGGCGGCGTTCGTCGTCCTCGTCCTGACCTGGCACGAGGACCTGCCCGGCTGGGTGGTCGGCGTGGTCGCGCTGTTCCTGATCGGGGCGGTGCTGGCGGCCGTGCACCACGCCGAGGTCATCGCCCACTGGACCGGGGAGCCGTTCGGTCGCTGGTGCTCGCGGTGGCGGTCACCGTGATCGAGGTCGCGCTGATCGTGACGCTGATGGCCGACGGCGGGGACAAGTCCGCGACCCTCGCCCGGGACACCGTGTTCGCCGCCGTCATGATCACCTGCAACGGGATCACGGGTCTGTCCATCATCGTGGCCGCGCTCAGGTACCGCACCGCTGTCTTCAACGCCGAGGGCACCGGCACGGCGCTCGCCTGCATCGCCACCCTCGCCACGCTCAGCATGGTGCTGCCGACCTTCACCACCAGCACCCCGGGCCCGCAGTTCTCCACCACCCAGCTCGGCTACGCGGCCACCGCCTCGCTCGTGGTGTACGGGCTCTTCGTGACCACCCAGACCCTGCGGCACCGGGACTACTTCCTGCCCGTCACCCCGGAGGGCAGGATCCGCCGGGACGAGGACGACGACCACGTGGGCCCGCCCACCCTCCGGGCCGCCGGGGTCAGCCTGCTGCTGCTCGCCGTCGCGCTGGTGTCGGTCGTGGGACTGGCCAAGGGCGTCTCGCCGACCATCGAGTCCGTGGTGGACGACGCCGGGCTGCCGCACGCGGTGGTCGGCGTGGTGATCGCCATACTGGTGCTGCTGCCGGAGACCATCGCGGCGTTGCGCTCGGCCGTGCGCAACCGGGTGCAGACCAGCCTCAACCTGGCCCTGGGCTCGGCGCTGGCCAGCATCGGCCTGACCATCCGGCGGTCGCGATCGCCTCCATCTGGCTGTCCGGCCCGCTCGTCCTCGGCCTCGCGCCGTCGCACATGGTGCTGCTGACCCTCACGGTCGTGCTCGGCACGCTGACCGTCATCCCGCGCCGGGCGACCCTGCTGCAGGGCGCGCTGCACCTGGGGGTGCTGGCGGAGTTCATGGTGCTGGCGGTGAATCCGTGAGAAGGGTGAACCACTGAGGCCGTGGTGGCCGTGGTGAAGAACGGAAGCCCCTGACACGTCCCCCCGTGCGGTCAGGGGCTTCCGTCGTCTCCGGCCGGGCCCGCTGGGAGGGGCGGGTCACGGCCGGGAGCCCCGGGGCGCGTCCTGCGGATCTTCGCCGGGTGCGCGACAGGATCCGCGGGACGCGCCCGTGGCGCCCGCGCGAGTGCGGGCGGGCGGGGCTCCGGGTGCCGCGGCTCAGACGCGGCCCTGCGGCCTCCGGAGGGCTCAGACCTCCGGAGGCGGCGTCATCGGGTCTCCTGCGGCACCTCAGCGGTGCCGCAGGCTCCTGGGGGTCGTCAGGAGGAGGTGCGGCGACGGCGGGTGTAGACCACCGCGCCCGCGCCGGCGATCAGCAGGGCGGTGCCGGCACCCGCGTACAGCAGGGTGCCGTCGCTGCCGGTGGAGGCCAGCTTCTTGCCGTCCGAGGCGCCCGGGATCGGGGTCGGGACGCTGACCTTGGCCGGCACGACCAGCGGCTGGTCCGGGGTGACCTTGGTGCCGGCGCCGGGGTGCACCGGGACGGTGGCGGTCGGCGGGGTGGACGGGCCGGCGCTCGGGGCGTCGCTGGGCGCGCCGGTCGGGACCTCGGCGGCCGGGGTGGTGGGCGCGGGGGTCTTCGCGGGCTCCGTGGCCGGGTGGTCGGCGCCGGGGTGGTGGGGGCCGGGACGGTGGGCGTCGGGGTGGCGGGCGGCGTGGCCGAGTGCGACGGCGCGGGCGTCTGCGACGGGGTCGGGGTGTGCGAGGGGGTGGGGGTGTGCGAGGGGGTGGGGGTGTGCGAGGGGGTGGTGCTCGGCACGGCGGTCGGGCTGGCCGACGGGGCCTTGGTCGGGGTGCCGGTGGCGGTCGGCTTGCCGGTCGGGGTCTGGCCGCCGCAGTCGACCTTGAAGACCTTCTGCTTGGGGTTGCTGACGTCCGGGTGCTCCGGCAGTTCCCCGTCGACCAGCGGAACGGCCTTCCAGAACAGCTTGTAGTGGCCGTCCGGCAGGTTGATGTCCTCGGTGCGGATGTGGCCCTTGTCGTCGACCGGGAGGTCGCCGTACACGACCGGCTCGGTCATGTCGTCCATGTCGAAGATCGCCCAGAGCACGTCCTGGTTCGGGTCGAAGCCGAAGGAGTCCAGGTAGAAGGTGCAGACCTTGGGCTCGTTGCGCACGTCCTCCTGGCCGGTGGCGGCGTCGTGGATCTTGACGGTGCCGTTGTTGCCGGGGTGGCCCTTGCCGTTGCCGTTGCCACCGGCGGCGGCGTGCGCGACGGGGGCGAGCAGCATCAGGGCGGCGGCGGTCGGGACGGCCACCAGGGAGCGTGCGGCGGTGGAGCGGATGTGCATGCGTGTTCCATCGGGGTGACGGCAGGCCGGGACGAGCCTGTGGGGTGGGAGGGAGCTCTCGGTCGGCCGCCGGGCCGGGGACCGGATTCGTACGACGTGAGGGGCACAAAAGTTCCCGTAGTGGGAAACGCGACGCAAGGGAGGTTTGGCCGAAATGCCACGCTGAGAGCAGTTGGTCCGATTAGTCCCGCGCAACAATCTGATCACCCGATTGTGTTGGACTCGTGCGCGCCGCAGGCGGGACATGCGATGGCCGGTATTGGCCGGTCCGGGGCCGGGCCCGCGTGTCGGGGCGGCCGGCGGAACGCGGGGTTCTCTATCGTCCGTCTGGAACCGATCCGACCCAGGGGGAGTGCTCGATGCCCGGCCCAGACCAGCAGGTGCGACCGGAGCGGCAGCCGACCGCCCCGACCGAGGACAGTGCCGACGTCATCGTGGTCGGCGCCGGCCCGGCCGGCTCCACCGCGGCCTACCACCTCGCCCGCACCGGCCTGGACGTCCTGCTGCTGGAGAAGTCCGCCTTCCCGCGCGAGAAGGTCTGCGGTGACGGCCTCACCCCGCGCACCGTCAAGCAGCTGGTCGACATGGGCATCGACGTCTCCGAGGAGGCGGGCTGGCTGCACCACCGCGGTCTGCGGCTGATCTCCGGGCACCGCTCGATGGAGTTCGACTGGCCCGAGCTCTCGGCCTTCCCCGGCCACGGACTGGTGCGCCGCCGCGCCGACTTCGACGAACTGCTCGCCCGGAAGGCCGCCGCGGCCGGCGCCCGGCTGGTCGAACGGGCCAATGTGGCGGGCCCGTTGACGGACGAGCGGTCCGGGCGGATCACCGGCGTCAGCGTCAAGCTCGGCGAGGAGCGCAGGCCCGTCGAGTACCGGGCCCCGATCGTGGTCGCCGCCGACGGCAACTCCACCCGGCTGTCGGTCGCGATGAAGCGCTACCGGCGCACCGACCGCGCGATGGGCGTGGCCTACCGCACCTACTTCACCACCCCGCGCCACGACGACCGCTATCTGGAGGCCTGGCTCGACCTGCGCGACTCCAACGACCCCGCCCGTCGCCTCCTGCCCGGCTACGCCTGGGTGTTCGGCATGGGCGACGGCACGGCCAACGTCGGCCTCGGCGTCCTCGACACGACCGGCACCGACCTCGACTGGCGCGACCTGCTGCGGCGCTGGTGCGCCGACCTGCCGCCCGGCTACGCCTACACCCCCGAGGCCGTCACCGAGCCGATCCGCGGATCCGCCCTCCCGATGGGCCTCAACCGCCAACCCCACTACGCCGACGGGCTGTTGCTGATCGGCGACGCGGGCGGCACGGTCAGCCCCGGCACCGGCGAGGGCATCGCCTACGCGATGGAATCCGGCCGCTACGCCGCCGAGACGATCGTCCAGGCGCACGCCCGCCGCACCGACCGCGGCCGCGAACTCGCCCTGCGCGCCTACCCGCAGAAGCTGCGCTCCGCCTACGCCGGCTACTTCGCCCTCGGGCGGCTGGCCGCCGACCTGCTCGGCCGCCCCCGGCTGCTCGGCGCCGCGGGCGCCGCCGGACTCGGCCACCCGGCGCTGCTGAAGGTGGCGTTCCGGCTGATGGTGAACCTGACCGAGCCCAACTCCAAGGACGCCCTGGACCGGCTGCTGCACCTGATCGGCCGGGTCGCCCCGGGGCGCTGAGAGCGGCGCAACCGGAGTCCGGCGTTCGGACGGTCGGCCGACCAGACGGGTCCGATCGCCTGGTTCCGATCCCGCCACGCGGGGACAGCGCAAGACCCCTGCGCGGCCTTCCGGGATCTGAACCGGCCGCGCACACGACGTCCGAGCTGTCTCCACAGCTGCGCGGCTTCGCGACCGGCGCCCGGGGGAATCCGTCCGGAGGCGGGTCGCGGCCGTGCTGCTGACGGCCCGCCACTTCCGCGCAAGGTTCCCCCAGGCTCCCTTCCACTCCGAGGAGATCAGCCCGTGCGCGCACGTCCCGGCAGGCTCAGATCCCTGCTCGTCGGCCTCTGTGCCGGAGCCACCGTCATCGCCCTCACCACCGGTCCGGCGCAGGCCGCGCCGGTCGGCACCGCCGTCCCCGCGGGCCCGGCCGCCCGCGCGGACGCCGCCTACGCGATCAGCACCCCGACGAACATCTCGGCCCCCTGCTCCGGGCAGAACGCCGAGACCATACAGGCCGTCGATCCGGCGGTGAACGCCGTCTACGACGCCTGGATGGGCTGCAAGGGCATCGGCTTCGCCGGCTCACGGGACGGCGGCTCCACCTTCGGTTCGCCGCTCACGCTGCCCGGCAGCACCGGACAGAACGGCAGCAGGTCCTGGGACCCCGCGATCACCGTCGCGCCCGACGGTGCGATCTACGTGGCGTTCATGGTCGCCCGCTCCGGCCTGACCTTCCCCGTCGTGGACGTCAGCACCGACCACGGCGCCAGCTTCAAGACCGCCGGCCAGATCACCCCGCCGGACGCGAACAACTGGGGCGACCGGGACTTCGTCACCGCCGGCCCGGACGGGACGCTCTACCTGACCTGGGACTACGGGCCGAGCGCGGCGGCGGTGACCTTCGTCTGCGCGGCGTCCGGCAGTTGCTCCTTCGCCACCGGCGATGTCAACGCGGTGCTGCAGAAGTCCACCGACGGCGGCCGGACCTGGAGCGCGATGTCGCACATCAGCCCCGGCTACCCGAACAGCGGGGCCGACAGCGCGCCCGTCACGGTCGAGGCGGACGGCTCGATCGACGTGCTCTACCAGGGCTACGTCGTCACCGACGTCCCGACCGACAACCTGACCGTCGCCCACACCTACGCGACCCGCTCCACCGACGGCGGCGCGACCTGGTCACCGCCGGTGCGGGTCGGCGGCGGCGCCGGGTCGATGAACAACAGCGAGTGGTGGATCGACGGGAGCGAGGCGCTCGGCCCGGACGGGACGCTGTACGCGACCTGGGACACCCAGGGCTCGAACAGCGACACCGGGTGGCTGTCGTACTCCCAGGACCACGGGGCGACCTGGTCCACCCCGGTGCAGGTGCCCTCCGACACGCTGAACGTCCCGCACGTCATGCAGGTCGTGGCCGGACCGCCCGGGACGGCCTATGTCGGCTGGCTGTCGAGCAGCGACCCGCGCGGCTACGCGCAGTACCTCCGGACCTTCTTGACCACGCGGGGCTGGCTGTCCGCCCCGGTCCGGGTCTCCCGGAACTTCGGTACGAGCACGGTGTGGCCCGGGGACACCTTCGGGTTCTCCGCTCCGGCGCCCGACCGGCTGGTGCTGGCCTGGGGCAGCGCGGTCGCGCCCACGGCCTCGAACGACAGCATCTGGGCCGCGACGGTCGGCGTCGCGCTGCCGTAGGGGCCGCGCCCCGTACCGGATTAATCGCTGGCGGCCGCGGGGGAGACGGGGGTAGGAAGGCGGGGTGACCACCAGTGACCCGGCGACCGACCAGCGTCTCCTCCGTCCCGACGTCCTCGACCTGGGCGACGTCCTGCTCCGGCCATGGGGCCGCGGCCTCGACCTGCCCGGCGGGACCCTCGCCGCCGTGACGGCGGCCGCGGCCGACCCGGAGGTCGCCCGCTGGAATCCGCTGCGCGACGCCACCGACCTCGCGGGCGCCGAGGCCTACCTCGACCGCGCCGATGCCCGCTGGGCCGAGGGCAGCACGGCCTCGTTCGCCATCACCGACGCTGCCGACGGCGCCCTGTGCGGCAACGTCGCCCTGCGCTGGTCCGACCGGGACGAGGGCGTCGCCATGGTCGGCTACTGGCTGCTCACCGCCGCCCGCGGCCGCGGCCTCGCCACCCGGGCCACCACCGCCGTCACCGCCTGGGGCGTCCGCACCGCCGGAGTCCGCCGCATCGAGCTCTACCACGCCGTGGGCAACGAGGCCTCCTGCCGGGTCGCCATCCGGGCCGGCTTCCCGTACGAGGGCACCCTGCGGGCCTCCTTCCGCTACGGCGACGGCCCGTACAACGACGAGCACCTGCACGCGCGGCTGGCGTCCGACCCCGCGTAGCGCGCCGGGTCGAGGAAGCGCGCACGCCCCCGGGCCGTGCGCGCTTCCTCGTGTCCCATTGACGGAGTGAGTACTCACTCCGTAACTTGGAGGCATGGCAGAGAACCCCTCCACCCAGCCCGCCCGGCGCCGTGCGCCGGCCATGGACCCCGAGCAGCGCCGCGCCATGATCGTCGCGGCCGCGCTCCCGCTGGTCGTCGAGTACGGCGCCGCGGTGACCACCGCGAAGATCGCCCGTGCGGCCGGCATCGGCGAGGGCACGATCTTCCGCGTCTTCGCCGACAAGGACGCCCTGCTCGCCGCCTGCCTGGCCGAGGCCCTCCGCCCCGACGACGCCGTCGCCCACCTGGCCGCGATCGAACTCGACCAGCCGCTCGCTGACCGGCTCACCGAGGCGGCCGACGTGCTGAGCGGCCACCTGGCCCGGGTCGGCGCCGTCATCGGAGCCCTCGCCGGAGCCGGGCGCCCGGAACGCGCCGAGCGCCCCGCACCCGCCGAAGCGCGCCGGTCAGCCGACCGCGAAGCCGGCCTGGCCGCACCCCGCGCGGCGCTCGCCGCCCTGTTCGAACCCGATCGCGACCGCCTCCGGCTGGCCCCCGAACGGCTCGCCGGCACCTTCCAGCTGCTGCTGATGTCCACCGGCCGCGCGGGCATGCCCGACCCGCTGTCCACCGGGGAACTCGTCGACCTCTTCCTGCACGGCGCGATCGCCACCACGGGGGAGGCGTGAACCCCTACCAGGACCTCCGGTCCCGCCACCGGACCCTGGCCACCGCGGCGCTGCTCGGTTGCGCCTTCCTCGCCGTGCTCGACGGCACGGTGGTCGGCACCGCACTGCCCCGGATCGCCCAGCAGGTCGGGGGCGGCGGCACCTGGTACGTCTGGCTGGTCACCGCCTACCTGCTGACCTCGTCCGTCAGCGTGCCGGTCTACGGTCGCTTCTCCGACCTCTACGGGCGACGGCGGTTACTCCTCGGCGGGCTCGCCGTCTTCCTGGCCGGCTCGACCGCCTGCGCCCTGGCCACCACCATGCCGGTACTGGTGGCCTCCCGCGCGGTGCAGGGCCTGGGTGCAGGCGCCCTGCTCACCCTCGGCATGGCCCTGATCCGCGACCTCCACCCGCCGTCCCGTCCGCAGGGCCTGATCCGGATGCAGACCGTCCTGGCCGCCATGACGGTCCTCGGCATGATCGGCGGCCCGATCCTCGGCGGCCTCCTCGCCGACCACGCCGGATGGCGCTGGGCGTTCCGGCTCAACCTCCCGCTCGGCCTGGCGGCCTGGCTGCTGATCGCCCTGGTGCTCCCGCAATGCCGCCCCGCCACCGCGCCGACCGACCGGCTCGACACGGCCGGGGTCCTGCTGCTCACCAGCGGACTCGGCCTGGTCCTGATCGGCCTCGGCCTCAAGGGCAACGCCTCCGCCGGGCGGTGGAGCGACCCGGCGGTCGGCGGCTGCCTGCTCGGCGGACTCGCCCTGCTCGCAGTCCTGATCCCGGTCGAACGGCGGGCCGCCGTACCCGTGCTCCCACTGCGGCTGTTCCGCAACCGCACCTACTCGGCGCTGCTGGCCGCCGGATTCCTCTTCCAGGTCGCAGCCATGCCGGTGGGGATCCTCCTGCCGCTGTACTTCCAGCACCGGCGCGGCTACTCCGCCACCGCCTCCGGCCTGCTGCTCCTGCCGCTGCTGATCGGCATGGCGGTCGGCAACCGGCTCACCGCGGCCGCCGTCACGCGCGGACGGCAGGTCCGCTCCGTCCTGCTGACCGGTGCCGCGCTGCTCACCGTCGGCACGGCCGGGCTGCTCACCCTCGGACCGTCAACTCCCGTTCCCCTGACGTCCGTTCTCCTGCTGCTCATCGGGCTGGGCACCGGCCCGGCGATGGGCGGCCTGACCATGGCCACCCAGAGCTGCGTACCGCCCGCCGACATGGGCACCGCCACGGCGGGCTCCGCCCTCGCCAAGCAACTCGGCGGCGCCTTCAGCCTCGCCTGCGCCCAGAGCCTGCTCGCCCGCTCCGACACGGCCATCGGCCTCACCGTCGCCTGGACCGGCATCCCCGCCGCCCTACTGGCCGCCGGCGCACTGCTCCTGGTCCGCGACCTCGCCGTCGCCACGTCCAACAGTCGGGTGGCGGCGCGTGGTTCGCGACCGTCCGAGCAGCGAGGGCGGGTCTGAGCCGGGTGCCGGGCCCATGCTCGCGGCGGCCGTCGGAACAGAGCTGGGTACCCGCGGCGCAGCACGAACTGTGCTCCGCAGCCGAGGAGTTGCCGCAGCTCGCAGCCGGCGGGCGGCCCGGCTGGTTCGTTTGTCCGCTTGGTTCGTTCTGCCGGGCTAGCGGTGGAACTGGGCGAGCTGGATGAGGTTGCCGCAGGTGTCGTCCAGCACGGTGACGGTGACCGGGCCGAGCGCCGTCGGCTCCTGGGTGAAGCGCACGCCGAGCCGGTGCAGACGGTCGTACTCGGCGTGCACGTTGTCCACCGCGAACTGGGCGGCGGGGATGCCGTCCTCGACCAGGGCCGCCTTGTAGGGCTTGACGGCGCGGTGGTTGTCGGGCTCCAGCAGCAGTTCGGTGCCGTCGGGCTGTTCGGGGGAGACCACCGTGAGCCAGCGGTGCTCGCCGAGCGGGACCTCCTCCTTCTTCACGAAGCCCAGCACCTCGGTGTAGAAGCGCAGCGCCTTGTCCTGGTCGTCGACGAACACGGTGGTCAGGTTGATCCTCATGGGGTGCCCTCCGTTGCGGTCCGGGAGTGGTGGCGGCGGTCGCCGAGCCGATCGTAGATCGCGCGCAGCCAGGGCTGCCGGACGGCGGGCAGCCGGGCGAGGCGGTGGCGCAGCAGGCGCCGGTCGGGCTCGAACAGCCGGTTCGGGCGCAGCGGCAGCGGGTCGTCGCGTTCCTCCCCGGCGGGCAGCCGGGTGGTGGGGCGGACGGGCGGGAAGGCGAGGTACGTCCACACCCCGGCGTCCAGCGGGACGGGCACCGTGCCGCCGGAGGGCGGCCGCCAGGCGGCGCCGGTCCACGGGTGGCGGGGGACGAGGGCGATGTCCGGCATCGGGGCGGGGGTGAGCCCGGGCCCGGCCGGGCCCAGGGTGCGGACCGGGGCGCCGGCCGGGAGCAGCCGCTGCAGGGTGCGGCCGAAGGTCTCGGCGAGCAGGCCCGGCGCCACCGCCACCGGCGCGCCGCCGGAGGCCGCCAGGACCTCGGCCAGCGCGGCCCCGACCGCGGCGCTCCACCGGTCGCTCCACCAACCGAGGGGCTCGACGGGCGGCGTGGGGGCAGCCGTCCAGCCGTCCCCGGCCGGCCGGGCCGGTCCCTGGACCGGGAGCCGTCGTACGGCCCGGGGGTACAGCCAGACCGCCTGCCAGCGGTAGCAGTCGTCGATCCGGGCGCCCACCGTCCGCCCGCACCGCTCGCAGGCCAGGTTGGGACCTCCGGCACAGGCGCAGCAGCCGTCGCACCGCTCCGGGATCAGCGCGGTGCCGCGGGTGTCGCCCGGGGCCAGCAGGGCGGCGCCGCCGTCGCCGGACCACAGCCCGTCGACCGGCGCGTACACACCCAGGGCGGCGGCCTCCGCCGGGCTGATAGAGGACCAGGGGCGCCAGGGTCGCTCGGAGGGCTCCGGGTCGAGGGCGAAGGTCCCCGGCTCCAGCAGCGGCGGCAGGTACCGGTCCCCGCCCTCGCGGTGCGCGTGCGGCGGCAGCGCCACCTCCGTCACCGGCGCGGTCAGCTCCGCACCGCACCCCGCGCACCCGAACACCGCCACGCGTTCCCCTCCCGCTCGCCCGCGAACGTCCGGAGTATGGCGGCCCGCGCAGCGCCCGCCAAGCGGGTTTCGCCGGCGCGGGCGCCCGTGCCCCGGCAGGCAGCGCGCCGCGCCGCGCCGTCCTAACCTGGAAGGGCGCGCACGGTGCGTGGCCTGCGGCGGAGGCGCGGAAGCACGGCAGCGGGAGCGGTGACCATGACGGTGATCTCGGCGGCTCTCTTCGGTACCGACTGGCGGCCCCGGCTGCCCGGCGGCGCCGAGTTGCTGCGCGAGTGCGCCGCACGCGGCTGGACGGTCGTGCTGACGGGCCCCCGACCGCCCGGGGTACCCGTCCTGACCGTTGCCGACCCCGGCGGCGAGCCCGTACGGGCCGCCCTGGAGCTGGTGGACGGCGAGCCCCAGCACGCCGTCGCCGTCGCCGGGAGCGTGCGGGAGGTGCTGGCGGCGCGGCGGCTCGGGGTGCCCTGCGTCGCCCTGGAGACCGGCGGGGACGCCGGTTCCGAGCTGCGGGCGGCCGGCGCGGTCGAGGTCCACCGCGACGCCACCGCCCTGCTGGGTGTCCTGGACGACAGCCTGCTCGCCCGTCCCCGGGCCTTCGGGCGCGTGGACGCCGGAACAGGCGCTCCCCGGAGCGGTTGACGCCGCCCCGTACCGGGCAACCGCCCGGATGCGAGCACGTCACCGGAATGTCGGAGGTGACCGAGATGGACGGACCCGCGTTGAGCGGATGGGAGCGGCGGCTCCTGGAGGAGATCGAGTCCGACCTGCGCCAGGACACGCGTCTCGACCGGAAGTTGAGCACGATGGGGGCGAAGCCGCCGAACCGGGTCCTCCGCGCGCTGCACGCCGCCGGGCGCCGGATCTCGGCCGGGGTGCTGCTGACCGTGCTCGTGATGACGTCGATCTGTCTCGGCATCGGGATGCGCACCCCGACCACCGCCGTGCTCGTCGCCCTCGGGGTGGTCTGGGCCGCCTCGGTGGCCGCCTCGGTGGCCGCCACCGAGCTGCTGCGGCGGCGCCGGGGGGCCGGCCGGGCCGAGCCCGCCGGTCCGGCGCGGGAGGAGCGGCGCGAGCGGCGCCCCTGGGACCGGCCCGAGCGCCGCCCCTGGGACCGTCCGGAGGCGTGACATGAATTGCAGGCGCGACGTGACGGGGGACCGAACCACCGCGAGGTGCCCATGAGTACCGACCTGTGGGAGTACCGCCCGGGCTCCCACCCCGCCGCCGACCTCGCCCTGGTCGGGTACGAGGTGCACGCCACCGACGGCCCGCTCGGCCGGGTCGAGCAGGACGGCGGAGACCACCTGATGGTCGACGCCGAGCCCTGGGTGCCGGGCGCCCGGGTGCTCGTTCCGGTCGGCCTGGTCGCCAGGGTCGACCACCTGGACCGCACCGTCCACCTCGACTGCCCCCGCGCCCGGGTCGGCACCGCCCCGCCGCCCGCCGAGGACCTCACCACCCGCCGCCCGCACTGAGCCATGGGCTGGCCGCTGACCACCCTGACCGGCCGGACGATCGCGTTCCTGGTCGCCCCGTACGGCGTCGAGCAGCAGGAACTCACCTCGCCCTGGCAGGCGGTCGCCGAGTCCGGCGGCGTCCCGCGCCTGCTCTCCACCGCCCCCGGTTGGGTCCGGGCCGTCCGGCACCACGAGCCCGGCGACACCTTCGCGGTGGACGGCCCGGTCGCGGAGGCGGACCCGGCCGACTACGACGGGCTGGTGCTGCCCGGCGGCGTCGCCAACCCGGACCAGCTGCGGCTGGACCGGGCGGCGGTCTCCTTCGTGCACGCGTGCTGCGCCTCCGGCCGCCCGGTGGCGGCGATCTGCCACGCCGCGTGGACGCTGATCGAGGCCGACGCCGTCCGCGGCCGCACCCTCACCTCCTGGCCGAGCCTGCGGACGGACCTGGTCAACGCGGGTGCCCGGTGGGTGGACGAGGAGGTGCACGTCTGCCGGGACGGGCCGGGCCCGCTGGTGACCAGCCGCAAGCCGGCGGACCTGCCGGTGTTCGAGGACGCGCTGGTCACCGAGTTCGTTCACGCGGTGGCGAAGCGGCGCACGTGAGGCGCGCACGCATGGTGTGCCCTCAGGCCTGACCCCGGACGAGCTGAACCCGCTCCGGTGGACTCCGTGGGTCAGTCCCCGCGCAACCGGACGAAGGTGGCAGTGGGCGGGCGCCCGGTGAGGGTGAGTTCGGCGCGCAGCGGGCCGGTGAGCGGGTGCACCCGGCCGTGGTCGGGGTCGGTTGCGGGCGGCCCGAGCAACGGCCCGGCGACCTGGGCGACCTCGCGGGCCTGGACGGGGGTGAGCCTGGGGGTGGTGAGGAACACCCGGCCGTCGTCGAGTTGGAGCACCAGCGCGTACGGCCGGGAGGCCGGACCGGTGAGGGCGCGGACGGTGGCGTCCAGGGTGTCGCTGCGCCGGTACTTGACCCAGGCGCGGCCCGCGCCGCGCGCTCGGTAGGGGGAGGCCGCGGCCTTGCAGACCAGGCCCTCCACGCCGGTGTCGGCCAGCTGCTCCACCCACTCCAGCGCCTCCGTCCGGTCCGTGGTGGCCATCACCGGCTGGATCGGCGGCGGGACGTCGGCCAGGGCGGCCAGTAGCAGGCGGCGCCGGTCGGTGAGCGGCAGGCGCCGGACGTCGCGGCCGGGCAGGGCGAGCAGGTCGAAGGCGATCAGCCCGAGCACCACGTCCGCTGCAGCGGCCCGGGCCTGGCGGGTGTGCAGCAGCTCCTCGAAGGCGAACCGCCCGGCCCGCCAGGCGACCAGCTCGGCGTCCAGCACCAGCCCCTCCGGCAGCCGGGCGACGGCGGCGGCGATCGGCGGGAACTCGGGGGCGAGGTCGCGGCCGCTGCGGGACTGCAGGAACGCCGGACGGTCACCGCGGGCGAAGGCGACGCAGCGGAAGCCGTCCAGCTTCAGCTCGTACTGCACGCCGCCCCCGCCCAGCCCGTCGGCGGGCGGCACGGCGGTGACGGCGGCGGGGCGCATCACCTCGACGGGCGGCTGCAGCACCTGCCGGGGCTGCTCCGGGGCCGGCCGGGCGGTGGGTGCGGCGGGCGCCTCCCGGGCCGTGGGTGCGGCGGGCAGCGGCCGGGCCTGCTCGGGGTCCAGCAGCGGCGCGAACAGGTCGCCGTGCGCCGCCAGCCGTCCCGGCAGCTCGGCGAGTGTGAAGACCAGCTCGGTCTCCCCGCTCGCCCGTTCGAGCTCGCCCCAGGACAGCGGGGTGGAGACCGTCGGCAGTGGCCGGGCGCGCAGGGTGTACGGAGCGGCGGTGGTCTTCTTGGCGTTGTTCTGCGACCAGTCGACCAGCACCCGGCCCCGGCGGCGGGCCTTGGCCATGGTGTGCACCACCAGGTCCGGGTGCTCGACCTCCAGCGCGGCGGCCAGCGCCTTCGCGTACCCGGAGACCGTGGCACTGGGCGTCGGCTCGATCGGCACCAGCAGGTGCAGGCCCTTGGAGCCGGAGGTCTTCACCCAGGCCGACAGCCCGTCCGCGGCCAGCCGCTCGCGCAGCAGCAGCGCGACCGCCCGGCAGGTGAGGACGTTCGCGCCCTCGCCCGGATCAAGGTCCAGGACCAGCCGGTCCGCCAGGGCCGGCGCGGCGGCGTGCCACTGCGGGACGTGCAGTTCCAGGCAGCCCAGGTTGGCGACCGCCAGCAGCGCCGCGCCGTCCTCCAGCACCACCTGGCGCAGCTCGCCGCCGGTGCTGGGCACGTCCACCGTGCGCACCCACTCCGGGGTGCCCGGCGGCGGGTTCTTGGCGACGAACACCTCCGCCTCCACACCGTCCGGGCAGCGTAGGAAGGACACCGGGCGGTCGCGCAGATGGGGGAGCAGGACGGTGTGCACGGCGGCGTAGTAGCGCAGCACGTCGCCCTTCAGGGTGCCGACGCGCGGGTAGTACACCTTGTCGAGGTGGGACAGGGCGAGGGTGCGTCCGTCCACCGTCATCTGCGGCATGGGCCGTCTCCGAAGACTCCCGCGGGTGGCCCCCGCAGTCAGTCTGCCCCGGCACGGCCGTCGCCGCCCGCGACCACCGCCCGGGTGTCAGCAGCCCGGGACGGGCCGTGGGGCGCCCGGGTACGTCCCGAAGTACCAGTGGTCGCCCTCCGGGTCGGCGGCGGCGAAGTCACGCGAGCCGTGGTCGGTCCCGTGCAGCCCGGCGGTGACCCGGGCCCCGGCGGCGACGGCCCGGGCGTGAACGCCGTCCGGGTCGGCGGTCACCACGTACGCGCTGAAGCTGCCCGGCAGGGCCGGCCACCCGCCCGGCGCCGTCTGCGCCTGGTCGAAGTAGCCGCGGCGGGGCGCTGGTTCCGCCGGCCGGGGCGGCGGACCGGCCGTGAGCAGGTGTCGGGCCCGGTCGAAGCGGATCACCCGGGCGGCCGTCTTGGGGGTGAGGCCGGTCTCCCGGCGGAACCGGTCCTGGAGGTGCCGGGCGCTCCGACCCGTCTCCCGGGCCAGCTCCGCCACCGGCCGCCGCTGCCGCAGCAGCGCCCGCCCGCGGACGGCCTCGTCGACCGCCTCGGTGGCTCGCGTCGTCACCCGACCGGTATCGGCGCTCGCGGTCGCGGACGGACCCGGGGTCGCCTACCGTGATGGCACGGTCACCCCGCGAGCGGCGCTGTGGACCGCCGCGGGGGAGCACCGTCGGGGGGGGTAACAGCGACGAAGGAGTCCCCGTGACCACTGCCCGAGACATCATGCACACCGGCGCCCAGTGCATCGGCGCCCACCAGACGCTGGACGAAGCCGCGAGGATGATGCGCGACATGCACGTCGGCGCGCTGCCGATCTGCGGCGACGACCAGAAGCTCCACGGCATCATCACCGACCGCGACATCGTGCTGCGCTGTGTCGCCGAGGGCAAGAACCCGGCCGAGATGACCGCCATGGACCTCGCCGGGCACCTGCACTGCGTGCGCGCCGAGGACAGCATGGAAACCGTGCTGAAGAAGATGGAACAGCATCAGATCCGGCGTATCCCGGTGATCGACGGCGAGCGGCTGGTCGGCATGATCAGCGAGGCCGACCTGGCGATGGGCCACCGCGAAGGCCACCGGCTGACGGACGAGCAGATCATCAAGTTCATGGACAGCGTCTACATGAAGCAGTGACACCCGCTCGCCCGCTCCTGAGCGGCCTGTGAACCGGCCCCTGAGCGGCCCGTGAACGGCCCCCGAGCGCAGCCCCGTCCGCCCCCGGTGACCGGCCGGTCCCCCCGTACCGGCCGGGCCTCCCGATGATGGCGGACGGGGCCCTCGCGCGTCTTGTACAAATGCGCAACGCCCGGCGGACCCTACTGCTGGCGGAGGTCGAGGACCAGGTCGCGGGGGAGGCCGTGGGTGTCGTGGAGGTAGTGGAGGTCGTCCTCGGTGAGGGGGCCGCGGAAGCGGGGGCGGGAGAGGATCCGGCGGCCGCGGTCGAGGAGGCGGGTGAAGCGGTGTTCCTCCTCGAGGAGCACTCGGCGGACCGGCTCGGGGCGGACGTCCTGACGGAAGTGGTCCAGGGTGTGCCGGATCAACTCCTCCGGCAGGTCGCCGAGTCCGCGCCGCGGCTCGTCCCGGCGCAGCACGGTGAGCACCCGGCGGAGCAGGCGGCGCAGGACGTGGCCGCGGCCGGTGTTGGAGGGGCGGACGCCGTCGCCGATGACGACGACGGCCGAGCGCAGGTGGTCGCAGACCAGGCGCAGGGACGGCTCGTCCAGCTGCCAGAGGGGCGGTACGAGGCGGCGCCAGGGGTCGAAGACGTCGCACTCGAAGACGGAGGAGCGGCCCCGGAGCAGCGAGGAGAGGCGCTCCAGGCCGAGTCCGGTGTCGATGTTGCGTTGGGGGAGCGGGACGAGGGTGCCGTCGTCCAGGCGCCGGTGACGCATCATCACGTGGTTCCACACCTCGACCCAGCGGTCGTCCCGGGTGGGGGTGGACTGCGGCGGGGTGTCGCCGGTCCACAGGAAGATCTCCGAGTCGGGGCCGCAGGGGCCGGTCGGGCCGTTGGACCACCAGTTGTCCTCGACGGTGAGCTCGACCGGCACGCCGCGACCGTGCCACAGCTCCAGTGAGTCGGTGTCCGGGCCGACCTGGTCGTCGCCGCCGAAGACGGTGACGTGGAGCCGACCGGGATCGATGCCGAGGCCGTCGGTGAGCAGCCCGTAGCCCCAGTCGAGGCTCTGCGGGCCCTCGTAGTCTCCGAGGGACCAGGTGCCGAGCATCTCGAAGACGGTGAGGTGGGTGCGGTCGCCGATCTCGTCGAGGTCGGTGGTGCGCAGGCAGCGCTGGACGTTGACCAGGCGCCTGCCGAGCGGGTGCGGGCGTCCCTCCAGGTAGGGCGTGAGGGGGTGCATGCCGGAGGTGGTGAACAGCACCGGGTCGCCGGACGGGGGGAGCAGGGTCGAGCCGGTGATCCGGCGGTGGCCGCGGTCCTCGAAGTACTCGGTGAAGGTGCGGACGAGCTGCTCGGTGTTCATGGGGTGGCTCCTTCGCGTGTGCCGTTGCGGGAGGCACCGGACAACGAGTCCACGCGATCGTCGGAACCGAGGAGCGGAACGCCTCGAGGCCACCACCGGCGGGACCGTTTCCGGTCGCCGGGGGGGGAAGGGGTACGTCAGGCGGCGGCAACCGGCGAGCTGGTCGCTCGCGCGGCGGCGGTGAGGTGGCCGGTGACGTTCATGGAGCCGAGGGTAACGCGGTCGGCGCGCGGGGGCACGCGGTTTTCCGTGTGCCCCCGCGCGTGCGGTGTTCCGCGTGTCCCCGCGCGCGTGGGCTTCCGCGCCGGAGTGGGAGGTCGGCGGGTCCGACTTTCCGCTCCCGGGGGGGCAGGCGGTCACAGCGGCAGGCCCTGCCAGGCGCCGTAGCCGGTGGCGGGGGTGCCGGTGCGGTAGGAGACACGGCCGTCCGTGCCGATGGCGAACACGTGGAGGACGCCGGCGCCGTCGACGAGCGCGGCCGGGTGGTCGAGGACGGTGCCGCCGAGGTCCTGCCAGGGGCCGTAGCCGGAGTTCGGGGCGGTCTGGGCGGTGGTGCTGACCCCGCCGCCACGGTTGCGCTCGAACAGGACGACCCGTCCGTCGTGGGTGGTCGCCGCCGGCTCGCCCACGCCCCCGTGTCCGCCGAGGGGCGCCGGGGACCGGCTCCACGAACCGCCGGGCCGGATCTGGTAACTCACCAGCATCGCGCCGGTGCCGGCCTCTCGGTAGGCGAGTTCGATCCGGCCGTCCTGGTCCAGTGCGGCCTTGGGCGGGCTCGCCGGCCGGGCACCGGGGATCGGGCCCGGGCCGCTGACGGCGCCGTTCGGGGCGTCCTGCCACCAGCCGAGGACGCCGGTGCGGGTGCCGGCGAACACCTCGATCGCCCCGACGCCGTTGCGGATCGCGGTGACGGGGTCCTGGAGGTCCGTGCCGCCCAGGTCCGTCCAGGTGTCCGTCCACACCCCGCCCGGAGTGGTCTGCCGGATGCTGCTGAGGCCGCCCCCGCCGTTCCTGACGAACAGCTCCAGCCGCCCGTCCTGGGAGTTGGCGACCACGGGCACGCCGACCTGGTCCTCGTTGCCCGTCCCGGCGTTGGGGTTGCCGTGGTCGGCCCATCCGTTCCACCACCAGCCGTTGGGCGTGCCCTGCGGCAGTGAGACGATGTGGTGGTCGGTCAGTCGGCGGGCGAAGACCTCCAGCCGGCCGTCGGCGTTGCTGCCGACGGCGATGCCCGGGGCCAGCCGCCCGCCCGGGTCGGCCATCCGTACCGGGCCGCCCCAACTGCCGTCGGCCTGGCGCCAGTAGGTGTGGAGGGCACCGGCCCGGACGACGAACACCTGCGGTCGGCCGTCCTGGTTCAGGCCCGCCCAGGAGGTGCCCCGGGACCAGCGGTAGTACATCCGGGAGATCCAGGAATCGGAGTAGTTCCCCGAATGGTCGTGGCTCGCGTACTCGGAGACGAACACGCCCTTGGTGCCGACCGTCGCCGGGTCGAGGTTCACCGGTGAGTCGCTGGTGTTGTAGTCCCGGTAGTTCACCTGGATCACCGGGCCGCCGTACAGCAGGGCCGCCTGGCCGGCGAATCTCGCGGCGGCGACGTGGTCCGAATGGTCGCCGGAGTAGCGGCTGTCCGGGAGTTCGTCTTGTGCCCGGAGCACAGTCGGCCGGTACGTCACCATCAGCTGCCGCAGCACCTCCACGACGTCCGCGGCCGTGTAGGTCGAGGGGCCGGAGAGCGGGCTGCCGACCGGGACGACCGTGGTGTCGGTGTCGCCGGCCAGGACGCCGCCGAGCCTGGCGTCGTGCAGGTTGAGGAAGATCAGGTGCACCGGCCGGTCCTTGAGCACGTACCGCTCGACCTGCTTGCCCGCGACCGTCCACGCCTCGGCCGTCCAGTGCCCGACCTCGTCGGTCGTCGGCTCGGTGTCGCCGGCCCCGGTCATCCGGGAGTACGCGTTGACGGCGCCCATCTGCCGGTTCCAGGTGCGCAGCGGCTCGCCGCCGGTGTCCCAGCAGGCCGTGGCGCACGGGTCGCCGGTCGCGTTGCCCGCGGTGACGAACACCGTGACGGACGGCGTGCCGGCGGCGAGGGTGTTGGACAGGTCCGGGTTCATGAACAGGATGTCGTCGTCCTCGTGCGCGACGACCTGCATGACCAGCGCTCCGGAGCCGGTGATCGCGGTCGGGGCCGCGGGTGCGGGGGCGGCCGCAGCGGCGCGGGTCGCGGTCCCCTGGGCCAGGACGGGCGCGGCGAGGGCGGAGAGTGCGACGGAGGTGAGGAGTTGCCGTCGTCCGATTGCCATGTGGATTCCCCAGAGAGAGATCGGCAGGTGATCACGCCAAGGGGGAGGCTAACGGAATGCGGAACGGGAGAATGCCGTTGGCGGCATCCAGCAAGGACGTGTCGGAAAGCGCCAGTTGATGTTGGGATCGAATCCGTCCGGCTGTTTTTCGGGTCGGCAGGGCTCAGCGCGGGGGTTCGGCGCGGCGCGGCTCGGCTCAGCTCCGGTCGGCGTCGAGTACGGCGCTGGTGATCCGGCCGACGATCCGGTCGACGGGTTCGAGCCCGGTGGCGGCGGTGGCAGTGGCGGCGGCGGCCCGGCGGGAGGCCAGGAACTCCCGGGGCGAGCAGCCGACCATGCCGCGGAAGGTCCGGTCGAGGTGGGACTGGTCGTAGTAGCCGCAGAGCGCCGCCAGGTCGGCGGCGCGGGCGGAGCGCCCGTCCGGGGCGGTCAGCAGCCGGAGCGTGCGTTGCAGCCGCAGGATGCCGGCGGCCTGCTTGGGCGCCAGCCCGAGCTGTTCCCGGAAGCGCTGCTCCAGACGGCGGCGGCTCCAGCCGGTGCCCTCCACCAGGGCGCGGACCGGCACCAGCCCCCGGGAGCGGCGCAGTTGGTGCCAGGCCCAGACGACGTCCGGCTCCCAGACCGGTCCGTCGGCGAGCAGCGCGGTGAAGTAGCCGTCGAGCAGGGCGAACCGGGCCCGCCAGGTCGGGGCGTCGGCCAGCCGGGCGGCCAGCCGGTCCAGCCGGGGGCCCAGCACCTCCCCGGCCTCGGCCCACTGCCCGCCGAGTTCCCCGGCCACCGGACCGAACGCCCGGAAGGCGCCCTGCGGGGTGAGCGAGACCGCCAATCCGTGCAGCGCACCGGCGTGTTCGGCGATCGTCGCGGTGCGGCGCAGCCCGGCGGCGATCGAGCCGAAGGAGACCGCAGGGGCGGGCGACACGGCGTCGGTGAGCCGCATCGTGCCCTCGAAGGCGAGCGCCACCGTCACCACGTCCGTCGGCACCTCCAGCCGTCGGCGCGGGCGGTCCAAACTCATCCGGTAGCCGCGGTAGTCGAGGACGAAGCGGCGCAGCGGTGCGGCGGGCAGACCGACCACCGCCATCACCTGACCGGTGGTCGGGAGGGTGTCGTGGACCAACTCAACTCCCTTGGTCGGACCGGCGGGTGGGCAGCTGCACGGATCATCCTAGGCGGATCGGTCAGTGCGCCGACCATCTCATTGCGTGGATTTTCCTTTCTCGGGTGGCGAGATGCGGGCACACTTGCGGACATGGGAAAGCAGTACGAAAGCATCGACGGCCGACTGCGGCAGTTCATCGAACGACAGCCCGTCTACTTCGTCGCCACCGCGCCGCTGGCGGGCGACGGACACGTCAACCTCTCGCCCAAGGGCCGCTCCGGCACCCTCGCCATCATCGACGAACTCACCCTCGCCTATCTGGACTTCGGCGGCTCGCAGGCCGAGACCGTCGCCCACCTGCGGGAGAACGGCCGGATCACGCTGATGTGGTGCGCCTTCGACGGCCCGCCCACCGTGGTCCGGGTGCACGGCCGCGGCGAGCCCGTCTTCCGCGACGACCCGCGCTTCGCCGAACTGCTCGGCCGCTTCGAGCCCGGCGCGGACGGCGCCGGCCTGCGCGCGATCGTCGTGGTCCGCGCCGAGCGGGTCAGCGACTCCTGCGGCTACGCCGTGCCGTTCATGGACTACCGCGGCGACCGCGACCTGCACGCCCAGTACTTCGACCGCAAGGGCGAGGAGCAGTTCAGCGCCTACTGCGAGGGCAAACCGCTGGTCCGCACCAGCATCGACGGACTGCCCGCCCTCCCGCTGCCGGTCCCGGCCCGGCCGGCCTGACGCCACCCGGGCGCTGCAGGCGCAGGCCGCCGTGGAAGCCGTTGCCGGAGTCGAAGGCCCAGTGGCCGGTGGCCACGCAGGACCCCCGCCACTCCGGAAGCCGTGTGAAGCCGCGCACATCGTCGACAGCGCGTGACGGCCCACCCCGGCCCCGGTGCCGGACCGGGCGTTCCGCAGACCCGCCCGGGGGCCCGCACCGGGTGGCAGGCATAGCCTTCAGCCCATGAGCAACGAGAGCGATGCGGCGGACGCAGGGGCCGTCGACGGCGCGAGCCGACCGGACGGCGAGGCGCAGGCGGGCAACGAGGAACACGTGGGCCACGAGCCGGCCGTCGCGCCGGGCGGCTTCGAGCTGGGGACCGACGGGCCGAAGGTGATCCTGGCGGGCCTGGACGGCTCCGACTCCTCCTGGCGCGCCATCGCCTACGCCGCCGGACTGGCCCGCAGGCAGGGCGCCCTCCTGGCCGTGGCCTACGTCCAGCCGATACTCGGCGCCGCGACCGCCCTGGCCGGCGCCGCCGTTGAGGAGACCACCCAGGAGATCGCCGACGAGCTGCTGGCCGCGCTGCGCGAGGCCGAGCAGCGGGTGCGCGAGGTCTGGCGGGTGCAGTGGCGCTTCCTCACCATGCGAGGCGACCCCTATACGGGCCTCGCCAAGCTCGCCGACGAGCTGCGCGCCGACGCGGTGGTGGTCGGAGTCTCCGAACAGGCCGGGCACAAGGTGATCGGATCGGTCGCGGTCCGGCTGGTCAAGGCGGGCCGCTGGCCGGTCACCGTCGTTCCGTAGCCCGTAGCCCGTAGCCCGTAGCCCGTAGCCCGTAGTCGCGTCCGTAGTCGAACCGGCACCGGCCCGCCCACGGATCCGGTGCGGGCCCGACCGGTCACCGCCCGCCGGACGGTGGCCGGTAAGCGGCGGGTAGGGTGCGGGGCCATGACGGAAGCGCCGGGCGCGCACCCCACCGAGCCGGCCCGCCCGACCGGCAACGACCTCCACCTCGACCTGCCCGCCACCGGCGGCCGCCGCTCCGCGCTGATGGCCGCCCTGCGCGAGGCGATCCGCACCGGGCGACTCGCCCCCGGCACCCGGCTGCCGCCCTACCGGGCGCTCGCCGCCGACCTCGGCCTGGCCCGCAACACCACCGCCGAGGCCTACGCCGAGCTCGTCGCCGAGGGCTGGCTGACCGCCCGCCAGGGCTCCGGAACCACCGTCGCCGAACGCGCCGCACCCGTCCGGTCCGACCGGGTCCGCCGCCCCATCCGCCGCTCCGGGCCCGTGCACGACCTGCGCCAGGGCCGGCCCGACGCCGCCGCCTTCCCCCGCACCGCCTGGCTGGCCGCCGCCCGCCGGGCCCTCACCGCCGCACCCAACGAGGCCTTCGGGCCCGGCGACCCGCAGGGCCGGCGCGAACTGCGCACCGTCCTCGCCGACTACCTCGCCCGCGCCCGCGGGGTGCGCACCGACCCTGACCGGATCGTGGTCTGCTCCGGCTTCGCCCACGCGCTGCGGCTGCTCTTCGACGGCGCTGCGCCCGTCCTGCCGCCCGCCGAGCAGGGGCCGCTGGCCGTCGAGGCGTACGGGCTGGGCTTCCACCGCGGGCTGCTGGCCGCCGCCGGGGTGCCCGCCGTACCGCTGCCGATCGACGAACAGGGCGCCCGCGTCGACGAGTTGGCGCGGCATCCGGACGTCCGGACGGTCCTGCTCACTCCCGCCCACCAGTTCCCGACCGGCGGCCCGCTGCACGCCGGGCGCCGTGCCGCCGTGATCGACTGGGCGCGCGGACGCGGCGGACTCGTCCTGGAGGACGACTACGACGGGGAGTTCCGCTACGACCGCCAGCCGGTCGGCGCCGTCCAGGGGCTCGACCCCGACCGGGTCCTCTACCTCGGCAGTACCAGCAAGAGCCTGAGCCCGGCGCTGCGCCTCGGCTGGATGGTCCTGCCGGACCACCTCGTCGACCGGGTGTTGGCGGCCAAGGGCGAACGCGAGGCCTGGGCCAGCGCCCTGGACCAGCTGACCCTCGCCGAGTTCATCGACTCCGGCGGCTACGACCGGCACGTGCGCCGGATGCGGCGCCGCTACCGGGACCGCCGGGACCAGCTGGTGGCCGCGCTGGCCGCGAACGCCCCGCACGTCGAGGTGTCCGGCATCGCGGCCGGCCTGCACGCCGTCCTGCGGCTCGCCCCCGGCACCGAGCGTTCGATCCTCAAGGCCGCCGCCTACCGGGGCCTGGCCGTCGAGGGGCTGGCCGACTACCGGCACCCGGCGGTCACGGCGGCGGCGATGCCGGCCGCCGACGGTCTGGTGGTCGGCTACACCACTCCGCCCGACCACGCCTATCCGGCGGCCCTCCAGGCGCTCTGCGACATCCTCCCGCCGCCGGCCTGAGCCGCCCGGAGCCCGGAGCCCGAGGGCGGATCGGGGAGCGCGGGCGGCGAAGGACAGGCCACAGTCCGTCTTCCATGACGCGGACCGCCTCGACGCCGCCCGGACGCCGAACGATCACGTCAGCTCCGGCTTCGGCCCCCACTTCTGCGTGGGAGCGCGACTCGCCAGGGAGCACCACCGAGGCGACTCGCTCCAACGTCCAGAACGGGTTGAAGGACCTGCGCAGCTGTTGGCGGTAGCGGACGTGCTGCCGGCGGCGCCGGTATCCGGGCACGAGATCGCCGGATCCCGGCCGCGCACGGCCGCCCGCACTGCCCTGTCGATTCGGTGTCGGATCACTCTCACGGAGGGGGCGGGTTTCGACCGGGCTCGGCGGGCTCGGAGGCGTGGGCGGCGGTGGGTTCGGCGCGCCGGATGGCGATGACGGCGGCGTCGTCGTTGAGACGGTGGCCCACGTGGGCGAGGAGGTCGCGGCGGATGTGGTTGACGAGGGTCTCGGGGGAGGACTTGGTCCAGTGGGCGGCGCGATCGGCGAGCGGGTAGAACTCGCCGCTGTCGTCGCGTGCTTCGGTGACCCCGTCGGTGTAGAGCAGCAGCGTGTCGCCTTTTTCGAACGGAAGGTCGTCGCTCGGGTAGCTGCCGTCGCCGAGGTCGTTCACGCCGAGGGGTGGAGCGGCCGGCATGGAGTCGAAGGTCAGCACGCGGCCGTCGCGCAGCAGGAGGGGCGGCGGGTGTCCGCAGTTGGTCATGCGGGCGACGGGCTCGTCGTCGGGCAGGTCGAGGAGGATCGCGGTGATGAAGTGCTCGACGATGTCGCCGCTCTCCTGGGCGAAGTCGGTGAGGTAGCGCCCGACGTTGTGGTCGAGCGTGGACGCCAGGTCCGCCAGGGTGTCGTGTTGTGCGGCGATGAGGCGGAAGGCGCTGACCAGCAGGGCCGACTCGCCGACGGCTGCCAGGCCCTTGCCCCGGACGTCCCCGATGACCATGCGGGTTCCGCCCGCGGTGCGGGTCGCGGTGTAGAGGTCGCCGCCGATCTGTGTCTCCTTCTCGGCGGCGAGGTACATCGTGGCGATCTGCAGCGGGCCGATCTGTTCGGGCAGCGGGCGCAGCAGGGCGCGCTGTGCGGCTTCGGCGACCGACTGGGCGCGGGCGAGCTGTCGGGCCCGGTGATCGCGGACGCCGGTGAAAACGACGATCAGGACGCACAGGACGGTCAGCGCGACGATCTGCGCGATGTGGTTGGTGGTGGTGATGCCGCCGTGGAGGAAGGCGATGAGGACCTGGGCGGCGACGGCCAGGGCTCCCACGAGGGCGGTCGGGCGCAGGCCGGCGAACGAGGGGGTGAGGGCAGGGGCGATCACCAGGAGCGGGCCGAGGTGGATGCTGGTGGGCGAGTGGAGATCGACCACGGTGATCGCCGCGATGAGGGCGAGGGGGATCAGCAGCAGTGCCCAGCTCCGTTGTCCGCGCTGCTGGTGGTGGGCCGCGCGTGCTCGGACTTCCATGTCCCCACTGTGCTCCTGGGGGTCGGCGAGCGCAGGTTCGTCCGGGCGGTGCGTGGTGACTGACCCACCGACCGTAGCCGCGCCGATGCCGCCGCCCGCGCGGTACGGATCTCACCCGGAGGGGGCCCGGTGAGGCGCGGATGTTTGACCGGTATGCGGCACCTGCCGCATTTTCACTTGCCTGGACTCATGGTGTCACACCTTGGACATGTCCGAAATGACGGTCCATGAGGGCTCTCGTTACGTTCGTCGCGGGTCGGTCACCCGGCCGACGTCCATGAGACAGGAAGACGCTGACATGCACATGCGCACATTGGCTGTGGCCGCTGCCGGAATAGGCGCGGCGGCTCTTGCAACCACCGGTATCACCCACATCCCCGCCGGATCCTCCTCGGTCTCCCCGTCCGTCCAGCAGGCGGCCCGGTCCGCCGAACGAGCCGCCCTGGCGCTCCCGTCCGTCCATCCGGCGGCCCAACCCGCCCGGCAAGCCGCCCCGGCCACCGCTGTTTCGGGCGGCGGTGAGAACGGCGGCGGTGAGAAGGGCGGCGGCGAGAACGGCGGCGGTGAGAAGGGCGGCGCTGAGAAGGGTGGCGGCGAAGGCGGCGAGAAGCGCGAGGGCGGCGACCGCCGTGACGGCGGACGCGGTCACGGCCCCGGTCACGAGGAAGCGGGAAGGATCTACTTCAACGAACGCACGTACTCGGCCGACGCTGAGGGATGCGTCACCGCTGCCAGCGGACCGGGCTCCACCAGCTTCAGTGTCTTCAACGACAGCCGGAAGGTCGTCGAGGTCTACCGGGGCTTCTCCTGTGACAACGGCTCTCCGGTCACCACCGTGGGTCCCTACGGCGCCACCAACGGCGTGGTGACCCGTACCGGTCACGGGAACCTGTTCGGTGGCGACGGCGCCGTTGGCAGCTTCCGGGTGATCGGCGACTACGACGAGTGGTGACGGCGCGCCCGGAGCACGGCCGGCTCCCGGTCCCGCCGAGAGGACGGCGAGCGCTCAGAGGACCGCGAGCGGGTTGACCGGGGAGCCGGTGCCGCGAGGGATGTTCAGGGGCGCGACGACGAGGAGGAACTCCCATCGTGAGGTGCGCGCGCACGCCTCGGCCAGCGGCTCCAGGTCCAGGTTGTCGATCAGCGAGAGGCCCAGGGCGGTGATGGCCAGCACGTGGACCGGCGAGCGGACGCCGTCGACGGGGCTCGGGCGCACGTCGTTGTCGCCGTCGCTGCCCAGTGCCGAGGCGCGTGACTCGCTCAGCGTGCGCATCGCGCCGGGATGCAGTCCCGCGCTGAGGTCGTCCGGGTCCCACGCGCCCAGCCGCCGCCGTCGGGCGAGGTGGCCCGTGCGGACCAGGAGGATGTCCTGGGGGTGCAGCGGGCTGCCCTGTTCCTCGGCGCAGACCAGCAGCTCCGAGCCGCCGATCGCCTCTCCCGGCTCCAGCCAGTCCGTGCCGCGCAGGCGTGGCACGTCCAGCAGGACTCCTCGCCCCACCAGCCCGGGCAGCAGGTCGGTCACCGCGCCGTAGGCGGCACCCTGCGAGGAGAACACCTCCCGCGCCCGCACTCCCGCGAAGAGCAGTCCGCCGTACGCGATGTGGCAGAGCGCGTCCAGGTGCGTCTGCGCCTTGCCGTGGTAGTCGGAGCCGATGAAGTCCCGGTGCACGGTCGGCTCGGGGGCCGTGACGTCCGCCAGTTCGGTCATCTGGTGCAGTGCCGGCCTGGGGTTGTCGGGCCCCGGCACACTGTCCCACGGCCGCCCCATGGCGACGACCTCACCCGTGCGCACGAGGCCGGCGGCCGCCACCCGTCGCCCCGCTTCGACCGGCCCGGGGAGGTACGCGCGGCGCAGCTGCCGGAAGAGCGCGTCGAACTCGTCGCGGGTCATCGCCGGCCCGTTGGCACTGGTCATGGCACTCCTCAACCCGACCCCCGCTCTGCCGATGATGCGGTGATGGTCGCGGTACCGCCACCGTGCTCGGGGAGCGCGCGCGATCCGCCGTCGGGCACCGCAAAGCGGGCAAAGTCCTAATATTGCATCGAAGGGGGCAGATCCGTGGAGATGTGAGCGCTGTGGCGGCCATGACAGCTTCGGATGCGGCGGGGATCGGCCCGGTACGGGCCCGTGAGCGGTTCATGCTCGGTGAACCGGTCGAGGGTGGCGTGCGGAGTCTGATCCTGAACTCCTGGCAACGCTGCCAGTCGATGGGGATCTCCCCGGGCGGGTCCGAGCTACCGTACCGGCCGGACATCGATCTGGACGGCCGGCTGGTTCGCGCGGCCAGGCCCGTGCTGGACCGGCTGGCATCCAGGTTCGCCGGCAGCCGGATGAACGTGGCCCTGACCGACGCGGACGGGGCGGTGCTGCAGCGCCGTTTCGGCGATGCGTCCATGGTCCGGCAGCTGCCCGCCAGCCAGAGCACGCCGGGTTTCGTGTTCGCCGAGCAGTACGGCGGGACCAACGGCATCGGGCTGGCGCTCACGGAGCGGCGGCTCACCCAGGTCTCCGGAGCCGAGCACTTCGCCGAGCGCGGCCAGTCGAACGCCTGTACGGCGATTCCCGTCCGTGACCCCCTCAGCGGGCGGATCGAGGGCATCCTCTGCTTCGGCTATCCGCCCGCCTACGCGGACCCGCAGATGGTGGACGTGATCCGCAGGGCCGCCACCGCCATCGAGCGGCGCCTGCTGGCGCAGAGTTCGGCTCGGGAGCGCACCCTGCTGCGCGCGTACCTCGATTCCAGGCGCCGCTCCCGGAGCGACCAGGCGGCCGGGGACGGGCGCCCGGTCGGCCTGGCCGAGCTGCCACGAAGCGGGCTGGACCGGCACGACCGGATACTGCTCGAACAGATGGCCACCGAGCTGATCTCCTCGGCCCGCCGCGCCGCGGTCGAGGTGACCCTTTCCCGGGGCCGGCTGGTCACCCTGCTGAGCCGCCCGGTGGCCAGCCCGTCCGGGGTGGAGGGCTTCGTCATCGAGGCGGTCCTGCACGGCGACTCGCCGCCCCGGCCTGCCGCCCCCGGCCAGGCCGGTCGGCCGGTCGGCGTTCCGGAGCCCGCCATGACCGCCGGCGTCCCGCCGCTCCGGCCCCCGGAAAGTGGCGCACCGGATCGCGGGGACCGGACGCCGTGCGCCTCCGGTCCCGGTGAGGCCACCAGGCTGCTGTTGCTGGGCGAGCCGGGCGTGGGGCGGTACGCCGTCGCGGCCCGCCGCCGCCTGGAGCTGCTGTCCGAGGCCAGCACCCGCATCGGCACCACCCTGGACGTGACCCGGACCGCCCGGGAACTCGCAGAGATGGCCGTCCCGCGGCTGGCCGACTACGTCACCATCGACCTGCCCGAGACCGTCCTGCGCGGCGAGGAGCCCACCGACCCCGTCAGCGAGCTGCACCGCACGGTGGTCCACGGCATCCGCACCGACTGCCCCTTCTACCCGGTCGGCGAGCGGGTCGACCTCAGCCCCGCCACGCCCCACCGCCGCTGCCTGGCCAGCGGACAGGCGGTGCTGGAACCCGATCTGCGCAGGGCCGCCGGCTGGATCTCGCAGGACCGCGAGGCGGCGGAGCGCCTCTTCGCGCACGACGTCCACTCCCTCATCACCGTCCCGCTGCTGGCCCGCGGCGTCGTGCTCGGCATCGCCGGCTTCTACCGCGCCCGGAACCCCGCCCCCTACGGGGACGACGACCGGTCGCTGGCCCAGGAGCTCGCCACCCGCGCCGCCATCTGCATCGACAACGCCCGCCGCTACACCCGCGAACACGCCATGGTCCTGGCCCTGCAGCACAGCCTGCTCCCACGCAGCCTGCCCGAGCAGAGCGCCATCGACGTCGCCCACCGCTACCTGCCCTCCGAGTCCGGGGCGCGCGGGGACTGGTTCGACGTCATCCCCCTCTCCGGTGCCCGGGTCGCCCTGGTCGTCGGTGATGTCGTCGGCCACGGACTGCACGCCGCCGCCACCATGGGCCGTCTGCGTACCGCCGTGCACAACTTCGCCGAACTTGACCTCGCCCCCGACGAGCTCCTCACCCACCTGGACAACCTCGTGGGCCGCCTGGACCGGGACGAGGACGGCACGGAGCCGGCCGCCGGCCATGACGGCATCATCGGCGCCTCCTGCCTGTACGCCGTCTACGACCCGACCTCGCAGCGCTGCACGCTGGCCCGCGCCGGTCACCCGCCACCCGCGGTGATCCACCCGGACGGCACGGTCACCGTCCCCGACCTCCCCGCCGGGCCCCCGCTCGGCCTGGTCGGCCTGCCGTTCGAAACCGCCGAGCTGCACCTCCCCGAAGGCAGTCGGTTGATCCTCTACTCCGACGGACTCCTCGAAGACCACCGCCGCGACCCCGACGCGGCCCTCGACCGCCTGCGCACCGCCCTGGCCCACCCGAACCGCTCGCCCGAGGACATCTGCCGCACGGTCGCGGAGGCCGTGGTGCCCGAGCACCCGGCCGACGACGTCACGCTGCTCGTCGCCCGCACCCGCGCCCTCGACCCCGGCCGGATCGCCACCTGGGACCTTCCCGCCGACCCGGCCCGCGTCGGCGACATCCGCGCCGCCGCCGCCCGCCGCCTGAGCGACTGGGGGCTGGACGGGGTCGCCTTCGTCACCGAGCTGCTGCTCAGCGAGCTGGTCACCAACGCCATCCGCTACGGCACCGAGCCCATCCAGGTCCGTCTGATCCACGACCGCACCCTGATCTGCGAGGTCTCCGACGGCAGCAGCACCGCCCCCCACCTGCGCCACGCGGCCACCACCGACGAGGGCGGCCGCGGCCTGTTCCTCGTCGCCCAGCTCGCCCAGGCCTGGGGCACCCGCTACACGCCCAGGGGCAAGATCATCTGGGCCGAATGCGCCCTGGAGGCGTCCGACGGCGTCCCCGGCCTCCTCGATGGCCGCTTCTTCGAGAACCAGTTCGCCGACATTCCCGACATCGGATGACCCGCCCTCCGGAGTTCAGCGGGCCGCCGTGGTGTGTCGCCGACACGGCGGCCGGGCCGAGCTGGTAGGAACGGTGGTCCATGCGCGACACCTCCGATCTCCCGGCGGGCCCACCCCCGCGCCGTGACCCACTCGTCCGGATCCGCGGTCTCGGCAAACGGTTCGGCGGCACTCCCGCGCTGGCCGGGATCGACCTCGACATCCGTCGCGGCAGCGTCCTGGCCCTGCTCGGTCCGAACGGCGCCGGCAAGTCCACCCTCATCCGGACACTCGCCGGGATCCACCACGCGGACCAGGGCGAGGTGACGGTGGCCGGGCACCCGCTCGGCACCGAGGCCGCCGCTCGGCGCATGGCCTTCATCCACCAGGACCTCGGTCTCGTCGAGTGGATGACGGTCGCCGAGAACATCGCCCTGGTGGCCGGCTACCCGCGCCGTCACGGGCTGGTCTCCTGGCGGCGGACCAGGGAGCGCTGCGCCGACGCCCTCGCCCTGATCGCCGGGCACCTCGACGCCGACGCGCGGATCGCCGACCTCGCCCCCGCCGAGCGATCGCTGGTCGCCATCGCCCGCGCGCTGGCGACGCGGGCGGAGCTCATCGTCCTGGACGAGCCGACCGCCGGCCTCCCCGCCGCGGACTGCGCCCGGCTCTTCGCCGTACTGCGCGCCCTGCGCGACCGGGGGCACGGCATCGTCTACGTCACCCACCGGCTCGACGAGGTCTACCAGGTCGCCGACGCCTTCGCCGTCCTGCGCGACGGCCGTCTGATCAGCTCCGGCCCGCTCGCCGGCCACAGCCGCCGGCGCCTGGTCCACGACATCGTGGGCCGCGAACCGGTCAGCCGCCGGGCCGCCCCGGTCGCGCCTGCCGAGGGCCCGGTGGTGCTGAGCCTCGACGCGGTGCGGACCACGGACACCGGGCCGGTCAGCCTGAAGCTGCGCGCCGGCGAAATCCTCGGCATGGTGGGCCTCACCGGCGCCGGCCACCACGACCTGGGCCGCGCCCTCGCCGGATCCCGTCCGATCCTCGGCGGGCGGGCCCTCCTCGACGGCCGACCGTACGCCCCGCACACGGTGGCCGATGCCGTCGACTCCGGCGTCGGACTGGTCACCGGCAACCGTCAGGAGGAGGGCTGCGCGGCCGAACTGACGGTGCGTGAGAACTTCCTGGCCAACCCCCGGGCGGGCAGCCGGTCGGCGCTGCACTGGATCAGCCCCCGGCGCGAGCGGGCCCAGGCCGCCGCCCTGATCGAGCGGTTCTCGGTGCACCCCCGCGACAGCGAGGCACCGATCGCCACGCTGTCCGGCGGCAACCAGCAGAAGATCATGGTCGGCCGGTGGCTCCGGGCACACCGGCGGCTGCTGATCCTCGAGGAGCCGACCGCCAGCGTCGACGTCGGCGCCAAGGCCGAGCTCTACCGGCTGCTCGACCAGGCGCTGGCCGACGGCCTCGCGGTCCTGCTCATCTCCACCGACTTCGAGGAGGTCGCCACCGTGTGCCACCGCGCCCTGGTGTTCGTCCGCGGGACCATGGCCGCCGAGCTGACCGGCGCGGCCCTCACCGTCACCGAGCTCACCTCCGCCGCCTCGGCCATGCCTCCCGTCACCGGTGGTGACGGCGACCGGCGTGCGACAGGCCGATGACCGAGCCCCGCTCCCGCCGACCCCCGCGGCACCGCCGGCGCGGACACCTGATCGGCGGCTACGGCCTGCCGGCCCTCGCCGTTCTGCTGTTCCTGATCTTCTCCGTCGCGCGGCCGGACACCTTCCCCACCCTCGACAACGTCTCCTCGATCCTGTCCAACCAGTCGATCCCCGCCATCCTCGCGCTCGGCGCGACGATCCCCATCGCCAGCGGCAACTTCGACCTGTCCATCGGCTACGCCCTCGGTCTCGCGCACATCGCGGTGCTGCGGCTCGTCGTCGACGGCGACTGGCCGTGGCCGCTCGCCTGCCTGGCCGTGATCCTGGGCGGAGCAGCCTTCGGGGCCCTCAACGGTGTGATCGTCGAGTTCGGGCGGATCGACTCCTTCATCGCCACGCTCGGCACCGGCAGCATCCTGTACGCCTTCACCGGCTGGATCACCGGCGGCGCCCGGGTCCTCCCCGGTCCGGGCGGTCTGCCGGCCGCCTTCACCGACCTCTACGACTCCACGTTCCTCGGACTGCCGGTGTCCGCCTCCTACGTGCTCGCGCTCGCGGCCGTCCTGTGGCTGCTGCAGGAGCGGCTGCCGCTCGGCCGGTACCTGTACGTCATCGGCTCCAACCCGCGCGCCGCCGAACTCGTCGGTATCCCCACCCGCCGCTACAGCGTCTACGCCTTCGCCGGATCGGGCCTGGTCGTCGGTTTCGCGGGTGTCCTGCTCGCCGCGCAGCAGCAGATCGGCAACCCGAGCGTCGGCCTGGAATACCTGTTGCCCGCGTTCGTCGGCGCACTGCTCGGCTCCACCGCGATCAGACCCGGTCGCGCCAACGCCTTGGGCACCGTGGTCGCCGTCGCCGTCCTCGCCATCGGTCTGGCCGGTATCGGACAACTCGGCGCCGACTTCTGGGCCGTGCCGCTGTTCAACGGGGCGACGCTGCTCCTCGCCGTCGGCCTGGCCGGCTACTCCGCACGCCGCCGGCTGCGGGCCGCCGGCGCCGAGACCCGCGGTCCGGTCACGCCGCCCTCGACGGACGTGACAGCCTCCCGGGACACGCCGTGAAGCGCGGTGCCGCGGCTGTGCTGGCAGCAGTCGTGCTGGCAACGGCGGGTACCGCCCTGGACGGTTGCCAGCGAGGCCTGTCGACCAGGGCCGGGGCCCCCGTGGCAGGGCCGTCGAGGGCCGGCTGCCCGCCGGCCACCCTCGCCAGGGCGAAGGCGGGCGTCCAGCAGGCCGAGCAGGTCGACGTCCCCTGGGACGGCCCCACCAGCGGCCCCAGGGCGGTTCCCGGTAGGACCATCGTCTACGTTGCCCAGACCATGACCAACCCCGGCGTCGTGGGGGTCGCCAAGGGCGTCATCGAAGCCGCGACGGTCATCGGCTGGAGCGTCCGGGTGATCGACGGGCAGGGCACGCCCGCCGGCATCCAGGCGGCGCTCGCCCAGGCGGTCAACCTCGAACCCTCGGGCATCGTCATCGGCGGCTTCGACCCCGGTCTGACCGCACAGCAGGTCGCGCAGGCGGACACGGCACACATCCCGCTCATCGGCTGGCACGCGGTCGCGGCCCCGGGGCCGAGCACGAGCCCCCCGCTCTTCAGCAACATCACCACCAGCGTCGGGGACGTCGCACGGCTCAGCGCGGACTGGGTCATCGCGGAGTCCGACGGCAGGGCCGGAGTCGTCGTCTTCACCGACGACTCCGTCCCGTTCGCCAGGAACAAGTCCGAACTGATCAAGGACGAACTCGCCACCTGCCCCGGCGTGAGGCTGCTGGCCTCCGAGAACATCCCCATCCCGGACGCGACCAGCCGCACCCCCCAGGCGGTCTCCGCCCTCCTCGCCCGCTTCCAGGGCCAGTGGACGCACTCGGTCGCCATCAACGACCTGTACTTCGCCGACGCCGCACCCGCCCTGCGCGCGGCCGGCAGGCCGGGCAACGCCGCCCCGTACAACATCGGCGCGGGCGACGGCGACCCCTCGGCCTTCCAGCGCATCGACAGCAGGCAGTTCCAGGCCGCGACCGTTCCCGAGCCCCTCAGCGAGCAGGGCTGGCAGATCGTCGACGAGTTCAACCGCGCCTTCTCCCACCAGCCCGCCAGCGGCTACGTCGCCCCGGTCCACATCTCCACGGCCGCCAACAGCGGCGGTGCGACCTTCTGGGACCCGGGGGGCTACCGCCAGGCGTACCGGACGATCTGGGGCAGGTAGCGAGGCCGGTGCTGACGCAGTCCATGTGATCAGGTCGCGTCAGTGCGGTCGTCGGCGACGGGCTGCTGCGGGGTGGCGGCCCAGCGCCGCCCCGAGCCGTCGGCGCTGCCGTCGAGCGCCGCCCTTCGACTCTTCCCGGGCGCGATCGGTGTGCGGGCCCGGCTCCTCCCCGTCCAGGAGCCGGTGCGCGACGAGCACGGCGATGTCGTCGTCGAGGGCGGCGCCGCTGTACGCGACCAGGTCCCGGTGCAGGTGGTTCAGGAGCTCGCGCGGCGGAAGGCCGGTCCATTCGCGGACGCGCTGGGTGAGCGGGTAGAAGGCTCCGGTGCGGTCGCGGGTCTCGGTCACGCCGTCGGTGTACAGCAGCAGTTGGTCGCCCGGACGGAAGGGCTCCACGTCGACGGGGTAGTCGCCGCCGAGCAGCACACCGAGGTTGAAAGGCGGTGACGGATCGCACGGGGCGAGTTCGCTGATCCGGCCCCGGTCGATGAGCAGCGGCGGGGGGTGACCGCAGTTGACGATGCGGACCACCGGCTCGTCGTCGGGAATCTCGGCGAGCACAGCGGTGATGAAGCGTTCCTCGCCGCCGGGGAGCTGGGCGGCTCGGCGGCTCATGCTCCGCTCCAACCTGCGCGCCATCGCGGGCAGGTCGGGCTCGTCGTGGGCGGCCTCGCGGAAGGCGGCCAGCATTGCCGCGGCCGTCTCCACCGCGAGCAGGCCCTTGCCCCGGACGTCCCCGATCAACAGGCGTACACCGTGCGCGGTGCTCATCGCCTCGAAGAGGTCGCCGCCGATCCGGGCCTCCGCGGCTGCCGACAGGTACAGGGTCTCGATGCCGATGCGGCCCAGGAGGTGGGGGACCGGACGCAGCAGCACGCGCTGCGCCGTCTCGGCCACCGAGCGTACGGTGGCCAGGGTGCGTTCCCGGTGCGTTCGGTGGGCGGCCAGAAGGGCGCCCAGCATCCCGACCAGTGCCGTGGAGAAGTAGGTGGCCACGTAGTGGCGCTCCCACAGATAGCCCACGTCGCGGCCCGCACAGCAGGGAGTGCCCGCCAGGACGCCCTCGAAGACGATGGCGAAGACCGTGACAGCGGCGACGAAGGCGGGACCGTGGGCGTAGGCGGCGACGACGGGCAGTGCGATGAGCACGAAGCTCACCGGCCACTGCACGGGAGTGATCGGCTCCAGCGCCAGGACGGTCGCGACGTAGATGACCGGCAGCCAGCGTATCCAGGCAGGCTGGGCGGGCACCTGCGGCTCCGACCCGCCCGGCTCCGTCCGGCGCCGTCGGTCGGTCCCGCCTCGGCGCGGGAGCCTCATCGCGTGCTCCGGTGGCGGTGCGCCCGGTCGAACGAGAGGCAGCGGCGAACGGGCCGGGCCCGGGCGGGCGAAGCGGACCGCCGCGGCCCCACGCGCGGGGGGTCCGGCAGCGTGCCGGTGAGCGCCCGCCCGACCGGCGGCAGGAGTCCGACAGCCGCGGAGGGCGCCGCGACGTGCGGCGGTGCGACCCCGAACGCCCGGTGGCGGGTGTCGTCCGGTTCGTGATCCGCCTGTGCACACATACACCAATCATCACGGCACACCAGCCACTGCCGCCTGCGGACGGGGTCGAGCACGCGACCGCACAACGGGGCACCTCCGACCGGCTGGCCAGGATCCCGGTGACGGCCCTGCCCCGCCGGATTCCGGCCGAGCTCCCGGATGTCCCGGTGGTGGGTGGGGCGCTCGGGAGCAGGCGGGGGCCGAAAGCGGGAGATTCACCCTATCGGGGGGTAGTCGGCCGCCGTACGGGCCCGGTCTTGTTCTGGTGATCTAGGGTTCCGGATGGACCGCCGGGCGATGGCGGTCACACTCCCCACACTCGCCAACTTCCCTTCCGGTCAGTGGATCTGATGATCCGTTGCGGCTCGCGCCCAGGGCGGAGCGGTACGGCCCTGACCGCGTGATCCCACCACACGAATGGAGACCCCTGCCGATGCCCGTGGACACGAGCCCGGAGACACAGCAGGACCGGCAGCAGAGCCTTGCGACGGCAGCTGCCCGCAATCTTGCCACCACGACCAAGTCCGCCCCGCAGATGCAGGAGATCACCTCCCGCTGGCTGCTCAAGGTGCTCCCGTGGGTCGAGGCCCACGGTGGCGCGTACCGGGTGAACCGTCGGCTCACCTACACCGTCGGCAACGGTGTGGTGGAGTTCATCAAGACCGGCTCCCAGGTCCGCGTGATCCCGGCGGAGCTGGGCGAACTCGCCCTGCTGCGCGGCTACGAGGACGACGAGGTGCTGACCGCCCTCGCCGACCGCTGCCAGCAGCGTGACTTCGGCCCCGGCGAGGTGCTCACCACCCAGGGCGAGGCGGCCGACCGGATCTTCCTGATCGCGCACGGCAAGATCAACAAGTTCGGCACCGGCAAGTACGGCGACGAGACCGTGGTCGGCGTGGCCGGCGACGGCGACCGTTTCGGCGACGACTCGCTGCTGAACCCGGACGCCGTCTGGGAGTACACCGCGAAGACCGCCACCGCCGGTGTGGCGCTCACCCTGAGCCGCGACGACTTCGCCCGCATCCGGGACAACGCGCCGAGCCTCCAGGAGCACCTGGCGTCGTTCCTTGCCCTGCCGCTGCAGGCCCAGAACGAGCGCGGCGAGGCCGAGATCGCCATGTCGGCCGGCCACCACGGCGAGTACGAACTCCCCGGCGCCTTCGTGGACTACGAGCTCAAGCCGCGCGAGTACGAGCTGAGCGTCGCGCAGACCATCCTCAAGGTCCACACCCGGGTCGCGGACCTGTACAACGAGCCGATGAACCAGATCGAGCACCAGCTCCGGCTGACCATCGAGGCCCTGCGCGAGCGCCAGGAGCACGAGATGATCAACAACCCGGAGTTCGGCCTGCTCAACAACGCCGACTTCGACCAGCGGATCCAGACCCAGTCCGGCCCGCCCACCCCGGACGACCTGGACGAGCTGCTCAACCGCCGCCGCGACCCCGACTACCTGCTGGCCCACCCGCGGACCATCGCCGCGATCGGCCGGGAGTTCAACGCCCGGGGCATCTACCCGCACCACGTCGACCTCGGCGGGCAGCAGGTGCCGGCGTGGCGCGGGGTGCCGATCCTGCCGTGCAGCAAGATCCCGATCACCAAGGAGAACACCAGCTCGATCCTGGTGATCCGTACCGGCGAGGACAACCAGGGCGTCATCGGCCTGCACCAGACCGGCCTGCCGGACGAGTACCAGCCCTCGCTCTCGGTCCGGTTCATGGGGATCGACGAGAAGGCGATCATCTCCTACCTGGTCAGCGCCTACTACTCGTGCGCGATCCTGGTGCCGGACGCGGTCGGTGTGCTGGAGAACGTCGAGATCGCGCACCGCCGCCACTGACTGCCGGAGAACAGCGAGCGCGGGCCGTAACCGGCCCACTCGAAGATCGTTTCACCTGATGACGGACGGCCCGCCCCGGATGCGGGCCGTCCGCCTCGCGTTCGAATGCGCATGGTCGTACCCGATCGGTTCCGATCGGTTCCGATCGGCATCCGGCCACTGCTGCCCGTTTGCGCAGGCTGATCGGCCCGAGTCCGTCCCGTCCTCCCCCAGGCGAACCGAGAGGTGTGTGGAGCCCATGCCGCAGCGCCGGCAGTTCCGACGGATACCACGGCACGGCGGGTCAGCCGCTCCCGGGCGGCGAGTGCGACTGATCGGCGCGGCGGTCGGCGTGGTGGCGATGTGCGCGCTGGTCGGCGGCGCCACCGCCGCCGGCGCCGAGCGCCCCGGCGGGAGCCCGCACGGTTCGGCCGTGGACACCTGCGTCTGCATCGGGACCGGCGTCTCGACCTCGGTCGGGCCGGGCGGCAGCGTCGACGTCGGGGTGGACGTCGACGTCCGGGTCGACGTCACCGTCGCCCCCGACGTCGGCCGCCACCACGGCCACCGGCCCCCGCACCACCACCACCCGCACCCCTGCCCGAGCCCCACGCCGACGCCCGTACCCACGCACACCCCCACGCCGACCCCGACCCCCACCCCGACTCCGACGAGGACTCCCACCCCCACCCCCGCGCCGTCCCCGAGTGCGACACCGCCGAGGCCGACCCCGGTACCCACCCCGCCGCCCTCGCCCGGGCCGCCGGCCCCGCCCCCGCCGGTTCCCGCCGCCCCCGCTCCCGCGGCCCCCGAGCCGGCAGTGCCCGCCCCGCAGGTGGTTCCGCCCGCCGTGGTGCCGCTCCCGGCGGCGCCCGCTCCGGCGGACCCCAGCCCAGCGCTACCGAGCCCGGTCCGCCCGAGCCCGCTGTGGCCGACGCCCTCGGCGCACCCGGCGTTCAAGGTGTGGGACAGCAAGCCGCTGCCGGTCGCGCAGCACAACCACGGCGCCTCGACGACCACCACGATGCTGCTGATCTTCGTGCCCGGCATCCTGGCGGCGGCTGCGCTGCGCCCGGGGCGCGCCGGAGGCCGCGGCCGTTCAGGGTCCTGACGAGCACCTCCGTCCCGGCCGCCCGGAGACCGCGGCCCCCGACACGTTCAGGGCTCGAGGTTCCCGTTGAGCCCCCTGCTTCCCCGTTCACGTCACAAGCCAAGCCAGAGAAGGGAGTTCCCATGTCCGAGTGGGTGGCGCTGGTCGTCGCCATGGCGGCGGCCTGTGCCGTTGTGTTGGCGGTGGTGGTGCTGAGGCGCCGCACCGCGGGCGTCGAGGAGAACGTCGACGAGACGCCCGACGTCATCGAGTACATCACGATGATGATCGGCGTGGTCTACGCGATCGTCCTCGGTCTCGCCATCGCGGGTGTCTGGGAGGCGCGCGGCGCCGCCCAGGACGACCTGTTCCGTGAGGCACAGTCGCTGCGGGAGGTGAGCGACCGGGCGGTGGTCTACCCGGCCGAGTTCCGCGACCAGGTCCGGTCCGACATCGACGCCTACGTCACGTACGTGGTGAACGTCGAGTGGGACTACATGTCCGAGAACGGCGCGATCACCGACAAGGGCACCCAGTTGCTGGACAAGGTCCAGAACGAGGTGGCCAGCCGGGCGCCGGCCTCGGACCTGGAGTCCCAGACCTACCAGCCGATCATGGACCGGATCGGTCAGGCCTCCGACGCCCGCAACCAGCGCGGTCAGAGCGCCGGCCCGACCATGCCGGGCGTGGTCTGGTTCGGTCTGATCGGCGGCGCCGTGGTGACCATCGGGATGCTGTTCGCGCTGCAGATCAGGCGTACGCCGAGGGAGTTGATCCTGGCGGCCTGCTTCAGCGTGCTGATCGCCTTCCTCTTGTTCATGATCTGGGACTTCGACGACCCGTTCGCCCGGAGCGTCTCGGTCACCACCCAGCCCTTCGTGGACCTCTTCCCCTCGCTCGACCTCAAGGGCTGAGCCGGGGCCTGAGACGAGCACCGGTGGTCCCGCCGGGACCACCGGTGCTCGTCTCCGATGTCACGCCGGCGGAGGCCGGCGTCCATCGAGTTGAGCATGGTCCCGGAGGCGTCGTCGTTCTCCAGGGAGAAGGTGAACAGTCCGCCCAGGCCCTTGCCCTTGGCGTGGGCCCGCGTGCCCGGACGGCCTGCGAGGTGTCACCGGTCCAGAAGTTGGTGCCGTCGTAGACCCAGCTGCTCTGCGTCACCGCGTCCCAACGGATCTGCGCGGCGGCCTGGTTGATGAACAGATCGGACTGGACCGATATTCGCCGTCAGGGGTGTCCGCCCGCTGGACCGCCCCGGGCGGCGGAGGGCGGCGGACCGGTAGGTTGACCGGGACGGAACCGGCCCGCCGAACGGAGGAGCGCATGGACAGTCAGGGTTGGGACGACCGCTATGCCGCGAGCGAACTGGTGTGGGGCACCGCGCCCAACCAGTGGGTGGTCCGCGAACTGACCGGCAGCACCCCCGGTCGCGCCCTCGACCTGGCCACCGGAGAGGGCCGCAACGCCATCTGGCTGGCCACCCAGGGCTGGGAGGTCACCGGCCTCGACTTCTCGGCCGTCGCCCTGGAACGGGCCGAACGGCTCACCGCCGAACTGCCCGACGAGGTCGCCGACCGGCTCACCTGGCGGCACGGCGACGCCCGTACCCAGGAGGGCCCGGCCGGCGGCTACGACCTCGTCCTGATCGCCTACCTCCAGCTCCCCGCCGCGGACCGGCGGGCGGCGCTGCACCGCGCGGCCGAGGCGCTCGCCCCCGGCGGCACCCTGCTGGTCGTCGGGCACGACCTGACCAACCTCACCGAGGGCGTCGGCGGCCCCCAGGACCCGGCCGTGCTCTTCACCCCCGAGGACGTCCTGGCCGACCTCGCCGAGTACGGCCTGCACACCGTCCGGGCCGAGCGCGTCCACCGTACGGTCGGCGAGCCCGGCCACGGGGGCGGCCTGACGAGCGTCGCGATCGACGCGCTCGTGCGGCTGGAGCGGGGCGCCGAGTGACGACCCGACCCTCCCGCCGCACGCTGCTCACCGGCCTGGCGGCCGTTGCCCCGCTGGTGCTGGCCGCCTGCTCCTCGGGCGGGAAGAAGGGCAAGGCCGACAAGAACGGCCCGGTGGCCAGGGCGAGTGACCCGGGCACGGCGGCCTTCGTGATGATCATCCGGCACGGTGAGAAGCCCGACGGCAGCCACCCCGGCCTGGACGAGAACGGCAAGCACGACGACAAGTCCCTCACCCAGCGCGGCTGGGACCGGGCCAAGACGCTGCCCACCCTGTTCGCCCCGCCCGCGGCCGGACTGCGCACCCCGGTCCGGATCTACGCGGCCACCGACCAGGGCCCGATGGCCGGGGCGCACCGGATGCGCCAGACCGTCACGCCGCTGGGGGCCGAGCTCGGGCTCACCGTGGACACCACCTACGCCGAGTCCCAGGAGTCCGAGCTGGCCGGTGCCGCGCTCGCCGGGGCGCAACCGGTGCTGATCTGCTGGGAGCACTCCCGGATCCCGCGGATCGTCGAGGCGCTCGGCGCCTCCGGCAGCGGGGTCCCGGCCAGTTGGCCGGACCGGTTCGACCTGGCCTGGGTGTTCTCCCGGCCGGCCGGCGGAGCCTGGACCTTCCAGGAGGTGCACCAGCACCTCCTGGAAGGCGACGCCTGACCCACCTGTGGGCGCGGTCGGCCGAGTGGTGGGCCGGCGGCTGCCCCTCGGTGATCGTCACCACCGAGTACTGGCCGACGGTCCAGCGGCACGCTGACCGTCCCGCCGGTGACGGTGTACGGGACGGGCCGGGGAGCCGGGTCGGTGCCGTCCGGGCCGGCGACGCTGACGGCGGTGACGCCTGCCCCGGCCGGCAGGGCGTAGGAGAGCACGCAGTTGGCGGGCGTGGTGCGGAAGTCCGCCGGGGTGTCGCGAAGTTGGTGACGTCCGACCGGTGAATCCCCCGGTGTGCGGAGCACCGTAGGAAGTGCGACCCGGGGGACTGCTGGGTAAGGGTGCTCCGAGCCGCTGTCCGATGATCACAGGTTTCCCTGCGTGCGATAGGTTCGCAGCACGGACGGCGGTAGGAACGAGGAGGGCACGATGACCGTTTCACTGGCCAAGGGGCAGAAGATCAGCCTGGAGAAGCCGGGCGGTGGGCAGCTGAGCCTGGTCCGGATGGGCCTGGGCTGGAAGGCCGTTCAGCGCAAGGGCTTCCTGGCCAAGCTGCTGTCCGCCGGCCGGGAGATCGACCTGGACGCCTCCGCGGTGCTGTTCTCGGGCGGGAGGTCGGTGGACGTGGTCTACTTCCAGCACCTCACCAGCAACGACGGCTCGGTCCGGCACAGCGGGGACAACCTGGTGGGCGGCGCGGGCGACGCGACCGACGACGAGTCCATCACCGTCGATCTGACCAGGGTGGGCGCCGAGGTCGACCAGATCCTGTTCACGGTCAACTCCTTCACCGGGCAGACCTTCCAGGAGGTCGAGGCCGCCTTCTGCCGGCTGGTGGACGAGACCACCGGCATCGAGCTGGCCCGCTACACCCTCACCGACGGCGGCCCGTACACCGCCCAGATCATGGCCAAGGTGCAGCGCACGCCGGCCGGTTGGCAGATGGTCGCGATCGGCCGGCCGGCCGGCGGGCGGACCTTCAAGGACCTGATGCCGGAGCTGCTCAAGCACCTCTGACCCGGCGCCTCCGCCCGCCGCGGTTCGGGCGCCGCGGTTCGGGCGTCGCGACGCTACTCGACGTCCCGGCGCCGGAACCCGGCCAGGGCCAGCACGATCAGTGCGGCCGCGAGGAGGGTGAGCACCGCCAGCGGGGTCCAGTCCATCCGGGCCGCGGGGAGCCGTGGCACCTGGCCGAACGGGGAGAGCCGGTCCAGGCCCGCGGGGAACTTGAGCAGCGGGCCCAGGTAGCCGATCACGAAGGCGTACGCGGGGACGACCCAGACCAGCGGCATCGCCCGGGGCAGCCAGCCGTAGACGGCCGCGGCGAAACCCACCGTCACCCAGAGGGCGGGCGCGAATGCCAGCGCCGCCCCGGTCAGCCGCAGGAACACGCCCCCGTCGCCGGTGGACAGCGCCCCGGCCAGGCCGAAGCCCACGCCCGCCGCCAGCATCACGGCGGTGGAGCCCAGCAGCGCCGCCGCCAGGTGACCGCCCAGCCAGCCGGACCGCGACACCCCGGCGGCCAGCACCGGCACGGCCCGCCCGGCGCTCTCCTCGGCGCGCGGGCGCAGCGTCGCCAGCACCGCGTACACACCGCCGACCACCGCGACCACCAGCAGGGTCAGCGCGGCGAAGGAGTCGGCGAGGGTGTGGCCGCCGAGCCGGGCCAGCGCCTGCCTGATCTGGTCGACGTCCTTGAGCATCGAGTCGGCCTGGCCGAGCAGCGACCCGTACATCGCGCCGAGCAGCAGCAGGGCGACCGCGAAGCCGCCGATCAGGCCGCGGTGCAGGCGCAGTGCCAGGCCGAGCGGGGTGCCCAGGGCCGGGCTGCCGGTGGCCGGACCGGGGCGGGCGGCGCGCAGCCCGGCGCCGAAGTCGCGGCGGGTGCTCAGCGCGAACCCGGCCGCGGCGGTGGCGGCGGCCAGCGCCAGTGCGGGCAGCAGTGGCCACCAGCGGTCGTCGACGAAGGGGTAGCTGCGCTGCAGCCAGCCGATCGGGGAGGCCCAGGACAGGCCGCTCTCCCCGGCATCCCCGGCGGCGCGCAGCGCGTAGGCGGCGCCGAGCACGCCCAGGGCCAGCCCGGAGGCCGTCCGGGTGTAGGCGGTGATCTGCACGGTAACGGCGGCCACCGCGCCGAACAGCAGTCCGCCGGCAGCGGTGGCGGCCCCGTACAGCAGCGCGCCGCCACCGGTCAGGCCGGGGACGCCGAGGCCGGGCAGGCCGAGGGCGAGCAGCAGGCCGAGCGCGAGGTCGGCGACGGCGGCGGTGGCCAGCGCGGCGGCGAGCTGGGCGTGCCGGCCGACGGCGGCCGAGCGGACCAGTTCGGCGCGCCCGCCCTCCTCCTCGGCGCGGGTGTGCCGGGTGACGGTCAGCACGCTCATCAGGCCTGCCATGACGACCAGCAGACCGAGCAGCCGGTGGCCGAGCATGGCGCCCCAGCTGTAGTCGGCCAGGTAGTGGGCCGGGCCGGTCATGGCGAGCAGGGCCGGGTTGGCCGAGCCGTGCGCGATCGAGGCCCGGTCGGCGGCGGTCGGGTAGACGGTGCGGACGCTGTTGGCGGTGGCCAGGGTGACCAGCGCCAGGCCGAGCACCCAGGCGGTCAGCCGCGCCCGGTCGCGGCGAAGCGCGAAGCGGACCAGGACGGCGGCGCCGGTCAGGGTGGTGCGGTCCCCGGCGCGGCCGGTGTCGCGGCGCGGGGTGGTGCGGGTGGCGGCGGTGGCGGTCATCGGACGGCCTCGTCCTCGCTCCGGTGCCCGTTGGTGGCCAGCTCGTCGCCGTAGTGGCGCAGCATCAGTTCCTCCAGCGTGGGCGGGTGGCTGACCAGGCTGCGCAGCCCGGCCTCGCTGAGGGTGCGCACGGCGGCGTCCAGTCGGGCGCCGTCCACGGCGAAGCGCACGCGCAGGCCGTCGGTGCGCAGGGCGTGCACGCCCGACAGCGCGTCCAGTCCGGTGACCGGGCGGCTGGTCTCCGCCTCGACGGTGGTGCGGGTGAGGTGGCGCAGCTCGCCCAGGGTGCCGCTCTGCACCACCCGGCCCTGCCGGATGATGCTGACCCGGTCGCCCAGCTTCTCCACCTCGTCCAGGATGTGGCTGGAGAGCAGGACGGTGCGGCCCTGCTCCTTGGCCTGCCGGACGACGTCCTGGAAGACCACCTCCATCAGCGGGTCGAGGCCGGAGGTCGGCTCGTCCAGCAGCAGGAGCTCGGCGTCGGAGGCGAGCGCGGCGACGATGGCGACCTTCTGCCGGTTGCCCTTGGAGTAGCTGCGGCCCTTCTTGGTCGGGTCGAGGTCGAAGCGTTCGAGCAGTTCGTCCCGGCGGTGCCGGTCGAGCCGGCCACGCAGCCGGGAGAGCAGGTCGATGGCCTCGCCGCCGGTGAGGTTGGGCCACAGCTCGACGTCGCCGGGGACGTAGGCGAGGCGGCGGTGCAGCTCGACGGCGTCGCTCCACGGGTCCTTCCCCAGCAGCCGGGCGCTTCCGCCGTCCGCGCGCAGGAGGCCGAGCAGGACGCGGATGGTGGTGGACTTCCCGGCGCCGTTGGGGCCCAGGAAGCCGTGGACCTCGCCGGTCTCGACGGTCAGGTCGAGGCCGTCCAGTGCGGTGGTCCGGCCGAAGGTCTTGCGCAGACCGGACAGGATGATGGCCTTGGTCATGCTTCTCAAGCTACCGTAGTTTCAGAAAAACGTGAATATTGGGAAGCGTTATGGTTCGACCGGAGGGACGGATGATCTCTGGAAAGGGGAGAGCGGTGGAACGGGAGCCGGAGCAGGGGCAGGACCCTCGGGCCGTGGCGGACTTCGTGGAGCGCTTCGCGGCCGAGCTGGTGGTCGCGGGCATGGGCCGGATGCCGTCCCGGATCTTCTCCTGCCTGATGGCCGAGGAGAGCGGCGTGCTGACCTCCGCCGAGCTCTCCGAACGGCTGCAGATCAGCCCGGCGGCCGTCTCAGGCGGGATGCGCTACCTCATCCAGGTCGGGCTGGTCGCCAAGGAGCGCGAGCCCGGATCCCGGCGCGACCGCTACCGGGTGCTCAACGACGTTTGGTTCGAGTCGCTGACCCGGCGCGACGAACTTCTGCTGCGCTGGATCCGGGTGCTGAAGGAGGGGGAGGCGACCGTCGGGGCGGGCACGGCGGCGGGGAAGCGGCTGGAGGAGAGCGCGGCCTTCTTCGAGTTCATGATCGACGAGCTGCACGGGATGCTCGGCCGCTGGCGCGAGCACCGGGCGATGCGAGGGCGCGAGGAGGCTGGGGGGCAGGAGGAGGCTGGGGGGCAGCCAGAGGCGCGGCGGCAGCAGGCGTAGCGCCCGGCTCTCGCCGGGAAGCGCGACGGCGGCAGGACGGACCGAGGTCCCTCCTGCCGCCGCCGGCGGTACGGCGCGGGGTGGTTACTTCTTCACGGTCGCCGAGGGCGAGGGCGAGGGCGACAGCGAGGAACTCGGCGTGGCGCTCGATCCGGCGGACGGGGTGGCGCTCGGCGAGCCGCTCGGGGAGCCGCTCGGCCTGGGCGTCGGGCAGCCGGGGGCGGTCGGCGTCGCGGACGAGGTGCCGCTCGGCGTGGCGCGCGGGGTGGCGCTCGGGGTGGCGGTCGGGGACGGTGTGCCGCTCGGGGTGGCGGTGCCGGTGGGCGTCGCCGTCGCCGTCGGGCTCGGGCAGGACGGCGTACCGGACGGCGTGCCGGACGGCGTGCCGCTCGGGGTGGCCGTCGGGGACGGGCTGCCGCTCGGGGTGGCCGTCGGGCTCGCGGAGGCCGACGGCGAACCGCTGGGCGTCGGCGTGGTGGTCGGCTGCGCGGACGGCGTCGTCGTCGCGGACGGGGTCGTCGTCGGAGTCGGGGACTGGGTCGGCGTCACCGGCGGCACGGTCGGCTGGGGGGACGGCGTCGGGGCGGTGCCCGTGCCCTCGTTGCCCGTCGAGGTGCCGCCCGAGGTGCCCGCCGTCGTGCCGGACGGCAGGAGGAACGGCGAAGGCGGGGTGCCCGGCACGCTCGGGACGCCGGGAAGGTCCGGGACGGTGGTCACCTGGCCGCTGCCGAAGTGTGCCATCCAGTTGCGGACGGTGCGGAGGTACTCGGTGGAGTCGTTGTAGCTGAGGACCGCCCGGTCCAGCTGTGACGGGTCGGAGAGGTCCCGCCCGCCCGCGCACAGGTAGCGGCCGGCGGTCTCGGCCGCGTCGAAGATGTTGTTCGGGTCAGCGGTGCCCTTGCCGGTGGCGTCCACGCCCCAGGAGGCCCAGGTCGACGGGATGAACTGCATCGGACCGACCGCGCGGTCCCAGCGCGAGTCGCCGTCGTAGCGGCCGCCGTCGGTGTCGGGTATCGCGGCGAAGCCGTTGCCGTCCAGCACCGGGCCGAGGATCGGGGTGAGCGTCCGTCCGGCGGCGTCCACCTGGCCGCCGTTGGCCTGGCCGGACTCGACCTGGCCGATCGCCGCCAGCAGCTGCCAGGGCAGGTGGCAGCCCGGCGAGCGCTGGGCCAGCGAGGCCTCGGCCTGGCGGTAGGCGGCGAAGACCGTGGCGGGCAGCGCCGCGCCGGTCGCGGTGAACGGGCCGGCCGCGGGCTGGCCGGGCAGGGCACCGGGCGGCTGCGGCAGCTGAACGGCGCTGCCGCCGTCGGCCGCGGTGCCGGGAACGCCGGGTATGCCGGTCGCGGGGCCGCCGAACGGAGTGGAGGAGGCCGGACCCTGGGCAGCGGTGCCGTCCTGCGCCGGGCCGGCGTCGGCGGCCGCGGTCTGCGCGAGGCCGAGGCCCGACACCTGAGAGCCGGTCAGCGCGGCGAGCGCGGCGAACGCCGCCGCCGTCCCCGTGACCCGCTTGCCGAGCCGAACCTTGCGCCCGCCCTTGGCACTGCCGAACCTCGCCGCCATCTGCTGCCCCTCCCCGTCGCCGTCCGGACCTCCCCGGAACGGTTGAACCGTCGTCATCATGCCCGCCCACCACGCGGCGGCGCCCGCCGCCCGGAGACGATTAGTATCACGACGATCTGACAGGGACAGGATGGACGGACGGCGACCGGTGGCCCCCACGAGGGTTGACGCAGCACCTCAGCCCCGGTCCTGCGGCTCCGGACCCGCGCCGGGGATCTCACGACCTTCTCATCTCTCCTGTTGCACAAGGGAGTCGACCGCGAACCCCCATCAGGAGTCCGGGCGCCCCGGCGGTCGGACCGGCGGCTCGAGGCGCGGGGGTGGTACGTGGGCGTCGTTCCGGGCTCCCCGGCGCCGCCCGTGGGCGACCTCCCTGACCTGCCCGGATACCCCGCACCGCACCGGCCCTCCCTAGCAGGACGGGCAGGCCGGCGCCAGGGAGCGCCCCCAACTCGGCCCTGGACGGATGACGTTCAGGTGAAAGTGGGCATGCCAGGAAATCCGGTCCGGCATGCTGTGCCGCGTGACCATGTGGATGGAGGCCGAAGCCGTGAGCGCGAACCTGCCGGAGACCGTCGCCGAGGGGGCGGTGGTCCTGCCGGCGCCCCCTCGGATGGTGGGCGACCTGGCCCGTGACCTGACCCAGGCCGCCGCCGCCGTCCGGGCGGTGTCGCGCGGCGGCCGCACCACCGGCGGCGACGTCGCGGTCGCCGCGTACACCGCCGTGGTGTGCACCGGGCGTTCGGCCGCCCGCGCGCTGGAGGAGGCGGCCGCCTGGTGCCGGCAGGCCCCCGAGGCCGAGGTGCACTCGCTCGCCTGGGCGCGGGTGCCCGGGCACCGCCACGACGTCTTCGAGTACCGCGTCACCATGGCCGTCAGCTTCCCCGACGACGAGACCGGCGAGCACCTCGGAGACACCCACCACTCCTGCCACTGAAAGCCGTATCATCGCCCCATGGGTGATCGGGGTACGAACGAGACGGCCGGCGGAGCGACGGACGGGGCGCCCAACGAGCAGACGGGGGAGACCACTTCGGTAGCCGACGGTGTCGGTGACGGCGGCGGACCGCGCGAGCTGTCCCGCGCCGCGGCCGTAGGCGCCACCGTGCTGTCCGTCCTCTGCGGCTGCGCGGTGCTGCTGGCCATGCTCCACTGGCTGGGCTGGGCCGTTCCCGGAGTCGGCTGGATCGTCGCCAAGGCCGGTGTCAAGCTGGCAGTGGGCGGCTTCGCCGGGCTGGCCGTTGCCGCCGCCTGGCTGCGCGCCAAGTTCGGGGCGCAGCGGCGTGGTTGACGGTGGTGCGGCTCAACCGGCCGACGGGGCCGGGCAGGTCAGGTCGTGCTCGGGTATCCGGCCATCCAGCAGGTAGCGCTCGACGGTGCCGGTGACGCACGGGTCGGAGCCTGGGTACTGCCCGTGGTTGCCGTTGCTGGTGACGGTGACCAGCTTCGAACCCCGCAGCGCGCGGTGCGCGCCGAGCGCCGCCTCGTAGTACGTCGCCGGGTCGTGCAGCGAGTTGAGCATCAGCACCGGCGGCAGGTGGGCGCCGGTGACCTTGACCTTGGGTGCCGGGTCCGTCGGCCAGAGCGCGCAGACCGAGCTGAAGGCGAGAGTGCGGGCGCCGACCAGCGGGTAGCGGGCGGTGTTCTTCGCGCCGCGCTCGATCCAGGTGTCCATGTCCTTGGTCCACTTGGTGTCCCCGCACGTCACCGAGAAGTACTCGGCGAGGAAGCCCGGGCTGAGGTACTGGCCGAACAGCTGGCGGGCGGTCTGCTTGGCCGCCGGGTCGGCGCCCTGCCAGTCGTCCAGGGCGGTCAGCGCCCGGGCGAGGAGGGGGAAGGCCTTGTCGCTGTAGATCGCGCTGATGGTGCCGTTGTCCAGCTGGTTCGGACCGAGGGTCAACGAGCCCTCGGTGATGGGCCGGTCGTGCAGGGCAGCGCGCCGCTGCTCCCAGTGCGCCTCGACCTCCTCCGGCGTCGTGCCCCAGTGGTAGGTGGCGTCCCGGGCGGCCATCCAGGGCAGGAAGTCCTGCTCGAAGCGGCGCTGGAAGCTCATCGGCTGGCCCAGCTCGTACTGCTCCCAGGTGCCCTCGAAGCCGATGTTGCTGTCCAGCACCATCCGCTCGACCCGGTGCGGGAAGAGCGTGCCGTAGTAGGCGCCGATCATGGTGGCGTAGGAGGCGCCGTAGTAGCTGATCTTCTTCTCGCCGAGCAGGGAGCGGAAGAGGTCCATGTCATGGACGGTCTGCTCGGTGGTCAGGTAGGGCAGCAGATCGCCGCTGTGCTCCACGCAACCGGCCACCAGTGCTCGGGAGTTGGCGACGACCCGGTCGATCGCCTCCGGGGACCGGTCGCGCCAGTCCCCGGCCAGGAACTGCTGGAACTGCTCCGGGGTCTGGCACTGGGCGTGGGTGCTGCGGCCGACGCCGCGCTGGTCGAAGCTGACGATGTCGTACGCGGCGGCCACCGTGGGGGCGCCCTGGGCGAGGTCCATCGGGCGCAGCAGGCCCTGACCGCCCGGGCCGCCCGCGGCCTCCATCAGTGTCCCCGTCCGGTGCGCCCGGTCGGTGGTGCGGTGCCGGGAGACGGCGATGGAGAGGTCCGGCCCGGCGTCGGGGTGGTGCCAGTCGCGCGGGACGGCCATGGTGGCGCAGTCGAGTTCCGGCTGCCCGTCACAGGGCTGCCAGTGGAACTGCTGGCCGGCGTAACGGGCGGGCACGCGGTCGGTGTCGCCGGGGTCGCGGCCGGGGTCGGCGTTCGCCGTGGCGGGCAGGGCGAGGCCGGCGAGGACCGCGGTGGCGATGACGGCGGCCGCGCGACGGGTGCGGGATGCGGTGGTCTTCACGGGAACGATCCTTGCCGACGGCGGACCTGACGCACGATGAGGCAGGACACCGTATTCGAGGTGGTGCTGGATACACCCCAGGGCGGGGGTATCCAGCACCACGGCCGTCAGGAGCTGTTCAGGAGCTACTCAGGGGCCGTCCGAAGCCGTCAGTGCGCCGCTGCCGGCCGCGATGGCGGTCAGCGGCCGGTCAGTAGCCGGCGGTGAAGCGGGCGCGCCGGTGGGCGGGCTGCTCGGCCTCGTCGAGCAGCACGACGGCGAGGTCCTCCATCGAGATCGCCGAGTTGCCCTCGGCGTCGACCAGCAGCTCGTCCCGGCCGATCCGGAAGCGGCCGGTGCGCTCGCCGGGTTCGAGCATCGCGGCCGGGCTCAGGTACGTCCAGTCGACCTTCTCGTCCGCCCGGTAGAGGTCCAGCTGCTCGCCGCAGGCCAGGGCGATCGGCCGGATCTCGTCGGGGAAGCCGGGCGAGTCCACCAGGATCGTCCCGTCGGTGCCCGGGACGACGAGGCTGCCCGCGCCGCCGACGGCGAGCAGGCGCACGCCGGTGCCGGCCAGTCCGGCCAGCAGGCCCCGGGTGGCGGCGGCCAGTTCGTGCTCGCGGCCGGGCGCCGGTCGGGTGGCGGTGATCACCAGGTCCTGCCCGGCGGAGATCCGCGCGACGTCCTCGGGGTTGCTCGCGTCGCCGATCTCGACGGTGACGGTGGACGGCAGGCCGTGCGGCTTGGCCGGGTTGCGGACGACGGCGGTGACCTGGTGGCCACGGGCGAGCGCCTCGGTCACGACCCGACGGCCGACGTTGCCGGTGGCGCCGAACACGGTGATACGCATGAAGGTTTCTCCTTGGATCTTTCGAACGGACCTGCGGTGGCGCGGTGGAGCACCGGCGCGGTGGAGCGGTGAGAGCGGTTGGGTGCGGCCGGTGGCGCGGTGTCAGGCGTTCTCGCGCAGCGGGCTCGGCCCGACGCCCGGTACCGGCGCCGTCCGGTCCGCTGAGGGGGCGGCGCCGGTGTCGGTGGTGCGGGGCCGGGGCCGCTGGGTCTGGGCGACGACGAGCGAAGCGAGCACGACCGCCGCGCCGAGCGCCTGCAGCGGGCTGAGGTCCTGTCCGAGCGCCAGCCAGCCGACCAGGGTGGCGACCACCGGGCTGAGCAGGGAGAGGAAGGACAGCGAGGTCGGCGGCAGGGCGCGCAGGCCACGGAACCAGATCGCGTAGGTGAGCGCCGCGCCGATCAGGCAGAGGTAGGCGTAGCCGAGCACGTTGTCGACGGTGTAGTGGGTGGGCGGGGCGCCCTCGCTCAGCAGGGTGACCGGCACCAGTAGCAGGCCGCCGGCGGTGAGCTGCCACCCGGTGGTGGCGAGCAGCGGCGCGGGGGAGACCCAGCGCTTGGAGAGCACCACGCCGAAGGCCATCACCACGGCGCCGCCGAGCGCGGCGACCACCCCGATCGCGTCCAGCTGGGCGTTGGCGCGCAGCACCAGCAGGCTGACGCCCGCCACGCCCGCGATGCCGGACAGCACGGTGCGCAGGGTGAGCCGGTCGCCGAGCAGGGCGGCGGAGAGGCCGGCGGTGACCAGCGGCTGGACGGCACCGACGGTGGCCGCGATCCCGCCGGGCAGGCGGTAGGCGGCGATGAACAGCAGGGCCTGGAAGCCACCGATGTTGAGCGCGCCGAGGACGGGCGCTCGCCACCACCAGCCGCCCCTGGGCAGGGTGCGGGTGAGGGCGATCAGCAGCAGCCCGGCGGGCAGGCAGCGGATGACGGCGGCGAGGAGCGGACGGTCGGGCGGGAGCATCTCGGTGGTGACGAGGTAGGTCGTCCCCCAGACGGCGGGGGCGAGGGCCGTCACCAGCACGACGGCGAGGCGATTACTTAGCACTAAGCCAATGTATCTCAGCGCTAAGGCATCCTCGAGGGGATTTCGTCGGTGACGTGGCTCACAGTTACCTCATCGCTAAGGAAACTCGCCGTCATCGCCTACCCTGAACCCGTGGCAGATCATCTCGACCGCGTCGTCGCGCAATGGGGCGCCGAGCGCCCCGACCTGGACGTCTCCCCGATGGAGGTGTTCGGTCGGCTCAAGCGCCTCTTCCGCCTGGTGGACGCCGAGCTCAACCGCACCTTCGCCGAGCACGGCCTGGACGCCCCCTCCTTCGACGTCCTGGCCACGCTCAAGCGCAGCGGGCCGCCGTACCGCCTCACCCCCACCGGCCTGATGGAGTCCGCGATGGTCACCTCAGGCGCGATCACCCAGCGCCTGGACCGCCTGGAGGCCCGCGGCCTGGTCACCCGCACCCGCAGCGACCAGGACCGCCGCAGCCGCGACGTCGAACTCACCCCCGAGGGCCACGCCCTGATCGACCGCGCCCTGCCGGCCCACGTCGCCAACGAGCACCGCCTGCTGGCCGGCCTCGACGAGGCGCAGAAGGCCGCGCTCATCGAGGCGATGCGCGCCCTGCTCGAGGACCTCGGCGAGGGCTCCGGCTGACGCCTGGTCAACCACTCGCCGGCTCGGCCTGGTCAACCACACGCCGGGCCGCCTGGTCAGCCACCCCTCGGGCCGGCCGGTCAACCGTTTGCCGGGCCGGCCGCCGTCCCCTTGGATGGCGGCCGTGGACGACCCGATCTGGTACGCACTCCCCGCCCGGGCCCGCCGTACGGTGGACGAGAACCTCGCCGCGGGGCGCCACGTCCATGCGAGGGGAAGAAGGTCGACGGCGTCCGGGTGCAGATGCGGATCACCCGGGAGTCCGGAGGCCTGGAGCAGAAGAACATGACGTTCGGGAAGCTGTACCACCACAAACGGTGCCCACGACGTCCACCTGCGGGCCTGCGACTCCAGCGGCTGCGGCGGCTGGTGGTAGCGGGAAGCCTCGGACGCCCTACGGGTTGACCGCCACCGCCTTGAAGAAGGTGTAGTGGAACGTCCCGCCCGGCCCGGCCGCCCCGCGCAGTTCGGCGATGCCGCGATCGAAGGCCTCAGGGGTGGTGAGGCCGGCGGCCAGGGCTTCCGCCCGGACGGCCTCGACCATCGCGACGAACGTGCGCAGGGTGAAGCCGTCCACCAGGGCCGGGCAGCCGCCGTCCGCGTAGACCGTACGGGGGCGGACCGTCACGTCCGCGAAGCCGGCCGCCGTTAGCAGCGGGTACAGCCGACGGCCCAGCAGGGCGTCGCCGCCCGCCCCGGCCTGGAGCCGTACCAGGTGGTCGATGGTGCGGCGGGCCGCCGGAGTCTCCGGGTGGAAGAAGGCCGAGCCGTGGTCGCCCTCGATCACGGTGATCGTCCCGCCCGGCCGCAGCACCCGCCGCAGCGCGGCCAGCCCGGCCGCCGGGTCGGGCAGGTGCTCCAGCACGAAGCACAGGAAGACGTGGTCGAACGTGCCGTCCGGGAAGGGCAGTCGGTGCAGGTCTCCGTGGTGCCAGACGACCCGGGCGCTCGGCGCGACACCGGCGATCCTGGCCCGCGCCTGGGCCAGCGACTCCGCCGAGACGTCCGCGGCCGTCAGCAGCACGCCGGGGCTGGCGGCCAGGAGGTGCGCGGTCTGAGCGCCCACCCCGCAGCCCGCCTCCAGCACCCGGCTGCCCGCCGGGTAGACCGTGCCCGCGTGCAGCAGTTCGGCGAGGGTGTCGGCCTGGTCGCCGAGACGCTGCGCCTCGCTGTCCGAGTAGCCGTGGACGTAGGGGGCGGGGTGGGAGTCGGCTTCGGCAGCGGTGGCTTCGGCAGCAACGGTTCCGGTGGTCAGGGTTTCGGTGGTCATGGCTCAACCCTCGCGCCACTATGGACCGGTGAACAGGTCCAAAGAGAGTGGTGTCGACAGGTCCAAACACGTCGGCGGGTCCGGGGAGACCGGCGCCGACTTCCTCCAGCTCGATGCCGCCGACGCCCCGCCCGGCGGCCTCACCGACTGGCTGGCCCGCCGGTTGCGCGAGGCCGTCGCCGACGGGCGCCTCCCGGCGGGCAGCCGGCTGCCCGCCAGTCGGGTGCTGGCGGCCGAACTCGGCGTCTCCCGAGGCGTGGTGACCGACGCCTACCGGCGCCTCGCCGAGTCGGGCCAGCTCGCCGGGCGGGGCAGGGGTGGCACCGTCGTCGCCCTGACACCCGCCCAGCCGCCTGCCGCGCCGCAGGACGGCCCGCTCGCCGCCCCGCAGGACGTCCCGTCGCCCCGTCCGGCGCCCGTCCTGTTCCGTGCCGACCCGGGCCCCGAAGTGTTCGACCACCTGCGCGGCACACCCGCCCGGATCGACCTCACCCCCGGCCTGCCCGACCTCGCCGCCTTCCCCCGCGCCGCCTGGCTGCGCGCCGAACGAGCCGTCCTCGACGGCCTCGCCGCCCACGACCTCGGCTACGGGGACGTCCGCGGCGCCCCCGCCCTGCGGCAGGCCGTCGCCCACTGGCTCGCTCGCAACCGGGGCGTCCGCGCCGACCCCGACGAGGTGCTCGTCGTCGCCGGAACGGCCCAGGCACTCGCGCTGCTCGGCCGCGCCCTGGAACGGGCGGGCATCACCGAGGTCGCCGTCGAGGACCCGGGATCGCTCGGCGCCCGCCAGCACCTCGCCCACTGGCTCGCCGCCACCCCGCCCGTCCCGGTCGACGCCGAGGGCATCCGGGTCGACGCCCTGCGTGCCACCGGCGCCCCCGCAGTCCTGCTCACCCCCGCCCACCAGTACCCGACCGGCGTCGTCCTCAGCGGTGAACGGCGGCGCGAACTGCTGGGCTGGGCGGCCGAAGGAGGGCTGGTCATCGAGGACGACTACGACGCCGAACACCGCTACGACCGCCCGCCCCTGCCCGCCCTGCGGGCCGAACTGCCCGACCGGGTCTGTTACGCGGGCAGCATTTCCAAGCTGCTGGCCCCCGCCCTGCGCACCGGATGGCTGCTGGTGCCCCCGCGACTGCACGACGCCGTGCTGGACGCCAAGCGCTTCGCCGACCTCGGCAACCCGGTACTGCCCCAACTGGTGCTGGCCCGGCTGATGGAATCCGGTGAACTGGAGCGCCACCTGAGGCTGTTGCGCCGCCGCCACCGCCGCCGCCGGGACGCCGTGATCGCCGCCGTCCGCACCCACCTGCCCACCGCCACGGTGCACGGCGCGGCCGCCGGACTGCACCTGATGCTCACCCTCCCCGAGGAACTCGGCTGTAGCGACACCGAGTTGGCCACTGCCGCGCTCGCCCGCGGGGTCAAGACCCAGCCACTCTCCTGGCACGCCCGCCTCCCCTACCCGCCCGGTCTGGTGCTCGGCTACGCGGCCCGCTCGCCGGGCGAGATCGCCGAAGGGGCCGCCGTCCTGGGGGAGTTGGTGCGGCGCGCGGGGCGTCGTCCGGCCGCGCGGTAAGTGCGGGCCGCCTGCGCGGCGGTGAGGGGTTCGGCGCTCGGGCCTCCGGTCGCCACCACGGGTCGGCCTCCATCCGGGCCAGTTCGGCGTCGTAACCGGTCGGCCTCCAAGGTGTACTCCGGCGGTCGGGCGGCGTCGACGGGCAGCTGCCGGTCCGACCGGGGGACGGTGTCCTCGATCCGCTGCACGACGGCGGACAGGTAGCCGCAGCAGCCGCCGGTGCACCCGGGCTCGCCCAGGTTCACCCCGCCCGGCCACCCTGGCGCCGCAGGCCGGAGAAACCCCACGGCTTTCCGCCGGGCTGCCGGACGGTCGGTTCCTGGGTACGCTGACCGACCGTATGCCGTTGCTGATCCTGGAGGCGTGATGGCCCCGTTCCGGCATGTTGCCCAGCTGGCCTCGGTGCTGCTGGTGGTGGGGGCCGCGCTGGGGCCGGTCCCGGCCGGGTCGGCGACCCGCGGCAGCGGCGCCGACGCCGAGAGGACCGCACCGATGACCGCCCGGCCCCAGGACTCCCGCGAGCTCGCGGGGCGTCGGATCGTGCTCTCCTACCCGGGCCCGACCCCGCCGCCCGCGACGCTGGACGCGATCCGGGAGGGCCGGGCCGCCGGGGTGATCCTGTTCGGCGAGAACGTCACCAGTCCGGAGCAACTCGCCGAGGCGATATCCCGGTTGAAGCGGGCGGCCGCCGAGGCCCCGCACCCGCGACCGCTGCTGCTGATGACCGACCAGGAGGGCGGCAAGGTCCGCCGACTGCCCGGCGCGCCCGAACTCTCCGCCCGCCGCACCGGCGCGGCCCCGGACCCGGTCACCGCCGCCGTGCAGTCCGGCACCGGCGCCGCCGGGACCCTCGCCGGTGCGGGGCTGAACGTCAACCTCGCCCCGGTGCTCGACGTCTACGACACCCCGGACAACTTCATCGACCACTTCGAGCGCTCCTACGGCCAGGACCCCACCCGGGTGGGTGAACTGGGCAGCGCCTTCCTCGCCGCCCAGCAGAGCCAGGGCGTGGCGGCCACCGCCAAGCACTTCCCCGGCCTCGGCGCCGCCGCCCGCGACGAGAACACCGACGCCCGTCCCGTCACCCTCCCCGTCCCGCTCGACCAGCTGCGCACCCGCGGCGAAGCCCCGTACCGGGCCGCCATCGCCGCCGGCGTGCGCCTGGTGATGGCCTCCTGGGCCGTCTACCCGGCGCTGGACCCCGACCGCCCGGCCGGGTTCTCGCCCACCGTGATCCAGGGCGAACTCCGCGACCGCCTCGGCTTCCGGGGCGTCACCATCACCGACGCCCTGGAAGCCGACGCCCTCACCCCGTACGGCCCCACCGGCCCCCGCGCCGTCGCCGCCGCGGCGGCCGGCATGGACCTCATCCTCTGCTCCGCCCGCGACCCCCAGCAGGGCGAGGACGCCGCGACCGCCCTGGCCGCCGCCCTCGACTCCGGCGCCCTCGACCGCGAGGCCTTCACCCAGGCCGTGGCCCGGGTGGACGCCCTGCGGGCCGGTCTGGGCTGAGCGGGACCGGGTCCGGGCGGCCCATCGCGGGTGCGGTTTTTCGGGTGTCGCCCGCTGCCCCGGCTGTCACGCTCGACCGCGATCCGGTCAGCGGTTCAGCAGGGTGCGCAGGTCGATGATCCGGTAGCCGCGGGCGCGGGCGCCGTCGATGATGCGCGGGAGTGCCTCGGCGTCGAGGCAGGTGTCGGGGCCGCTCTCCTCGCTGGCGCCGACGTGGAGCTGGAGGACGGCGCCCGGGGTGAGGGCGGCGAGGGCCCGTTCGACGGCGCGGTCGGCGGTCATGCCGTGGACGGGGCCGAGGTAGCCCTTGGTGTCGGCGGTGTACTCGAGGTCGGCGTAGCCGAGGCCGTTGACGGTGGCGACGGCCTGCGGGCTGGTCGCGCTGTAGGGGAAGCGGAAGAACGGCAGCGGTTCGGCGTCGGAGGCGGCGCGGATCGCGGTGTCGGCGCGGCGCACCTCGCTCCGGGCCCGGTCGGGGGAGAGGGCGGTGAAGTCGGGGTGGCTGTACGAGTGGTTGCCGAGGCCGTGGCCCGCTGCGGCGATGGCCCGCAGGGCGCGGGGGTGGTGGTCGGCGAAGTCGCCGGTGGGGAAGAAGACGGCCGGTGCGGCGCGGTCGCGCAGGACGCCGAGGACGGTGTCGAGTCCGGTCTCGTTCCAGGCGGCGTTGAAGGTGAGGGCGAGGACGTGTTCCTCGGTCGGGATCCGGCGGATCTCGGAGCCGAGCAGGGGTTCGGGCGCCGGCGCGACGCCCACGAGGGCGGTGAGGGCGAGGAGGGCGAGCAGCGCCGCGGCGGTGGCGCGTAGGCGCCCTCCTTCGGGGGCGGAACGGAACGGCATGGGTGGAACGCCTTGCTGGGAGGGCGGCGGGGAGCCGCACGGCCGGAACGGGCAGGGAAAAGCTTGCCCGGTCCGGCCCCGGCCTCGGCGGAACCGCCGGTGCCTGGCTGACTACTCGTCACTCGAACTGTCGATCCCGGGAGTCGGCAGCGTCCCGGGCCCGGACCCCGCGTCGTCCCGGAGTGGCCGGCGGTGTGGTGGGCGGTGTGGTGGGTGGTGTGGGGGTGGTCACCTTCCGCTGTGACGACTTGAAGAAATCTTCATCCGTGGCGATGATGCCTGTCGGCCGCGGCACGGACCCCGCCCGGCCGGACGACCACCGAGCCGGATTCGAGGGAGGGAACGGACTGTGCCGGTCCCGCTGTACCAGGCCAAGGCGGAGTTCTTCCGCACCCTCGGCCACCCGGTCCGGATCCGCGTCCTGGAGCTGCTCCAGGACGGTCCCCGGCCGGTGCGCGAGCTGCTGGCGGAGATCGAGGTCGAGCCGTCCAACCTCTCCCAGCAGCTCGCGGTGCTGCGCCGCACCCAGCTGGTCACGGCCACCCGCGAGGGCAACACGGTGGTGTACGCGCTCAGCACTCCGGACGTCGCCGAGCTGCTGCGCGCTGCGCGCCGGATCCTGACCGAGTTGATCACCGACCAGGGCGCGCTGCTCACCGAACTGCGCGCTTCCGGCGGCCGATCACACCGCTGAGCTCGCGGCCCGAAGCCCGCACCCGACCCAGAGGAGAGCCGCACCATGAGCGACGGCGCCGACAGCCCGGCGAAGGGTGACGGTACGAGCGAGGAGGGGCGCCGCCGCAAGGCGATGCTGCTCCGCGCGGGGATCTACGTCTTCGCGACGCACCTGTTCGCGGGCTTCGTCCTGCTGCTCTTCGCGCTCGGCGGCCGCAAGTAACACGACCGCGGGTACCGGGGCGGGGCCTCAGTGCCCCCGGTCGCTCGGCACCAGGTAGCGGTCGCTGGTGCTGGTCCAGGCCTGGACGCCGGCGACCAGTTCGCGGGTGCCGTCCAGGTACCAGCGCCCCGTCGGGTGCCGGCGGCCGAGGTCGCGTCGCAGTTCCTCGCTCTCCTGGCGCAGCCGGGTGACCCGGGCGCGGACCGCGCGGACGGCCCGGCTGCGGGTGCAGCCGCGGATCCGTTGGAGGGTGAGGACGGTGTTGAAGGCGGCCGCGCTCTGCCGTTCCTCCCGCTCCAGCGAGTAGAGGTCGTTGATCAGCGTCGCGGCGTCGGCGGTGTTGGCGCGCAGGCGGTGCAGTGCGGGCTCCGCGTGCAGGGCGGCGGGGGCGTCGGCGCCGTGGACCCGTTCCAGTATGTTCATGAACGGGTAGAGGCAGCTGCCGTGGCGGCGTAGCCGCATGGTGTCCGCCAGGCCGAGGCCGAGGGCGGGGACGGTGCCGCGGGCGCGGTGTTCGGCCTCGGCGGGGAAGGTGGCCAGACAGGCGCGCCATTCGCGGGCCGCCCTGGCGCGCCAGGCGGGGGAGGCCGACTCGCTCTGGCGGTGCCAGAGTTCCCGCCAGGCGGTGAGCAGCCGATCGTCCGGGGTGGACTGGCGGGTGTCGCCGTCGAGGGCGGAGATCAGCGGGTCGACCAGCGCGTGGGCCTCGCTGGGGCGGCGTCCGGGCGGGCCGTCGAAGCGGTCGTCCAGGACGGTGAACCAGCCGAGCATGTCGACCAGCAGGTCCAGTTCGGTGCCCCGGGCGCGCGGGAAGGCGTGGCCGATCAGCTCGTGCAGCGCGTAGGCCCGGTAGCCGGGCAGTTCGGCCGGGGCGAGCAGGCCGTGGTGGACCGTCCAGTCGGCGTGCCGGTCGGCGGCGGCGCGCAGTTCGGCGGGCGGCCGCGGGGTCGGCGCGGCGGTGGTGGCCGCGCTGCCCGTGAACGGGCAGCCCGCGGGGAGGGGCCGGTCCACCGGCCCCTCCCCGGTGGGGACGGCGGTCGTCGCGCCCGCTGCCTCCGTGCGGGGCGCCAGCCGGACCCGCAGCCCCTGGGCCTGGACGGTCGTCCACACCACTTCCCGGGCCCGCGCCCCCGGCACCGCCACCGGCCGCCAGCGGCGCAGGATCGCGGCCGCCGCGACGGTCAGCTCGGCCCAGGCGAAGGCCTCCCCGATGCACTTGTGCTTGCCCGCCCCGAACGGCAGGAAGGAGGGTCGGCCGAGGCCGCCGCCGTCCTGCCAGCGCTCGGGCCGGAAACTCAGCGGTTCGTCGTAGCGCACCGGATCGCGGTGCAGCGCGGTGAGGCTGTACAGGAGCTCGGTGCCGGCCGGGATCCGGTACGGGCCGAGGTCCACCGGCACCTGGGCGGTGCGCATCAGGAAGGCGTTGGGCGCGTGCAGCCGCACCACCTCCTGGGTGACGCTGCGGGTGTAGGTGAGCCGGCTGAGCGCCTCCGGGGTGGGGGTGGTGCCGGCGGGCAGGTGTTCGTCCAGCTCGGCGAGGAGGCGGGCCTCCACCTCGGGGTGGCGCAGGAGTTCGTCCAGCAGCCAGGTGAGGGTGGTGGAGACGGTCTCGGTGCCGGCGCCGAACATGGTGATCGCCTCGGAGCGGACGTCGGCCTCGGTGAGCGGACGGCCGGTGCCCTGGTCGCGGGCGGCCCGCAGCAGGGCCGGCAGGGTGCCTCCGTGACACTCCGGACGGGCCTTCGCGGCGCGGCCGTTGACGGCCTGGTCGACCACCCGGTTGAGCACCCGTACGGCGGCGTCGAAGCGCCGGTTGACGGGCAGCGGCAGCCGGGCGAACGCCGGGTGGGGGTAGAGGGACTGGACGATCTGGCCCTTCACCAGGTCGGGCAGGGCGCGGTGGAAGGCCAGGGTGGCATCCTCGCTTAGCCGGGCGCCGAACAGCGAGCGGGTGACGATCTCCAGCGCCAGGTGGTTCATCTCCTTGGCCACGTCGAGGACTTGGCCGGGCTGCCAGCGTCCGGCCCGCTCCTCGGTGACCTGGTGCATCACGGCCAGGTACCCGGCCATCCGGTCCGGGCCGAAGGCGGGTTGGATGATCCGGCGGCGGTCGCGGTGCGCCTGGCCCTCGGACATCAGCAGGCCGTCGCCGAAGGCCGTCTTCAGGGTGTCCTGGACGGCGCCGCGCGGACAGTCGTGGGCGAGCGCGACGAGCAGGGTGTGGACGAGCCGCGCGTCGGTCACCACGCAGACGGTGCGCGGGCCGAGCCGGATGCGGACCACGCCGCCGAGGCGCGCCAGCGAGCCGAGGAAGCCGAGCGGGTCGCGCAACAGCGCGGCGGCGTGGCCGAGGCCCGGCAGTGCGCCGGGGGCGAGCGGCGGGACGGCCGCGTGGACGGTGGGGACGGGGGGCGGCGTGCTTCTCGGCGGGACGATCCGTTTCCGTGTCTCTGCCAGCAGGGCGGTGGTCGGCAGGACCATGACACTTCCTCTCAGTGGGAGGACCGGTGCGGGCGGTACCTGGGGAGGGCACCGGCCGGCCGGCCGGGAGGCGGGGACCGGCGAGCGTGGGCCCCGCGTGCGCCAGGGGGCGGAGGGCGCACGTCATGGGAAACGCGCCGGTCCGGTGAGCGTTGCGCCGAACGCGTGTGGATCACTCAAACGGCCGATCCGTCCGGGTCCGGTCCGCGCGGATCATCGTCCCGTCCGACGGTACGTCCCGTCGTATCGGCCCGACCTGTGGGGATGCGTCCATCGCGGTGGTTCGTGCACGGTCCGGGCGGCAGGGTCTTTCGGCCCTCGCCCGTACGGCCGTGCGAGCGCCAGCATGGTCGGTGGAGAAGGAGGGGCCTGATGACCCGTATGTGCCACTACGGCCACACCGGGACCATGGACTGCGACGACGAGGTCATGCTGACCGTCCGGATCGCCGCCGCCGAACGGGCGCTGCTGCGGGACCTCGCACGCGGCCAGGGCGGCGACGTCTCCGGGGTCGCGGTCGACGGGCTCCTGGAGGTCATCCCGGCGCTGCACGACGATGGTTCGGTGCTGCCGCTGCTGCGGGTCCTCGCCCGGCCCGCGCCCTGCGCGGTGACCCTCTGGCTGCCCTCCGAGGTCGCGGACCTGCTGCCGCTGCTGGGCGAGCGGCTGGTGCACACCGGCGGGTCGGCGCTCGGTCCGGCCAGCGCCGCGCTCTCCGCCGCGCTGCGGCTGTGGCTCGCCGGCGACCGCGCGGTGCTCGCCGCCGGGCTGGCCCGGCTGCACGGCGGCTGCCGGGTGGCCCGGATGCCGGTCGCGGCTTGAGTCCCCGGCCCTCGCTGTGGGTGGCGGGCCGCCATGTACCGGTCGGCGATGGCATGACCGGGGCGGAAGCCTCCCTGGTCAGGGTGCTGGTCGCGACCGGTCGAGAGGTCTGGCGTTCCTCGCGGCCGACGGAGCCGCAGGCCCCTGGGCTCCGGCCGGGTGGCCGCCACCACCCCCTGCCGGGGAGCGCGCACCCCCAGTGCGCCCCCCGGCACCTACGTGCCCGCCCCTCGCGCAGACCGCGGCCGCCCTTGCCTCCGCTGCCCTGCCTCCGCCCCCGACCGCGTCCTCGTTTCGCCACCCGCGGGCGGCGCGCCCTGCCTGCTGACTCGAACGCGTCCAGGAATTTCGCAAGAGGTTTCTGTTATCCCCGGCCGTCCCCCTCGCTCTCCCTTGTGTCGGAAGGTCCGAGCCCCGCACCACCGGGCGCGGACCGTCGCACGAGGAAAGGAACGCGATGGGACACCGGAGCAGTGAGCTCCGTCGGCGCAGGCGCCGCAGGCTCACCCGCAGGAGTGCACTGGTCGCCGTGGCGGTGGCGGCCGGACTGGTCGCGGGCGCCCTGGGCCTGAACACGGCTCTGGAGCCGGGAGCGGTGCACAACGCCGTCGCGGTGGCGGACGCGCCGGTCGACGCGGTCGCGGACGACGGCGGGTCGGGGGAGACCGGCACCGCCGAGGGCGCCACCAGGGCGCCCGCCCCGAAGCGGGACGAGAAGGCCGCCCCGCCCAAGGCGATACCCAAGGACCAGCCCGACCGCGGCCTGGTCTATGCCGGGCTGAGCCTGCCGACCAGCGACCGCTGCGGCAACATGCTGGAGGTCACCGGCAGCACCCAGTGCAGCCACGGCCCGGACGCCCCGCCCAAGGACGTGGACATCCACAAGGACGCCCCGCCGGTCGCGACCCCGGCCGCCCAGGCGCCCGCGCTCACCCCGGCGGCGGGCGCCCAACCGCCCGCGGCCGCCGACCTGCTGAAGGGCGGCGCGCCCGTCCTCGACGCCACCCAGAAGGCGTTGCTCGGTGACTCCGGCACCGCCGCCGCACCCCAGGAGGCCGGGGCCCCGGCGGCTGGGTCGGGCCTGGTCTGCGAGGGCGACGGCAGCAGTGGCAACCGCGTCCAGGTGGTGTACGTGCACACCCCGGGCAACGACCGGTTCGCCCAGTACCTGCCCTCGTTCAAGAAGTGGGCCGCTGACGTCGACGTCATCTACAACGCCAGCGCCGCCGAGACCGGCGGTGTGCGGCACGTCCGCTTCGTCACCGAACCCGACTGCACCGCCTCGGTGTTGAACGTGCAGATCTCGGACGCCGAGATCCAGGACTTCAACGCGAGCAACCGCGCCCTGGCCGCGCAGGGGTTCAACCGCAAGGACCGCAAGTACATGATGTTCACCGACGCCAAGGTGTACTGCGGGATCGGCACCTTCGCCGGCGACGAGCGCTCCGGCCAGGACAACCTGAGCAACTTCGGCCCCTCGTACGGCCGGACCGACTCCGGCTGCTGGAGCGGCACCACCGCCGCCCATGAACTCGGCCACAACCTGGGCGCGGTGAGCAACAGTGCACCGAACTCCAGCAAGGCGGGCCACTGCACGGACGAGTGGGACATCATGTGCTACTCGGACGCCCCCTACTATCCGCAGATGCGGACCGTCTGCCCGGACCGCGCCCATGACGACCGGCTCGACTGCAACCACGACGACTACTACAACACGAACCCCGCGCCCGGAAGCTACCTGGCCACGCACTGGAACGTGGCGAACAACCGCTTCCTCATCGCGGGCAACGGCACCGGCCCGAACCCCACGCCCACCCCGACCGCGACCCCGACTCCGACCGGCAGTCCGACGGCTACGGGCACGCCCACCCGCACGCCCTCGCCGTCCCCGACGCCCACCGGCAGCCCCACCGCCACACCGACCGGGTCGCCGTCCCCGACCGCGACCCCGACCACGGGCGGCACCGGACCCGAAGTGACGGTCAGTCAGATCACCCAGAACTCGGTCGTACTGAGCTGGACCGCCGTCCCCGCCGCCGCGGGCTACGACGTGCAGCTGAACGGCCAGACCATCGGCACCGTCCGCTCGACCGTGGTCGGCGTGGTCCGACTGGCCCCCGGAACCGGCTACACCGTGGCCGTCGCCGTCCGCGACGCGGCCGGAAAGGTCGGCAAGCCCGGCCGCCAGGCGGGCTTCCACACCCTCGCCGACGGCGGCCGCCCGCAGCCCGGCACCCACTACACGATGGTCAACGGCCTCACCGGCCAGGCCGCCGACCTGTGGGGCAGCTCGATGAACGACGGCACCGTGGCGATCGGCTACCAGCGCACCGGCTACGCCAACCAGAAGTGGCTGTTCGAGGACGCGGGGAACGGCGCCGTGCGGATCAAGTCGGCGCGCTCCGGGAAGTGCCTGCAGCTCGGCGGCACGCCCGTCGCCGGGCAGTACGTGGCGCAGCAGCCGTGCGCCGACGCCGCCGCGCAGAAGTGGCAACTCACGCCCGGCGACGGCGGGTTCACCCTCACGGCGGACGGTTCCACCCTGGTGCTCGGGCTCAGCGACCGTTGGTACTACGGTGGTTGGCTGCTGGAGCTTCAGCAGCCGAACGGCCGGCCCTACCAGAGCTGGTCGCTGCTGAAGACCTCGTAGGCCCGGAAGCCCGCTCCACCCCGGCGCACCACGGGTGCGGCCGCCCCCCAATCCGAGGGCGGCCGCACCCGGCGCCACCGCTCCCCGCTCCCCGCACGCCCACCGCCCGAGGACCGCCCGCCATGCGCATCCGCACCCGCCCGCTGCTCGCCCCCCTCGTCCTCGCCGCCGCGGCCGTCCTGCCCGCCGCCGCACCCGCCGCCGCCCACGGGGACACCGTCCACCTGGACGTGGACGGGCAGCAGAACGGACGGGTCAGGGCCGTCGCCACCTGGGAGAACGACCACGACCCGGTCACCGAGGACTTCGCCGGCACGCTCTCCGCGACCGCCGCCGACGGCCGGACCATCGGCCCCTGGCGGCTGGTGCCGGTGCCGGGGCAGCCGGGGACGTACACCACCCGTGAGTTGCTGCCCGCCGGGCACTGGAAGGTCGCCGTCGACTGCGCCTTCCCCTCGCTGGGCCACGGTGAGCGCGAACTCGACGTCGAGGCCGTGGCGATCAGCGACCCTGCTCCGATGGGGGCGACGGTCACCTCCGCGCCACCCGCCACCCCCGGCGCGGCTTCCGCCGCCCGCACCACCACGGCCGCAGCCGCCGCTCCCGCCGCTCCCGCCGCTCCCGCCCACGACGCGCCCGTCCGCGAGACCACCGACGACGCCACCACCTGGGCCGCCATCGCCACCGCCACCGCGGCCGTAGCCCTGGTCGCCACCGGCTTCCGGCTGCGCGCCCGCGCACGGCGTCGCTGACGGTCCGGAGGACGGCGCCGCCTGCTGCTCGCAGCCTGCCGGGCCGCCGCCTGCTGCCCGCCGCCCGCCGCCCGTCGGTAGACGACGCACCGCCGGCGGGAACCGGGCGCGCACCGATCACGTCCCAATGATCACCGGGCGTCACCGGGCGCCCGGCCGATCGCAAGGGAGCAACCGCGCATGAGGAAGGTCCTGATCACCGGCGGCGCCGGCTTCATCGGCAGCACCGTGGCCTCGGCCCTGCTCGACCGGGGCATCACCCCGGTCGTCCTGGACGACCTGTCCCGGGGCCGCGCCGAGTTCGTGGAGGACCGCGTCTTCTACGACGGCGACATCGCCGACGCGGCCCTGCTGGAACGGATCTTCACCGAGCACCCGGACATCGATGCCACCGTGCACTGCGCGGCCAGGATCGTCGTCCCGGAGTCGGTGGCCAAGCCGCTGTTCTACTACCGGGAGAACGTCGCCAAGACCGTCGAACTCCTCGACGCCCTGCAGCGCCACGGCTGCACCCGGGTGGTCTTCAGCAGCTCCGCCTCGATCTACGCGCCCACCCCGGACGGCCGGGTCGACGAGAACTCCCCGGTCGAGGCGAACAGCCCGTACGCACGCACCAAGCTGATGATGGAGCAGGTGCTCCAGGACTGGACCCGCGGCGAGGGGGCCGAGCAGCAACGGGTCATCGCCCTGCGGTACTTCAATCCGATCGGAGCCGACCCCCGGCTGCGCACCGGCCTGCAGAACCTCAACCCCAGCCACGCCCTCGGCAAGCTGATCGAGGCGCACACCCACGGCACCCCGTTCACCGTCACCGGCGTGGACTGGCCGACCCGGGACGGCTCCGGCATCCGCGACTACGTCCACGTGCAGGACCTCGCGGAGGCCCACGTCGCCGCGCTGCTCCGGTTCGACGAGGTGATCGCCCCCGGCGCGGCCGACCGCTACCGGGCGATCAACGTCGGGACGGGCGAGGGTACCACCGTCCGGGAGCTGGTCGCCGCCTTCGAACGGGCCGTCGGCACCGAGCTGGACGTCCGTGAGGCGGGGCCGCGCCCGGGCGACGTGATCGGCTGCTACGCCTCCGTGGACGCCGCCCGCGAGCTGCTCGGCTGGACGGCGAAGCACAGCCTCGCCGAGGGCGTCGCCGACGCGCTGGCCTGGCGCGCCAGGTGGGCCACCCGGCTCGGCGTCAGCTGACCCCCTCCGGCGCCTACTTCGCGGCCTCGCCGGACCGCGCCCAGTTGTCGTGCAGCCGGTCCAGGTAGGACTGCGCCTGCGAGCCGATCTTGACGCCCCGGGCGAACGCGAGCATGTTGCCCGCCCCGGCGTTGTAGCCGAGGGCGAGCAGCTCGTCCTTGTCCAGCGGGGCGCTCACCCGGGCGGGCAGCCGGCCGGCCAGGTCGTGGAGGTGCCAGGCGGCGGCCTCGATCGCCAGGTCGCGGTCGTCCGGTAGCTCCTCCCAGCGGCGGTCGGCGAACGGGCGGCCCGGCTTGGTGTCGTCGAAGGCGGCCCGGTGCATGTTGGCGATGCCGAAGGCGGCGTCCGGCTTGTTGCGCTGCCAGGCCCGTTCGAAGTCCGGGTCGTGCGGCTTGTACGCCTCGTTGTAGAGGATCGCCATCAACAGCTGGGGGTTGACCCCGGCCTCGGCGGCGTACTTGCGCACGGGCGCCGCGTAGTCGGCCGGCTCGTAGACGCCGGATGCCTTCGACGGCGCCGTGGAGGACGCGTGCGGGGCGGCGGAGGAGGGTGCCGAGGCGGTGGCGGACGGGGGCGAGGAGGGCACCGCCGAGGAGGCGGCGGGCTCGTGGCCGCCCCCGCGGACGATGCCCCACCCGGCCGCGGCCAGGACGCCGATCACGATCCAGCGCCCCCAGCGCGGTCCCTTCTGCTCCTCACCCACCGCTGCCGGTCCCTCCCCGTTCACTCGTCATCCAGTTCGATCGCCGTACGGTCGACCGTGCCCCTCGGGAGGCCCTTCCGGCCCTATTCGGCCGGCTTCCGGTCCCCGTCGAGATTGCGCAGGAAGTCCTTCGCCTTCTCCACGCCGGTGTCGATCTGCCCGCTGTACTTGCCGTCCGTGTGGTCGTCGATCACGTCGCCGACCTTCTCCAGACCCTGCCCGAGCACGTCGCCGTGCTCGCGGGCGAGGTCGGTGGCCTTGTCGGCGAGGTTCTTCAGACTCTCAAACATGGTGACGCTCTGCTCCTCTGGCGCGTTCCTGTTGGTGTGCCGACGTGGCGGGGATCATGGTCATCCTAACGAGGGCCGGGAAAGGCGGTCCGCCGTCGCGGAACGGCGGTGGATGACTCTGCTGAAATGGATTTGTATGCTCCACACCAGCTTCTACGGGCCTGAAGACGGTGGGAACTGCCACGGGACCGGTGGCGTCCCGGCACGAGCGGTGGCGTGGTCGCGCCGCCGCAGCCGAAACGATCGAGGGAAGTGCGCATGGCCGGCCAGCGGGCGAGAACGTCGTACCAGGACGCGGGAACCCGCACCGAGGACCCCGCCGTGCCCGCCCAGCGCTCCCGCGGCGCCGGTGGCGCCACCGACCCGTCGCGACAGGGCCGTGCCCAGCGGAGCGGGGCCTCGCGCCGCAGGCAGCAGGCCCGCCGACGCGGAAGCCTGGTCGCCGCGCTCGCGGCGGTCGGGCTCCCGCTGCTCGGCGGGACCGCGGACGAGCTGGGCGGCCCCGGGGTCGGCATCCTGTTCGCGGTCGGCGCGGTGCTCGGCACCGGCATCGCGGCCCTGCTGTGCAGCCGGAGCGGCCGCTGGTGGGTGGTGACCGGTGCCCCGCTGGTGGTGCTGCTCACGGCCTCGGGCGTCGAATACCTGTCCGATCCCGTCCGGTACCAGGGCAAGGGCCTGGGCGCCGGTGCGGTGCGCTGGGTGGTCGAGGCGTTCCCGGTGATGGCCGAGGCGGTGGCCGTCGCACTGCTGGTGATCGTGGTCCGGACGGTGCTCGAAGGCCGCCGGCCCGTCAGGTCCACTGCCCCGAGCGGAAGGGGGCGCCGTGGCTGAGCGCAGCAACCGCCCGCGCGGCCGGGTGCCCGGCCGGGGCTCCGACCCGCGCCGCGGCTCCGACCCGCTGACCGTGGCCGGCCGCACCCTGGCCTGTACCGTCTCGGTCGTGGTGCTCGGCGCCAGTGGCTTCACCTGGTTCGAGTACCGCAGCCTGGACGACGGCATGATCAAGTCCACCGCGCTGGCCGACGCCAAGCGGAACGCCCCGCCGCACCTCGACAAGTCCGTCAACCTGCTGCTGATCGGGCTGGACAGCCGCAAGGACATGGACGGCAACGACCTGCCCAAGCAGTTCGTGGAGGACGAACTGCACGCCGGCTCCAGCGAGATCGGCGGCTACAACACCAACGCCCTGATCGTGCTGCACATCCCGGCCAACGGGGGCAAGGTCACCGCGCTGTCCGTCCCGCGCGACGACTACGTGCAGACCGTCGGCGCCGACGGCAAGATGCACAAGATCAAGGAGGCCTACGGCATCGCCAAGGAGGCCGCCGAGGCGAAGCTCGCCGGCAAGGGACTCTCCAAGGCCGAACTGGAACGGCAGAGCCGGGAGGCGGGCCGCTCGGCCACCATCCAGACCGTGCAGAGCTTCCTGGACGTCCCCGTCGACCACTTCGCCGAGGTCAACCTGATCGGCTTCTACGACATCGCCAAGGCGGTCGAGCCGATCCAGGTCTGCCTCAACCACCCGGTCGACGATCCGATCATCGCCCGGACCGCCACCCACGAGGGCGGCGGCACCGGCCTCAAGCTGCCCGCCGGGATCAGCTCGCTCGACGCCGCCCAGGCGCTGTCCTTCGTCCGCCAGCGCCACCACCTCACCAACGGCGACCTCGACCGGACCCACCGGCAGCAGGCGTTCATCTCCTCCGTCGAGTACCGGCTCAAGGAGCAGGGCGTCCTCAACGACTTCGGGCAGATGCAGAAGCTGTTCGGGGTGGTGAAGAAGGACGTCGTGATCGACAACGAGTGGAACATCCTCGACTTTGCCCAGCAGGCGCCCAACCTGACCGGCGGCAACGTCGAGTTCAACACCCTGCCGATCACCGGGTTCAAGACCGTCGGCGGGCAGGAGGTCAACACCGTCAACCCGGACCTCATCAAGAAGATCGTCCGGCAGCTGTTCAACCGGGACGCGGCACTCACCGCCCCGGAGACGGCGCCCGTCTCCGCCGCGAGCGAGACGGCCTCGCCCACGCCCTCGCCGAGCGGCGCGCCCAAGTCCGTGGTCGACGTCAACGCGGCGGCGGGCGCGGGCGCGGCGGCCACCGAGTCCAAGGCCCTGGTCGCCCTCGGCTACCAGGCGGGCAGGATCGGCGACGCCCCCGCGCGGACCCGCGCCACCACGGTGACGTACGGCAGCGGCGCCAAGGCCGACGCCCAGGCGGTCGCCGCGCACTACGGCGTCACCGCCGCTCCTTCCGCGGCGGTCGCCGCGGGCCACGTCCGCGTCACCCTCGCCGCCACCCACACCCCGACCCCCACCCCGGCCACGCCCTCCGCGGGCGCCTCGGCACCTGCCGACGGCTCCGCCGACCCGGCCGCCGGACTGCCGATGCAGGGGCCGGCGGTCAAGGCCGGCGGGATTCCCTGCGTGGACTGAGCCGTATCACGAACGGTCACCGGCTCGGCCGGCTGGGCCGGTGATCGGGTTGGTGACCGGGCTGGTCCGGGGGCCGGCGCAGATCCCGCAGGGGTTCGCGGCCGAGAACCTCGACGTAGACGATCCGGCCGTCGACGACGTCCAGGATCAGAGTGCCCTCCGTGGGCAGCAGCGGCACGCAGCGATGGCCCGGGCCGTACGGCTGACCGCCCCGGTGGGGCTCGGTGCGGAAGCTCTGGCAGAAGTCGTCGCCGCAGCCGCAGTCCGCGACCAGGCGCAGATCCCGGGCGCCGGCGGCGAGTTCTGCCTCGCCCTCCGCCTCCAGGAGCGCCGTCAGCTCGTGGAGGAGGTCGGGGAAGACCTCGCGGACGAGGGGGTCGCCGGTCACGGGCGCGGCGCCTTCTCGCCGTGGACGGCGGTGTACTCGGCGGCCAGCCAGGGAGCCAGGTCGTCGATGAGGACGGCCAGGACGGCCCGGTCCGTGGTGGGGGTGCGGGCGACGCCCGCGGCGAGGCGCATCTGCTCGGCGCGGTCGGGGTAGTGGGCGGCGAAGGCCTCGGCGGAGGCGGTGAGGTCGCTGGTCCAGCCGTTCCAGCGGGGCATCACCAGGGTGAATCCGGTGCGGACGAGGCGGCGCGAGACCGCACGGCTGAGCGCCGTGAGACCGCCGTCCGGGGCGGTGGCCGCCAGTCGTTCGCGCCAGCGGGGGAGGGCGAGCGCGAGGTCGCCGTTGGTCTCGCGGGCGAGCAGAGAGGTGGGGCGGTAGCGGGGGAGCTGCTCCGCGAGGTCCTCGCCGAGCAGGGGGGTGCACAGGCAGGCGATGAACCAGCCCAGGTCGTGCCGCTCCAGCTCACTGAGCAGGGTGTCCGTGCCGAACAGCAGCACGCCGACGCCGTTGACCTGCGGGAAGGCCGAATCGAGGGCGGCCTCCAGGGCGTCGGCCCCGGCGCGGTCGGCCGGAGTGGGCTCGTGGCGCAGGGCGAGCAGCAGATCGAGGTCGGAGACGCCGGGGATCGCGGTGCCCCGGGGGATGCTGCCGTACAGGTAGGCGCTGTGCAGCCGCGCGGGGCCGAAGGCAGCGGCGATCCGCTCCCGGGCGGCGTCGACCACCGGGGCGAACTCCGCCGCGACGCGCTCCGGCGAGCCCTCCCGCGCGATGTACCCGTCCTCGTCCAGTCCTTCGCCGATCATGGCGGCACTCTGCCGGTTCGCGGCGTCGTCAGCCACCGATTAATGCGCGGATTCGCCGCCCGGTCGAATCGTCAGTGGTGCGTGCCGGCATTCATCGCACACGAACGCCTCGACCGCGCGTCCGGCGCGCCGGACGCCCCGGTGGAGATGCACGCCGCGGACGGGCGGCTGCTGGGACCGGAGGACGCGAAGGTGCTGCTGCCCGGAGCCACGCCGTCACCACCGGTCGCTGGGCGGACGGTGGCGGCGGGACCCGGGTCAGGGCGTGCCCTCGGTTGTGGTCGGGGCGGAGGTGCCGGCCGTCGTCGTGCTGGTGGGGCCGGTGCTCGTCGTGGTCCTGCTGGAAGGCGGCTGGGTGAGCGTCGAGCCGGTGGTGGACGTGGACGAGGACGTGGACGTCGAGCCGGACGAGGTGCTCGTCGTCGCGGTGCTCTCGGAGGGCCTGTTCGTACTGGTCGAGGAGGTGGCCGAGGCCGAGCCCGTCCCGGTGGGGGGCCGGGAGGAGGTGGCGCCGGAGGAGGTGGCGCCCGACGAGGTCGCACCGGAGGAGGTCGCGGCGGATGAGCCGGCACCCGAAGACGTAGCCCTGGAGGAGGTCGCACCCGAGGACGTGGTACCCGAGGTGGTCGGCGATCCGGACCGGGAGGAGGTCCTGCCGGAGGCCGAAGCCGTCGCCGCGGGGCCGGTCGGCTTCCACGGGGCGGGCGGCGGGATGCCCGGCACCAGCGGGCCCCTCGGCTGGTCGACGCGCTTGTCCACCACGTCGGCCCGCCCGGTCAGCCGGGCGAACCAGCCCCCCGTCTCCACGTTCACCAGGACGATCTCGGGCACCGGTTGCGGCGCCGGGACCACCACGATCAGCGTGCTCGGTTCGAAACCCGTCCAGGCCTTCCCGGTGTACTTGGCGTTGCTCACCAGCGTCGGCGGCTTCAGCGGGTTGCCGCAGGCGCACCGCACCCGGGGCACGCCCCGGGCGTCCACCAGGACGGCGGTGCCCGCCTGCAGCACCGACTGGAACTCCACCACGGCGCCGCTCTTGTAGCTGTGGTTGGTCACCCGGGTGTCCACCCGCAGGTACGCCGAGGTCAGCGAGCGCAGGTAGGACGGGATGGCGGACTGCTCGATCCCCGCTGCCGAGGCCCAGGCCCGACCGGTGTCACCGCTGCTCACCATGCCGATCAGCCGCTCGGTGTCACAGCTGGGCCTGCTCATCGTCCCGCCGTACAGCCCCGCCGAGCTGCCCTGCACGCTGTGCAGGACGGCCGTGGGGCTGCCGTTCGCCGGGCTGCCCGGCTGGGCCGGCGCGCTGGTCGAGGGGGCGGGCGCCGGAGCACTCATGCCCTGGGTTTCCACCGACGGGGTGAACGGGGCAGGCCCCGGGTCGGCCGGGGCCTGCAGGGCGACCTCGTTGGCGGTCGGAACGGCCTCGTTCTTGCCGCCCTGGTTGCTGACGATCAGCACGGTGGCCACCACAGCCGCCGCCACCACCGCCGCGGCCACCGACAGGCCCTTTCCGGAGCGCCACCACGGCCGGCGTGGGCCCCGACCGCCCGCACCGGCGGAGGAGGACCCGGAAGGGCCCGAGGGCGGTGGCGGTCCGGCCGCGCCGCCACCCGACGGCGGACCGGCCAGTGGGCCGGACGGGGGACCGGACGGCGGGCCGTAGGGCGGGCCGGTGGGGGGCAGTTGGGAACTCATCGAGGCTCCGTTTCGCAGGCGGTCGGCGCCAACGGCCGGCACGGGAAGCTCCTGCCACTGGGTTCCATTTCTCCCCCGGTGCCCCGTTCGCCGCAACAGCAGGTGCCGTCGCCGTCGCCGAGCGTGCCCGGCCGTGGTCGGTCACCCTGGGAACGGATAAGGCCCGAGTGAACAGAGGGAGGCGGCATGCAGCAGCCCACCACCGGGGCCGCCGGCCCGCCCGGAGCCCTCCGCGGCTGGCTGGACGCGCTCGCGGTCGTGCTGGCCGGGCTCGTCGCGATGGCGGCGGTCGCCGCGCTCGGCCTCTGGCTGGCCGGCGCCGACGACCTCCCGGAGGGCGGCTTCCCGCCCGTGCTCGCCGCGACACTGGCGCTGGCCGTCGGCGGATCCGTCCAGCTGGACGGCGGTGCCGGCAGCTTCGCCGCCGTGGACGCCGGGGTCGACGCGATGCCGCTGACCGTCTCGCTGGTCGGCGCGGTCGTGATAGCCGAGGTGTTCCTGCGCCAACTGCGCTTCCGCGCGGTCGCCGGGGGCGGTGAACTGCTCGGCCGGATCATCCGGACGGTGGTGCTCTGGCTGATCGCCCTGGTGGTGATCACCGTCAGCGCGAAGCACACCTTCGTGATCCAGCTCGGCGGCAGCCTGGCGCAGACCATCGGCGGCGCGCTCGGGCTCACCCCCGAGCTCGGCTTCCATGCGGAGGGCGTCACCACGATCGGCATCGGGCTGGCCTGGCTGCTGCTGGTGCTCGCGGCCACCTTCGCGGTGTCCCGGCGGGCACCGCTGCCGCGCGGGCTGCTGCGCTACCAACTCGCCGTCCGCCCGGCCGCGTTCGCACTGTGGATGGTGCTGCTGGCGTACGTGGCCATCGGCGCGGTCGCCGGGATCGTCACCGCGATCACCCACGGCAACGCCCGGCAGACCGTGGCCGTGCTGCTGCTCGCCCTGCCCGACCTGGTCTGGATGGCCTTCGGCCTCGGCCTCGGCGCCGTGTGGCACGGGCGGTTGGTCGGTGCGCTCGGCCTTCCCGTGCCCGAGCCGCTCAGCGCGGTGCTGCGCGCCCCCGGCGGGAAGGAGGCGACCGTCGACCTCGGGACCCTGGCCGACCACGACGCCCGCAGCTGGTGGCTGCTGCCGGTGGCCGCCGTGCTGCTGCTCGCCGCCGCCTTCCTCGCCGCCCGCCGCACCCCGCGTACCGTCCGCCTCCGGCAGCACGCCGTCCGCTTCGCCGTGGCCACCACTGTCACCGTGCTGCTGGTCGGCCTGTGGACCCGGATGGACGCCGACTACGGACTGTCCGTGCTGGGCGTGGGCCTCGGCCAGGGCGGACTGGGGGACCTGCTCGGCGCGGTCCTCGGCAGCAACCCGCTGGCGTCGCTGGGCAGCGGCAGCCTGACGCTGCGCCCGGCGCTGTGGCCGTCGGTGCCGCTGGCGGCGGGCTGGGGGCTGCTGACCGGGCTGATCGGCGCACTGCTCGCGTCACGGGTGCGGCGGCGCGGCGAGGTCACCGAGGACGCGGGCGGCTGAGAGCCTGGCGGGCCGGCACGCACGGCGCGTGCTCCGACGCCGCCCCGCAGGCGGAAGTCGAAGATCCTAGACCGCCTCGGCGATCAGGATGACCGCCGCCGGGACGGCCTGGGTCAGGGCGCCGCGCCACACCTTCGGCTCCGAGACGAACAGGGTGATCCCGCCGGCCACCATGAAGGCCGCGACGTAGAGGATCACCGGCCGCCCCGAGCGGGCGTGCCCGGTGTGCAGCAGGACCAGCCCGGCGACCAGGCCCAGGGCCAGGAACAGGTTGTAGAAGCCGACGTTGAAGCGCCACAGTCGGACCTCCGGGGCGTCCGCCGTGCTGCCGGTGAGCATGTAGCGCACCCGTGGGTGCCCGTACAGGTAGCTCTCCAGCGGCCACACCACGAGGTGGATCGCAGCGGCGAGCATGGCGAAGACCTGACTGACGGCGTTCATGGTCGACAGCTCTCCCTAACGGTCCAGGGACGGCGGGTGGAAGGCCGGGCCGGCCCAGATGGGCGGATCCGGCAGCCGGGTCGGCCCGGCGGGGGCCCGGGCGACGGCCGGGACGGCCCGGGTGGGCGGCCCGCCGCCGCTCCACGGAGCGGGCCCGGTGGCCGCCCGCAGCTCGGCGACGAACTGCAGACAGCTCGGGTACCGCTCCCCGGGCGCCTTGGCGAGGGCACGGGCGACCACCGTTCCGACCGCCTCCGGGAGGTCGGGACGTGGACCGCGCAGTTCGGGCGGCGGGTCGTTGAGGTGCGCCCAGAGCAGGGCGAGGTCACTCTCCCGGCGGAACGGCGGGGCGCCCGCGAGCAGCTCGAAGACCACGCAGCCGAGGCTGTACTGGTCGCAGCGCCCGTCCAGCGGGCTGCCGGAGATCTGCTCGGGGGCGGCGTAGTCCAGCGTCCCGACGATCTGGCCGGCGCTGGTCAGCCCGCTGAGCGACAGGGACTTCTTGGTCAGCCCGAAGTCCGCCAGGTACAGGTGCTCGGGGTGCTCGCTGTCCGTGCCGGCGGCGACCAGGACGTTGCCCGGCTTGACGTCCCGGTGCACCAGCTGGTGGTCGTGGGCGGCGTCGAGGGCGGAGGCGATCTGCAGCGCCAGCCGGGTGGCGCGCTCGATCGGCAGCGGGCCGTCCCGGTTGATCAGGGCCCGCAGGTCGCCGCCGTCGACGAAGCGCATCGCCAGGTAGAGGATGCCGTCGTGCTCCCCGGCCTCGAACACCGGGACGATGTGTGGATGGTCGATCCCCGCGGCGGCCTCGGACTCGTGCATGAAGCGTTGCCGGAACACCTCGTTGCGGGCCAGCTCGGGGGCCAGCAGCTTGATCGCGACGGTCCGGCCGAGCCGCAGGTCCTTGGCCCGGTAGACCACGGCCATCCCGCCGCGCCCGATCTCCCTCTCCAGGCGGTAGCCGGCCACCTGCCGCCCGACCAGGCCGGCCGGCAGGCCCGGCGCCGAGGGCGGCTCCGCGGGGATCACGGCTCGCCGGTCCGGGTGGGCGCGTACGGGCCGGGCACGGGCGGCGCCGCCGTGGGGGCATCCGCCGGAGCCGCGTTCGGGGAGGTCGCCGCCGGGGCCTGCGCGGGCGTCGTGGGGGCGGCCGTCGCGGCCCCCGGGGCCCCCGGAGGCGCCGTAGGGGCAGGGGAGACCGGGGAGACCGGGGAGACCGGGGAGACCGGCGTGGACACCGGCGCGGGCGTCGGTCGATCGGTGGCCGCGTAGGTCTGGAACTGCAGCCCGTCGCAGTAGCACCAGCGGTCGTGCACCTGGTCGAACACCCAGAGCGTCTCGCCGTCCGCGACGAGGCCGATCCGCTGGCCCCGGGTCCGCTCGCGGAAGGTCTCCAGGTCCAGCGTGCCCGCCGCGAGGTCCTCCAGCAGGGCGCGGTGGCGGGCGAGCGCGGCCTCGTTTTTTTAAAGCGCCGTCATAACCTCATATATCATCCATTACCCTAAGTGATACTTCTCCTCCC
>NZ_JPRF03000026.1 GCF_001188955.3 Kitasatospora aureofaciens | reverse complement strand
CACTGAAATGAGTGGGAAGCAGAAGACGCTCGCCGTCCTGACCGGGACCGTCCTGGCAGCCGGACTCACCAGCCCGGCCTTCGGTTCCACCGCCGTCGAGCTCGGCCCCGCCCACGTCCCGCTGGCCGCCGCGCCGACCGGCATCCCGGTGTACGTCCACGTGATCCACTCCGGGGACACCGGCCGGCTGGACGAGGGCGTCGTCGCCGCCCAGATCGACCACCTGAACGCGACCTACGGAGGCCAGGGCGAGGGCAACACGCCGACCCCGTTCCACTTCGTGCTGGCCGGCACCGACTGGACCGACAACGCGGCCTGGTACACCGGCATGACGCCCGGCTCCACCGCGGAACAGGCGATGAAGAGCGCCCTGCGCAAGGGCGACCAGGGCACCCTCAACCTGTACACCGCCCACCTCGGCGAGTCCCTGCTCGGCTGGTCGGCCTTCCCCGACGCCTACCGCTCCCACCCGACCGACGACGGCGTGGTCATCCTGGACGACTCGCTGCCCGGCGGCCCCGCCACCCACTACAACGAGGGCAACACCGCCACCCACGAGATCGGCCACTGGCTCGGGCTCTTCCACACCTTCCAGGGCGGCTGCCTGCCCCCGGGCGACTACGTGGACGACACCCCGCCCGAGCGCACCCCCGCCTACGGCTGCCCCGAGGGCCGCCACAGCTGCCCGGGCGGCGGACTCGACCCGATCCACAACTTCATGGACTACAGCTACGACTCCTGCATGACCCGGTTCACCCCGGGCCAGGTCCAGCTGATGTCCAACTCCTGGACGGCCTACCGCCGTTGAGTCGGCCAGCGGCCGTCGGGGGCCAGGGCCCGGAATGCCGGGCCCGGCGCGGCAACCGGGGGCCGTTTGTCCGATTTGATCTATGTTGGGCGCGTTGGGACCGAGCAGGAGCAACCGAAGGAGACACGGCATGAGTGACACCCCCCGGATCGTCGTCGGTGTGGACGGCTCGCCCGCCTCGGAGGAGGCGCTGCGCTGGGCGGTCGACTACGCCAGGGCCGTCGGCGGGACCGTCGACGCGGTCACCGCCTGGGAGTACCCGGCCTTCTACGGCTGGGGCGGCACGACCGTGCCGCCCGAGGCCTACAACCCGGAGGAACTCGCCGGAAAGACCCTCACCGAGAGTGTCGCCAAGGTGATCGGCCAGGACGCGGGCGTGCCGATCAGGGAGGGCGTGGTGCCCGGCAACGCGGCGGGCGCCCTGCTGCAGGCCGCCAAGGGCGCCGCGGTACTGGTCGTCGGCAGCCGCGGCCGCGGCGGCTTCTCCGGCGTGCTGCTCGGCTCGGTCAGCCGCCACGTCACCGAGCACGCCCCGTGCCCGGTCGTCGTGGTGCGCGAGGGCCACGTCGAGGGCGGTGCCCACGCTCCGTAGCGCCACCGGGACGGGGCCGCGCCGGGCCGCCACGCGGACCAGAATGGAGTCATGCCAGAAGGTGACTCCGTCTACCGCGTGGCGGCCCGGCTGCACGACGCCCTCGCCGGACAGCTGCTGACCAGCGCCGAACTGCGGGTGCCCGCGTACGCGACCGCCGCACTCGCCGGGCGCCGGGTGCTGGAGGTCCGCCCGCGCGGCAAGCACCTGCTCACCCGCCTCGAAGGCGGCCTCACCCTGCACACCCACCTGCGGATGGACGGCCGCTGGGAGGTCTACCGGCCCGGAGAACGCTGGAGCGGGGGCCCCGCCTGGCAGATCCGCGCCCTCCTCGGCACCGAGCACGGCACCGCCGTCGGCTACCGCCTCCCGGTCGTCGAACTGCTGCGCACCGCCGACGAGGGGCGGGCCGTCGGCCACCTCGGCCCGGACCTGCTCGGCTCCGACTGGGACCCGGTCGAGGCCGTCCGCCGGCTCCTCGCCCGCCCCGCCCGGCCGCTCGCCGAGGCCCTGCTCGACCAGCGCAACCTGGCCGGCATCGGCAACGTCTACGCCAACGAACTGTGCTTCGTGGCGGGGGTGACCCCGTGGACCGAGATCGGCGAAGTCCCGCACCCCGACCGGCTGGTGGAGCGCGCCCGGCAGATGCTGGAGGCCAACAAGCTGCGCCCCGGCCACATCACCACCGGCGACACCCGGCCCGGCTACCGCCACTGGGTCTACGGCCGGGCCGGACGGCCCTGCCCGCGCTGCGTCACGCCCGTCCTGACCGGGCGCCAGGGCGAAGCCCCGCGCGACCGGGCGGTGTTCTGGTGCCCGTACTGCCAGCGCGGACCGGCCCCGGTGGGCAGGGGCTGACCGGCGGCTCCTTGCCGGGCCCGCCGGCATCGGCTGGTCAGGCCCTACGGGCGCTCGACCAGGGCCGGGTGCCGCAGGTCGTCCACCCGGACGACGACGTCGGCGGCCTCGGTCGGCCCGGTCTCCGCCTCGTAGCGGGCGAAGGCGGGCAGCGTCCACTGCTGGTCGGCCGGGGTGCGGCGGGCCAACGCGGCCGGGGTGAGCGCCAGATGGACGGTCAGCTCCAGTGGCAGCCAGCGGCCGAGCAGCAGTGCGCCGTCCAGCAACAACACGCCCCCGGGCGGGAGTTGAACGTACGCGGCGCGGGTCGAGCGGTCGGTGGCCGGGTCGCGGAGCGAGGGCAGCACCCGGCCGCTGCCCCCGGGCTCCAGGGGGTCCAGCACCTCGCGCAGCAGGGCGCCGTCGTCCAGCCAGAGGTCGTGGAAGGCGTCCGCGTCCCGGTGGCCGTACTCCAGCCGGATCGAGGCCGGGCGCAGGAAGTCCACCGCCGACACCCGCAGCGCGGGGCGGCCGCGCAGCCTCAGCGGCTCCACCAGGGCGTCCGCGAGCAGTTCGGGCCGGGCGGCCCCGGCGCCGTCCACGGCCACCCGCAGCCACCGCTCGCCGGAGCCGGGCAGCGCGGTGATCCGGTCGGCGAGCAGCTCGGCCAGCCTGTCGGGGGAGATCGGGCGTACCTGCACCAGGTCATCCTGCCGTTCGTCGGGTCGCCGAAGGCGAGTCGGGTCGGGGCGGGGCGATTCAGGTCAACGGGAGGGCGTGCAGGACCTCGTCGTGGCCCGCGTAGAGCCGCTCCCCGTCGGAGGCGAGGCTCCAGACGTCCCGGCCGGGGCCGGAATCGCGGAAGGTCCACCCCAGGACGCCGGTCGCGGCGTGGATCGCGCCGACCCCGCCCGCCGCCGGGCCCGGAACGTACAGCGTGCCCTCGTGGAGCAGCGGACGGCTGCGGAGGTCCAGCAGGAACGGCAGCTTGCAGGACCACAGCACCCGGCCGTTGACCGTCTCCAGGCAGGTGACGACGCCGTCGTCGCGCGGGACCAACACCCGGACGGCGTCCGGGACGGGCGGCAGCGCCCGCCAGGACTCGCCCCGGGCGGGGGAGCGGGTCCAGCCCGGCTTCCCGTCCGCGCCCAGCAGGCGCACACCGCCGCTGCCGTCCGGGACGAGGAAGCTCCGCCCGACGGCGGTGCACCAGCTCAGGTCCCCGCCACCCGGGGCGGTCCACAGCTCACGGCCGGTGGCGGAGTCCCGGACCACCAGCTCGGAGCCGGTGCCGAGGGACCGCACACAGGCCAGCTGGTTGCCGAGGTGCTCGTGGGCGACCGGCCGCTCCTGCCGGTCGACCGCGACCGACCACAGCAGGGACCGCTCCTCCAACCGCACGGCGAAGAGCCGGCTGCTCGGCACGGTGCTGTCCGCGCGGGGCCAGCCCAGCACACAGCCGTAGAGGACGCCGGCGTCCACGGCGGTGAGCTGGAGCCCGCCCTGGAGGTCGTCGGGCAGCGGCAGGCTCCAGTCGGCGGCCGGGTCGGTGAGGTGATGGGCGTCCAGGTGGCCCCGGGAGGCGGAGGTGTAGAGGTAGTCGCGCTGGACCGCGACGTTCCCGGCGGGGCGTTCGAGGTCGCTCGGCCAGTCCTTGGGCGGCGGCGGGTCGAAGCTCAGCAGCCGCTTCGGGCCGCCGTCGGCCGGGTCCAGGACCTGCAGACCGGCCCTCGACAGGGACACCGGCCGGTCCGGCGGCACCATCAGCCGTTCCGGGGTCATCGCCTCCGGCCCCCGGTACGTCCACAGCGGCGTCGGCCCCGCGACGGAGGTCGGCCGCGGTCGCGGTGCCGGCCCGCCGCCCTGCGCGCCGGTGACCGCCCACGCCGCGCCGCCCAGGGTTAGCGCCCCGGCCCCGACCAGCAACCCGCGCCTGCTCAACCGGGGACCGTCCCCGCCCCCGCCGATCACGTCCCCGGGCGCCCCGGCCGCGTCGTCCGCCTCCCCGTCCCACTGCCAGGAAGCCTCCTGCACCGGCCCCTCGGACGACTTCATGCGGTCCTCGCTCCCACCCCCGGCGGCCTCGGCGCCACCACTCGCCCGGAGGATATCGAACGGTCCCCGAACCATCCCAAGTCCCGGCGGTGGACGTACGAGGCTGTGGCGCAGCACGGGCCCGCGCAGGAAACCGGGGAGGTACACCGTGACGGCCGAGATGATCGCACCCGAGTGGATGCACCGGCAGATCACCAGTGAGGAGTACGACTCCTGGACTGAAGAACTGTGTGCGGGCGTAGAGATCGTCGACGGGATGGTGGTCGCGAGTCCGAGCGCCTCGATTCTCCACAACCGGCTCGCGCGGTACCTGGCGAACGCCCTGGACCAGGCGGGCGGTGAGGACTGGAACGCCGACACCGACTTCGACGTGCGGCTGCAGGACGTGCCGCTCAACAACCGTCGGCCCGACGTGGTGGTCTACCGCAGGGACGCCGTCCACGAGACTCCGGCCAGACCGAGCAACGTACTGCTGCTTGTCGAGGTCGTCTCGCCGGGCTCGGAGACCACCGACCGGGTGGTCAAGCTCGACCAGTACGCCAAGGCCGGCATCCCCTTCTACTGGCGGGTCGAGCAGGCGGTGGGCCGGGTGCCGGTCGTTCACACGTACGTGCTGGACGCCGCCGACCGGTCCTACCGCACGGACGAGCTGTTCACCGGGCTGGTGAAGGCCGTGGTGCCGTACCCGGTGGAGGTCGACCTCACCGAGCTGTAGTGCGCCACCCAGCCGGGGGATCCGCCGCGAGGCGTTCCGGGCGGATGGCGGCGGTGCGGGTGCGGCCGGTGGGCGGCCAGGGGCGGCGGGGGCTCGCCTTGACAGGGTTCGGGGGCGGACGTAGCAAGGGAGCATGCGCCATCCGCAGGCGGCCGGCGGGGCCGCCGAGCCGGTCCGCGGGGCGGCCCCGGAGACGGCTTCGGAACCGGTCCTGGAAACGGCTCCGGAACCGGCGTCGGGGGCGCTCGCGGAAGGGGACGCCCTCCCGGACGAGCACGCGCTCCCGGACGAGCATGCACCCGAGGTGGTGTACGAGCGGGACGCCCTGTTGGCGGAGGCCGTGCGGCGGGTGCTGGGATCGACCGGGGCGTACGCGGCGATGGTGTACCTGCGGTCGCGGGACCGGCGGGCGTTGGTGCTGCGCACCGTCGCGGGGGTGCCGCTCTCGATCATGAGTCCGTTCCGGCGGATCGCGGCCGCCGGGCCGTTGCCGGTCGCGGTGTGCTTCCGGACCGGCCGGAGCGTCACCCTGGCCGACGCCGAGGAGACCATGCGGCGCTTCCCGCAGCTGGCGGTCGGGCTGCCCTACGACTTCGTCTCGGCCTACGTGCCGGTGGGGCACGGCGGGGAGCGGTTCGGCGTGCTGAGCGTGCTGTGGCCGGCCTCGGACGACGGCGTGCCATCCCTGGAGTGCGGGCAGCTGTCGGCGGTCGCCTCCCGGCTGGGCGCCGGGCTCTCCGAGCTGGCGGCGGCCGGGCAGTCGGTGGAGGCGGGGGGTGACGCCGCGGTGGTGGAGCTGCCGCCGCCGTCGGTGCCCAGCACCCGGGTCGGGCTGTTCGACTGGGACGTGGCCACCGGGGCGCTGGCCGCGGACGTGCAGTTCCGGGAGATCTTCGGCTTCGGGCCCGGCGAGTTCGACGGCACGGTGTTCTGTCTGACCGGGCGGATCGCCCCCGGGGACGTGCCCGAGTTCCGGGCCGCCGCCCGGACCGCCCTGGAGCGCGGCGAGGTGCTGGCGGCCAGGGTGCGGGTGCTCGGGCCGGCCGGGCGCCCGTACCCGGTGGAGCTGTGGGCCCGGGTGCCCGGCGCGGTTTCCGAGGGCGGGACCCACCTGGTCGGCGCCGTCCTGGACGTGCGCACCCTGACCGCCGCCGCGGCCGCCGTGGAGCGGCTGCGCGACGGCGTCTTCTCGCTCGACGCGGACGGCCTGATCAGTTACGTCAACCGGGCCGCCGAGCCACTGCTGCGGGCGACCCGGGAGGAGCTGGTCGGCCACCACCCGTGGGAGGTGCTGCCCTGGCTCGCCGACCCCTTCTACGAGAACCGCTACCGCGCCGCCCTGCTCTCCCAGCAGCCCACCACCTTCCTGGCCGCCCGCCCGCCGGACGGCTGGCTCGCCTTCTCGCTCTTCCCCGACGCGCACGGCGTCACCGGCCGGGTGGTCGCCGCCGAGTCCCCGCCGGGGCCGGCCGAGCCGCCGGCCGGTCCCGGCGCGGGCGGCGTGGGCAGCACGACCGGTGTGGGCAGCGCGACCGGCACGGGCGGCGTGGGCAGCACCCACCACCTCCTCCAGCTGGCCAGCGCGCTCACCGAGGCCGTCACCGTGCGCGACGTGTGCCGGGCGGTGGCCGAGGAGATCCTCCCGGCGTTCGGCGGCCAGGAGCTCGCCATCTACGGGGTGCACGAGCAGCGGCTGCACCTGGTCTTGCAGGCCGGATACCCGGACGGCTTCCTGGACGGCTTCGAGGGCACCCCGATCGACGCCCGCGTTCCCGGCGCCGAGACGCTCAGCACCGGCACCCCCATCTTCTTCGAGTCGGTGCGCGAACTCGCCGCCGCCTACCCGGGCCTCGCCCTGGACGAGATGGGCGCCTGGGCGTTCCTGCCGCTGATCGCCTCCGGCCGTCCGGTCGGCAGCTGCATCCTGGGCTTCGACCGCGCCCACACCTTCACGCTGGAGGAGCGCGGGCTGCTCACCGGCCTCGGTGGCTTCATCGCCCAGGCGCTGGAGCGCGCCCGGCTGTACGACGCCGAGTTCGCCCTGGCCCGCGGCCTCCAGCAGGCCCTGCTGCCGCACCGACTGCCGCAGGTGCCGGGCCTGCGGACCGCCGCCCGCTACCTGCCCGGCACCCAGGGCATGGAGATCGGCGGGGACTGGTACGACGCGATCGTCACCGGCGCCGACCTCACCCTGGTGATCGGCGACGTCGAGGGCCACAGCGTCGCCGCGGCCGCCGCGATGGGCCAGCTGCGCAGCGCCGTCCGCGCCTTCGCCAGCGGCGGAGAGCCGCCCGACCGCGTGCTCGTCCGCACCAACCGGCTGCTGCTGGACCTCGATCCCGGGCTGCTCGCCAGCTGCTGCCTGGTCCGTCTCACCCCGGCGGACGGCACGGTGCGGATCGGCCGGGCCGGACACCTGCCGCCGGTGCTGCGCCACCCGGACGGGGGAGCCGAGGCGCTGTACGTCCCGGGTGGGCCGCTGCTGGGGGTGGACGACCGGGCCGCGTACCCGGTCAGCGAGCTTCGGCTGCGGCCGGGTTCGTTGCTCGTCCTCTACACCGACGGTCTGGTGGAGGACCCGGAGCTGGCCATCGACCAGGGGGTGGACCGGCTGCGGGCCGCGCTGGCGCGCGGCCGGGCGGGCGAGGAGCTGGAGGAGCTGGCCGAGCGGCTGTTGCGCGAGGTCGGCTCCACCGGGCGGGTGGACGACGTCGCGCTGCTGCTCACGGCGGTCGAGGGCACCGGGCGGGCCCGCGGCCCGGCGACTTTCGTCGGCGTCGACGGCGACGAAGGGTGACCGCGGCCGGGCCGGCGGGCCGGTTAGCCTCGACCGGTGGAAGCAATCGCACGGGCCTGGTCGAAGGCGGTACGGACGGCGCTGCCGGGGCCCTGGCGGCCCCGGCGGGTGGTGGGCGAGGCCCTGCTGGCCGTCCTGATGGGCGTGGTCGCCGGCCTGCTGGAGCTGGTGGCCGGCACCGATCTGGCGGTGCCGTTCGGGCTCGCGGTCGCCGTGCTGTGGGTGCTGCGCAAGGGCTTTCCGGCCACCGTGCTGGTGCTGACCGGGGTGATCGCGGGCTGGTCGATCGGACCGGTACTGCTGCTGGCGGGCGCGGGCTGGGCGGCCGGGGCGCGGATCAGCCGGGTGTGGCGGCTGGTCGGCGCCTTCGTGCTGAGCTATCTGATGTTCTCCACCTTCGGGATGCTCAAGGACGGTGCGGCGGGTTCTTCCAAGCTGATCATCGGACTGTCGCTCGCTCTCTTTCTGGTCTTCGCCGTCCTTCCCGCGCTCTACAGCCGCTACCGCGCGCAGCGCCGCGCGCTGCTGGACGCGCTGCAGGAGCGCAACGACCAACTGGTGCGCGAGCGGGCGATGGTGGTCCACCAGGCGCGGCTGCGCGAACGGCACCGGATCGCCCAGGACATGCACGACAGCCTGGGCCACCAGCTCGCGCTGATCTCCGTGCACTCGGGCGCGCTGGAGGTGGACCGCACCCTCAGCGACCGGCAGCGCGAGGCCGTCGGGGTGCTGCGGCAGGCGGCGGTCGCGGCGATGCGCGAGCTGCGCGAGGTGGTCGGGGTGCTGCACGACGAGTCGACGGCGCTGCCGCCGGCGGTCGGTGCACCGGGCACGGCGCCGCCCCGCGGCGGGGTGGACGGCGTCGAGGGGCTGGTGGAGTCCTCCCGGACGGCCGGGGCCGAGGTGGCGTTCTCCGCCGAGGGCGAGCGGCGTCCGCTCGCGGCGGCGGTCGACCACGCGGCCTACCGGATCGTCCAGGAGGCGCTCACCAACGCGCACAAGCACGCCCCCGGCGCGCCGATAGCGGTCGCGCTCCGCTACGAACCGGACGCGCTCGTCGTGGAGGTCGCCAACCCTCGCGCGCCGGCGCTCGTCGGCGCGCACCCCGGCGTGAACTCGGTGGTGAGCGGCGGACAGGGGCTGACCGGGTTGCGGGAGCGCGCCCGCCTGGTCGGCGGGATGGTGCACGCCGGGCCGACTCCCGAGCAGGGCTTCCGGCTGGCGGCCGTCCTCCCGTACGAGGGGGCGGAGACCGACGGCACCGCCGCCCCGGCGGGTGAGGAGGACTGGGAGCTCGGCGGCCTGTCGGCGGAGGACGGGGCGGACGGCCGGCGGCGGCGCCCCGCACTTGGCTGCGCGGCCGGGGTGGGCGCGGTCACGCTGGTCGTGGCGGCCCTGGTGGCCTGGGGCGTGGTGGCCTTGGTCCGGGGCGCCGGCGACTCGACGGTGCGGCAGTCGGTCTACGACGGGATCCAGCCGGGCCAGTCACGGGCCGAGGTGCTGCGCCGGCTGCCGCCCGGCAACGACTTCTTCACCGCCGACTACCAGGACGCCGGGCCGCCCAGGCCGGAGGGCTCGCACTGCCGCTGGTACTCGCTGGCGAAGGGCGAGCCCGGCGACTCCTGGTCGGACAACCACGTGGCGCGGTTCTGCTTCAGGGACGGGACGCTGGTGGAGAAGGTGGAGTACCTCAGCAAGGACTGACCCGCGCCACGTCGCCCGCTCCGGCCCGGGCGGAAGGCAGGGCGGCCGGGATGTGAGGATGGTGCCCCAGTCGCACCACCGTTCGAGGGGAATGACCAGCGTGATCCGAGTCCTCGTCGCCGACGACGAGCCGCTCATCCGGGCCGGGATCAGGATGATCCTCGGATCGGCCGACGACATCGAGGTGGTCGCGGAGGCCGCCGACGGCCGGGAGGCGCTGGACCTGGCCCGCGCTCACCGGGTGGACGTCGTCCTGCTGGACATCCAGATGCCGGTGATGGACGGACTGACGGCGCTCCGGGAGCTTGGGAGGGTCGCACCCGGCGCGCGGGCGATCATCCTCACCACCTTCGGGGAGCGCGAGAACGTCCTGCGCGCCGTGACCGAGGGCGGCGCCGGGTTCCTGCTCAAGGACACCGCACCGAACGAGCTGATCCAGGCCGTCCGGGCGGCGGCCGGCGGGAACGCCTTCCTCTCCCCGGCCGCGACCCGGCACATCGTCGACTCGCTCGCCTCCGGGCGCAGCGCCTCGGCGACCGCCCGCCGGGCGGAGGCCCGGCGCCGGCTGGAGGTGCTCACCGGCCGCGAGCTGGAGGTGCTGGGACTGCTCGGGGAGGGTCTGTCCAACGCGGACGCGGGGGCCCGGATCCACATGAGCGAGGCGACGGTGAAGACGTACGTCAGCCGGATCCTGGCGAAGCTGGGTTGCGAGAACCGGGTCCAGGCGGCGCTGCTGGCGCGGGACGCGGAACTCGACAGCGGTCACTGAAAGTCTTCGCGGCGACACGGATCGCGTTCACAGTGGCGGATGCCACTCAACTGCCGCCTCGAATCGGGAACTCCGGAACGTCAGGTGACGGCGCGTCAACATCCGGTCGCTGACGGTCGATGGTGTGCGGGACTTCACGGGTGGACAGATGTGAGCGCGGGCACGGAAATTGATCGTTAGATCTTCAAAATGCGGTCAAATCCGGTCGAACCGGGCGCGCTTTCTTGATCGATACCGCCGGTAACAGTCAACTGACCTGCGAAGACCAAGAATCGCTTGCTGCGCCCGGGACATGCCCCTAGCTTTCTTGGCGGCGCAACGAGCGCCACCCGGGTTCACCCCGACGCACGGCCCGCCGACTGACCACCGGCGCGAGGGCCGTGCCCGCCGACGAGGCCGGCTCCCACAGGCCGTCGGCGAGCGGAGGTGACCGGGGCGGCACGGCACGTCCGACACGTGTCCGGCCGCCCGACGAGTGAGGTGAGCGCGACCGACCGGCCCATGTCCCGGGCCTGGTTCCGCCTGCCCGCCCGGGGCTTGTCGAGAGGACATCCATGACTTCCCGTCACGAGACCGCCGCTGCCACCGACACCACCGCCACCGGCAAGCGCAACCGCCTGCGGATGGCGGTCGTCGCAGGTGCCGCCGTCGCGGCCCTGCCGGTGGCCGGCCTCGTCACGGCCACCTCGGCCTCCGCCGCGCCCTCCTCCACCTGGGACTCCGTCGCCCAGTGCGAGAGCGGCGGGAACTGGAGCATCAGCACCGGCAACGGCTTCCACGGCGGACTGCAGTTCACCCCCTCCACCTGGGCCGCGTACGGCGGGACCGCGTACGCCCCCCAGGCCAACCAGGCGACCAGGGCGCAGCAGATCGCCGTCGCCGAGAAGGTGCTCGCCTCGCAGGGGCCGGGTGCCTGGCCCGTCTGCTCCAAGAAGGCGGGCCTGAGCAAGGGCGGTGCCCCGGCCGCCGTCGACGGCTCCTCCGACCAGGGCTCGGCCGCCGCCGCGCCGGCTGTCAAGCGCGCCGCGAAGGAGGCCCCCGAGGCCCCCCGGAAGGCCGCCCCGAAGGCGAAGCCGCAGGCTCCGAAGGCCGCGCAGGGCCGTCCGTCGGCCAAGCCGGTGCAGTCGGCTCCCGCGGCGGAGAAGAACACCTCCGGCGGCAGCTACACCGTCAGGAGCGGTGACACGCTGAGCGGCATCGCCGCCAAGTTCGGCGTCGACACCGACAGCCTGTACGGGAAGAACGTCCGCACCATCGGCGGGAACCCGGACCTGATCTTCCCGGGTCAGGCCCTGACCGTCTGACGCCCCGCCGCGCTCCGGCGCGGTCGAGCGGCCACCCCGCGCGGGGTGGCCGCTCGGCGCGTTCGGCGAAGGCCTGCATCAGTAGGGTTGCCCGATGGTCCGACTGGTCAGTGACAGTGCGCTCACCGCCTGGCCGCACTGCGGGCGGCCGGCTTCGAGTACCGGGCCCGCCGTCACCTGCTGCTCCTGGACGGGGGCCGGCCGGTCGGGCTGCCGTTCGAGTACGAGGGCGCCGATCCGTCGGCCGGACCCAACTGGACCGGCCAGCCGGCCGTCGGGTCGTACTACCGCTGCGCGTCTCCGGAGTTGTAGTTGAACGTTGAACGCAACGTCCGAATACCGCCGGAGACGTCAAGGGATCCGGAACAGGATCGACTCACACGCCGAGCGCGGAACGCCGGCCGGAACACCGGCCGGGGCCGCGAGCGGAACGCGTGAACGAGGAGGTCTGAGGAATGACGACGAACGGTGCGGCGGGACTCGACGGCAAGGTGGCCCTGGTGACCGGCGGCAGCCGGGGGATCGGGGCGGCGGTCGCGCTGCGGCTGGCCGAGGACGGCGCCGACGTGGCGCTGACCTACCAGGGCTCGGCCGAGCGGGCCGAGGAGGTGGTCGCGAAGATCACCGCGATGGGGCGCACCGGCTGGGCCGTGCGCGCCGACAGCGCCGACCCGGAGGCGGTGCACGCCGCGGTCGCCGCGGTCGCCGAGCGGTTCGGGCGGCTGGACGTCCTGGTGAACAACGCGGGGGTCGGCGCGGGCGGCGCCATCGAGGAGGTCGCGATCGAGGAGCTCGACCGGGTGCTGGAGGTGAACGTCCGTGCGCCGTACCTGTACGCCCAGGCGGCGGTGAAGCACCTGACCGAGGGCGGGCGGATCGTCGGCATCGGCAGTTGCATCGCCCAGCGGGTCGTCTTCCCCGGGGCCGCGCTCTACGCGACCAGCAAGGCCGCGTTGATCGGCCTCACCAAGGCGCTGGCCAGGGAGCTCGGCCCGCGCGGGATCACCGTCAACCTGGTCCACCCGGGCCCGATCGACACCGACATGAACCCGGCCGACGGCCCGTCCGCCGACTTCCAGCGCGGTTTCGTCGCCCTCGGCCGGTACGGCACGGCGAACGAGGTGGCGGGCGCCGTCTCCTACCTGGCGGGCGAGGACGGCCGGTACGTCACCGGTGCGGAACTGTCGGTGGACGGCGGGTTCGCCGCCTGACACCCCCAAGGGCCTCCGCACGCCGGACCGGGGACGGCGGCGTCGTGCCGGGCGCCCGGGTGTCGTGCCCGGCGGTCGTCGGTGCCCGCGCTTACGATCGCCCGGCACGATCCGTGCGCCCCCGGACCGAGAGGTGTGCCATGACCGCGGTGGACGACCCGATCGAGCTGCTCGCGCGGGCGCTCGCCCAGACCGCGGGCCTGATCGACGGCACCGGGGTCGAGCTGGCCGGCCATCCGACCCCCTGCCGCTCCTGGGACGTCGGCGACCTGGTCAGCCACCTGCTGTTCGACCTGCGGCAGTTCACCGTGCGGGCCGAGGGCCGACAGCCGGACCGGTCGCAGTCCTTCGAGCGGGTGGAGGAGGACTGGCTGCACGCCTTCGAAGCCGGCGCACAGCGGCTGGTCACGGCCTGGCGCGCCGCCGGGGACCTCACCGGTACGGCACCGGCCCCCGGCGGCGCCATCCTGCCCGCGCGCTTCCCGGTCGACCAGCAGATCGCCGAATTCGCCGTCCACGCCTGGGACCTGGCGCGCGCGACCGGCCGGTCGACCGCGGGCCTGGACCACGAGGTCGCGCTCGCGGCGCTCGACTGGGCCCGCGGCGCCCTCAGGCCCGAGTACCGCGGGGAGGAGGCGGAGCACCATGCCTTCGGCCCCGAGGTCCCCGCGCCGGCGGACGCCCCGGTGTACGACCGGCTGGCGGCGTTCTTCGGCCGCGACCCGTGGGCGGCCGTCGAAGTCTGACCGTTCCTGTTCAGGGGTTTCCGCCCGACGCCGCGCGCTTGATCGCCTCGCGGATGCGCGGGTAGCTGCCGCAGCGGCAGATGTTCTGGATCTGGTCGATGTCCGCGTCCGTCGGGTCGGGCGTGCGGCGCAGCAGGGCGACGGCCGTCATGATCTGGCCCGGCTGGCAGAAGCCGCACTGGGCGACGTCGCAGTCGATCCAGGCCTCCTGCACCGGGTGGAGGGTGTCGCCGTCGGCGAGGCCCTCGATGGTGGTGACGGTGCGGCCCGCGCAGTCCTTGACGGAGTGGGTGCAGGGCTGGAACTCCTGGCCGTCGAGGTGGCTGGTGCAGGCCCGGCAGACGCCCACTCCGCAGCCGTACTTGGGGCCGGTGACGCCGAGCTTGTCGCGGAGGACCCAGAGCAGCGGCATGTCGTCCGGTGCGTCGACGGTCACGGACCGCCCGTTGAGGACGAAGGTGTGGGTGGGCATGGGAGTCGAACTCCTCAGAAGTTGATCGGGAAGGAGCGCGGGCTGGTGCCGGTGGCCCGGGCGTAGGCGTTGGCGACCGCGGCGGAGGCCGCGGGGACGCCCAACTCGCCGGCGCCGCCCGGAGCTCCGCTCGGCGGCATCAGGTGGATCTCGACCGTGGGCGGGGTGTTGCGCTGCCGGGCGTAGTGGAAGTCGGCGTAACTCCCCTCCCGGAACGTGCCGTTGTCCAGGTGGTTGCCGGCCAGGAGGATCACCGAGATGCCGTCGCTCAGGGCGCCGGTCAGCTGGGCCTCCAGGCCGCGGGGGTTGATGACCTGGCCGACGTCGGCGGCGATGACGGCCTTGATGACCCGGGGGTTGGCGCGGTCGGTGGCGTCGAGTTCGACCAGGTAGGCGACCCGGCCGCCGTTCTCTTCGTGGTAGCCGACGCCCTGGGCCTGGCCGGCCGGCATCGGGCGGCCCCAGTCGCCGGCCTTGGCGACGGTGTCCAGCAGCGCCCGCCCGGCGGCGTCGCGCAGCCGGGCGCGGCGGAAGGCGACCTCGTCCTGGCCCATCCGGCGGGCGAGTTCGTCCATCATGATCTCGTCGGCGACCCGGACCGTGCCCGAGTAGACCGAGCGCCAGCTGCCGGTGTGCAGCTGCAGCGGCAGCTCGGCGAGCAGCTGGGTGGGGATGCCGACGTTGTACGGGTTCTTCTCGGTGAGCAGGAAGAAGGCCTGGGCGAGGCTGATCCCGGCGACGGAGAGGTTGAAACCGGCGCCGGTGAGCGCCTCGCCGAGCCCGTGCGAGAGGTCGGTCCGGACGGTCGCGGCGCGGTGTTCCCAGGTGAGCACCTGGCCGAGACCGTAGGTGGCGCGGATCCGGTGGTGGCTGGCGGGGCGCATCCGGCCGTGGCGCATGTCGTCGTTGCGGGTCCACATCAGCTTGACCGGCCGGCCTGCGGCCTTGGAGATCTGGGCGGCCTCCAGGGCGGCGTCGAAGAACAGCCTGCGTCCGAAGGAGCCGCCGCCGCGCACCACGTGGACGGTCACGGCGCTCTGCGGCAGGCCGAGTTCGGCGGCGATGGTCTGCTGGGCGATGATCGGGCTCTGCGCGGCGAACCACAGCTCGGCGCGGCCCGGCCGCACGTCGGCGACGGCGGTGAGCACCTCCATCGGGGCGTGGTTGACGAAGGCGAAGTCGAACTCGCCGTCCAGGTACGGGGTGAGCAGCGGCGGCAGCAGGAACGGTGCGTGGGCGGCCCGCAGCTTCGCCCGGACGTCGGCGTCGGACAGGTCGGCGACCGGGCCGGGCGTCCAGGTGGTGCGCAGCGCGTCGCGGGCCTTGAGCGCCTGGTCGAAGGTCTCGGCGAGGACGGCGACGCCGCTGGGGATCTGCACCACGGCGAGCACGCCGGGCATGGCGCGGGCGACGGAGGCGTCCAGGGACTTGAGGGTGCCGTTGACGGTGGTCGGTCGGGCGACCACGGTGGGCGCGGCGCCGGGGATCTGCAGGTCCCCGGCGTACTCGGCGCGCCCCGTGACGATGTCGCGGGCGTCGATGCGTCCGGTCGGCCTGCCCACCAGGCGGCGCTGGTCGGCCGGCTTGGGGGTGGCGGGCACGGCCGGTACGACCACCGAGGCGGCGTCGGCGGCGAGTTCACCGAAGCCGAGGCGGCGGCCGTCGGGGGCCAGGACGGCGGAGCCGGCGGTGCGCAGTCCGCTCGCCGGAACGTTCCAGCGGTGGGCGGCGGCGGTGACCAGCCGGGCGCGGGCGGCGGCGGCCGCGGCGCGCACCGGGTCGTACAGCGAGCGCACCGAGTTGGAGCCCCCGGTGAGCTGGTTGAAGAGCAGTTCGGGGCGTCCGTCGGAGAGCGGCACGTCCACGTCGGTGAGCTCGGCGTCGAGCTCGTCGGCGACCAGCATGGCGATCGCCGTGGTCAGGCCCTGGCCGACCTCCAGCCGGGGCAGGTGGAGCGCGGCACGCCCGGCGGGGGTGATTTCCAGCACCAGCAGGTGCGCGGTGGGCAGCCCGGCCAGGATCATCGCGTCGCCGAGGTCGAGGACGTCCGGGATGCCCGGCAGGCCGAGCAACTGCGGGGGCGCGGAAGCGTCCTGGGCGGCCGCGGCGGCGCGGACGGCGGCCTGCGCGGAGGCCGGCGCGCCGGAAGGCCGGCGCGGCGGCGTCGAGGCCGAGCCGGGGCGGCGACGGTGAGGGTCGGAGCGGCCAGCAGGTAGGTGAGGAAGCGGCGGCGGCCGGTGGACCCGGCGGGGACGGCCGGGTCGTCGTGGGCCGCCGGGCCGTCGGGGGCGGCGGCCGGCCGTCCGCTGTCGCCCGGGTTGTCGGCGGAGTCCGAGGGGGCGATGGAGGTGCTGATGCGAGGAAGCCCTTCGAGCCGGAGGCGGCGCCGGATCGGGCGGGCACGGACGGCCCCGGCCCCGGTGCCGGATCGCGAACGCCGTTGAGCATAGGAGGGCACTACTGACGGGTCAACATGACCAATCCTGGCCCGCCGGGAGGGTGGTGGAGGGCTTGCGTCCGCTTGGGGTGACGGCGTCGGAGCGGGTACGGACGGCGCCTCGGGCGGGCGGGGAGAGCGGTCCGGGACTGCGCTCCCGGGGCAACGGGCTCCCGTCGTACGGGAGTTCACGGATCGCCCGGCGGTGCGGCGACGGGCGCCGGGCGGCGTGCAAGTGGCCCGGGAAGATTCAAGATCAATGGACCTGTCAGCCGGTCCATTCCGCCCCTAGGCTGGGCGGTGCCCCGCTGAGAGCCGCCCGGACGGTCGTGAACCCCCCGGCTCGCGCGCCGCCCGTCCGACAGGAGAGAAGTGCCGAACCAGAGCGCCGCAGGCTTCACCCTGCTGCCCCCCGCCGGTCCCCAGCGCACCCTGGCCGCAGCGCAGTTGGCGAGTTCGGTGGGCGACGGCGCCTACTACACCTGCTCCGCGCTCTACTTCACCCGCGTCGTCGGGATGTCCCCGACCGCCCTCGGCCTCGGCCTGGCGATCGCCTGGGCGCTCGGCTCGCTGGCGGGCGTCCCGCTCGGCCACCTCGCCGACCGGCGCGGCCCCCGCCGCACCGCGGTGGCCCTCGCGCTCGGCACGGCCGCCGTGGTCGCCGCCCTCCTGGTGGTGCGCTCCTACGCGCTGTTCCTGCTCGCCGTCTGCCTCTACGCCACCGCGCAGTCCGGCCTCACCGCCGCCCGGCAGGCCCTGGTCGCCGGCCTGGTGCCGCGCGCCGAACGGACCGGACTGCTCGCCCACCTGCAGTCAACCCTCAACGGCGGCCTGGCCGTTGGCGCCGCCATCGGCGGCATCGCGCTGACCGTCGGCACCCGGACCGCCTACCTCGGCGCCTTCGCCGTCACCGCCCTCGGCTTCCTGGCAGGCGCACTGGTCCTCCGACGGCTGCCCGAAGTCCCGCCCGCGCCGCAGGAGTCGGGCACCGGCCCGCGCCTGGCCGTACTGCGCGACCGCCGCTACGCCGCCGTCACCCTGGTCAACACCGTGCTGCTGCTGCGGATGCCGCTGCTCAGCCTGATCCTGCCGCTGTGGATCGCCCAGCGCGCCTCCGGCCTCGGCTGGCTGGGCTCGGTGCTCTTCGTGCTCAACACCCTGGCCGTGCTGGCCTTCCAGGTCCGGGCCGCCCGCGACGTCAGCGGACTGGACTCTGCGGTCCGGGCGGTGCGCGCCTCCGGGGTGCTGCTGCTCGCCTCCTGCGTGGTCTGCGGACTCTCCGCCCTGGACGTCCCGGTGTGGGCGTTCGGCGCGCTGCTGGTGGTCGCGGCCGTCCTCCAGGTGGCCGGCGAGATGCGGCAGTCGGCCGGCTCCTGGCAGCTCGGCTTCGACCTCGCCCCGCCCGAGCGGATCGGCCAGTACCAGGGCTTCTTCGGCACCGGCGTCGCCGTCGCCCGCACCCTCGGGCCGCTGCTGCTCACCGCGCTGCTGCTGGAGGGCGGGCTCGCGGGCTGGCTGGTGCTGGGCGGGGTGTTCCTCGCCGCCGGGTACGCGATGGGCCCGGTCGCCCGCTGGGCGGCACGCGACCGCCGGTCGGCGCCCGCCCCGGTCGTGCCCGCCGCGTAGGCCGCACGGGACGGCCCCGGAAACCGGTGGCCCCGGCCCGCCCCCCGCTGGCATGCTGGCCGCGTGGACCGACCCCAGATCTGGCTCGACTTCGCCCCTGAGCTGCACCTCTTCGTCTCCGCGCCCCGGCGGGCCGGCCGTACGGCGCTGCGCACCGACGGCACCTCCACCCTCGGCCACGTGGTCGAGTCCCTGGGCGTCCCGCTCACCGAGGTCGGCGCCCTGCTGGTGGACGGCCGGCCCGTACGCGACTCGCACGTCCCGGCCGACACCGAGCACGTCAGCGTCGAGGCGGTGGCCCGTCCGCAGCCCTCGCCCGCCCCGCCGCGCTTCCTGCTGGACGTCCACCTCGGCACCCTCGCCCGCCGCCTGCGCCTGCTCGGTGTGGACGCCGCGTACGAGAACCCGGACATCGGCGACGCCGCCCTGGCCGCCCGCTCCGCCGCCGAGCAGCGCGTCATGCTCTCCCGCGACCGCGGCCTGCTGCGCCGCCGCGAACTGTGGGCCGGCGCCTACGTCTACAGCCACCGCCCCGCCGAGCAACTGCGCGACGTGCTCTCCCGTTTCGCCCCGCCGCTCGCACCCTGGAGCCGCTGCACCACCTGCAACGGCACGCTGCGTACGGTGAGCAAGACCACCGTGCGTGAGCAGCTCCACGACGGCACCGAGCGCTCCTACGACGCCTTCGCCCAGTGCGCCGACTGCGGCCAGGCCTACTGGCGCGGCGCCCACCACGCCCGTCTGGAATCCATCGTGACCGAGGCCGTGCGCGAGTTCGGGGGCGTCCCGGGGTAGTCCGGGGCGCTCCGGGGTAGTGGCAGCCAGGGGAGCAACAGCCTCGGGGAGTGAGGAACTCCGTCACACGAGAGGCCGGGTCGTCGGATGAACGAACACCCCGTACCGCCTGTCCACCGACCCTTCGAGAGCGCCGGGACCGCTGACGCCCCGGTGGTGACCGCCCCGGACGGCGCCGCGGTCCGCCCGCTGCTGGTGCTGGACGGTCTGGGCAGCCTCGCGGTCTTCGAGCTCGCCCCCGGGCAGGTCACCCGCGCGGTGTCGCACGCCACCGTGCAGGAGCTGTGGCAGGTCACCGCGGGCAGCGGCGAACTGTGGCGGCGCCAGGACGGCCGGGAGGAGACCCTCCGGCTCACGCCCGGAACCGCGGCGTCGATCCCGCTGGGCACCGCCTTCCAGTTCCGGGCCGACCCTGACACCGACGGGCCCCTGCGGATCACCGCCGTCACCATGCCGCCCTGGCCGGGCACCGACACCGAGGCGCGCCCCGAGCAGGGCCCCTGGAGGGCGACCGTCCGCTGAGCGGGTGGTCAGAGCCCGACCAGGCCGAGCACCCAGGTGTGGGTGGTGTAGCTGCCCATCCGGGTCGGGTGGCGCTCGACGAGCGTCGCGTTCAGGCCCTCGGCCGTCCGGCGCAGCCCACCGGTGAAACGGTGCTGCTCCTCCGGGGCCAGCGGGAGCAGTTCGGCGAGCACGGCGTCGTCCAGCTCCCGCCCGACGGCGCGCAGCACCCCCGCGTCCAGGACCAGCAGGGTGCCATCGGGCAGGGCCAGCGGCTCCGGTGCCTGGGGGTCGGTCAGCAGCGGGCCGCGCTCGACCGCTCCGCCGGGCAGCAGCCGCACCACCCGGCTGCCGGTGGGGCGGCGGCGGTCCGTCTCGACCACGCGCAGGCCGTCGCCGACCACGTAGTGGCCGTAGCTGCGCCAGGAGTCGACCACCGCGCCGTCCCGGTCGTGGGCCCAGGTGTCGAATGCGCCGTAGCCCTCCAGGCCGAGGACGAACCGCCCGCCGCCGACCGCCGCGCCGCGCTCGCCGCGCAGCTCGGCGACCGGAGCGCCGTCGGCGAGGTCCAGCAGCAGGGCCGGACCGAGGTGGCCCCGGGTGGTGTACTCGAAGGAGTCGGTGGTGACCAGCACCCGGCCGGCGGAGATGTGCGCCGCGTTCGGCCGCCCGGGGCAGGGCTGCCGCCAGCGGACCAGACCGCTCGGGTCGACGCAGCTGAGCTCGCCGTCCCGGCCGTGCACCTCCCAGCCGTCCCGCCGGGCCAGCGGCCCCTCCGGGCGGCCCTGCGGACGTCCGCCGGGCGTGCGATGGTGGTGCATGACCGTGACCCGCCAACTCCCCATGACCCGGATGCTAGCGGTTGACCGTGAACCGCGGGGGCCGTTTCGACGGTGCCGGGGGAGCCCCGACGGCGGACAATCTCCCCAGGAGCCGAGGAGGAGGCCACCGGTGGAACCCGCCGAGTTCGAGGTGATGATCGAGATCCCGCAGGGGTCGCGGAACAAGTACGTGATGGACTTCGACGCGGGCCGGATCCGCCTCGACCGCACGCTCTTCACGGCCACCCGCTACCCCGCGGACTACGGCTACGTCGAGGGCACCCTGGGCGGCGACGGCGAGCCGCTGGACGCCCTCGTCCTCGGCGGCGAGCCCGCCGTGCCGGGCTGCGTGCTCACCTGCCGGGCGGTCGGCATGTGGGTGATGCGCGACGAGCGCGGCCCGGACCAGAAGATCCTCTGTGTGCCGGCCCACGACCCGCGCTACGCCGCCCTGCGGGACATCGGCGACCTGCGCGAGTACGACCTGCTGGAGATCACCCACTTCTTCCAGGTGTACAAGGACCTCGAACGCGGCAAGTCCGTCGAGGGCTCGCACTGGGCCGGCCGCGAGGCGGCCGGCACCGAGATCGCCGAATCCCGCGCCCGAGCGACGGGCACCCGCTTCGCCCGCCCGGCCTGAAGGTGTGCCCGGTGCGGCGGATCCGGTCCGGTGGCCCGGCCCACCAGGATCCGGCGGGCCGGACCGCCGGTACCCGTGGGGCGGGCCGCCGCGGAGCCGGTTGGCTGCCGGCCGTGCCGCCGTTGCTCAGAGCCCCGCGCAGTCAGAGCCCCGCGCTGTTCAGAGCCGCGCGCTGCGCAGGATCGCGCCGACCTCGTCGGAGATCGCGGCCTCGTTGTGCTCGAACTCCGGTGAGGTGACCTGGTCCTGCTGGTCCGGCAGGCCGTCGAGGACAGGGGTGTGGAGGTGGCCGCCGGGCAGGTCGGGGGCGAGGTCGAGGCGCAGCCGGTTGGAGCGGTAGGCGACCTCGTTGGAGAGGTAGCCCCCGCCGCCTCCGGCCACGGCGCGGGAGCCGGGGGTGGGCCCGTCGGTGCGCTGGACCGGGGCGGTGGCGCCGGCGGGGATCTCGACGACCGGGGTGTTCAGCAGGACGGGGTAGGGCTGCTGGACGGCCGTCATGGCATCGGCGGGCAGGGTGGTGCGGATGAACTGCGGGCCGGCGGCCAGGCCCGGGGCGTCCACCGGGTGGAAGGCGGTGCCGCCGGAGAGCGCGCCGACGTTGTCGGTGGCCGGGTCGGCGGAGCGGGCGCGCCCGGCCCAGGCCTCCAGGGTGAACGTGCCGGGGTAGCCCTGGCTGATGCTGGTGATCAGGTCGGCGGACTGCGGGCCGCCGGGCCGCAGGTGGGGGCCGAAGGCGCGTTCCACGATGCCCTTGTCGAAGTCCCCGTAGCGCACCGGCAGGACGACCGCCCGCACCTCGGCGGTGCTGCCGTCGGCGAGGGTGATCCGCCGGCCGTCCAGTTGGAGGACGGCCGCGCCGGAGGGGTTGGCGCGGCGCGGCTCGGTGTCCAGGCCGTACGGGTCGAAGCCGCTGATGAAGATCCGCCGGATGCCGGAGGCGGAGTCCGGGCCGGGCTCGTCGAAGCCGTCGTCCAGGCCGCGGGAGGCGTCCTCGAAGCGGGCCCGGAGTTCCGCCTGGTCGACGCCGAACCCCGGCTGCCAGCGGGCGAGTTGGACGGTCATGGCGAGCCGGGTCCAGTACAGCGGGCGGTCGTCGAGGGCGGGCAGCTCGCCGGCGGGCCGGCGGCCCTGGGCGCGGTCGAGGCCGGCCCGCCAGAGTTTGCGGCCCCAGGCGTCCACCACCCGCTGGGCGCGGTGGGCGGTGTGGGCGGAGCAGAGCGCGGCGGGGAAGCCGTGGAGCAGGTCGTCCAGGCCGGAGCGCTCGGTGAAGACGGAGGTCCGGGCGTCCTGGAGGCGGGCCTGTTCGGCGTCCGGCGACGCTGTGGTGACGGTTCGGCAGCCGGCCGGTGCGGCCTGGGCGGCGGCCGGGGCGAGCAAGGCGGCGAGGGTTCCGGCGAGGGCGGTGGCCAGGGTGGCGGCACGGCGAATGTTTGTCATGGACTCCGACAATAGGTACGGCACTGACGCCCCGCCAGGGTGCCTGCCCGCGCCCCGTAGGCTGACCGGGTGACACCCCTCGACCCGACCGTGAAGTCCCTGCTCATCGACCCCTACGGCACCTACGCCGAACTGCGCGCCGAGGCGCCCGTCCAGCGGATCGTCGGCCCGGACGGGCTGCCCGTCTGGCTGGTGACCCGCTACCCGGACGTCCGCCAGGCCCTCGCCGACCCGCGCCTCGCCCTCGACAGGGCGCACGCCGCGCCCGGCAACTACCGGGGCTTCGCGCTGCCGCCCGCGCTGGACGCCAACCTTCTCAACATGGACCCGCCGGACCACACCCGGATCCGCCGCCTGGTCGCCCAGGCCTTCACCCCGCGCCGGATGGCCGCCCTGCGCGCGCCGATCGAGCGCGTCGCCGAGCAACTCCTCGACGCCGTCGAGGACACCGCCGGGCCCAGCCGCCGCGTCGACCTGCTCGCGCGCTACGCCGCGCCGCTTCCGATCACCGTCATCTGCGACCTGCTCGGCGTCCCCGAGGACGACCGGCACGACTTCCGGGCCTGGACCGACACCCTGATCACCCCGGACCCGGACCGCCCCGAGCAGGCCCGCGACGCCGTCAGGGCGATGCTCGCCTTCTTCACCGGCCTGATCGGGCGCAAGCGCGCCGAGCCGGCCGACGACCTGCTCTCCGACCTGATCGCCGTCCGGGACGAGCAGGACCGGCTGAGCGAGGAGGAACTGACCTCGCTCGCCTTCCTCATCCTCTTCGCGGGCTACGAGAACACCGTCCACCTGATCGCCAACGCCGTGCTCGCCCTGCTCACCCACCCCGAGCAGCTCGCCACGCTGCGCGCCGAACCGGAGCTGGTCGCGGGAGCAGTCGAGGAGTTCGCCCGCTTCGACGGACCTGCCCCGCTGGCCATCCGCCGCTTCCCGCGCGAGGACGTCACCATCGGCGGCGTCACCGTCCCGGCGGGGGAGACGGTGCTGCTCTCGCTCGCCTCCGCCAACCGCGACCCCGAGCAGTTCGGCGAGCCCGACCGGCTCGACCTGCGCCGCAGGGAGAGCGGCCACCTCGCGCTCGGCCACGGCATCCACTACTGCCTGGGCGCCCCGCTGGCGCGGATGGAGACGGCGCTCGCGATCACCGCCCTGCTGCGCCGCTTCCCCGCGCTGGCCCTGGGCGTCCCGGCCGAGCAACTGCGCCACCGGCCCACCATGAGGGCCCGTGGCCTGCTGGAACTCCCCGTCCGCTTCTGATCGAGGTCCCGGGAACCGGTGTGGCGTCTACAGCGTTGTCGTGGTCGAACAGCGTGATTCGGACGGTGGTGGAGGAAACCCCATGAGTGTGGCCCTGACGAAGGGCGGCAACGTCTCCCTTAACCGGCAGGCGCCCGGCGTGCGGTCCGTCCGGGTCTGCCTCGGCTGGACGGCCGGCCCCGGGTACGACCTGGACGCCAGCGCCCTGCTCTGCGGGGCGTCCGGAAAGGTCCTCACGGACCAGCACTTCGTCTTCTTCAACAACCTGCAGAGCCCGGACGGCGCGGTGCGTCACCTCGGTGCCGACGGCGGGGGCGGCGAGGGCGAGGACCGGGAGCGGATCGAGGTCCGGCTCGCGGACGTCTCGGCCGACGTGCAGAAGGTCGTCTTCGCGGTGGCGATCTACGATGCGGCGCAGCGCCGGCAGGCCTTCGGGCAGGTGCGCGGCGCGTACGTCCGGCTGACCGACGCGGACGGCGGCGCCGAGGTGGCCCGCTACGACGTGATCCCGGAGACGGGCAGCGAGACGGCGATGGTGTTCGGCGAGCTCTACCGGAACGGCGCGGACTGGAAGTTCCGCGCCGTCGGCCAGGGCTACGCCTCGGGGCTAGCGGGCATCGCCACCGACTTCGGCGTCGACGTCCTCCAGCCGGCGCCGGCCGCCCCCTCGGCCCCGGCGTCGGCCCCGGCCCCCGCGCCGCTGCCCCCGATGCCGGCGGCAGCGCCCGCCGCCGTCGTCCCCGCCGTTCCGAAGACCCAGCCAGCTACAGGGAGTTCGCCCGTGACGTGTTTCTTCGACCCCACCCACGGCGTCGGCTCGGCCGTGGTGCTGTGGCAGCCGCAGTGGGGCGTGCCGCGCCAGGTCGAGACCTGCGCGGCCTGTGCCCAGCGGGTGCAGACGACCGTCCCGCCGTTCTACACCCCGCAGCAGGCGGGCTACCCGCAGCAGCAGGTCCAGCCGCACGTGCCCGCCCAGCAGCAGGACCAGGGCGGCCGCCGCTTCGGGACCGGCGCCATGCTCGGCGCCGGTGCGGCCGGTCTGGTCGGCGGCATGCTGCTCAACGAGGCGCTGAGTGACGACGAGCCCCAGGTGGTCGTCAACAACTACTACGAGGACGACGACGACTCGTTCTTCTGAGCATCGTCGCCACTCCTCCTGCTCCCTCCCAACGGCCGGAACCGACGTACCGGTTCCGGCCGGTCCGGTCAGCCGACGACGACCGCCATCTGCCCGTAGGTCGCTGGAGCACATGCGGGAGACCTACGAGACCGACCCGCTCGATGAGCCTCCCATGCCGAACGGCCGCACCACGCAACCGCGTTGTGCGGCCGTTCCGGTACCCGGCCGTGCGGCCGGGCCCGTTCAGGGCTCCTGGCGCCGGTACGCCCCCGCCCGGGCGGCGGCCTCGGCGGCGGCCGCGGCGCGGTCGGCGGCCGGCTCGTCGAGCGGCTCGGCGGTGGTGAGCATCCGGTAGTAGAGCGGCGCCGAGACGGCCCGGATCACCTCGAACGGGTCGGTGTCCGGCGGGAGTTCGCCGCGTTCGACGGCCTCGGTGACGCACGGCGCCCATTCCTCCACCCGGCGCCGGTAGAAGTGCCGCAGGGCCTCGGCCGTCCCCGGATCGCCGTTGGCGGCGACGATGACGGCCCGGAACAGCGCGCCCTGCCGAGGGTCCGCCAGGGTCCGCCGGACCAGCCGGGCGTTGGCCCGGAGGTCCTCGGCGAGCGAGCCGCTGCGGGAGCGCGGCAGCGACTGCTCGGCCATGTCGGTGAGCAGGTCGGCGACCAGGGCGGTGGTGCTGCCCCAGCGGCGGTAGACGGTGGTGCGGCCGACCTCGGCCCGCTGGGCGAGGTCGGCGAGGTCGAGGCCGCCGAAGCCGTGCTCGACCAGGGCGTCCTCGGCGGCCCGCAGGACGGCGGCGCGGACCCGGGCGGTGCGGCCCCCCGGGCGGACGGTTCCGGGCGTCCCGGGTCTCTCGGGCGTGCCCGGCGTCCCGGGCGCGGCAGGGGCGGCGGACGCGGCGGCTTCAACCGGCTCGGCAGCCATTAACGGGATTCCTGTTCCATTAGTAGGGCGAAGTCTGCTAACTTCGAGACATCCTAACGGAACGGGAGTCCCATTAGGGGCTTCGAGGGGAGAACTGTCATGGCAACCACCATGGAATCCAACGGCATGGAGTACCGCCGGCTCGGCGCATCCGGACTCAAGGTCCCCGCGCTCAGCCTCGGCACCGGCACCTTCGGCGGCCGCGGCCCGCTGTTCGGCGCCTGGGGCACCACCGACGTCCAGGAGGCCCGCCGGCTGCTCGACATCGCCGTCGACGCGGGGGTCACCCTCTTCGACACCGCCGACGTCTACTCCGACGGCGCGTCCGAAGAGGTGCTCGGCCAGGCCGTCCGCGGCCGCCGCGACCGGGTGCTGATCTCCACCAAGGCCGGACTGCCGCTCGGCGACGGCCCGCAGGACGCCGGTACCTCCCGGGCCCGGCTCATCCGGTCGGTGGACGACGCCCTGCGCCGCCTCGGCACCGACTACCTCGACCTGTTCCAACTGCACGCCTACGACGCCGCCACCCCGATCGAGGAGGTACTGGCCACCCTGGAGGACCTGGTCCGCGCGGGCAAGATCCGCTACACCGGCGTCTCCAACTTCTCCGGCTGGCAGCTGATGAAGTCCCTGGACCTCGCCGACCGCCACGGCCGCCCCCGCTACGCCGCCCACCAGGTCTACTACTCACTGGTCGGTCGCGACTACGAGTGGGAGCTGATGCCGCTCGCCCGGCAGGAGGGCGTCGGCGCCCTGGTGTGGAGCCCGCTCGGCTGGGGCCGCCTCACCGGCCGGATCCGGCGCGGTGAACCGCTCCCGGCCGGCAGCCGGCTGCACGACACCGCCGACTACGGCCCGCCGGTCGAGGACGAGCTGCTGTACCGGGTGGTCGACGCCCTGGACGGGATCGCCGCCGAGACCGGCCGCACCGTCCCCCAGGTGGCCATCAACTGGCTGCTGCGCCGCCCGACCGTCTCCTCGGTCATCATCGGCGCCCGCAACGAGGAGCAGCTCCGGCAGAACCTCGGCGCCATCGGCTGGTCGCTGACGGAGGACCAGGTCGCCCGGCTGGACGCGGCCAGCGCCCGTACCGCGCCCTACCCGTACTTCCCGTACCGCCGCCAGGCCGGCTTCGCCCGGCTCGACCCGCCGCTGGCCGGGTGACCCGCCGCCGACCGGTTGACCTGCCGCCGGCCGGTGGGCCCGCCGCGGGGTCCGGTGCCCGGTCAGGCGATGACCTCCTCCACGATCGGGCATCAGCAGGTGCGGCTGCCCCGTCGCCGACTCCGGCCGCACCTGCGACCGTCAATTCCCGGCGCAGGCCTCCGCCTCCGCCAGGTACCGCGCCACCGGGCCCAGCGTCAGCATCCCGCTGGCCGCGCCGGCGTCCTCCGCGGCGGCGCCGCGCAGGGCGGCCGCGGCCCGGGCGGCGACGGTGCGTTCGCCGAGGCGGACGGCGGCGCGGGCCGTCAGGCACCACAGGGCCTCCTGGAGGTGGTCGTGCGGTGGTTCGGGCGCCGCGGCGAGGGCGGCCCGGGCCTCCGCGGTCCGGTCCTCGGCGAGCAGCACCAGGGGCCGGGTCCAGGGCCGGTACGGTCCCCAGTCGAGCCGCCGGTCGGTGGGCGCCGGCCGGTCGTGCAGCAGGCGCAGCCCCAGCAGGGCGAGCGGGAAGAGCCCGCGGTGCAGCCCCGGCATCCCGGCCGTCCGGAGGGCCTCCTCGGCGGCGCGGTACTCCGCCGCGGCCGTGGCGGCGGTCGGCCCGCCGGGTTCGGTGCTGCGGGCGGCCGTGACCCGGGCGCGGAGCCACCCGGTGAGGACGGGGACGAGCGGCGCCTCGGTGGTGGCGGCGAGCCCGTCGGCCGCCTCGGCGTGGGCGGTCGCGGCGTCCAGTTCGCCCAGAGCCGAGGCGGACTGCAGGCGGACGAGCCGGCCCAGTACGGCGAAGTTCGCCAGCCCGTGCCGGCCGCCCAGGTCGAGCAGCTCGGCGCCGATCCGGTCCCGGACCGGGGCCAGCCCGGGGCGGCCGAAGGACTGCAGGAACACCCCGTTGAGGGCGAAGGCCAGCAGGCCGGGATCGGCCAGGCCCCGGGCCAGCGCCTCGGCCTGCCTGGCCGCCCGCCCGGCGCGCACCGGTTCGGCCCCGGACAGGTCGGCGCTGCGGCTCTCGACGGCGATGGTGGCCAGGAGACGGGCCGACAGGTCGGCGGGCCCGTCGGGGCCGAGCGCGCTCAGGGTGCGCTCGGCGGCCTCCACGACCGCGCGCGACTGTTCGGGGTCGTCGGCCCGGCTCCAGAGCGCGGGCACGTCGTAGGCGCCGATGATCCGGGCGGTCAGCAGGAGGTCTCCGGTGCGTTCGGCCGCCCGGATCGCGGCGAGCCGGTCGCGCCGGGAGTGGACGAGGGCGTCGCCGCCCGCCAGGGCGAGGGTGCGGGCCAGCTCCACGGTGGTGCGCGGGCCGAGCCGCACGCCGGGGCCGGCCCAGGTGGCGCGGGCGGCCTCGCCGGGCGCGGGGCCGTTGAGGATCTCGGTCTCCAGGCGCCGGAGTTCGGCACCCGGGTCGAGCCCGAGCTGGTCGACGAGCATGCTGCGGGCGCGGCGGAGGACGGCCAGGGCATCGGCCTGGCGACCCGCCCGGTGCAGCGCACGGGCGAGCAGGCCCCAGGCCGGCTCGCGCCACGGGTGTTCGGCGACGTGGGCGCCCAACTCGGCGACGAGCTCGGCCCCCTGCCCGGAGTCGAGCAGAATCCGGGCGCGCAGTTCCACCGCCTCCAGCCGCAGCTCCTCCAGTCGGGCGCGCTCGCGCTGCGCCCAGGCGGAGTCGGGCACGTCGGCATAGGCGGGCCCGCGCCAGGCGGCGAGCACCGCGCCGAGTTCGGCCACCGCGCCGGGGTCGCGCCGGGCGCGGGCCAGGGTGTCCTGGAACCGGTGGGCGTCCACGTCCTCGCGGGGCAGGCGCAGCGCGTAACCGGGGCCCTCGGTGACGAGGACGCGCGGCGCGTCGCGCGGCGGACGGTCGGGTTCGAGGGCGCGGCGCAGCGCGGCGACGAAGGTCCGCAGGGCGCCCACGGCGCGGACCGGAGGGTCGGTCCACAGGTCGTCGACGAGGGTGTCGGTGGTGACCATCCGGCCCTCGGCGGCGACCAGCCGGGCCAGCACCTCGCGGTGGCGGGGGCCGCCCAGCTCCACCGGGCTGCCGTCGTCGCGGAGGGCCCGTACGGCTCCGAGCACGTCGATTCGCATGCCCCCATCCTCGGTGCCGGGGGTGGGCCGTGCCGAACCGCACTGATCGGTTGCTGATCGCGGTCGCCCACGCTGGTCGGGTCGGTTCCCGGCCCCGGTTCCGGCCCGAGCCTCCCGGCCCCGGCCCCCGGTTGCCGACGCCCAGTCCCAGACCCGAGAGGACGCCCCCCATGGCACCCACCATCCCCGGCTTCGACCACCTCCGCCTGCCCGGCGCGGACGGGGTGCAGCTGACCGCCGCGGTCGGCGGAAACGGCAGCGGAAGCCCGGTCGTGCTGCTGCACGGCTTCCCCCAGACCCACCTGATGTGGCGGCACGTCGCCGAGCGGCTCGCCGACGAGCACACGGTGATCTGCCCCGACCTGCGGGGCTACGGCGCCAGCGACAAGCCGGCCGGGACCGGTCCCGAGGTGTACGCCAAGCGCACCATGGCCGCCGACGTGGTGGCCCTGGCGGCCGCGCTCGGCCACGACCGCTTCGCGCTGGTAGGCCACGACCGGGGCGCCCTGGTCGCCTTCCGGGCCGGGCTGGACCACCCCGATACCGTCACCCACCTGGGCATCCTCGACGTCGTGCCGACGCTCGACATGTGGAACGTCCTGCACGGGGTGTCGGCGGCGGTCGGCTACCACCTGTACCTGATGGCGCAGCCGCCCGGCCTGCCGGAGACGATGATCGCGAACAGCGCGGACGCGTTCTTCGGTTCCTTCCTCGACGCCTGGGCGGACGATCCGGCCGTCCTGCCGCCGGAGGTCCGGGCCGAGTACCTGCGGGCGAGCGCCGCCGCGGTGGCCTCGATCGTCGCGGACTACCGGGCCTCGGCGGGCGTCGACGTCCGGCACGACCAGGCGGATCTGGACGCCGGGTCCCAGCTGGCGATGCCCGTGACGGTGGTCCAGCAGGACTGGGGAGCGCGGCTGGGCTACGACGCCGCCGCGGTGTGGCGGGCGTGGGCGCCGGACCTGGACCACCGGCTGACCGGTGCGGGGCACTTCATGGCGGAGGAGGCGCCCGAGGAGATCACCTCGGCCGTCCGGGACCTGCTGGCCCGCTGACCTGCCCGGTCAGACCCTGGCGCCGTCCTTCGCGCGGGCGCCGGCCTGGGCGTGGAGGAGGCGGTCGCCGTCGCGGCTGAGGTAGCCCTGGGTGGCCATCCGATCGAAGACCGGCTCCAGGACCTCGGGGGACCCGCTTGCGGGCGGTGACCAGGTCAAGGTCGGAGTGCCCGACGGCCGCGGCGTGCCGGGCGACCTCCATCAGCGCCCAGGCCCGGCGACCGACCCGGGTGTCGGCGTCGCCGTCGATGCCGCGGACGGTGTCCGGGTCCACGCCGCGCGCTCCGGGTGGGTACGGACGGGCCTCCCGGCTCGACGGGCCCGGGCCGCGGCGGACCCGGGTGGCGGCCCGCTGGGGGCCGGGCGAGGATGAGCCGGAGCAGAGCCAGGACCAGTCGGGACCAGTGCCCGGACCCCGGGAAGAGGCCCCATGACCTCCCAACCCTCCCGCGACGCGGAGAAGCCGCAGCCGCCCGGTGCCACCGCCGCCGGTGGGCGGGCCGAGGCCCGGCGCTGGCGGGCGCTGACGATCTGCCTGGTCGCCGGATTCATGACCCTGCTGGACGTCAGCATCGTGAACGTCGCGCTGCCCACCGTCCGGGCCGGGCTGCACATGTCGAACAGCGGACTCCAGTGGGTGCTCAGCGGCTACGCGCTCGCCTTCGGCCTGGTGCTCGTCCCCTCCGGGCGGCTCGGCGACGCCCGCAGCCGGCGCGCCGTCTTCCTCGCCGGGCTCGCCCTGTTCACCGCCGCCAGCGCGCTGGCCGGGGCGGCCCAGGACCAGGAGTGGCTGGTGCTGGCCCGGCTGTTCCAGGGCGCGGCCGGCGGGGTGCTGGTGCCGCAGGTGTCCGGCTTCATCCAGACCCTGTTCGAGGGCGCCGAACGCGGCCGGGCCTTCGGCGCGCTCGGCGCCACCATCGGACTGTCCACCGCCGTCGGGCCGCTGCTCGGCGGACTGCTGATCCACCTGTTCGGCCCGCAGGACGGCTGGCGCTGGGTGTTCCTGGTCAACCTGCCGATCGGCGTCGTCGCCCTGCCGATCGCCTACCGGCTGCTTCCGCCGCCCCGCCCGGCCGCCGAACGGGCCGGCCACCGCGACTTCGACCCGGTCGGGGTGCTGCTGCTCGGCGCCGGCACCGTCGCCCTGCTGCTGCCCTTCGTCCAGGGCCAGCAGTGGCACGGCCCGGCCCGCTGGCTGCTGCTGCCGCTGGCGGCCGTGCTGCTGACCGCCTTCGTCGGCTGGGAGCTGCACTATGCCCGGCGGCACGAACCGCTGGTCAGCATGGCCCTGTTCGGGGTGCGGCCGTACGCGGCGGGGGTGCTGCTGTCGCTGGTGTACTTCGCCGGGTTCACCGCGATCTTCTTCATCTTCACGCTCTACCTCCAGGCGGGCCTGCACTACTCGGCGCTGACGGCGGGCCTGGCGGTCACCCCCTTCGCGGTCGGCTCGGGCGTGGCCGCCGCCGTGGGCGGGCGGCTGGTCAGCCGGCTCGGACGCCGGCTGGTGGTGCTCGGGCTGCTGCTGGTGCTGCTCGGCCTGCTGGCCTCAGCCCTGGCCGTCCAGCTGTGGTCCGGGCCCTCGGTGGGCTGGACGACCCTCGGCCCGCTGCTGGTCGCCGGGGTGGGCAGCGGCCTGGTGATCGCCCCCAACCAGACGCTCACCCTCCAGCACGTGCCGCGCGCCCGCGCCGGCAGCGCCGGCGGCGTCCTGCAGACCGCCCAGCGGGTCGGCTCGGCCGTCGGCATCGCCGTCGTCGGCTCGGTCTTCTTCGCCCACGCCGCAGGACCCCACCCCGACTGGGCCCTCGCCTTCCAACTCGCCGACACGGTCGCCTCGGGCCTGGTCCTCGCGGCGCTGCTGGTGGCCCTGGCCGACGAGTGGGCGAACCAGCGGGAGAACGCTGGGCGCACCCAAGTTCCGTGACACCTTGTCCCGTCGGATAATCCGGGTGGACGGAAGCGGTGGGAGGTGCGGCATGACGGATGCCCGGGCGGACTTCCTGGCGGCGGCCGGCGCGGCCGAGGCGCTGCTGCGGCGGACGGAGGTGGCCGAGGGGTGGGCGCGGCCGAGTGCGCTGGCGCAGTGGAGCGTGGGCGGCCTGGCCGGGCACCTGGCGTACCAGGTGCTCTGCGTGCCGGAGGTGCTGGCCGCCCCGGTGCCGGTCGAGGAGACGGTGGGGCTGCTGGAGCACTACCGCCGGTCGCGGTGGATCGGCGCCGGGGTCGAGGCCGAGATCAACGTGCGGATCCGGCAGGGCAGTGAGGCGCTGGGGGCCTCCGGCCCCGCGGCGTTGAGCCGGCGCGTCTCCGGCACGCTCGCCGGGCTCCCGGCCGTCCTCCTGGGCGAGGACGGCCGCCGGCCGGTGCGGCTGCCGTTCTGGGGCGCCTGGTCGCTGACGCTGGACGACCTGCTGGCCACCCGGACGATGGAGCTGGCCGTCCATGCGGACGACCTCGCGGTCAGCGTCGGTGCGCCGACCCCCGAACTCCCGCCGGGGACGGCCGAGTCGGTGATCGTCCTGCTGACCCGGCTGGCGGTGCGCAGGCACGGCCAGGTGAGCGTGCTGCGGGCGCTCAGCCGGGCCGAGCGGGCGCCGGGCAGCATCGCGGCCTTCTGATCACTCGCGGCCGTCCGACCGTCAGTGGTCGCGGCGCTGGATCACCACCGTCGCGATGGCCACCGAGGCGAGCGCCCACACCCCGTACGTGGTCCAGGCGCCCGCGACGGTGGCCGGGTAGTCGGTCGGCCGCATGCCCGCCAGGGTGATCCGGGCCAGGCGCTGCCAGGCGGGAAAGGGCAGGGCGTGCAGCAGGTCGGCGGTCCAGCGGTAGCGCTCGGTGACCAGGGACGGCAGGAAGAACAGCACCACCACGGTGCCGACCACCGCGCCCGCACTGTGCCGGATCAGCGTGCCGAGGCAGAGCCCGACCAGTCCGCACACCGGGGCGAACAGCGCGGCGGCGGCCACGTACCGCAGGGCCGTCGGGTCGCTCAGGGACTGCCCGATGCCCCGGTCGGCCAGGATCGCCTGGGTGAGGCCGAAGGAGACGCCCGCGGTGACCGTCCCGAAGCCGAGCAGCACCGCCGTCAGCACCGCCGCCTTGGCCAGCAGCACCGCGCGGCGGTCGGGGACGGCGGCCAGGGTGGTGCGGATCAGCCCGGTCGCGTACTCGCCCGCGATGACGATCGCTCCCAGGCCGCCGCCGACCAGCATCAGGATGTCGGCGGAGGCCGTGATGAAGGAGTCGTCCAGCGCGACCTGCGCCATCACCGCCGGATCGCCGTCGCCCGGCGTGTAGTGGTCGTGGGTGTACTGGGCGGACTTGAGATCGGCGGCGACGACGAGCAGCGTGGCGAGGCCGAGCACCCAGGGGATCGAGCGCAGCGACCAGAACTTGAGCCACTCGGCGGCGAGCAGGTCGCCGAAGCGGTGGCGGCGAACGGGGGTCGGGAGGGTGGCGGTGCTCATCGGGGCTCTCCGGCGAGGTATTCGACGCTGTCGGCGGTCAGTTCCATGAAGGCCTCCTCCAGGGAGGCGCCGCGCTCGGTCAGGGCGTACAGCAACAGACGCTGTTCCAGGGCGAGTTCGCCGATACGGCCGGCGTCCAGGCCGGTGACGTCGAGGCTGCCGTCCGGGCCGGGGCGTATCTCGGCGCCGGCGGCGCGCAGCACGGCGGTCAGCCGCTCGGGTTCGGCGGCGCGCACGGTGACGGCGGCCCGGCCTGCCCGGGCGGCGAACTCGGTGAGGCTCTCGTCGGCGATCAGCCGTCCGCGGCCGATCACCACCAGCCGGTCCGCGGTGTGCTCCATCTCGGCCATCATGTGGCTGGAGACGAAGACCGTCCGGCCCTCCGCGGCGAGTCGGCGGAACAGCCCGCGCACCCACAGCACGCCCTCCGGGTCAAGTCCGTTCAGCGGCTCGTCGAAGAGCAGGACGGGCGGGTCGCCGAGCAGGGCGCCGGCGATGCCCAGGCGCTGCTTCATGCCCAGCGAGTAGCCGCCGATCCGCCGACCGGCGGCGTCGGTGAGTCCGACCTCGGCCAGCACCTCCTCCACCCGGCCGCGCGGGATCGCGTTGCTGCGGGCCAGCACCCGCAGGTGGGCCACGCCGGTGCGTCCGCCGTGGACGTCGCCCGCGTCGAGCAGCGCGCCGACCTCTCGCAGGCCGCGCGGCAGCCCGCGGAAGGCCCGGCCGTCGACGGTGACGGTGCCCGAGGTGGGGTCGTTGAGGCCGAGGGCCATCCGCAGGGTGGTGGACTTGCCCGCGCCGTTGGGGCCGAGGAAGCCGGTGACGTGGCCGGGGCGGACGGTGAAGGTCAGCCGGTCGACGGCCGTTCGGCGGCCGTAGCGCTTGGTCAGTTCGTTGACTTCGATCATGGGCACCACGGTGCCGGGGGAGCCCCGACCGCCGCATCGGACCGGTGTCGACACCGCGGGTCTGCCCCGGTCGTACAACCACGGTTGGATGACGGCGCCCACCCCCGTCGTTACGATCTTGAACCATGCCCGCTACACCCACGCCCCCGTTGATCCGGCGCCTCCCGCCCGAGGCCTGGGTCGCCCTCGCCTGGTGCGTGGCCGTCGCCTATCCCGCCCTGGCGCTCCGCGACACCGGATGGCGGCAGTACGGCGGCGCCGCCGCGCACGGCGGCCTGCCGTTCACTTTGGGTGATACGGCAATAGCCTTCGCCGGCGCCGCGCTGGTGCGCCGGGTACCGGTGCTCTCGGTCGCCGTGCTGCTGATCGCCACCTGGACCGAGACCGACGGCTGGGCCGCCAAGCACCAGGTGCCCCCCACCGCGTTGCTCGCCGTGGACGTCGCGCTCTTCGTGATCACCGCCCGAGGGACGCGTCGAAGTTCGCGCGCCGCCTTCGCTCTGGTGATGACCTTCCTGGTCCTGCACATCGGCATGGTCCCGGGCAACACCGTGGGCGTCTTCACCGGGACCCGCATCGGCTCGGCCGACGGCGCCGCGCTGCTCGCCCTGGTCGCCTGGCTGGCCGGGCGCTCGCTGCGGCAGAACCGGGAACACGCCGAAGCCCTGAGCAGCAGGGCCGCCGTCGAGGCGGTGACCGCCGAACGGCTGCGGATCGCCCGGGAGATGCACGACACCGTCGCCCACAGCCTCGGAATCGTCGCCCTCCAGGCCGGCGCCGCCCGCCGGGTGATCCACCGCCGGCCCGAGCGGGCCGAGCAGGCGCTGGGCGAGATCGAGGCCGCCGGCCGGGAGACCCTGGCCGCGCTGCGCCGGATGCTGGTCGCTCTGCGGCAGGCCGACGGCGAGGTGTCGGACACCGTCCCGCACGGCCTGGCCGACCTCGACCGGCTGGCCGAGACCACCACCGCGGCGGGCGTGCGGGTCGAGGTGCGGCGCTCGGGTGAACCGGGGCCGCTGCCACCGGAGATCGACCTCTCGGCGTTCCGGATCATCCAGGAGTCGGTCACCAACGTGGTGCGCCACGCGGAGGTTCGCGACTGCCTGGTGACCGTCGGCCGTACCGCGGGGGAGCTCTCCGTCGAGATCACCGACCGCGGCCGGGGCCACGGCGCCGCGCCCGGCAGCGGCTTCGGGCTGGCCGGGCTGCGCGAGCGGGTCGCCCTGCTGCACGGCGAGTTCGAAGCCGGGCCGCGCCCGGACGGCGGCTTCCGGGTCGCCGCCCGGCTGCCGATCCCCGGGGAGGAGACCGCATGATCCGCGTCGTACTGGCCGACGACCAGCCGCTGGTACGGGCCGCCCTGGAGATGGTGATCACGGAGACGGCGGACGTCGAGGTGGTCGGCGAGGCGGGCGACGGCGCCGAGGCCGTCCGGCTGGCCGCCGAACTGCGGCCGGACGTCGTGGTGATGGACATCCGGATGCCCGGCACCGACGGCATCGAGGCTACCCGGCAGGTGACCGCCGCCGGCGGGCCGACCAGGGTGGTGGTGCTCACCACCTTCGACGAGGACGAGCACGTGTACGCGGCGCTGCGCGCCGGGGCTTCCGGCTTCCTGGTCAAGGACATGGCGCTGGACGACATCCTCGCCGCGGTGCGGGTGGTCGCCGCGGGGGACGCGCTGATCGCGCCGAGCGTCACCCGGCGGCTGATCGGAGCCTTCGCCGGGCAGCACCCGAAGCTGAACCCGAACCCGGCCGCGGTCCCGGCGTCGCGCCGGCTGGACGCGATCACCGACCGGGAGCGGGAGATCCTCACTCTGGTCGGCCGGGGCCTGTCCAACACCGAGATCGCCGCCGAACTGGTCCTCAGCATCGCCACCGTGAAGACCTACATGACCCGGCTGCTGGCCAAACTGGACGCCCGCGACCGGGTCCAACTGGTCATCCTGGCCTACGAGACGGGCCTGGTCTCCGTCCCCGGCTGACCGGGCCCCCGTGGTGCGCCGATCAGTTCTTGACGGCCACGCCCGCGTACATCGCGATGTCCCGGTCGCGGATCGCCGGGGCGTCGGCGTCCGGCCGCCAGTGGTGGACCAGGGTGACGCCCGGGTCGAGCAGTCGGTAGCCGTCGAAGAAGGCCTCGGTCTCCGCCTTGTCGCGGATCTGCAGCGGGATGCCGCGGGCGTTGTACTCCCGGCCGACGCCGCCCACACCGACCGGGTCGGTGTCCCCGGTGAACACGGTGAGGGCGAGGAAGCTGCCGGGCGCCAGGGTGTCCATGAAGCGGCGCACGATGCCCTGCGGGTCGTCCTCGTCGAGCACGAAGTGCACGATGGCGATCAGCGAGAGCGCCACCGGCTGCGCGAGGTCGAGCACCTCGCGCAGCCGGGGGTTGCCCATGATCGACTCCGGGTCGCGGAAGTCGGCCTCCACGTAACAGGTGCGGCCCTGGGGCGTGCTGGACATCAGGGCCCGGGCGTGGGTCAGCACGATCGGGTCGTTGTCCACGTACGCGACCCGGGCCTCGGGGGCGATCGTCTGGGCGATCTCGTGCACGTTGGGCGAGGTGGGGATGCCGGTGCCGATGTCCAGGAACTGACGGACCCCGTACTGCTCGGTGAGGTGGCGCACCGAGCGCTGCATGAAGTCGCGGGTGGTGCGCATCGAGATCGGCAGCGCCGGCCAGGCCTGCACCGAGGCGTGGGCGGCGGCCCGGTCCGCCTCGAAGTTGGTCTTTCCGCCGATGAGGTAGTCGTAGACCCGGGCCGAGTGCGGCACGTCCATCCGCAGATCGACCGACGGGTGTTCCTCGTTCGTCACGCTCGTGCTCCCCGTAGCTGGGCATCCGTCACGGGCCGCCGCGAAGGTTGGCCTTGGAGCGCATGGTAACGGCGTGCCAGTGCGACGAGTTGACGAACGCTCAGGTCTGCGACGCCTCCGGACCCCGTACCTCCAGTCCCACCGCCTGACGGGGGAGCGCCCCGGACCCGGCCCGCCCGCCGCGCCCCGCCGCCAGCTCCACCGCCGCTCCGATCCAGGCCGCACCGAACGCCCAGGTCGCCACCCACTCGCACAGGTACATCGGCCGGACCGCCCAGTCCGCCCCGAACCCGGACAGCCCCGCGACCGCCGCCGCCACCAGGGCGACCAGGATCAGCACCCCCGCCGCCAGGTACGCCGCACCGACCCGGGCCGGTTGCGTCGAGCGCGGATTGCGGAACGAGTACAGGCAGAACAGCGCCAGCATCACGAACAGCAGCGCGGCGAACACCAGATGGAACACTCCGACCGTGCGCTGAAGCCCGGTCGGATCCTGCGGCGCCGGCGGGCACAGCGCCACCCCCAGCGCGAACAGCCCCGCCGCCGTGCTCCACCGGTCGTCCCGCCGGTCGAAGCGGTAGCAGACCAGGAACACCCCCAGCGCGCACAGCGCCCCGACGAAGACGTTGCGCGTCCCCGTGTAGTACGCGGCGCTCATCGACGCGGGCCAGAACCCGTCCGTCGAGCGCCCCGTGACCTCGTCCGCCAGCCAGTTGCCCAGCGGCAGGGCCGGCGGCAGCAGCACGCCGATCGCCCCGACGCCGAAGCGCAGGAAACTGACTGTTCGCTCGTCCTGGACGGTCTGTTCTGGATCGGTCGTTCTCCGAACGCTCCGGTCGTCGCTCACGGACGCCTCCTCGCTGGTCCGCGCGATGGTTGCCGCCAACTGGTGTACCCGCCCGGGAGGTCGCCCCACCACCGAAAAGGGTGGTTTGGCGCGTGTCCGTCGGCGAGCCCTCGCACCGACGCCGGCGACCGTCGGGATCAGGACCGACCGGTGCTCACAACGCGGCCTCCGCGCCGGGTTCGAGGGAGAACTCGGCGTCGTCGGCGTCGTAGTCGTACAGCTCCCCGTAGCGGCCCCAGTCGATGGCGGTCTCCAGCTGCCGCCGGGCGTCCTCGGTGTCGAAGCCCGCGCGCAGCAGGTCCAGGAAGAGGTCCTCGCGCAGCTTGTGGTCCTCGGTGGCGGCCAGCGACTGCACGATGGCGCGCACCAGCGGGGCGTGGCGGGCGGCGTTGCGGGCGAAGAGCTGCTTGCTGGTGAGGATGTCGGCGGCGGCGAACTCGCGGCCCGCCGGGGTGATGGCGAAGCGGCCGTCGGTGGTGCGGGCGAGGTTCAGCAGGACGGCGGCGTCGACCAGCGGGAGCAGGTCGTCCACCTCGAAGTTCAGTTCGTCGGCGATCTCGGCGAGGCCCTCCTCGCCGCCCATGGAGAGCAGGATCTCCAGCAGACCGGCCAGTCCGCCGACGGTGGCGGGCGGCAGCGGCGTGGTGATCGGGGTGGCGGCCTGGGGGGCGGCGGGCTCGGCGACGGGCTGCTCCCCGCGGCCGGTGAGGATGCCGTAGACGGTGTCGACGAGGGCCTCGAACTGGGCGGTGCGGCGGTCGCGCGGGCGCGGGAGGTCGACGGTCAGCTCCGAGCGGATCCGGCCGGGGTTGGAGGACAGCACCAGGATCCGGTCGGCCAGCAGCACCGCCTCCTCGATGTTGTGGGTGACGATCAGGATCGACCTGACCGGGGCCTCGTGGCCCTCCCACAGCCCGACCAGTTCGTTGCGCAGGTTCTCGGCGGTCAGCACGTCCAGGGCGGAGAACGGCTCGTCCATGAAGAGCGCGTCCGGCTCGACCACCAGTGCGCGGGCGAAGCCGACCCGTTGGCGCATCCCGCCGGACAGCTCCTTGGGGTAGGCGCCCTCGAAGCCGTCCAGGCCGATCAGGTCGATCGCCCGCAGGGCTCGCTCGCGCCGCTCGTCCTCGCCCACCCCGCGGGCCTGGAGGCTCAGTTCGACGTTCTGCTGGACGGTCAGCCAGGGCAGCAGCGCGAAGGACTGGAACACCATCGCCACCCCCGGGTTGGCGGCCCGCAGCGGCGTGCCGCGGTAGGTGACCGTCCCGGAGGAGGGCGGGATCAGCCCGGCCAGGCAGCGCAGCAGGGTGGACTTGCCGGAGCCGGACTTGCCGAGCAGGGCGACGATCTCGCCCTCGGCCAGGTGCAGGCTGATGTCGTCGAGCACCGGCAGCGCCCGCCCGTCCGGGGTGGTGAAGGTCTTGGTGACGGCGGAGGCTCCGACGATCGCGGTGCGGGTGGCGGCGCTGGTCACGGTCTTCCTCACAGGGCGTAGCGGGTCTCGGAGAGCCGGTAGAGCCGGCGCCACAGCAGCCGGTTGAGCGCGACCACGTACACGCTCATCACGCTCACCCCGACCAGGATCTGCGGGAAGGCGCCGGTGCCGGTGGCCTCGGCGATGTACGAGCCGAGACCGGTGGCGGTGAGGTGGTGCGAGCCGTAGTCCACCACCTCGGCCACGATGGAGGCGTTCCAGGCGCCGCCGGCCGCGGTGATGCCGCCGGTGACGTAGTACGGGAAGATCGCCGGGAGGACGAACGCGCGCCAGCGCAGCCGGCCGCGGACCTGGAAGCCGGTCATCGCCTCGCGCAGGTCGCTGGGGATCGCGGAGGCCCCGGCGACGACGTTGAACAGGATGTACCACTGGGCGCCGAGGGCCATCAGCAGCACCGCGCCGAGGTCCAGGGAGATCCCGAGGGCGACGAACGCGGCGGTGGCGAAGGGGAACAGGAAGTTCGCCGGGAAGCTGGCCAGCACCTGCACCGCCGGCTGGGCGAACCGGGTGACCCTGGGGTTCATGCCGATCCAGACCCCGATCGGCACCCACACCGCGGTCGCCGCCACCAGCAGCACCAGTACCCGTGCGAAGGTGACCGCGCCGAGGGCGAAGGCGTGGCCGAACTCGCCGAGGCCGACGGTGGTGTGGACGTAGTCGAAGGCCTTCCAGGCTCCGAAGACCACCACGACGGCGACCGCCCCGGCGAAGAACACGTCCCCGGTGCGCTCCCGGGCGGCGGGGCGGGCGAGCGGGTGCTCGGCCAGGCCGAACACCCGCATGGCGCGGTCCAGCGCCGGCCCGAGCGGCCGCAGCGGCCGGGCGGCCAGCTCCGGGAGGCTGGAGCGGCGCAGCAGGTCGAGGACGACGCTGCGCGGGCGGTCCGCGGACTCCGACTCCTCCACCCGGAACCGTTCGGACCAGGCCGTCATGGGCCGCCAGAACAGCACGTTGACGCCGATCACCATGACGACCATCACGCCGATCGCGATGCCGACCTGGCCCAGGTCCCCGTTGCCGATGGCGGTGGCCGCGTAGGAGCCGATGCCGGGCAGCGCGTAGCGGTGGTTGAGCACGCTGATCGACTCGGAGGCGGCGAGGAAGAACCAGGCCCCGCCGAAGCTCATCATCCCGTTCCAGACCAGCGGGATCATGCCGCTGGGCACGTCCAGGCGCCAGAACCGCTGCCACTTGGTCAGCCGCATCACCCGGGCCGCCTCGTCCAGTTCGCGCGGCTGGCTGACCAGGGAGTAGTAGAACGCGAAGGTCATGTTCCAGGCCATCGAGGTGAAGATGGCGAAGACCGAGGCGCATTCCAGGCCGAGCGTGGAGCCGGGGAAGAGGTTGATGAAGGCGGTGACGGTGATCGACAGAAAGCCCAGGATCGGCACCGACTGGAGGACGTCCAGGATCGGCAGCAGCACCTTCTCCGCCCGTCGCATCCGGGCCGCGGCGCTCGCGTAGACGAAGGTGAACAGCACCGAGGCGAACAGCGCGACGAACATTCGCAGCAGCGAACGCACCGCGTAGAAGGGGAGGTTCGACAGGTCGGTGGAGACGGTGGCGGGGGCCTGGTCGGGCAGGAACGGGGCGTCCAGCGAGGGGGCGAGCCGCAGCAGCCCGTACAGGCCGGCCACCAGCGCGGCGGCGACCAGGACGTCCACCCAGCGCAGTTCGGGGCGGCGCCACACGCTGCGCGAGGGGAAACCGCCGCTGCCGCCGGCCACCCGTACCACCGTCCGTCCACTGCTCGCCTGCGGGCCTGGCCGACGTCCGGGGTCCGGTCACAGGTCGCGGCCGCTGGTTCGGCCGCGCACCAGCCTCGCCGCAGACGGACCGGCCCGCCACCGGAGGGCTGCTCACGGGTGGCGGGCCGGGCGGGCTCAGTGCTCGGCGGCGCCGGCGGTACGGGCGATCAGTGCGTTGAGCAGGGCGGCGCCGCGCTCGGCGTCGTCGACGCTGACCGCGAAGTCCCGCCCGCGCCGGGTGCGGACCACCAGGCAGGCGCCCCGGCGCAGGAACACGACGCTGCCCCCGCGGTGGACCCGGTAGCCCCAGCCGCCGGCCTCGCGGGCGGTCAGCTGCTCGACCCGCGCCGAGACCAGTTCGGCGGGCGCCAGGCGCCGGGCGGGCCAGCCGAACGGGCCGAAGCCGATGTGCAGACCAGCCTCTGTCACCCGGACCCGCACCGAGGAGCAGAGCAGGGCGACCACCGCGCCGAGGCCGAAGAACGTGACCGCCCGCCAGTCGACGGACCCGGTGCGCCCGCTCGCGGCGAGCATCACTCCCGGTACGGAGAGCAGCCCCAGCACCGAGGAGAGTGCCTGCAGCCAGTGGTTGGAGGCCTGGGAGAGCCAGACCAGCCGCTCACCGGCGCCCGGCACCAGCACCGGCGCCCCGATCCGGGTGGCCTGGGCGCCGGCGGTGCCAGTGACGCCGGTGATGCCGGTGATGCCGGTGAAGGCGCTGGTGTCGGCGGGCCGTCGGGTCGCCAGCCAGGCCAGGGCACCCGCAAGACCGGCCGCCACGACGATCAGGACCACCTCGACACCCATCGGCGCGGCGTCCTGCCAGCGGGCGCGGTCCAGGTTGGCGCGCACGATGGAGGCCTGCGCCCCGCTCAGCAGCACCCCGGTGGCGGCCAGTACCGGCCCGGCGAGGCCGCGGGCCCGGCCCGGCCGGAACCGGAGCGCGACGGCGAGGACGGCCGCGACCAGTAGCCAGATGACGGCCGGGAACAGCGCCGCCGTCGTGAGCGGCATCGAACCGTCCGGGCGGCTCCCGCTCCAGTGGGTCGCGACCCGGTCCGGCAGCCGGTCGCGCGCGCTCATCGGCAGCGCGACCAGCAGCGCGGCCACACCGAGCGTCCAGACCACCGCCCCCCACAGTGCTCCGCGGTGTACCGGTCCCTCCGGGACGGGCCCTTTCGCAGGCTCTTCGTCCGTCACGACATCCCCCTGATCAGATCCACGAGATCGTTCCTGCTGTAGCCGGACCGGGCCGCATCCGCAATCAACTGCCTCACGCGGTCGACCAGTTCGGCACGGGTTCCGGCGTCGGTCGCGACCGTGATGCCACGGCCCCGGCGGAACTCCAGCACCCCCTCGTCGCGCAGGGCGCGCAGCCCGCGCAGCACGGTGTTGGTGTTCACCCCGAGGGCCCGGGAGAGCTCCCGGGCGGGCGGCAGCTTGTCGCCGGGGGCGCACTCGCCCTCCGCGACGGCCCGTCGGATCGCGCCCGCCACCTGCTCGTGCAGGGGGCGGGCGTCGCCAAGGTCCAGCTTCAGCAACATGGTGCTAGTGACGATAGCACCATGCGGTCGTGGTGTCGGGGGTGCGGCCCCGCCGGCTCAGGGGATGAAAAGGCTCTGCGCCCCGGTGACCCGGCTGTCGTCGCCGGCCTGGATCACTTCGAGGACGTCTCCGGTGCAGTCCGCGCCGGAGTGGATCTCCGCCGCCTCGTCCGTGAGGTTGTCGACGATGCTGGCGGCCCCGTCCAGTGCGTAGCACCCGGAGGGGTCCGTCCGGGTCGTGCCGTTGATGGCCAGGTCTCCGGTGGCCGCGGTGGCCGGACCGGTGCTCAGGGCGAGGACGGCGGCCGTCATCAGGGGGACGCCGAGGGCGGCGTTGAGGGTGAATTTCATGCCGCATGCATAACCCGTCCGGGGTGACGCCTCGCCGGGTCAGGGCGGGGGTTCCCCCCGGAGGGCGCCTCGCGGTGGGCCGAATGCTCCCCGGGCCCGCCCCTGCTGTCCGTCAGCAATGCCTCGTGGCAGGGAAGTTGCTGCCCCCCGGCCGGGGTGACGGGGATAAGTGCGCGCAGAATGTCCGTATGCGGATGACGAACACGGGTGCGGACCCGATCGAGACTTCGAACAAGGCTGCGAACGCGGCCGCGAACAAGCCGAGGGCGGTGACGGGCGAGGACGTCGGCGCGGTCTCCCGGCTGCTGGCCAGGGCCTTCGAGGACGATCCGATGATGTGCTGGTTCTTCCCGGAGGCCGCCACGCGCCCCGCCGCGCTGGGCGGGTACTTCACCACACTGTTCACCCGGCAGTACCTGCCGTACGGCCTGTGCGAGCGCACCGAGCACGCGGCCGCCTTCTGGGTGGCCCCGGAGGCGCAGGAGAAGGCCGTCCCGGACGAGGGGACGATTCGGGAACTCGCGGAGCTCCTGGGCGACCGGGCCCACTGGTTCCGGCAGTGCGTAGAGGCGGCCGCCGCCAACGCGCCGCAGGAGGCGCACTGGTACCTGGCGGTGCTCGGCGCGGACCCGGTCGCGCAGCGCCGGGGACAGGGCGCCGCCCTGCTGCGCTCGGGGCTGGCCAGGGCGGACGCGGCGGGGCTGCCGGTCCACCTGGAGTCCTCGAAGGCCGAGAACCTCGCCGTCTACCGGCACTTCGGGTTCGAGGTACTGGAGGAGGTGCCGCTGCCGGGCGACGGTCCGACCCTGTGGACGATGCGGCGTGCCCCGCGCGGCTGAGGCCCCGCAACGACCGGTCGTCGCCTGGGACGACCCGGCGCGGGGCCCGGACCGCGTCGCGCGACACCGGCGGGGCTGCGTTCCGGCGGCTGACGGCTGTGGGGCCGGGCCGGGCTCAGACCTCCCCGAGCGGGACGTCCGGGTCGGCCAGGGCCTCCGGGTCCACCACCCGCCGGGAGCGCACCAGTTCGCGGATCGGGTCGGTGACGTCCCAGACGTTGACGTTCATCCCCGCGAGCACCCGGCCGCCGGAGAGCCAGAAGGCGATGAACATTCCAGTTTTCACTCGAAGGAGTGAGGAGCTGACGAGCTGTCAGCTGCGCTCCGGGCTACTTGCGAGTATCCCGTGGGGGATCCACCCGCGGCCCGGACGTGGGGGTGGGTGCCCGCCGGTGGACACGCCGCGACGCCGGGACCGTCCTGGCTTCGCTCCGACCGGCGGGCGACTGTTTCGTATACCCTCTGCTTCGAGTTGATCACCAAGGGTGCTCGTTCGAGCTGCTTGACTCCCTTGGCCCATCCGGAGTCGCCCCACGAGCACCTGGAGCGGCGGCACGTGAAGTTCGGCGGGATCAGGGCAAGGCCAGGCGAGTCCGCGCCGTGCGGCGCGGACGGCAGCGAAGGGAGCACCTGTGGCGGTCCACGTAGACGCGCTGCGCAAGTTGCTGGACACGACCGTGGGTCAGGAGGTGGAACTGCCGGTCGAGGCCCTCGGGTTCGGCGAGGACGCGGTGCGGGCGCTGTTCCCCGACGAGGTGCTGCGCTTCGTCCTGCAGGACGGCGACCCGCAGGCGCTGCGGGCGGCGGGCACGGCCACGGTGGCGGTCGCCGCCCAGCCGGCCGCCCTGCGGTTGGCGATCAGCCCCGACGGCGTCTCGGCGCGCGCCTTCACCCTCGACCTGGGCATCGATGGGCCGGGCGTACCGGCCCACCTGCTGGCCGGCGGGCTCGGTCTCGACGTGCCGCCGCTGCCCGGGGCGCTGGTCGAGCAGGTCACGGTCACCGCGGACCCGAACGGCGGCATGCTGACCGCCGAGGGGCCGGGCATGCGCGTGCGCATCCTGACCGGCGCCGCACGCGCGTTCCTGGCGGAGGCGGTGGACGGCTGGCAGGTGATCTGCACGGACCATCAGTTGACGCGAGAGCGACTCCTGTCCCTCACCCGTGGGTCGGACGTGCCGCGGCCCGGCCCCTACCTCGGGGAGCTGCCCGTCGGCACCTGGCTGCTGCTGCCCGGTGCCGGCCAGCGCCCGGTCCCGCTGCGCCCGGCCCGGCCGGCCGTGGAGGTCGACGGGTCGCGACTGGACGGCCTGGGCCGGGCGCTGCCGACCCGCACGGCCCGCGAGTCGCGTCGGTTCGAGCGCCCGGTGCGGGCGATCGCCACCAGGACCGGCTTCGCCGTCCTTGCGGGCGCCGACGGCGAACGCGGCAACGGCCGCTGGGAGCTGGAGATCAGCGACGACGAGGCCGTCATCAACGTCGCCTACGACTACGCGCCGCTGCAGGTGACCGGTGGGCTGGGCAAGCTCCCCACTGAGGCGCCCTACCGTTCGATCGTCGGCGGCGTGCTGATGTTCTCCTTCGGCGGCGGCGACCCGGCCGACGGCGCCAAGGCCGGCCGGGGCGTGTACGGCACCGGCGTGGGCGCATACGTGGTGCCGGACGCCACCGGTGCGAAGCCCTCGTTCTTCGGCTACGCCGGACTGGGCGCCGACCCCGGCTTCGGCATCCCCGCGATCCGGCTGAACGGCGTTGCCGCGGGCCTCGGTTGGAACAGCCGGATCCGGCTGCCCGAGGTCTCCGAGATCGGCGACTTCCCGCTGCTCAAGGCGCTGGACGACCCGGGGTCGATCGGCGCCGAGAACGAGAACCCGATCGAGATCCTGCGCCGGATCGCCACCGGGCCCGACGCCTGGATCACCCCGGCCCAGGACGAGCTCTGGGTCGCGGCGGGCCTGAAGTTCACCATCGCCGAGCTGATCGAGGGCCGGGCGATGGCCGTCGTGCAGACCGGCGCCGACCTGACCATCGCGCTGCTCGGCACGGCCGCCGCCGCCCTGCCCAAGAACGGCTCGCGCAAGTACGCGCAGATCGAGGCGGCGCTGCGGGCCGTCCTCAAGCCCCGGCAGGGCGAGCTGCAGTTCGACGCCGAGCTCACCCCCGACTCCTTCCTGCTGGACCCCAACTGCCGCCTGCGTGGTGGGGTGGCGTTCCGCAGCTGGTTCGGGCCCAGCCCGCACGCCGGCGACTTCGTCTACACGGTGGGCGGCTACCACCCCAACTTCACGGCCCCAGACCGCTACCCGCGGGTGCCGCGGCTGGGCTTCGACTGGGACCTGACCGGTTCGGTCACCATCTCCGGCAGCGCCTACCTGGCGATCACCCCGGCCGCCGCGATGGCCGGCGGCGCGCTGGACGTGCGCTTCCACTCCGGCGTGATCCGGGCCTGGTGCACCGCGAAGGTCGACGCGCTGATCCAGTGGAAGCCGTTCTACGTCGACGTGGGCCTGCAGGTGCGGATCGGCGTGTCGGCGACCGTCAAGATCCTCTTCGTCAAGGTGAGCATCACCGTCGAGGTCGGCGTCGCGCTCGGCATCTGGGGGCCGCCCACCGGCGGGCAGGCCAAGATCAAGCTCTGGTTCATCTCCTTCACCATCAACTTCGGCAAGGGCCGCGAGGGTTCGGACAATGTCCTGGACTGGGCCGGGTTCCGGGAGATGCTCCCGCCGCCGCCCACCACCGTGCGGGTCACCCCCGGGGTCGGGCTGCTGGTCGACCACCACCCGGGCGGCGCGCGCGGCGCCGAGGCCGGTTGGGAGGTCTCCGCCAACGGGTTCACCCTCTCCACCGACAGCGCCGTCCCGCTGAAGCAGATCTTCCTGGGCACCTCCACCACCGCCGCCGAGACCGGCCCGGCCCTGAACATCCGGCCGATGCGGGAACGGAACCTGGTCAGCACCCAGCGGATCACGCTCACCCACGACGGCGACGCCGTCGACCCCGCGACCTGGTCGCGCAGCCGCTGCCTGGCCGCCGTCCCCGAGGAGCTGTGGGGCACCTCCGCCCAGGGCACGCTGCCCGACGGTGACAAGCAGGTGCTGAAGGACCAGCTCACCGGCGTCAGCCTGAGCTCCCCCGCCGCCCGGCACGGCACCTCGACCGGCTACATCGACGAGAAGGCGCTGGCCTTCGACCCGATCTACCCCGACGGCCGCCAGCCGCTTGACCCGGACGCCGGGCCGGAGGGCACCGTGCCGCAGCGCCCCGGCGGGGTGATCGCCACCATCGCCGACACCGTCGCCGCCGGCCCCCAGACCACCGCCCGCGCCCGGCTGGCGGGCCAGCTCACCGCCCTCGGCCTGGACCTGGGCCCGCTGGACAGCGACCTGTCCGGCTACGCCCGCGCCGCCCGGACCGCGTTCACCGCCGAGCCCATGCTGGTCGCCGCCAGCTGAGAGAGGGGACCCGCATGGCCACCGTCGGCCACCGCACCCGCTTCTTCGACCACCGTCTCCCCTCGCTCTACGCCGGCCGCTACGCCGCCACCGTGAGCGAGGACATCCAGGGCCTGAACACCGGCAGCACCCTGCCCGACCGCGTCCAGCGCTTCGACGTGCGCCAGCCGCGCTTCTCGATCGCCTCCTCCGAGGTCCAGGCCGCCTACCCGGTGCCGGGCGCGATCGGCACCTACAGCCAGATCCTGCCGCACATCACGCTCGACGCGCCCGCACTGCCGTGGGCCCGGCGGCTCAAGGGCACCGCGGAGGGCGTGCCGTGGGTGGCGCTGCTGCTCTTCGGCGAGGGCGAACTGCCCGGCGACCGCGAAGCGGTGGGCGTGGTGACCGTCAGCACCGTCGCCCAGCTCCTCGACGGCGAGGCGGGCGCCGGCCGCGCGCCCGACATCGACCCCGGCAGCCTGCTGCCCGGCGAGGACGAGGAAGCCTGCCGCAGCATCCTGGTGCCCGCGGAGCTGTTCGCCGCGATCCGCCCCGAGCCCGCCGAGCTCGCACTGCTGGCGCACATCCGCGAGGGCGGTCCGCCGGACGCCGACCACGTTCGGGTCGCCGGCACCGATCCGGAGCCGCTGACCGAGGACCTCAACGCGGTGGTCGTCGCCAACCGCTTCCCGCCCGCGACGGGTGGTCAGCAGGTCGTCCACCTGGTCTCGTTGGAGGGCTTCGAGCCCTACCTCACCGGCACCGCGCCCCCGGCCGAGGGCCTGCGGCTGGTCTCGCTGCAGACCTGGTCGTTCGAGACCCTGGCGGACTCCGGCATCGGCTTCGGCGACGTGGTGGCCAACCTGGCCGCCGCCACCGACACGCTGCTGCGCCTGCCACTGAGCGGCGGCGGCGCGGACGGCGACGTGCCGCAGCGGCTGGCGAGCGGCGCCACCGCGCTGCCGCACCGGCTGGAGTCCGGCGAGCGGAGCTTCGCGTTCTACCGGGGCCCGCTCACCGCCACTCCCGCCCAGGCGCTGCCCGCACCGGCCGACCCGCGCCTGGAGTCGGCCGGCGAGGCGCTGGTCTACCTGCGCGCGCACGGCGTCTTCGACACCGGCTACGCCTCCGCGTTCAGCCTCGGGCGCACCCTGGCGCTGGCCGACGCGCCGTTCCGCGGCAAGCTGCTGGAGTTCCGCAAGGCCGCCCGCCGGGCCGTGCGCCGGCTGGCCACCAGGCCCGAACTGGTCACCTCGGCCCGCACCGTACGCCAAGCGGCCGACCAGCTGAACGCCAACCCGCAGCGGGCGGCCTTTGACCGGCTCATCAGCACCGCGCTGCCCGCTGCGCTGGCCCGCACCGGCGCCGACCTGGCCGCCGCCGAGCACCGCCCGGCCGCGCGCACCGCCGCGGCGCTGCCGCTGGCGGCCGGCGACCTGCGGGCCCAACTCGCCTCCGAGCGGGTCCGCGAGGTGCTCCGGGAGTCCACCGACCCCGAACGAGAGCCGGTCCAGGACTGGTTGGCCGAGCTCAGTCGGCTGGAGATGATCCCCTTCGACCACCTGGTGCCCGATCCGCGGATGCTGCCCCCGGAGAGCATCCGGTTCGCCCACCTGGACGCGGAGTGGATCCGCGCGGCCGTCGACGGAGCGCTCAGCGTGGGGGTGGGCCACGCGCTGGACGCCGACCTGAACCAGTTGGCGGCCGAGGTGCCCGCGCCGCCCGCCTGCGCGGTGCTGATCCGCTCCGAACTGATCCCCAACTGGCCGCGCACCATCATGACGGCCCTCGCCGGCGAGGACGTGGTCGAGCCGGTGCACCGGCTGCACTACGGCAGCGACGTGCTGCTGCTGCTCTTCCCGCGGGTCATCGACGCCTTCGCCCTCGCCGAGCCGCCGCAGGGTCTGCACTTCGGCATCAGCGACAACGGCACCATCGAGCTGCGCCGGCTGACCGGCGACATCGGCCACCCGATGGGCGACTTCCCCGAGGAGTACGGCTTCCGGCGCTTCCTGCGCGCCGGCGGGCGCGACGTGCTGGACGTGACCGGCGACCTCCTCACCGAGCTGGCCGCCGCCCACGAGCGGGAGACCCTGTCCCCGGCCCAGTTCGCGCTGCAGATGACCAAGGCACCGCAGCTGCAGCTCTTCGTCCGGCCCTGACCCCCACCGACACCGCTCCCGAAGAGGATCCCCATGCCCAACGACACGCTGGTGGTGCCGGTCGAGGTCGCCGCGTTCGCGGTCAACGCGCAGACCCGCGACACCGACGGCAGCTACGTGATGCAGCGCTGGACCGCCAACTACGTCCCGTTCGTCAACGACAACGCGGCGCCCGAGCCGGCCCCGTTCGCCGGCACCGAGATGTGGACCGGCGACGCCCGCCGGCTCGGCGTCTACCTGCAGTGGCAGCTGCCCGAGGGGCTGTGCCAGGGCCGGCAGGACGAGGACGGCGAGATCGGCGACTTCCCGCTGGTCCCCAACCGCTGGCTGGTGGTGCGCCGTTCCAACGGCGGCGTGCGCTCCTGGATCGTGCAGTCCGACCACCTCGACAGGAGCACCGGCACCGTCTCCTACCTGGACCCGGGCGCCGCCACCGCGACGGCCACCAAGATCGGGCGCCGGGTCGAGCTGACCGCCACCGCCCCCTGGCGCGAGCCCACAGACGCCCCCGCGCCGTTCCTCACCGCCATCGGCCCCGGGCTGCTCACCTTCTCCGTCTACCAGCCCTACAACGGCAACGTGTTCTCGCTGCACGACACCCTGGAGGACCTCACCGGCGACGACCGGCTCAGCTACTCGGTGGCCGGATGGTACGCCGACCCGGGCAGCGACATCCTGGTCGTCGACGGCAACGACCAGCGGGACTTCGCCGACCTGCTCGACGAGTTGGAGTGGAGCCTGGCCCCCGGCATGGGCAGCCCCCGCCGCACGCTCTACACCGGCAGCGCGCTCGGCATCGCCTGGCGCCCCGACGGCGGCATCCCCGAGTCAGACTCCCCGCTCGCCTCCACCATCGCGGTCGCGATCGGCAACAGCGTCGGCGAGGCCGCCGCCGTGATGCAGGAACAGACCGGCGGCAGCGGCGCGTTGAGCGCCGAGGACGCCCGCCGCTACGCTGCCTTCACACTCGGCGTGCTGGAGGACTTCGAGCGTGCCGACGGCGACCTGTTCCCGGACCGCGCCCGCCACGACTCCGGCTTCGGCCCCGTCCCCGCCGGCTACACCTGGCGGGTGGTGGACCGGGACACCGAGGCCGCCCGCGCCGCCCGCACTCCCGCGGAACGCGCCGCCGACCGCCGGCGGGCCGCCGACGTCACCGCCGGGCTCAACCGGGCCGAGCGGGAACTCGGCAAACTGGAACGCGAGTTGTACGCCGCCCGGCAACACCTCTACGTGCTCTGGGCGCTGAGCCAGGAGAAGAAGCAGCCCGACGTCTTCAGCTCCCCGGTCCGGCGCGAACTCGACCCCGAGTACCCGAACGGCGCCGCCGGCCGGACCAGGGCGCTGGCCATCCAGGTCACCGCGGCCCGGGCCGGACTCCCATGGGCCACCGAGGAGGAGGAGCTCGCCCGGCTGGCCCGGGAGTACGCCGCCGAGCACGGCCTGCGCGCCGCCCAGGTACTGCAGCGCGTGCCGGAGGAGCCGTTCGAGCAGAGCGCGGACCCGGTGCTGATGCTGCAGGGCGCCAAGCTCAACGCCCCGATGACCCGCGGCTCGAACCTGCCCTGCCGGGTCCAGGAGCGCCTGGTCACCCGGGTCGGTTCGATCACCGCGGCCAGCGTGGCCGCCGAGGTGGCCAAGGTGAACACCGCCGGGCTGCCGGCCCTGGTCCCCGCGCTGCTCAGCGAGTTCTTCATCCTGGACCAGGCCCGGAAGACCGGCGTCGGCCTCGAGGACGCCGACGGCCGGCTGCCCGAGCACGGCACCGATCCGTGGCGCCAGCCCTGGCAGCCGCTCTACCTGCTCTGGGAGGCCGAGTACACCGCCATCCCGTTCCAGGCGGAGGGCACCGAGTACTGGACCTTCGACGGGCACCGCTACCGCTGGGACGGCGAGGGCACCCTGCCGGTGCCCAGGACGGTGAGCGGGCGTCAGATCCTGACCCCCACCAGCGGATACGACCAGGAGGGGCAGATCGAGCACTACGCGGCCGGGCGCGCCGACCTGCCCGCGGAGCTGATCGCCCGGCTGCGCGAGGAGACCCGGGAGCTCGACCAGCTCTCGCAGCGACTGGACGGCCTGAGCACGGCCGTCGGCCAGCGGGTGGCCGGCGGTTCGGCCGTCCCGGTCGGCGAGCTCGGCGACCTGATCGCCGACGGCACCGGGCCGCTGCCCGACCCCGGCGGCCAGCCCGTCAACGAGTGGGACGACTGGGACGACGTCGACCTGGTCGCGTTCCAGGAGCTGCGCTGCGGGCACCTGATGTTCACCAAGCTCTCGGTGGTGGACCGGTTCGGCCGCGCCGTCAACCTGATCGACAACCCGCTGCACTTCGACCGGCTGCGCAAGCCCGACTCGATGACCCCGGACCACGCCGTCGGCGAGATCCAGACCGACCGCTACGCCGAGCTCGGCCCCCGCCTGCTGCAACCCGCCCGGCTGGGCTTCGACTTCCTCTCCGCGACCGGCGACGAGGACGTGGAGCTCACCCCCGGCACCAACCCGGTCTGCGCCTGGCTGCTGCACAACCGCCTGGACCGCTCGCTGGCCTGCTGCGACCCCGACGGCCAGGCCCTCGGCGACCTGCGCACCGTGCTGGACCCGGGCGGCCGACGGATCGTCCACTGGACGGCGCTGCCGGGCTCGCCGGTCCAGGAGCTGGACCAGCTCGCCGACGTCTCCCCGCACGCCCACCGCCTGCTCGCCACCGTGCAGCGGCTCGGCCCGGAGGTCCTGGACGCCGTGCGCGCCCAGCTCGACGACACCCTGGCCGTGATCGACCCCGAGGGCGCCGAGGACCAGAGCCTGGCCTTCCTGCTCGGCCGGCCGCTGGCCCTGGTCCGGGCCCGGCTGGACCTGCAGCTGCACGGCCCGGCGCGCACCGACGTCGCCTGGCGCAACGTCATCGCCCAGAAGGAGCCGGACATGCCCGGCTACCGGTGGACGGTGCGCCTGGGCGAGGCCCTGCAGACCGACGACGGGCTGGTCGGCTACGTCCTCGGGGACGGCTACGACCACCTGGAGACCGTGCTGGAGCCGCGCGGCCAGCACGGCGGCTACCTGCGGGCCATCGACCGCGGCCAGCGCCTCAAGCTCGCCTTCGAGGGCGGGAGTTCGGTCGCCGTCACGCTGCTGCTCGACCCGCGCGCGCCCGTGCACGCCACCACCGACATCCTGCCGGTCGGCTCGGTCCTGGTGCCGCCGCAGTTCACCGAGGCCGCGCTGGCGAACATGGCCGTCAACTTCCGCACCGGCCCGCTGCTGATCGCCACCACCGAGCACGGCGCGGCCACCATCCCGCAGCCCACCACCGCCACCGGCAGCTGGTCCTGGGCCGAGCCCGCCGGGGCCGACTGGGCCCAACTGCCCATCACCGTCCCGGACCCCGCCTCCCTCCCGGCCGGCGAGAACCCGCAGATCCGCACCGGGTTCCTGGTCCTGGAGGACGCCGCCCAGGCCGCCCGCAGCACTGCGGGCAACGAGCGAGGAGCCCGCTGATGGCCACGATCCCGCAGATCACCGCCACCGAGGAGCCGGACGGCCTGAGCGGGGAGAAGGCCGCGCCGCCGCTCTACTTCGAGCTGAGCACCAACCCCGATCCGGTCCGGGTCTCGCCGTCCAGCGGGGACCCGGAGCGAGCCGACTTCGTGCTGGTCGGCAGCCGCCGCAGCACCCTGGCGATCGACTGCCGCAAGGTCATCGTCAACGTCTCGACCGGGAACAACTCGCCCGACCTGACCCCCGACCTGAACAGCGTCAACGCGCAGATCAGCCTGGCCGGCTGGACGGCGACCACCAACACCACGGCCAAGACCATCACCTTCACCCCCACCAGCGGCCACGCCACGATCGGCCCGGCCCAGGGGATCACCATCCAGCTCATGGGCATGCGGATCAACACGGTGGTCGGCAGCTCGCCGCTGCGGATCGACGTCGAGTGGGCCGAGAGCGGCGACGACTACTGGACCACCGACTCCACCGTCATCGACGTCGGCAAGTTCCCGCCCGACTTCGTGCTGCGCAACTTCATCCCCGAGCAGCTGGTCATCGACAACGGCGGTAGCGTCAAGCTCAACTGGGAGGCGGGCGGCGCCTCCTCGCTCAAGCTGCTGTACGACGTCGCCGAGGTCAACGTCCTGGGCAAGAGCACCTACACCGTCAACAACGTCCGCAGCACCACGGTCTTCTACTTGCGCGCCACCGTCCAGGTCGGCACCGGCACCGTCGAACGGATCCTCAGTACGACGGTCACCGTCCGCGTCCCGGACCTGGAGGTGCGCAACCTCAAGGTGACCGGCGACCTCACCGCGGTCACGAGCGGGACGACCGTGCGGATCAGGGATCTGCGCGGTCCATACGGCGCGCCGCTCCGGGTCAACAGCCACCTGGAGGTGCTGACCGGCAACAACGTGAGCATCGCCGACAACCTCACCGTGGGCGGGGACGTCAACGCCACCGCGACCGGGAGGGTGGTGCGGATCAGGGACCTGCGCGGTCCCTACGGCGTGCCGCTCCGGGTCAACAGCCACCTGGAGGTGCTGACGGGCAACAACGTGAGCATCGCCGACAACCTCACCGTGGGCGGGAAGAGCGTCCTGCGCGACCAGGACTCGGTGCGGATCCGAAACAACAACTACCCGGAGAACCACCTCAACGCCACCACCGCCTTTGGCACGGACAACAGCGGCAACTTCATCGCGGCGGCCTACTGGCGCAAGAACTCCTACGACAGTGCCAGCACCATGACCCTCGAGAAGCGGTAGCGGTCGGAGTCGGCCGGCCCCGTAGTCCCGCAACCCGCCAGCAGAGAACGAGCAGAGAACGAGAAGCACGCTGATGGCCGTCCCGCAGATCACCGCCACCGAGTCCGACGCCAAGAACGGCGCACTGGCCGGGCAGGCACTCCACTTCGAACTGAACACCAGCCCGGACCCGGTGCGGGTCTCGCCGTCCGCCGGCGACCCGGCCCGGGCCGACCTAGTCCTGGTCGGCAGTCGCCGCAGCACCCTCCCGATCGACTGCCGAAAGATCGTGCTCAACGTCCCGACCGGACCCAACTCCCCGGACCTGACCTCGGACCTGAACAGCGCCACACCGCAGATCAGCCTCCCCGGCTGGACCGCGACCACCAACACCACGGCGAAGACGATCACTTTCACCCCCGCCTCCGGCCACGCCACCATCGGGCGCGACGAAGGCGTCACCGTGCAGTTGATGGGGCTCCGGATCAACGCCGTGGTGGGCAGCTCCCCGCTGCGTATCGACGTCGAGTGGGCCGAGAGCGGCGACGACTACTGGAGCACCGACTCGACCACCATCGACATCGGCAAGTTCCCACCGGACTTCGTGCTGCGCAACTTCATCTCCGAGGACCTGGTCATCGAGAACGGCGGCTCGGTCAAGCTCAACTGGGAGTCCAGCGGGGCCTCCTCGCTGCGGTTGCTGTACGACGCCGCCGACGTCAACGTGCTCAACCTGAGCACCTACACCATCAACAACGTGCGCCACACCACGGTGTTCTACCTGCGCGCGACCGTGCAGGTCGGCGGCAACACCGTGGAGCGGATCCTGTCCACCACGGTCACCGTCCGCATCCCCGATCTCGAAGTCGCCAACCTGCTGGTCAACGGCGCCATCACGGCCAAGGGCGAGCTGATCGCGCCCGCCGGCCACCGGCTCGCGGTGAAGGGCGAAGTCGCTTTCGAGGAGGGGGCGGTGGAGCTGCTCGGGAGCCGCCAGGTGTTCGAAGTTGACGCCTCGGTGCAGCAGTTCACGGCGCAGACCGACGGCCTCGCGGTGCTGACGGTGAAAAAGCTGAATGGCAGCATCGACCTCCATAGCGCCTATGTCTCCAGCGGCGGATTGATTGCCCGGGCCCATCCGACGAGCGGTGCCGGGGCCTCGGCGACGCTCCCGGTCCGGAAGGGCGCGCGCTGCGAGTACTACTACAGCGGCCCCATCGACAAGGCCACGGTGCGGGTGACCTGGATCCCGTTCGGCGGGGTGGCGGACAGCGTGCTGGTGGAGAGCGAGCCGGCAACCGTGAACGAGACAGGAGTCAACTGATGGCCACCATTGCGCAGATCACCGTCACCGAGTCCGAGGCCAAGGCCGGCGAGCGGTCGGTGCAGCCCCTGCACTTCCAGCTGAACACCAACCCCGATCCGGTGCGGGTCTCGCCGTCCAGCGGTGATCCCGAGCGTGCCGACCTGGTGATCGTCGGCAGCCGCCGGTCCCTCGGTGCGATCGACTGCCGCAAGATCGTGCTCAACGTCCCCACGGGGCCCAATTCCCCGGACCTGACCTCGGACCTGAACAGCGGCACTCCGCAGATCAGCCTGCCGGGGTGGTCGGCGACTATCAGCACCACGGCCAAGACCGTCACCTTCACCCCCGCCTCCGGCCACGCCACCATCGGGCGCGACGAGGGCGTGACCGTGCAGTTGATGGGTCTTCGGATCAACTCCCAGGTCGGCAGTTCGCCGCTGCGGATCGACGTCGAGTGGGCCGAGAGCGGTGACGACTACTGGGCCACCGACTCCACGACGATCGACATCGGCAAGTTCCCCGCGGACTTCTACCTGCGCAACTTCATCGCCGAAGACCTCATCATCGACAACGGTGGCTCGGTCAAGCTCAACTGGGAGGCGGGCGGCGCCTCCTCGCTGCGGCTGCTGTACGAGGCCGCCGACGTCAACGTGCTGGGCCTGAGCACCTTCACGGTGCACGACGTCCGTCGCAGCACGGTGTTCTACCTGCGCGCCACCGTGCAGGCCGGCACCGGAACGGTGGAGCGCATCCTGTCCACCACCGTGACCGTCCGCGTCCCCGACCTCGAAGTGCAGAACCTGACGGTGCGCGGGAGCGCGGCGTTCGACGCCGGCGCCTCGTTCGCGGCGGACACCGCCTTCGCGGGGAACGCCACTTTTGCCGCGGGCGCACAGTTCGGGGGCAGCGTCACCGGCGCGAGTGCCACGTTCTCGGGCACGGTCCAGGCCGACCGGGTGCGCGGGGTGTTGAGCGCGAACGCCGACAGCTACCTGTTCCAGCGCAAGAACACCATCACGGCCGGCTCGTACCAACGGGCCCTGCCCAGCGACGGCTACCTGGTCCTCAACCATCGTGGCACCGGCGGAAGCGCGACCCTCGAACTCACCCGCTACGGGACGGTCCTGGCGCGCGCCACCGTAGGAGTCGGCCAGTCGGCCACCTTCCTCGTCAACAAGGAGACCGAGTTCCAGCTCACCTCGTCCGGCAGCCCGAACCACGTCCTCGAATGGTGGTCGATCGGCGGCATCGGCCTCTGACCCACCCTCGACGTCGAGATCGTCCGCCGCACCCCCATGACCAGGAGACTCATCGAGCAGCCCCGACGCTGGGTAGTCGAGCGGGACCTTCGGCTGGCTCATGAACCACCGACGCCTGGCCCGCGACTACGAAGCCCTGCCGGCCCGCTCCGAAGCCGTGATCCACGGCGCGATGATCGGCCTCATGACCCGCCGACTCACCGGCGAGACCACCCAGACCTGACGCGGAACCTGACAGGAACGAAACGCCCAGTCAAACCTCGCCGAGGGCGATGTTCGGGTTCGCCAGGCGGTCGGCGTCCACCACGCGCTTGGAGACGATCAGTTCGCGGATCGGGTCGGTGACGTCCCAGACGTTCATGTTCATACCGGCGAGGACCCGGCCGTCCTTGAGCCAGAACGCGATGAACTCGTTGGCCTTCACGTCCCCTCGGAACACGACCCGGTCGTAGCCGTCAGGCTCGACGTAGCCGAGGTATTCCATGCTCAGCTTGTCCCGCGACGCCACCGGCTCGTTAGGCTGCCGGGGTGTCCACTCGGCATCGGTGAAGAAGTACGGGACCCGGTCGTACACCGCGTCCGGCTGCCCGAGCATCGCGCGGGCGGCGGTCTGCGGCTGGTTGAGGGCGTTGGCCCAGTGCTCGACCCGGATGTGCCGGTCGAACAGCGGGTGGTGGGCGTTGGCGACGTCCCCGGCCGCGTACACGTCCGGGTCCGAGGTGCGCAGGTGCTGGTCGGTCCTGATGCCGTTGTCGACCTCCAGCCCGGCGGCCTCGGCCAGCGCGGTGGCGGGGGAGATGCCGATGCCGACCACCACCGCGTCGGCCGCCACCTCGCTGCCGTCGCCGAGCTTCACGCCGCTCACCTTGCCGTCGGCGCCGGTCAGTTCGGTCACCTGGACGCCGAAGCGCAGGTCCACGCCGTGGTCGCGGTGCAGGTCGGCGAAGACCTGGGCGACCTCCCGGCCGAGCACCCGCAGCAGCGGCAGCTCCAGCGCCTCCAGGACGGTGACCTCGGCGCCCACCGTACGGGCCGCGGCCGCCACCTCCAGGCCGATCCAGCCGGCGCCGATCACCGCGATCCGGGCGCCCGGGCGCAGCGCGGCCTTGATCCGGTCGCTGTCGTCGACCCGGCGCAGGTAGAGCACGCCGTCCTGCTCCGCGCCGGGCACCGGCAGCCGGCGCGGCTCCGAGCCGGTGGTCAGCAGCAGCTTGTGGTAGCCCACCTGGCCGTCGTCCGCCAGGGTCACGGTGTGGGCGGCCGGGTCGATCGCGGCCACCGCCGTGCCGAGGCGCAGGGTGATGTCGTGCTCGGCGTACCACTGCGGCGGGTGGACGTAGATCTTCTCCCGGTCGTCCTTGCCCGTCAGGTAGCCCTTGGACAGCGGCGGCCGCTCGTACGGGCGCTCGTGCTCCTCGCCGATCAGGACGATGCCGCCCCGGTATCCGGCCTCGCGCAGTGCCTCGGCCGCCTTGGCCCCGCCCAGGGACGCCCCGACGATCACGATCGGCCGCTCGCTGTCCGCCATTCCCGACTCCTTGCGCTCCGTGGATCGCGCTCCGTTGATCGCGTTGCGTTGATTGCGCTGCGTGGATTGCGCTGCGTTGAAGATCCGGGGCCAGCCTGCCGCCGTCCGGGTGGTCTGTCGAGACCGCGCCGGGCGCGCCGCGCCGCGCTGACCCGTTCGGGTGAACGGCGCGACCGCGGGCGCTCCGGATCACCCGGGCGTCACCCCGTCGTCGCGTCCCTTACCAGCGCGGTGTCCGTGAACTGCTCGAACCGGACGATCCGGCCGCCGCGCACCGTGAAGTGGTGGGCGACCCGGACCGAGAGCGGCTTTCCGGTGTCCCTGTGCACGGCCGTGTAGCGGCCCAGCACCACCACGTTCTCGCCGTCCACCACGTAGGTGTCGTCGTGCGCCGTCCAGTGGTCCCACTCGGCGGCCAGTCGCTCCATGACGTGGGCGATGACGCCCTTCGGGGTGCGGTAGGTGCCGGCCAGCGGGAAACCGGCCATCTCGGTCCACTCGACGTCCTCGGCGAGGGTGCTGCGCAGCGCGGCCAGGTCGCCGCGGGCGGAGGCCAGGTACTGGCGGCGCACCACGTCCGCGGGGGCGGGGGACTCGGCGAAGCCGGCCACGTCCCGGGGGATCTCGATCACCGGTTGCTCACCCCCACGCCATCTCGCCCTTGGCGACCTTGGTGCCGATGTCGACCGCGATCCGCAGACCCAGCTCGGGGAAGCGCCGCTCCAGCGCCTCCTTGGCGGCGGCCGCGTCGGCGCTGCGGCCCAGTTCGGTCTCGAAGGCGCGCAGGTAGGCGCGGGTGTGGTCGATGGCGTTCAGGTCGGTGGGGGCGTCGGCGACCCGGTGACCGGCCGCCACCCAGGTCGGGTGGAGCGCCTCCATGCCGTCCAACAGATCGATCCAGGCGGTCCGTTGGGCGGCGGTCGGGGTGTCGGCCGTCCACACGTGCAGACCCTCGAAGAGCAGCACCCCGCCGAGCACCGCGCGGTGGTGGTGCTGCCACAGGTAGTGCCGGTCGGGCAGGTGGAAGTCGGCGCCGCGCAGCTCGAACCGGTGGCCCTCGAAGACGAGTTCGTCCCCGGGCAGCACCTCGGGTCGCACCAGCCGGGTGGGCAGCTCGGGGCCCAGGTGCGCCCAGGCCCGCAGCTTCTCCTCGAAGGTCTCCTGGATGTGCTCCACGGTCGAGGCGGTGGCCAGGAAGCGGGCCCGGGGGAAGGCGTCCTGGACCTCCTGGGCTCCGAAGTAGAAGTCCGGGTCGCCGTGGCTGACGAACACGGTGGTCAGCTCCTTGCCGGTGGCACGCACCCGCTCGACCAGCCGGCGCCCGTCGGAACGGGTGAACCCGGCGTCCACCAGGAGGGCGTTGTTCGGGCCGCTGACCAGGACGGCGGTCTTGTTGAGCGAGCTGTCGGGAGCGTCGATGATCTCGAAGTCGAGAGCGCTCATGCGCCCACCTCGCTTCGCTCGGCAGGCGCTTCGCGCAACCCGCACCTTGTGCCGACTCGCTCACTGCGTTCGCTCATTCCTAGTGGTCCTTCCTCTGGCCGGGCACGCCTCGTCGCCAGCATCGGCGCTGGCGGCCCGGTCCGCATCCGGAGCCCCGGCCCGCGGCGGCACGCCGTGTGCAGCCGATCGGGTGCACACCGCCGCGGGCTCGGACGACACCCCGTCCGCATCGCGGACCCGGCCACCGGTGTTGAGCGGCGTCAGTGCCGGGTCCAGAGGGTGAGGTCGCTGCTGGTGGCCACGGCGAGGGTGCGGCCGGTGGGGGAGAAGCCGGCGGCGCGGAACTCGGACCAGCAGACGTGGAAGACGTGGTGCCAGGCCTGGCCGTGCTCGCCGGTCCAGGGGCCGGAGGTGAGCAGGACGCGGTGGTGCGGCCACTCCGGGGAGATCACCTCGACGCCCCAGCCGCCGGCCGCGTCGGTGTGGAGGCCGCCGCCCCACAGGCCGGCCACCGGGATCCGGACGTCGGCGACCGGGCCGATGCCGGGGCAGGAGAGGTCCGGGCCGTCCGGGTCCTCCTCCGGGTCGTAGTCGCGCTCCAGCTTCTCGCCCGTCACCGCGTCGAACAGGCCGTGCCCGGTGCTGGAGACCGTCAGCACGAGGTCGTGCCCGGTCTCGGGGTGGACGGCGAAGCCGATGCCCGTCAGCCCGCCGACCGGGATCAGTCCGCCGCGGACCGGCCGCCAGGGCGCCGGCGGGGGGACCACCTCGGTCGCGGCGACGACTCGGTCGTGCAGCTGCTGCTGGTACGGGGTCAGGGCCATGCCGATGATCATCCCATCCCGTCGAACACGCCCTACTCCGTCGGCCCCAGCCGCAGCACCGCCAGCGCCCCGACCGCCGTGGTCAGCGCGAGCGCCCCCCAGAGCAGCCCGGGGCCGGAGGCCAGCAGCGCCGTCAGCACCGCCGGCGCCGCCGCCCGGCCGACCCCCGAGGACAGCTCCCACCGGGCCAGCGCCCGCCCGAGCAGGTGCGGCGGAGCGGAGGCCGCGACCAGGGCCGTGCCCGAACCGGTGTAGAGGATCTCGCCCAGCGTGTACAGCACGGCCACTGCCGCGACGCCCGCCGCCCCCGAGGTGCCGCCCAATGTGCCTGCTGCCCAGAAGCCCAGGTAGGAGACGCTCAGCACGGCCCCCGCGGCCGCCAGCACGGCCCGCCGCGAGCGCTTCGCCAGCCGGAGCACGACGGCCAGCTGCAGCACGATCACCAGCACGGTGTTGCCCACGAACACGCCCGAGGACCAGGCCGCGGAGGTGTGCAGGTGCAGCACCAGCAGCGCGGGCAGCGCCACCTCCAGCACGTCGAAGCAGAACGCGTACGGCAGATTGGCCAGGCTCAGCACGGTGATCCGGCGCAGCGGCTCGCCCGGCGCCACGGCGGCCCCGGCTCGCTCGGCGGCCTTCTGCGGCGCCCGGACCCGCAGCGAACCGACCAGGGCGGCGGCGACCAGGCAGGCCACGCCCGTCACCCCGGCCAGCAGCCGGATCGAGTCCGTGCCGCCGGCGACCGCGACGGTGGCCAGCAGCGCGCCCGCGCCCAGGCCCGCGTTGCGCACCGACTTGCCGGCCGCGAGTGCGGCGTCCCGCAGCCGGCCCTCGGTCAGGGTGCTCACCACGGCGGCGTGGGTGGTCGGCCAGGACTGGCTGCCGATGCCGAACAGCACCGCCGCCGCGGTGAACAGCACCAGCCCGTCGGCCGTCAGGAGGGTCAGCGCGCCGGCCGACCGGAGCACCAGGGTGACGGCGGCGGGCAGGGTGCGGGCGCCGCTGTCGATCCAACGGCCGGTCAGCGGCACCACCAGCAGGCCCGCGACCATCCCGGCGGACAGCGCCAGGCCGACCGATCCGGCGTGCAGGTGCAGCACCCCGACGCCGTACAGCAGCAGGAACGGGCGCAGCATGCCGCCGCCCACCGCGTCGACGGCGAGCGCCGCTGCGTACCGGGGGCCACCCGCGGCGGTCAGCAGGCTCAGCAGGGCGGACGGGCCGTTGCGGCCGGTACCGATCGGCGGGGCGGCCGGCTCGCCGGTGCGGACGGCGGCGTGGTCATGGACGGACTTCTCCTGGGTCACACTCATGGCCGGTACGGTCCGCCCGGGTGGGGGCCGGTGTCCCGTCGATTGACGATTGGCGTCAATCGACGGAAGGGCAGGTGGGAGAGGGTGGCAGGATCGGTTGTCGTGAGTGAGCGAAGCGAGCGAACCGTCGAGAGGTGCGGGTGGGCGAGTGCCCCTGCCGAGCGCAGCGAGGTGGGCGCATGAGCGTGACGATAGACATCACCGGTTTGCCCGAGGAGCGCCTGCTCTTCAGCCCGTCCCCGCTGGCCGAGCTGAACGCCGTGCTGCACGTGCTCTCCGAGCCCGCGCACCACCCGGCGCTGCACGGCTGGGCGGCCAGTACGACCGCCGCGATCCCGCCGGAACTCGCCGAGCGGCTGTTGGAGGCCGACTTCCTGTGGCGCTCCTCGCGCGCCGACTTCCTCGTCCCCGGCCTGCCCGGCACCACCCTCGCCGAGGAACTCGACGCCGTCGACCGGCTCGACGACGAGCGGTACGTCGCCTCCGCCCTGATCACCACCTGCGGCGCCTCCCGGTTCCCCTACCGGCTGGCCTCCCCGCTCACCGACCCGGTCGCCAATGAGCGCGCCCGCGACCTCGCCCTCGCCCGGGGCCCCCGGCAGGCCGCCTTCGCGGAGCGGCTGCTCGCCGATCCGCCCGCGGTGCGGGCCCTGGTGCGGCAGTTGCTGGAGGACTGCCAGTCCGCGTTCTTCGCCGACGCCTGGCAGCGCGTCCTGCCCGACCTCGCGGCCGATGCCCGGCGCAAGGCCGACCTGCTCGCCCGCCGCGGCCTCGCCGAGGCGGTCGCCGCGATGTCCCCCTCGGTCTCCCTGGACGAGCGCGACGGGCGGCGGCGGATCGTCATCGACAAGCTGCAGGACAGCACCGCCAGCGCCGCCGACCGGGGCGGCGTCACCTTCATCCCCACCGTCTTCGGCCGCCCCCACCTGCTGGCGGTGTACGCCCAGGGCTGGCGGCCGGTGCTGCAGTACCCCGTCGCCGAGGCCGGACTGCCAGAGCCGGTCTCGCTCGCCCTGGTCCAGCAGCGGCTGGAGGCGCTCGCCCACCCGATCCGGCTGCGGCTGGCCCGCACCATCGCCCGGGGCCCGCACACCACCGGCGAACTCGCCACCGCCTGGCAGCTCAGCGCGCCCGAGGTGTCCCGCCACCTGGCCGTGCTGCGCAGGGCCGGGCTGCTGATCACCGAGCGGCGCGGGCGGTACATGCTCTACCAGCTGGACCTGGCCGGCAGTGCCCGACTGGGCTCGGACTTCCTGGAGGCGGTGCTGCGTTGACGCGGGCCGCCGGGAACAGTGATCACCGGCGGGACGTTCGTCCGGTCATGACCGACGACGCTCCTGAGATCCTTCGCTACGCCGCCTTCGCGATCCGCCCCGAGGGCGGCAATCCGGCGGGCGTGGTGCTCGACGCCACCGGCCTGACGGAGGAGCGGATGCTCGCCGTCGCCGCCGAGGTCGGGTACTCCGAGACCGCGTTCCTGACCCCGGGGGACGCCCGGGACACGTACCGCGTGCGGTACTTCAGCCCGCTCACCGAGGTGCCGTTCTGCGGGCACGCGACGGTGGCCTCCGCCGTCGCGCTCGCCGACCGGATCGGCCCCGGGCGGTTCGTGTTCAGCACCGCCGCCGGTGACGTCCCGGTCGAGGTCGAGCGAGGTGCCGACGGCTTGCGGGCGACGCTGACCAGCGTCGAGCCGAAGGTCGAGGAGGTGCCGGCCGCGGACGTCGAGGAGGCGCTCGCGCTGCTCGGCTGGGCGGCCGCCGACCTGGACCCGGCGTTCCCGCCGCGGATCGGCTACGCCGGTGCCCGGCACCTGGTCCTCGCCGCGGGCACCCGGGCCCGACTGGCCCGGCTGGACTACGACTTCGACGGCCTGGCCGCCTTCATGCGCGCCCGTGACCTGGTCACCCTGCAACTGGTCTGGCGCGAGGCCGCCGAGGTCTTCCACGTCCGCGACCCGTTCCCGGTCGGCGGTGTGGTCGAGGACCCGGCCACCGGCGCCGCCGCGGCCGCCTTCGGCGCGTACCTGCGCGAGCTGGGCGCGGTGACGGCGCCGACGGTGCTGACGCTGCACCAGGGCGAGGACCTCGGCCGCCCGGGCGTCCTGCGGGTCGAACTGCGCGCCGAGGACTCCCGGGTGCGGGTCTCCGGTACGGCGGTGGCGATCCCGTAGCACCCGATCCGGCGGGCGGGGCCGCCCCCCGCCCGCCGGAGTTCAGGACCGGGCAGCTCAGGACCGGGCGGCTCGGGTCCGGGCGGCTCGGGACCGGTCGGCGAGCAGGGCGGCCAGGCCGTCCAGCCCCCGGTCGACGGTGGCCGGGTCGACCTGGCTGACGGACAGCCGCAGCTGCCGCTCCCCGCCCTCGCCCGGGTAGAAGTGGGACATCGGCGTCCAGATCACCCCGTACCGGGAGGCGGAGAGTTCCAGCAGCGCGTCGTCCACCGTGCAGGGCACGGTGAGCACCAGGAAGAACCCGCCGCGCGGCTCGTTCCAGCTCACCCCGCCGCCGGGCGGGAAGCGCCGGGCCAGCCCGTCCAGCACCAGCGCGAGGTTGCGCCGGTAGAGCGCGGCCACCTCGGCGTTGGCGGCCCGCAGGCTGAGGCCGTGCTCGAGCAGCGCCCCGCCGATCACGGCCTGGGCGATCGGCGAGGTGTTCACCGTGGTCATGCTCTTGACCATGCCGAGCAGGTCGGCCAGCAGCACGGTGCCGCCCGCGCCGTCCGCCACCAGCTGGTCCGCCACCACGTACCCGACCCGGGCGCCCGGCAGGGCCGTCTTGGCGAAGGACCCGAGGTGGACCACCCGCCGCCCGGTGTCCAGGGCCTTGAGCGAGGGCAGCCGTTCCTCGCCCGCGAAGACGCAGTACGGGTTGTCCTCCAGGACCAGGAAGTCCTCCTCGGCGGCCAGCGCCAGCAGCTCCCGGCGCAGCTCCAGCGGCAGACTGGCGCCGCTCGGGTTGGCCACGTCCGGGACCAGGTAGAGCGCGCGCGGGCGCAGCCCCTCGGCCCGGGCGGCGGCGATCTGGCGGCGCAGGTCGGCGAGATCCAGCCCGTCCGGGCCGTCGGCCACCGGCCGCACCGGCAGGTCGGCCAGCAGGGCGGCGCCGGTCAGCCCGACGTACGTCGGCGAGACGGCCAGCACCACGTCCTCGGGGCCGCGGCGCAGCGCCCGCAGCACCAGGAACATCCCCTCCTGGCAGCCGACCGTCACCACGACCGACTCGGCGGGCACCTCAATGCCCTCGTCCACCGCGAGGTGGGCGGCGATCAGCTCGTGGATGATGCCCTTGGTCCGGCCGTACTGGAGTACCTGACGCCGGGCCGCCTCCTCGGAGAGGCCGCGCTCGGTGCGCAGGTGGTCGACGTAGCGGTCCAGGTGGCGGTGGACGGCGTCCAGTTCGAAGAACTGCTCCGCCGGGCGGCCGGCCGCGAAGGAGACCGCCTCCGGGTAGCGGATGGAGATCTCGTTGAGCAGGTTCATCGAGGTCATCGCCGGGTCGGCGAGGGACGCGTGCAGTTCGGCGAGCAGTAGTTGGTGAGGTGGGGCGACGAGGGTCACGGGGCACTCCAGGCGGGACAGGGCATCGGGGTGGTGCGCAGCTCGGCGGCGGCGCCCAGGTCGGCGCAGCCGGCCAGGCCGAGCGCGTGCCGCAGTTCGGCGGCCAGCAGCTCCAGCACCCGGGCGCAGCCCGGCTCGCCGCCGGCCGCCAGGCCCCAGATCAGCGGACGCCCGAGCAGCACCCCGGACGCCCCGAGCGCCAGTGCGGTCAGCACGTCGGAGCCGCCGCGCACCCCGCTGTCCAGCAGCACCTGGCAGTCCCGGCCGGCCAGCGCCTCGGCGACGGCGGGCAGCGCCGTCAGCGAGGGTACCGCCCGGTCGAGCTGGCGGCCGCCGTGGTTGGACACCACCACGGCCTCGGCGCCCAGCTCGGCGGCCCGCAGGGCGTCCGCCGGATCGAGCAACCCCTTGACCACCAGCGGCAGTTCGGTCCGCTCGTGCAGCCAGGCGAGGTCCGCCCAGGTGACTGCGGGGGAGAGCAGCTCGGCGGTGTGCGCGGCCACCGCGGAGACCTCGGCACCCGCCCGGTGCGCCCGCCCGGCGGCGCCGCCCTCCAGCAGCGCCGCGCGGACGTCCCCGGGGAGGGCGAAGGCGTTGCGGGCGTCCCGCAGCCGACGGCCCATGTACGGCACGTCGGCGGTGACCACCAGGCACTCGCTGCCCGCCGCCGCGGCCGCCGCGACCAGATCGAGCAGGCGGCCCCGGTCGCGAAGCCAGTACAGCTGGAACCAGAGTGTGGCACCCGTCGCCGCCAGCTCCTCGAAGCCGACGCTGCTGAGCGTGCCGACGGTGAACGGCACTCCCGCCGCGGCCGCCGCCCGGGCCGAGGCCAGCTCGCCCTCAGGATGGAAGAGCCGGTGGTAGGCGACCGGCGCCACGGCGACCGGCAGGGCCGACCGGCTGCGCACCAGGGTCGCGGTGGTGTCGCAGGCGGACACGTCGGCCAGCACCCGGGGCACCACGGCCAGCCGGTCGAAGGCCGCCCGGTTGGCGGCGAGGGTGTGTTCCTGCTCGGCGCCGCCGGCGAGCCAGTCCCAGACCTCGGGCGACAGGGCGGAGCGGGCGGGGCCGGCGAACTCGGCCACCGAGAGCGGCGGCCGGCGGTCGGTGGCGGTCGGCGCGCTCATCCCGCGACTTCGCTGGCGTTGCGCTGGAGTTCGACGGCCTCGTAGAGGGCGCGGATGTTGTTGCTGCCGAAGTTGCGGGCCCGGATGCGCTCGATCACCTCGAAGAAGAAGGTGCCGCGCGGGTGCCGGGAGCGGGTGAAGATCTGGAACAGCTGGCCGTCGTGGTCCTGGTCGACCAGCAGGTTGAGCTCGCGCAGCTGGTCGAGGGAGTGCCGCAGCGGGGTCAGCCGGGCGGGCAGGGCGTCGAAGTAGGCGGCCGGGGTGCGCAGGAAGGGCACGCCGCGCGCGGCCATGGTGGCGACGGAGTGGACGGCGTCCTGGGAGGAGAAGGCCACGTGCTGCACCCCGGCGCCGCCGTGGTCGGCGAGGAAGGAGGCGATCTGGCCGCCGGCGTCCGGGGTGAGCGGCTCGATCAGGGTGAGCGTGACGCTGTGGTCGGGGCTCTGCACCACCATCGAGTCCATGCCGAGCGCGCCGACCTCGATCCGCTCCTCGAAGATCATCCGGAAGTCGAAGACCTCGCAGTAGCGGCGGACGGTCTCGCGCAGTTCTCCGGAGGGGACGCAGACCGCGAAGTGGTCGACCGAGCGCAGGCCCACCGCGTCGGCGTCGAGGGTCGGCCCCTGGTCGGCCGGCGCGGCGTCGGGCAGGCCGGGTATCCGGTCGGCGGGGACGTCCGGGCCGCGCTCGATCAGGGTGTGCACCACGTCGCCGAAGGCGCCGACCACGGCGGTGACGCAGCCGTCCACGGCCTGCGGGGGGCGCAGCCCGTCGGCGCCCCGGCCGGTCAGCGTCCGGTAGGCGGCGGTGGCGTCCGGCACCCGCAGGGCCAGCGCGGCCACGCCGTCGTCGTGCCGGGCCAGGTAGTCGGTGGCCGGGTGCCCGGCGGCCAGCGGCTGGGTGAGCAGCAGTCGGACGGCGGCCTGCCCGACCAGGGCCGAGACGCAGCGCTCGGCGGTCCCACCGCGCTCGGTGGGCGGGACGAGCAGGTCGAAGCCGTACTCGGTGGTCAGCCGGGTGAGTTCGGCGGCGAGGTCGGCGACGTAGAACTCGACGTGGTCCAGCTGGAGTTCCAGGGGAAGCGGGGCGGTGTCGGGAGAGGAACGGTCGGGCATCTGAGGAGGCTCTCTCGTGAGGAGTGCGCGGAGGCCCACCCCGGGCGGCGGTGCGGTGCGGCAGGGCCGCCGCCGGGGTGGGCCGGTGGCGTGGTGCGAAACGGCGGGGGGTGAAAGGGCGCAGGGCCGCAAGGGCGCAAGGACTAGGGTCGCGGGGCGGACTCGGCGGGCACCTCGGTGGGCTCCTCCGCCGGGTCCTCGGCAGGATCCGCGGTCAGTTCCCCGGTCGGCCGGACGGCCGGCTCCTCCTCGTCCTCGTCCTCGTCGTCCTCGATGACGGCATCGGGCTTGCCGAGCAGGAAGACTGCCGACAGGAGGGCGCCGACCACCATGGCGGCGAGCACCGTCCGGAAGTCCAGCGCCGCCACCAGCCCGGCGCCGACGCCGATGGCGAGCGCCTGCGGGGCGGTGAGCGAGAGGTTGACGGCCGCCTGGGTGCGGCCCATCAGCTGTGGCGGGGTGAGGGACTGGGCGGCGGTGGCCAGGCCGACCACCCCGGCCGGCATGCCGGCCCCGGCGATCAGCAGGCCGGCCGACACCACCCAGACCGAGGGCACCAGCAGCAGGACGGCGCCGAGCCCGAAGACGGCCGAGCCGAGCATGACGGTCCGCCGGGGGCCGAGCTTGCCGATCAGGACGCCGCCCAGCACCGAGCCGCCCAGCGCCCCGATCCCCTCCACCGTCTCCAGCACGCCCAGGAACTGCGGCGAGCGGTGCAGCCCGCCCTGGATCAGCGAGAACAGCACCGGCTGGAGGAAGCTGAGCACGGTGGCGGTGGCGGTGGTGGCGATCAGCAGCGGCAGCAGCGAGGCGGTGGTGCGCAGGTGCTGGAAGCCTGCCAGCACCTCGGTGCGCCAGCGCCGGCCGGACGGTTGCGGCGTCGGCTCGTTCACCCGCAGCGCCAGGAAGGCCAGCGCCGCCGCGACCAGGATGCCGATGTCGACCAGGGCGACGGCCCGGCCGCCGAGCCACCCGTACAGGCCGGAGCCGACCAGCGGCGCCACCAGGGTGGTACCCGCGCGCATGGTCTGGGTGAACCCGACGGCCGCGCCGAAGTCCTGACGCTCTGTCAGAATACTTCGCAGCATGGCGCTCTGGGCCGGGGTGAGGACGGCACCGGCCAGCCCGTAGAGCACCGCGGTGACGTAGATGATCCACAGATGGCCGCGGCCGTCGACCAGCAGCAGCGGCGAAACCGCCACCGCCAGCACGAGGTTGACCGTGACCAGCAGCGGCCGGCGGCGGACCCGGTCGGCGACCAGGCCGCCGAGCGGCAGCAGCAGCATCGGGACGGCGTAGCAGAACATCACCAGACCGGCCGCCGAACTGCTCCCCGTCAGGACCTTCGCCCAGATGCCGAGGGCGATGAAGAGGGCGCTGTCCCCGAGGACGGACAGCGTCTGTCCCGCGATGTAGAGCCGGAATTCCGGCCGCGCCAGAAGTGGGTGCATGTCCTGTCCTTAGTTGCTGCGGTCTGGTGGTTGGTGCTGGACGGCCGGGCGACGCTAGCGGGGCGGGGCGACGGCCCGGTGGGCGCGGGTGAAACCTTCGATCACGGCGTCGTTGGCGTCCTTCTCGCCGACGGCGATCCGGATGCCCTGGCCCGGGTAGAAGCGGACGGCCACGCCGAGCCGCTCCAGTTCCCGCCTGACCGGCGTCTCGTCGCCGGGGGCGGACACCCAGAGGAAGTTGGTCAGGCTCGGCGGCACCGACCGGCCCAGGGCGAGCAGTTCGGCCCGCAGCCGCTCCCGTTCCCCGGCGATCTCGGCGATGCGCCGGTCCACCTCCTCCTGGGCCGCGACGGCGGCCAGCAGGCCCGCCTCCTGGAGCCGGTTCACCGCGTACGGCACCTGGTGGTCCCGTACGCGCTGCGCCACGGCCTCCTCGGCGACGGCGTAGCCGATCCGCAGCGCGGCCAGGCCGTGCGACTTGGACAGGGTGCGCAGCACCACCAGGTTCGGCCACTCGGCGATCCGGGCCGGCACGTCCGGGGCCTCCCAGCCCCGGGCGAAGTCGATGTACGCCTCGTCCAGCAGGACCAGCGCGGTGGCCGGCACCCGGCGGAGGAAGTCGGTCAGCTCCGCCCAGGAGTAGACCGTGCCGGTCGGGTTGTGCGGGTTGCACAGCACGACGATCCGGGTGCGCTCGTCCAACTGCCCGGCCATCGCGGCCAGGTCGTGCCGGGCGTCCGGGCCGAGCGGCACGGCCCGGGCCTCGGCCCCGGCGATCCGGCAGAACAGCGGGTAGGCGTCGAAGCAGGGCGCGGAGTGCACCACGTTGTCGCCGGGGCGGACGACGGAGTGGAAGAGGTCCAGCGCCACGCCCGCCGAGCCGTGGCCGACCACGACCTGGGCGGCCGGGACGGACTGCCAGTCGGCGATCAGCCCGGCGAAGCGCTCCGGGCGCAGGTCCGGGTAGCGGTTCAGGTCGGAGGCGGCGCCGGCCAGGGCGGTCAGGACGGAGGGCAGCGGCGGGTACGGGTGCTCGTTCTGGGCCAGCAGGTGTCTGGCGCCGGAGTCGCCGGCCATCAGTCGGCCTGCAGGACGTAGAGCCAGGAGTGCGGGGTGGCGAGCGCCTCGACGCGGTCGATCCGCAGTCCGGCGTCGGCGAACAGCCGCTCGTAGGTCTCCTTGGTGTGCAGCGGCACGCCCATCATCGCGTGCGCCAGCTCGAAGCCGACCGAGAAGACGGGCATCGCGCTCTGCGACTCGCCCGGGCCGCGCAGCATGGTGTCGCCGAGCACGAAGGTGTGGGCCTTCGGGAAGGCCTCGCGCATCCGGGTGAAGATCGAGGAGCGGGTGGTCGGGTCGGCCAGCAGGTCGTGCAGCAGGAAGAAGCTCATCACGGTGTCGACCTCGGCCACCTCGGCGGCCTCGGCGTCGTTGTCGATCTGGGTGCCGAGCAGGCCCAGCACGTCGGCCCGGACGGCGGTGACCCGGTCCTGCATTCCGGCCGCGGCGATGTCGGCACGGGCGATCTCGGTGGCCGGGCGGCTGATGTCGATGCCCAGGCCGCGGGAGCCCTCGCGCTGCGAGACCACCCGGCGCACCCGGGCGGAGGTGCCGCTGCCCAGGTCGGCGATGGTGCGGAAGTCGATGCCGGAGAGCACGTCGGTCAACTGCGCGGCGAACAGCGACTGGTCGCACTGGGCGGAGCCGAGGGCGACCATCGCCTCGTCGCGGTACACGTCCTCGTTGTAGCGGTGCGAGCCGGTGCTCAGGTGCCCGGCGCGGCCGAACACGTCGTGGTAGCCGCCGACGGCCCAGGTGAAGTAGCCGCGGGCGGAGGCGATCTCGATGCCCGCCTCGGTGGGCAGGAAGCCGGCGCCGTCGGCCTTGAGGTAGCCGTAGTCGGCGGCGGCGCGCAGCACGGCCTCGGTGCGCGCGGTGTCACCGGACCCGGCGGTGAGCGCGGCGGCCGAGAGCGGCTCGCCGCGGCCGATCTGCTCCAGCACGCCGATCCGGTCCAGCGCGAAGATCACGTTGGCGGCGATGAAGCCGTTGTAGGCGTCGGTCGACGAGATCGGCGCCGGGGTGACGCCGCGCCAGGAGTCGGGGATGACGGCAGTCTGCATCGGTGGTGTCCATTCCTCGTGTGGGCCGGGTCGCGGCCGCTTGGCGTGGTGGTGCGGGGGTGTCGCGGCGGGGCATGGCGTTCAGGGGTGGCGGGGCCCCTGGTCCGGCGCCGGGTGGCGCAGGCGGTCGGCGAGCACCGGGCCGATGACCGCGAGCGCCTCCGCGCCGGTCATCGCGCCGTGGGTGCTCGGCACCTCGTGGATCTCCACCCGGCCGCCCACATGGGCCCGCCAGGTCTCGGGGTCAGGGGCGTCGGCCGGGCGGTCCTTGGCGGCGACGAACACCAGCGCGTCGCCGTCGTAGCCCGGCAGCGGGGCTTCCGCGGCCAGGGCGAGGTTGGCGAGGAAGACCTCGACCACCCGGGCCACCCCGGCTCCGCTCAGCCCGGTCAGCGGGCCCTCGCCGTGCCGTACCAGCTCGGCGTAGCCGGCCTCGTCGGCGGGCCAGGCGGTGATCTCGCCGGCCGGCTGGCCGAGGGAGTCGAGGATCGCGGCGAGCAGCGCCGGGTCGCGCTCGGCCCGGTCGTCGCCCGTGAACTCGGCGTACTCGTCGAGTTCGGGATAGCCGTCCAGCACCGCGAGCAGTTCGACCTGCTCGCCCTGCTGCCGCAGCAGCGCCGCCATCGCATGGGCGACCGGGCCGCCGAAGGACCAGCCGAGCAGCGCGTACGGGCCCTCCGGGCGCACCGAGCGCAGCTCGGCCAGGTAGGTGCGGGCCATCTCGGCCAGGCTTTCCGGGTGGCGCGAGAGGTCGGCCAGCCCGGGCGCCTGGAGACCGTAGATCGGCCGCTCGGCGTCCAGGTGGCGCAGCAGGCCGGTGTACACCCAGCTGATCCCGGCCGCCGGGTGCACGCAGAACAGCGGGGGGCGGGAGCCGCGGGTGCGGATCGGCAGCAGCACCGGGAAGGCCTCCTCGGCGGGGGCGCCGTCCCGGGCTCCGGCGAGCAGCTCGGCCAGCCCGGCGACGGTCGGGGCCTGGAACAGCGCCCGGACGCCGAGGTCGTCCGTGCCGGTCAGCTCGCGCATCCCGGCGACCAGCCGCCCCGCCAGCAGCGAGTGGCCGCCCAGTTCGAAGAAGTTGTCGTCGATCCCGACCCGATCCAGGCCGAGCACATCGGCGAACAGCCCGCAGAGCACCTCCTCCAGCGGGGTGCGCGGCCCCCGGCCGCCGCCCGCGCGGCCCGGTCCGGGGGCGGGCAGCGCCCGCTCGTCGAGCTTTCCGTTCGGGGTCAGCGGCAGACGCTCCAGCGGCACCAGGGCGGCGGGCAGCATGTAGTCCGGCAGTTCGGCGGCCAGGTGGGTGCGCAGGGCGTCCGGGTCGACCGGGCCGGCGGCCGGCACCAGGTAGCCGACCAGGCGCTTCTCGCCCGGGGCGTCCTCGCGGACCACCACGGCGGCGGAGGCCACCTCCGGGCGGCGGCTGAGCACCGAGCCGATCTCGCCCAGCTCGATCCGGAAGCCGCGGATCTTCACCTGGGCGTCGATCCGGCCCAGGTAGTCCAGCTCGCCGCCGGCCGTCCAGCGGGCCAGGTCGCCGGTGCGGTACATCCGGGTGCCGGGGGCGCCGTACGGGTCGGCGACGAAGCGTTCGGCGGTCAGCCCCGGGCGGCCCAGGTAGCCGCGGGCCAGGCCGGCCCCGGCGACGTACAGTTCGCCGGGTACCCCGGCGGGCACGGGGCGCAGCCGGGAGTCCAGCAGGTAGAGCCGCAGGTCCGGGATGCCCGCGCCGATCAGCGAACGGGACTGTCCGGCGGCCGTGCCGGCGTCCAGGGGGCGGTAGGAGACGTGCACGGTGGTCTCGGTGATGCCGTACATGTTGACCAGCACCGTGGCGTCCTCGGCGTGCCGCTCGTACCAGGGTGCCAGCCGGGCCAGGTCGAGCGCCTCGCCGCCGAAGACCACCCGCCGCAGGGCGAGCAGGGCGCCGAGCTCCGGCTCCTCCTGGTCGGCCTGCATCAACTGGTAGAAGGCGGAGGGGGTCTGGTTGAGGAAGGTGACCCGCTCGCGGACCAGCAGCTCCAGGAACTCCCGGGGCGAGCGGCTGGTCTCGAAGGGCACCACGACCAGGCTGCCGCCGTGCAGCAGCGCGCCCCACAGCTCCCAGACCGAGAAGTCGAAGGCGTAGGAGTGGAACAGCGTCCAGACGTCCTCCGGGCCGGGGGAGAACCAGTGGTCGGTGGCCGCGAACAGCCGGGCGACGTTGGCGTGCGGGATCACCACGCCCTTCGGGCGGCCGGTCGAGCCCGAGGTGTAGACGACGTACGCCGGGTGGTCCGGGCCGAGCGCGGGAGCGGGGGCTCCGGCGGCGGTGCGGTCCAGTTCGGCCGCGGTCTCCGGGGTGTCGAGCAGCAGCAACGGTACTGCGGAGTCGGGAAGTCGGGCGGCGGCCACGGTGGTGGTGAGCAGCAGCTCGGGCGCGGAGTCGCGCAGGGTGTAGGCGATCCGGTCGGCCGGGTAGTCCGGGTCGATCGGCACGTAGGCGCCGCCCGCCTTGAGCACCGCCAGTACGGCCACCACCAGTTCCACCGAGCGCGGCAGGGCCAGCGCCACCAGGCGCTCGGGGCCCACTCCCCGGGCGGCGAGCAACCGCGCCAGCCGGTTCGCCCGGGCGTCCAGCTCGGCGTAGCTGACCCGCTCGTCCCGGTGGACCACCGCCACGGCCTCCGGGGTGCGGGCCGCCTGGGCCGCGAACAGGGCCGGGATGGTGGTCGGTTCGACCGGGTGCGGGTGCTGCTCGGGTCGGCTCCAGTGGTCCAGGATCAGCGTCCGCTCGGCCGGCGTCAGGATCTCCGCCTCGACGACCGGGCGGGCCGGCTCGGCCACCACGGCGGCGAGCAGTCGCTCGAAGCGCCCGCCGATGGCGGCCACCGTGGCCGGGTCGAACAGCTCCCGGGCGAACTCGACCACCACGCCGATCCCGGCCGGTGCCCCGTCCGCGTCCAGCTGCTCGCTGAAGCCGAACGCCAGGTCGAACTTGGCGAGTTCGGCCGACGGGGGTTCGATGCGGGCGGGCAGGCCGGCGAACGAGGGGGTGGCCGGTTCGCCGGTGCCGAAGGTCAGCATCACCTGGAACAGCGGGTGCCGGGCCGTCGAACGGGCCGGGTTGAGCACCTCGACCAGCCGCTCGAAGGGCACGTCCTGGTGCTCGAAGGCGTCCAGGTTGGCCAGCCGCACCCGCTCCAGCAGTTCGTGGAAGCTCGGCTCGCCGGACAGGTCGGCGCGCAGGACGAGGGTGTTGACGAAGAAGCCGATCAGCTCGTCGAGCGCCTCGTCGGTGCGGCCCGCGATCGGGGTGCCGAGCGGGATGTCGGCGCCCGCGCCCAGTCGGCTCAGGGTGGCCGCGAGCGCGGCCTGCACCACCATGAACACCGAGGAGCGGCTCGTACGCGCCAACTCCGCCATCGAGGCGTGGAGTTCGGCCGGGACGCGGAACTCGACGGTGTCTCCCGCGCGGGTCGGGAGCATCGGCCGCCTGCAGTCGTACGGGAGCGTCAGCTCCTCCGGCAGCCCGGCCAGTGTCCGCTTCCAGTAGGCGAGTTGGATGTGATGGGTGCTGCCCGGATCGTCCTCGGAGCCGAGCAGTTCGCGCTGCCACAGGGCGTAGTCGGCGTACTGGACCGGCAGCGGCTGCCAGTCGGGGGCGCTGCCGGTGCGGCGGGCCCGGTAGGCGGTGTCGAGGTCGCGCAGCAGGGGAGCGACGGACCAGCCGTCGCTGACGATGTGGTGCATCAGTACCAGCAGCACGTGCTCGTCGGCCGGGAGCGAGAGCAGCCGGGCGCGGACCGGCAGATCGACGGCCAGGTCGAAGGTCTCACGGCTCGCCTCCGCGAGGGCCTCCCGCAGCTCCTCCTCGTCCGCCACCGGGTGTACGTGCAGGGCGAGTTCGGAGGTCGCGGCGATCAGCTGGTGGGGCCGGCCGTGGGTGGTCGGGAAGGTGGTGCGCAGTACCTCGTGGCGGGTGACCACGTCGTTGAGGGCCATGGCGAGGGCGGCGGTGTCCACCGCGCCGGAGAGACGGAGGGCGAAGGGGGTGTTGTACAGGGCGCTCCGGCCCTCGAACTGGTCGATGAACCACAGCCGTTGCTGGGCGTACGAGAGCGGGACGAGCTCGGGGCGCTCCCGGGTGGTCAGCCGGGCCCGCACCGGGGTGCGGCTGTTGCCGAGGTGCTCGGCGAGGGCGGCGACCGTCGGGGCGTCGAAGAGGGTGCGGATGGGGAGTTCGGTGTCGAACGCGGTGCGGATGCGGCTGACGAGCTTGGTGGCGAGCAGGGAGTGTCCGCCGAGGTCGAAGAAGTTGCCGTCGATGCTGACGGTGGGCAGTCCGAGGGTTTCGGCGAACAGCTCGCAGAGGGCCTGTTCGGTGTCGGTGCGGGGGGCGCGCCCTTCGGGGGTGCCGGTGTGGTCGGGGGCGGGGAGGGCACGGCGGTCGACCTTGCCGTTGGGGGTGACGGGCAGGGCGTCGAGGGTGACGATCGCCGCCGGGAGCATGTAGGCGGGCAGGCGGTCGGTGACGAAGGCGCGCAGTTCGCCGGGGGTGGCTGCGCCGGTGACGTAGGCGACGAGGCGCTTGTCGCCCGGCTGGTCCTCGCGGACCATCGCCACCGCGTGGCCGACCGCCGGGTGGGCGGCGAGCGCGGCCTCCACCTCGGCGGGCTCGATGCGGAAGCCGCGGACCTTGACCTGGTCGTCGGTGCGGCCGAGAAACTCCAGGACGCCGTCCGCGCTCCAGCGGACGATGTCGCCGGTGCGGTACATCCTCTCGCCCTTTCCGGCGAACGGGCAGGCGACGAAGCGCTCGGCGGTCAGTGCTGGCCGGCCGACGTAGCCGCGGGCCAGACCGTTGCCCGCGATGTACAGCTCGCCGGGCACCCCGGCCGGGACCGGCTGGAGGGCGTCGTCGAGCACATAGGCCCGGGTGTTGGCCAGCGGACGGCCGATCGGCACCACGGCGGGGACCTCCTCACCGGGCGACATGGTGAACGTGGTCTTGATCGCCGTGGTCTCCGTCGGCGCGTAGACCGCGACCACCTCCGTCTCCGGGCACACCCGGAACAGCTGCCGCACGGCCTCCGGGGGCACCACGTCGCCGCCCGTCCACACCTGCCGGACGGCCCGGAACGCCTCCGGGGCCTCCTCGGCCATCAGCCGCAGCAGGCCCGAGGGAGCCTGTACCAGGGTGACGGCGTGCCGGGTGATGGTCGCGGCCAGGGCGGACAGGTCGAGCTGCCCGGGGGCCGCCAGCACGATCCGCCCGCCGGTCACCAGCGGCGCCCACACCTCGGTGGTGGAGGCGTCGAAGGCGGTGGGCGAGTGGAGCAGCACGCTCTCGTGGTGGCCCTGGTGGAAGTGCCGGTTGGCCAGCAGGTCGACCACGTTGCGGTGGGTCACCGCGACGCCCTTGGGAACACCGGTCGAGCCCGAGGTGTACATCACGTAGAGGAGCTGGCCGGGGAGCGAGCGCCGGCTCGCCGGCGCGGCGGCGCGGGTTCCGGTGACGTCGAGCGGGGTCGGTCCTTCGGAGGTGAGCACCGGGTGGTCGCGGTGGGACGGGTCGACCAGGACGAGCTGTGCCCGGGTGTCGGCGAGGATGTGCCGCATCCGGTCCAGCGGGTACCGGGTGTCCAGTGGGACGTAGGTGCCGCCGGCCTTGGTGACCGCGAGGATCGCCGTCACCAGGTCGGCCGAGCGGTCCATCAGGATCGCGACCGGCTCCTCCACCGCCAGCCCGCGCTCCAGCAGGACGGCCGCCAAAGCTCCGGCCCTGGCGTCCAGTTCGGCGTAGCTCAGCCGCTCGGTGTCGGAGACCACGGCGACCGCGTCGGGGGTGGCGGCGGCCTGGGCCTCGAACAGCTCGGACAGCGTGGTGTCGGCGACCGGGACGGCGGTGTCGTTCCAGCCGGTGAGGACCAGGCTCCGTTCGGCCGGGCTGAGGATCTCGATCCCGCCGATGGGCGCGTCCGGTTCGGTGACGACGGCCTCCAGGACGCGCAGCAGGCGCTCGGTGAGGGTGGTGACGGTGGCGCGGTCGAACAGGTCCGCCGCGTACTCCACCGCCGCAGCGACCCCGAGCGCCGTGCCGTCCTCGCCGTGCCGCTCGGTGAAGTTGAAGTTCAGGTCGAAGTGCGCCAGGGACTCGCCGGCGCCCTCCAGGACTCCGCTGACCTCGCCGAGGGTGAGCACGGGCGCCGGGCCGCTGCTGACGGTCAGGACCGTCTGGAAGAGCGGGTGGCGGGCCGGGGTGCGAGTGGGGTTGAGGTGTTCGACGAGCCGCTCGAAGGGGAGGTCCTGGTGCTCGAAGGCGTCCAGGTCGGCCCGGCGGACGCGGTCGAGGAGCTCGCGGAAGGTGGGGTCGCCGGAGGTGTCGGTGCGCAGGACGAGGGTGTTGACGAAGAAGCCGACCAGGTCGTCGAGGGCTTCGTCGGTGCGTCCGGCGGTCGGCGTGCCGAGTGGGAGGTCGGTGCCTGCGCCCAGGCGGGTGTAGAGGGTGGCGACGGCGGCCTGGAGGACCATGAACAGGCTGGCGCGTCCAGCGGCGGCCAACTCGGTGAGGCGGCGGTGCAGTTCGGCGTTCAGCCGGTACTCGACCGTCCCGCCGCGATGGCTCGGGAAGGCGGGCCGCGGACGATCGTAGGGGAGCGCCAGCTCCTCCGGGAGATCGGCCAGCGCGCGGCGCCAGTGGGCGAGTTGGGCAAGCTGGACGCTGCTCGGATCGTCCTCGGCGCCGAGCAGTTCGTGCTGCCACAGGGCGTAGTCGGCGTACTGGACCGGCAGCGGCTGCCAGTCGGGGGCGCTCCCGGTGCGGCGGGCCCGGTAGGCGGTGTCGAGGTCGCGCACCAGGGGCGTGACGGACCAGCCGTCGCCCGCGATGTGGTGGAGCAGGACGACCAGGGCGTGCCGGTCGGCGCCGCCGTCCGTACCGTGAGAGACCAGCGTGACCCGGATCGGCTGGTCCTCGGCGAGGCGAAACACCTCGGCGGTGGCCTCGGCCACGGCGGCCTGCAGCTCCTGTTCGTCGGCCACCCGGTGGGTGCGCAGCACGGGCCGGCCGCTCGCGGCGATCAGCTGGTGGGGCCGGCCGTCGGTGGTGGCGAGGGTGGTGCGCAGCACCTCGTGGCGGGTGACCACGTCGTTGAGGGCCTCGGTGAGGGCGGTGATGTCGATCTCGCCGGTGAGGGGGGCGACGAAGGGGGTGTTGTAGAGGGCGCTCGGGCCCTCGAACTGGTCGATGAACCAGAGCCGTTGCTGGGCCGGGGAGAGCGGGATCCGGGCCGGCCTGGTACGCCGCTGGAGCGCCGGTCGCGCCTGGGCGGCGGGCAGCGCACCGGACAGCTCGCCGACCGTGGGGTGGTCGAAGAGGGTGCGGATGGGGAGTTCGGTACCGAGGGTGGTGCGGATGCGGCTGGCGAGCTTGGTGGCGAGGAGTGAGTGTCCGCCGAGGTCGAAGAAGTTGTCGTCGATGCTGACGGCGGGCAGGTCCAGGGTTTCGGCGAAGAGCTCGCAGAGCGCCTGTTCGGTGGCGTTGCGGGGTGCGCGGCCTTCGGGGGCGCGGGTGTGGTCGGGGGCGGGGAGGGCGCGGCGGTCGACCTTGCCGTTGGGGGTGACGGGCAGGGCGTCGAGGACGACGACGGCGGCGGGGAGCATGTAGGTGGGGAGGCGGTCGGTGACGAAGGCGCGCAGTTCGCCGGGGGTGGCCGTGCCGGTGACGTAGGCGACCAGGCGCTTGTCGCCGGGTTGGTCCTCGCGGACCAGGGCGAGGGCCTGGCCGACGCCGGGGTGGGCGGTGAACGCCGTCTCGACCTCGGCGAGTTCGATCCGGAAGCCGCGGATCTTGACCTGGTCGTCGGTGCGGCCGAGGAACTCCAGGACGCCGTCCGCGCGCCGGCGGACGAGGTCGCCGGTGCGGTACATGCGAGTTCCGGGCCCGCCGTAGGGGCAGGCGACGAAGCGTTCGGCGGTGAGGGCGGGGCGGGCCACGTAGCCTCGGGCGAGGCCGTTGCCTGCGATGTACAGCTCGCCGGGGACTCCGACGGGAACGGGCTGGAGCGTGTCGTCCAGGACATACGCCCGGGTGTTGGGCAGCGGCCGGCCGATCGGGACGGTGGCGGGCACCTCGGCCAGGGTGGCCATGCGGTGGTGGGTGGCGAAGGTGGTGGTCTCGGTGGGCCCGTAGCCGTCGACCACGGTCAGGCCGGGGCAGGCGGTCATGACGCGTCGGACGGCGGCGGGGGAGACGACGTCGCCGCCGGTCCACACCTCGCGGAGGCCGGTGAAGGCACTCGGGTCCTCGGTGGCCACGACGTTGAACAGGCCGGCGGTGAACCAGGCGGCGGTGGCCGCGCCCCGGTCGATGGTGGCGGCGAGTTCGGTGACGCCGAGGCGTCCGGCGGGGGCGATGACCAGGCTGCCGCCGGAGAGCAGGGGTGCCCAGAGTTCGTAGGTGGAGGCGTCGAAGGCGGTGGGCGAGTGGACCAGGACGCGGTCGTGGCCGCCGCCCGCGAACGTCCCGCCGAGGGCGAGGTCGACGACGGAGCGGTGGGTGATGCCGATGCCCTTGGGAGTGCCGGTGGAGCCGGAGGTGTGCATCACGTACGCCAACTGGCTTCGATTTATCGCGAGTTCAAGGTTGTCGGCGGTCTCGTGGCCGACCGCGAGGGTGGTGAGTCCGGCCAGGGCGGGGTGGTCGCGGTCGGTGACGGCGATGCCGGCTCCGGCGTCGGCGAGGACGGCCCGTAGCCGCTCCTCCGGCTGGGCGTCGTCCAGCGGGACGTACGTGCCACCAGCCTTGAGGACGGCCAGCAGAGCGATCACCAGGGCCGCCGAACGGTTCAGCAGCAGCGCGACCGGGGTCTCGATGCCCACGCCCGCCTCGACCAGCCGCAGCGCCAAGCCATTGGCCCGGGCGTTGAGTTCGGCGTACGTCAGTTCCTCGCCGCCGGAGACCAGTGCGACCGCTTCGGGCGTCGTGGCGGCCTGCGCCTCGAACAGCTCCGGCACCGCTCCCGACGGCAGTTCGGCGGCGGGGCCGTGCCAGCCGGAGAGCAACTGCTCCCGCTCGGACGCGCTCAGGATCTCGATGTCGCCGATGGGTGCGTCGGGATCGCCGGCAGCGGCGTCGAGGACCCGCAGCAGGCGCTCGGCGAGGGTGGTGACCGTGGCGCGGTCGAAGAGGTCGGCCGCGTACTCGATCGCTCCGGAGAGGCCCCCCGGTCCGCTCGGTTCGGCGAAGCCGAAGGAGAGGTCGAACTTGGCCACGCTGAGGTCGAATTCGAGTTCGGCGCAGGGGAGGCCGCCGAAGGTGTCGGGAACCTTGGCCTGGTTCTCCAGGGCGATGAGGGTCTGGAAGAGCGGGTGGCGGGCGGGTGTGCGGGTGGGGTTGAGCTGCTCGACCAGGCGCTCGAAGGGAATGTCCTGGTGCTCGAAGGCGTCCAGGTCCGTGCGGCGGATGCGGTCGAGCAGTTCGCGGAAGCTGGGGTTGCCGGAGGTGTCGGTGCGCAGGACGAGGGTGTTGACGAAGAAGCCGACCAGGTCGTCGAGGGCTTCGTCGGTGCGTCCGGCGGTGGGGGTGCCGAACGGCAGGTCGGTGCCTGCGCCCAGGCGGGTGTACAGCGCGGCCACCGCGGCCTGCAGCACCATGAACAGGCTCGCGCGGTTGTCGCTGGCCAACTCGGCGAGCCGCTGGTGCAGTTCGGCGCCGACGGTGAACTCGACCAGCTCGCCCCGGTGGCTGGGCGCGGCCGGTCGCGGCCGGTCGTAGGGCAGCGCCAGATCCTCCGGCGCGTCCGTCAAGGCCTGCTGCCAGAAGTCGAGTTGCTGCCCGATCAGGCTGTCGCGGTCGTCCTCGGCGCCGAGGATCTCGCGCTGCCAGAGGGTGTAGTCGGCGTACTGGACCGGCAGCGGCTGCCACTCGGGCGCGGAGCCCTTGCTGCGGGCCCGGTAGGCCTCGCCGAGGTCGCGGAAGAGCGGGGCGACGGACCAGCCGTCGCTGGCGATGTGGTGCATCAGTACGAGCAGCACGTGCTGTTCGGCCGACAGGGAGAACAGCTGGGCGCGGATCGGCAGTTCGACGGCCAGGTCGAAGGCGTGGCCGATGGCGCGGTCCAGCAGCGCGGTCAGCTCGGTCCCGTCGCCGACGCGGGTGACGGTCAGGCGGGGCCGGAGGCCTTCGGCGATCAGCTGGTGGGGCCGGTCGTCGGCGGTCGGGAAGAGGGTGCGCAGCACCTCGTGCCGGGTGACCACGTCGTTGAGGGCCTCGGCCAGGGCGGCGGCTTCCACCTCGCCGGTCAGCCGGATCGCGAAAGGGGTGTTGTAGAGGGCGCTCGGCCCCTCGAACTGGTCGATGAACCACAGGCGTTGCTGGGCGTACGAGAGCGGGACGAGATCCGGGCGCTCCCGCGCGGTCAGGCCGGCGCGCACCGGGGTGCGGCTCTCGCCGAGGTGCTGGGCCAGCCCCGCGATGGTGGGGCTGTCGAAGAGGGTGCGGACGGGGAGTTCGGTACCGAGGACGGTGCGGATGCGGCTGGCCAGCCGGGTGGCGAGGAGGGAGTGCCCGCCGAGGTCGAAGAAGTTGTCGTCGATGCTCGGCTCGGCCAGTCCGAGGACCTCGGCGAAGAGTTCGCACAGGGTCTGTTCCATGGCGTTGCGGGGGGCGCGGCCTGCGGAGGTGGCGGTGTAGTCGGGGGCGGGAAGGGCGCGGCGGTCGACCTTGCCGTTGGGGGTGACGGGCAGGGCGTCGAGCGCGACGACGGCGGCCGGAACCATGTAGGCGGGCAGGCGGTCGGCGACGAAGGCGCGCAGCTCGTCGAGCGGGGCCGTGCCGGTGACGTAGGCGACCAGGCGCTTGTCGCCCGCCTGGTCCTGGCGGACGGTCGCGAAGGCCTGGCGGACGGCCGGGTGGGCGGCGAACGCCGCCTCCACCTCGGCGAGTTCGATCCGGAAGCCGCGGATCTTGACCTGGTCGTCCGTTCGGCCGACGAACTCCAGTTCACCCGTGGTGGTCCAGCGGGCCAGGTCGCCCGTGCGGTACATCCGGCTTCCGGGCTCGCCGTAGGGGCAGGCGACGAAGCGTTCGGCGGTGAGGGCGGGGCGGCCCACGTAGCCTCGGGCGAGGCCGTTTCCCGCGATGTACAGCTCGCCGGGGACTCCGACGGGGACGGGCCGGAGGGTGTCGTCCAGGACGTACGTCCGGGTGTTGGGCAGGGGCCGGCCGATCGGGACGGCGCCCGCGAGCTCGGCGGCAGCGGTCACGGGGTGGCGGGTGGCAAAGGTGGTGGTCTCGGTGGGCCCGTAGCCGTTCACCACCCGTAGGCCGGGGCAGGCCTGCAGGACCCGCCGGACGGCGGCCGACGAGACGATGTCCCCGCCCGTCCAGACCTCCCGCAGCCCGGCGAAGGTCTGCGGGGCCTCGGTGGCCAGCACGTTGAAGAGGCCGACCGTCATCCAGGCGGCGGTGGCCGCGCCCCGGTCGATGGTGGCGGCGAGTTCGGTGACGCCGAGGCGTCCGGCGGGGGCGATGACCAGGCTGCCGCCGGAGAGCAGGGGTGTCCAGAGTTCGTAGGTGGAGGCGTCGAAGGCGGTGGGCGAGTGGACCAGGACGCGGTCGTGGCCGCCGCCTGCGAAGGTGCCGCCGAGGGCGAGGTCGACGACGGAGCGGTGGGTGATGCCGATGCCCTTGGGGGTGCCGGTGGAGCCGGAGGTGTGCATCACGTACGCCAACTGGGCGCAGTCCAAGCGCCTTTCGAGGTTGTCGGCGGTCTCGTGGCCGACCGCGAGGGTGGTGAGTCCGGCCAGGGCGGGGTGGTCGCGGTCGGTGACGGCGATGCCGGCTCCGGCGTCGGCGAGGACGGCCCGTAGCCGCTCCTCCGGCTGGGCGTCGTCCAGCGGGACGTACGTGCCACCGGCCTTGAGGACGGCCAGCAGGGCGATCACCAGGGCGGGGGCACGCTCCAGCAGCACCGCGACCGGCGTCTCGGTGCCCACGCCCGCCTCGACCAGCCGCAGCGCCAAGCCATTGGCCCGGGCGTTGAGTTCGGCGTACGTCAGTTCCTCGCCGCCGCAGACCAGCGCGACCGCCTCGGGCGTCGTGGCGGCCTGCGCCTCGAACAGCTCCGGCACCGCTCCCGACGGCAGTTCGGCGGCGGGTCCGGCCCAGCCGGTCAGCAGTTGCTCCCGCTCGGCCGGGCTCAGGATCTCGATCGTGCTGAGGGGCGCGTCCGGGTCGGCGGCGGCCGCCCGCAGCACCCGGGTCAGGCGCTGGCCCATGGTGGCGGCGGTGGCGTGGTCGAACAGGTCGGTCGCGTACTCCACGGCTCCGGTCAGGCCGTTGGCGACGCCGTCGACGTCGTGCTGCTCGACGAAGGCGAAGGACAGGTCGAACTTGGCCAGGCGCTGGTCGAGGAGGTGCTCCCGGCAGGTGAGTCCGGCGAAGTCCGAGGGGAGGTCCTCGTCGCTGTCCAGCGTCACCATGGTCTGGAACATCGGGTGCCGGGCCGGGGTGCGGGCGGGGTTGAGCTGCTCGACGAGGCGCTCGAAGGGGATGTCCTGGTGGTCGAAGGCGTCCAGGTCGAGCTGTCGGACGCGCTCCAGCAGGCCGCGGAAGCTCGGGTCGCCGGAGGTGTCGGTGCGCAGGACGAGGGTGTTGACGAAGAAGCCGACCAGGTCGTCGAGGCCCTCGTCGGTGCGTCCGGCCACGGCCGTGCCCAGCGGGAGGTCGGTGCCCGCGCCGAGCCGGGTGTACAGCGCGGCCACCGCGGCCTGCAGCACCATGAACAGGCTGACCCGTTCCGCTGCCGCCAACTCGACCAGGTCGACGTACAGTTGGGATTCGAGGGTGAGATCGGCGGCGCCGCCGAGATGGCTGGGCGCGTTGGGGCGCGGCCGGTCGCAGGGGAGGGCCAGCTCCTCGGGCGCCCCGGCCAGGACGTCCTGCCAGTAGGCGAGTTGGGTGGCGAGCACGCTCTCCGGGTCGTCCTCGGTGCCGAGCACCTCGTGCTGCCACAGGGTGTAGTCGGCGTACTGGACGGGCAGCGGCTCCCACTGCGGCTCGGCGCCGGCGCGGCGGGCCCGGTAAGCGGCGTCCAGGTCGCGGAAGAGCGGCGGGACGGACCAGGCGTCGCTGGCGATGTGGTGCATCAGCACCAGCAGTACGTGCTCCTCGGCGGAGAGCGAGAACAGCGTGCAGCGTACGGGCAGTTCGGCCGCGAGGTCGAAGACGTGCCGCACCGCCCGGTCCACCGCTGCGGTCAGCTCGCGCTCGTCGGTCACCGCCACGGTGGCCACCTCGACGGAGGTGACGGCGGGGTTGTCCGGTTCGGCGATCGACTGCCGGGGCCGGCCGTCGGTGGCCGGGAAGGTGGTGCGCAGCACCTCGTGCCGGGCGAGTACGTCCCGCAGGGCGAGGGAGAGGACGGCGGCGTCGATCTCGCCGTTCAGCCGGACGGCGAACGGAGTGTTGTAGAGCGCGCTCCGGCCTTCGAGCTGTTCGATGAACCACAGCCGTTGCTGCGCGAACGACAACGGGATCAAGGTCTGCCTCCGGCGGGTGACGTGCTGAGTGGGGACTGGGCGGTCGGGCCACCGGGGACGGCCGGTGGCGCGTGTGACCTACGACGGGCTGCCGGGCCGGCGCATCGGCCTGAGGGCGGGCCGGGCCTTGCGGGCCGCGGGCAGCGCGCCGGACAGCTCGCCGACCGTGGGGTGGTCGAAGAGGGTACGGATCGACATCTCGACGCCGAGGGCGGAGCGGATGCGGCTGACCAGCTTGGTGGCGAGCAGGGAGTGCCCGCCCAGATCGAAGAAGCCGTCGTCGATGCTGACCGTGGCCAGGCCGAGCACCTGGGCGAACAGCTCGCACAGGCGCTGTTCGCGGGCCGTCCTGGGTGCGCGGCCTTCGGGGGCGCGGGTGTGGTCGGGGGCGGGGAGGGCGCGGCGGTCGACCTTGCCGTTGGGGGTGACGGGCAGGGCGTCGAGGACGACGACGGCGGCGGGGAGCATGTAGGCGGGGAGGCGGTCGGTGACGAAGGCGCGCAGTTCGCCGGGGGTGGCCGTGCCGGTGACGTAGGCGACCAGGCGCTTGTCGCCGGGTTGGTCCTCGCGGACCAGGGCGAGGGCCTGGCCGACGCCGGGGTGGGCGGTGAACGCCGTCTCGACCTCGGCGAGTTCGATCCGGAAGCCGCGGATCTTGACCTGGTCGTCGGTGCGGCCGAGGAACTCCAGGACGCCGTCCGCGCGCCGGCGGACGAGGTCGCCGGTGCGGTACATGCGAGTTCCGGGCCCGCCGAAGGGGCAGGCGACGAAGCGCTCGGCGGTGAGGTCCGGGCGGTCGACGTAGCCCCGGGCCAGCCCGGCGCCGGCGATGTACAGCTCGCCGGGCACTCCGGCCGGAACGGGCTGCAGGGTGTCGTCGAGCACGTACGTTTGGGTGTTGGCCATCGGGCGGCCGATGGGAACGACGTCCGGCACCGACTCCGCCGAGGAGAACGGAAGTTGGGTCGCGCAGAGGGTGATCTCGGTGGGGCCGTAGAGCACCCGTACCCCGATCCCCGGGACTGCTGCCAGCACCCGGCGGACGGCGGGCGCGGAGACCACGTCCCCGCCCGTCAGCACCTCGCGCACACCTTCGAAGACGCCCGGCTCCTCCTCCGCGATCACCCGGAACAGCCCTGCGGTGACGTGCACATGGGTGAGCCGGTGGGCCCGGACCAGCCCGCGGATGGCGGCGGCGTCCAGGTCGCCCCGCGGCGCGACGACCACCTGGCCGCCGGAGAGCAGCGGCGCCCACAGCTCGTAGGTCGAGGCGTCGAAGGCGTGCGGGGCGTGGAACAGGACCCGCAGGCCGTCGGGGTGCTGCCAGCACGGGTCCGAGGCGAGCTGCACCACGTCCCGGTGGGTGATGGCGATGCCCTTGGGCTTGCCGGTGGAGCCGGAGGTGAACATCACGTAGGCGAGCTGCTCCGGGTGGGGTGCGGCGCGGTGGGCGCGCCGCCGGCGCGGGCCGTCGAACCAGCCCTCGGTGAGCGCCAGGACGGGGCAGGGGGCGTCGGTGGCCAGCGGGTGGTCCCGGTGCGCGGGGTCGACCAGGACGAGCGCCGCGCCGGTGCCGGCGGTGATCTGCCGCAGCCGCTCGGCCGGGTGCCGGTCGTCCAGCGGGACGTAGGCGCCACCGGCCTTGGTGACCGCGAGGATCGCCGTCACCAGCTCGGCGGAGCGGTCCATCAGCAGGACGACCGGGGTGTCGGCGCCGATCCCGGCCTCGGCCAGGTGGGCGGCCAGGTGCTCGGCCCGGGAGTCCAGTGCGGCGTAGCTCAGCCGGGTGTCGCCGCAGACCAGGGCGACGGCGTCGGGGGTGGCGGCGGCCCGGGCCTCGAACAGCTCGGGCAGGGTGGCGTCCGGGACGGGCACGGCGGTGTCGTTCCAGCCGGTGAGCAGCTGCTCGCGCTCGGCCGGGGCGAGGACGTCGATGCCATTGATCGGCGCGTCGGGGTCGGCCGCGACGGCGCGCAGCACCCGCAGCAGCCGCTCGGCGAGGGCGGTCCCGGTGGTGGCGTCGAACAGGTCGGTCGCGTACTCGACGGCCACCGTCAGGCCGGCCCGGGGGCTGGGGGCCTGCTCGGTGAAGCGGAAGGACAGGTCGAACTTGGCCACGTCCAGCTCGAAGGGGTGCTCCGCGCAGGCCAGTTCGCCGAAGGTGGCGGGTACCGCGGCGCGGCTCTCCAGGGCCACCAGGGTCTGGAAGAGCGGATGGCGGCCCGGGGTGCGTGTCGGGTTGAGCTGCTCGACGAGGCGCTCGAAGGGGATGTCCTGGTGGTCGAAGGCGTCCAGGTCGGTGCGGCGCACGCGCTCCAGCAGCTCGCGGAACGTGGGGTTGCCGGAGGTGTCGGTGCGCAGCAGCAGGGTGTTGACGAAGAAGCCGACCAGGTCGTCCAGGGCGGCGTCGGTGCGTCCGGCGACGGGGGTGCCGAGCGGCAGGTCGGTGCCTGCGCCGAGGCGGGTGTAGAGGGTGGCGACCGCGGCCTGCAGGACCATGAACAGACTGGCGTTCTGCATGGTTGCCAACTCGGCCAGGGCCGAGTGGAGTTCGGCGCCGACGGCGGCCTCCGCCAGTCCGCCGCGGTGGCTCGGCGTGGCCGGGCGCGGGCGGTCGTAGGGCAGTGCCAGTTCCTCGGGGGCGCCGGCCAGGGCCTGTTGCCAGTGGGCGAGTTGCCCGGTGAGCAGGGCGGTGGGCTGCTCCTGGGTGCCGAGCAGTTCGCGCTGCCAGAGGGCGTAGTCGGCGTACTGGACGGGCAGCGGCTGCCAGGCCGGTGCGGTGCCGGCGCTGCGGGCCCGGTAGGCGGTGGCGAGGTCGCGGAAGAGCGGGGCGACGGACCAGCCGTCACCGGCGATGTGGTGCATCAGCACCAGCAGCACGTGCTCGTCGTGCGGCAGGGAGAACAGCGTGCAGCGGACGGGGAGTTCGGTCGCGAGGTCGAAGACCTGCCCGCCGGCCGCGGCCAGGGCGGTGCGCAGCTCCTCCTCGGTGGCCACCGGAACGGCACGCAGCGGGAGTCGGGGTGCCTCGGTGACCAGCTGGTGGGGCTGGCCGTCGGTGGTCGGGACGAGGGTGCGCAGCACCTCGTGCCGGGCCACCACGTCCCGCACCGCCCGCTCGAGGGCGGTGATGTCGACCACGCCGGTGAGCCGGACCGCGACAGGTGTGTTGTAGAGCGCGCTCGGCCCCTCGAACTGCTCGATGAACCACAGGCGTTGCTGGGCGGGGGAGAGCGGGACGAGCGCGGGCCGGTCGGCGGGCCGCAGGGCCGGGCGGACCGGGCCGGTGCGGGGCAGCGCGGTGGTCAGGGCGGCCACGGTGGGGTGGTCGAAGAGGGTGCGGATCGGCAGCTCCGCGCCGAGCGCGGTGCGGATGCGGCTGACCAGCTTGGTGGCGAGCAGGGAGTGCCCGCCCAGGTCGAAGAAGTTGTCGTCGATGCTCACCTCGGCCAACCCGAGCACTTCGCCGAACAGTTGACATAGCGACCGCTCCGCGTCGGTGCGCGGTGCGCGGCCCTCGCTGCCGCTGTAGTCGGGGGCGGGCAGGGCGCGGCGGTCGACCTTGCCGTTGGGGGTGACGGGCAGGGCGTCGAGGGTGACGATCGCCGCCGGGAGCATGTAGGCGGGCAGGCGGTCTGCGACGAAGGCGCGCAGTTCCTCGGGGCCGGCCGCGCCGGTGGCGTAGGCGACCAGGCGCTTGTCGCCCGGCCGGTCCTCGCGGACCAGGACGGCGACCTGGCCGACGGCCGGGTGGGCGGTGAACGTGGCCTCGACCTCGCCGAGTTCGATCCGGAAGCCGCGGACCTTGACCTGGTTGTCCGCTCGACCGACGAACTCCAGTTCGCCCGCGAGGTTCCAGCGGGCGATGTCGCCGGTGCGGTACATCCGGGCGCCGGGCTCGCCGAAGGGGCAGGCGACGAAGCGCTCGGCGGTCAGGGCCGGCCGCCCGACGTAACCCCGGGCGAGGCCGTTCCCCGCCAGGTACAGCTCCCCGGGGACGCCCACCGGCACCGGGCGCAGCCCGGCGTCCAGCACGTACGCCCGGGTGTTGGCCAGCGGGCGGCCGATCGGGACGACGCCGGGCACCTCGGCCGCGTCGGCCATGGGGTGGTGGGTGGCGAAGGTGGTGGTCTCGGTGGGCCCGTAGACGTTCACCAGCTTCAGGCCGGGGCAGCTCTCCAGCACCCGGCGCATGGCGGCGGGCGAGGCGATGTCTCCGCCCGTCCACACCTCGCGCAGCCCGGTGAAGGTCTGCGGGGCCTCGGCGGCCAGCACGTTGAAGAGGCCGACCGACATCCAGGCGGCGGTCACCCCGCCCCGCCCGATGGTGTCGGCGAGCTCGGCGACCCCGAGGCGTCCGGCGGGGGCGATGACGAGCCGGCCGCCGGAGAGCAGGGGCGCCCAGAGTTCGTAGGTGGAGGCGTCGAACGCGGTGGGCGCGTGGACCGGGACGACGGCGTGGCCGCCGCCCGCGAACGTCCCGCCGAGGGCGAGGTCGACGACGGCGCGGTGGGTGATGCCGATGCCCTTGGGGGTGCCGGTCGAGCCGGAGGTGTGCATCACGTACGCCAACTGGGCGCCGTCCGAGCGACTTTCGAGGTTGTCGGCGGTCTCGTCGCCGACCGCGAGCGTGGTCAGTCCGGCCAGGGCGGGGTGGTCGCGGTCGGTGACGGCGACGGTGGCGCCCGCGTCGGCGAGGACGGCCCGCAGGCGCTCCTCGGGCTGGGCATCGTCCAGCGGGACGTACGTGCCACCGGCCTTGAGGACGGCCAGCAGCGCGATCACCAGGGCGGGGGAACGCTCCAGCAGCACCGCGACCGGTGTCTCGGTGCCGACCCCCGCCTCGACCAGCCGCAGCGCCAAGCCGTTGGCGCGGGCGTTGAGTTCGGCGTACGTCACTTCCTGGCCGCCGGAGACCAGCGCGACGGCCTCCGGTGTCGCGGCGGCCTGCGCCTCGAACAGCTCCGGCACCGCTCCCGACGGCAGCTCGGTGACGGGGCCGTGCCAGGAGGACAGCAGCTGCTCGCGCTCGTCATCGGTCAACACATCGACGGTGGCGACGAGTTCGGCCGGGTCGGCGACGATCCGGTCGAGCAGGGCGAGGAAGCGGTCCAGCAGGGCGCGTGCCTCGGCGGGGGTGAAGGCGTCCGGCTGGTGGTCCAGACGCAGCTGGAGGCCGTCGCCGGGGGTGAGGGCCAGCAGCAGCGGGTAGTGGGCGCTGTCGACGTCCTCGACCAGGGTGACGCGGGTGGCGCCGCTCGGATCCGCCTCGTCCAGGGCGGACGGGTCCGGGTAGTTGCCGTAGACCGTGACGGTGTCGAACAGGCTTCCCAGTCCGGCGAGTTGCTGAATCTCGGTGAGGCTGAGGTGCTGGTGGTCGAGCAGCGCGGACTGCTCGTGCTGCAGGCGCAGCAGCAGCTGCCCCCAGCTCTCGGCCGGGTCGAGGGTGACCCGTACCGGCACGGTGTTGATGAGCAGGCCCATCATCCGCTCCACGCCCGGCAGGTCGTGCGGCCGGCCGGAGACGGTGGTGCCGAAGAGCACGTCCTCCCGACCGGTGAGCCGGGCCAGCAGCACGCCCCAGGCGGCCTGGACGAGGGTGTTCAGGGTGACGCCGTAGCGGCGGGCGGTGCGGCCCAGCGCCTCGGTGGCCTCGGGGGTGAGGCCGGTGTGCAGGCGGAGCGGCAGCTGCGGGGTGGCGGGGGTTCGGCCCGGTGCGAGCAGGGTGGGCTCGTCCACTCCGGCGAGGGCCTCGGCCCAGGCGGTGCGGGCGGCGGCAGCGTCGCGCCGGGTGATCCAGCGCAGGTACTCGCGGTAGGGGACGGCCGGGGGCAGCGGCTGCCCGAAGTACAGGCTCCACAGTTCCTCGGCGAACAGCGGGGTGGACCAGCCGTCCAGCAGGATGTGGTGCGCGGCGGCGATCAGCCGGTGACGGCCGGGGGCCAGGGTGAGCAGGGTGTAGCGCAGCAGCGGCGGCCGGGCGAGGTCGAAGCGGCGGCCGTACTCGGCGGCGGCGATCCGGTCGGCCTCGGCCGCCGGGTCGGCGTGGGCGGTCAGGTCGAGGACGGTGAAGGGCAGTTCGACCCGGTCCGGGACGGCCTGGACGGGCGGTCCGTCGGGGCGCTGGTGGAAGCCGGCCTTGAGGTTGGGCTGGCGCAGCAGCAGCGCCTCGGCGGCGGCGCGCAGCCGCCCGGCGTCGACGGGGCCGGTCAGGTCGAAGGTGCAGACGGAGGTGTAGACGTCGGCGCCCTCGGTGTCGTACGCGGCGTGGAAGGCCATGCCCTGCTGGAGCGGGGAGGTGGGCCAGACGTCCACCAGGGCGGCGGGGGCGTGGAGTTCGCTGAGCCGGTCCAGCTCCTCCTGACCGAGGGCGACCAGCGGGAAGTCGGAGGGGGTGTGCCCGCCGGCGTCCGGCCGTTCGGCGTGCTCGGCGAGGGCGCCCAGTGCGGTGAACCACGCCTCGGCGAGCGCGCGGACCCGCTCCTCGTCGAGCAGTTCGCCGGCCCAGGACCACTGGGCGACGAGCAGCGGGCCCTGCGGGGTGTCGACGGTGGTGGCGTCCAGGCCCAGGACCCGGCCGAGAGCGAGGCCCGGGGCGGCGCCCTCGGTCATCGCCTCGGCCCCGGCGAGGACGTCCTCGGCGGTGACGCCCTCGGGCTGGAAGCGGCCCAGGTAGTTGAACTCGACCTGCGGTTCGGCGTAGCCCGCGAGCAGCTCGGCGGTGGCCGGATTGAGGTGGCGCAGCAGGCCGTAGCCGATGCCGTAGTCCGGTACGGCGCGCAGCTGCTCCTTCACCCGGCCGAGGGCGCGGCCGAGTTCGGGGCCGGCGGAGGTGACCTCGGACCAGGGCAGCGCCCCGGGGGCCAGCCGTACGGGGTAGAGGGAGGTGAACCAGCCGGCGGTGCGGTGGAGGTCGACGCCGTCGACGATCTCCTCGCGGCCGTGGCCCTCCAGGCCGAGCAGGACCGCGCCGTCCGGCCCGGCCGGGGCCCCGCCGCGCCAGTGGCCGAGGGCGAGCGCCAGTGCGGTGAGCAGGACGTCGTTGACCTGGGCGTGGTAGGCCGCGGTGACGCGGGTGAGCAGGGCCTGGGTGGTTCGGGCGGGCAGCACGAGGCGCAGGGTGCCCTCGGTGGCGTAGGTGTCCCGGGCGGGGTCGAGGGGGCGTTCGCCGAGCAGCGGGTCCGGCGTGGCCAGGGCGGCCTGCCAGGAGGGGAGTTCGGCAGCCCGGCGGTCGGTGCGGGCCTCGGCGGTGAGCAGCTGGGCCCAGCGGCGGAAGGAGGTGGGCACCGGCGGCAGCGCCGGCTCGCGGCCCTCGCGGGCGGCGGCGAGCGCGGCGAGCAGGTCCTCCTCGACGATGCGCCAGGTGACGCCGTCCACCACCAGGTGGTGGATCACCAGCAGCAGCCGGACGGGCAGTTCCGGGCCGGCGTCGAAGCGGACGGCCTGCAGCATCCGGCCGTCCTCGGGGGAGAGGCGGTCGCGGGCGGCTCCGGTCTCGGCGCGCAGCGCCTCCGCGGTGGCCGGGCCGGTGGCGGCGCGCAGCACGGACGCGGCGGGGACGGCGCCGGGGGCGGGGACGTGCAGCGTCCAGGGGCGCTCGGCGAGCGGGGAGGTACGGGCCCGGAGCACGTCGTGGTGGTCGAGCAGGGACTGCAGTGCGGTGGCCAGTTCGGTCTGCGACGTCCCGGCGGGGAGGGTGAGCAGGGTGGACTGGTAGAAGCTCTCGACGGCGCCGTGCTGTTCGGACAGCCAGTGCACGACGGGCGTCGGCAGCACGTCGCCGAGGCCGGCCCCCTCGGGCTCGACCGCGACCGGGCCCTCCAGCGGGCGGGCGATCCGGGCCAGCGCCTCGACGCTCGGGGCGTCGAAGACCGACCGGGGGGTGAGCTGCAGTCCGGCGTGCCGGGCCCGGGAGACCAGCTGGATGGCCACGATGGAGTCGCCGCCGAGCTCGAAGAAGGACTCGGTGACGCCGACCCGGGGGATCCCCAGCACCTCGGCGAACAGCCGGGCGAGGGTGTGCTCCAGCTCCCCGGCGGGGGCCCGCCCGCCCTCCTCGGCCGCGCCGAACACCGGTGCCGGCAGGGCGAGCTTGTCGACCTTGCCGTTGGGCGTGAGCGGCAGCCGGTCGAGCACCACGACGGTGGGCACCATGTGGTCGGGCAGCCGCTCGGCGCAGTGGGCACGCAGCTCGGCCGGGTCGGCGGCGCCGACGGTGTAGCCGACCAGCCGGCGCTCGCCCGGGCGGTCCTCGCGCACCAGCACCACGGCCTGGCCCACCCCGGGGTGGGCGGAGAGGGTCTGCTCGACCTCGCCGAGCTCCACCCGGAAGCCGCGGATCTTCACCTGGTCGTCGGCCCGGCCGTGGAAGTCCAGCTGGCCGTCGGGCCGGCGGCTGCCGAGGTCGCCGGTGCGGTACATCCGTTCCCCGGGTTCGCCGAACGGGCAGGCGACGAAGCGGTCGGCGGTCAGTGCGGGGCGGCCCAGGTAGCCGCGGGCCAGGTGCGGGCCGGAGACGTACAGTTCGCCCACGGTGCCCGGCTCGACCGGGCGCAGCCGTTCGTCCAGCACGTGGACGCGCACGTCCTGGCAGGGGTGGCCGATCGGGGGCTGCTCGGCGCCGGTGAGCGGCTCGCTCATGGTGACGATGACGGTGGTTTCGGTCGGACCGTAGCTGTTGAGCATCAGGCGGTCGCGGCCGAGCCGGGCGGCCAGCTCGCGCGGGACGGCCTCGCCGCCGCCGATCAGGGTGCGCAGGCTGGGCATCGGGGCGTCCGGCAGGGTGGCGGCCATCGCGGTGGCGACGTCGGCGTGGGTGACGCCGTACCGGTCGATCAGGGCGGCCAGCGCGTCGCCGACCAGCTGGCTCTGCTCGCGGGGGAGAACGAGCGCGGCGCCGGTGGTCAGAGCCACCGCCAGGTCGGAGACGGACACGTCGAAGCTGAGCGAGGCGGCCTGGAGCACCCGGCTGCCGGGGCCGACCCCGGTGGCGGCGACCTGGGTGCCGATCATGCTGGGCAGCCCGGTGTGGGTGACGGCCACGCCCTTGGGCACGCCGGTGGAGCCGGAGGTGTAGATGACGTACGCGGTGTTCCCGGCGCTCAGCGGCCGCACCCGTTCGGCGGCGGTGAACGGGGTGCCGGGCCGGGCGGCGAGCCCGGAGAGGTGCGCGGGGGAGTCGAGCAGCAGCCGGGGGGCGCCGGTGTCGGGCAGCCGCTCGGCGGTGGCCGCGGTGGTGAGCACCAGGGCGGCGCGGGAGTCGGTGAGCATGTGGCGCAGCCGCTCGGCCGGGTAGGCCGGGTCGGCGGGCAGCCAGGCGGCGCCGGTCTTGGCCACGGCGAGGATCGCGGCGACGGCCTCGGGGGACTTCGGCAGGGCGAGCGCGACGACGTCCTCGGTGCCCAGGCCGCGGTCCGCGAGCACCCGGGCCAGCCGGTTGGCGCGGGCGTCCAGTTCGGCGTACGTGAGGGTGGTGTCGTCCGCGTACAGTGCGGGGGCCTGCGGGGTGCGGGCCACCTGGGCGTCGACCAGCCCGGTGAGGGTGGGGCGCGGATCGGGGTGGGCCGGGGCCCGGTCGGCCAGCCGGGTGGCCAGCGCGGACGGAGTGGGGGCGTCCAGCAGGAGCGGCAGCGGCACGCGGAAGCCGAGCTCGGCGCGCACCCGGGCCAGCAGCCGCACGGCGGCGGGTCGGTCACCGCCCAGCTCGAAGAAGCCCGCCGCGGGGTCGACCGAATCCCGGCCGAGCACCTCCGCGAACAGTCGACACAGCTCCTCGGCCGATGCCGGCCGCGGATCGGCTCTGTGCGTCTGCTGGTCCCCGGACATGTGCGTCTCTCCCTCGTTGCGGCTTGACCCGCGGGGCGGTCGGCCCGGTCGGCCCGTGGTGTCCGGGCGGCCGGCGGAGCGTGTGGTGGGGCGGTGCGGTGCCGGTGGGGGCGCCGGGGCGGCGCCGCGGTCAGTGGCCGGACAGGTGGGCGACCAGGCTCTTCGGCCGCAGGTCCTGCCAGTGCTGCTCGACGTAGTCGACGCAGTCCTGGCGCGCGGCCGCGCCGAAGACCCGCTGCCAGCCGTCGGGCACCGGGCTGAAGACCGGCCACAGCGAGTGCTGGCCCTCGTCGTTGACCAGGACGAGGTACTCGGCCTCGGGGTCCTCGAACGGGTTCGCCATCGTCGGTTTCCTCTCTGTTCGGAGAATTACGAGGAGGGGGGAATTGCGCCGGAGTGAGATGAACGGATCATGTCAATTTCGGTTTCACCGGATCCGCTTCGAGGCGTTCACGGCCCCCAGCCGGAGTCGTCCCCGTGCATGCCCGAGGGGCCGGCGGCGGCGGGGGACTGGTACGGTCCGGTGTGGCTCTGGAGGCCGACCACGGCAACCAGCAGAACGGCGAGAATCCCGAGCATCTTGTGAATGCGACCGGCAAGATTCGTCATGGCGAATTCCTCTTCCTGAGGCGGGCGGTGTGTGCGCTCCTCGCTGTGAATGAATCCTGCCGAGGCTCAAACTGGCGTGGAAGCTCTGGCCGTTATCGGGATCACGCAATGCGGGAACCGGAAGCGTGAACAGACTGTGTCAAAAACGGGCAGATCTGATGCAAAGAGCACCTGGCACTGTCAGATCAGTGGTGGGAGGCGAGGCATGCGGAGGCCCGGGCGGTACGGGGAACGGGTCAGTGCCCGGACCCCCGCCGCAGCTCCTCCCGGACGGCCGGCCAGTCCCCGGCCCACGGCCGCCCCGCCCCGGCCGGCGACTCCAGGGCGAGTGTCGCCAGGTAGACCCGCTTGAGCGCCGCCTGCTCGTCCCGCACCCGCCCCGCCGCCTGCTCGATGCGGCGCAACCGGGCGTGCAACCGCTCCAGCGCGCCCCCGCCCGCGAGCAGCCGCCGCGCCTCGGGGCCGAACCGGAAGCCGGGCGCCAGCAGCGGCCAGGCCGCCCGCCACACCCGGAAAACCTCCCGGTGGCCCGGGCCCCACTCCCGCTCGGCCCGGCCCAGCCGCTCCAGTGCCGCTGCCTCGGTCGGCGCCGTGCAGATCTCCCGCAGGGCCCGGGTCAGCCCGCTCCAGTCCTCGCCCGGCGCGTGCCGCAGCGCGGCGGGCAGCAGGTGGGCCACCGAGGTGTGCACCACCGCGCGAGGCCATCGCGCGGCCGCCGCCTCGGCCAGCCCCGCTCCAGCGTCACCCACCAGGACCCATACCTCGCGCACCCCGCGCTCGGCCAGCCCGTCCAGCACCTCCGGCCAGTGCTCCCCGTCCACGGCCGGCCACAGGCCCAGCACCTCCCGCAGACCGTCGGCGGAGATCCCCAGCGCCAGGTGCACCAGCGGGCCGCCCGAGCGGCCGCTGCGCACCGAGTCGAGGAAGACCACCGGGTAGACCGGGTCCAGCGGGCGCCCGCGCCGGTCGGCGAGTTCGTCGAGCACCTGGTCGGTGATCACCGACACGGTCTCCCGGCTGAGCTCCACTCCGTACACCTCGGCCAGGTGCGCCACCAGCTCGCCCGAGCTGAGCCCGCGCGCGGTGAGCGAGACCACCAGCCGGTCGAGGCCGGGCAGCCGACGGGCCCGGGGCCGTACCGTACGGGGCGCGAAGCTGCCGTCGCGGTCGCGTGGCACCCGCACGTCCACCGGGCCGATCTCGGTGAGCAGCCGTCTGTCCCGCGCGCCGTTGGGGCCGTTGGGGCCACCGGGGCGGCCGGCGACCGTACGGCCGCCGGCGGCGGTGGGGGTGTTGGTGCCGGGGTCGCGCAGGTGCTCCTGGAGTTCGAGCTCCAGGGCTCGCTCGATCAACTGCTTGGCGAGCGCCTGCAACAGCCCGCCGTCGCCCAGCAACTGCACCGCGCCGGAACCGACCTGCGCGGCGGCGGCCTCCGCGAGCTGCCGCACCAGACGCTGGTCCACGAACTCGGCCAGGTCCACGGACGGGGGCCGTGGATCGGGATCAGCTCGCAACAAGGGGTGCCCTCCGTCCGTCGGCCGGCCGATCCACCGGCCGTTCGCTCCGGCCGCCCTGACGGGTCGACACGTGCAATGCGGCGGCCATCCGCCCGTCACCGCAGTCGGGTACGGTCGTCCTCGCCGTCACCACCGTCGGACGCCGTTTCCGGGCATGCCCGGTTTCGCCGTGAACCGCTGATTTCCGCGCCTTCAGGGCGTACACTCGCGGCTGTCGTGGCCCGGGGGGGATGCGTCCGAACAGCAGGCAAGCACCATCCTGCCCTTTCGGATGCCTGGCTGTAGCCGGTGCGGGCATTCGTGAAAGCGCAATGCCGAAGCCGGAAGGACCCCCAGATGTGCGTATCCCAGGACAGGTGTACGGAAAAGGGGACACCCCAACTCTGTGACCGGGGTATCGAGTACTACCGGGCCGCCCTCACCAAGGGGGCCGCCGTCGGGCAGGCCCCCGAGTGCCTGCTCAGCATGGGCCTGCTGCGCACCCTGCCCGGGGCCGGGCAGCGGCTCGCCCCCGTCCCGCCCGACCTCGCGGTCACCGGCCTCGCCCGGCCGCTCGAACTCGCCGTGCTGGCCCACCAGGAGCAGCTCGCCGAACTGCGCACCGCCTTCACCGCGGCCGAACAGGCCTACCGGGACGTGATGAGACAGGCCCAGCTCCCGATCCGCCTGCTGGCCGGCGAGGAGATCAACCCCGCGCTGGAGAAGGCCGTCGCGGCCTGCACCGAGGAACTGCGCACCGCCCAGCCCGGCGGCGGCCGCGGCGCCGACCAGCTCGCCGACGCCCTCCCGCGCGACCTCGCGCTCGCCGAACGCGGAGTTCGCCAACGCACCCTCTACCAGCACACGGTGCGCTCACACGGCCCGACGCTCGCCTACATCGAGCAGGTCACCGCCCGCGGTGCCCAGGTGCGCACCCTCAACGAGGTCTTCGACCGGGTCATCATCTGCGACAGCTCCACCGCCTTCATCCCGGCCGGTGCCAAGCGCGAGGCCGCCGCGGTGCTCATCCAGTACCCGCCGCTGGTCGAGTACCTGCTCAAGATCTACGAGCTGATGTGGGAGCGCGCCGAGCCCGTCACCTACCCGGAGGGCCACCACCGCCCCCGACTGCTCACCGACCGCACCCGCCGCAACGTGCTGCGGCTGATGGTCAACGGCTTCACCGACGAGGCCATCGCCTCCCGCCTCGGCATGAGCACCCGCACCGTCTCCAGCCACATCCAGAAGGCCAGCGAACTCCTCGGCAGCCGCAGCCGCGGCCACCTCGGCTACATCATCGCGCGCGAGGGCGTGCTGGACGAAGCGCCCGACGAGCTCTGACCGAGCGCCAGGTGCCTTTCCTCTCGGCAGGGCTTCGGGCAGCGAAGCCTCGGCAGGGGAGCACCGGGTCCGCTCGTGGGCGGGGCAGTGGGTGGGGCAGCGGGTGGGCGGCGGAAATTCGTTCGCGCTCCCGGAGGCCGGTCGGCGAAGCTGCCCGGATGCAGCGAGCGAGCAGCCGGACCGTGACGGTCGACCTCACCCACGGGGAGGAGTACTTCGGGCAGTTGGGCCCGTTCGAGGCGGACCTCGGATGGTGGTCCTCGGTGGACGGGGTCGTCGCGCGGGCGACGGAACTGGCCGGAGCGCCGGTGCTGGTGACCAGGCTGGTCGACGGGCACAGCGAGGACCCAGGCCACGGCGGCCGGGTGCGCTACCACGCCGAGGCGCTCCGGCGGCCGACCGCCCTCGAACCCCGCCCGCTGGACGGCGGAACGGCCGCCCTGCTGGCGCCCGCCGACCGCCGCGCCGCGTGGGCCACGCCCGAGGGCCTGCGCGCCGCGCTGGCCTGGGCCGACACGCAACTCGGCGCGATCGGCCGCCCGGCCGGCGCCGCCGCGCGGCAGATCCGGACCTGGAACCTGTCCGCCCTCTTCCGACTCTCCACCGCCGCCGGCACCGACGCCTGGCTGAAGACCACCAGCCCGCGGTTCAACGCCCTGGAAGGAGAGGTGATCGCGCTGCTCGGCGCCGCCGACCCGTCGCTCGTCCCGACCGTCCTCGCCGCCGACCCGGCCCACGGCCGGCTGCTGCTCGACCACGTCCCCGGCGAGGACTGCTGGAGCCCGTCCACCGGGACCGTCGCCGACGTCGTCCCGCGCTTCGTCGCCGCCCAGGCGGCCCTGGCCGCCCGCCCGGGCGCGCTCGCGGGCCTGCGAGACCGCACGCCCGCCGCGCTGCACGCCCAGTTCCTGGCGCTGCTGGACCGCCTCCCCGCCGAGACCGACCTGACGGCCGCAGAGCAGGACCGGCTGCGGGACTTCGCCGCCGAGCTGCCCGCACTGCTGGACGGGCTGGCCGCCTGCGGGCTCCCGGAAACCCTCCTGCACGGCGACTTCCACCCCGGGAACTGGCGCACCAACGACGGCAGCCCGGTCGTGGTCGACTACGCGGACGCCTGCCTCGGCCACCCCGCCCTGGACGGCCTGCGCCCCCGCGCCTACCTCACCCCGGAGGCCTGGCAGCACGCCGCCGTGGTCTGGACGGCCGCCTGGCGCGAGCACGCCCCCGGCTCGGACCCGCGCCGCGCCCTGGAGCTCGCCGAGCCGCTGTACCACCTGTCCTACGCGCTGCGGTACCAGGAGTTCCTGGACCACATCGAGCCCAGTGAGCGTCCGTACCACGAGGGCGACCCGGCCGCCGAACTGCGCGCCGTTCTGGCACCGGGCGTTTCGACCCGCTGAATGTGGGCAGCGGCTGAGCACCGAAGGACGAGGGAGGACCTGATGTCAACCGGGACCCTCATCGCGATCATCGTCCCCGTGGTGGTCGTACTGATCCTGGCCGCCGTGGTGCTGTGGTACGTGAACCGCCGCCGCCGGCTGCAACAGCGGTTCGGCCCGGAGTACGAGCGCGCCGTCGACCGTACCGGCAGCCACCGGGCCGCCGAGCGGGACCTGCGGGAGCGGGAACAGCGCCACGACCAGCTGCAGATCACGCCGCTGCCACCGGACGCGAGACAGCGGTACACCGAGGACTGGAAGCGGGTCCAGCAGGAGTTCGTCGACCGGCCGGGCGAAGCCGTCCAGCACGCAGACCGGCTGGTCACCCTGCTGATGCACGACCGCGGCTATCCCACCGAGGGCTACGAACAGCAGCTCCGGGACCTGTCCGTCGAGCACGGACGGACGCTGGAGCACTACCGTGCGGCCCACGCGACCAACGCCTCGGCCCGACGGGCCGACGCCACCACCGAGGAGCTCCGGGGCGCGATGGTGCACTACCGCGCGCTGTTCGCGGAGCTCCTGAACGGTGACGAGCCCCCGGGCCGGGACAGCGGGGCCGGAAGGAGATGACCGAGATGTCGCACATGCACTTCGACGACAAGGGGCGGATGACCACCGAGAAGTCCGCCGCCACCGAGGAGGAACAGCGGACCGGGGCCGAGCGGGACACTACGGTGTTCGGTTCCGAGGAGCAGGAGGGAATCGAGTCCCGGGAGAGGCAGCGGGCCGTCTACCCGGGCGAGGCCACCGGCAACGCCGACAGGTCCGACACGGCCGACACGAGCGGGACGACCAGCACCGCTGACATCGCGGGTACGACCGGCACGACCGAGGCCTCCGGCAGCACCGGCACCACGGACACGACCGGCACCACGGACACGACCGGCGCTACGGACACGACCGGCGCTACGGACACAACCGGCAACACCGGCACGACCGAGGCCCCTGGCACGACCGGCACCACCGGCACCGGTGGCGGCCCCGACGAGGCAGGTGACCGCACGATCCGCGCCGAGGAGGGCGAAGTGCCGGACCAGTCGGACGAGGGCCGCAGCGCCGACCGTGAACCGCTGCTCCCGGCGGCGGAGACCCAGGAGCTGCGCGAGCGCTGGCAGCAGGTGCAGACGGACTTCGTCGACGACCCCCGCCAGGCCGTCCACACCGCGGATGCCCTCGTCGCCGACCTCATGCAGCGACTGGCCGCGTCCTTCGCCGACCGCCGAAGCAGCCTCGAAGGCCAGTGGAACCGGGGTGACGAGGTCGAGACCGAGGAGCTGCGGGTCGCCCTCCAGCAGTACCGCACCTTCTTCAACCGTCTGTTGCAGAGCTGAGGGAGGAGAGCCTGTGTCCGCAGCATGAGCTGCCCGGGTGGAACGTGCGCCGCCGAACCCGGTGCCGTCGCCGGTGTTGCCCGAGCTGACGTTGCAGGAGCTGGAGTGCGTCTCGGCCTTGATCCGGCCGGTGTCGGCTGCCGCGGGTGCGGCAGCCGACACCGGCCGGGCCGTCACTCCGCCGGGGCGATCCGGTACCCTCCACGCGCCGAGTGCAGGGCCAGTGCCTCGACCGGGCAGTACTCCACCGCCTCGGCCAGCCCGTCCGTCAGCTCGGCGCCCGCGTCGGCGTACTCGGCCACCGGCCGGGCCCGCCCGTCGGCGTCCAGGGCCAGCGAGCCTGGGGCGCTCAGCGCGCACATCCCGGAGCCGATGCAGCGGTCGCGGTCGACCCGGACGACCACCGGCTCCGTCCCGGCGGGGCCCGTCACCAGGCGACCCGCAGCGCGTTGGGGCTGCGGGTGAGCAGTCCGCGCCGCCAGTCGATGTCCTCGACCGGGTCGGCCATCCGCAGCGCGGGCAGCCGGCGGGCGAGCCGGTGCAGGGCGAGTTCGAGTTCCATCCGGGCCAGCCAGGCGCCCAGGCAGTGGTGCGGTCCGGCGCCGAAGGTGAGCATCGGCGCGGCCAGCGGGGAGAACAGCTCGGTGCGCAGGTCCCCGGTGAAGACCTCCGGGTCCTGGTTGGCGGAGCCGGTGTCGGCGGCGACGACGCTGCCGGCCGGGATGACCACCCCGCCGATCTCGACGTCCTCCACCGTGCGGCGCAGCAGCCCGGGCATGTGCTCCGCGGCGTCGCCGAGCGGGACGGCCCGCAGGATCTGCTCGGTCGCGGCGGCTGCGCTCGTCTCGTCGGAGGCGAGCCGCTGCCAGGCCTCGTGGCCGTCCTGGAGCAGGTAGACCAGGGCGTTGCCGAGGCTGGTCATGGTGGTCTCGTGACCGGCCACCACGAGGCCGATGACCAGCGCGATCAGTTGGCCCTCGGTGATCGAGCCGTCCTCGGCGGCGGCCGCGAGCAGGCTGCTGACCAGGTCCTCGCCAGGGTCGGCGCGGCGGTCGGCGATCACCTCGGCGCCGAAGGCGGCGAACTCGGTCATCGCGGTGCCGATCGCCTCGGCGCTGTAGGCGGTGGTGGAGAGCGCGTGGTCGCTCCAGTGCGCGAGCCGCTTGCTGTCGAGGTTGTCCAGGCCCATCAGGCGGCTGATCACCGCGACCGGCAGCGGCCGGGTGTAGGCGCCGACGACGTCGGCGGGGGAGCCCCTGTCGATCAGCTCGTCGATCAGCGACTCGACCACCGAGGCCACCCAGGGCTTCCAGCGGGCGATCGCGCGCGGGGTGAACGCCCGTTGCACGGTGCGGCGCAGCCGCTGGTGCTCCGTGCCGTCGATGTTCAGCATGCTCTGCGGGTCGTCCAGGATGTTCGGCGTGACCATGAGCGGCGGGGCGTCCGGCGCGTAGAGCGGGGCGCGGCCGAGGCGCGGGTCGGTCAGCACCTGGCGGACGTCGGCGTGCCGGCTGACCAGCCAGACCGGGGTTCCGGTGGGCAGCGCGGCGAGCCGGGGCGGGCCGGGTTCCAGGTGGCGCAGGCAGTGCATCGGGGGGAGCGGGGCGGTGCCGGTGCCGGCACCGGTCGCACTGTTCTCGGTGGACATCCGTACTCCAGACTCCAGGGCGGGGGCCGCGGGGGCGGCCCGACGGGGGGTGCATCCGGGGTGTGGCGAGGGGGACGGGCGGTTCGGCCGGGGGCGGCTCGACCAGGGCCGGCGGTGCGGGTGGTGCCGGGTGGTGCGGGTGGGGCGGTCGTGCGGGTGGTGCCGGGTGGTGCGGGGAGCGTTGCCCGGGCGGGGGCACGGGCCGTGCGCGGGCAACGCCGGACGGCGCCGGATGGCGCGAAACGTACGGGGCGTACGGTCGGTGCGCGCCCGGCACGTGCGGCGTGCGGTGGCGTGCCGTCAGGTGGGGCGGATGTGCTGAGCGTGGTCGCGTGGACCGTCTCAGCTACGACCGTACGTGGACGGCGGGGCACCCGTCTGCGGCACTTCCAGCCAACGGCGGCGCTTTCCGGGCAGTTCGCAGCATGCTGACGGGCGCTCAGCGCCACTCGAGCGCCCCTGCCCGCCGGGCCGCGCGGGGCCGGACGCCGCGTCGGCACCCGACCGGTCGGGCGCTACCCTTCGTAGGCAGTCCTTCAGCAGTGCTCCTACAGTTCTCCTGCGGTCCTTCTGCAGTGCTTCTGCAGGCGCTCTGCAGTCGTTTGTCGCAGGTCACGCCGGTGCAGAGCCGCATCGGCCGATGGAGGTGGAATCGGATGGCCCAGCAGGTCAAGGCAGTCATCGCGCGTGCCAAGGGTGCGCCCGTGGAGGTGACCACGATCGTGGTACCGGACCCGGGGCCGGGCGAGGCGGTGGTGCGGATCCAGGCCTGCGGCGTCTGTCACACGGACCTCCACTACCGCGAGGGCGGCATCAACGACGAGTTCCCGTTCCTGCTCGGCCACGAGGCCGCGGGCATCGTGGAGTCGGTCGGCGAGGGCGTGACCGAGGTCGAGCCCGGCGACTTCGTCGTCCTCAACTGGCGTGCGGTGTGCGGTCAGTGTCGCGCCTGCAAGCGCGGCCGCCCGCAGTACTGCTTCAACACCCACAACGCGAAGCAGAAGATGACGCTGCTGGACGGCACCGAGCTCTCCCCGGCGCTGGGCATCGGCGCCTTCGCCGAGAAGACCCTGGTCGCGGCCGGCCAGTGCACCAAGGTCGACCCGGCCGCCGAGCCGGCCGTCGCCGGACTGCTGGGCTGCGGCGTGATGGCGGGCCTCGGCGCCGCGATCAACACCGGCAGCGTGGGCCGCGGCGACACCGTCGCCGTGATCGGCTGCGGCGGAGTCGGCGGGGCGGCCGTGATGGGCTCCCGGCTGGCCGGGGCGTCGAAGATCATCGCGGTGGACATCGACGACCGGAAACTGGAGACGGCCCGCAAGCTCGGCGCCACCCACACCGTCAACTCCCGCACCACCGACCCGGTCGAGGCGATCCGCGAGCTGACCGGCGGCAACGGCGCGGACGTCGTGGTGGAGGCCGTCGGCCGCCCCGAGACGTACAAGCAGGCCTTCTACGCCCGCGATCTCGCCGGCACCGTCGTCCTGGTCGGCGTGCCGACCCCCGAGATGACCCTCGAACTGCCGCTGCTGGACGTCTTCGGCCGCGGCGGCGCGCTCAAGTCCTCCTGGTACGGCGACTGCCTGCCCACCCGGGACTTCCCGATGCTGATCGACCTGTACCTCCAGGGCCGCCTGGACCTGGGCGCCTTCGTCACCGAGACCATCGAACTCGACGCGGTGGAGCAGGCCTTCGAGCGCATGCACCACGGCGACGTCCTCCGCTCGGTGGTGGTGTTCTGATGGCCGCCCGGATCGACCGGCTGGTCACCGCAGGGACCTTCGAACTCGACGGCGGCAGCTGGGAGGTGGAGAACAACGTCTGGATCGTCGGCGACGACGAGGAGGCGGTGGTGATCGACGCCGCGCACGACGCCGACGCCATCGAGGCCGCGCTCGGCGGACGCCGGCTGCTGGCGATCGTCTCCACCCACGCCCACAACGACCACATCGACGCCGCCCCGGCGCTGGCCGAGCGCACCGGCGCGCCGATCCTGCTGCACCCGGACGACCTCCCGCTGTGGAAGCTCACCCACCCCGAGCGGCTCCCGGACGGCGAACTCACCGACGGTCGGCGGATCGAGGTGGCCGGCACCGAGCTGACCGTGCTGCACACCCCCGGCCACGCGCCCGGCGCGGTCTGCCTGTACGCGCCCGGGCTCGGCACCGTGTTCACCGGGGACACCCTGTTCCAGGGCGGCCCGGGCGCCACCGGCCGCTCGTTCTCGCACTTCCCGACCATCATCGACTCGATCCGGGAGCGGCTGCTCTCCCTCCCGGCCGACACGGTGGTGCGCACCGGCCACGGCGACCCGACCACGATCGGAGCCGAGGCGCCGGCTCTGCCGGAGTGGATCGCCCGCGGCCACTGACCGCCCGTACCGGTACGGCCCCCGGGGAGTCGATCACTCCCCGGGGGCCGTACCATCGCGATCATGGCCCACGACCCGCGCGAGCTCGACGACGCCTTCCTCGCTTTCTGGCGCGAGCGGCACATCTCCACCCTGACCACCGCCCGGCCGGACGGGACCCCGCACGTGGTGCCGGTCGGCGTCACCTTCGACCCGGCGACCGGCACGGCCCGGGTCATCACCAGCCGCACCAGCCGCAAGGCCCGCAACGTCGCGGCCGCCGGGCCCGAGGGTCTGCCGGTCGCGGTCTGCCAGGTCGACCGGGCCCGCTGGTCCACCCTGGAGGGCACGGCCGTCCTGCGCGACGAGCCGGCGCAGGTCGCCGACGCCGAGCGCCGCTACGCCGAGCGCTACCGCACGCCGCGGGAGAACCCGGACCGGGTGGTCATCGAGATCACCGTCAGGCGCGTCCTCGGCCGCGCCTGACGCTCCCGCCACTGCTCGCTCCGCATCTCCCCACTGCTCACTCCGCGAGTGCCGGGGCGATCCTGCGCAGCACCGACGGCCAGCCCTGCCCCATCCCCTGGTGGGCCTGCCGGCCCATCGGGTTGTCCAGGTCGAACCCCGTGTGCTCCAGCAGCAGCCGGGTGCCGTGCCCCTCGGGCACCAGCCGCCAGGTGACGGTGGTGTCCAGCGACCCGGCGGCGAAGCTGTACCGCAGCAGCCGCTCCACCTCCACCTCGACCACCTCGCACGGCTGCTGCCCCCACGGCCCCATGTCCAGCGTGAACCGGTGCCCGACCACCGCCTTCACGTCCCCGGCGGCCCACCACCGCGCGTGCAGCTCCGGATCGGTCAGTGCCTCCCACACCCGTGCCGGCGGGTACGGCAGGAACTCGTCGCAGTGGATCGCGGCCTTCTCGGTCATGAACCCTCCTCGTCCAGGAGCCGGTGCAGCGAACGCATCCGCGCCCGCCAGTAACGTTCGAACGGCTGGAGCCACTCCTCGACCGCGGCCAGAGGCCCGGGCTCCAGGTGGTAGTACCGATGCCGCCCGCGCGGCTCCTCCCGCACCAGCCGGGCGTTCCGGAGCACCGCCAGGTGCTCGGACACGGCCGGCCGGCTGAGCTCGAACTCCCCGGCCAGCTCCCCGGCCGCTCGTGGCCCGGCCCGGAGGCTCTCCAACAGTTTCCGCCGCACGGGGTTGGCCAGCGCGCTGAAGACGTCGACGTCCGCCATGGCTCCACCATGCGTCGGAGACTCCCGACATGTCAACTTCTCCCGACGCATGGGCGCGGATCGACGGCGGTCCACCTCGACGCTGTACGGGTGGTCCATAGCGAGCCGTGACGCCGCGACAGCGGCCGGGCGGCCGTCAGCGCGCGGACGGCAGGACGTTGCGCAGGTGGTAGCCGTCGCCGTAGCGGACCAGGCCGCGGAGTTCGGCCAGCGGGTTGAAGGCCTGGGCGTCGCGCCGGTGGGGTTGGTGGGTGAAGGGGATGCCGGACCAGGGGTTGTCGGGGTGGTGGTGGCTGCCGGGTTCGGCGGCGGGATCGACGGGCCAGTGGAGCCAGACGGAGTCGCACCGTAGGCAGACGACCTCGCCCAGGTACCAGACCGCGCCGGCCAGGAAGGGGCTGGTCGGGAAGGAGCCGCTCGGGGACGGACCGCTCGGGAAGGGGCCGGTCGCCTCCGCGTCGAAGGCGTCCACCGCCGGGTACCGCCGCCGTACCTCCCGCTCCAGCGCGTCGAGGCCGGCCGGGGAGAAGTCGTACGCGCTCCGGCCCCCCGGCAGCTGGTCCGCCCAGGCCGGGAAGGCCGCCCGGCGCTCCCGCAGCCAGGCGGCCAGCACCGGGTCGTCGGACTGCGGTCCGATCGGGTCCAGCGGCGAGACCTCCTTGTGGGGCGTCCAGTCGGAGCGCTCCGCGCGGACCGCGGCCACGGCGGCCGCGAGCCGCGAGTGCTCCCGGCCGAACACCTCGCCGCCGGCCTCGGCGAGTGCGGCGTCGACCAGTGTGCCGACGGACAGCGGCGCCAGGCCAAGCGCCGGATCGGGGAGCACGATCGGTCCGGTGTCGTCCACGCCCCACCGGCCGCCGCCGGTGACCAGCAGCACTTCGCCCAGGTATCCGGCCGCCGCGCGGGTGAAGTCCTCGTCCGGTCCGCCGGGTTCGGCGAGCAGCACCTGCTCCAGGGCGGCCAGCGAGCCGGGGCCGTAGTCGAGGGCCGGGCCGTCCGTCAGGTGCACCCGCTCCAGGCGGGCGACGAGGAGGGGAAGGTCCTCCAGCCAGTCCTCCAGCATCGCCCGCCCCGTCCCGCCGTGATCGTCGTCCATGTCGGTCAGCCTATGCCCTGGGCCGTCAACTCCCGTGAATTCAGGCGAAATTGTGCCTTCTGTGGCCGATCTGTAAAGCCGTCGAATTCCCTCCGCGCCGCGGCTAGGGTGGCGCCCGCCGGGGACGTGTCGACGGGGGCCGCACGCCGCCGGGCGCACGTGTCCGAGTTCCGGCCCCCACGAGGGGATCGCCACACCGTGCAGACACCGTTACGCCCCAGGGGGCGGCTGGCGGCCCAGGCCGCGGCCGTCGTCCTGGGCATCACCACGCTGGTGCTGGCCGGACTTCCCGGCCTGCAGGAGCACGCCGAGGCGGCGCCGACCATCACGCGCTGCCAGGACAAGTACGGCACCTCGCCGACGCCGCCGGACCCGTCCACGCTCCCCGGTTACCGGCCCGCCGGCTCCGGCCAGTGGGCCACCCCGGACGCCGAGCAGCGCCTCTACCCGTACGACCTGCCGTCCCAGGGCTTCAACGGCCTGGAGGACCCGTCCAGCATCCCGCTGCCCCAGGGGTCGGACCCGAAGAAGTACGACTGGGGCACCATCGAGAACGCGGTCGGGACCTGGATGCAGAAGCAGGCCGGCAGCACGCCCTACAAGGGCAGCTTCAACGACTGGCTGAACAACGTCTACACCCGCAACGTGGGCAACAACCGCCGTGGCGAGGCCTACGAGCGTGAGGTCGTGCGCTACTTCAACCTCGGCGGGGTCGACTGGATCTGCCAGGGCAGCCTCAAGGACCTCGACGGGAAGCTGTACCAGGAGCTGAAGGACGAGCTCGGCGACCAGTTCCCCAAGAGCGACCGCAAGTTCGACGCGGTCAACATGCGGACCAGGACGATCTACGAGATCAAGTCCGGCATCGGTTACGACAAGGCCCAGCTCCCGGTGGACAAGGCCCTGAGCGCGCGCGGCTGGAAGGTCGTCTACATCAACGGCCAGCAGCCGGACGGCAGGACGATCGACAAGTACAAGGCCGCCGGGGTCGACTACTACCGGCACTCGGCCACCCCGGAGCCGCAGTTCAAGCAGACCCCGTACCTGCGCCAGGACCCGGCGACGATGACCGCGGACCCGGCCGAGCCGTCCGTCGGCGCCGGCACCGACATGGTGAAGGGCTCCGCCCCGACCCCGGAGGAGGCGGAACAGGAGGCCCAGCGGACCAACGGCCTGATCGAGGAACCCGAGCAGGACATCCGCCGCCCCGGCGGCATCGACTTCTCCACCCTCGACCTCTCCTACGTCGGCCAGACCAAGGCCGGGAACCTGAAGTACGCGTTCAGCGCGAGCAACACCGACGAGGACGGGAAGCCCGGCTACGGCGGCCAGGAGAAGGCGCAGCTCATCTCGGACGCCTTCTTCACCTGGCTCGCGCTCACCCCGGACCACTTCTGGGTCAACCTCAACCCCGACGACCCGAGCACGATCATGCAGCCGCCGTTCGACAGGACGGACGCCGGACGGGTGCTGCTCGAGGCCGACCTGGCCATGAAGCGCGACTTCGGCCGGACCGAGGACCCGAAGACGGAGGCCGGGAACAAGTTCTGGTACGGCATCTCCCGGGTCGACGGGCTGCCGTGCATGAACTCCACCCGCAACTGGATCGTGCCCAAAGAGGCCAAGGTGCGCGTCCAGGACGACGGCGTCTACATCCTCGACAGCCCGCTGGAAGTCAAGACCGTGGCCCAGGACTACACCAGCACGGGCCCGGGCCAGAGCTGCCACCTGACCAAGGAGCAGATCGACCACAACATGGACGTCTACCGCTCCACCATCCTGCCGATCGTGGAGAAGGAGGTGAACGAGGACCCGAAGTACGCGGACCTGCGCCGCGTCTACAAGGCCCGCATCGGCGCCGAGTACGTCCGCCAGACGGTCGCGAAGGACCCGAAGGCGTTCGGCGGCGCGTTCACCAAGATCATCGACAGCAACGACGTGTCGAAGTGGCCGCTGCGCGGCAAGAACGCCGGCTGGGACAAGATGACCGTCTGGCGCGAGATGCGGAAGTCGTTCACCGAGGGCGACTTCACGTACCAGCTCCCGCTCGGCGGCACCGTCTACACCTACATCGTCGGCGGGGTCGACTTCCAGCAGCAGCCGCAGCAGAAGATCGACCAGGCGGCCTTCCGGACGGCGAAGCCGAACCTCGACGACGTCACCCAGCACGCGAAGGCCGAGGCGCTGTCGTACAAGGACGACGGGGTCACGGTCATGGGCGGCGACAACAGCGGCCAGGCGGGCACCAGCGGCGACCCGACACCCACGCCCACGCCGACTCCCACGCCCACCCCGACGCCCACTCCGACTCCCACCCCCACGCCGACGGGAACCCCCGCACCGACGCAGACCCCGACCGGTGGACCGACCACCGGCCCGACGCCGACGCCCACCGGGCCCCCGACACCGAGCGGTGACGCGGGCGGCGGTACGGGCGGCGGTACGGGCGGCGCGAACGGCGGCACCGGCACCGGAACCGGCGCCGGTGGCGGTGGCGGCAGCCTCGCCTCCACCGGCGCCCGGATCACCGGCCTCGCCGGAACCGCCGCCGCACTCACCGCAGCCGGCACGGCCCTGATCTGGCTGCGCCGCCGCCGCAACACCACCGACTGACCCCGAGGGCCTGTCCTCGAACTCCCGCCCGCGGCGCGGACGAAAGGAGTTCGAGGACGGGCCCCAGGACCGAACCCGCCTGCTGCTGACGTAGTCGGCAGGGATCGGTTGTACATGCCCCAGGAGATCCCGAGCCCGAGGTTGTCGATGATCTGGGTCCGGACGAAGTGGCCCGGGCCGTCATAGGCCCACGGGGACCGGGCGCCGCCGTAGGAGTCGTACCGGATCTGGCCGTTGTCCCGGACCAGGACACACACGTCGGCGGACGGTTCCGCCGGGGCACGGCCGGACGGGGTGATGCTTCCAGCGGCCGATCGCCGTGACAAGGGCCGGTTCCGGACGCCCGGGCGGTAGGCGCGCCGTAGTCAGAAGGTGAAGCTCTCCAGGTGGTCCAGGCGGAGGAAGCGGGCCTCCGGGTCGGCCCGGTGGACGGCGGCTTCGAGCTCGGCGAGGCCGCCCCAGTCGCGGGCGGGTTCGTTGAGGGGGTGGTCGAAGTCGTCCCAGTGGGTGGGAACGACGTACGGGGGGTGGTCGAGGACGTCGAGGAGGCGGGGGACGTAGTCGGGGACGGAGGCTCCGCCGGGCTGGAGGAGGAGGACGTCCGGGGTGAGGCCGGTGAGGTGGCGGGCGTCGTAGTTGGCGCCGCCGCTGTCGAGGATGCTCAGCTTGTCGCCGACGGTGATCAGGTAGGCGAGGGTGCCGCCTTCCACGAGGTCCGAGATGACGCGCGGGCGGGGCGGCGGCGAACCCGGGCGGGTGCCGGGGAAAGGAACCTTGGAGCGGGGGCCGGTCATCGAGTGCAGTGAGTTGATCACCTGGACGGTGTAGCCGTCGAACTGCAGGTACTCCCCGCCGTGCACCATCGACAGCTGGTCCTCGGGCGCGCCGAGCGCGGCCAGCAGGTTGGCGTGGGTCTCGGTGCCGAGGACGGTCGCGCCGGTGCGGGCGGCGAGGTACGGGACGTCGGACAGGTGGTCGTAGTGACCGTGGGTCACCAGGATCTGGTCCGCGCGCAGCCGGAGGCTGTCGATGAGGGCGGTGTCGACGCTGAGCGGGGTGGCGGGGTCGGCGCCCTTCGGGGTGTACGTCCCGGTGGGGAAGCGGGTGATCCAGGGGTCGATCAGGATCGTGGTGGGCCGGTCGGGATCGCCGAAGCTGATCTCCCAGCCGTTGTTGCCCAGCCAGCGCAGCCGCACACCGGCCGGGCCGGGCGGCCCGGGGCGGTGCCGTCGGCGGCCGGACGGTCGGACACCGGC
>NZ_JPRF03000025.1 GCF_001188955.3 Kitasatospora aureofaciens | reverse complement strand
TTCTCCGATCAATCGTCAAATAGGGATTGTTGTACCGCAACCATCCCGCCGCCGCCTACCGGGCGGCGCCTCCGGTGCCCGTCCGTCCCTTGTTGTTGCGGCCCGCCCCACCGGTTCAGTGGGACGGGCCGCGGGGACGGATCAGGAGTGGCCGAGCTCCTCCGCCGGGGCGTCAGGCTCGACCGAGCCGGAGGCGCGGTCCGGGTGGAGCTGCAGCGGCTCGACCACCAACTCGTCCAGGATCAGCTCGGACGGCGCCGGCGGGGCGGGGATGACGGCCGCCTCGGAGTGGCCGCCGCAGCCGTACGCGAAGGAGACGATCTGGCCGTCGGCCGGTCCGAACTCATTGCCGCACACACCGAAGGCCTGTCCGAGCGAGCCGCCGATCGGGATCAGGAAACCGCAGCTGCCGCACGCGGCCGGGGCGGCCTGCGCCATCGGGGTCTGCGGGCCGTGGGACTTCTCCCAGCGGTCGGCGGCCAGGTGCAGGCCGAGCCGGGAGAGCACCCGGCTGCGGCCCAGGCCGAGCTCCTCGGCGACCGCGTTGATCTGGGCGCGGGCCGGGGCCGGCTGGACGTGCGGGTCGGTGACGACCACGTCCTCCTCGGCCGCGAGGGCGACCGCGGAGTTCGGGGCGGGCTCGTCCTCGCCGGTCCAGCCGGGCTCCAGCCGCAGGTCGTCGGCACCGGTCGGCAGCAGGTCGCCGGGGCCCATGTCGCCCGGGCGCAGCCGCTCGCTCCACGGCACCCACTCCGGCGCCAGCACGGCGTCGGGGCCGGGCAGCAGCACGACCTCGTCCAGCGTGACGTTCTTGGCGCGCGGCGCGCGGGCGACGGTCACCGCCCAGTGCCAGCCGCGGTAGGCCGCGTCCAGGCACTCGAAGCTGTGGGTGACGACGCGGTCGGCGTCCGCCTGCACACCCAGGTGCGTCCCGACCGCCTCCGGCCCGACGGCCTCCTCGGCAGCCTGGCGGGCGAGTTCGACGGCCTCGGCACAGAGCCGGTCGGGGGTACGGCTTCGCATCGCAGCACTCACGGCGTCGATTCTCTCCCAGTTCTTCTGTCGCCCACGGCGTGTTGCCTTCTCCGCCGCGGCGCGGTAGTCCCTCATCCATTCTGCGCGACCCGGGGCCGCCGCGGGTACCGGCCGCGCCGCTCGTCCGGCCTGCCGGCGCCCCTGCGCCCCGGCGGGCGGCCCCTGGGGCAGGCTACCCGGCGCTCGGTGCCCCGGCACAGTCCGGGGCGGAGCCGACCCTTCCGGAGGCCGCGCCGAGCGGTTCCGCATCCCGCGTTACGGCGGCGAATCTGGGGCAGGATGGGCTTGTGGCGGACGACGACCCGTCGCAGCACGCAGTGCCCGCCTCGCAGGCCGACAGCCCCGACGAGGCGGACGCCGCGTCGCGACAGCAGCCTCACGTCCCCGCTGCGGGCGAACCGCAGCCGGCGGACGGCGACGGGGCGTCCACCGCCCGGGTCACTCTGGAGAAGTCCCTCCGGCCGGAGACGGCGGACACCGCGGAGATCCCGGAGACCCCGTCGGCATTCCCCGGTCCGCCGGAGGACGAGGACCTGGCCGAGGAGGCCCCCGAGCCCCGCCGGCACTTCCTGGTCCGCACCGCCTCCACCGTCGGCCTGAGCGCCGGCAAGCTGGTGCACGGCACCGGCCGCCGGATCCGCCGGGCCACCTCGGCCGAGGGCGCGGGCGAGTCGGGCCTGGCGAAGCTGATCGAGCTGCACGCCCTGAACTCCTTCGGCGACATGCTGATCACCATCGCACTGGCCTCCACCATCTTCTTCTCCGTCCCGACCGGCGAGGCCCGCGGCCGGGTCGCCCTGTACCTGCTGATCACGATGGCCCCGTTCGCCCTGCTCGCCCCGGTGGTCGGCCCGCTGCTGGACCGGCTGCCGCACGGCCGCCGGGCCGCCATGGCGATGTCGATGCTGGCCCGGGCCGTCCTGGCCTGGACGATGGCCGGGGTGATCTCCGGCGGCGGCATCGCGCTCTACCCGGAGGCGCTGGGCGTGCTGGTGGCGTCCAAGGCGTACGGGGTGGTGCGCAGCGTGGTGGTGCCCCGGCTGCTGCCGAGCCGGCTGTCCCTGGTGAAGGCGAACTCCCGGGTCACCCTGGCCGGGCTGCTGGCCACCGGCGTGGCGGCCGCGGTGGGCGGGGCGCTGCACCTGATCGGGCCTGGCTGGCCGTTGCGCGGCGCCTTCCTGGTGTTCGTGATCGGCACCCTGATGGCCTTCCACCTGCCGCACACCGTCGACTCGGCCAAGGGCGAGCAGCGGGCCGTGCTGCACGCCGACCTGCCCGGCGAGGGCCAGGGCCCCCACCTGATCCACCACAGGCCCCCGAAGGTCAAGGCCTCGCTGCGCACGGTCGGGCCGTCGGTGGTGCTGGCGCTGCGCGCGATGTCGGGGATGCGGTGGCTGGTCGGCTTCCTGGTGTTCTTCCTGGCCTTCCTGCTGCGCACCGATCCGATCGGCGGTCTGCAGCCGACCCTGGCGCTGGGCCTGGTGGCGCTGTCGGCCGGGACGGGCAACGCGCTGGGCTCGGTGCTCGGCTCCTGGCTGCGCACCCGTGGCCCGGAGGCGACGGTCACCGCGATGCTGCTGCTGGCGACCTGCGCGACGGCGGCGGCCGCGCTCTGGTACGGCGTGGTGACGGTGGTCCTGGTCGCCGGGGTGTCCGGGATAGCGGCCTCGCTGGGCAAGCTGGCGCTGGACGCGCTGATCCAGCGGGACGTCCCGGAGGCGGTGCGGACCTCGGCGTTCGCCCGTTCGGAGACGCTGATGCAGCTGTCCTGGGTGGCGGGCGGCGGGGTGGGCATCGTGCTGCCGCTGGACGGGGTGCTGGGCCTGTCGATCGCCGCGGCGGTGGTCGGCCTGGTGCTGGTGTGGACGGGCCACTCGCTGCTGCGGCTGGGCCTGCGACGGCACCCGGCCGCGCCCCGGGTGGCCTGAACCGGCCCGTACGGGGTGACGGGCAACACGCGGTGGCCGACCCCCGCGTAGCGTGATCGGCCGGGCCCGGTAGATTCTGACGCATGAGCCTCAATACCCGTGTCATCGCCGCCCTCGGCGCCGTCGTCGTGGTCGGTGCCGCCACGGTTGGCACCTCCGTCGCGATCGCCGCCGGCCAGACCGAGCACAACAGCCACCGGGCCACCCTGACGGTCGGCACCTCGTCGATGACCGCGGACCCGCTCTGCTGGAACGACGGCAGCCCGCTGACCGACGACCAGCAGGACCAGTGCAAGGCCAATGCCACGAAGGCCCTGAAGGACGGCTCGCTGCCGTCCTCCGACGTGGTGCCGAGCGACCGGATCGGTGTCGGCGTCAGCCCGAACGTGGCGAAGACCGGCTGGTGGGCCTCCACCAACGGCGGCTCGTCCTCCCAGGGCGGGCAGACCAGCCTGTTCTCGTACGCCCAGGGCCCGACCTTCTCCGGTCTCCAGACGGCCGGCTCGGTGCTGAACGCCAGCGGCCGCACCCTGGTCACGGTGGTCGAGATCGACAAGAAGGCCGAGGCCCCGATCGCGGTCTGGTACTTCCAGCTGAACGGCAAGAACGCCACGGACGCCGGCAACAGCTGACGCTCCCGCGATGACCGCGCACGTCGTCGACGCGCACCCCGGGCAGCCGGGCCCCGAACGGGCCCGGCTGCTCGTCGTCGTCGCGGTCCCGGCGGAGGCCGAGGCGGTGCTGCGCGGTCTGCCCGGCGGGGCCGAGGCCGTACCGCTGCCCGGCGGGGTGCTGCACCGCTGCGCGGGCGCGCCGGTGGACGTCCTGGCCGCCGGGGTCGGACCGGCCGCCGCCGCGGCCGCCGCCTCCGCCGCCCTGGCGGCCCGCCCGTACGGCCTGGTCGCCTCGGCCGGGATCGCCGGCGGGTTCGCCCCGCACGCGCCGGTCGGCGCCACCGTGCTGGCCGACGCGATCGTCGTCGCCGACCTCGGCGCCGAGACCCCCGAAGGCTTCGCCGACGTGACCGAGCTGGGTTTCGGGACCGTCCGGCACACCCCTCCCCCGGCCGTCGTGGCGCTGGCCGGGAAGGCACTCGGCACCCGGGACGTCGACGCCGTCACCGGCCCGGTGCTGACCGTCTCCACCGTCACCGGCAGCACCGAGCGGGCCGCCGCGCTGGCGGCCCGTCACCCGGGTGCCGCCGCCGAGGCGATGGAGGGCTTCGGCGTGGCCGAGGCCGCCGCCCGGTACGGCGTGCCGGTCTTCGAGCTGCGCACCGTGTCCAACCCGGTGGGCCCGCGCGACCGGGCCGCCTGGCGGATCGGCGAGGCGCTGGCCGCCCTGGAGCGGGCCTTCGCGGCCCTGCCCGTCCGAGAACTGATCGAGGAGGCCGGCCGTGGCTGAACGGCTGAGCATCGCGTACTCGCCCTGCCCGAACGACACCTTCGTGTTCCACGCCTGGGCGCACGGCGAGGTCCCCGGGGCGGACGCCCCCGAGGTGACCTTCGCCGACATCGACGTCACCAACGGCCTGGCCGAGCGCGGCGAGCTGGACGTGCTGAAGATCAGCTACGGCGCGCTGCCCTGGGTCCTGGAGGAGTACGCCCTGCTGCCCTGCGGCGGCGCGCTCGGGCGCGGCTGCGGCCCGCTGGTGCTCACCCTGCCGGGTGTCGGCTCCCCCGCGGAGCTGGCCGGGAAGACGGTCGCGGTGCCGTCCGAGCGCTCCACCGCCTACCTGCTGTTCCGGCTCTGGGCGGCGCGGGCGGTGCCGGGGGGCTTCGGCGAGATCGTCGTCCTGCCGTTCCACGAGATCATGCCCGCCGTCCGGGACGGCCGGGTGGACGCCGGCCTGGTCATCCACGAGGCCCGCTTCACGTACCAGCAGTACGGCCTGCACAGCCTGGCCGACATGGGCGAGGCCTGGGAAGCTGAGACCGGCCTGCCGATCCCGCTGGGCGCGATCGTCGCCCGGCGCTCGCTGGGCGCCGGGCGGCTGCGCGAGCTGGCCGAGACGATCCGCACCTCCGTCCGGCAGGCCTGGGCGGACCCCTCGGCCAGCCGGGAGTACGTGCTGGCGCACGCCCAGGAGATGGACCCGGCCGTCGCCGACCAGCACATCGGGCTGTACGTGAACGAGTTCACCGCCGACCTCGGCGAGGAGGGCTACGGAGCCGTCCACGCGCTGCTCACCCGGGCCGCCGAGGAGGGGCTGGTCCCCCCGCTCGACCCGGGTGCGCTCGCGTTCCCGTCGTAGGGCCCGTGAATCCCCGGACTCAGACGTCGAACTGGTCGGCCACCGCGCGCAGCAGGCCGGCCAGCTTCTGGCCGGTCGGCTTGGCCGGGTAGCGCCCGCGCTGGAGACCGGGCAGCACCGCGTCCAGGGTGGTGATCAGGTCCTGGACGATCGGCGCCATGTCGTCGGCGCTCCGGCGCTGGGCGGCGGCCACCGAGGGCAGTGCGTCCAGCAGCTGCACGGCCATCGCCTGGTCCCCGCGGTGGCCTGCGACCACGCCGAACTCGACCCGTTGGCCCGGCTTCAGCACGGTGACACCGGCGGGCAGCGCCTTGGTGTGGACGAAGACGTCGCCACCGTCGTCGCGCGACAGGAAGCCGAAGCCCTTCGTCTCGTTGAACCACTTGACCTGGCCGGTGGGCATCTCGAACAGTCCTCGAATGGGTGTGAGGGATCCCGGACCTGGCCGGGGATCACTGGATGGGGTGGAAGAAGGACGGCCGACCTCGACTCGGCGCCCGCGGGCGCTCACGGTCGGCGCGTTGCCAGGAGCAGACTAACGGCCCGTCACTGCCTCATCCGCGTTCCGCGATGAGGGTTCCGCGTTCCGAGGCCCGCCAGGGGTGACGGGAGCGCGGGGATCTCGCCGCCGCGGGCGACCCGGCACTGGCACGGCCGGGGCGCGGTTCTGCGCTGTCCATCGGCTCACACCCCCGGGTCTGAGGACACGGGACGCACCTGTAGCGCCCCTCGGCACCCCGTGCATACCCCCGCCCAGCAGGGATCAAAACGCATCGCTGCCGGGAAACTGCGCAACGTGACCGAGCCGCTCCGGTGGGCCGCCGCGCCGGGCGTTCTGCCAGACTGGACGGCGCAGACCGGGGCCCGCGGCGGGCGGCCCGGCGCAGCCCGAGGGAGTGAGCGGACGTGAGCAGCCAGAGCGCCGATCCCGGCGACGTGTACGTCAAGGCCGGAGCGGTCGTCTTCGCCCTGGGCGCGCTCGCCACCCTGGTCACCTTCGTCCCGCTGTTCCTGCACCTGACACCGCTGCCGACGGCCATGTACTGGCTGAGCATGCTGATGCCGGCCGGTTTCCTGGCCGCGCTGACCGGGTTGTTCCTGAACGCCCGGGCGCAGCGCCGCCGGCTGGAGCCCCAGCAGCCCGCCCGGGCCTAACCGGCGAGGTGCCGGTCGAGCCACTCGGGGAAACGGGTGAGGTCGGCCAGCACCACGTCCGCCCCGGCCGCGCGCAGTTCGTCCGCGCCGTACGGGCCGGTGGCCACGGCGACCGCGACGGCCTCCGCGTGCCGGGCGCCCACGATGTCGCCGAGGTGATCGCCGACGTAGATGCTCGCGCCGTTCGCCCGCAGCGCCTCGCCCTTGGTCTCCGCCCACAGGTCGCCGATCACGGTGTCGGCCTCCAGCCCGGCGTGCTCCAGGTGGAGGCGGGCGTTGGGCTCGTACTTGCCGGTGATCACCGCGACCCGGCCGCCGTGGGCGCGGACCGCCTCGACGGCGGCGCGGGCGCCGGGCAGCGGCACGGTCGGGGCGAAGGCGTGGTCCCGGTAGAGCTCGCGGTAGCGGTTCACGGCCCGCTCCACCTCGGCCTCCGGGAACCAGTTGCGGATCTCGTCCAGCAGCGGCGGGCCGAGCCGGGTGACCACCAGGTCCGCGTCGATGTGGGTGCCGGTCTCGGCGGAGAGCGCCCGGTAGGTGGCGTGGATGCCCGGCCGGGTGTCCAGCAGCGTCATGTCGAGGTCGAAGCCGACGGTGAGCGGGGCGGGCGAGGTCGCAGGCATGCCGTCAGGCTACCGAAGGGTCACCGGCCACGACGAGGCGATTTGCCCCGCCTCGGAGGGGGAACTTAGGTTTACCTGAGTTTCCGCGGAGAGGCCTCATGACCGACACCACCGCACCACCGGGCAAGCGGCGGACACCCCGTCACCGAATCCTGTGGCTCGCCGCCGCGCTGGCCGTCCTGGCCGTCGCGGTGCTGCTGAGCCTGGCGGTGGGCAGCCGCAACGTGCCGCTCTCCGGGACCGTCGGCGCGCTGCTGCACGGCGGGGACTCCGCCGACGCGGTGGTGATCCGCGAGCTGCGGGTGCCGCGCACGGTCGTCGGGCTGGCCGTCGGTGCGGCGCTCGGTCTGGCAGGAGCCGTGATGCAGGGCCTGACCCGCAATCCGATCGCCGACCCGGGCATCCTCGGCGTCTCGCAGGGCGCGGCGGCGGGCGTGGTGGTCGCCGTCTCCGGCTTCGGGGTCTCCACCCTCACCGGGTACGTCTGGTTCGGCTTCGCGGGCGCCGTGGTCGCCACCGTGCTGGTGTACGGCCTGGCCGGGCGCGGCCGGGGCGGGGCCACGCCGATCAAACTGGCGCTGGCCGGCTCGGCGATGTCCGCCTTCATCGCCTCGCTCAACACCCTGGTGCTCACCACCGACGCGGCCACCATGGACCAGTTCCGGTTCTGGCACGTCGGCTCGCTCTCCGGCCGGACGGCGGACGTGGCCTGGCAGCTGCTGCCCTTCCTGGCCGTCGGCACCCTGCTGGTGGTGGCGGTGGCCCGCGGGCTGGACGCGCTGGCGCTGGGCGAGGACACCGCCAGGGGCCTGGGGGCGAGGACCGGCGCGGTCCGGGCGGTCGGCGCGCTCGGCGCCACCGTGCTGACCGGATCGGCGGTCGCGGCGGCCGGCCCGATCGCCTTCATCGGCCTCGCCGTCCCGCACGCCGCCCGGGCCGTGGCCGGCGCCGACCACCGCTGGGTCCTCGCCTTCTCCGCCGTCCTCGGCCCGGCCCTGCTGCTGCTCGCCGACACCCTCGGTCGGGTGCTGTTCCCGCCCTCGGAGGTCCCGGCCGGCGTGATGACGGCCCTGGTGGGCGTGCCGGTGCTGGTCACCCTGGTCCGGCGCCGCAAGGTGGTGGCGGCATGACCACCGTCGCCCTGCGCGGGTACTCCGTCGTCCGGGCGGGGCGCGCCTCCTTCCTGCTCCACCGGCGCTCGGCGCTCGCCGCCGTCGGGCTGCTGCTCGCGCTCACCGTGACCGTGGTCGCCTCGCTGTGCCTGGGCGAGTCGACCGTCTCGCCGGGCGAGGTGGTCAAGGTGGTGCTCGGGCAGCCGAGTCCGGACGAACTGGTGGTCGGGGAGTTCCGGCTGCCGCGGGTGGTGGTCGGGCTGCTGGTCGGCGCGGCGCTCGGGCTGGCCGGGGCGCTGGTCCAGACCGTCGCCCGCAACCCGCTGGCCAGCCCCGACGTGGTGGGCGTGACCTGGGGCGCGACCGCGACGGTGGTCGGGCTGATGGCGTACGGCGTGGTCGGCTCGACCGGGCAGGCGCCGTACGCGGCGGTCGGCGGCGGGCTGGTGGCCGGGCTGCTGGTGTACGCGCTGGCCTGGCGGCGCGGGCTGCACGCGCAGCGCTTCGTGCTGATCGGGATCGGGATCAGCGTGGCGCTGTCCTCGCTGACCTCGGTGTTCCTCACCAAGGGAGACGGCTTCCAGGCGCAGGCCGCGAAGGTCTGGATGACCGGCAGCCTGAACGGCTCCGGCTACGACCAGGCGGGCCGGCTGGCCTGGGTGCTGCTGGCGGCCCTACCGGTGGCGCTGTGGGCGGCACGCGCCCAGCGGTCGATCTCCTTCGACGACGCGACCGCCGTCGGCCTCGGGCTGCGGCTGGACCGGATCCGCCTCGGCATGGCGCTGCTGGGCGTCGTGCTGGCCTCCTGCGCGGCGGGCGCCGCCGGTCCGGTGGACTTCGTGGCGCTGATGGCCCCGCAGATCGCCCTGCGGCTGGCCCGGTCGGCGCAGGTCCCGCTGTTCTGCTCGGCGCTGACCGGCGCGCTGGTCGTGGTCGTGGCCGACCTGATCGCCCGGCGCCTGCTCGCCCCGACCGAGCTGCCGGTGGGCGTGGTGACCGGCATGGTCGGCGCGCCGTACCTGATGTGGCTGTTGATCCGATCCCGCCGTGGAGGCTCCTGATGACCGCACACCGCCTGGAGGCCCGGGGCCTCACCCTGGCCTACGAGGCGCGCACGGTCGCCGAGGGGCTGGACGTCAGCATCCCGGACGGGCGGGTGACGGTGATCGTCGGCCCGAACGCCTGCGGCAAGTCGACGCTGCTGCGGGCCCTCGGGCGGTTGCTGAAGCCCGTACGGGGCGCGGTGCTGCTCGACGGCCAGGAGCTGGCGCGGATCCCGACCAAGCGGATCGCCCAGCGGCTGGGCCTGCTGCCGCAGTCGCCGACCGCGCCGGAGGGCATCTCGGTGGCGGACCTGGTGTCGCGCGGGCGCCAGCCGCACCAGAGCTGGTGGCAGCAGTGGTCGCCGGAGGACGAGGCGGCCGTCGCCGAGGCGCTGGAGCGCACCTCCACGGCGGAGCTGGCCGAGCGCAGCATGGACGAGCTGTCCGGCGGCCAGCGCCAGCGCGCCTGGATCGCGATGACGCTCGCCCAGGGCACCGACATCCTGCTGCTGGACGAGCCGACCACCTACCTGGACATCGCCCACCAGGTGGAGGTGCTGGACCTGGTCCGGCGGCTGAACGTGGAGCGCGGCCGGACGGTCGTGGCCGTGCTGCACGACCTCAACCAGGCCGCCCGGTACGCCGACCACCTGGTGGCGATGCGGGACGGCCGGGTGGTCGCCGAGGGCGCGCCCGGGGAGGTGGTGACGGCAGAGCTGGTGCGGGAGGTGTTCGGGCTGGACTCCGTGGTGGTCCCGGATCCGGTGACGGGCACCCCGCTGGTCGTTCCGGGCGCGCCGTGGGCGGCGCGAGCGGATGCAGCGGACGCCGTGGACGCCGTGGACGCCGTGAACGCCGCGGAGGCGTAGCGGCACTTTAGGTCTGATTTCGGACATAATCGACGCGCCCCTGTCCTGTTGCCGCGTCACCCGAGGACCCGCCGATGCCCCGGATCGCCCGCCGTACGTTCCTCGCCGGCCTCGGCGGGGCCGCGCTCACGGCGTGCACGTCCTCCTCCGGGGGTTCGCAGCCGCCCACCCCCGACGGCTTCGAGGCGAGCGGGTCCCCCTCCCCCACGCCGCTGCCGCCCGTGACGGTGAACGCCGCGAACGGGCCGGTGCTGGTGCCCGGCGAGCCGCAGCGGGTGGTCGTCCTGGACACCGACGTGCTCGACTCCGCGCTGACCCTGGGCGTCACTCCGGTCGGCGCCGCGCTCCCGGCCGCCGACACCCGCTTCCCCAACTACTGGCCGGCCTCCCGCACCGCGGGCATCCGGCTGGTCGGCCCGGCCGGCGCACCCGACCTCGACGCCGTACGGGCGCTGCGGCCGGACCTCATCCTCTCCAACCAGGGCCGCGACGGGGACCGGTACGAGCAGCTGCGCGGGATCGCGCCGACCGTGCTCACCCAGACCACCGGGGCGCCGTGGAAGGCGAACTTCCAGCTGCACGCCCAGGCGTTGGGCCGGGTGGCCGCCGCGGGGGCCTTCGTCGCCGCGTACCAGAAGCACGCCGGTCAGGTGGTGCAGGCGCTGTCGGCGGCGAAGCTGTCGGGGCACCGGGTGAGCCTGGTGCGGTTCGTCGAGGGCGGCGGGATCCGGCTCTTCGGGCGGCAGAGCTTCCCGGGGATCGTGCTCACCGACGCCGAGGTAGGGCGGCCGGACGCGCAGAACGTCGACCAGTCGGACTTCGAGGTCCCGCTGGACCAGATCGCCAAGGCCGACGGCGACCTTCTGCTGTACGCGACGTACGGCGACCCGGCGAAGGCGGGCACCGACGCGGCGCTGGCGAGCCCGGGGTGGCAGGCGCTCGGCGCGGTCAAGGCGCACCGGGCGTTCCCGGTGGACGACCAGCTGTGGTTCCAGGGGATCGGGTACACCGCCGCCAACTTCATGCTGGACGAGCTGCAGCGCTTCCTCGGGGCGTAGTCGGCCTACTGACGACTTGTCGACTCGCCGGGAGTTGTGCAGTGGAGCGTCGATTCCGCCACAATGAGCCGCCAATCACAACAATCGTCCCGGGGGACAACACCATGTCAACTGCGGTAGCTCCGACCGCTCCCGCCCGCAAGGGGAAGGCCGCCGCGCTCGGCTGGCTGATCAGCATCGCGTTCAACGTGGTCGCGCCGATCATGATCTACAACCAGCTGCACGACCACGGCTACAGCGAGTCCACCGCCATCCTGGCCTCCGGCCTCGGGCCGCTGGTCGACACCGTGATCTATCTGGCCTGGCACCGCCGGATCGACGAGTTCGCCGTCGTCTCGCTGGTCTTCGTGGCGCTGAGTCTGGTCGTCGCGCTGGTCGGCCCGACCGACCCGAAGATGCTGCTGGCCAAGGACTCCTTCGTCTCCGGCCTGCTCGGCGTGCTCTACCTGGCCTCGCTGGCCGCGCCGAAGCCCATCATGTTCTACTTCGGCCGCAAGTTCGCCACCGACGGCACCCCGGAGATGATCTCCTGGTGGAACTCGATGTGGCAGTACGAGGGCTTCCGCAAGGTCCAGCGCAACCTGACCCTCGTGTGGGGCGTCGCGTTCGTGCTGGAGGCCGCGCTGCGGATCGTGTTCGTCTACACGCTTTCGCACGGCACGGTGGTGACGATCAACAACATCCTCCCGTACGTGGTGATCGGCGGGCTGGTGTACTGGACGATGACCTACGCCAAGCGGGCCAGTGCCCGGGGCCGGGCCGCCGCCGAAGCGGCGGCTGCGGCGGCGGCTTGATTCACGTCGAACCCGCGTAGCGGGCCGGGGATACGCCGACCGCTGCGGTGAAGTCCCGGGTGAGGTGGGCCTGGTCGGCGTAGCCGAGTTCCACGGCGAGCGCGGCCAGGTCCAGCTTTCCCTCGTTCGCGGCGCGTTCGGCGGCCTCGTGCAGCCGGGCGCGCCGCAGCACCCACTTGGGCGAGGCGCCGACGTACTCGGCGAACAGCCGCTGGAGGCTGCGGACGGACACGCCCAGCTCGCGGGCCAGCTCGTCCACCCGGCACAGGTCCGGGGAGCCGGTGATCCGCTCCACCATGGCGGCGACCTCCTCGGCCACCGGGTCGGGCGCGGGCAGACGGGGGCGGAGGAATTCGTCGACCCGTTCGGCCGTCGGCTCGTCGAGGATCCGGGCGTTGATCCGGTCCACCTCGGGCCCGAAGTAGTCGGCGGCGGGGACGGACCGGTCGGCGAGGTCGCCCACCGGGTGCCCGGCGAAGGGCCGGAAGGCGCCGGGGCGGAACTTCACCCCGAGCACGTGCCCGGTGCCCTCCAGCCGGCGGACGAACAGCGCACGGTCCACCCCGTAGACGCGCGCCCGAGGGGCCTCGAAGACGAGGTGGACGTTCGGGTGGGCCAACACCTTCTGCTCGTACGGCGGGTGGCCGGTCAGGTCCCAGCGGACGAGCCAGTAGAACTCCACGAACCGCGCGACCTCGGCTGCGGGGACGAGCCGTTCGACGCTGATCAGTTCGGCGGCGTGGGCCGGGTGGAGCACGCCACGGCAGCGGTCGGGTTCGGGAGAGTCCATGGCGGCCAGGCTAATCGCGCCGGCCCGGACGGCTCCTGTCGCGTTTGTTCAAGACCTCGTGGCAGGGCCCCGGGCAGGATCCGGGCATGAACGTTCACCCGATGCACCCGTTCCTCGCCCGTGCCGCCGCCGCTGCCTCCGGTGTCGCCGCCGCAGTCCCGGCCGGGCAGCCGCTGGACGCTCCGACGCCCTGCGGGGAGTTCGACACCCGGGCGCTGATCAACCACTGGGTGCTCTACACCTCGCACGGCCTGGAGCACCGGGCCCGGCGCACCGAGCTGCCCGGGGAACTGGTCGCGAGGGACTTCACGGCGGACGCCGACTGGCGCTCCGCGTACGCGGCCCAGCTGGAGCGCGCGGTGGCGGCCTGGGGCGAGCCGGCCGCCTGGGAGGGGGACGTCGACCTCGGCGGGTCGCCCGTCCCGGCGGTGGGGATCGCCCGGATGCTGATCATCGAACTGGTGCTGCACGGCTGGGACGTGGCCCGGGCGGTCGGCGCGGAGATCGAGGTCGACGACGAACTCGCCCTGCTGGTCAGGGAGATCGTCGAGGAGAACGCCGAACTGTACCGGCAGTACGCGGGGTTCGCGGAGACGGTTTCCGTGCCGGACGACGCCTCGGCGTGGGAGCGGGCGCTGGCCGCCTCCGGGCGCGACCCGCGGTGGAAGGCCTGAGAGGTGCCGCGGTCGGGGCGCCGTCGCGGGCCCGAGTAGTGCCCCACGCGCTCGACCGAGAGTTGACGTGTCGTCATTCGCTGCTACCGGGTTCTCTGGCACGTCTGGCCGAAACGGTCAAAACCCGACGGGGCGCACCTGCCTCACGCCTCCGAGTTTGCGTTAGAACGCACTTCAACTCCTAGGTTCGGAAGCATGCGATACGTCAAACTCGGAACGACCGGGCTGGAAGTCTCCGCCATCACCCTCGGCTGCATGAGCTTCGGCGAGCCGGACCGGGGCGGCGAGCCCTGGTCGCTGGGCGCGGACGCCAGCCGGGAGATCATCAAGCAGGCCCTCGAGGGCGGCGTCAACTTCCTCGACACGGCCAACGGGTACAGCGCCGGAAGCAGCGAGGAGATCGTCGGCCAGGCGGTCAAGGACTTCACCCGGCGCGAGGAGGTCGTTCTCTCCACCAAGGTCTGGATGCGGATGCGCCCCGGCCCGAACGGCGCCGGGCTGTCCCGCAAGGCGATCTTCGCCGAGCTCGACGCCTCCCTGAAGCGACTGGGGACCGACTACATCGACCTCTACCAGATCCACCGCTGGGACTACGACACCCCGATCGAGGAAACCCTCGAAGCACTGCACGACGCGGTCAGGTCCGGGAAGGTCCGCTACATCGGGGCCTCTTCCATGCACGCCTGGCAGTTCACCAAGGCCCTGTACCTGGCTGACCTGAACGGCTGGACCCGGTTCGTGTCGATGCAGGACCACTACAACCTCATCCACCGGGAAGCGGAGCGGGAGATGCTCCCGCTCTGCGCCGACCAGGGCATCGGCGTGATCCCGTGGAGCCCGCTGGCGCGGGGCAGGCTGACGCGGGCCCGGGACACCGCCACGGCCCGTGCCGAGACCGACGAGGGCGGCAGGATCCTCTACCGCGACGAGGACCAGGCAGTGGCCGATCGCGTCCACGAGATCGCGGGCAAGCGGGGTCTGTCCCCGGCCCAGGTCGCCCTGGCCTGGGTCATGCGCAACCCGACGGTGACCTCGCCCATCGTCGGGGTCACCAAGCCGGCCCAGTTGGCCGACGCGCTCGGCGCGGTGGACGTCGAACTCGACGAAGACGAGGCCGCCTACCTGGAGGAGCCCTACCAGCCGCACGAGGCCGCCTACCTGGAGGAGTCCTTCTACAAGTCGCGCCCTGTCGCGGGCTCCCGGTAGTCCGGGCTACCGCGGGGCCTTCGGCGGGTCCTCGGCCTTCGCTGACGTCCACCGACTGTTCCTGAGCTCGGTCAATTGGCAGAACCACCCATCGCCGCAAGGAGCTTGGCACGCAGCAGCCGTACCGCCGGGGAGTGCTGGTCGCGCCGGGCGACCAGGCCGAGTTTGGCGTAGGTCGCCGCATCGGCGATCGGAACGGCTCGCAGGCCGGCGCCGTCCACGGAGGATTCGCTGAGCACGGCGACGCCGGCGCCGCGCTCGGCGAGGCGGAGCAGGGCGAGCGGGGAGCTGGCGTCGATGTCCACGCGCGGTTCGAGGCCGAGCCGGCGGCAGGAGTCCTCGTAGGCGGCCCTGAGGCCGGTGCCCGGGGAGAGGCAGAGGACCTTCTCGGAACGGAGGTCGGCGAGCTTCAGCTCCGCGCGGTCGAGCGGGTGCCCGACCGGGACGGCCGCGACGATCCGCTCGTCCACGACGAGGTCGACGTCCAGGCCCGGGTCGGCCTCGCCCGCGAAGCCGATCAGGGCCAGGTCGAGGGAACCGGAGAGCACCTGCGCCTGGAGGAGGTCGGAATGCCCCTCGTGCAGGCTCAGGTCGATGCCGGGGTGGGTACGGCCGAGGTCCGCCACGGTGTCCAGGAACGGCGGGATCGAGCAGCCCATGATCATGCCGAGCCGGACACGCCCGCGCACCGCGTCGGCGAACTCGGCGGCGGTGTGCTCGATGGCGTCCAGCGTGGCCAGGGCGCTCTTCGCCAGCGGGAGGACGGCCTCGCCGGCCGGGGTCAGCCGGACGCGGCGGCCGGAGCGCTCCAGCAGCATCTGGCCCAACTCCCGCTCCAACTTGGCCACCTGGGTGCTGATGCCGGACTGGCTGACGTGCAGCCGGGCCGCGGCGGCGGTGAAGGAACCCTCGTCGACCACGGCGGCGAAGTAGCGCAACTGGTGCATCTCCATGACCCGTGACGATATGCGACGGCCGGCGGATCAGCCCGGCGGATGCGGCGGACGGCTCCGAGAGGCCGGGTCGTCACCGCCCGCGGCGGCGACGGCCCGGCAGGGCACGGTCACCGACGACGGTCCTCGCCCCGGACGCCCTTGCCCCTCATCTGCTGTTCCGTCTCGGAGGGCAGGTTGGCCTCGATGCGCTCCTTGCGCCCCCGGCCCGAGACGGTCTCCTGCTCGACGTGCTCCTCGGTCACCAGCCGCACCCGTTCCACCGAGACGGCTCGGTGTGCACGACCGGCCGTTCGGCGTGCAGTGTGACCTCGTGTTCGGCCTCCGAGATCGTTTCGCCGGACATCGCGGCACCCCGGTTGGCCTCGGTGATCGGCTCGCGCTCGATGCGCGCCTCCTCGTGCCGCATGGGCACGGTCTGCTGTTCCTCCTCCGTGACGCGGTTCGGCGATAGCCGCCACACTGCGCCACTTCCATCAGTGGTGGTGATATCAAGCATCAGATCTATGTGTTGGACGGATGGATTGGTCGAGGCGGAGGATTGAGGCATGACGACGACGAAGACTGCGCGTGAGCTTGCCGAGACCTACTTCTCCGCCTGGGAGGCGGGCGACTTCGACACCCTCCGGGGCCTGCTGGCCGAGGACGTCGACTTCGTCGGGGCCCTGGGCACGGCGTCCGGGATCGAGGAGGCGCTCGGCGGGCTGAAGGGGCTCGGCCAGGTGCTCGAGAAGATCGACGTGAAGGTGCGGGTCGCGGAGGGGGACGAGGTGATCACCTGGTTCGAGCTGTGCAGCACGGTTGCGCCGCCGGCACCGACGGCGAACTGGATGCACGTGGAGAACGGGAAGATCGCCCGGATTCGGGTGACCTTCGACCCGCGCGGCCTGCTGGCGGGATTCGAGAAGAAGAGCTGAGCGGGGCGGGCAGAACAGCGGGGAGCGGGGGGCCGTGATCGCCGGGGGCGGTGACGGCCCTCTTCGGCTGTTCGCGCTCAGGCGTCCTCGTCGGGCGGGGTGGCCCTGAGGGCGGTGACGACGCCCAGCGCGACCGTGGCGAACGCGAGGGCGAGGAGGAAGGCGAAGGCCGCCCCGATCAGGAATCGCACGGGCGCTCGCGGTCGGCGTCGAGGAGGAGGGTGAGGAGGTTGAGGAGGGTCGAGGCCGGGGCGGTGTTGAAGCGGACGAGGACGCGGCCGTCGAGGGTGTGGTCGATGTCCGCGGAGGGGAAGAGGAGACCGAACTTGCGGCCGCGCTCGTGGAGTTCGGCGAGGAGCGTGCGGATGTGGTCGTCGGTGTAGGCCCGGATGCGGGGGTCGGTGGGCTTCATGGGGTACCGGTTCACGCGGCACCGTCCAGCTCGCATTCGAACCAGATGGTCTTGCCACGCTTCTGGGGGTCGACACCCCAGCGACTGGTGAGGGCCGCGACGAGCTGGAGGCCCCGGCCGGACTCCGCGAGGAGATCGAGGGACTGCAACTCGGGCAGCACCGGGCTCTCGTCGGAGACGCCCACCCGGACGGTACGGGCGGTGACGGCGAGGATCTGGACGACCGGCGCGGGGGTGTTCGCGTGGCGCCAGGCGTTCACGATCAGTTCGCCGAGGGCGAGTTCGGCGTCGAGGGTGGAGGAGGACGGCCATCCGAGGCGGGTCATGGCGTCCTGGAGGGACTGCTTGGCGAGGGTGAGGGAGGGCGTGTTGAGGTGACGCATGGGAGTTCTCCCGGGCGTGGTTGAGAAGGAGGATCCGGCGGACACACGTCGCCGTGAGCCAGGCCAGGCAGATGGGCCTAGCTGCTCTGCGGTGCTTGCTAGCAGGCTTTACTGACGATCCGTCTGATCGATGTGGGAACGACGATAGCGCACCGACATCACATGTGATCCCAGAATCGGATAGGTTCACTCTCAAGTGGACCCTGCACCCGGCGGCGCGGCAGACTTGGGCCACATCGGCAAGGAAGGAACCAATGCCGCCGCGACTCAACCCGACGCTCCGCCAGCGCCGGATCGGGACCGAGCTTCGGAAGATGCGCGAGGCCGCCGGACTGTCGACCGGAGCCCTCAGCAGAGACCTCGGCATCGACAGGACTCAGGTCAGCCAGATAGAGGCGGCCAAGGTCGGCGTGAGCCCGGAGCGGCTGCGCTCATTCGCTGCTGCCTGCAAGTGCATGAACGAGCCCCTGATCGGCGCGCTTGAGTCCATGGTGCAGGACCGCTCCAAGGGCTGGTGGGAAGACCATCGCGGCACGGTGCCGGACGGCTTCCTTGAGAACGCTGAGCTGGAGAAAACCTCCCGCGAACTCATGCTGTGGGTTCTCACTCATATGCCCGGCCCTTGCCAGACGATCAACTACGCCTCGGCCGTATTCGGAAGAGTCTTCCCTCCGCTCCCTCGACACGCGATCGAGGCGCGAACTGCGTTCAGGATGCAGCGCAAGACCGATCTGCGCCGCAATCCGAAGCCACTGACGGCCTTCATCTACGAATCAGTACTCTGGACTCGGTTCGGAGGGACTCCGATCCTCAAAGAGCAGCTCGGCTCCCTGCTTGAAGATTCCGAGCTGCCTTGGATGTCCATCCGCGTCGTCCCGTTCGACATCGAGACATTCCCTGGCGCTGTCGAGAACCTGACCTACGCGTTCGGCATCATCCCGGAGCTCGATACGGTCGAGCGAGAGTCCTCACGTGACTCCGAACACCTTGATGCGACCAGCGAACTAGCCAGCTATCGAGCGATCTTCGAGCAGACCGAAGCGCTCGCGCTGAATGAAAGCGACTCCCGCGACTTGATTCACAAGATCGCGCGAAACCTGTGAAAGGCGCATTGTGACCGGCACCGAGTGGCAGAAATCCACATTCAGCGGATCGACCGAGAACTGCGTGGAGGTGCGTGCTGCCAGCGGGGCAGTCGAACTCCGCGAGTCCGATGAGGGCCATCGCATCCTCCGGACCACCCCCGCCGCCCTCGCCGACCTCCTCCACGGCATCAAGGCCGGCGAATTCGACCACCACGCCTGAGCACCCCGGAGTGGGAAGTCGGCCCCGCCGACTTCCTACTCAGCTGCGACCTGCGGCCTCCTCCGACACCCGTGCCCTGAACTCCGAGTAGCGGGTCGCGTAGTGCCACGTGGCGTCACGGGCCTGGCAAGCCCGGAGAACCTCTACCGGCTCGGTGATCAGCTCCATGCCAACCGTGCGCTCCCCGTCGAAGTGGAATCGCGCGACTGTGCGGGAGTCGAAGAGCCAGAAGTCCGACAGCCCACCCAAACCGACTGCTTCGGCTTCCGAACGCCACATGTACCTGATGTCCTCGCCAGCCGCCATGTTGGTGCGGGCACACGCCAGCAGGTACTGCTGCCCCTCCCTCGGCGGGCTGTCGACCAACCGCACCCGCTCGAACCTCTTTCCCTTGCCGACCATGCGGCGCACGGTCTCGAACCAGGGGTGCCCGACCTCACCTGCTGTGTCCCCCGTCCGCAGGAACTCGGCGTAGGAGGGCATGTGCTTGTCGGAGAGGTAACCGGTCCTGGTCTCCAAGCGCCAAGCGGTGTGCTCGAAGCCATCGTTGACGAACTCGGTGATCTTCTGCTGCGGCACGAACTCCGGCACTGACGTGACTCCTTCGGCGCGAACCGGCACGACCTCGGAACCCCATCCAAGTACGTCCGCGCCCACCAGGCCACACAACTAAAGCCTCATGGGCGAATATTCGAGAATCATGGCCCGCTCCGAAGGAGTTCGAGGGCATCCTGACTCCGCCTGACCGACAGCGAAGGGAGCGGCCATGAGCCGACGACTGCGGTACATCGGAAGTAACTCGGACGACAACAACTGCCCGACGCTCTACGAGGACATGAAGACCGGGGACGTGGTGGTGCAGGGGGATGCCGTGACCGATCCCGACGAGATCGCCCAGCTCCGCAAGGTCAAGCCCGGCGAAGGATTCGTGACCGTACCGCGCGCACTCCTCGCCGATTTCGCGCCGCGCGATGCGGAGCGCGAACCCGTGCTGATCGGCCTCGACGAGTTCGAGGATCTCTTCACGACCTTCCAGCACACGGCCTACCGGCTGGAAACCCGCCGCCGGTACCGCTCCGACGAGCAGAGCGAGACCTACCGCCAGTTCACCGCCGGGCAAGCTCCGGAATGGGACCTGGAGACCCCCTGGTGCCGCTCGCGACGCGAACAGTCCGCCCTGGGCAAGCGGTTCGAGCGTGTGCGGATCATGGACAACCCGCCCACGCCGGGGCAGCGCTACCTGCTCAACAACTCCGAGCGAAATGGGATGGTCGGTGAGGACATCCGCTACCTCTGGCGCGCCGACGCCGAGCGGCTGGGCCTCCCGGAGGAGGACGCCTGGCTGTTCGACTCGCGCTTCATCGCCCTGTTGCACTTCGACTCCGACGACGACCTGATCCACGTCGAGCTGATCACCGATCCGGTGCGGGTGGCCCGCGCCTGCCAGGAGCGGGACGCCGCCTGGCACTACGCCGTCCCGCACCGCGAGTTCGGGGCTCAGGTACCGTCCGACATGTGAGCACCGACTTCCAGCAGGCCAGAATCGCCCTCGGCCAGCGGCTCCGTGAGCTGCGCGCCGAGGGTGGTCTCACTGGTCGGCAACTGGCCGACCGGCTCGACTGGGCGCAGTCCAAGGTCAGCAAACTGGAAACCGGCCGACAGACTGCCACCCATGACGACCTCAAGGCCTGGGCCACTGGCGTCGGACAACCCGAGGCGGCAGCCGAGCTGTCTGCCAGGCTTCGATCGTTCGAATCGGGAACCCGTTCCTGGCGGCGGCAGTTGGCTGCCGGGCACCGGCCCGTGCAGGACACGCTGACCGCCGAGCACGACCGTTCGACGATCATGCGCGCCTGGGAAAGCGCGATGGTCGTCGGCATACTTCAGACGGCTGACTACGCCCGGCATGTTTTCAATGCCTACGTCGATCTCCATCAGTCTCCTCGCGATGTCGAGGACGCCGTGCGAGCACGCATCCAGCGTCAGGAGAGCCTGTACCGCCCCGGCAGGAAGTACCACGTCATCATGGGGGAAGCCGCACTGCGCGCGCTGATCTGCCCGCCCGCCGTGATGGCCGCGCAGCTCGATCGGCTCAGTGGCGTGATCGGCTTGGACACCGTCTCTCTCGGTATCGTCCCGTTCGAGGCGCCCCTCAAGCTTCCGCCCGCCAACGGCTTCTGGATCCATGACGAACGACTCGTCGTCGTCGAGGACTGGCACGCCGAACTGTGGCTCGACCAACCCGAAAACGTCGCCCTGTACCTGCGCGTGTGGGAGACCCTCGCCGGCGCGGCCGTCTACGGTGCGGACGCCCACAGGGTCATCACGCGGTGCCGAAGAGCGCTCGGGACCATCTGAAGAATCCCTGCGAACCGCGCCCGCCTCCTGCCGGAATATTCGAGAATCAGCCGCTCCTCCGCACTTCCCGTCCCCCTACCGTGCTGGTCGAGGGCGGCGGTCGGCGCCGCCTCCGAAAGGGGAAACACATGCCCGCGTTCAGCGACGGCAAGCACGGCGGCGGATCCGGCTCCGGCAGCGGCGGCAGCCAGCAGGACGACTCCAGCAGCGGCAACAAGCACGGTGGCGGCGGCAGCGACGAGGGCGGCAACACCTCGGACGGCAGCGGCCCGGCGTCGGGTCGCTGACAGGTGATCGAGCAGCACGAAGCGGAGGCCGGTCGGGCCCGGCTGGCCTCCGCGCTCATCGCGAACGGGTCCCTCGCCCCCAACTGGCTGACCGCCTACCACGCCGTTCCCCGACACTGGTTCGTCCCGGCCCTCGTCTGGCCCGGCCAGGCGGACGGCGTGCGCCAGGGCGAGGCCGTGAACCGGCACGCCGACCCGGCCGCCTGGTGGAAGGCCGTCTACTCCGACGTCCCCCTCACCACCCAGTGGGACGACGGCGACCACACCGGCTTCGGCCGGGGCACGATGCCCACCTCCTCCAACTCCATGCCCACCATGGTGTTCTCGATGCTCGCCGCCCTGGACGTCGGCGACGGCCACCGAGTGCTGGAGATCGGCACCGGCACGGGCTGGAACGCCGCCCTGCTCTCCCGGCGCGTGGGCTCCGACGAGGTCTTCACCATCGAGGTGGACGAGGACACCGCCGCCGAAGCCCGGCACCGGCTCGCACGCGCCGGGTACTCGCCGACGCTCGTGGTCGGCGAGGGCGCGGACGGCCACCCCGACGGCGCGCCCTTCGACCGGGTGATCGCGACCTGTTCGGTGCGCCGGATCCCGTACGCCTGGGTGGCGCAGTCCCGGCCCGGCGCCGTGATCGTCGCCCCGTGGGGGCCCGAGTACGGCGGGGAGGCCGTGGCCCGGCTCGTCGTCGGCGACGACGGCACGGCCGGCGGCCGGTTCGTCGGGTCCTCCGCCTTCATGCGGCTGCGCCAACAGCGCACCGCCCGCCCCGGCAGCCTGGAGTACCTGTCCGGGCCGTGGCCGGCCGACGGAGCGAAGTCGTCGACTCCCCTCTCCCCCGAGGCCCTGGCCGACTGGTTGGCCATGTTCGCCGTCGGGGTGCAGGTGCCCGGGGCCTTCCCCCTCACCGAGCGCTACGCCGACGGCACGTACACCCTGTGGCTGCACGACACGGCCGTCACCTCCTGGGCCACCGCCGACTGGGAGCCCGGCCGCACCGCCTACGAGGTCGTCCAGTCCGGCCCCCGCAGCCTCTGGAACGAAGTCGAATCCGCCTGGAACTGGTGGGACGACCGGGGCCGCCCCGGCTTCGACCGCTTCGGCCTCACCGTCACGCCCGACGGCCACACCGTGTGGCTGGACGGCCCCGACAACCCGGTGCCGGTCCGGACCGGCGCCGTTGCCCCGAACTGACCGACCCCGAGCAGTCCCGCCCGTCGGGGCGGGACTGCTCGGGGTGCGGGGAACGGCGGTGCGGGTCAGGCCGGGCGGGCGGCCGGGCCGGCGTGCAGTTCTGGCCCTGGCCACACAGCCCACCTTCGGCCCAGCGGGCCGAGGCGAGTCGGCGGGGAGCGCCCCTCAGCCGCCGGAGCGGATCGGCTCGCCCGTCCGGTGCAGGTGGGTGAGGATCTCCCGGTACGAGCGGAGCAGGCCGGTCTCGTAGTACGGGATGCCCTTCTCGGCGCAGAACTCCCGGGTGATCCGGGCGGCCCGCCCGAGTGCGGGGGTCGGCATGCTGGGGAAGAGGTGGTGCTCCACCTGGTAGTTGAGGCCGCCCATCACCGAGTCCAGCACCGCGTTGCCGCGCACGTTGCGCGAGGTGAGCACCTGGCGGCGCAGGAAGTCGAGCCGCATCTCCGGCGTCACCATCAGCATGCCCTTGTGGTTCGGGGCGAAGGCGCAGCCCAGGTAGACCCCGAGCAGCGCCTGGTGCACGGCGAGGAAGGCGACCGCCTTGCCGAGCGGCAGCGCGGCGAGGACCAGGCCGAAGTAGGCCGCGAAGTGGACCACCAGCAGGGCACCCTCCAGCAGCGGGCGCTTCACCGCCGGGCCGCGCAGCGCACGGAAGCTGTTGAAGCTGAGGTTCAGGCCCTCCAGCAGGAGCAACGGGAAGAACAGGTAGGCCTGGCGGCGGCCGATGAACCGGGCCAGGCCGCTCGCCTGCCGGGCCTGCCGCTGCGACCACACGACGAGGTCCGGGGCGACGTCCGGGTCCCGCTCCTCGTGGTTGGGGTTGGCGTGGTGGCGGGTGTGCTTGTTCATCCACCAGCCGTAGCTCATGCCCATCATCAGGTTGGCGGCGATCCGGCCGCCGATCTCGCTCGGCAGCCGTCTGCTGAACACCTGGCGGTGCGCCAGGTCGTGTGACAGCAGGCCGACCTGGGCGAAGACGGCGGACATCGCGGCCGCCAGGCCGAGCTGCCACCAGGTGTCGCCCAGCGCGAACAGGGCGTAGAAGCCGCCGAGGAACGCGGCGAGCACCAGGCCCGCGCGGACGGTGTAGTAGCCGGGGCGCCGGTCGAGCAGGCCCTCGGCGGCTATCCGGCGGCTCAGCTGGGCGAAGTCGCTGCCGCCGGCCCCCGGCTGCGGGGCGGTGGCCCGCAGGACCTCGGGAGCGGCCTTGGTCATCGTCACGGACTGTGTGGGCATGCCTCGAGTCTGGTCCGCCGGGCGGGCCCGAAGAACGGGGAAAGCACCCGTCCCGTAGGGGTGTTAGCCCCCTGGTGGCGACGGGGGCCGCCCCCCGGCCCCGTCGCCAGCAGGGGGACGAGCGGCCGGGAGCAGGAAGTCGGCGGGTCCGACTTCCCGGTCCCGGCGCCGACGGGAAGACATCACGGGCGGAACAGTTCGTCGAGGTGGTGGCTGAGGACCGCCAATGCCTGCTCGCCGGTGCGCTGGCCGCCGAGGACGCTGGAGCCGAGCCCGTTGACCATCGCCAGCAGCCCGGCGGCCGCCATCTCGACGTCCCGCTCCGGCGCGATCCCGCCGGCCTCCTGGGCGGCGCGCAACTGCTTGACCAGGAAGCCCTCCAGCACGACCGGAGGCTGCGCGGCCTGCTTCTCCAGCACTTCGGGGTCGCTGAGCACCAGCGCGTAGTACGCCGCGTAGGTGCGCGTGATCCGGCGGCTCTCGGCATCGGTCGGCAGGATGCAGGACAGGACCGCCGTCACCACCTCCCGGGGGGCGCGCGCCTCGCCGATCCAGCGTTCCATCCGGGCCTGGAGCTGGGCACCGAGCCGGGCCAGGGCGTCCAGCAGCAGGCCCTGCTTGGTCGTGAAGTAGTACTGCACGAGGCGCAGCGAGACGCCCGCCTCGGTCGCGACCGCCCGCATGCTGGCCGACTGCAGGCCCTCGGTGTCCGCGATGCGCAGCAGGGCCTCGGCGATCTGCCGCCGGCGCTCCTCATGGTCGACCTTCTCGGCCACGGCCCGCCCTCTCCCTCTCCCTCTCCCGAGGTCCCAGTCTCTTGGTACACACGTATCATGCATGTGATACATCTGTACCATGCGAATCAGCGAGTTCAGGAACGGCAAGGCCGAAGCCCGCTTCCGCGCCGCGTACGAGCACGCCTTCACCCAGCTCTGGCCCGGGCGGCGCACCCCGCTCGACGTGCCGACCCGCTTCGGCACCACCCGCGTCCACCGCACCGGCCCCGCGCACGGGCAGCCGATCGTGCTGCTCCCCGGCTCCGGCGGCAACGCCCTGATGTGGCACGCGTACGTCGAGCCCCTGGCCGAGCACCACCCCGTCCTCGCCGTGGACACCCTCGGCGAACCCGGCGCCAGCGTGCAGAGCGCCCCCATCGAGGGCGGCCACGACGCCGCCGACTGGCTGGAGGACCTGCTCGCCGCCCTCGACGTCCCGGCCGCCCACGTGGTCGGCTGCTCCTACGGCGGCTGGATCGCCCTCCACCACCAGATCCGCCACCCCGGACGGACCGCCGCCCTCACCCTGGTCGACCCGGCGGGCCTCGCCGACGCCGGACGGCGCTTCTACACCTGGCTCGTCCTCGGCGGCCTCGCCGCCCTCGCCCCGCGCCCGCTCCGGCCCCGACTGGCCGGGGCGGTCGGCAACAGCGCCGTCCTGGAGACCGAGCTGATGACCCTGATGCGCGCATCCATGGGCTTCCGCCGCCGCCTGCCCCTGGCCGACACCCTCGGCGACGAACAACTGAGCCGCCTGAGCGCCCCCGCGCTCTTCCTGCTCGGCGAGCGCAGCGCCCTGAACGACCCCCGGACCGTCTCCGAGCGGCTGCACCGGCTCGCCCCGGCCGCCCGGGTCGAGGTCGTCCCCGGCGCCGGGCACGCGCTGCCCACCGACGACCCGGCCGCCGTCCTCGCCGGCATCCTCAGCATGTCGGCGACACACGGACGTTGAGCGTCGGAAGCCTCAGCCCTGCTGCGGCGGGCGGCGGCGCAGGCCGAGCAGCAGCAGGACCACCGCCGTCGCCACGGCGGCCGTACGCAGCACGCCCGGCGCCATCGACCAGCTGAACTGACCCAGCGGGGAGCCGGGTTGGACGGCGCCCCCGCCCGCGCCGCCGGCCTGCTTGGCGTGGTTCATCGCGAACAGGGTGGTCGCGCTCATCGCGATCAGCGGGATTCCCAGGATCACGAACTTGCGCATCAGGTCCGAGAGCTGCCGGGTCAGGTAGCCGAGGCCCCAGCCCGCCAGCATGGCCGGGAAGAACCCGGACACCGCGCCGCCGACCAGCAGACCGCAGGACAGCAGGATCAGCGGGGACGGCTTGCGCGCGCCCTTGGCCGAACCCGTTCCGGCGGCGGGCGCGGCCTTGGCACCGGCCCTGGCCTTCGCCTTCGCCTTCCGCTGCCGCTTCGGGCTCGACGGCTGTGCACCGGCCGGCGCGGCCGCCTGCTGCTGCGCCGCCTCCTCGGCCGCGCGCTGGTCCGGAATCGGCCCGGGCGCGGGCTGCGGCGCGTCAGAGAAGTCGAGCATCGTCATCGTCCACGGGCTCGAACTCTGCACCGTCGGCGGCGGGATCACCTCCGAGCCGCCCCCGGGACCGGCGACGCCCGGCAGGTCCAGCGACACGTTCGGGATGCCGCCCGTCGCGCCGGACGCGGCCGGGGGGCCGTACACGCTGTCCTCGGCCGGTCCGCCCGCTGACGCCTCAGCCGAAGAAGCGGGAGAAGAAGCGGACTCGCCGGGCGACCCCGACGCCCCCGCCCGCTCGCTCCACGGCCCGCTCTTGCGCCACCACTCGCCGTCCGTCATCACCGACACCCCGCCTCGCCCGGCCCGCCCATGGAGAGCGCGGCCGCCCACCGAACCGCCCTCGGCCGTGACGGTACCCACCGTGCCCCGCCCGCGCGAGTCCATCGCGGCCACCGTGACCGCCACCGTCGTCCGCGGGTGCGGCCCCGCGTACGAGCGCACCCCCTCGTCCGCGCTCCCGACTAACCTAGGTCGAATGACCACACAGCAGGGCCCCCAACGCCAAGGCAGGACGTCCGCCGGCCCGCGCACCCTCGCCGAGGAGCTGCGCGCCCGCCCCGACGACGCGATCGCCGCCCTGCTCCGGTCCCGCCCCGACCTGCTGAACCCCGTCCCCGGCGACCTCACCCAGCTGTCCGCCCGGCTCTCCTCCCGCGCCTCCGCGCTGCGCGCCCTGGAACGGCTCGACCGGTTCACCCTCCAGGTCGCCGAGGCACTGGCGACCTGCCCCGACGGCACCGGCCTGGCCACCGTACGCACCCTGCTGACCGGCCCGTCCAAGGTCAAGCCGCACCCCGGCGCCACCCCGCTCACCCCGGCCGACCGGTCCGCCGTCGCCGCCGCCCTGCCCCGCGCCGTCGCCACCCTGCGCGACCGGGCACTGCTCTGGGGCCCGGACAACGGCCTGCGGCTGGTCCTCGCCGTCCGCGAGGCGCTCGCCCCGACCGCCGCCAACCCCGGCCGCACCGGCCTCGGCCCCACCCTCGCCGAGGCCACCACCGGCATGTCCCCGGCCCGGCTGCAGCAGCTGCTCGCCTCCGCCGGGCAGCCCGCCACCCCGGACCCGGTCACCGCCGTCGCCGCCCTGACCGCCCTGCTCAGCGACCGCGCCCGCTGCGCCGCGCTGCTCGACACCGCCCCCGAGCCCGCGCTGCGACTGCTGGACCGGCTGGTCTGGGGCCCGCCCACCGGCACCGTCCCGGACGCCACCCGCCCGGTCACCGCCGAGGACGCGCAGAGCCCGGTCGAATGGCTGCTCGCCCGCGGGCTGCTGCTGCCGACCAGCCCGGGCAGCGTCGTGCTGCCGCGCGAACTGGCCCTCCACCTGCGCGGCGGCCGCACCCACCGCACCGTCGAACCGCTCCAGCCCGAGCCCGCACCCGCCGCTCCCCCGCGCGATCCACAGGCTGTGGACAGCGCCGCGGCCGGGCAGGCGCACACCGCCGTCAAGACCGTCGAAGAACTGCTGGAGGCCTGGGGCCTCACCCCGCCGCCCACCCTGCGGGCCGGCGGCCTCGGCGTACGGGACCTCAAGCGCGCCGCCCAGACCCTGGAGACCACCGAGCAGCAGGCCGCCTTCTGGCTCGAACTCGCCTACACCGCGGGCCTGCTGGCCCCCGACGGCGAAGCCGACGAGTGCTGGGCGCCGACCCCGGGGTACGACAGCTGGCTGCAGCTGGACACCGCCGAGCGCTGGTCCGTCCTGGCCCGCGCCTGGCTCGCCGCCACCCGCGTCCCCGCCCTCACCGGCACCCCGGACGGCAAGGGCAAGCCGCGCGCCGCGCTCGGCCCCGAACTGGACCGCACCCTCGCCCCGTCCGTGCGCCGCGCCGCCCTCGCCCTGCTCGCCGAACTCCCGCCCGGCACCCCGGCCACCGCCGAGGAACTGCTGCCCACCCTGCGCTGGCAGCGCCCGCTGCGCGGCGGCCCCACCGGCCCGGACGGCCGCGAACTGCGCGACGACCTCACCACCTGGACCCTCGCCGAGGCCGAACTCCTCGGCATCACCGGCCGCGGCGCCCTCGCCGCCCCCGCCCGAGCCCTGCTCACCGCCGAGTCCGACCCGGCCGAGGTGCTCGCCCCGCTGCTGCCGCAGCCGCTGGACCACGTGATCCTCCAGCCGGACCTCACCGCGATCGCCCCCGGCCCGCTGCTCACCCCGCTCGCCCAGGCGCTCGCCCTGTGCGCCGACATCGAGTCCAAGGGCGGCGCCACCGTCTACCGGTTCACCCCCACCTCCGTCCGCCGCGCCCTGGACGCCGGGCGCACCGCCGCCGACCTGCAGACCTTCCTGGACCGGCACAGCCGCACGCCCGTGCCCCAGCCACTCTCCTACCTGATCGACGACGTCGCCCGCCGGCACGGCATCCTGCGGGTCGGCGCCGCCTCCTCCTACCTGCGCTGCGACGACCCCGCACTGCTCAACGAGGTGCTCGCCGACCGCCGCGCCGCCGACCTGCGGCTGCGGCTGCTCGCCCCCACCGTCCTCGCCTCCCAGGCCGCGCCGGACGTCCTGCTCGCCGCGCTGCGCACCATGGGCTACGCCCCGGCCGCCGAATCCGCCGAGGGCGACGTCCTGATCACCCGGCCGGACAGCCACCGCACCCCGCCCCGCACCGCCCCCACGCCCGTCCCCGACGGCCCGCCCGTCCCCGACGACACCCTCCTCGCCGCCGCCGTCAAAGCCATCCGAGCCGGCGACCGCGCCGCCACCGCCTCCCGCCGCGAGCCCACCCCGGACCCGCGCCAGCTCCCCCGCACGGCCGCCGCCGAGACCCTCGCCGCCCTCCAGACGGCCGTCCTCCTCGGCGAGCGGATGTGGATCGGCTACCTCAACGCCGAGGGCATCGCCAGCCAGCGCATCATCGACCCGGTCAAGGTCGAAGGCGGCTTCGTCACCGCCTTCGACCACCACGCCGACGAACTCCGCACGTTCGCCCTCCACCGCATCACCGGCGTCGCGGAACTCGACGAATAACGGCGGGGCGACCGGGCGTCAGTGGCCCTTGGCCTCCTTCATCCTGTCCTTGACCGCCTGGTCCGCCAGGCTGCCGATCTGGCTCTGCCCGACCGGCAGCGAACCCCCGGTGACGGTGTCCGCGAACAGGAATCCGGGCGCCGCCAGCAGACCGCCCGGCCCCTCCCCGATGCCCGCGAGGGCGTAGGCAGAACCGGCCGAGGAGGCGGTGGCGGCGAAGGCCGTGCCCATCAGAGCGAGGGCGGTGAGAACGCGCTTCGAGGTCTTCATGACCAGCTCAACGAGCGAGCACGCACCGTGGTCACTTCGGGCGATCCCTCGTTCGGCCCCTGCGGGAGCGTGTATCGCTGACCGCCCGTCAATGTGACGTATACATCGCTTGTTCCTGCTTTTTCACAGTTCACGGTCTTACCGACCCAAGCCATCGCAGTTTGCGGTGGGACGCGGGGCCGTGGCGCCGGTTGCGAGGAGAGAGCGATGCGTCTGGCCCGTCTACACGATTGCGCGGGTGAGCCCGCACGTCCCGGCTCGGAGGCCGAAAGCAGTGGGCCACGGCCCGGGCCGTGGGTGCGGGTGCGGGCCTTGGCGGTGGGGCTGGCCCTGACGGCCGGGTTGGCCCTGCCGGTGCTGGCCCCGTCCCCGGCCATGGCCGCCACGGGCCAGCAGGGCTACGTCGACAACATCGGTGCCAACACGGTGACGGTGTTCAACACCGCCACCAACACCGTCACCACCACCATCCCCGTCGGCGCTCAGCCGGCGGACGTCAAGGTCACCCCGAACGGCCAGCACGCCTACGTCGTCAACCGCAGCTCGGGCACCGTGTCGGTGATCGACACCGCCACCAACACCGTCACCACCACCATCCCCCTGCCCGCGGGCGACCACCCGCAGGCTTTGGCGATCACCCCGAACGGCCTGCACGCCTACGCCGCCAACTTCAACGGCACCGTGTCGGTGATCGACACCACCACCAACACCGTCACCACCGACATCCCCCTCCCCTCCGGCAGCGATCCGCGGTTCATCGCGACCACGCCGGACAGCCTCCACGCCTACGTCACCGAGCTCGGGCTCGGCCAGGTGCAGGTGATCGACACCACCAGCAACACCATCACCGCCACCATCCCCGGCTTCACCCAGCCTTCGGGTATCACGATCACCCCGGACGGCCTGCACGCCTACGTCGACGACTTCGCCACGAACAGCGTGTCGGTGATCGACACCGCCACCAACACCGTGGTGGGCTCCCCCATCCCGGTAGGCAACGCCCCGTACGGCAACGCGGTCACCCCGGACGGCCACCAGGTCTACGTCGGCAACGTCAGCGACGGCACCGTGTCGGTGATCGACACCACCTCCAACACCGTCACCACCACCGTCACCGTCGGCACCAGCCCCTACAAGCTCGGGATGAATCCCGACGGCAAGCACGTCTACGTCGGCAACTTCTCCTCGAACACCGTGTCGGTGATCGACACCACCACCAACATGGTGAGCGCCACCTTCGCCGTCACCGGGCCGTTCGGTATCGCGATCACCCCGGTCGTCGCGGCGCCCTCGCTGACCATCACCAAGACCCACACCGGCACCTTCACCCCGGGCAGGACGGGCACCTACACCATCACCGTCGGCAACAACGGGACCGCCCCCACCGACGGCACCACCGTCACCGTGAAGGACACCCTCCCGGCCGGACTCACCGCCACCAGCATCACCGGCAGGGGATGGCGCTGCGTCCAGAGGACCCTGACCTGCACCCGCAGCAACGTCCTCAACCCCGGGAACACCTACCCGCCCATCACACTGCGGGTCCGCGTCGCCCGCACCGCCACCGGCACCCTCACCAACACCGCCACCGTCAGCGGAGGCGGCGACGGCACCGCCACCGCCACCGACCCCACCGTCATCGACCCCCGCGACGACCACCACCAGTGGTGACCGCAACGCTCCGACCACCCGGCCCACGGGACCGGCACATCTGAACAGTCGAACGCTTCGCCGACATCCACGCTCGACCCGACGAGCGTGGATGTCGGCGTACCGGGGCCGCTCGCCGCGGCCGGTTGACCAACGGCAGTCCGAAGGAGCCCGCCCACGTTGCACGCGGAATGCGCGACACTGGAGGGTCTGCGTCAATCCAGCCTGTCAGCCAGTGGAGGGCTCCCCCGCGTGAACGACGGACCGCTCATCGTCCAGAGCGACAAAACTCTTCTCCTGGAGATCGACCACCCCAAGGCCGCCGACTGCCGTCGCGCCATCGCGCCGTTCGCCGAGTTGGAGCGGGCACCCGAGCACGTGCACACGTACCGGGTGACGCCGCTCGGGCTGTGGAACGCTCGGGCCGCCGGGCACGACGCCGAGCAGGTGGTGGACGCCCTGGTGACGTACTCGCGCTACCCGGTGCCGCACGCACTGCTGGTGGACGTGGCGGACACCATGGGCCGGTACGGGCGGCTCCAGCTGTCCAAGCACCCCACCCACGGGCTGGTGCTGACCACCACCGACCGCCCGGTGCTGGAGGAGGTGCTGCGCTCCAAGAAGATCGTCCCGCTGGTCGGCGCCCGGGTGGACCCGGACACCGTGGTGGTGCACCCCTCCGAGCGCGGGCAGATCAAGCAGGTGCTGCTCAAACTCGGCTGGCCCGCCGAGGACTTCGCCGGCTACGTGGACGGCGAGGCGCACCCGATCGACCTGGACGAGAACGGCTGGCAGCTGCGCCCCTACCAGGCGCAGGCCGTCGAGGGCTTCTGGCACGGCGGCTCGGGCGTGGTCGTGCTGCCCTGCGGCGCCGGCAAGACGCTGGTCGGCGCCGCCGCGATGGCGCACGCCAAGTCGACCACGCTGATCCTGGTCACCAACACCGTCTCGGCCCGCCAGTGGAAGCACGAACTGGTCAAGCGCACCTCGCTCACCGAGGACGAGATCGGCGAGTACAGCGGGACGAAGAAGGAGATCCGCCCGGTCACCATCGCCACCTACCAGGTGATGACCACCAAGCGGAAGGGCGTGTACGCGCACCTGGAGCTGTTCGACGCCCGCAACTGGGGCCTGGTGGTCTACGACGAGGTGCACCTGCTGCCCGCGCCGGTGTTCAAGTTCACCGCCGACCTCCAGGCCCGCCGCCGGCTCGGCCTGACCGCCACGCTGGTGCGCGAGGACGGCCGCGAGGGCGACGTGTTCAGCCTGATCGGCCCCAAGCGCTTCGACGCCCCGTGGAAGGAGATCGAGGCACAGGGCTACATCGCGCCCGCCGACTGCTGCGAGGTGCGGGTCACCCTGACCGACTCCGAGCGGCTCGCCTACGCCACCGCCGAGCCCGAGGAGCGCTACCGCTTCTGCGCCACCACGGCGACCAAGCGGCGGGTGGTGGAGGCGCTGGTCAGGAAGCACGAGAAGGACCAGACGCTGATCATCGGCCAGTACATCGACCAGCTCGACGAGCTCGGCGAGGTCCTGGACGCCCCGGTGATCAAGGGCGAGACCAGCAATGCCCAGCGCGAGAAGCTCTTCGACGCGTTCCGGAACAAGGAGATCAGCGTCCTGGTGGTCTCCAAGGTCGCGAACTTCTCCATCGACCTGCCCGAGGCGACGGTGGCCATCCAGGTCTCCGGGACCTTCGGCTCCCGCCAGGAGGAGGCCCAGCGCCTCGGCCGCGTCCTGCGCCCCAAGGCGGACGGGCACGCGGCGCACTTCTACTCGGTCGTCGCCCGGGACACCGTGGACCAGGACTTCGCCGCCCACCGGCAGCGCTTCCTGGCCGAACAGGGCTACGCGTACCGCATCATCGACGCGGACGACGTGCTGTAACGGGACTCAGAGCCAAACACCGTCGCGCCCGAGGAAGATCACGCGCGCGGCGGTGTCCAGGGCGATGCCGACATTGCGGACGGCACTCCTCAGCGGGTTGCGGTGACGGCCCTGGGCGGCGGTCGCGCCGGCCGGGGCGGTGCGGGATTCGTTTCGACTGCTCATGTTTCAACGGTAGGCACCCGACCGGCCCACGGCATCACTCCAAAGGCCGCATCCGGCGAGACGGCCATCCGCCTCCGGGGGTACGCGAGCCCCGAGACCTGCGGGGCTGGAACCCTGAGACGGACGGGTCTAAGATCGTCCGCCTGCCCCCTCCCGAACCGTGGTACCTGGCGGTGTCCCGCAGGCAGCCGGGGGAGGCGCCGACCGCACGGCAACCGGTCGGCCCGTACACCACCGTGAGCTCCATCGATCCGCTGCGCCCGTCACCGGGGCAGCCGGGAAGGTTCGCTGTGCCCGCCACCCCCACCACCGACCCCCTCCAGCGCGAACGCGACCACCTGGCCGCGTCCCGGTCCGCGCTGCGGGCGATGCGCGAGGACGTCGAGTCGCTCGACCTGCGCGACGTGACCGGCACCTGGGTGTCCGCCGTCATCCTCCAGAACCAGATCGAGGCCAGGATCGCCGCCCTGGCCGACCTCTCCGACACCCCGCTGTTCTTCGGCCGCCTCGACTACCTGCACGCGGTCAGCGATGAGCTGAGCGAGGGCGGCGGCGGGGAGAGCTTCTACATCGGCCGCCGCCACGTCCACGACGCCGACGGCGACCCGATGGTGATCGACTGGCGTGCGCCGGTCTCCCAGCCGTTCTACCGGGCCAGCCGCGCCGAGCCGATGGACGTCGAGCGCCGCCGCCGCTTCGGCTACACAGGCGGCGAGCTCACCGCCTACGAGGACGAGCACCTCACCGACCCGTCCGAGGCTGACACCGCCTCCGCCCTGCTCGCCGCCGAGATCGAGAAGCCGCGCGTCGGCCCGATGCGCGACATCGTCGCCACCATCCAGCCCGAACAGGACGAGATCGTCCGCTCCGACATCACGGGCACCGTCTGCGTCCAGGGGGCGCCCGGCACCGGGAAGACCGCCGTCGGCCTGCACCGCGTCGCCTACCTGCTGTACGCGCACCGCGAGCGCCTGGCCCGGACCGGCACCCTGGTGATCGGGCCGAACAACGCCTTCCTCTCGTACATCGAGCAGGTACTGCCCGCCCTCGGCGAGCTGGAGGTCGCCCAGGCCACCGTGCAGCAGCTGGTCGCCCACGTCGAGGTGAGGGGCGAGGACGACCCGGAGGCGGCCCGGCTGAAGGGTGACGCCCGGATGGCCGAGGTGCTGCGCCGCGCGGTACGGGCGGGCATCACGCTGCCCACCGAGCCGTGCGTGGTGGTCCGCGGCTCCCGCCGCTGGCGCGTCCCGGCGTACGAACTGGCCGAGATCATCGAGGAGTTGAAGGGCCGCGACATCCGCTACGGCGCCGCCCGGGACGCCCTGCCGCAGCGCATCGCGCACGCCGTGCTGCTGAAGATGGAGCAGGGCGGCGAGGCCCCGGACGACCGGGTGCAGGACGCGGTGGCCCGCAACAGCGCGGTCAAGGCCGTGGTCAAGGAGTGCTGGCCGGCCGTCGACCCGGCCAAGCTGGTGCTGCGGCTGCTCTCCGAGCCGGAGTTCCTGGCCGAGTGCGCCGAGGGCGTGCTGACCGCCGAGGAGCAGCAGGCGGTGCTGTGGCCCAAGCCCGGCCGCTCGGTGAAGACCGCCCGCTGGACCCCGGCCGACGCCGTCCTGGTGGACGAGGCGACGGACCTGGTGCAGCGCACCCCCTCGCTCGGACACGTGGTGCTGGACGAGGCCCAGGACCTCTCCCCGATGCAGTACCGCGCCGTCGGCCGCCGCTGCACCACCGGCTCGGCGACCGTCCTCGGCGACCTCGCCCAGGGCACCACCCCCTGGGCGACGGCGAGTTGGCCGGACGCCCTGCACCACCTGGGCAAGCCGGACGCGCACGTGGAGGAGCTGACCAAGGGCTTCCGGGTGCCCGAGGAGGTCATCGCGTACGCCTCCCGGCTGCTGCCCGCGATCGCCCCCGGCCTGGCCCCGGCGACCTCGGTCCGCGACGCCCCCGGCTCGCTGGTGATCCGCCCGGTCACCGCGTGGGAGGACGCCGTCCTGGACGCCTGCCGGGAGGCCCTGAAGAACGAGGGCTCGACCGGCCTGATCGCCGCCGACGCCCGGATCCCCCAGCTCGCCGAGCTGCTCACCGCGGCCGGGCTGCCGTTCCTCTCCCCCGGCACCGAGACCAGCACCGAGGCCCGGCTGACGCTCGTCCCGGCCTCGCTGGCCAAGGGCCTTGAGTACGACTACGTGGTGCTGGACGAGCCGGCCGCGGTGATCGCCGGCGAACCGGACGAGCGAACCGGCCTGCGCCGGCTCTACGTGGCGCTCACCCGCGCCGTCTCCGGCCTGACGGTGCTGCACGGCGAGCCGCTGCCCGAGCAGCTCCGGTAGCGCGGAAAGGGGCCGGCGGGAACCGGCCCCTCTTCCGTGGCTTCAGGCGTCGATCAGTGCCCGCCACTCGGCGACCCTGGCCGCGTCGACCGGCGTGTGCCAGCCGTCGACCCGCACCGCGCCGCCGACGTGGAAGGCGTCGAAGCCGTCCGCCCGCAGTTCCTTGAGGTGCTCGGCCCGCAGGCCGCCGCCGATGAGGATCCGCTGGGTGTAGCCGGGCTCGCCCGTACGGGCCAGTTCGGCGGCCAGCACCTCGCGCCCGGCGTCCACCCCGGCGGCCGCGCCGGAGGTGAGGAAGGTGTCCAGTCCGGGCAGCGCGCCGACGGCGGCGCGCAGGGCGGCGCGGTCGGCGCCGTGGTCGATCGCCCGGTGGAAGGTCCAGCAGCAACCGGCGATCGCCTCGGCCACGGTCGTGGTCGCGGCCAGGTCGACGGCGCCCTCGGCGTCGAGGAAGCCGAGGACGAACTCCTCGGCCCCTTCGGCCCGCAGCGCGGCGGCCCGGGCGCACAGTTCGTCCAGGTCGCCGGGGGCGAAGCCGTCCCGGATCCGGAGCATGACGCGCAGCGGGATGCCGACGGCGGCCCGGATCCGGGCGAAGTCCTCGACGGACGGGGTGAGCCCGTCGGCGGCCATGTCGGTGACCAGTTCGAGCCGGTCGGCGCCGCCCGACTCGGCAGCCTGGGCGTCCTGGGGCGTCAGCGCGATGACTTCGAAAATTGGTCTAGACATATGAGACAGCCTGCCACATGCGACCGGCCGCGGCGAGACCACACCCCGGCTTTCGGCCCCCTCAGGCCAGCTGCCGCCCACCCGGCCCGGCCGGACCCCGACGGCGCCCCACCAGCACCAGCGCCACCGCCGCCACGACCGTCAGCCCGGCCATCGGCAGCAGCTTCCAGGCCCCGCCCTCCTGCTGCCAGAGCGCGTGCAGGTTGACGCTGAACGTCCACGGCAGCGCCGCGAGCCCCGGAACCGCCACCAGGTACCAGCCGCGCACCACCGCCAGGGCCATCAGCAGCGGGACGACGATCATCAGCGCCCGCCACTGCCGGTCCAGGTGGTACCAGCTCGTGTAGACGTTGTCCGCGAACGCCACCACCGGGGTCAGCGCCGCCGCAGCCAGCAGCAGGCCGCGCTCCCGCCAGCTCGGCACCGGCAGCCCCTCCTTGGGCGCGGCCAGCAGCACCAGGGCCCAGAGCACGAACGGCCCGTCCCACTGGAAGGATTCCAGGAACACCCACAGCGGCTGGGTGACCTCCGGACGGGTCGCCACCCAAACGAGTTCCACCACCGCGGCCAGCGCCGACACCCCGGCCAGCGCCTTCGCCATTGTCCACCGTCCGAGCAGCGCCGCGACGGCGGAGAGCATCGCCGCCCCCAGCAGCGCCCAGTAGGGCAGGAAGTGCAGCAGCCCCCACCCCCCGTGCGGCACGCCGGACTCCAGGTAGCCCAGCAGCGCCTGGCCCGCCGCCAGACCTCCGGCGGCCCCGGCCACCAGCGGAGCGGCCAGCGCCGCCAGCCGCCCGCCCGCGGAGGTGGAGGTCAGCCCGGTCCGCATCCGCAGGCCGTACGCGCCCAGGTCGAAGAGCTCCTGGATCTTGGCCATCGGCCCGGCCCCGGCGGTCGTGTCGGCGAAGACCACGGCCAGCTCGTCCCCACGTTCGCGGCGGTAGCGCCCCGGGTAGAGCGCCAGCGCCGTCCGAACGGCGAAAACGGTCGCATCACTCATGCGAAGGCCCCCCTGACCCTCGGACTGACAACGGCGACGGACAGCCGCCGCTCGGCCTCGGTGGCCACGGCCCGCAGCCGCTCGGCCTCGGTGGCCAGCGCGCCCCGACCGGCGTCGGTCAGCGCGTAGGTGCGCCGGGCGCGGCCGTCCACCACCTCCTCGGCGGCGACCTCGATCAGGCCCTGGCCCAGCAGCCGGTCGAGCGCGCCGTACAGCGTGCCGGTACGCATCTTGACCCGGCCGTCCGAGATCGCGGCGATCTCCTGGATGAGCGCGTAGCCGTGTCTCGGGGCATCGGCCAGCGCGGTGAGCAGAAGCAGCGTCGGCTCCTGCATGGAGCGTTCTGTCATACGACTACATATATCGCCGACCGGCACATCCCGTCCACCCGAACCAGCCGACAGAATGTCCCCATGCCGACCGAGGACCTGCTCACCGCCTGGACCGCCCTGCTCAACCGCTGCGGCGCCGCCGACGACCCCGAACCGTACGGACGGGAGCTGCTGCGCCGCTGGTCCGAGCCGCAGCGCCGCTACCACACCCCCGAGCACCTGCGCGCGGTCCTGCGCCACGTCGACGACCTCGCCGGGCACGCCGTCGACCCGGACGCCGTCCGGCTCGCCGCCTGGTTCCACGACGCCGTCTACCGCCCCGACCGCACCGAGAACGAGGAGCGCAGCGCCGCCCTGGCCGTACGCGCGCTCACCGCCGCCGGACTGCCCGCCGAGCGCGTCGCCGAGGCCGAACGGCTCGTCCTGCTCACCGTCACCCACGACCCGGCCCCGGGCGACCGCGACGGCGAGGTGCTCTGCGACGCGGACCTCGCCGTCCTCGGCGGCACCCCGGAGGCGTACGCGGCCTACGCGGCCGCCGTCCGCGAGGAGTACGCCTTCGTCCCGGAGCCGGACTTCCGCGCGGGCCGCGCGGCCGTCCTGCGTCAACTCCTGGCGCTCCCGGCCCTCTACCGCACCCCCGCCGCCCGCGAGCGCTTCACGGCGGCCGCCCGCGCCAACCTGGCCGCCGAACTCGAAACCCTCTAACCGAGCTCCCCCACCGGCGCCACCACGACACCCTGCTTGCCGCACACCCAGTGCGGCTCCGGCCCCAACTCGGGCTCCACGCCCAGCGCGTGCGGGTCCCCGTCGGCCGCGCAGGCGGTGCACAGCGGCCACCGCCCGTACGCCTCCAGCAGCGCGTCCTGGACGTCCTGGGCGACCAGCCCGAGGACGTACTCGGTGCCGTCCGGCCACTGCTCCAGCCACCAGCGGCGGTGGGTGACGGCGTCCTCGACCAGCGAGACGACGGCGGCGTCCGCCACGTCCCGCGCGGTGAGGTCGGCCAGGATCAGTGCCCGCGCGTTGTGCAGGGCGGTCTCGATGTCGTCGGAAGCCATCCGCCCATCCTCTCGCGAAACGCCCGCGGCCCGGAAACGCCGCGTGGGCGGCCCCCCGAAGGGGACCGCCCACGCGGACGAGGAGTCAACCGACCCGATCGGAGCGATCAGGATCAGAAGTCCATGTCACCGCCCGGCATGCCGCCACCGGCGGCCGCGGCGGCCTTCTCCGGCTTGTCGGCGATGACGGCCTCGGTGGTGAGGAACAGCGCCGCGATGGAGGCGGCGTTCTGCAGCGCCGAACGGGTGACCTTGGCCGGGTCGATGATGCCCTCGGCGACCAGGTCGACGTACTCGTTGGTGGCGGCGTTCAGGCCGTGACCGGCGGGGAGGTTGCGCACCTTCTCCACCACGACGCCACCCTCCAGGCCGGCGTTGGTCGCGATCTGCTTGATCGGGGCCTCGAGCGCGACCTTGACGATGTTGGCACCGGTGGCCTCGTCGCCGTCCAGCTCCAGCTTGTCGAAGGCGACACCGGCCTGCAGCAGGGCGACGCCACCACCGGCGACGATGCCCTCCTCGACGGCGGCCTTCGCGTTGCGGACGGCGTCCTCGATGCGGTGCTTGCGCTCCTTGAGCTCCACCTCGGTGGCCGCGCCGGCCTTGATGACGGCCACGCCGCCGGCCAGCTTGGCGAGGCGCTCCTGGAGCTTCTCGCGGTCGTAGTCCGAGTCGCTGTTCTCGATCTCGGCGCGGATCTGGTTCACGCGGCCGGCGACCTGCTCGCTGTCGCCGCCACCGTCGACGATGGTGGTCTCGTCCTTGGTGATGACCACCTTGCGGGCGGTGCCCAGCAGGTCGATGCCGGCGTTCTCCAGCTTGAGGCCGACCTCCTCGGAGATCACGGTGCCACCGGTGAGGATGGCGATGTCGCCGAGCATGGCCTTGCGGCGGTCGCCGAAGCCCGGGGCCTTGACGGCGACGGACTTGAAGGTGCCGCGGATCTTGTTCACGACCAGGGTCGACAGGGCCTCGCCCTCGACGTCCTCGGCGATGATGACGAGCGGCTTGCCGCTCTGCATGACCTTCTCCAGCAGCGGGAGCAGGTCCTTGACCGCGCCGATCTTGGAGTTGGCGATGAGGATGTACGGGTCCTCGAAGGTCGCCTCCATGCGCTCCAGGTCGGTGGCGAAGTAGGCGGAGATGTAGCCCTTGTCGAAGCGCATGCCCTCGGTGAGCTCGAGCTCCAGGCCGAAGGTGTTGCTCTCCTCGACGGTGATGACGCCTTCCTTGCCGACCTTGTCCATGGCCTCGGCGATCAGCTCGCCGATCTGGGTGTCGGCGGCGGAGATGGAGGCGGTGGAGGCGATCTGCTCCTTGGTCTCCACGTCCTTGGCCTGGGCCAGCAGCTGGTCCGAGACGGCGGCGACGGCCTTCTCGATGCCGCGCTTCAGGGCCATCGGGTTGGCGCCGGCGGCGACGTTGCGCAGACCCTCGCGAACCAGGGCCTGGGCGAGCACGGTGGCGGTGGTGGTGCCGTCACCCGCGACGTCGTCGGTCTTCTTGGCGACCTCCTTGACGAGCTCCGCGCCGATCTTCTCGTACGGGTCCTCGAGCTCGATCTCCTTGGCGATGGAGACACCGTCGTTGGTGATCGTGGGGGCGCCCCACTTCTTCTCCAGCACGACGTTGCGACCCTTGGGGCCGAGCGTGACCTTCACTGCGTCGGCGAGCTGGTTCATGCCACGCTCAAGGCCGCGGCGAGCTTCCTCATCAAAGGCGATGATCTTGGCCATCAGAAGTGGTCCTCCGGGACACGGTCGACTGCTCGGACCAAGGGGTGCCCGCGACGGACGGCCCTGGTGTGCGGAGGTCCATTCCCCTGCCGCTCCCGGGGGCCTCACCGACCCGGTCCGCTGTCACTCTCACACTGTGAGTGCTAACGCAATGATTAGCACTCCGGGTGGTCGAGTGCAAGCCCAATCGACGACCCGCGAGCCGTCGTCCGGGCCCGCACCGACTCCCGCCCGAGGCCGTGCGGGAACGCGAACGGGCCCGTACGACGCGTGTCGTACGGGCCCGTCGAGAAGCGAGTGGTCACCAGCCGTGGGCCGCGCCGAGCTCCTGGATTCGAAAGGGGTCAGACCGCCGCGCGGACCATGTCCGCCTGCGGGCCCTTCTGTCCCTGGGAGATCTCGAACTCGACCCGCTGGCCCTCCTCGAGGGTGCGGTAGCCGTCCATCTGGATCGCGCTGTAGTGGACGAAGACGTCCGCACCACCGTCGACCGCGATGAAGCCGTAGCCCTTCTCCGCGTTGAACCACTTGACGGTGCCCTGAGCCATTCCGAACTCCCCTAGTGCTGTGCTGGCCCTTCACGGTCCCGCAGGTCGCGGGCCCGGGTCTGGTTTCTAGGCCGGCCCGGGGAACCCCCCCTGGGCGCAGCCGTGCACGCCGCAATCCTCCGCACGGGAACACCGGACGGCTTCCGTGAGCGGTTGATTACGTCGACCGCCGCTGAATGTATCCGGATCGACGCCCTCTGCAACAGGGTCAACCGCTGGGAATTCCGCAGCCCGTCAAGAGACAACACCGAACAAATCGGGAGGAACTCGGCATTCCGCGCCGGACATAGCGGACGAATTACTCAAATGCCTGCAGGAATTCTGACATCTGCCTGACATGTTTCCCGGGCCGGTCCCACTCCACGGACACCCTCGGGCGAAGCGCCCCACGGCGGGAGGACGCACCCTGTTCCCAGCCGAGCCACACTCTACTCCGACTCGACCCGGAATATTCCCGCCGAAATGCAAGCGGCCGCCCGCGCGCACGGAGAGTGGAATTCCGTACGCGCGGGCGGCCGCGCAGCGGGCCCGGAGGCGGTGCGAGCGGCTCAGCAGCCGCCGGCCACCGCCGGAATGATCGAGACGCTCGCGCCGTCCTTGATCTCGGTCGCCAGACCGTCGGCGAACCGCACGTCGTCGTCGTTCACGTACACGTTCACGAAGCGGCGCAGCTTGCCGGTGTCGTCCAGGATGCGGGCGGAGATGCCCGCGTGGTTCTTCTCCAGGTCGGCGATGACCTCGGCCAGGGTGGCGCCCCCGGCGGGCACCTCGGCGGCGCCCCCGGTGTAGGTGCGCAGGATGGTGGGGATGCGGACGTTGGCGCTCATGGCTCTCCTAGCGGGGGTGGGGCGGTTCAGGCGGACGCGAGGCCGGCGGCGCGGAAGGAGTCCAGCGTCGGGCGGATGACGGTGGTCATCCCGGCCTCGGAGACGGCGTCCAGCGTCTTCAGGCCGTCGCCGGTGTTGATCGCGACGGTCTCCTTGGCCGGGTCCAGCTGACCGGTCTCGACCAGCTTCTTCAGCACGCCGACGGTCACCCCGCCCGCGGTCTCGGCGAAGATGCCCTCGGTCCGGGCCAGCAGCCGGATCGCCGCCACGACCTCCGCGTCCGTCACGTCTTCGACCGCGCCGCCCGTCCGGCGGGCGATGTCCAGCACGTACGGGCCGTCCGCCGGGTTGCCGATCGCCAGGGACTTGGCGATGGTGTCCGGCTTCACCGGCCTGATCACGTCCCGGCCGGCCTTGAACGCGGCCGACACCGGCGAGCAGCCCTCCGCCTGAGCGCCGAAGATCCGGTACGGCCGGTCCTCCACCAGACCCAGCTCGATCAGCTCCCGCAGCCCCTTGTCGATCTTCGTCAGCTGCGAGCCCGAGGCGATCGGGATGACGATCTGCTCCGGCAGCCGCCAGCCCAGCTGCTCGCAGATCTCGTACGCCAGCGTCTTGGAACCCTCGCCGTAGTACGGCCGCAGGTTGACGTTGACGAAGCCCCAGCCCTCGCCGGCCGGGTCCCCGATCAGCTCCGAGCAGAACCGGTTCACGTCGTCGTAGTTGCCTTCGATGCCCACCAGCTCGCCGCCGTACACCCCGGCCATCACGACCTTGCCCTGCTCCAGGTCGTGCGGGATGAAGACGCACGAACGGAACCCGGCCCGGGCCGCCGCCGCACCCACCGCACCGGCCAGGTTGCCGGTCGAGGAGCAGGACAGCGTGGTGTAGCCGAACGCCCGGGCCGCCTCGATCGCACAGGCCACCACCCGGTCCTTGAACGAGTGGGTCGGGTTGCCGGAGTCGTCCTTCACGTGCAGCTGCGCGGTGAACCCCAGCTCCCGGCCCAGGTTGTCCGCCTTCACCAGCGGGGTCCAGCCGGGGTTCAGGTTGGGCTTCGAAGCCACGTCGGCCGGCACCGGCAGCAGCGGCGCGTAGCGCCAGATGGACGCGGGGCCGGACTCGATCCGCTTGCGCAGCTCCTCGGCGCCCTCGCTGCCGAACTCGTACGCGATCTCCAGCGGCCCGAAGCACTCCAGGCAGGCGAAGCTGGGGCCGAGCGGGAAGCGGGTGCCGCACTCCCGACAGGACAGCGCGGCGGCGGGGCCGAGGTCGACGGGCGGGAGTCCCCCCGGCCGAAGGCCGGCGGAGGGTGCGGCGCCAGAAGCAGTCGACACAGTGATAGCCATGATGGCGAGGCCTCTCTCCTCATCTTCCCCGTGGCGCGGTCGCGCCACGGGCCGGAATTGGCACCTGTCCCGCCGGGGCCTGTCGACGACAGCCGGGCGAGAAGGTTGCCGGGACGTCAACGGGCCGTTCCCTCAGTCCCTCTGGATGAGCATGTGAAGTTGTGGTTCAGCGGCGACCCCGGCGTGCAAAGGTCCAACCGCTGTACGAAGACTGTATCCGAAGGCGTCCGTCCCGAAAGGGTCCGTCCGCCAAGCGAGATGGCCCGTTCCACCCAGCCCGCCGAGGAGAGTCACCGTGCCCGCCGAACCGACCCCCGCACTCCTCCCGCAGGCGGCGTCCTGGCTCCGCCGCCGTTCGTGGAGCGCGGCCGACCGGCCGGTGCACACCCTGCTGGAGGCCAAACGGCGCACCGGCCGCACCATCAGCGTCGTCCTCCCCGCGCTCGACGAGGAGGCCACCGTCGGCGACATCGTCCGCACCGTCCGCCGCGAGTTGATCGAGCGGATCCCCCTCGTCGACGAACTCGTCGTGGTCGACTCCGGCTCCACCGACGACACCGCCGCCGTCGCCGCCGCCGCCGGCGCCCGGGTGGAGCACCGCGACGCGATCCTCCCCCGGCTGCCCGCCGTCCCCGGCAAGGGCGAGGTGCTCTGGCGCTCCCTGCTGGTCACCCACGGCGACATCGTCTGCTTCGTCGACGCCGACCTGCGCGAGTTCGACCCGGCCTTCGTGACCGGCATCATCGGCCCGCTGCTGACCGACGAGGAGCTCCAGCTGGTCAAGGCCATGTACGACCGCCCCCTGGAAGTGACGACGATCGGCTCCGCCACGGGGGAATCCGCCGCGATCGTCCCCACCGGCGGCGGCCGGGTCACCGAACTCGTCGCGCGCCCGCTGCTCAACCTCCACTGGCCGGAACTCGCCGGTTTCGTCCAGCCACTCGGCGGCGAGTACGCGGCCCGCCGCTCACTGCTCGAACGACTGCCCTTCCCCACCGGCTACGGCGTCGAACTCGGCCTCCTGGTCGACGCACTGGAACTGGCCGGACTGGACGCCCTCGCCCAGGTCGACGTCGGCGTCCGCCACCATCGCCACCAGGACGGCCAGGCCCTCGGCCGGATGGCCGCCACCATCTACCGCACCGCCCTGGAACGCCTCGACCGCACCCACCGCCTCAAGGCCTCCGCCGACCTGGTCCACCCCCACCTCACCCAGTTCACCCGCGACCCGGAGACCCGCTCCTTCACCGCCCACACCCACCCGGTGACGGCCCTGGAGCGCCCCCCGATGCACACCGTCCCCGAATACGCCGCCCGACACTGAGGGGCCCACGGGGTTTGCCACCCCGAACCCGAGGCAACATCCCAACCATGGGCGATCTCACGACCGAACGTTCGAGTGCCACCGGCACCGCCCCCGTCCTGGTGGCCTCCAACCGGGGACCGGTGTCGTTCAGCACCGCCGACGACGGCACGCTGACCCTTCGCCGAGGCGGCGGAGGCCTGGTCTCCGGCCTCTCCGCGATCGACGACCCCCACGCCGTCTGGGTCTGCGCCGCCCTCGGCGACGCCGACCGCCGAGCCGCGAGAGAAGCCCCCGACGGCCGCCTCGACCTCGCCGGGCACGAGGTCGGCGGCCAGGCCGTACGGATGCTGGACATCGACCCGCAGACCTTCGCCCACGCCTACAACGGGGTCGCCAACTCCACCCTGTGGTTCGTCCACCACCTGCTCTACGCGACCCCCACCTCGCCGTCCTTCGACGGCGACTTCCGCACCGAATGGGCCGCCTACCAGGCGTACAACGGCGCCTTCGCGGACGCCCTCGCCGCCGAAGCCGCCCCGAACGCCGCGGTCCTGGTCCAGGACTACCACCTCTCCCTCGTCCCGGCCCTGCTCCGCGAGGCCCGCCCCGACCTGCGGATCGGCCACTTCTCCCACACCCCGTGGGCCCCGCCCGAGTACTACCGGCTGCTCCCCGACGACGTCGCCCGCGCCGTGCTCACCGGCATCCTCGGCGCCGACCGGGCCGGCTTCCTCACCGAACGCTGGGCCCGCGCCTTCGCCGCCTGCTGCGAGGACCTCCTCGGCGCGGCCGTCGACCACGAGCAGCTCACCGTCACCCACGACGGCCGCACCACCCGCCTGGGCGTCCACGCCCTCGGCGCCGACGCCGACTTCCTCCGCGAACGCGCCCACCGCCCCGACGTCGACGAACGCCTCGCCGCCCTCCGCACCGCCGTCGGCGACCGCCGCACCGTCGTCCGGGTCGACCGCACCGAGTTGAGCAAGAACATCGTCCGCGGCCTCCAGGCCTACCGGCACCTGCTCCGCACCCGCCCCGAGTGGCACGACCGGGTGGTGCACATCGCCTTCGCCTACCCCTCCCGCACCGACCTCGCCGAGTACCGCGACTACACCGCCGCGGTCCGACGCCTGGCCGAGGAGATCAACGCCGAGTTCGCCACCGCCACCTGGCAACCCCTGATCCTGCACGTCAACGACGACTTCCCACGCTCCCTGGCCGCCTACCGCATGGCCGACGTGGCACTCGTCAACCCGATCCGGGACGGCATGAACCTGGTCGCCAAGGAGGTCCCCGTGGTCTCCGACCACGGCTGCGCCCTCGTCCTCTCCCGCGAGGCCGGCGCCCACGCCGAACTGGGGGACGACGCCCTCACCGTCAACCCCTACGACGTCATCGCCACCGCCGAAGCCCTGCACACCGGCCTCGCCATGAGCCCGGAGGAACGCGCCGACCGCACCAAGCGCCTCGCCGCCGCGGCCACCGCGCTCCCCCCGCAGCAGTGGTTCCTCGACCAGCTCAACGCCCTCTGACCGCCTCCCCCAGGGCGCCCAACAGCTCCACCACACCCTCGGGCCCGCCGACCACCAGATCCGCCCGGTCGGCCAGCTCGCGCACCGGCGCGTCCCCCACCGCCCCGGCACACACCAGCAGCCCGGCCAGCCCCTGCCCGCGCAGCTTCTCCACCGCGGCGAAGGCCGCCACGTCCCCCAGGTCGTCCCCCGCGTACAGCACCGACCGCGCCCCACGCTCCCGCAGGAACCCGGTCAGCGCCGCCCCCTTGTCCACCCCCGGCGGCCGCAGCTCCAGCACCAGCCGCCCGGGCTCCACCACCAACCCGTACTCGGCGGCCAGTTCCTCCACCGGCGCCCGCAACAGCTCCAACGCCTCCTCCGGCGCCTCCGTCCGCCGGGTGTGCACCGCCACCGAGCGCCCCTTGTCCTCCACCCACGTCCCCTCGGGCGCCCCCACCCGCTCCAACACCTCCGGCAACGCCACCCGCACCCCCGCCACCCCCGGATGCACCTCCGGCGCCGTCACCACACCCCCCTCCCACCGCTCGGCCCCGTAGTGCCCCAGCACCACCAGCCCCGGGACCCCCTCGAACCCCCCGAACTCCGCCGCCACCCCCGCCGGCCGCCCCGTCACCACCACCACGGCCCCCACCACCGAGGCCAGTCCCCGCAACACCCCCACCACTCCCGGATGCGCCCGCGCCGCCCCCGGGTCCGCCACGATCGGCGCCAACGTCCCATCGAAGTCGAGCGCGACCACCGCCTCCCCCGGCCCCGCCAGAATCGCCCTCAACCCATCCCGCCCGGCAGCAGTGGCCGGCACGTACATCTCCTCAAAATCCATACCCACCCCCTTACCCCCATCCCCCGGCACTCCCACGTGGACGGCAGCCCTTCGCTCAGGACGCACCCCCGCCCGACCCCCACCCCCCGGACAACGACCCAGACCCCCGTCAACGAGCCGCCCGCCGCCCCTCCCGAACCCGCCTCAACCGGTTCACCAGCACCGGGGCAAAAGCCAAAGCCTCCTCCCGGTCCAACAACCCGTTCAGCACCTGGTAGTACCGAGTGGAGGAGAGCCCCAACTCCTCCCGGATCGCCCGCTCCTTGGCCCCCGCCGTCCGCCACTGCCGCCCCTCCAGCGCCAGCACCGCCCGGTCCCGCTCACTCAGCTCGCCCACCGAAAACACCTCCGCGCATCCCCCACGGACCTACGGAGTGTCATTCTCCCGCCGAACCCCGACACACCCTGCGCCCCGCACACCCGCCCCCGCCGCACTACGGTCGGCCCCATGACGAGCTTCACCACCCACATCCCCACCGCCGACCTCACCCCCGAGCCCCTCGACCCGTCACAGATCGTCTCCGGCACCCCCGAGGTCACCGGGAAGGTCCTCACCGAGTCTTCGGACGGCCGCCAGCTGCGCGGCATCTGGCAGATCACCCCGGGCGTGGTCACCGACGTGGAGGCCGACGAGATGTTCGTGGTGCTGAGCGGCCGGGCCACCATCGAGATCGAAGGCGGCCCGACCCTGATCGTCGGCCCCGGCGACTGCGCCGTGCTGCGCGAGGGCGACCGCACCACCTGGACGGTCCACGAGACCCTCCGCAAGGCCTACGCGATCACCCTCCCCTGACCGAGGCCGGTCCGGGTCCCTACTGCTTCCGGACCCGGGCCGCTTCCTTCATCGCCGCGTCCTGCAGCCCCCCGAGCACCTGCTTCGGGTCCCCGGTCACCGCCTGCCCGATCCCCGCCTTGATCCGGTTGCTGACCTCGCCCCAGACGGGATCCCCGAACGGGTAGAAGCTCGCGTTGGTCAGCCCGACCGCGAACTGCTTGAGGTCCGCGTGCTTGGGGTCCGAGGACATCTGGTTGAAGGCGTCCTGGGTGACCGGCAGCAGGTTGTACTGCTCGTCGAACTTCAGCTGGTAGTCCTTGGTGTAGACGAAGGACAGGAACTTCTTGATCTCGTTCTTGTGCCCGTTGGCCTTGAACGCCATCATCCAGTCGGCGACCCCGAGGCTCCCGGTCCGCCCGACGCCGTCCTTCTTCGGGATCGCCGCCGTCCCGAACTCGATGTTCGCGGCGGACGCCATCCGCAGCAGCGTCGGGTGCCCGTTGAGCATCGCGACCTTCCCGGCCGTGAAGTCCTGGAACGCCGGCGTGCGGTTCATCTTGCCGGGGTCCGGGTAGGTCAGCCCGGTGCTCACCAGGTTGTTCTTCAGCCAGCTGAACGTCGCCTGGTTCTGGTCGCTGTCGATGGTGTAGTTGCCGACGTCGTCGGAGAGGCTCCCGCCGCCGCTCAGCGTCCACAGCATCGACTCGGCCGGCGCCTCCTCGGGCCCCAGCGGCAGCCCGTACGGGGTCACTCCCGGCACCTTGGCCTTGATCTTCTCGGCCGTCGCGCGCAGCTCGTTCCAGGTGGTCGGCGGCTGGGTGATCCCCGCCTGCCGGAAGATCGCCTTGTTGTAGAAGAGGACCCGCGAGGACGACACGAACGGGATCCCGTACTGGGTGCCCAACACCTGCCCGGCGTGCGAGAAGTTGTCCATGAACTTGGCCTGGGTGTCCATGGAGAGCACGTCGGCGGCCGGGTACAGCCGGTCTGCGGCGACCTGGTCCGCGAACCCGCCGGTCTGCAGCAGGTCCGGCGTCTTCCCGGCCGCGATCATGTCGTCGACCTTCTTGCCGATGTCGGTCCAGCTGTCCACCTCGACCTGGACCTTGATGCCGGGGTTGGCCGCTTCGAAGGCCTTGGAGACCTCGTCCCAGTAGTGCTTGGAGCTGGTCTCGGCGTTCTCCCCGTAGTCCGCGGCGACCAGTTTGAGCGTGACCGGCCCGCCGCTCTGCCCGCCGCACGCGCTGACCGTGGTGAGCACCAGTGCTCCGGCCAGTGCCGTTCCGAGCACACGGATGGAAACGTGGGCGCGCCTGTCCAACGCGGGTACCGCCTTCGGGGGAAATACGGCCGGATGAGGGAATCCGGCAGGGGGGAGCGCAAGACTGCCAAACCGTTCGTCCACTGGTCCACACCAATCGGACCCACCCGCCGAGTAGTTACCGAAGTGCCCCGTTTCGTTGCACGATGCGCAACACAGGGTGAACGGAAGCCCCTGCCCGCCCCCTCGACACAAAGCCCCGCACACCCCCGCAGCCGAGACAAAGCTCACCCAACATGGACCAGACCAATCCGACCACTGGACTAGACCTCTTCGCCCGGACCAAGGGAAACTGTCCTCCGTGAAGCACGTCATCGCACTCGATGTAGGCGGCACCGGCATGAAGGCCGCGCTGCTCGCCCAGGACGGCTCCGTGCTGTTCGAAGCACGCCGACCGACCGGGCGGGAGCACGGCCCCGACGCCGTCGTCGCCGCCATCCTCGACTTCGCCGCCGACCTGGCCGACGAGGGCCGCGCCCGCTTCGGCGTCGCCCCGGCGGCGGCCGGCGTGGCCGTGCCCGGCACGATCGACGAGAAGAACGGGATCGCGGTCTTCTCCGCCAACCTCGGCTGGCGCGACCTCCCGATGCGCAAGCTGCTCGGCGAGCGACTGGCCACCCCCGGCGGTCCCGCGATGCCGGTGGCCCTCGGCCACGACGTGCGTTCCGGCGGCCTGGCCGAGGGCCGGCTCGGAGCCGGCCGGGGCGTCGGCCGCTTCCTGTTCATCGCCCTGGGCACCGGCATCGCCGGCGCCATCGGCATCGACGGCCGGATCGAGGCCGGCGCGCACGGCTACGGCGGCGAGATCGGCCACGTCGTGGTCCGCCCGGGCGGCCCGCGGTGCGGCTGCGGCGCCCGCGGCTGCCTGGAGACGCTCGCCTCGGCCTCCGCGGTCTCCCGCGCCTGGGCCGTGGCCAGCGGCGATCCCGACGCCGACGCGGCATCCTGCGCCGCCGCCGTGGACGCCGGGGACGACCGCGCCCGGACGGTCTGGCAGGAGGCGGTCGACGCCCTGGCGGACGGCATCGTGCTCGCCCAGAGCCTGCTCGACCCGTCCACGGTGATCGTCGGCGGCGGGCTGGCCGAGGCCGGCGACACGCTCTTCACCCCGCTGCGCACGGCGGTCACCGAGCGCCTGACCTTCCAGATGCCCCCGAAGGTCGTACCCGCCATGCTCAAAGACACCGCCGCGTCCCTGGGAGCGGGTCTGCTCGCCTGGGACCTGCTCTCGATGGAGGTGACCGCGTGACCACCGCGGACCGTGACCGTACTGCCCTGGCCGGCGCCCGACTGGTCCTGCCCGGCGGCGTCGTCGAGGGGGACCGCCTCGCCGTCGAGGGATCCCGCATCGCAGCCATCACGAGCGGTGGGACCGAGCCGGGCGACCTCGACCTGACCGGCCACACCGTCGTACCCGGCTTCGTCGACCTGCACGTCCACGGCGGCGGCGGCGCCTCCTACGCCTCCGGCATCGCCGAGGAGGCCCTCCTCGCCGCCCGCACCCACCTCGAACACGGCACCACCACCACGATGGCCTCCACCGTCACCGGCGAGATCGACGACGTCGCCCGCCAGGCCGCCGTACTCTCCGAACTCGTCGAGGACGGCATCCTCGCCGGCGTCCACTTCGAGGGCCCCTTCATCTCCCACAACCGCTGCGGCGCCCACCGCCCCGACCTGCTGCGCGACCCCGATCCCGCCCTCGTCCGCAAGCTCGTCGACGCCGCCCGCGGCCACGCCAGGATGGTCACCCTCGCCCCCGAACTCCCCGGCGGCCTCGACTCCGTACGCATGCTCGCCGACCTCGGCGTCATCGCCGCCGTCGGCCACACCGACTCCGACTACCCCACCACCCTCGAAGCCATCGACGCCGGCGCCACCGTCGCCACCCACCTCTTCAACGCCATGCCCGGCATCGCCCACCGCGCCCCCGGCCCCATCGTCGCCCTGCTCGAGGACGAGCGCGTCACCGTCGAACTCATCAACGACGGCGTCCACCTCCACCCCTCCGTCCTCGACCTCGCCTACGGCACCGCCGGCCCCGGCCGCGTCGCCCTGATCACCGACGCCATGGGCGCCGCCGGCATGGGCGACGGCCTCTACCCCCTCGGCCCCCTCCAGGTCCGGGTCGAGAGCGGCGTGGCCCGGCTGGTCGAGGGCGGCGCGATCGCCGGCTCCACCCTCACCCTGGACGTGGCCTTCAAGCGCTCGGTCACCGTCAACGGCCTGACCCTCGACCAGACCGTCGAGTCGCTCTGCACCACCCCGGCCCGGCTGCTCGGCCTCACCGACTCGGTCGGCTCCCTGGAGACCGGCAAGCTCGCCGACCTGGTCGTGGTCGACTCCACGAGTTACGACCTGGTCGCCGTCATGCACCGGGGCCGCTGGGTCCTCGGCGGCGACAGGTTCCCCATCGTCAAGTCCGCCTGAGCCGCGGGGACCGACCGAACGAAAGGCAACGGCCGCCCTCCCCCGAAGGGGCGGGCGGCCGTTCGCGTCCGCGGGACGGATCGTCAGCTGCTCGGCTCGACCGTGACCTGGTCGATCAGGACCGGGCCGGACGGCACCGTGAAGGTGACCGAGTTCGCCCCGGCCTGGAACTGCGGGAGTATCCAGGTGGTGTACCAGGACGACGCCGGGTCCTTGCCGGGGACGTAGTTCCTGAACGACAGCCCGCTCGGCCAGTCCTTGCCGTTGACCGAGGCCGCGCCCTTCACGTCCGCCCCGGCGTTGTTGTAGTGCACGGTGAGTTTGTACGTCCCTGCCGTGGCGATCTGGCCGTTCCAGGTCACCGAGCCGCCCTGCTGGAGCGTCAGGTAGCTCCCGTCGGCGGACTTGGCGCCCTTGACGCTGTTGCCCGACGGCGCGTTCTGGCCCTGCAACTGGCCGGCGTCCACGGTCGACGGCCCGTCGGTGGCGGTGGCACTCGCCGAAGGGGAGGGCGTCCCGCCGGCGGTGCTGCTCGCCGCGGTGGCGGTGGGGGACGGCGGGGCGGCGGTCGTGGTGCCGCCCTTGGCGCTCTTGTCGCCGCCGTCCGGGTCCCCGGTGGAGAGCGCGATCCCGGCACCGATCGCTATCGCCGCGACCACGGCGACCGCGCCGATCACCGCGCCCTTGCTCCGGCCGCTGCTCGGCCGCTCGTCCCCCGGCTGCGGCCGGGAGTGCTCGGCGTAGCGGGACTGCTGGGTGGGCGCGCCGTACTCGCCGTGCTGCGGCGGAACGCCCGGCTGGCCGTACGGGCCCTGCGGCGGGATTCCCTGCTGGCCGTACGGCGGCTGCACCGGACCGGGCTGGCCGTACGGCTGCTGGGCGCGCGGCGGACCGTACTGCGCCCGGCCGACCTCCATCGGCCGGCTGTACGGCGTCCGGGGAACTCCCTGCTGCGGCTCGGCCGGCTGTCCGGTGGAGCCGTCGGCCGGGCGGTAGAGGTAGCCGAACGGGTCGTCGTCCTGTGGGGCACCGCCCCCCTGGCCCTCGGGCACTCCGTTGTCGCCGGCGGTCGTCACGGTGGTCTGTTCCCCCATCCGGTGCGCGCCGCCGCGCTGCGGGCGGCGCAGATCATGGACGCTGTCGTACCGCGCACCCTACCTGCCGTACGTGACAGCGGGAAAAGAACCCTTGACAACCCGTGGGTAACCTGCGCGTCCCCGGTGTGGTCGGCACCCGACCGACCGGCCTGTGCCCGGCGGCCGCCGTCAGCCCGCGCGCCGGTGCGAGCGCTCGCCCCGCGCGCCCCGCACCGCGCCGCCCCGGGCCCGCTTCTCGTCGTACATCCGCTCGTCCGCGGTGTTCAGCACCTCCTCGATGCTCATCCCGCAGCCTGCCCAGCCGATGCCGAGGCTCACCCCGACCCGCATCGCCCGGCCGTCGATCCGCATCGGCGGGATGATCGCGTTGCGCAGCCGGTGGGCAAGGTCCTTGGCCTCCTCGCGGCCGATCCCGTCGGCCAGCACCACGAACTCGTCGCCGCCCAGCCGGGCCACCGTGTCGCCGTCCCGGACCGCCCCGCTCAGCCGCCGGGCGACCTCGACCAGCACCGAGTCGCCCGCGTTGTGCCCGAACCGGTCGTTGATCGACTTGAAGCCGTCCAGGTCGCAGAAGAGCACCGCGAGGCCCTTCTCCGCGGGCGCCGCCGGGCCGGAGCGGAACGGCCCGGACCAGGCCTCGCCGCCCTGCCCGTACTCGGCCGGGACCACGGCGTGCACGTGCTCCCCGTAGCCGGCGCCGAGCCCGGGCAGCGGGCCGCCCTCGACCGGCCCGTACCCGTGCACCTGCCCGGCGTACGGGTCCAGGCCCTCCAGCCCCTCGTACGCGGTGTGCGCGCTGTACGAGTCGGCCGGGTAGCCGTACGCCTGCGGGTAGGCCTCGCCGGACTTGGCGGCGGCGCCGACCGGCTGGGGCTCGGCGCAGAGCCGGCGGGCCAGCCGGGCCTTGAGCTCGGCGCCGTTGGGCAGGCCGGTGAGCGCGTCGTGGCTGGCCCGGTGGGCGAGCTGGAGTTCGTGGCGCTTGCGGTCCTCGATGTCCTCGACGTGGGTGAGCAGGAAGCTGGGGCCCTCGGCCGCGTCCGCCACGATGGAGTTGCGCAGGCAGACCCACTGGTAGCCGCCGTCCCGCCGGGACAGCCGCAGTTCGGCCCGGCCGCTCTCGGCGCTGGTGCGTTCCAACAGGGCGCGGTCCTCGGGGTGGACCAGGTCGGCGAAGCTCTGCTGGCGCAGCACCGCGCGGGGGCGGCCGAGCAGTCGACACAGCGCGTCGTTGACCCTGGTCAGCTGGCCGCGCCCGGCGCCGTGCAGTTCGGTGATGGCCATCCCGCTGGGGGCGTACTCGAAGGCCTGCCGGAAGCTCTCCTCGCTGGCGCGCAGCGCCTGCTGCTCCTTCTCCAGCCGGGCCAGCGCGCGCTGCATCTCGGCCCGCAGCCGGGCGTTGCCGATCGCGATGGAGGCTTGCAGCGAGAACATCTCCAGTGCCTCGCGGGTCCACGCCCCGGGCCGTTTGCCGCTGCGCGGGCGGTCCACCGAGAGGACGCCGAGCAGGTCGCCGCCTGCGCTGTACATCGGGGCGAGCAGCCCGTCGGCGGGGTGCCAGTCGTTGGCGTAGACGGGCAGCGGGCCGTCCCCGATCCAGCGCGGGATGTCGCTGGCGACGGCCCAGCCGCGGTCGTACGGCAGGAAGCGCAGGGTGCCCCAGTGGTCGCTGACGCCGAGCAGCCGGTCCCAGGACTCCCGCGAGCCGACCTGGCCGAGGAGCACCGAGGGCCCGCCCATCGGGCTCTCCTCCAGCTCCCAGACGGCCGCCACCACGAGGTCGCCGTCCGGCCGCACCAGGCTGACCGCGGCGGCGTCGAAGCCGAGTCCGTGCACCGCGCCCTCGACGACGGCCTGCAGCGTGCCCGCCAGGCTGCGGGCAGCGTTGAGGTCCGCCACGACCCGGTGCAAGGTGCGGAGGGTCGCGAGACGGACGTACGGCTCCGACTCGGCTTCCATGCGGGGGCTCCCCGGCTGCTTCGGATAGTTCTTGATTGGTTATCGTCCGATTGCCAGAAGAACTGAATCACAGGGAGCACAGCGTTCGGCACGCTCGGTCAGCAATAGGGCGCCACTTGTGACTTAAATCACACGACACTAATGCACCCTTAATCAGTTCATCCGTCCCATAGCAGGACATAAAGCGCGACTCGGGACATTTCTCGTGCTCGACCGCATGGGCCGCGCGCTGAAGCCCACTGCACCCGCCGGTCCCTCCGCTTCACTCCTGGGGGTGAGCGCAGCACGACCGGAAAGGGACCACCCCGGTGGTCCTACGACCACGGCCCGATGCCGTTTCCGGCGAGCGACGACTACCGTGCGGTACGTGTACCCGTCCCCGCAGCCCGAAGCTGCCCCCCGCGCCACGCCCGACGAGTTCCGGGCAGCACTCTCCCAGCTCGCCGCCGGTGTGAGCCTGGTGACCGTCCACGACGAGGAGGACGGCGAGGACGTCGGCATGACCGCCACGTCCTTCCTCTCGGTGTCGCTGGACCCGCCACTGGTGCTGATCTCGGTCCGCGAGGACTCCCGGATGGACGAGGTGCTCTCCCGCAACGACACCTGGGCGGTCTCGGTGCTCGCCGAGGGGCAGAAAACGCTCGGCTCGCGCTTCGCCATGAAGGGGCGGCTCAGCGACCGGCTGCTGTTCGCGGAGACCCCGCACCGCCGCGGCGCCCACACCGGGGCCCCGCTGGTCGAGGGCGCGCTGGCCACCGTCGAGTGCCGCACCGAACAGCGGATACCCGCGGGCGACCACCTCCTGCTGGTCGGCCGCGTCCTGGAGGCCACCGTCCCCGCCCCCGGCGGCCGCCCGCTGCTCTACTTCCGCGGCGGCTACCGCACCCTGGGCTGAACCGGACCGGGGTGCCGGGCCCGGTCGCGGGCCTTCGGCTACTCGCCGCGCGGCGACCGCCGCCCCTGCTTCAACTCGGAGCGGTGCCGCTTGTTGTTCAGCCGCCGCTCGACCGTCCCCCGACTCGGCCTGGTCGCCCGGCGGGCCTTCGGCGGCGGCGCGCACGCCTCGCTCAGCACCGCCGCCAGCCGGGCCGCGGCCGCCTCCCGGTTGCGCCACTGCGAGCGGAACTCCGACGCCTGGACCACCAGCACCCGGCCGTCCACCAGCCGGTTCGCCAGCCGCTCCAGGGCACGCGTGCGCCACACCTCGGGCAGCGCCTTCGAGGCGGCCACGTCGTAACGCAGCTCGACCTTGGAGTCGGAGGTGTTGACGTGCTGGCCGCCGGGGCCGGAGGAACGCGAGAAGCGCCAGACGAGCTCGGCGTCGGGGACGACCACCGACCCCCGTACGCGGATGGGCTCGGACATGGGCCCATCATCCCGCGCGGCCCCCGCCCGGTCACCCGGTTATCGCCGCTCCGCCCGCCCGCCCCCGGCCCCGGTTACCCGCCCCCGCCCCGAGCCCCGACAATGGCCTACGTGATCGAGCTCGGCTACTCCCTCTCCAACCGCTTCCCCGACCCCCCGCAGACCGACTACCGCACCGCCCCCGTGCGCGCGCTGCGGTACGACCTGTTCTGCGGCGACGTCTACCTGGACGCCGAGGGCGCCGAGCTCTCCACCCGCTGGGGCTGGGTGCCCGTGCTGGACTTCGCCTGGGCGCTGTGCGACATCGTCGAGCAGCTCGACCGCGACCCGGACGGCTCCCGGGCCGCCCGGGTGCAGACCGCCGACCTCGACTTCACCCAGAACACCGAGCTGCTGCGCTTCGCCCGCCGCTTCAATTGGGTCGAGATCACCGCGACCTGGCTGCGGGACGAGCCGCCCGCCGTGGTCCGGCACAGCGAGCTGCGGCGCGAGGCCCGGGACTTCCTCCAGGACACCCTCGCCGACCTGTTCGACATGCACCCCGACCTGGCGGACAACCCGAACATCTGGACGCTGCAGGGCCGCTTCCCCCGGGTCTGACATCCGGAAACGAGCGCCCCGACCCCCACTTTGCCCGCCCTTTGCCCGGGTTTGACACCTCACGAAGAATTCACGGGATCCACGGAACCAAGCTGCCGGAGTATCGCGTTGTCCCGGAAAAAGCGAACGAAGGGACTGCAATCGCCATGCCAGTGAGCCTCTCCAAGGGTGGCAACGTCTCGCTGACCAAGGAGGCCCCCGGCCTGTCCGCGGTGAGCATCGGTCTGGGCTGGGACGTCCGCACCACGACCGGCGCCGAATTCGACCTCGACGCCAGCGCGATCGTCCTGAACGCGGACGGCAAGGTGCTGTCCAACGCGCACTTCGTGTTCTTCAACAACACCAGCACCCCGGACAACACCGTCGTGCACACCGGTGACAACCGCACCGGCGAAGGCGCGGGCGACGACGAGTCGATCAACGTCAACCTGGCCGGCCTGCCCGCCGAGGCCGCCAAGATCAGCTTCCCGGTCACCATCTACGACGGCGTCGCCCGCAGCCAGAACTTCGGCCAGGTCCGCAACGCCTACATCCGCGTGGTGAACGCGGCCGGCGGCGCCGAGATCGCCCGCTACGACCTCTCCGAGGACGCCGCCACCGAGACGGCGATGATCTTCGGCGAGCTCTACCGCAACAACGGCGAGTGGAAGTTCCGCGCCGTCGGCCAGGGCTACGCCTCCGGCCTGGCCGGCATCGCCCAGGACTTCGGCGTGCAGATCTGACGCGGCACGGCCGGGAAACGCCGCGGCGCGGGAAGTCGATCCGTCCGACTTCCCGCGCCGCGGCGTTCCGCTGCGGTGCTCAACGGTGCTCAGCGCGAGGCGCGCAGCTCCGGCAGCTCGATCAGCTCGGTCTCGTCCTCGGGCGTCAGGTCCACCACCGTCGGCCCGTCCTGCTCCGCGTCCCCGGAGCCGACCGGCTGCGCGGGCCGCACGTCCGACGTGCTCTCCCGAACGTCCAGATCCTCCCGGGCCTCCTGGGCCTCGGCCTTCGCCTTGGCGGCGAGCGCCTCGTCGCCCACCACGTCCGCCAGGTCCGCGCGCTCCCCCAGCTCGGCGATGCTGCCCACCGCCGGCGCCGGAGCGGCCGCCCGGACCGCCGAACCCGTGCCACGACCGAAGAAGCTGAAGCCCGGACCGCGGACCTGCCCGGACTGCGCCGGACGCGGCCGCTGCCGCTCCACCGGAGGAGCCGGCACGGCGGCCGGAGCGACCGGCGCCCGCCGAGCTGGCCGACCGTCGCGGTCAGCGCCGGGCGCAGCGGCGTGGGCTGCACCGGCGTCCGGCGCGCCGGGGCACCGGCGGCCCCGGCCGGGGAGACCTCAGCGGTCGGCGCCTGCGCCGGGGTGGGTACCGAGGGCGCCACCGGAGCCGGCACGGCGACCGACTTGGGCGCCGGCACCACCGACGGAACGGGCACGGCAGTCGCAGCCGGAGCGGCTGTGACGATCCGCGACTCCCCCGCGGGCGCCCGCAGCGCGACCTCCGCACCAGCCGTACGCTCCCGCAGCGCCTCCTGCTCGGCGGCCCGCCGCTCCAGCAGCCGCAGCACGGACGCGGCGCGGACGAACGCGGCCGGGCTGGCCGGGTACTTGGGGCGGCTCGCGGCGAGCGCCCGCTGGGCCGCCTCGGCCTCCTTGAGCGCCTGCTCGGCGACGGCGACGGCCCGCTCCCGCAGTAGCCGGGCGATCTCGGTCTCGGCCTTGGCCAGCCGCGACTTCTCCGCCGTCAGCCGCCGCCCGAACCGGGTCGCCCGCTCCTCGGCGACCTCGGCCGCGTACTCGGCCTCGGCGAGCTGCTCCTCAAACCGCTCCTCGGCCCGCATCCGCTGTGCGGCGGACACCTCGGCGGCCGCCCGGGCCGCCTTGTCGCGCTGGCGCAGCAGCACCGCGAAGCCGAGGGTGGCGATCAGCGCGGCGATGCCCACCGAGCGCACCAGGATGGTGTCCTGACTGAAAAGCAGAGCGGCCAGTGCGGCGACCAGCAGTACGCCGGCGGCGGTGGGGGGAAAGACCCGGCCCAGGACGGAGGAATGACGGTGGCGTCCGCGAGACATGCCAAGAAACTAGCGTGCGAATTGGGGGCGTGTCAGCCCAGGGTCTCCTTCCGCCCTTGACAGGGCGCAGTTTTTACCGCATGTGCCCGGCTTTTCACTCAAGATCACGAAAAAAGCCCTGCTCAGCGACGTACGACGCGATCCGGCGCGATCCCGACGCGATCGGAGGTGATCCGGGGTGGTCGAGCCGGTCCGTCAGTGGTGCGAGGCGGCCGGGCCGCTCGGGTCGTCGTGGTTCTCCGGCAGCTTGCACACGTGCTGCACCCAGAGCGCCGCCGCGATCACCGCCGCCCCCGCCAGCACCGAGAGCCCCGCGGTGACCGCCTGGTCCTTGCGGGCCGGCACGTCCAGCTCGCCGAGCAGGTAGATCCCGGCCCCGGCGTAGATGCCGGTGACCACCGAGGAGACCAGCGCGCTGGCCTGTCCGAGCACCACCGCCCGGGCCGCCAGCAGCGGGTCGACCCGCTTCGCGCCGGGCTGCCGCTCGCGCACCGCCTTCAGCCGGGACCGCAGCGAGATCGCGGTCGCCAGCAGGATCACCGCCACCGCCGCCAGCACCACCGGCGCCGCGGCGGGCACGGCCGGCAGCGTGTCCAGGGAGGCCCAGAGCTTGGAGCCGGCCCAGGACAGCGCCGTCGTCGCGGCGGTGAGGCCGATCAGCAGGCGGAGGCGAAGCAGCTTCACGCGGAGGGGGTCCTTCCCGAGGTCCAGAGCCGACCGCCCGCCCGGTGGCCCGGAACGGCGGCGTCAGGCCACCGTACCGGGACCGGACGGGCGGACATCTACTCGTACGGCCGGGGCCCCCGGCCGAGTTCCCCGACCGGTCGGCCGGCCCGGCCGCGCGCCGACCTTCCGGCGCCGCTCCGGCGCTACTCCGGCAGCGTCAGCCGGATGTCGTCGCGCCGCTTCACGCCCTGCGCGTCCGGGCCACCGAGCGCCGCCAGCAGCGCGGCGACCTGCCCGTGCCCGGGCACCTCGGCCTCGGGCTGGGCGTCCAGCCACGGGGCCAGCACGAAGGCCCGCTCGTGCGAACGCGGGTGCGGCAGCAGCAGCTGCGGGTCCTCGCTGAGCACGCCCTCGTAGGTCAGGATGTCGACGTCCAGGGTGCGCGCACCCCAGCGGACCTCCCGGACCCGCCCGAAGGCGTCCTCGATCGCGTTGCCGCGCTCCAGCAGGTCCCGCGGGGGCAGCGAGGTGCGCAGCACCACGACCGCGTTGTAGTAGTTGGGCTGTTCCTCCGGGCCGCCGACGGCCTCGGTCTCGTAGACCGCCGAGACGGCCTTGATCTTCAGCCCGGGGGTGTCGGCGAGCGCGTCGACGGCACCCTGCAGGGTGTCCAGCCGGTTGCCCAGGTTGCTCCCGAGCGCGATCACCGCACACCGCTGGCTGTGCAGCGTGGTGTCGGCGGAATCCACCCGGCTCTCCAGGTCGAACGCGTTCGGCTCGGCGATCGGGTCACTGCTGTTCATCGAAGAAGTCCCTCTGCATCGGAAACCAGGCGCGCGGTGGGGGTCATGCGCGGCCCCGGTGGATGGTCACGGTCACGTCATCGAACGGCACGGTGATCGGGGCGTCCGGCTTGTGCACGGTGACCTCGACCTCCTCGACCGCGTCGTGCTTGAGGCACTGGTCGGCGATCCGCTGCGCCAGGGTCTCGATCAGGTCGACCGGTTCCCCGGCGATGATCGCGGTGACCTCCTCGGCCACGATGCCGTAGTGCGCCGTGCGGGTGAGGTCGTCTCCGGACGCGGCGGGGCGGGTGTCCAGGTACAGCACGAGATCGACCACGAAGGTCTGGCCCTCGACGCGCTCGCGCTCGAAGACGCCGTGGTGACCCCGGGCTCGCAGCCCCCGCAGGGTGACGCGGTCCAGCAAACGAATCACTGCTCCCAGTCGGACGGGCCCCGCCCGGAGGAAGAACACGGACGGACAGGGCGAAGGCGGGCAGCACGCCCGCCACTCCGTTTCGAATCTACCTGTGAGCGCGGACAACGCCTGACCGTCCTACCCGGCACGAACCGTCGCCACGCGCGCCGGAATGGCGATTGACGTGAACGTTCGGTGACCACTCGGAAATTCCCCGGCGACCCTCCGGCAGACATTTCCCGCAGCCCCCGGAATCAGTCCTCGTCGTCCTCGTCGCCGCTGGTCAGAACAGGTGAACCGTGGTGCGACCAGAGCTTCCACCCGGCCGGGGTACGACGGAACAGATTGCTCGACACGACCTTTCCGCCGACCAGCGGTCCGAGTTCCCCCTCCTCCTCCGCCTCTCCGCCGGAGAGGATGTTCTCGGTGCACGTGACAAGGGCCACATCGCCGTGGACCTCGGCCTCGACATCGGTCAGGAAGAACTGGATGTACTCCGTGTTCATCATGATCAGCATGTACGAGCGGGTCACCTGTGCCCGCCCGCGCAGCACCGGCCAGCCGGGGTGCACACAGACCACGCCGCCCTTGTCGTCGGCGTGGTCGGGCCCCAGCCAGGCCTCCTCGACGGCCTCGACGTCCCCCCGCTCCAGCGCTTCGTAGAACGCCCGGTTCGCCGCGAGCACCGCCTCCAGGTCCGCCTCCCGGGCCCTTCCGGCCGTCCCGCCGCTCAACCTGCCGTCACCCGTCACAGACCCTCCCTCATCCCAGCCGCGCCGCGCGCTGCCAGGCCGCGACCACTCGGACGGCGTCCGCCGTACCGGACACGTCGTGCACCCGTACCGCCCAGGCTCCGGCCTGGGCCGAGAGCACCGAGACCGCGGCGGTCGCGTCGTCCCGCCGGCGGGCCGGGCGCAGTTCCCCGGTTTCCGGGTCGGCGAGCAGCGTACCCAGGAACCGCTTGCGCGAAGCCGCGACGAGGACGGGACGGCCGAGCGCGGTGAGCGCGTCCAGCCGGCCGAGCAGCGCCCAGTTGTGCTCGGCGGTCTTGGCGAAGCCGAGCCCCGGGTCGAGGACCAGCTGGTCCTCCTTGACCCCGGCGGCGAGCAGCGCCTCCATCCGCCCGGTCAGCTCGGCGACCACGTCCCGTACGACGTCCTGGTAGACGGCCAGCCTGTCCATGTCGGCGGACTGCCCGCGCCAGTGCATGACCACGAACGGCGCACCGGTCTCGGCGACCACCCGGGCCATCGCCGGGTCGGCGAGGCCGCCGGAGACGTCGTTGACGATCGCGGCGCCGGCCTCGACGGCCCGCTCGGCGACCGAGGCCCGCATGGTGTCGACGGACACCACCACCCCGGCGGCGGCCAGCTCGCGGACCACCGGCAGCACCCGGCGCAGCTCCTCCTCCTCGGGCACCCGCTGGGTCCCGGGCCGGGTGGACTCGCCGCCGACGTCCACCAGGTCCGCGCCGCGCGCCCGCAGGGCCAGCCCGTGGGCGATCGCCTTGGCGGGGTCGAACCACAGCCCGCCGTCCGAGAAGGAGTCGGGCGTGACGTTGACCACGCCCATCACGGCGCAGCGGTCGAGCCGCGGCAGTCCGGCCGGCGGATCGAAGGACGGCGAATCGCTCATGTGCCCATTATCGAACGGCGCCCCCGCCGAGGATTCTCGGCGGGGGCCCCGGACGGTGTCGAGGTGCCTCAGGCGGCCTCGCCGACCTCGCGGGTCGACGGGACGGGCATCAGCCCCTCGCGCTGGCGCTTGCGGCCGAAGCGCGGCATGCCGAGGGTGATGAAGGCCTCCGCCTGCATCGCGGCGAAGCCGATCCGGGGCAGGTCCCGGGTGCTCGGGAAGACCAGGAAGCGCGGCTCCCACTCCGGCTGGAACTTGGCGTTGAACTTGTACAGCGACTCGATCTGGAACCAGCGCGACAGGAACACCAGCAGTCCGCGCCAGGCGCGCAGCACCGGGCCGGCGCCGATCCGCTCGCCGCGGGCCAGCGCCGAGCGGAACATCGCGAAGTTGAGCGACACCCGGCGGATGCCCATGGCGCCCACCTCCTGCAGCGCGGCGACGATCAGCAGCTCGTTCAGGCCCGGGTCGGCGGCGCGGTCGCGGCGCATCAGCTCCAGCGAGATGCCGTCCGGCCCCCAGGGCACGAAGTGCAGCACGGCCTTCAGGTCGTCCCCGCTCTCGCCCTCCTCCGGGTCCTTGTGGGCGGTGACCACCACGCAGTCGTCGTCCAGCGGGTCGCCGAAGCGGCCCAGGGCCATCGAGAAGCCGCGCTCGGTGTCGGTGCCGCGCCAGCGGGCGGCGGCGTCGGCGATCCGGAGCTTCTCCTCGACGCTGAGCTCGGAGACCCGGCGCACCTTGCAGGAGTAGCCGTTGCGCTCGATCCGCTTGACCATCTGGCGGACGTTGCGCATGGCCCGGCCGGAGAGCGAGAAGGTGCCGGTGTCGACGATCGCCTCGTCGCCCAGCTCCAGCGCGTCCAGGCCCGCCTCACGGGTCCAGACCTCGCCGCCGACCTCACTGCAGCCCATCACGGCGGGCACCCAGGCGTGCTCGCGGGCCTCGGCCATGAACACCTTGATCGCGCCGGGCCAGGCCTCGACGTCGCCGACCGGGTCGCCGGAGGCGAGCATCACGCCGGAGACCACCCGGTAGGAGATCGCGGCCTTGCCGGTGGGCGAGAACAGCACGCTCTTGTCGCGGCGCAGCGCGAAGTAGCCGAGCGAGTCGCGCTCGCCGTGGCGCTTGAGCAGCTCGCGGACCTTCTCCTCGTCCTCGGCGGTGAGCTCCGGCTTGGGCTTGCCCGGGCGCAGCGCGAGGTAGGCGGTGGTGAAGGCGGTCAGCAGGCCGAGGCCGCCGAGCAGGTAGGCGACCAGGTCGGACATCCGCTCGTTGCTGTAGCGGACGGGCCCCTCGAAGCCGAACAGTCCGTACCCGACGTGCTGCAGCCGCTCCAGCAGGGCCGGGTGTCCGACCTCGTACCGGGTGCGGGTGCTCACGATCAGCAGGCCGAGGAGCACGCTGAGGGTGCCCATGACGACCAGGTTGACCACCGCGCCCCAGCGGGTGCGCGGATCGGCCTTGGCGTAGAACTCGCGCTGGTGCACCAGCATCACGCCGAGGACCAGCAGCGAGACGACCGTCGGGCCGATCTGGTGCCAGCGCACGAGGTGCAGCGCGGCGCTGACCGGCAGCAGCACGCAGACCGCCCGCCAGGCCCGCCGCTTGCGCCGGCGCAGCGCGTGCGCCAGCGGCACCAGCAGGATGCCGACCATCAGCGTGCCGACCGCGGCCAGGCTGGTGGTGCCGCCGGGCAGCTGCCCGGCGAAGGTGTGCATCTTGGTGTGCCGGAGCTTGGGGAACACCGCGCTCGCGATGTCCACCAGTCCGATCAGCAGACAGGCGTAGCCGACCGCGCCGGGGAGCCAGGCCCTCGGGACGGCGGCCGCCTGGTTGCGCAGCGTCTGCAGGCCGCGCCGACGGCGCGGCGGCTGCTCGGGGCTCGGCTCAACGGACACGGGAACGCTCATGGAAGCTCAGCGTAGAGGCTGCGGTGCGGTGTCCGTTCACTCCGGGGGAGCACGTGTGATGGACCTTCATGCCTATTCCTTCATCAGGCAATGCGCATACCAAGGACCCGGAAAAGGACGGTAATCCGGGGCCGTGGGCGCGCTGCGGGTTGAGCCGGGGGTGGGAGCCGTGAGCCGCCGCCGCGTGGCGGGACAGGACCCTCCGGTACGCGTTACGTACGGTGGACGCCGCATTCTAGGGCGCCGGTTGCCCCCGGCCTCCCCCCGCCCTCCCGTGCCGGCCCGGGCGCCCGGACAGCCTAGCTGCGGTGGCCCTACCTGACGGACCGCCAGACGATGAAACCTGCATCGACAGTGTCCCACCGGAAGGCCGACGGCATGGAACTGACCAGCGAAGCGCTGGTGAACTCGCTGCTCGCACTGGGTGTGGTGGCCCTGGTCTCCACTCTGTGGGTCTGGCCACGGCTGGCCAGCCAGCGCCCGCTCCCGGTGCTCGGCCGAATCGGCCTGCTGACAGTCGTTCAAGTCTCGATCCTCGCTGTGCTGGCGCTGTCGGTGAACAACTCCTTCGGGTTCTACACCTCCTGGGACGACCTGCTCAACCCCGGCGGCGCGAAACGTGTACTGACCAGCAACGAGAACCACAAGGGCGGCACACCGGTCTCCGACCAGTTGGTCCAGCCGACCGACGAGGGCGGTCTGGAGGGTGTCGGCAACCTGCCCAAGGGGGCGCCGGAGGAGGTCGGGAAGATCGAGTCGGTCCGGGTCAACGGCAAGGAGACGGGTTTCTCCGACCAGATGTTCGTCTACCTGCCGCCCGAGTACTTCGACCCGAAGTTCGCCCTGGTCCGCTTCCCCGTCGTGCTGGCCCTGGCCGGCTTCCCGGGCACCACGCTGAACCTGCTCAAGGAACTGCCCCTGCTGCAGACCGCGGTCGAGCTGCAGCACTCCGGCAAGATGCCGCCGACCGTCCTGGTCCTGGCCCGCCCGGCGGTGGTCCCCGCCCGGGACACCGAGTGCGTGGACGTCCCCGGGGGGCCGCGCACCGAGACCTGGTTCGTCAAGGACGTGCCCGCGGCGCTGCACAGCGCGTACCGGCTCGGCCGCTCGGCCGGCTCCTGGGGCCTGTTCGGCTACTCCACCGGCGGCAGCTGCGCGATGCGCCTGTCGATGCGCTTCCCGAACGTCTACGGGAACGCCGCGGGCCTGCACGGCGACTTCGCGGTGCGCCAGGACCAGTACACCGGCGGCGACCTCTTCAACGGCGACAAGACGCTGACGCAGCAGCACGACCTCGACTGGCGGCTGCAGAACCTCCCGGCGCCGCCGCTCAACCTGCTGGTGGTCTCCACCCGCAAGGAGGCGGACTACCCGCAGACCGTCCAGTTCGTCGAGCAGGCCGCCCAGGTCTCGGCGGCCAACCCCCAGTTCAAGGTGGAGTCGCTGTACCTGGACGACGGCGGGCACAACTTCGACAGCTGGACCAGGGAGCTGCCCGCCTCACTGGAGTGGCTGGGCTCCCACCTGGGGTGACGGACGACGAGCCGGCGCGTCCGAGTGATTACCCGCCGGTCGGTCCCGACCGGCCGGCGGTTCGGGGGGACGTATCGCGACCGCCCGTCCGCCCCCCGGCGGGCGCCGCCCCGGATCCGCGCAGGAGGCGCCGTGCTGAGCACCCGATCGCTCTTCGACGAGATCTACCGGAACGACCAGGCGTACCAGCTGTTCTGCAGCATCGCGGCCGGTGGTGAGGACCAGGGCGGCTGGGAGAACGAGCGGATCAGCGCCCTCACCCGGGACCCGGTGCTCGCGCCGAAGATCGCCCGGCACGGCGCGGACGAGCGCAAGCACGGCCGGATCTTCACCCAGCTGCTGAACAAGCGCGGCCTGCCCAAGGTGCCCGTCCCGGACGAGGCCGACTACTGCATGCTGCTGGAGCGCAAGGGCATCGGCCTCTCCCACGAGCGGCTGAACGGCGCCGCCCCGCTGAGCGTCCGGGAGATCATCACCTACCTCGCGCACAGCCGGGTCACCGAACAGCGCGCCGCCGAGCAGATGCGCCAGCTGGTCAAGGTGTACGGGGACACCCCGGAACTCGGCCGGGCGATGCGGATGATCTCCGCCGACGAGGACAACCACCTCGCGTACTGCCACGAGGAGCTGCTGCGGCTGACCGCCGAGGGCCACGGCCCGTACATCCGGCACGCCCTGGAGACCAGCGCCCGCGGCGAGATCCGCACCCACCGGGACGTCGGGCTCGCGGTCGCCGCCCGGATGGCGCGGATCCTGGGCTGGTCGCGCCGGCAGCTGGCCCTGGTCACCCTCGGGGTGCACGCCCTCTACCTGTACGACCGGGCCTTCGGCTGGCGCCGGATGGTCACGCTCCGGATGCCGGAGCGCCGCAACGCACTGGGCACCCCGGCTCCGCCGCACGCGGAGCACGAGGTGCCCTGAGTCCTGCCGTCCGGCCCCGCTCCGGCTAGCGGCCGATGATGAGGCTCATCGCCTCGGCCCGGGTGGCCGGGTCGCGCAGCTGGCCGCGCACGCAGGAGGTGATGGTCTTGGCGCCGGGCTTGCGGATGCCGCGCATCGACATGCACATGTGCTCGCACTCGACCACGACGATCGCCCCGCGCGGCTCCAGGATCCGCATCAGCGCGTCGGCCACCTGACTGGTCAGCCGCTCCTGGACCTGCGGGCGGCGGGCGTAGACGTCGACCAGCCGGGCGAGCTTGGACAGTCCGGTGATCTTGCCGCTGGTGGACGGGATGTACCCGACGTGCGCCACACCGCGGAACGGCACCAGGTGGTGCTCGCAGACCGAGGTCAGCTCGATGTCCTTGACCAGCACCATCTCGTCGTGGCCGAGGTCGAAGGTCGTGGTCAGGACGTCCTCGGGCACCTGCCACAGGCCCGCGAATATCTCCTTGTACGCCCGCGCGACCCGGGCCGGAGTCTCCAGCAGTCCCTCGCGGTCCGGGTCCTCCCCGACGGCGAGCAGCAGCTCGCGGATGGCGTTCTCGGCCCGCTTCTGGTCGAAGGTCCCGACGGCGGGCGGACCGTCGAGCGTCACCGGGTCGATCATGCGGGCCTCGCTTACTTGGGGGAAGACTCTGGCTGAACAGCACGGATGCCGCGCCTCCAGGGTACAAACCCTGGTGACGCGGCAACCATTCCCTCCTGGGTCCCCTGCGGGAGCCCGGATCAGCCCTCGGTCGGCGGCTCGGCGGCCGGCAGCGGCGGGAGCTTCACGATGTCCACCGGAGCGGTGTCGGAGGCGGCGGCGCCGTTGGTGAGCGCCAGCTCCTTCGGCGACTGCACCGGCGGCCGGGTGGACGGCGTGCGACGGGCGGAGCCCGTCCAGGCCGGCCGGGCCGGGCGCTTGACGACCGGGGCGAAGATCTCGGCGATCTGCTCCTTGTTCAGGGTCTCCTTCTCCAGGAGCTCCAGGACCAGGTTGTCGAGCACGTCGCGGTTCTCGACCAGGATCTCCCAGGCCTCGTTGTGCGCGCTCTCGATGAGCTTCTTGACCTCTTCGTCGACCAGCCCGGCGACCTCTTCCGAGTAGTCGCGCTGGTGGCCCATCTCACGGCCCAGGAACGGCTCGGAGTTGTCGGAGCCGAACTTGATCGCACCGAGGCGCTCGGTCATGCCGTACTGGGTGACCATGGCCCGCGCCGTGGCGGTGGCCTTCTCGATGTCGTTCGAGGCGCCGGTGGTCGGGTCGTGGAAGACCAGCTCCTCCGCCGCGCGGCCGCCCAGCATGTAGGCCAGCTGGTCGAGCATCTCGTTGCGGGTGGTGGAGTACTTGTCCTCGTCCGGCAGCACCATGGTGTAGCCGAGGGCCCGACCGCGGGACAGGATCGTGATCTTGTGCACCGGGTCGCTGTACTGGCAGGCCGCCGCGACCAGGGCGTGACCGCCCTCGTGGTACGCGGTGATCTTCTTCTCCTTGTCGGACATGATCCGCGTGCGCTTCTGCGGACCGGCCACGACGCGGTCGATCGCCTCGTCCAGGATGCCGTTGTCGATCAGCTTCTTGTCCGAGCGGGCGGTCAGCAGCGCGGCCTCGTTGAGCACGTTCGACAGGTCGGCGCCGGTGAAGCCGGGGGTGCGCTTGGCGACGGCCGACATGTCGACGTCGGGCGCGATCGGCTTGCCCTTCTGGTGCACCTTGAGGATGTCCAGACGGCCCTGGAGGTCGGGGCGCTCCACCGCGATCTGGCGGTCGAAGCGGCCCGGGCGCAGCAGCGCCGGGTCCAGGATGTCGGGGCGGTTGGTCGCGGCGATCAGGATCACGCCGCCCTTGACGTCGAAGCCGTCCATCTCGACCAGCAGCTGGTTGAGGGTCTGCTCGCGCTCGTCGTGGCCGCCGCCGAGGCCCGCACCGCGGTGCCGGCCGACGGCATCGATCTCGTCGACGAAGACGATCGCCGGGGCGTTGGCCTTGGCCTGCTCGAACAGGTCGCGGACGCGGCTGGCACCGACACCGACGAACATCTCGACGAAGTCGGACCCGGAGATGGAGTAGAACGGCACCCCGGCCTCGCCCGCGACGGCACGCGCCAGCAGGGTCTTGCCGGTACCGGGCGGGCCGTAGAGCAGCACGCCCTTGGGGATCTTGGCGCCGACGGCCTGGAACTTGGCCGGCTCCTGCAGGAACTCCTTGATCTCGTGGAGCTCCTCGACCGCCTCGTCGGCGCCCGCGACGTCGGCGAAGGTGGTCTTCGGGGTGTCCTTGGTGAGCAGCTTGGCCTTCGACTTGCCGAACTGCATGACCCGCGAGCCGCCGCCCTGCATCTGGTTCATCAGGAACAGGAAGACCAGCACGATGATGACGATCGGCAGCATCGACAGCAGCAGGCTGACGAAGGTGCTCTGCTTCTCGGGGCTGACGGTGTAGCCCTCGGTGAGGGCGCTGCTCCGGTCGTTCATCTGTGACTGCAGCTTGTCGGCGATCGCGACGCCCTGGTCACCGATGTACGAGGCCTGGAACTTGGTGCCGGACGGGGCCTTGCCCGTGCCGGCGGGGGACAGCGTGGCGCCGTCCTTCAGCTGGATCTTGATCGTGTTCGAGTCACCGGTGGTGATCTGCGCCGACTTGACGTTGTGCGCGTCGATCGCTGCGACGACCTGACCGGTGTCCACCGTCTTGTAGCCGTTCGAGTCCGAAACGACCTGCATCAGTACGATGACGGCGAGGACGGCCAGCACGATCCACATGATCGGCGCACGGAAGTATCGCTTGACGTCCATCCATGCGGGGCGTTGCCGCCCCGTCCCTCCTGCCACTCAACGGCGCCGGCTGGCTTGTGGGCCGCGGCGCATCCGATTGGTGCTCATGTGAAGAGCGGTTTATTGGACCGTACCGCAGTCGCACCCACCCACGGCGGGAGCGCGGCGACACGGCTGTGGTTCTTTGTCCCCCGGTGCAACGGGCGGGAACAACCTACTGTTCCCGCCCATCGCCCGAACGGGGCCCTCAGCCGCCGTAGACGTGCGGGGCGAGGGTGCCGATGAAGGGGAGGTTACGCAGCTTCTCCGCATAGTCCAGCCCGTAGCCCACCACGAACTCGTTCGGAATGTCGAAGCCGACGTACTTCACGTCGATCTCGACCTTGGCCGCGTCCGGCTTGCGGAGCAGGGTGCAGACCTCGAGCGAGGCCGGGCCGCGCGAGCCCAGGTTGCCCAGCAGCCAGGACAGCGTCAGACCCGAGTCGATGATGTCCTCGACGATCAGGACGTCCCGGCCGGCGATGTCGGTGTCCAGGTCCTTCAGGATCCGCACCACACCGGAGGACTTGGTGCCCATGCCGTACGAGGAGACGGCCATCCAGTCCATGGTGACCTGCGAGTGCAGGGCCCGGGCGAGGTCGGCCATGACCATCACGGCCCCTTTGAGGACGCCGACGATCAGCAGGTCCTTGCCTGCGTAGTCCCGGTCGATGCGCTCGGCCAGCTCCAGGAGCTTGGCGTCGATCTCGTCCTTGCTGATGAGCACCTTCGCGAGGTCAGCGCCCATGTCGTTCTGGTCCACCGGGGATACGTCCTCAAACGTTCGGGGTCTGTGTGGCCGGCGGCCGGCTCCCCCGGGACGTGCCTCGCCCTCAGTCGCCCTGCCGCCGAAAGACCAGCGTGCCACACCTACGGGTGGCCTCGACGCCCCCGGGTAGGTGCAGCGGCCCCTGGCCGCGCCATCCGGTGACCAGCAGGTCCACCGTCTCCAGGTGACGGGCGAACAGGTCGCCGGCCGGACAGCCCGCGCGCAGCGCGGCCCGGCGCAGCACCCGGCGCCGTACGGCGGGCGGCAGTTCGGCCAGCTTCACGGCGTCCAGGGTGCCCTCGCCGGTACGGAGGTCGCGTTCGGCCAGGGACGCCCACTGGTCCAGGGCGTCGGCGTCGTCGCGGAACAGCCGGGCGGTACGGGCCAGCGCCTCCACCACACCGCCGCCCAGGTGCTTCTCCAGCACCGGCAGCACCTCGTGGCGGACCCGGGAGCGGGTGTAGGCGGGATCACAGTTGTGGGGGTCGTCCCAGACCGGGATCGCCTGGGCGGAACAGGCCTGCCGGGTGGCCGCGCGGTCCAGCTCCAGCAGCGGGCGCCGGTAGCGCCCCTTCTGGGCCGGCATCCCGGCCAGCGAACGCGAGCCGGAGCCGCGGGCCAGGCCCAGCAGCACGGTCTCGGCCTGGTCGTCCCGGGTGTGACCGAGCAGGACCGCGATCGCGCCATGGCGCTCGGCGGCCTCGTCCAGCGCGGCGTAGCGGGCGTCCCGGGCGGCGGCCTCCGGGCCGCCGGCGCGGCCGACCAGCACCGGGACGGCCTCGACCGGGTCCAGGCCCAGCGAGCGCAGCCGCTCGGCCACCTGTGCCGCGCGGTCGGCGGAACCGGGCTGCAGGCCGTGGTCGACGGTGACGGCGCCGACCCGCAGGCCGATCTTGGGGGCCTCGAAGGCGGCGGCGACGGCCAGCGCCATCGAGTCCGCGCCGCCGCTGACGGCGACCAGGACGAGCGGCGAGCCGGGGGCGGCCGGGGTGCGGGGAAGCCCGGAGGGGTGGCGGGCGGCGTTGCCGATCAGGGTGGTGCCGACGGCGGCAGCCACCAGCGGCGCTTCGGCCGGGCGCTGGCGGGGCTCGCGCACGGGCGCGGTGAAGGTGGTACCGGCCTCGGCGGCGAGGTCGGTGAGCGTACGGCGAACGGCCAGGCGTATCGCGGCGACAGCGGGGTGAGGGCCCACGGCGGACGACTCCTCGACGGAGGGGACAGGACTGCGGCGGGCGGCCGGAACCGCGCACCTGCATGAGCGCCGCGTTACCGGGCGCTCACAGATGGTGGCAGAAAGTGGCGACCCGCTACGCCACCCGCGCCACCGGTACGACCACCGTCCCACGTTCGGGTGAATGGAGAAACGTATCTTCATCCACCAACTGCCTGATTGGACCACTCGTACGAGCGGGTTTGCCCGCCCCCGACCGGCGACGGCCCCGCTGTGCGCCGGGATCGCCCGGCCGCGGCCGCCCCGGAGCGGCCCGCGCCCCGGGGCTGCGTCAGCGCCCGACCCGGGCGACCCAGGCGGCCGGGTCGTGGATCTCGTCCTTGGTCGGCAGGGTGTTGGGGGACGTCCACACCCGGTTGAACCCCTCCATGCCGACCTGCTCCACCACGGCCCGCACGAACACCGCGCCGTCCTGGTACTGCCGCAGCTTGGCGTCCATGCCCAGCAGCCGGCGCAGCACCAGGTCAAGCCGGTTCGCCCCGCGGTCGCGGCGCTGCTGGAACTTCTCCCGGATCTCCGCGACCGTCGGCACCACGGCCGGGCCGACGCCGTCCATCACCACGTCCGCGTGACCCTCCAGCAGCGACATCACCGCCGTCAGCCGACCGAGGATCTCGCGCTGCGCGGGCGACTGGACGAGCTCCAGCAGGTTCCCCGGCGACGGGCTCTCCCGGCCCTCCCGGTTGCCCGCCCCCGGCAGCCCCGCCCCCAGCGAACCCGCCGCGTCGCGCAGCCGCTCCAGCAGCGCGCCCGGGTCGACGTCCGTCTCGGCCAGGAAGGACTGCACCTCGGACTGGATGTGGTCGCGCAGCCACGGCACCGCGGTGAACTGCGTCCGGTGGGTCTCCTCGTGCAGGCAGACCCAGAGCCGGAAGTCCGACGGGTCGACGTCCAGCTCGCGCTCGACGTGCACGATGTTCGGCGCCACCAGCAGCAGCCGGCCCGGCCCCGGGCCCTCCGGGCCCAGCCGCGGCTTGTCGAACAGCGCCGCCGGGCTGTCCGGCGCCTCCAGCGAGGGCTCGGCCGGGGCGAAGGTCTCGTACTGGCCCAGCACCTTGGTCGCCAGGAACGCCAGCAGCGCCCCGACCTCGATCCCGGTCGCCTTCTCCCCCACGGCGCCGAACACACCCGCGGCCGCGCTGTTCGCCCGTCGCGCCTGCAGCTTCTCCACCAGCGGCTGGACGACCGTACGGAAGCCGGCCACGTTCGCCCGCACCCACCCCGGACGGTCCACCACCAGTACCGGCGTCGCGGTGGCCGCGGCCAGACTGCTCGACCGCATCCCGGTGAACGCCCGCACGTGCTCCTCGGCCTCCAGCGCGTGCCGGCGCAGCTCGGCGACCACCGCCGCCGCCTCCGCCCGGCTCACCTCCGGCCCCGGCCGCACCAGCCTGGTCGCCGTTGCGACCGCGAGATTCCAGTCGACCATGTCAGCCCCGCCACTCGCGCTCGTCATGCCCTCACCGTACGTGCTCCCCACCGTCAACGGCAGCCACCCGCCACGAACACCCCTGCCCGCCCCGGGGCCCCTCGAACCCGCCGCCGACGGCGGCGTCGAAAGCGCGCCGGACACCGCCGGCGCGGGCCCGGAACACCCACCCCGCCCGGCAGAGGCCACCGGGTGCGCAACGGATCACGCGGGCCCCGCCGCCCCGGGGAGTCCATGCGGGTGGCGGCATCTCCCGGCCGAAGGCCGGGGAGCGTCTCGCGCCCGGCGGGAATGGTCGGACACGCCTTGGGGCGCCGGGGGTCACCGGTCCCGTGGCCGCCGGGCCTCCGGGAGGGCCCCGCAGCGCGCCGGGGACGAGGGCGCCTCAGTCGGCCCGCGCGCCCGGACCCGGGCCAACTGGCTTGCTGGGCAGGGCGGTTGGCGACGGTGCGGCGGCTCAGTGGCAGCCGCAGGAGGCGAGGTGGGCGGCGATGCGGTCCAGGGCGGCGCGGACGGTGTCGGCGGGGACGGTGTCGGCGGTGCGGGACATGACGGCGAAGGTGAGCAGCCGGCCGTCGGCGTCGACGACGGTGCCGGCGAGGGTGTTGACGCCGCTGAGGGTGCCGGTCTTGGCGCGGACCAGGCCGGCCGCGTCGGCGGCGCCGGATCCGGAGCCGTAGCGTTTGCCGAGGGTGCCGGTGAAGCCGGCCACCGGAAGGCCGGTGAGGACCGGACGCAGGGCGGGGTGCTGGTCGGAGGCGGCCAGGGCGAGGATCCGGACCAGGGCGGCGGGCGGGATCTGGTTGCCCTTGTGCAGGCCGCTGCCGTCGTTGAGGACCACCCCGGTCATCGGCACACCGAGCCGGGTCAGCTGCTGGGTGACGGCGGCCGCCGCGCCCTCGAAGCCGGCCGGCTGGTGGGCGGCGATGGCGACCTGACGGGCGATCGCCTCGGCGAGCTGGTTGTCGGAGTCGGTCAGCAGGCGCTCGACCAGTCGGGCGACCGTCGGCGAGTCGACCTTGCCGAGGACGGGGGCGTCGGCGGCGGCCGGGGCGGCGGCCGGTCCGGCCTTGCCGTCGACGGTGACGCCCTGGGCGGCGAGCATCGTGGCGAAGGTCGTGGCGGCCGCGTCGGCCGGGTCGGCGAACCGTTCCGGCGCCTCCTCACGGCTCTTGGGGTCGACCTTGGCCTCGTCCACCATCAGCGGGACGACCAGGGCGATGTTGTAGTTGTCGGGGTTCGTCCTGTGCTGCGGGCTGCCCGTGTACAGCGACAGGTCGTAGTCCAGCTTGACCCTGGTGGTGCCGGCCGCCTTGAGCGCGGCCGCGGTCTGCCGGGCGAGCGCCTCCAGCGAGGCCGGGGCGGTGTCGGCGTCGGCGGGCCGGCCGCCGATCTGCACCTGGTCGGCAGGCAGCGCGGTGAGCGTCGGGTCGCCGCCGCCGACCAGGGTGACGGTGCCCGGGTCCGCGCCGCGGACCACCCTGGTGGTGAGCCGGGTGTCGCCGGGGATCAGCGACAGGGCCGCGACCGAGGTGGCCAGCTTGGTGGTGGAGGCGGGGGTGCCGGGGACGTTCTCCCCCGAGCCGTAGAGGACCTGGCCGTCGGCGGCGTCCGCGACGGCGACGCTCACGGTGCCCAGGTTCCTGTCGGAGACGTAGGGGCCGAGTGCCTGCTGGAGGCCCTTCGCGGTCGGGACGGCGGCCTCCGGGCCCGTCCCGGCGGCCGCCAGCACGGCGCCCGTCGCGGGCCCCGAGGGCGCGGCGGGCGACCCGCTCCCGCCCGGGGTCGGGATCGGCTGCGCGTACGCGCCGCCCGCTCCCAGTGCCGTTCCGGCGGCCAGCAGGGCCGCCCCGATCAGTCCGGCGGCCGTCCCCCTGCGACGGCGCACCGCCCCTCCCCCTGCTCCCACCGACCGGCCCCTTTCCCGAGCACTCACTCCCGTAGGAGACACTTGGATTCTGTCAGTCCCTACCTTGGAGGAACCGTTGGAGTTCGACGTCCTTATCGAAATCCCGAAGGGCTCTCGTAACAAGTACGAGGTCGACCACGAGACCGGCCGTCTGCGGCTCGACCGGATGCTCTTCACCTCGACCCGCTACCCGGCCGACTACGGCTACGTCGAGGGCACGCTCGGCGAGGACGGCGACCCGCTGGACGCCCTGGTCATCCTGGACGAGCCGACCTTCCCGGGCTGCCTCATCAAGTGCCGCGCCATCGGCATGTTCCACATGACCGACGAGGCCGGCGGCGACGACAAGCTGCTGTGCGTCCCGGCGACCGACCCGCGCTGGGAGCACCTGCGCGACATCCACCACGTGTCGGAGTTCGACCGCCTGGAGATCCAGCACTTCTTCGAGGTCTACAAGGACCTGGAGCCGGGCAAGTCCGTCGAGGGCGCCAACTGGGTCGGCCGCGCCGAGGCCGAGGCCGAGGTCACCGCTTCGATCAAGCGCCTCGCGGAGCAGGGCGGCCACTGAGCCGTCGTTCCGATCTCGTTCGCTCCTGGTCCGTTCGGAGCAGTTCGAGGTAGGTCGGGACAGATTCTCCTGGGGCCGGGGTCCGCGGATTCGTCCGTGGACCCCGGCCTCTGCCGTCTCCGGGAGCCGGTCAGTCCTCCAGCCGGAAGCCGACCTTGATACACACCTGGTAGTGCTTGATCCGGCCGTCCTCCAGGTGGCCCCGGACCTGCGAGACCTCGAACCAGTCGAGGTTGCGCAGAGTCCGGGAGGCCCGTTCCACCCCGTTGCGGATCGCGGCGTCGACGCTCTCGGTCGAGGACCCGACGATCTCGGTCACCCGGTACACGTGGTCGGTCATGGCGGACTCCCTCAGCTGTGCGACGGCCCCCGGTCCACCGTGCACCGCCCCGGGGCCGCCCGCACCCCGGACGGGGTCCGCAGGGGCCCCGGCGCTGTCGGGGCGCGCTAGAAGGCCGCCCGGACCTCGCCGACCGGGGCGCCGCCGCCGAGCAGCGGGGCCGCGCCGATCCGCTCGACGGTGTCGTCCGCGCCGGTCACGCCGAGCCGGCGCAGCGCGGCCGCCAGCACCGGGCCGCGGGCCCGCTCCGCGCCGTCGTCGATCTTGAAGGCGAGCGCCCGCCCGTCCGGCAGCGCGACCACCTGGACGGCCTCGGCGCCCATCTTGGACAGCGCGCCCGGGACGGCCCGCATCAGCCAGGTGTCGGCCCGGCGGGTGCCGGCCACGTACTCGGGGTGGGCGCGCATGGCGTCGGCGATCCGGCGCTGCGCGGTGCCCTCGGCGGCCAGCACAAGGCTGCGGTAGCCGCGGGCCAGGCCGGTCAGGGTGACGGCCAGCAGCGGGGCGCCGCAGCCGTCCACACCGGTGTGCACGGGGGTCTCGCCGGTCCCCTCCGCGAGGGCCTCGCGGGCCAGCTCCTGGATCGGGTGAGCCGGGTCGAGGTAGCTGCCGGTGTCCCACCCGTTGGCGACGCAGGCAGCCAGCCAGCCGGCGTGCTTGCCGGAGCAGTCCATCAGGATCGGGGCGCGCCGTCCGCCGGCGGCGAGCAGGAGCTCCGCCTCGGTCTCGTCCAGCGGCAGGTCGGCCGGGGTGCGCAGGGCCGACTCGTCGAGGCCGGCGGAGCCGAGGATGGCCCGGACGCCGTCGAGGTGAAACGATTCGGCAGAGTGGCTGGAGGCCGCCAGCGCCAGCAGCTCGCCCTCGATGGCCAGCCCGGCCCGCAGCGTGGCCACCGCCTGGAACGGCTTGGCCGTCGAGCGGGGGAAGACCGGCGCGTCGGGGTCGCCGAGCACGAACTCCACCGAGCCGTCGGCGGCGAGCAGGACCAGGGAGCCGTGGTGACGGCCCTCGGTGAAGCCCGAGCGTATGACCTCGGCGAGCACGGGCGGGGTGGCGGGCTGGGACATCGGGGTGCCTTCCGGGGGCGGGGGTGGGCCGGGAGGAAGCCGGACCCGACCGCCCCCGACGACTCACCCGGTCAGAGCGGCCTCTCCGAGAGCAGGTCCTCGACCCGTGCTTCCCCATCACGGTACCTGCGGGTGATCTCGGCATTGCAACCGTCGGCCGTGCGCAGCAGCCGCTGGCGCCGTCCGGACACCTCCCGCTCATGGGCGCGCAGCCGCTCCAGGGCGGCCAGCAGCTCCTCGGCGGGGTGGGCGGCGAGGTCGGCGAGCTGGACGTCGCCCATCAGCGCGTCCGCCTCCAGCTGGGACTCCTGAGTGCGCGGCGGGCCGAGGGTGACGTGCCGGGCCGAGCGCCGCACGGTGGAGGGCGCGTCGGTCAGGATGGCCGGCAGCAGGTCCAGCAGGTCGGTGCCGGGCTCCCCGCCGACCGCCGGGGCGCCGCTGCCGTAGCCGCCCGACCGGGCGCGGTGGGCGGTGCCGCCGCCGGGACGCCGGTCGAGCTCGGCCCGCAGGATGTCCATCCGCCCGTGCAGCAGCCGCCGCAGGTAGGACAGGTCGGCCTCCTGCTCCATGGTCTCCCGGCGCAGGATCCGCAGCTGCTCCAGGTCCAGCCGCTCCAGGTCGGGCTCGCCGTCCGGGCCGGCCGCCCAGGCCGGGGCCCCGGGGGCCTGCGCCACCTGCCCGGATCGGTTCCACGCCGCGCCGCTCGCGTCCATCATCCAGCCCACCTGCCGTCGTCCGATCCCGCCCGCTCGCGGCAGCCCGTCCCTGCCGCCGGCCCGGCCCGTCCCCCGACGGGCTCGCGCGTCCCGTCCGTTGGCACGCCCGGGGCCCCCGAAGGGTTCCGCTCCCCGGCCGGGACCACCCACCAGGGCGACCCCCGACAGAACGCCTGACCTACCGGCTCGACCGCCCGGCCGAACCCCGGCCCGGTGCGGCGGACCTTCAGGCGCGCCGAGCCCTTCGTACGGTTCCCCAGCGTGCCACCCCACCCGGCGCGCGCGCACCGCCCGTGCACCCGAACGGCCCCCTGGCGAACGGGGGTGGCTGATATGACCGGGACTTTCCGCAGGAAGAGCAGCGCTCGAACCTGCGCAGGCGCGCGCCGCACGGCGTGCACCACCAGTTTGCGCGCCCATCGTGTGCGCCCCCGTACGCGTCCCTCGCCCGCGCTCCTCCTTACGCGCCCTCCTCACGCGTCCTCGTTGGGCGCCCCGAGCCCGGGCCGTCCCGTGCCGATCACCCGGAGCCCTCTCCGGGCCGTACGGCGCTCCGGCACAATGGCGGCATGCGAGCAGTGGTGCAGCGAGTGACCGAGGCCCGGGTGACCGTGGCCGGAGAGACCGTCGGCGCGATCGAGGGGCCCGGGCTGTGCGTCCTGGTCGGTGTGACCCATGAGGACACCCCGGCCAAGGCGGCCCAACTGGCCCGCAAGCTCTGGACGCTGCGGATCCTGCCGGTCAACGACGAGGGCGTGGAGCAGAGTTGCTCCGACATCGGCGGGCCGCTGCTGGTGATCAGCCAGTTCACCCTCTACGGCGACGCCCGCAAGGGCCGCCGCCCCACCTGGACCGCGGCCGCCCCCGGGCCGGTCGCCGAGCCGCTGGTGGACGAGGTGGTCGCCCAACTGCGGGCGCTCGGCGCCAAGGTGGAGACGGGCCGGTTCGGCGCCGACATGCAGGTGGCACTGGTGAACGACGGCCCGTTCACCGTCCTCGTCGAGGTCTGAGGCCCGGGGCCCGGGGCCCGCAGGCGCTACTGCGGGACGATCACGTCCTGGGTGCCCGGAACCGTGCCGGCCAGCAGCACCGCGTCGACCGGGACGTTCCGCTTGACGATCGCCAGCGCGATCGGCCCCAGCTCGTGGTGCCGGGCCGAGGAGGTCACGAAGCCCAGCGAGCGCCCGTCCGGGTCGGAGGCCAGCCGCACCTCGGTGCCGTGCGGGGGCAGCGTCTCCTCGGTGCCGTCCAGGTGGAGGAAGACCAGCCGGCGCGGTGGGCGGCCCAGGTTGTGCACCCGGGCGACGGTCTCCTGGCCCCGGTAGCAGCCCTTCTGCAGGTGGACGGCGGTGCTCAGCCAGTCCACCTCGTGTGGGATGGTCCGGTGGTCGGTCTCGAAGCCGAGCCGGGGGCGGTGGCCCTCGATCCGCAGCGCCTCGTACGCCCAGACCCCGGCCGCCGGGCCGAACCCGGCGGTGACCCCCTCCAGACCGGCGCGCGGCACGAACAGGTCGCGCCCGTAAGGGAGTTCGCGGACGGCGGCGGCACCGTCGACCGAGCCGGTGGAGCCGGCCGGCAGGTGGACCACGGCGTAGTCGGCGGTCGCGTCGGCGACCTCCACCCGGTAGAAGAACTTCATGCTCTCCAGGTAGGCCACCAGCGCGCCCTGGGTGCCCGGCTCGACGTGGGCCCAGGTGGTGGTCCCGTCGTCGACCAGGTAGAGGGCGTGCTCGACGTGCCCGTTCGGGGAGAGCACCAGCGCCTCGGTGGCGTGCTGCGGCTCCAGCTGGCTCACGTGCTGGGTGAGCAGCAGGTGCAGCCAGGAGAGGCGGTCCGCGCCGGTGACGGTGACCACGCCGCGGTGCGAGAGGTCGACGAAGCCGGTGCCCTGCGACAGGTTCCGTTGCTCGCGGAAGATGTCGCCGTAGTGGGCGGCGACGCCCTCGTCGGCCCCCTCGGCGGGGACGGCTCCGGGCAGGGCAAGCAGCGGACTCTTCACACCGGTCATACCGGCCAGCTTACGACCGGCCGTCCTCCTGCTTCGCCGTGCAGTCGGCGCAGCGGCCGAAGATGGCGAAGTGCTTGAGGTCGGTGTCGAAACCGTGCTCCTCGCGCAGCCGGTCGATCAGCGGCTGGGCGATCTCGGTGCCGGTCTCGGTGACCTTCTCGCAGTCCCGGCAGACCAGGTGCAGGTGGTGGTGCCGGCCGGCCAGGTGGTACGTCGGGGCGCCGTGGCCGAGGTGGGCGTGCGAAACCAGGCCCAGTTCCTCCAGCAGCTCCAGGGTCCGGTAGACCGTGGAGATGTTGATGCCGCTGGCGGTCTTGCGGACGTGGCAGAGGATGTCGTCGGGGGTGGCGTGGTCGAGCACGTCCACGGCCTCCAGCACGAGCTGCCGCTGCGGCGTGAGACGGTAGCCGCGCTCGCGCAGGTCGGCCTTCCAGTCGCCGGAGAGTTGCCAGTCGGTGGTGCCGGTGTCCGCCACGGGTTCTGTCCCTGCCAAGGTCGGGGGTCCTGAAGCAAGTGTAGGGACCGGCCGGGGGCCGGTCCCTACCTCGTGCACGGACCTTGCTCGAGCTGTGCCTGCTTGAGCCGAGCCCTACTTGAAGAAGGCGATGCCGTCGTCCGGCAGGTCGTTGATGTCCTTGATCAGCTGCGCCGGGCTGAGCACCTTCTTCAGCTGGGCGGACATGTACGGGCGCAGCGGCACGTTCGGGGCGGCCTTCTCGCCGACCCAGAGCAGTTCGCCGTTGACGAAGCCGTACAGCCGCTTGCCGCCGGAGTACTCCGGGGAGCCCTCGATCCGGGCCACCGCGTCGGTGGACACGTCGACCTGCGGCTTGCCGTCGGCCAGCTCGCCGTACCAGATCTCGACCGTGCCGTCGTCACGGACGGAGGAGATCTCGATCCCGCGCGCGCCCGTGGTGCCGTCGTGGTTGCTGGTGATGCGCCAGAACGCGTGCTCGTTCTCCAGCGGACGGACCTTCTCGCCCTCCTCGTTCAGCACCCAGGTGCGGGAGCGGAACTCGAGGAAGGGGCGGCCGTCGTGCCGGATCACGATCTCCTGGCCGAAGTTGCACTTCTCCGTGCCCGGGAAGTCGTAGACGCCCGCGCCCTCCCAGGTGCCGAGGAGGAAGGCGAGCGGGACGACGTCCTTGTGGAGGTCAGAAGGGATCTCGATCATGTTCCTGGTCGCTGTCGTGGTCGGTGCGGTCTGCCTCAACCGTACGGCAGGGTCAGCGCTGGCCCTGGTACAGCTTCATCACCGAGAAGATGGCGAACCAGGTGATCAGCACGGCCATGAGGGCCAGCAGACCGTCGAAGAACATTTCCAGACCGGACACGGGGGGCTCCCAGGCGGCGACAGTTGTGGTGGATTTTGCGGGCTCACTCTATCCGCCGTGGTCCGGCCGGTCGCGGTGAGCCCCACCACGTCGGCTCTCGTGCCCCCGCCCCCGGCTGCCGCCCAAGGTTTCCCCAAGGGATTCCGGGATGACCTCGGGCGGGGGTCGCGCGCCCTCTAAGGTGGCGCCATGTCGAAGAAGCTCGTCATCAAGGTCACCGCCGGGGCGGACGCGCCGGAGCGGTGCTCGCAGGCCTTCACGGTGGCGGCCGTGGCCGTCGCCAGCGGGATCGAGGTCTCGCTCTGGCTGACCGGGGAGTCCTCCTGGTTCGCCCTGCCGGGGAGGGCGGCGGAGTTCGAGCTGCCGCACGCCGCACCGCTGCCCGACCTGCTGGAGTCGATCCTGGCGGCCGGCTCGGTGACGCTGTGCACCCAGTGCGCGGCCCGGCGCGGGATCGAGCAGAAGGACACCGTCGAGGGCGTCCGGATCGCGGGCGCGCAGGTCTTCGTCAGCGAGATCACGGCGGACGGCGTCCAGGCGCTCGTCTACTAGGACCGGTCCCGGCTCCGTTCAGCCCCGGTCCCGAACCGGTCCGGCCCGGCTACCGGGGCTTGTCGCGCGGCTCGTGGTCGGGGCGGTCCCGGTCGTGACCGGGGTCGTCCCACTTCGGGTCGTCCCAGCGCGGATCGTTCCACCAGTCGTCCTCCGGGTCCCGCTTGTTGGCGAACACCGCCGCGGCGGGCGGGATCACCATCGCGACCACGCACATCCCGATCGCCGCGCCGACCGAGAAGAACCGCACCACGCCCCAGGCCAGGACGAACAGGCCCAGGCACACGCCCATCATGGCGTAGTAGTAGCGCCGCCGACGCCTCGTCTGCACGTCTTCCACGGTACGGCCGAGGGCCCCTGCGCGGCAGGGGCCCTCGGTGTGATCGTCCGTTCCGGTCAGACCGCGATCGCGACCTCGACGGCGGTGCCCTGGGAGGCCACCACCTGACGGTCCACGGTCTGGCCCGGCACGAGCGCCCGCAGGGTCCACTTGCCCGGGCGGGCGAAGAACCGGAACTGGCCGGTCGCCGAGGTGGGCACCTCGGCCGTGAACTCGTTGTTCTCGTCCAGCAGCCGGACGTAGCCGTTGACCGGCTCACCGTCGCGGGTCACCGAACCCTGGATGATCGTCTCGTTCGCCACGTCAACTCCTGCCAGGTCCGGGCCGCCGGCCTTCGCACCGCACATGTCTGGTATTCCCTTCTGACTTACGGGTCGAGCCGGGGGCTCAGTTGCCGAGCTCGATCGGCACGCCGACCAGGCTGCCGTACTCGGTCCACGAACCGTCGTAGTTCTTGACGTTCTGCTGGCCGAGCAGCTCGTGCAGCACGAACCAGGTGAGCGCGGAGCGCTCGCCGATGCGGCAGTAGGCGATGGTGTCCTTCGCCAGGTCGATGCCCTCGGCCTCGTACAGCGCCTTGAGCTCCTCGTCGCTCTTGAAGGTGCCGTCGTCGTTGGCGTTCTTGGCCCACGGGATGTTGCGGGCGCTCGGCACGTGGCCGGGGCGCTGCGACTGCTCCTGCGGGAGGTGCGCCGGGGCGAGCAGCTTGCCGGAGAACTCGTCGGGCGAGCGGACGTCGACCAGGTTGAGGTTGCCGATGGCGGCGACCACGTCGTCGCGGAAGGCGCGGATCGAGGAGTCGGCGGCCTGCGCCTTGTACTCGGTGGCCGGGCGGGCCGGGACCTCGGCGACCAGGTCGCGGGAGTCCAGCTCCCACTTCTTGCGGCCGCCGTCCAGCAGGCGGACGTCGCCGTGGCCGTACAGCTTGAAGTACCAGTAGGCGTAGGAGGCGAACCAGTTGTTGTTGCCGCCGTAGAGGACGACGGTGTCGTCGTTGGCGATGCCCTTGGCGCTGAGCAGCGCCTCGAAGCCGGCCTGGTCGATGAAGTCGCGGCGGACCGGGTCCTGGAGGTCCTGCTTCCAGTCGATCCGGACGGCGTTGCGGATGTGGTTCTTGTCGTACGCGGAGGTGTCCTCGTCGACCTCGACGATGACGACCTTCGGGTCGTCCAGGTGGGCCTGGACCCAGTCGGCGTCGACCAGGACGTCGCTGCGGCTCATGGTGGTTCTCCATCCGAGGGCGGTTGGCGGAAGGTGCTGCTCAGCAGGTGCTGCAGGGGTGCCCGAACGGGTGCGGCCCGAATTCCCGTCCGAAATCCTGTCCGAATGACGGGATGGAGGAGCGAGCCGGGGCGACCGGGCGGGGAAGTGCGGGGTACGGCGGCGGCCATCGGCCCGAAGGGCCGGGCGAGGTCACCGGAGAGATCGGCGGCGGGCATCAACTGCCCTGCCAGGATGCCGACTTAGCGCATTCGACACAGACAGGCGGCCACGCGGCACAGGTCGACCGCCCGCCGCTTCGTGAGATCCGTCTGTCGCTTCATGCCGACGATGCTAGGGACACCGAAGGCCTGCTGTCATCAGCGTATCGAATGCCGAGATCGAAACAGCCGAATGCTGGGATTCAGCCTTGGTGCGTTCCGGCGGGCGCGGGCCGGATGCCCGGCAGGGGGGCACAACGGGCCGAAACGACACCGCTCCGCGTGCCGCACTGGACAGCGCGTCTCGCGGAGCGGAACGGAGGAAGAGGAGCGGGGGGAGGGAAGGGGAGGAAGGCAGGCCGACGGCGGGCGGGCCCGGGTCAGCCCAGCAGCTTGACGTCCTTGCCCTCGAAGGACAGCTGCAGGCCCTCCGGCAGCGGCGTCACGCCGTCCTTCGCGGCCAGCTTCAGCCCGGCCGGCATCGAGTCCAGGGTGAAGGCGGCCGGCTCGACCTTCCGGTTGGCGAGCCCGGCGAACATCTCGGCCAGCGAACTCAGTTTGAGGCCGTCCACGGTGACGGTGTTGCCCTGGTTGTGCACGGTGGCCTCACCGACCGAGACCGGTCCCAGCGAGGCCTTGACCTTGCCCGGACCGCCGTACGACAGGCTCAGCCGGGAGTTGGCGCCGCCCGGCAGCGGGGCTCCGCCCAGCAGCTGGGAGGCCGGGGGCAGCAGCTGGGCGAGGTCCTGGTAGGTGATCACACCGCTGCCGGTGCTGCTGTCCACCGTGGCGCTGTTCAGGCTGTCGCTCACATCGACGCCCGAGAGCTTCGCCTTGAAGGAGTGCAGCGCCACCTGCTGGCCGTTGTTCCGGACGGTCAGGCCGTCCGAGGAGATCCGGACGTCGTCCAGCTTCTTCGAGACCGCCTGCGTCAGGAACGGGAAGCCCTCGATCGTGACGTCCGGCCGCTGGCTCATCTGGCCGCTCTTCACCAGCCGGTCCGCGGCCTCGTCCTCGGCCACGCCGACCGCGATCCGGTCCGCGCCCACCAGCAGGCCGGCGAGCACCGCCAGGCCGATCGTCGCCTTCAGCCATCCGCGCATCGTGTCCCCCGTCGTCGCCGGTCGCCGTCGTCGTCAACTCCCGGAGCCGTCCGGACGCGGCTCCTCCCGCACGACCGTACGACGTCCCGCCCCGGAAGGTGGTTCCGGGGCGGGACGCGGTCGTGACGAAACCGGCTCAGCCGGCCAGCAGGTCGGTGGCCATCCAGATCAGCGGCGCGGCCACCGCCAGCGGCAGCGCCACGCCCGCCGTCATGTGCACGAAGCGGGACGGGAAGTCGTACGCCGCGACCCGGCGGCCGATCAGCGCACCCAGCCCGGCGAGCGCCCCCAGAGCCACCGGCGCGCCCACCAGGAATCCCAGCAGCACCGCCGCCACCAGGCCCAGCACCGGGCCCAGCTGCTTCGGGCCGGGCAGCGGAGCCGCCGCCAGCAGGGTGGCCAGCGCCACCGCGCCGACCCCGGCCGGCACCCAGTCCGCCAACAGCAGCGCGGTGCACAGCGCCGTCACCACGGTGGCCGAGCCCAGCACGGTCAGCGCGTAGAACCGCTCCTTCGGGTCCGACGGGCGGAACGTCTGCAGCACCAGGACCAGCAGGAAGAACCCGCCCAGGGTGCCCACCACGGCCGCCGCGTCGCCGCTGGAGTCCGCCAGCAGCACGGCCACGTCCGCGGTGAGCCCGGCCAGCGCGGCGAGCAGGATGCCCTGGCGGGCCGGCCACATGCCGTTCAGCCGGAACCAGCCGGCCGCCGTCAGCAGCTGCAGCAGCGCGACCACCAGGGCCAGCGCCACCTGCCCCAGCGCGGCGCCGCCCGCCAGCAGCGCGGCCACCCCGGCGGTGATCAGGGCGGGCTGCAGGCCCGGGTCGATGATCGGGGAACCGGTCCGGCCGGGCGGCGTGCCGACCGGTGCGGAGGGTGGTGCGGCGAGCGGAGTCGGCTGCGCCGGGAGGGAGCCGTACGGCGGGGCAGCGGGGGCGCCCGGGCGCTTGAGCGTCATGGTCGGCGGGTCGAAGCCCGCTCCGGCGTCGGGCAACCCCGCCAGGGGCGTGCCGGGCATCCCGGCGACGGGCGGTGCGGCGGGGGCGGCCTGCTGCGCGGCGGGCTGCGGCGCCGGGGCCGCGTGCCGCGCCCTGGAGGGCTGCTGCGGCTGAACCGGACGCTGCTGCACCGGCGGCTGCCCGAGGTGCTGCGGCGGGGCGACCGGCATCGCGCCGGAGACCCGCACCGGCGGCAGCAGAGTGGTGGCCGCCGCGTCGTCCAGCGGCGGGACGGGCGGGAGCAGCGTGGTCGCGGCCGCGTCGTCGAACGCGGGCACCGGCGGCAGCAGGGTGGTCGCGGCCGCGTCGTCGAAGGCCGGGACCGGCGGCAGCAGCGTGGTCGCCGCCTCGTCGTCCACCGGATAGCCGTACGGGTGCTGCGGCGCGTGTTGCTGGGGCTGCTGCGAATGCGGATGCGGATAGGGCTGCTGGGGCTGCTGCGGCCAGTTGCCGTAGCCGCCGCCGTGATTCGGGTCGTTCATGTCCGTCACGCCGCTCAGCCTCCCGCGAACGGCGGGAGAACCTCGACCGTCCCGCCCTCGGTCAGGGCCACGGCCGCGTGGTCCCGGCCGCCCACCTGCGCGCCGTCGACCAGGTACGAGCAGTGCCCGAGCAGCTGGACGAGCTTCGGCCGGTCGGCGTGCCGCTCCTTGGCCGCGGCCAGCGCCTCCGCCAGGGTCGCCGCCTCGTACGGCTCCTCGGCCAGCCCGGCCTCGGACTTCGCCGCCGCCCAGTAGCGGATCGTCCCGCGCGCCCGGGCGCCGCTCGCGGGCTCGGTGGTCGCGCCCATCGGGCACCCCTTCCGTTCGTCCTCGCCCGGCCCCGGTGGCCCGGTCCGGCTCGCCACCGGAGTTTCCGCCCGACCACCCGAATGATGGACCCGGGCGGCGCCGCCGATGTGCGTCCATGATGGCGTGTCCGCCGGTCCGAGCGGCAATCGCCCTGGCCGGACGAGCCCGGGGCGGCGCCCGAAGCTGTGTCCAGGCTCACCCGGCGCACGCCCGGATTGGGCGAACCGCCGGATTCGCGCACTCCCGGCGCGGAGGACGGTCGGCTATTCTCGTGCACCAAGAGGGATCCGGGCAGAGTCGCCCCCGGGTCCTTTTGTGCTTTCAGGACGCCAGTACGGACGTTCGTGCGATTCGTCGGCCCACCCCCGGCGCACCGCAGGAACCGCCCCGCCTCTCGCGGCACAAGGACGTGCCGGCCCGGCGGGGTGTCGCCACCCGGCGCCGGGCCGCCACCCGGGACCGGACCAGACCGGAGGGTTCGCGGGATGAACAGGGCAGGAACGGTGCGCCAGGGGTTGCGGGACCCCCGGTGCGCCGCGCGCTCCCCCGAAGCCGCCCGGGCGTCCTCCCCCCTCCCCTCAGCACCTGCGTCCCCCGGCTGCGGCGGCAGCCGGAACGCGACCGCGACGACCCGGAAAGGGGACCACCGGGTATGAGTTCTCTACTCCTCCTCACCAACGCGCTCCAGCCGTCCGCCGAAGTACTGCCGGCCCTCGGCCTGCTGCTGCACAACGTCCGGGTCGCACCCGCCGAGGGATCGGCCCTGATGGACACCCCCAGTGCGGACGTCATCCTGGTCGACGGGCGGCGCGACCTGCCGCAGATCCGCAGCCTGTGCCAGCTGCTCCGCTCCACCGGCATCGGCTGCCCGCTGATCCTGGTGGTCACCGAGGGCGGCCTGGCCGCCGTGACCGCCGAGTGGGGCATCGACGACGTCCTGCTGGACACCGCCGGGCCGGCCGAGGTCGAGGCCCGGCTGCGGCTCGCACTCGGCCGCCTCCAGGTCGCCGTCGACGACAGCCCCATGGAGATCCGCAACGGCGACCTCTCGGTCGACGAGGCCACCTACTCCGCGAAGCTCAAGGGCCGGGCGCTCGACCTCACCTTCAAGGAGTTCGAGCTGCTCAAGTACCTCGCGCAGCACCCCGGCCGGGTCTTCACCCGGGCCCAGCTGCTGCAGGAGGTCTGGGGCTACGACTACTTCGGCGGCACCCGGACGGTGGACGTCCACGTCCGGCGGCTGCGCGCCAAGCTCGGTGTCGAGAACGAGCAGCTGATCGGCACCGTGCGCAACGTCGGCTACCGCTTCGTCGTCCCGGAGAAGGCCGAGAAGAGCGAGCGCCCGGACCTCTCCCAGCGCCCCTCCGCCCCGCTGGAGGCCTGAGACCGGGCGGGTCGGGAGGGCCGCCCTCCGCCCGACCCGTCCGGTTTCCTCCCGGTACGCCCCCCGAAGCGGCCCCAGGTCCCACTGCCGCCTCGGGGGCCACACGCGTAGACTCCCCCCGTGGCCAAGGTGACGCGCGACGATGTAGCCCGACTGGCTGGGACCTCCACCGCGGTCGTCAGCTACGTGATCAACAACGGGCCGCGCCCGGTCGCGCCCGCGACCCGGGAGAAGGTCCTCGCGGCGATCGAGCAGCTCGGCTACCGGCCGAACAGCGTCGCCCAGGCGATGGCCTCCCGGCGGACCAACCTGATCGGCATGGTCGTCCCGGACGCCCGCCAGCCCTTCTTCGCCGAGATGGCCCACGCCGTCGAACGGGCCGCCTCCGAGCGCGGCAAGCTCGTGCTGATCGGCAACTCCGACTACGTCGACGACCGCGAGGTCCACTACGTCCGCGCCTTCCTCGGCATGCGGGTCTCCGGCCTGATCCTGGTCAGCCAGGGCCCCTCGCAGCGCGCCGCCGAGGAGTTCGCCGCGATGGAGGGGGCGAAGGTGGTGCTGCTGCACCGCCGCCCCGAGGCGATCGACGACGTCGCGGTGGTCACCGACGACGTCGGCGGAGCCGAGGCCGTCGTCCGCCATCTGCTGGAGGTGCACGGGCACCCGTACGTGGCCTGCTTCGGCGGCCCGGTGGAGTCCCCCGCCCCCGGCGACCCCGTCATCGACCACGTCGAGGGCTGGCAGCGCGCCATGGACGCCCACGGCGTCCCCACCGCACCGCACCTGATCGACGCACCCTTCCACCGCTACGGCGCGTACGACGTCGCGCTCGACCTGCTGCGCAGGCCGGACCGGCCGCGGGCGGTCTTCTGCTCCACCGACGACCAGGCCATCGGCGTGCTGCGGGCCGCCCGTGAGGTCGGCCTGCGCGTACCCGAGGACCTCGCGGTGGCCGGCTTCGACGACGTGCCCGAGGCCGCGCTCGCCGACCCGCCGCTGACCACCGTCGCCTCCGACCGCGACGCGATGGCTAGGGCCGCCGTGGACCTGGTGCTGGACGACTCGCTGATGGTGCCCGGCTCGGACACCGAACGGGTCCGCAAGTTCCCGTCCCGCCTGGTCATCCGCCGTTCCTGCGGCTGCGACGGCGCCGCACCCGGGCGGACCCTGCCGGAGTAACCGAACGGAGCAGCGGACGGAGCGGCCGGACCGGAACCGCCGATTCCGCTCCGCAGGCGGTCTGACCAGGCTTTATGAGAAGCCAACGCGCTTCTCGGGGCGTTCTGAGCCGCTTCTCATCCGGTCCTCATCCACCGGGCGGAGCTTGGTCGGCATGAGCGAACACCAGCAGCACCCCGACGAGCAGTACGGCCCGTACGAGCAGCCCCGCGTCATCGAGGGCGCCGTGCTCGGCCACGGCGCCGGCAACCCCGACCCACGCACCGCCTACGGGTACCGCGAGGACCACTCCGGCGGCAGCTTCGACGGACCACCCCCTCCCCCGCCCATGCCGCCCGAGCCCCCCACCCTGCTCGGCCACCCTTCCGGGTCCGAGGGCCCCGGCGGCCACGGCAACCGCGCCCGGCGCGGCCTGCTGCGCGGACGGCTCGCCCTGGTCACCGCCGTCGCCGCGATCGCCGCCGTCATCGGCGGGGTCACCGGCGGGGTCGTCGCCGCCGACCGGCAGTCCTCCGACAGCCGCGTCGGCACCATCGCCAGCCCGGTCTCCGCCCGCACCGACGGCACCGCCAACGTGCCCGCCATCGCCTCCGCCGTCTCCCCCAGCGTCGTCCAGATCACCGTCAAGAGCGGCAACGGCACCGCCACCGGCACCGGCGTCGTCCTCAACCACAACGGCCAGATCCTCACCAACTTCCACGTGATCGACACCGCGGCCGACGGCAACGGCCGGATCACCGTCACCTTCAAGGACGGCTCCACCGCCCCCGCCACCGTCACCGGCACCGACAAGAAGCTCGACGTCGCCGTGATCACCGCGACCGGCGCCAAGAACCTCTCCCCCGCCGTCCTCGGCGACTCCTCCACCGTGGCCGTCGGCGACCCGGTCGTCGCCATCGGCAACCCCGACGGCCTCACCGGCACCGTCACCTCCGGCATCATCAGCGCCGAGAACCGCGACGTCACCGTCCAGCTCGACGAGGGCAGCACCAGCGGCAACGGCGGCTTCGGCTTCCCCAACCTGCCCGGTCTGCGCGGCAGCATCCCGCAGCAGCAGAGCGGTGCCGACACCACCACCTACAAGGCCTTCCAGACCGACGCCGCCCTCAACCCGGGCAACTCCGGCGGCCCGCTGATCAACGCCAACGGCCAGGTCATCGCCATCAACTCGGCCATGTACGCCCCGAACGGCGCCAGCTCCACCGCCGGCGGCGGCAGCAGCACGGCCGGCAGCGTCGGCCTCGGCTTCGCCATCCCGATCAACGACATCAAGCAGGCCCTGCCGAAACTCGAAGCCGGCCAGAGCCTGTGAGCCACAATCCCTGAGAGCCGGTAAGCGTCCGCGAGACGGACAATTGCTCCCAGCAGGTCCTCCACCCGACGAGAAAGGGCACCAGCCCATGACCCCGTCCGCCGACGACCGCACCACCGCCGAGGCCGGCCACCCCTCCGCCCGGCTCCTCGTGGTCGACGACGAACCCGCCCTCCGGGACGCCCTGGAGAGCAGCCTCGCCTTCGAGGGCTACGAGGTCGCCACCGCCACCGACGGCTACGAGGCCCTGGAGTCCGTCGAACGCGACAAGCCCGACCTCGTCCTGCTGGACATCATGATGCCCCGGATGGACGGCCTCACCGCCGTCCGCCGGATGCGCTCCCGCGGCGACACCGTCCCCGTCCTGATGCTCACCGCCCGCGACGCCGTCGGCGACCGCGTCACCGGCCTCGACGTCGGCGCCGACGACTACCTCGCCAAGCCCTTCGAACTCGACGAACTCCTCGCCCGCGTCCGCGCCCTGCTGCGCCGCAACGCCCTCGCCGCCGAGGCCGCCGCCCGCGCCGCCGCCGAGGACGACAGCGAGGTGCTCGCCTTCGGCGACCTGCGGATGAACACCGCCACCCGCGAGGTCACCCGCGGCGGCAAGCCGGTCGAACTCACCCGCACCGAGTTCATGCTGCTGGAGATGTTCCTCTCCCACCCCCGGCAGGTCCTCACCCGGGAGCAGATCCTCAAGGCGGTCTGGGGCTTCGACTTCGAGCCCTCCTCTAACTCCCTGGACGTGTACGTGATGTACCTGCGCCGTAAGACCGAGCAGGGCGGCATGCCGCGCCTCATCCAGACCGTACGCGGCGTCGGCTACGCCCTGCGCCCGGCCGCCGGCGCCGGCGCGTGAGTACTGTTCCGCCCCCGCCGCTGGCGCCGCCCCGCACCCCGGGCCGGCGCGAGCGAATCGTCCACTGGTACCGCTCCCGCTCGCTGCGCGGCCGCCTCACCTTCCTGAGCGCGGCGGCGGTGGCGGTGGCGATCGCGATGTCGGCGCTGGCGTGCTGGTTCATCGTGGAGAGGCAGCTGTACGGCCAGGTCCGAACGGATCTGCTCAACGCTCCCCCGCAGCCGCGGATCCCACCCACGTTGTACTGCGCCTCATCGCCTGCTGCAGCCCCGACGGCACAGGGGTCCTCCCCGACCGAGAGCAACGGCCCCGTGCTCAGGGACGTCCAGTTCGTCCTGGCGAACACCGGCCAGGTCTGCTTCGCGGAGCGCACGCCCCGAGCTATCACGCTCAAGCCGAGCGACACCGACGCGTACCGCCTCAAGCTCGGTCAGTCGATCATCCGTGATGGCACCTACACCAATGGTGATCCTGCTGTCGTCCGCGTCTCCGCGGCCCAGAGCCACTCTCTCGGGCCGGTGCTGGTCATGGTCGCGACCCCCACCCAGTCCGTCGAGGACTCGCTCCAGGGCCTCGCCATCCTCCTCGGCGCCGTCTCCCTCGGCGGCATCCTGCTCGCCGCCGTCGCCGGCCGCCTGGTCGCCCACTCCTCCCTCAAGCCCGTCGACCGGCTCACCGACGCCGTCGAGCACATCGCCCGGACCGAAGAGGTCGGCACCACCATCCCGGTGCGCGGCGACGACGAGATCGCCCGCCTGTCCACCTCCTTCAACTCGATGAGCACCGCCCTCGCCAACTCCCGCGAGCGCCAGACCCGGCTGATCGCGGACGCCGGCCACGAGCTGCGGACGCCCCTCACCTCCCTGCGCACCAACGTCGACCTGCTGATCCGCAGTGACGACACCGGCCGCCCGCTGCCCCCGGCGACCAAGACCAAGCTGCTCGGCAACATGAAGGCGCAGATGCAGGAACTCACCGTCCTGATCGGCGACCTGCTCCAGCTCTCCCGCCCCGACACCCCGAAGGCCGGTCCCAACCTCACCGTGGTCGCCCTGCACGAGATCGCCGGCCGGGCCGTCGAGCGCGCCAAGCTCCGTGGTCCCGGGCTGGTCTTCGAGGTGAGCACCGAGCCCTGGTACACCCACGGCGACGCGGCCGGCCTGGAGCGCGCCGTGATCAACCTGCTGGACAACGCGGTCAAGTACAGCCCGCCCGGCGGCACCATCGAGGTCCGGTTGCAGCAGGGCGTGTTGACCGTCCGCGACCACGGCCCCGGCATCCCGCCGGACGAGCTGCAGTACGTCTTCGACCGGTTCTGGCGCTCCCCCTCCTCGCGCCAACTGCCCGGCTCAGGCCTGGGGTTGTCGATCGTCGCACAGAGCGTGCGGGAGGCGGGCGGCGAGGTCACCCTCGGCCCGGCCGAGGACGGCGGCCCCGGCGCGCTGGCCACCGTACGACTGCCGGGCGGCCCCGGCCCCGAGTAGCCCCCGAGTGACGGTCGGGGGAGAACGGAACGGGCGGGGCGCCCCGACAGCGCCCCGCCCGTCCTCATCGTCGGCTCACGGTCAGTCGATGTCGCTGCCCGGGCCGAGGACCTTGATCCGGTCCTGCGCCGGCGGCTTCAGCGGCGAGGCCGCCGAGCTGTGGGCCGCCAGGTAGGCCGTGAAGACGTCCAGGTCGGAGGCGCCGACGAGCTTGTCGGTGCCCGCCGCGAAGGCCGGGAAGCCGTCGCCGCCGCCGGCCAGGAACTCGTTGGCCGCGACCCGGTACCTGGCGGCCGGGTCGACCGGCGCGCCGTTCAGCCGGATCGAGTCGAGCACCACCCGGTCCGCGCCGGTCTTGCGCATGTCCAGGGTGTAGTGGAGGTTCGAGGACACCTGGAGGACCTTCGGCGCCGCGTCGTTGAGCCCGCTCACCTGCTGCTGGAGCAGCTGGACCAGCTGTGCGCCGGTCAGCGTCTTGACCTGCATCATGTTGGTGAACGGCTGGGCGGTGAACGCCTCGCCGTAGGTCACCACGCCGTCGCCCTCACTGCCGGAGGCCTTGTACACCAGGTCGGAGCGCAGTCCCCCGGGGTTCATGAAGGCGACCTGCGCCCCGCCCTTGCCGGCCGGGGCGAGCCCCTCCAGCTGGGCGTCGGCGATCACGTCGCCGAGCGGCTTCTCCAGGTCGCTGCTGCCGCGGCCGTTGATGTCCGCGGAGATGTAGCCGATCGGGCGGTTGGCGATCGGGGCGGCCAGCTTGGAGTAGTGGTCGATCAGCGCCGTCATGTCCGGGGCCTTGGGGACCGTGCGGCGCACCACGTGGTTCTCGGCCTTGACCGACGGGCGGACGATCTCGCCGGTGGTCTTGTCCAGCTTCATGTCGATCTCGGTGAACAGCCGGCCGAAGGAGGCGGCACTGGTGACCGAGCGCGGCACGCCGTTGGGGTCGGGGATCTCGCAGGCGTACGCGTTGTGGGTGTGGCCGGTGACGATGGCGCCGACGGCCGGGTCGATGTTCCTGGCGATGTCGACGATCGGGCCGGAGATGCCCTGGCCCGCCGGGCCGCAGTCGTAGTTGTAGACGCTGCTGGCCGGGTAGCCGCCCTCGTGGACTAGCGCGACGATCGAGTTGACGCCCTTGGCCTTCAGCTCGGCGGCGTACTTGTTGATCGTGGTGACCTCGTTGGCGAACTTCAGGCCCTTGATGCCCTCGGCGGTCACGATGTTCGGCGTGCCCTCCAGGGTGACGCCGATGAAGCCGATCTTCACGCCCTGGGACTTGGTCACCCAGTACGGCGGCAGCAGGGTCCTGCCGGTCTTCTCGTCGGTGACGTTGGCCGACAGGTAGTTGAAGTTGGCGCCCTTGAAGGTGCGGCCCGGCTCGTAGCAGCCGTCGGTCGGGTGGCAGCCGCCCTCCTGCTTGCGCAGCAGCTCCGCAGCGCCCTGGTCGAACTCGTGGTTGCCGACCGAGGTGACGTCCAGGCCGAGCTTGTCCATCGCCTCGATGGTCGGTTCGTCGTGGAACAGCGCCGAGGTGAGGGGGCTGGCGCCGACGATGTCGCCGGCCGCGACCGTGATCGAGTCGTCGGCCGGGACCCGCGCCTTGCGCAGTTCGGTGGCCAGGTACTCGATGCCGCCGGCCGGGGTCGAGACCACCCGACCGGTGGCCGGGTCGACCTCCTTGATCGTGCCGGAGGAGCCGGCCGGGGGCTCCAGGTTGCCGTGGAAGTCGTTGATCGCCAGCAGCTGGAGGTTGACGGTCTTGTGACGCTTGGCGTTGGCGTCGGCGGCCTGAGCGGCCGTCGGCACGACCACCGTGCCGAACAGACCTGCGGCGGCGACGACGGCGAACGCCGCCCGTCGGGATCTGACGGTGAGCATGAGGGAACCCCTGCACCTTGGAGGACCACGCGGCGGCGGAGGAACCGGGCGTGGGCGATGAGTTGCGCGAGTGCAGCCTAGGGTCAACGCGCGTAGCTGTCAGGACGTCGAACGTAACGAGAGGATTACCTGCTGACGAACCATCGCGGCAGAGCCGGGACGGGCAGCCTGCGTACGACCGGCCGGCCAGGCTGACGACGGACGGTCAGACCCCCGGCTCCGCCGCCAAGTTCCGCTCCGCCCGCGTCCGTTCGGCCACCGCGTCCTCGGTCATCGCGCGGTCGGTGTAGACCAGCGGCCGTTCGGTGTCGGTGATGATGTGTTTCACCACCTGGACGTTGCCGTTGACGTCCCACACCGCGATGCCCGGCGACAGGGTCGGAATGATCTCCACCGCCCAGCGCGGCAGGCCCAGCACCCGGCCGGTGGCCCGCGCCTCCTCGGCCTTCTGCATGTAGATCGTCCGGGTGGAGGCCATCTTCAGGATCGCCGAGGCCTCCTTGGCGGCCGCACCGTCCACCACGTCCGACAGGTGGTGCACCACCGCCACGAACGAGAGCCCGAGCCGTCGGCCGAACTTCAGCAGCCGCTGGAACAGCTGTGCCACGAACGGGCTGTTGATGATGTGCCAGGCCTCCTCGACCAGGAAGATGCGCTTCTTCCGGTCCGGCCGGATCCAGGTGTGCTCCAGCCACACCCCGACGATCGCCATCAGGATCGGCATCGCGATCGAGTTGCGGTCGATGTGCGAGAGGTCGAAGACGATCAGCGGCGCGTCCAGGTCGATCCCGTCGGTGGTCGGGCCGTCGAACATGCCGCGCAGGTCACCGTCGACCAGTCGGTCCAGCACCAGCGCCACGTCCAGGCCCCAGGACTGCACCTCGTCCACCGCCACGCCCAGCGACTCCACCGAGGACAGCTCGGGATTGCGCAGGGTGTCGATGATGTCGTCCAGCACCGGCTGACGGTCTTTCACCGAGGCCACCACGTGGGCGTGCGCCGCCTTCAGCGCGAAGCCCGCCCGCTCCTCCAGGCCCCGGCCCATCGCCACCTCGATGATGGTGCGCAGCAGCGACAGCTGACCGGTCTGGGTGATCGCCGGGTCCAGCGGGTTGAGCTTCACCCCGCCGTCCCGGGCCGCCATCGGGTCCAGCCGGATCGGCTTTATGCCCAGCGCGTCGGCGATCAGGTTCCACTCGCCGACGCCGTCCTCGCCCTGCGCGTCGAGCACCACGACCTGCCGGTCGCGGAACCTCAACTGCCGCAGCACGTACGTCTTCTCCAGCGCCGACTTGCCGTTGCCGGACTCCCCCAGCACCAGCCAGTGCGGGGCGGGCAGCTGCTGCCCGTACAGCTGGAAGGGGTCGTAGACATAGCCCTTGCCGCTGTACACCTCCCGCCCGATGATCACGCCCGAGTCGCCCAGCCCCGGTGCGGCCGTCGGCAGGTAGACCGCCTGCGCCTGGCCGGTCGAGGTGCGCACCGGCAGCCGGGTGGTCTCCACCTTGCCGAACAACAGGCTGGTGAACGCGTCGGTGAGGTTGCCGAGCGCCATGGGCGGCCTCCTGGTGCCAGCGGTGGGGGGTGGACGGGTGCGGTGGGTGGACGGGCGCGGCGGTCAGCGGCGGATGCCGGTGGCGAACGGCAGGGTGTTGACGAAGGCCCGGTGGTGCTCGCGGTCGCACCACTCCAGCTTCAGGTAGCTCTTGCCGGCCGACGCCCGGATGGTCCGCTTGTCGCGGGCCAGCGCCTCGGGGTTGCGCGAGGAGACCGTGATGTAGCCGACCAGGTTCACCCCGGCCGCGCCGGAGGCCAGGTCGTCACCGCGCTGGTCCACCCGCCCGGTGTGGGCCAGGTCGCGCGGGTCGACCGTGCGGTTCATCTTGGCCGCGCGGCTGGCCTCCGCCTCGTCGTTGGTCTTCTCGGTCAGCATCCGCTCGATCGCGACGTCGGTGGGCTCCAGGTCCATCGTCACCGCGACCGTCCGGATCACGTCCGGGGTGTGCACCAGCAGCGGCGCCAGGAAGTTGACGCCCACCGGGGTCAGCGGCCACTCCTTGATCCACGCGGTCGCGTGGCACCACGGCTCCCGGGTCGCCGACTCGCGGGTCTTCGCCGTCAGGTACTGCGGGTGGGTCGCGTCCAGCTCGGCCGGCCAGGCGTTGCGCCGGGACATCGCCTGGATGTGGTCGATCGGGTGGTCCGGGTCGTACATCGAGTGCAGCAGCGAGGACAGCCGGGCCTGGCCCAGCGGCTGGCGCACCCGGATGTCCGCCTCGGCCAGCCGGGCGCAGATGTCGGTCAGCTCGCGTGCCATCACGGCCGCCAGCCCGTCGTCGTCCCGGGACGGACCGCCGGCGGCACGCTTCTCGTAGGCGCTGCGGCCCATCGCGTGCGCCTCGGCGGCCAGGTCGCGGGTGTAGTGCATGCAGGCCACCAGGTACGCCCGGTGCTGCTCCGAGGAGGTCGACACCATCGACTGCAGCTGGTCGTACGACTCCTGCAGCCAGCGCGGCGCGTCGCGGTCGCCGCGCCGCTCCACGTCCTTGGCGTGCGCGTCCGGGTCGGCCGGCAGCGTGCGGGCCAGGATCTGCAGCCGGGTCACGAACCCGTCCCCGTTGGCGACGTGCTTCAGCAGCGTGCCGAAGCGGTCGACCAGCGCCTCCTGGTCCTCCGAGTCGCGCAGCCCGACGCCCGGGCCCTCGATCTCGATCGCGGCCGTCACCGTCCGCCGCTCCAGGTGCATCAGCACCCCGACCTCGTCCGGCCCGAACGGCGCGGTCAGCCAGCGCAGCCGCCCCACCCCGGGCGGCGGGCCGATCTCCACCTCGCGGCCGTCCATCCGGGTGCCCGCGTCCATCGCGTCCGAGCGCCACACCCCGCGCCCGCTGCGGACCGTCCGGCGGTAGGTGCGGTTGATCTCCACCCACTTGTAGAACGTCCGCTTGCGGTACGGCACGTAGACCGCCGCGATGGCCAGCAGGGGCAGGCCGAGCAGACCGGCGATCCGCAGCGGCAGGACCGGCATCAGCAGGCCCCAGAGCATCCCGACGAACGCCCCGAAGATGATCAGCAGGATCTCGCCGGACTCCCGGTTCCGGCCGATCGGCGCGTTCGGGCGGGCCTTGCCGATCAGGTAGGTGCGGCGCTGGTGCACGTACGGCTGGGCGTACTGGGCACCGTACTGGCCGAGCGGTTCACTGCTCACTTACCCGTCACCCTCCCTTCGCTGGATTGCTGTCGCGGATCGGAACCGGGGCCTGCGGCGGTCCGGCCTGCGGCGGTGGAGCCGGCGTCCGGCCGGCGTGCGCGGCGATGCCGGGCGCGACCGAGCCCCCACCCGCCCCGCCACCCCCGCCGGCCGCCTGCGGACCGCGGTCGCCGTGGGTGCTGATGCCCTGCTTCATCAGGTTCGCGGTGCCGTTGATCATCGCCGAACCGGCCTGCACCGCGCTGGCCCGGGCCCGGCGCATGTTCAGCATCTCGTCACCGAAGGTCGGCACGAAGCGGTACACCGCGGCGCTCGCGAAGATCGACAGGAACAGGATCGCCAGCCCGGACAGCACCCGGGCGAAGTCGTCGTTGGCCCCGGCCCCGGTCGCCACCGCGCCCGCCAGACCCAGGATGATCACGATGATCGGCTTCGCCAGGTCCACCGCCAGCATCATCCCGGCCCACCGGCGCACGTGCTTCCACAACTGCCGGTCCACCAGCCCCGCGTACACCGCCGTCCCCAGCAGCGCCCCCACGTACAGCATCGCCGCCCGGATCACCAGCTCGATCCAGAGCACCGCCGCCGCCAGCACCGCCACCAGCGACACGATCACCAGTATCAGCGGGCCGCCGCCGACGTCCCCCTTCTCCAGGGTGTCCGCGAAGCCGCTCAGGTACGTCCCGGTGTCCGACTTCGTCCCGACCGCGATCGCCTTCGTCAGCCCGTCCGTCACGCTCACCACGGTGAACAGGATCAGCGGCGTGAACGCGGAGGCCACCACGGTCAGCCACAGGAAGCCCACCGCCTCCGAGATCGCCGTCGTCAACGGCGCCCCCCGCACCGCCCGCTTGGTCACCGCCAGCAGCCACAGCACCAGCGTGATCACCGTCGACACCGCGAACACGACGGCGTACTGCTGCAGGAACGACTGGTTGGTGAAGTCCACCGCCGTCGTCCCGTCGATCGCCCCGGACAGCTTCCGCACCACCCAGGCCGCCGCCTGGGCACAGCCCTTGGCGAGCGACCCGAGCGGGTCGGTCACGGTGCCGACGGTGCCGCTCCCGGGGATGACGACCGCTCCGTTGGGAGCACATCCGGCATCGCTGCCCGGGATCGGCAGATCGACCTTCTGACAGGTGGGTGTGGCAGTCGGCGACGGATCGGCGAAGACTCGCTGGGCCGCCAGCATCGTCGCCACCTGCAGGGCGGCCAGCGCACCGGCCACCGTGCCCGCACGGCGTGCGGTCGAACGGCGTGCGGTCTGGTCAACGGGCATAGCGGAACCCCCCGAACTGCTGCGCGGCGCCGGTGATCTCCTCGGCGGTGGCGGCCTGCTGGTCTCCGGGCATCGGCGCGGGGCCCTGCCTGCTGGTGAAGTCGGTGAGTTTCCAGTCGCTCCCCGTCCAGTGGAGCGAGAGCGCGAGGGTGAACCAGTTGGTGGTCACCGGCTGGACGGAGCGTTCGCCGGCGAGGCCGGTGAGGCCGGTGCACCACACCTCGACCTTGGCGTCCCCGTCGTTGTAGTTGGTCGACTTGGTGCCGACCGGGACGGTGCGGCTGACGAAGGTGAGGCCCTTGGGGGCACGGCCCTGGGCGTCGAGGCCGTAGCGGGCGGCGGTGTCGCCGCCGAAGCCCTGGTCCAGCCGGCTCTGCAGCGCCCCCGCCGCTCCCGGGTCGGCGATGGTGGCGATGATGGTGTGGCGGCTGTCGGTGCGGAACATGTCCGCGGAGCCGATGGCCACCGAGTAGTTGGCGGCGGCGGACTGGGCGCCCTGGTCGCTGTGCGGGAAGCCGGAGGCGATGCCGTTGACGGTGGTGCCGACGGGCTGGTCGCCGCTGGGGGCCGGGCCGGCGCCGGAGGCGGCGCCGGGGGCGGCGTGGTCGGAGGAGCTGCCGCCGCCGGCGGCGGGCTTGCCGCGGTTGGCGATGGAGATGGCGACGACGAGCAGGGTGACGACCACGAGGACGGTCAGCAGGGTTCGCAGCGGCCGGGACTGACGGAGGGTCGCCGACGTGGAGGGCTGTTCGTCGACCGGCAGCCGCGTACGGGTGTGCGGCTGGTCGTCGGACAACGGCACGGCGGCCCTCCTGGTGCGGGGAGCCGGGGCGGCTCCGGGGGCCCTCCGCCCCGGGGCGGGCGCGGACGGAGGGTGGGAACGGGGGTGGGGTCCTGGCTGGTCGGCCACTGGTGGGGTCCGGGCGGGGAACCTGCCCTCAGTCGGGCCGGATCACTGCTGTCCTATCGTCAGATCGCCATGCCGTAGACAATGGTGAACAGAGTGCCGAGTGATCCGATGATGAACACGCCGGTCAGCCCGGCGATGATCAGTCCCTTGCCCTGTTCGGCGCCGAAGCTGTCGCGCATCGCGGTCGCGCCGATCCGCTGTTTGGCCGCGCCCCAGGCCGCGATGCCGAGGCAGAGGATGATGGCGAGGGCCATGATGACCTCGACCATCACCCGGGCCTCCGACCCGAGGGTCGCGAACGGGCCCCAGTCGGGGGCGATCCCGCCGATGATCGTGTCGATGCTCGGCTTCTTGGGGGGGTCCTCGGCCAGGTGGCCGACCGCATAGGTGTGCACGCTGCTCAGGTTCATTTCCATCTCACCGCCCGATCAGGCAAATTCAAGGGCCCTGACCCCGCCCGCGCGAAGGGTCGGTGCCTATTCTTGGCCAGATCTGATGTCGACTTGGCTACTTCTCGCGGATTGGTCGTGAGGCATCGGACACGTACGCGAGGATGTCCACCGTACGAAGGATAGCGCTCACTCTTTGTATCTCTGATGATTGCGGTGAGCAACGCCTTCCGGGACACTTCGACTGACGATTCGTCGGGATGGTGCTGATGGTACTCCGGAAGGCCGGTACGGCCGCCGCTGCGGCGGGAGTTGTCGCGTTCGGATTCCTCGGCCTGGTGACGATGGGGACATATGCGGCAAGTGGGACGCCGCAGCAGTCGGCCAATCGCTCCGCGCTCTCTCCCGGAACGGTCCCGGCGGCCTATCAGGACACCTTCCAGAAGTGGGGATCGCTCTGCCCGGAGATCTCCCCGCCGATGCTCGCCGCGCAGCTGTACCAGGAAAGCGGTTTCGATCCGAGGGCCCAATCCCCGGTCGGAGCGCAGGGAATGGCGCAGTTCATGCCGGGGACCTGGCCGGTGTACGCCACGGACGGGGACGGGGACGGCAAGAAGGACGTCTGGAACCCGTACGACGCGATCGCCACGGCGGCGGTGTACGACTGCGCGCTGGCCAAGGACGTCTCGGGGGTGCCGGGCGACCCGCAGGCGAACCTGCTGGCCGCCTACAACGCCGGCCCGTACGCGGTGACGAAGAACGGGGGCATCCCGCCGTACAAGGAAACCCAGGGCTACGTGCGGAACATCCAGGCGATGGCCCGCAGTTTCACCGCGCCGACCGCGCCGGTGGAGGTGTCCGCGCAGTCGGCCGGCGCGATCTACTTCGCCCAGACCAAGCTCGGCACGCCGTACCTGTGGGGCGGTGAGGGCCTGTCCTCGCAGAACGGGCAGTTCGACTGCTCCGGGCTCACCAAGGCGGCGTTCGCCACCGTGGGCATCGAGCTGCCGCGGGTGGCCAACGACCAGTGGTACGCCGGGCCGCACCCGTCGCGCGATCAGCTGCGGCCGGGGGACCTGGTGTTCTTCGCGACGGACCTGAGCGATCCGCGGAGCATCCACCACGTGGGGATCTACGTCGGCGGCGGCTACATGATCAACGCACCCCACACCGGGGCGGTGATCCGCTACGACAAGATCGACACCAGGGAGTACATCGGGGCGACCCGGGTGACCTCGGACGGTGCCCAGGCGCTGCCCACCCGCGACAACAACGGCAACGGCGCGGTCCAGCCCCCGAGCCGCCCCGGCACCACGGCACCGACCACCCCGGCCGCCACCGGCCGCCCCGCGGCCGCCGCCCCGCCCGCGCCGACGGCGGTGGGCCGGCCGTGAAGGCCCTGCCGGCCGTCACCGCACGGATGGAACCGGTGGGACCGGCCGAGTCGTCCGTCGATCTGTGTGCGGGCTGTGGACGCTGAGTCAAGTTTCCATAACCCCGCGTTTCCGTGGAACGCTGTGTCCCGGCGATGACGTTGGGTCCGGTGGCCCCTCGTCAGCGTTCCGCGCGGGGCGGGCCCCGGCGGGAACGCACAGGTGCAGCGGACCAGAAGGAGGTACGGCGTGTCGACGCCGCTTGCCGACACGACCAACCCCGACCTCGGCCTGCTCTACGCCGTGAACGGCCTGGCCAAGAGCTCCCCGCAGTGGCTGGACCACCTGGTCTCGTGGATCGGCGAGTACGGCATCCTGATCGGCCTGGCGATGCTCGGGCTGGTGGGCTGGCTGCAGGCCAGGCGCCGCCCGGACGCTCCGGTGGCGATCGCCGGGCTGCTCTGGGTGCCGCTCTCGGTGGCCGTCGCCGAGCTGGCCAACCTGCCGATCGCCGCGATCGTGGACCGTCCCCGGCCCTTCGTCGACCACCCGGGACTGCTGGTGCTGGTGGACGGCAAGGCCGGCACCCACTCCTTCGTCAGCGACCACTCGACCATGACGATGGCCGTCGCGGTCTCACTGTTCCTGGTGAACCGGAAGTTGGGCTGGATCGCCGGCGGCCTGGCGCTGCTGCAGGGCTTCTGCCGGATGTTCATGGGCGTCCACTACCCGACCGACGTGATCGGCGGCTACGCCCTCGCCGTCGCCGTGGTGCTGCTGCTGGCGCCGATCGCGATGGCGGTGCTGGTCCCGTTCTGCCACGCGTTGGGCCGGACGGCGGTCGCGCCGCTGATCCGGGCGCCGGAGCGCGGCGGTACGGCCCGGGGCTCGGCCCAGCGCGGCCGTCGGCGCGGGCGCGGGGCGGTGCGTTCCGAGGAGCAGCCGCCGGAGTCCGACCTCGCGGCCTGACCCCGGCGTGATCCGGAAGGTACGGCCCGACTAGTCCGTGGGCTCGCTGCCGTACCCGGCGGCGTGGTCGGCCGCCTCTCGGCGGGCCAGGTCGCGGGAGCGGCGGGCGGCGGAGTACCAGCCGCAGCTGCAGGCCGCGAAGGCGAAGGAACCGCGTTCGCTGACCGCGACGCGGTGCTCGGGCATCGGGGTGGTGCCGGGGACGGCCGGCAGCTCACTGTGCACGTGGTTCACCGTAACGCGTCGGACGGCCGGGGCGCGACGCCCGGGTCCGCCCGCTTCCCGTAACCCTTCGCGGCCCAACTCGTTTGCCCGGAAAGAGCTCTGCCCACCCGGGGGTGTCCGGCGGGGCAGTCGGGCCCGAGGGGGTTGTCGCGAGGATGAAGATGACCGACCAGCAGCGAACCGGGCGGCCAGCGCGCCGTCCGCGGCCGCACCTGCGCTCGGCGGCCGGGGCCGCCCTGCTCGCCGCCGCCCTGGCCGCGGGAGCCGCCGGCTGCTCGGGCCGCTCCGGCGGCGGCTCGTCCGACCAGCAGTCGGCCGCCGCCGACCATCTGGCCGCGGACCCGGTGACGGCGGTGCGCAACGCCGCCGACATCACCGGCCGCACCGGCTCCGCGCACGCCGCCACCGAGCTGGTCACCGAGTCCGCCGACAAGAAGGCCTCGTTCAGCGGGAGCGGCGGCTACGACTACGTGAAGCGGATCGGCCGGCTGGAGGTCCAGGTGCCTCCGGGCGCGGCCACCACCGGGAAGATCGTCGAGGTGGTCCTGCCGGGCACGGTCTACCTGCAGAACAGCGGGGCCAAGGTGCCCGAGGGCAAGTGGGTCAAGCTGGACGTGCGCCAGCTGCCGGACGGCAACCTGGTCAGCAGCGGCGCCACCGACCCGGCCTCGGCGGCGGGTGCGCTGCGCGGGGTGCAGAAGGCCGACCTGGTGGGCACGGAGACCGTGGACGGCGTGCCGCTGCACCACTACCGGGGCACCCTGGACCTGGCCAAGGCCGCCGACGCCACCGGCGGCCGGGGCGGGGACGGCCTGCGGACGGGCGGGCAGACCTTCACCGTCAAGGAGGTCCCGTACGACGCCTGGCTGGACGACCATGGCCGGCTGCACAAGGTGGTCGAGGTGTTCACCTTCGCCGGGGTGGCCGGGTCGAAGGAGGCCAAGGACCAGGTGAAGGTCACCTCCACCACCTCGCTCTCGGACTTCGGCAAGCCGGTCGAGGCGGCCGAGCCGCCGGCCTCGGACATCTACCAGATGAAGCCCTCGGAGAGCCCGAAGTAGGCCGCCGGGGCGGGTGGCCGCGCGGGGAGCGACGGCCACCCGTTTCGGCGGCGCCGAGATGGCCCGTCCGTGCCATGTGGACGGGCCCCGGAGTGCCTAGGCTGGACGCCGGGTGGCTGCCGCCCGGGCTGGCGAGGCACTGAAGGGGTGGTGCAGGTGGTGTCGTCCACGGGCGGCCGCAGCGGCGGTCACGACGACGCGGCCCTCGACGAGATCGAGCTGACCGGCGAGCTGATGATCGCCGCGACGGCCAGCACCGGTGAGCGGCTGCCGACCGAGCGGATCGACGAGGTGCTGCTGGACCGGGTGGACCCGGCCCGGACCGAGCGGGAGGGCGACGGCTGACGGCCGCTGCCCGGGCCGGCCGTGCGGGGCCGGGCTCAGCTGCGCAGCAGCCGGCCGATCGCGGCCGAGGCCTCCGCCACCTTGGCGTCCAGTTCGACGCCGCCCTGTTCGGCGGCCGCGGCGACGCAGTGCCGCAGGTGCTCCTCCAACAGGGAGAGCGCGAAGGACTGCAGCGCCTTGGTGCTGGCCGAGACCTGGGTGAGCACGTCGATGCAGTAGACGTCCTCGTCGACCATCCGCTGGAGACCGCGGATCTGGCCCTCGATCCGGCGCAGCCGCTTGAGGTGGGCGTCCTTCTGCGCGCTGTAGCCGTGCGGGCCGTGCCCGTTCCCGTGCGCCGCGGCGGTGGTGGGGGTGCCGGCGTGCGGGTCGGTGCCGGACGCGTGGTCCGGCTCGGTGCGCGCTTGCGTCGTGGTCATCGGCCCGCCTTCGTCTGAGTGCCTGGTGGCTGCGTCGGCCACCAGTGTCCAACACCGGGGCCCTCCGTGGTGTTCCGACGGCCCACCCGGCATGTGCCGAACGGCCTGGTGGGGGGTCGGCGCGGGGTTCACCCGTCTGAGCGGCGCCCCGGTCCCGCACACGCAGGCCGGGGGCAATCGGGGCGGGGTTCCGTCAGACTGGGGAATCACGTCCGCACATGGCCGTGCGGTCCGGGTCGGCCGGTTCGGCAGCCGAACGGAAGGGGAGGTTCCGCCTCCCTGGTCACCACCCCGTTTGCGCGATCGCGCTCGGTTGCACCTAGCATCGTTCAGTCCCTACCCCGCACATCGGAGATTTCCGTGCGTTTTAGCCTGACCCCGAAGGAGACGAGTTTCTACGACATGTTCGCCGCCGCCGCGGAGAACCTCGTCGTCGGATCGAAGCTCCTGCTGGAACTGCTGGGATCAGACGTCTCGGCCCGCGCGGAGATCGTCGAGCGCATGCGCGCCGCCGAGCACGCCGGGGACGACACCACCCATGCCGTCTTCCACCAGCTGAACTCCTCCTTCATCACGCCCTTCGACCGCGAGGACATCTACAGCCTCGCCTCGTCGCTGGACGACATCATGGACTTCATGGAGGAGGCCGTCGACCTGGTCGTCCTCTACGACATCCAGACCCTGCCGAAGGGCATCGAGCAGCAGATCGAGGTGCTGGCGCGCGCCGCGGAGCTCACCGCCGAAGCGATGCCGAACCTGCGCAGCATGTCCAACCTCACCGAGTACTGGATCGAGGTCAACCGGCTGGAGAACCAGGCCGACCAGATCCACCGCAAGCTGCTCGCCCACCTGTTCTCCGGCCAGTACGACGCCATCGAGGTGCTCAAGCTCAAGCAGGTCGTGGACGTCCTTGAGGAGGCGGCGGACGCGTTCGAGCACGTCGCCAACACGGTGGAGACCATCGCCGTCAAGGAGTCCTGACCCTCGTGGACATGGCAGCACTCATCGCCGTCATCGGTGTTGCGTTCTTCTTCACGTACACCAACGGCTTCCACGACTCGGCGAACGCGATCGCCACGTCGGTCTCCACCCGGGCGCTGACGCCGAGGGCCGCGCTCGCGATGGCCGCCGTGATGAACCTGGCCGGCGCCTTCCTGGGCAGCGGGGTGGCGCACACCGTCTCCCAGGGGATCATCGAGACCCCCAAGGGCAACCAGGGGATGGCGATCCTGTTCGCCGCCCTGGTCGGAGCGATCGCCTGGAACCTGGTCACCTGGTACTTCGGCCTGCCGTCCTCCTCCTCGCACGCGCTGTTCGGCGGCATGGTGGGCGCGGCGCTGGCCGGCGGGATCGGGGTGATCTGGAACGGGGTCATCGACAAGATCGTCATCCCGATGATCCTCTCGCCGGTGGTCGGCCTGATCGGCGGCTTCATCGTGATGCTGGCGATCCTGTGGATCTTCCGCCGGGCCAACCCGCACCGCGCCAAGCGCAACTTCCGGGTGGCCCAGACCGCCTCCGCCGCCGCGATGGCGCTGGCGCACGGCCTCCAGGACGCCCAGAAGACCATGGGCATCGTGGTGATGGCGCTCACCATCTCCGGCCACCAGACCGCCGGGGACATCCCGGTCTGGGTGAAGATCTCCTGCGCGACGATGCTCTCGCTGGGCACCTACGCGGGCGGCTGGCGGATCATGCGGACGCTCGGCCGCAAGATCATCGAGCTGGACCCGCCGCAGGGCTTCGCGGCCGAGGCCACCTCCTCGGTCGTCATGTACATCACGTCGTTCGTCTTCAAGGCGCCGATCTCCACCACTCACGTGATCACCGCGGCGATCATGGGCGCGGGCGCCACCAAGCGGCTCCGCGCGGTGCGCTGGGGCGTCGCGAAGAACATCGTGCTCGGCTGGTTCATCACGATGCCGGCGGCCGCCGTCGTCGCCGCGCTGGTGTACTGGTTCGTCCACCTGTTCTGGGGCTGAGCCCCGCCGGAACGGTCGGACGCGATGGGCGGTCCGCCGCCCCGAGCCGCACCGGCTCCGAGCGCCCCGGAGCCGAGCGGGCGAGCAACTGACAGGGCCCGCCCCCACATCTCGGGGGCGGGCCCTTCCTCATGCCCCGCGGCGGCACCGCCATGCAGCACCGCGGGACAGCTGGGGTCCGGTCTAGCCGAAGCGGCCGGAGATGTAGTCCTCGGTCGCCTGCACCGACGGGTTGGAGAAGATCCGCTGGGTGTCGTCCAACTCGATCAGCTTGCCCGGCTGGCCGACGCCGGCCAGGTTGAAGAAGGCGGTGCGGTCGCTGACGCGGGCCGCCTGCTGCATGTTGTGGGTGACGATGACGATGGTGAACTGCGACTTCAGCTCGCCGATCAGGTCCTCGATGGCGAGGGTGGAGATCGGGTCGAGCGCGGAGCAGGGCTCGTCCATCAGCAGCACCTGGGGCTCGACCGCGATGGCGCGGGCGATGCACAGTCGCTGCTGCTGACCGCCGGAGAGGCCGGCCCCCGGCTTGTTCAGCCGGTTGTGGACCTCCTTCCAGAGGTTGGCGCCCTTCAGCGAGCGCTCCACCACGTCGTCCAGAACGGACTTCTTCTTCACACCGGCGAGCCTGAGCCCGGCGACCACGTTGTCGTAGATCGACATGGTCGGGAACGGGTTCGGGCGCTGGAAGACCATGCCGATGGAACGGCGCACGGCGACCGGGTCGACGTTGGAGGCGTACAGGTTCTCGTCGTCGAGGAGGACCTTGCCCTCGACCCGGGCGCCGGGGATCACCTCGTGCATCCGGTTGAGGGTGCGCAGGAAGGTGGACTTGCCGCAGCCGGAGGGGCCGATGAAGGCGGTCACCGAGCGGGGTTCGATGCTCATCGAGATGTCCTCGATGGCCTTGGTGGTGCCGTAGTAGGCCGACAGTCCGCTGACGTCGATGCGCTTGGCCATGATCGTTGCTTCTCTCGTCTGTCTTCGTGCGTCAGTCGGTCGCTCAGTGTCCGCCCTTGGGCGAGCGCCAGCGTGCGATGCCCCGGGCGATGAGGTTGAGCCCCATCACGAAGGCGATCAGCACCAGCGCGGCGCCCCAGGCGCGGGCGTAGCCGAAGTCGTTGTTGACCACCGAGTACTGCTGCCAGATGTACATCGGCAGGGACTGCTGCGGTCCGTCGAACGGGTTGCTGTTGATGTAGTCGGCGCCGAACACCAGCATCATCACCGGGGCGGTCTCGCCCGTGATGCGGGCGACCGCGAGCATCACGCCGGTGGTGATGCCGCCGATCGCGGTGGGGAGGACGATCCTCAGGATGGTCTTCCACTTCGGCACGCCGAGGGCGTACGAGGCCTCGCGCAGCTCGTTCGGGACGAGCTTGAGCATCTCCTCGGTGGACCGGACCACGACCGGGATCATCAGGATCGCCAGCGCGAGGCTGCCCGAGAAGCCGGAGTAGCTGAAGCCCAGGGCGAGGTTCCACAGCGAGAGGATGAACAGACCGGCGACGATGGACGGCACGCCCGTCATGACGTCGACGAAGAAGGTGACGGCCTTGGCGAGCCGGCCGCGGCCGTACTCGACCAGGTAGACGGCGGTCAGCAGGCCTAGCGGGGCGGCAATCAGGGTGGCCAGGCCGACCTGCTGGAGGGTGCCGAGCAGCGCGTGGTAGATGCCGCCGCCGGGGCCGGACTGGATCACGCCCTTCATCGAGTGGCTCAGGAAGTTCCCGTTCACCACCCCGATGCCCTGCTGGACCGTGTAGACGGTCAGCGAGACCAGCGGGACGACAGCCAGGATGAAGGCGACCCAGACCACCGAGGTGGCGAACCGGTCCTTGGCCTGGCGGCGGCCCTCGACCTGGGCCGAGATCAGGTAGCCGCCGACCAGGAACAGCAGGGCCGAGATCAGGCCCCACTGGAGGTGGCTCTGCAGCCCGGCGGCCGCGCCGATCCCGCAGCCGACCGCGATCGAGCCGGCCGCGACGGCGGGCGGGGTCCACCTGGGCAGCCGGTTGGCGGTCAGCCTGGGGCCGACCTGCGGCCGGGCGTCCTCGGGGACGGTCGTCATGGTGGTCATGCGTTGGCCCCCGAGTACTCCTTGCGGCGGGCGATGATCAGTCGCGCGGCGCCGTTCACCAGCAGGGTGATCACGAACAGGACGAGGCCGGAGGCCATCAGCGCGTCCCGGCCGTTGTTGCCGGCCTCGGCGAACTTCAGCGCGATGTTCTGCGCGAAGGTGCCGCCGCCCGCGTCGAGGATGTGCAGCGACAGGACGCTGTTGGCGGAGAGCACAACCGCGACCGCGATGGTCTCGCCGAGCGCCCGGCCGAGGCCGAGCATGGAGGCCGAGATGATGCCGGGGCGGCCGAACGGCAGCACCGCGGTGCGGATCATCTCCCAGCGGGTCGCGCCGAGGGCGAGCGCCGCCTCCTCGTGCATCCGCGGCACCTGGCGGAACACCTCGCGGGAGACCGCGGTGATGATCGGCAGGATCATGATCGCCAGCAGGATGCCGACGGTGAACAGGTTGCGCGGGGTGCCGGTCCTGGTCTGATCGAAGAGGTACGTCCAGCCCAGGTACTGGTTGAGCCAGCTGGTCAGCCCGTCCATGTGCGGGATCAGGAACAGCGCGCCCCAGAGGCCGTAGACGATGCTGGGGACGGCGGCGAGCAGGTCGACCAGGTAGGCGAACGGCTGGGCGATCCGGCGCGGGGCGTAGTGCGAGATGAACAGCGCGATCCCGATGGCCACCGGGACGGCGATCACCATCGCGATGAGGGCGCTGACGATGGTGCCGAAGGCCAGGACGGCGATGCCGAAGACCGGCTTCGGGGCGTCCGGCGTCCACTCGAAGGTGGTGAGGAAGTTGCCGTTGTTGTTGCTGAGGGCCATGCCCGAGCGCCAGGCCAGGAAGCCGGCGATCGCGGCCATGATGACCAGCAGCAGGATGCCCGCGCCGCGGGCGAGGTTCATGAAGATCTTGTCGCCGACGCGGCTGTCGCGCGGTCGGCGTTCCCTGCCTCGCGGGGCGGCAGGGGAGGATGAGGTCATTGGTCTACTCCGGTCTGGTGGTGCCGCCCCGGAAGGGGGTCGGCACCATGGCGGCGGTGCCCCGGACGTTGGTGCTGGATGGTGGCGCTCCGGTGGGACGGCCCCCGCCCCCCTCGCTCACGGGGCCGTCCCACCGGGGGTCCTGTCGGGTCAGGCCAGGGTGCCGACGGCGGCCTTGACCTTGTCGCCGATCGCGGCCGGCATCGGGACGTAGCCCTTGTCGCCGATCGACTTCTGGGCGCCGTCGCTGATGGTGTAGGTCAGGAAGGACTTCAGGGTGTCCAGGGTCTCGGCCTTGTTGCCCTTGTCGCAGGCGATCTCGTAGGTCACCAGGACGATCGGGTAGGCGTTGTCGGCCTTGGTGCCGTAGTCCAGGGAGAGGGCGAGGTCGCCGTCGGTGCCCGACACGGTGGAGGAGGCGATGGTGTTCGCCGCGTTGGCGGCGGTCGCCTCGACCGGCTGAGCGGCGCCGGTGGCGATCTTGGCGCTCTTCAGGTTGTTGGTCTGGGCGTAGGACAGCTCGGCGTAGCCGATCGAGTTCTTGACCTGCTTGATCTGGGCGGAGACGCCGGCGCTGCCGTTCGCGGACTGGCCGCCCTTGCCCTTCCACGCCTTGCTCGGCTCGGCGCTCCAGGCGCCGCCGGAGGTCTTGGCGAAGTAGGAGGTCAGGTTGAAGGTGGTGCCGGAGTCGTCCGACCGGTGGAAGGTCTGGATCTCGGCGTCCGGCAGCTTGGCACCCGGGTTCAGGGCGGCGATGGCCGGGTCGTTCCACTTGGTGATCTGCGAGTCGAAGACCTTGGCGGCGGTCGGGCCGTCCAGGACCAGGTTGTCGACGCCCTCGACGTTGTAGACCAGCGAGACCAGACCGGCCACCATCGGCAGGTCGATCGCCTTGCCGCCGGTGCAGACGGCCTTGGAGGCGTCGACGTCGGCGGGCTTGAGGGCGAAGTCGGAGCCGGCGAAGGCGACCTTGCCCTGGTTGAACTGCTGGACGCCGGCACCGGAGCCGCCGCCGCTGTAGTTGACGGTGGTGCCGGAGCAGGAGGAGCCGAAGTTGGTCTTCCACACGTCGATCGCGGGGGCCTGGGCGGTCGAACCCGCGCCGAGCAGCGTGCCGGCCTTGCCACAGTTGATCGCGGCCGCGGCAGCGGAGGAGCCGTTGGAGCCGCCGGACGCCGTGTTGGTGTTGTTGTCCGAGCCGCAGGCGGCGAGCGACAGCGAGCTGACGAGCGCCATGGCACCGATGGCGAGGGCCTTGGAGCGGCCGTTCCGCTGGAGCTTCACAGGGGTGTCCCTTTCTGTGGCATTGCCCGTCGCGCAGGCCGTGCGGACATGGCCGAGCGCGGGTTTTGCTGTGGTCCGGGGCCCGTTCGGCCCTCCGGTGGTCCCGAAGTTAGGCCGGGGAAGTGACACGTCAGCCGGTCACAAGTGAACGGGGAGTGAACCTCGAACGGATGACAGGAAACTACGTCACGTAGTAACGGTTGCGTCACGGGGAGGGCGCAGGGAGATCACTTCCACCGCTCCCGCACCCGCGGCTCCTCACCCGTCCGTACGGGCTTCGCTCCCAGGACCGCCAGCAGGGCGTCCACCAGCAACCGGTCCCGGTCGTGGGTCAGCCGGGCCCTGGCCTTGCCCGCCGGCAGCCACTCCAGGCGGTCGACCTCGCGGTTCGGCCGGAAGGCCCCGCCGGTCGGCACCGCCGCCCAGTACCGGACCTCCTTCGGACGGCCCTGCGCCAGGTAGTGCTGGGCGGGCAGCTCCGGGCCGAGCAGGCAGCGGAAACCGGTCTCCTCCGCCACCTCGCGCAGCGCCGCCTCGACCACGCCCTCGCCCGGGTCGAGCTTGCCCTTCGGCAGGCTCCAGTCGTCGTACTTCGGCCGGTGGATCACCGCGATCCGCGGCCGGCCCAGCCGTCCGCTGGGCTTGGGCTTCCCGGGCAGCCAGAGCACCGCGCCCGCCGCCAGGACCACCGGGGCACGGCCCGTACCGGTCGCGGGCGCGTCCACCCCCTGCTCGGGGTACGGGCGGCTCCGCCCGGTGCTCGGGCGCCTCTGCCCGACGTTCAGGCGATCGTGCAATTCAGGCCGTCCGTGATGCGGGGGAATCCCCCCGGCCCTCGGCAGGGGGGATCTCCAGCCAGCCGTCCAGGCCGGGCGGGAGGTCGGTCCACCGGCGGCCGAAGGCGTACCGCGCCGCCTCCACCTCCAGTCGCTGATCAGCATGCACCACGCCCAGCACGTAGGCGGTCGCGGGGGTAATCCTCGGCGTGCGTGCCGCGGTGGCGGCGGTGACCGCGGCGTCCGCCGCCTCCTGGTGCCGGTCCAGCACCGCGTCCAGCTCGTCCAGTTCGGAGGACGGGCGGCCGCAGACCTCCAGCGCGTACCGGGCCCGCTTCACCAGGATCCGCAGCCGGGACCAGGGCGCGTCGTCGGCCGCCAGCGCGGCGTCGGCGCCCGCCGGAGCGACCCGCGCCGAGGGCACCGCCTGCCCGAAGGCGGGCGAGGAGGGAGGCAACGGGCCCAGCCGGCGCAGCCCGTCCCCGCCGTACGGCGTCGCGGCCCGCTGCAGCGGCAGCTGCTGGGCGCTCGCCGACAGCGCGGTGAACGCGGCCGCCGCCTGCGGCAGCAGCACCGCCGAAGCCCGGCCGCCGGCCGTCTCCAGCAGCGGCGCCTCGCCGACCAGCAGGGTCATCCGGTCCGCCAGCGCGTGCAACCGGGCCGAACGCAGTTCCTGGAGCACGGTGGAGTGCGCCCTGGTCCGGGCCAGGGTCAGCTGCCGGTCCAGCAGCGCCCGCGCCTTGGGGGCGCCCGCGTGCCCGGCCAGCATGCCGGTGCCCTCCGGGTCCGTGCCGCTCAGCGAGTCCACCGCGCCCAGCAGCCGCACCGAGCGGCGGACGTAACCGGGCTCCAGCGCCAACAGGTTGAGCAGCCAGCGCAGTTCGGTGCGCGACTCCTGCGCCCAGCCCGGCTCGAAGACGGCCCCGAAGGTGTGCAGCAGTCCGCCGATCCGACGCACCGCCCGCAGCAGGTCCGCGGTGCCGCTCGACGGCACGGCCGCGGCCGAGCCCGGTCTGGCGCCGACCTCGCCCACCGCGAGCGGCAGGGCGCGCAGGAACGCGCCCGCCTGGGCGGTGAGTTGGCGGGAAAGGATGTCCCCGGCGGTCGCTGTGGAGGCCGCCTGGGCCGTCATCGGCGCATCGGTCATGGCGTGGTTGATCCCCGTTCCCCCGGGCCCTTCCCCGAGGCTGGTGGCCGACCGCCGGAGCAGGTCCCCTCGGGGCCTTCGGGGGCCCCGACCGCTCCGGCGGCTCGCATCAGTGGACGCGTCAGCGCGGGGTGGCGGCCCGGCGGCGCTGGCGTGAGTCGATGAGCAGGTCCTGGACGTGCCGCAGCGGCCGGCCCTCCGCGTCCTGCGAGTGGCGGGCCCAGGCGCCGTCCGGCCCGAGGTGCCAGGACTCGGTCTCGTCCGACACCCCGAGGTCGATCAGCCCGGACAGCTCGGCGCGGTGCGCGGGGTCGGTGATCCGCATCAGGGCCTCGATCCGGCGGTCCAGGTTGCGGTGCATCATGTCGGCGCTGCCGATCCACACTTCGGGATCGCCGTTGTTGCCGAAGACGAAGATCCGGGAGTGCTCCAGGAAGCGCCCGAGGATGCTGCGCACCCGGATGTTCTCGCTCAGCCCCGGCACCCCCGGGCGGATCGCGCAGATCCCGCGCACCCAGACGTCCACCGGCACCCCGGCCTGCGAGGCCCGGTAGAGCGCGTCGATCACGGCCTCGTCGACGATCGCGTTGACCTTGATCTTCACGTACGCGGGCCGGCCCGCCCGGTGGTGGGCGATCTCGTTGTGGATCCGCGAGACCAGGCCGTCGCGCAGGCCGCGCGGCGCGGTCAGCAGCCGGCGGTAGGACTCGCGGCGCGAGTAACCGGACAGCCGGTTGAACAGGTCCGAGAGGTCCGCCCCGACCTGCGGGTCGGAGGTGAGCAGGCCGAGGTCCTCGTACAGCCGGGCCGTCTTCGGGTGGTAGTTGCCGGTGCCGACGTGCGAGTAGCGCCGCAGGGTGTCGCCCTCCTGGCGGACCACCAGCGACAGCTTGCAGTGGGTCTTCAGCCCGACCAGGCCGTAGACCACGTGGCAGCCCGACTCCTCCAGCTTGCGGGCCCACTTGATGTTGGCCTGCTCGTCGAAGCGCGCCTTGATCTCGACCAGGACCAGCACCTGCTTGCCGGACTCGGCCGCGTCGATCAGCGCGTCCACGATCGGCGAGTCGCCAGAGGTGCGGTACAGGGTCTGCTTGATCGCCAGCACGTCCGGGTCGGCGGCGGCCTGCTCCAGGAAGGCCTGCACCGAGGTGGAGAAGCTGTCGTACGGGTGGTGCAGCAGGACGTCGCGCTCGCGCATCGCGGCGAAGATGTCCGGCTGGGAGGCGGACTCGACGTCGGTCAGCCCGCGGGCCGTGCCGGCCACGAACTTCGGGTACCTGAGCTCCGGGCGGTCCAGGTCGGCGATCCCGAACAGCCCGGTCAGGTCCAGCGGCCCGGGCAGCGGGAAGACCTCCGCCTCGGTGATGTTCAGCTCCCGCACCAGCAGGTCCAGGATGTAGGGGTCTATCGACTCCTCGACCTCCAGCCGGACCGGCGGGCCGAAGCGCCGCCGCATCAGCTCCTTCTCCAGGGCCTTGAGGATGTTCTCGGTGTCGTCCTCCTCCACCTCCAGGTCCTCGTTGCGGGTGACGCGGAAGGCGTGGTGGGCCAGCACCTCCATCCCCGGGAAGAGCTCCTCCAGGTGCGCGCCCATGACGTCCTCCAGCGGGACGTACCGCTGGGGCGAGGCCTCGAGGAAGCGGGCCAGCGACTGCGGCACCTTCACGCGCGCGAAGTGCTTGTGGCCGGACACCGGGTTGCGGACCACCACGGCCAGGTTGAGCGAGAGCCCCGATATGTACGGGAAGGGGTGCGCCGGGTCGACCGCCAGGGGGGTCAGCACCGGGAAGATCTGCTGCCGGAACAGTGTGTGCAGCCGGGCCTGCTCCTTCTCGGCCAGCTCCGGCCAGCGGACCACCTCGATGCCCTCGGCGGCGAGGTCCGGCAGCACCTCCTGCTGGAACGCGGCGGCATGGCGGGCCATCAGCTCGCGCGAGCGGGTCCAGATCAGGTCCAGCACCTCGCGCGGCTGAAGCCCCGACGCGCTGCGCTGGGCGACGCCGGTGGCGATCCGGCGCTTGAGGCCGGCCACCCGGACCATGAAGAACTCGTCCAGGTTGCTGGCGAAGATCGCCAGGAACTTCGCCCGCTCCAGCAGCGGGATCCCCGGGTCCTCGGCCAGCTCCAGGACGCGCTCGTTGAACGCGAGCCAGCTCCGCTCCCGGTCGAGGAAGCGGCCCTGCGGCAGTGCTTCGAACTCCTGCTCGTCCGTGGCCGGCAGCTCCGGCGGGATGCCCAGCGCACTGGACATCCTGGCCGTGGGCGCCGACGGGGCAGGGACGGGGCGGGGGATGCTCATGGGTTCCAGCTCCTCCAGCAGGACGGCGTCCGGACGCGAACGGCTCTGCGGGCCGTCGTCCTCGCCCCGGGTTGCCCCCGGGGACAGCGCCCACCCACCGGGCGCGGTCCGTACAGGACCGGCCGACGAATGGCGGTCGACTCTGCACGAGCGAGACACTACGGACTTCATCCTGTGATCTTCGCGGCAGCAATTGAATCCACGGTAAACACCGCATGGCCAAGAGGAAAGCTGAGTCGGTCGGGGCAAGGGGCGGCGCCGCTCTCCGCCCCTCGCCCGCGACCGTTCCGTTACGGCTCGGCCGTTCCCGGCGTGGGTGGGGGTCTGGGTGTAGGTGGCGTGGCGTGGGGGTTGGGGTTGGGGGTGGGGTGGGGGGTGGGTGCGGGTCTAGGCGGGGGTCCGGGTCCACCGGTCAGCCTGGTACCGGGCCCGGTACATGAGATCCACCTCGTGAATGGTGAATCCCAGTCGCTCGTATACCCGCACGGCGGCCGGATTGTCGGCGTCCACGTAGAGGAGGACGGTCGCCAGTCCGCGCTCGCCGCTGCCCGACCCGGTCAAGTGACGCAGACCCGCCGCGGTCAGCGCCCGGCCGAGGCCGCTGCCCTGCTCGGCCGGATCGACCCCGACCACGTACACCTCGCCGAGCTCCGGCTCGGCGGCGGTGGCCGGGTGCACCTTGGTCCAGTGGAAACCGACCACCTTGCCGTCCCGGGTGGCGAGGAAGAAGCCGGCCGGATCGAACCACGGTTCCGCGATCCGCTCGGCCAGGTCCTGCTCCGTCCAGGAGCCCTGCTCGGGATGGTGGGCGAAGGCCAGGGCGTTCAGCCGCAGCCACTCGGCGTCGTCCTCCCCCGGGCGGAAGGTCCGGAGCTCGATGCCCGCCGGGAGGGGAACGGCCTCGGTCTGCGCACCGGTGCGGCGCATCTGCCGCAGCTCGCGGACCAGCTCGGCCCCGTACGCGCCTGCCAGGTGCCGGGCCGCCGGGTGACCGCCGTGCACCCAGAAGTCCACCGCGTCCCGGCCGACCAGGTGGGCCTGCGCCAGTACGGCGTCGACCAGCGGACGGGCCAGACCGCGGCCACGGGCGGCCGGGTCGACCACCAGCTCGGCGGCGGGCTCGGCGGTCGGCGCCTCCGGAACCTCGAGCTGGCCGTAGCCCACGACGGAGCCGCTCTCGCTGCCGACCACGTGGGTGACGCCCGAGCGGGGCGTCCCGGCGCTCCGCAGCCGGAGCCGGCCCTGCTCGGAGACGGCGGCCCGGCCGTCGACCGCCTGGGCCTCCGCCAGAACACGCAGGGCGCCGTCGCGCTGCTCGGGGCTGAGCACGTTGCTCGCAATGACCGCTGTCTGATCGTCCATGCACCGACGATACGTCAACGGAAATGCGAAAAGCCCCTGATCCAAAGGATCAGGGGCTTTTCTGAATGATTGTTCGGCGGCGTCCTACTCTCCCACAGGGTCCCCCCTGCAGTACCATCGGCGCTGTGAGGCTTAGCTTCCGGGTTCGGAATGTAACCGGGCGTTTCCCTCACGCTATGACCACCGAAACACTATGAAACTGTCAACCGCACCAACCCACGTCTTACGGGGTCGGGGTCGTTGTTTCAGAACAACACAGTGGACGCGAGCAACTGAGGACAAGCCCTCGGCCTATTAGTACCGGTCAACTCCACCCCTCACAGGGCTTCCATATCCGGCCTATCAACCCAGTCGTCTACTGGGAGCCTTACCCTCTCAAGGAGGTGGGAGTGCTCATCT
>NZ_JPRF03000024.1 GCF_001188955.3 Kitasatospora aureofaciens | reverse complement strand
TTATACGACACCCCGCAGGCCGCCGGCAACGGCGGCGCCGACCTGCCGCCGTGGTCCCGCCCGCCCGTCCTCCACGGCGGCCCCGGGCTGGCGCCCGCGCTGTGGTCAGGGGCCGCGCTCGCCACCGGACTCGCCGTCTGGGGCGCCGCCGGTACCGTCGGCCGCCGCCGCGCCTCGGCCCGTTCCACCGCATCCGCCGCCCCGGCCGCACCGATGCTCGTCGGCGGTCCCAGCGGCGTCGGAGTGATGGGCATCGGCTCCACCGGCGTCGGCAGCCGCAGCCACCGGCGGCTGGCCCGCCGCACCCTCGCCCTGCTGCGCCGCCGCCCCCGGCGGGGCTGACCTGCGACGGCGCCCGCGGAACCGGGCCCAGGCCCTAGACTTCCGGCCATGACCACGCCCGACCCCGCCGCCTCGGACCGGCTCGCCCGGATCGTCAGCCTCTCCGCCGGCAGCTACCTGCTCGTCACCACCTACAAGAAGGACGGCACCCCGGTGCCGACCCCCGTGTGGGTCGTCCGCGACGGGGAGGCCCTCGGCATCTGGACCGTCACGGACTCCTGGAAGGTCAAGCGGATCCGCAACCGCGCCGACGTCCTGGTCGGCCCCTGCGACGTCAAGGGCAACCCGACCGGCGGGCAGTACCCCGCCACCGCCGAGATCCTCGGCCCGGAGCGCACCGCCGCCTACCGCACCCTGCTGCGGCAGAAGTACGGCCTGCTCGGCGTGCTCACCCTGCTCGGCAGCCGCCTGCGCCGCGGCGAACGCGGCACCGTCGGCATCCGGATCACCCTGGCGGACTGACCCTGGCCGGTGACCTCCGGAGTCGGAGGTCACCGGTCGTCGGCGTGCGCCCGCGGGCCGGTCGAGCTCCGCGGGGCGAGGAGGAGGTCCTCGTAGACGTGCGGGCGGCGGGTGGTGACGCGCTCGTGCAGCAGCCGGGCGGCGCGCTGGTGCTCGCCGGTGTCGATCAGGGCACGGGCGGGGGTGTCCTGGGCGATCCCCCGCTCCATCCTCCGGCCTGGCCGGCCGGGGTGACGCCCGGCTGCCGTTCGCCGTGGGAGGCTTGACGGCCATGGAACAGTACGAGACCGCGCCGCTGCTCCTGCTGGTGGTGGACGGTGCGAACGTGGTCGGCTCGGTGCCCGACGGCTGGTGGCACGACCGGCACGGCGCCGCCGAGCGCCTGCGGGACTCCCTGGTCGCGATCGCCGATCGGGGCCTGCCGGAGCACCCCGGCCCGCTGGAGGTGGTGCTGGTGGTCGAAGGAGCGGCCCGGGGCGTCACCGGCCTGCCCGAGGTCCGGGTGGTGCCGGCGGACGGCAGCGGGGACGACCGGATCGTGGAACTGGTCCGCGAGGCCCGCGCCGAAGATCCGGCGCGGGCCTGCCTGGTGGTCACCGCCGACCGCGCACTGCGAGCCCGTGTCGCCGAGTTGGGCGCCGACGTCACCGGACCCCGCAGCGTCCGGAGTCAGTGATCCCGGGAGGCGGCTACCCCCCCCCGGCGGATCGACGGGTCCGAGGTGTGCACGGTGAACTCGAAGCCCCAGCCCTCGCGCGGGAGCATCTCCACCAGGCGCACGACGCTCCCCTGACACGTCAGCACGGCTCGAGGTGCTGCGCCGGCACCAGGAGCACGTGGAGGCGCAGATCCGGGAGCGGCAGGGAGCCTTGGAGGTGATGCGGGAGAAGGCGCGGAGCTACGAGGAGCACCTCGCCCGCGGCGAGGCCGACCGGCTGTGGAATCCCTCCCATCCGGATGCCGGGTGACGCCGGGGACGGAAGCGACCTCGGAAGGCGCGGGAACCAACCCCTCCGGTCGTCCGACTGGTGGGGGGTGAGTGCGAAATCGCCGGGAGTCCGGTCGTTGAGTGTGCTGGCGGGATTCGTCCTGCTGCTGGTGGTGGTGTTCGTGGTGGCGTACGCGGTGGGGCGGCAGGCCGGGCCGGTGGCGCCGGGGCTGACGCCGAGCCGGGGCGGCGGGGCCTCGCCCGGGACGGGTGGGCACGACATGGGCGGGATGCGGTGAGCCCGGTCGCGGGGGTGGACTCCGACGCGCTGGTGTCCACCGATCTAGCGGTCGGCGGGATGACCTGCGCCGCGTGCGTGGGCCGGGTCGAGAAGCGGCTGGGCCGGATCGACGGGGTGACGGCCGGGGTGAACCTGGCGACCGGGCGGGCCCGGGTGCTGCACCCGGCCGGGGTGACCGTCGAGGAACTGGTCGCTGCTGTCGAACGGGCGGGCTACACCGCCGAGTTGGCCCCAGCCGGGCTGCCCGGCGGACCGGCGGAGGAGGAACCGGACGAGCGGTGGCGGCTGCTGGTGACAGCCCTGTCGGCCGTCCCGGTGCTGGTGCTGTCGATGGTGCCCGCGCTGCAGTTCACCGCCTGGCAGTGGGTCTGCTTCGCGCTCGCCGTCCCGGTGGTGACCTGGGGTTCGGCGGGCTTCCACCGACGGGCCTTGCGGGGGCTGCGGCACGCCGCCGCGACCATGGACACCCTGGTCGCTCTGGGCGTCGTCGCCTCCTTCGGCTGGTCGGCGTACGCCCTGTTCCTGGGCGGCGCAGGGCAGTTGGGCATGCGGATGCCGTTCTCGCTGACCGCCGACGGCGGCGGCGCGGCGCACGTGTACCTGGAGGCGGCGGTCGGTGTACCGCTGTTCGTGCTGGCCGGACGGCTGCTGGAAGGCCGGGTGCGGCGCCGCAGCGGGTCCGCGCTGCGGGCGCTGGCCGAGCTGGGCGCCAAACAGGTGTGCGTCCGGGCCCAGGGCGGCGAGGAGCGCCTGATACCGATCGAACTCCTGCTGCCCGGGCAGGAGTTCGTGGTACGGCCGGGGGAACGGGTGGCCACCGACGGGGTGGTGGTCGAAGGCGGTTCGGCACTCGATCTGAGCCTGCTGACCGGGGAGAGCGTCCCCGTCGAGGTCGGTCCCGGGGACCGGGTGGCCGGGGCGACGGTGAACGTCGGCGGGGCGCTGGTGGTACGGGCCACGGCCGTCGGCGCGGACACCCAACTGGCCCGGATCACCGCGCTGGTGGCCGACGCCCAGGCCGGCAAGGCCCGGGCGCAGCGGCTGGCGGACGCCGTCGCCGGGGTGTTCGTGCCCTGTGTGCTGACCGTCGCGGTGTGCGTGCTGGGCTTCTGGCTGGGGGCGGGCGCGGCCCCGCAGGCGGCGGTGACGGCGGCGGTCGCCGTGCTGGTGGTGGCCTGCCCGTGCGCGCTGGGCCTGGCCACCCCGACGGCGCTGCTCGCCGCGACCGGCCGGGGCGCCGAGCTGGGTGTGCTGGTGCGCGGGCCGGAGGTGCTGGAGAGCCTGCGCCGGGTGGACACCGTCGTGGTGGACAAGACCGGCACGCTGACCACCGGCCGGATGGAACTGGCGGCGGTGACGGTCACCGACGGCCTCACCGGGCTCCCCGAGCACGAGGTGCTGCGGCTGGCGGGCGCGGTCGAGCACCGCTCGGAGCACCCGATCGGACGGGCCGTGGCGGCGGCCGCCCGGGAACGCTGCGGGGCCCTGCCGCCGGTGGACGGCTTCGCGGCCACGACCGGCCTCGGGGTGTCCGGCACGGTCGAGGGCCGGTCGGTCCGGGCCGTCCGGCCGGACGGCGCCGCCGCCGCCGCACTGCCGCCGGAGCTCGTCCGGGCCGTCGCGGCGGCCGGGGACGCGGGCCGCACCGCCGTACTGGTGGAGCTGGACGGTCGGGCGGCGGCCGTGCTGGCGGTCGGCGACACGCTGCGCTCGGGCAGCTGGCGAGCGCTCCACCGGCTGCGCGGGATGGGCCTGGAGACCGTCCTGCTGACCGGCGACGGCCCGGGCGCCGCGCGGGCCGTCGCCGCCGAACTGGGCATCGAGCGGGTGCACGACTCGGCCTCGCCCGAGCGCAAGGCCGAGGTGGTGGCCGAACTGCGGGCCGCCGGACGAACGGTGGCGGTGGTCGGCGACGGCGTCAACGACGCGGTCGCCCTGGCCTCGGCCGACCTCGGGGTGGCCCTGGCCTCCGGCAGCGACGCCGCGATCGGCGCAGCCGGGCTGACCCTGGTGCGCGGCGAGATCGAGGCGGTGGTGGACGCGGTGCGCCTCGCCCGGCAGACCCTGGCCACCATCCGGGCCAACCTGCTCTGGGCCTTCGGCTACAACCTGGTGCTGATCCCGCTGGCGGCCGTCGGGCTGCTGAACCCGATGCTGGCGGCGGTCGCGATGTCGCTCAGCTCGCTGCTGGTGGTGGGCAACAGCCTGCGGCTGCGCACCTGGGAACCGGGGCGCGGGCAGCGGCGGCAGGGGGGCCGGCGGTGAGGGCGCTGGACCGGCTCGAGGCGAAGCGGTTGAAGGCGGAGCGGTTGAAGGCGGCGGGCCCGCCGGTCGGCGCGGCGGCGCTGGCGCTGGCCCTCCTCACCGGCTGGACGGCCGTCGGCGGCGCCGGGGCTCCGCGCCCGGTGGAGGCCGACGACGGCTGGATGCTGCTGCCGACGGCGGGCGCGGCCTCGGCCACCTCGGCCTTCTTCACGATCCGCAACCCGGGCGACGTCCCCGACGAACTGACCGGCGCCAGCTGGGAGTTCGGCGGACCGGTCACCCTGAAGCGGCACCTGCACCAGGGCGCGGCGGGCCGCTGGGAGCTGGCCCCCGCCCTGCCCGTCCCCAGCCGGGGCGTACTGGCGATGTCCCCCGAGGACGCCGATCTGATGATCGCCGCCCCGCCCCCGCTGGAGCCCGGCCGACGGGTGGAGTTCACCCTCACCTTCCGGCACAGCCCGCCACTGCGGCTGACCGCCACCGTCCTGCCGCCCGGCGAGCGCCCGCGCTGAGCCGACGGCCCGGCGGACGGGGAAGGACCCGGCGAGCGGGAAGTGCCCGGCGGACGGGTAGGCACCCTGTGGGCAGAAGGCCCCGGCGGGCGGGGAGCACGACCACCTCCCCGCCCGCCGGGCCGTCCGCGTCAGCCGTGCGGCACGACCGCGACCGGCGCCTCGGCGTGGTGCAGCGCCGCGTGCGCGACCCGGCCGAGGCGCGGGCCGAACTCGATCGAACGGCGGCGTCGGCCGACCACCACCAGGGCGGCCCCGGCGGAGGTCTCCACCAGCCCGCGGGCGGCGCCCAGCCGGACGTCCTCGACCACCTCCACCGCCGGGTGCTGCTCGCGCTGCCCGGCCAGGGCGAGCGTCAGCAGCTTCGCCTCCAGCGCCTCCAGCTGCTCGACCTGTGTCGCCGGTACGGCCCCGCCCGCGTAGCCGAACAGCGGCGGCAGGTCCCAGCCGTTCACCGCCCGGACCCGGGCGCCGCGCAGGGCGGCCTCGCGGAAGGCGAAGGCGAGCACCTCCTCCTCGGGGGCGTGGGCGTCCACGCCGACCACCACCTCGCCGGAGGGCCCGTGCCCCTGCCCGGTGTCCCGCACCACGACCACCGGCGTGCCGCTGCGCCCGGCGACCGCCATGCTGACCGAGCCGAGCAGCAGCCCGGTGAAGCCGCCGCGCCCGCGCGAGCCGAGCACCAGCAGGTCCGCCTCCGCGCCGGCCGCCACCAGCCCGTCCGCCGGGGCGTCCAGCACCGCGTCGGTGCGGACGGTCAGCTCGGGGTGCGCTTCGCGGACCGTGTCGGCGGCCTCGGTCAGGATGCGCTGGGCGGCTGCCGGCAGGTCGTCGGGTCCGGCGTAGGAGGACACCCCGTCGGTCAGCCACGGCCAGGCGTGCACCAGCCGCAGCGTCGCCCCGCGGCGCCGCGCCTCCTCGGCGGCCCACTGGGCGGCGGCGGTGCTGGCCGGCGAGCCGTCGATCCCGGCCACCACGGTTGACGTCATCAGAGTTCCTCCACTGTCTCGGTGCCGGGAACGGTGCGCGCTGACGCCCCGTCCGCCCTGCTCCCACCCTGTCGTCCGCCGACGGCCCGCCGCCAGAGGCCGCAAGCCCTCTGCCCGCGGGACGAAGGACCCGTCGGCCGGAACACTACGGGCGACCCCGCCCTCCACCCCGCCGACACCCGGGCACTACCGTGTGGACACGACATTCCCGCTGGTGGAGCGGCGCCCGAGCCGCTTCCGCCAGTCGGCGTGGGCGGTCGGGGCGAGGACTGGTCCGGGCGGGTACGAGCGCGGGCCGAGAACGAGGAGGACAGCGGTGGGCGGAGGGGACGGCAGCGCGGCGGGTGGCGGCGCGCGGATGCCCCGGCTGCGCCTGGACGAGCTGTTGGAGGAGCTCCAGTGGCGGATCGACGCGGCGCGCGGCACCCAGAACCGGGTGCACAACCTGCTGGAGGCGGTGCTCGCGGTCGGCCGTGAGCTGGACCTCGCGCAGGCGCTGCACCGGATCGTCGAGGCCGCCGTCGACCTGGTGGACGCCCGTTACGGCGCGCTGGGCGTGATCGGCCCGGACGGGCACAGCCTGTCGCAGTTCCTGACGGTCGGTCTGTCCGACGAGGAGATGGCGGGGATCGGCGCGCCGCCCTCCGGCCGGGGCATCCTCGGCGAACTGATCCACCACCCCCGACCGCTGCGCTGCCCGGTGCTGTCCGACCACCCGGCCTCGGTCGGCTTCCCGCCCGACCACCCGCCGATGCACACCTTCCTGGGGGTGCCGGTGCGGGTGCGCGGCGAGGTGTTCGGCAACCTCTACCTGACCGACAAGCGCGGCGGACTGGACTTCGACGAGGACGACGAGGCGGTGATCGCCACCCTGGCCGTCGCGGCCGGGGTCGCGATCGACAACGCCCGGCTGTACGAGGAGGCGCAACTGCGCCAGCGCTGGCTGCGGGCGAGCACCGAGATCACCCGCAGCCTGCTGTCCGGCGCGCCTCGCCTGGAGGTGGTCGAGCTGATCGCCCACCGGGCCCGGGAGATCGCCGGCGCCGAGCTGGCGGACGTCTCGGTGGCGCTGGCCGGCCCGCAGGAACGGGCCGAGGAGCTGGCGGTGGAGGTGGCACTCGGCGCCGAGCCCTCGGCCCGGCTGGGGGTGACGGTGCCGGTGGACGGCACGCTCTCCGGTGCCGCGTACGCCTCCGGCTCGCCGGTGACCAGCGACGAACTGGCCTGCGACGCGCGCTTCGCGGCCGGTCCGGCGGGCCGCTTCGACGGGCTGGGCCCGGCCGTCGCGGTGCCGCTGGGCACCGGCACCGGGTACGGGCGCGGTGTGCTGCTGCTCGCCCGGGCGCGGGGCGAGGCCGCCTTCGGGCCGGAGGAGACCGGGCCGCTGCTGGGCTTCGCGGACCAGGCGGCGCTCGCCCTGGAGCTGGCCGAACGGCGGCGTGACGCCGAGCAGTTGAACCTGCTGGAGGACCGCGACCGGATCGCCCGGGACCTCCACGACCTGGCCATCCAGAGGCTGTTCGCCACCGGGATGACGCTGCAGAGCGCGGGCCGGCTGATCGACAGCCCGGCCGCCGCCGACCGGGTCGCCCGGGCGGTGGCGGACCTGGACGAGACCATCAAGATCATCCGCTCGACCATCTTCGGCCTGCGCGCCCACAGCGAACCCGACCGCGGCCTGCGCGCCCGCGCCACCCGGGTCGTCACCGAGGCGCAGGGCCCGCTCGGCCTCGCGCCCCGGCTGAGCATGGAGGGCCTGCTCGACACCGACGTCCCGCAGGAGCTCGCCGAGCACGTGGTCGCCGTCCTGGCGGAGGCGCTCAGCAACGCCGCCCGCCACGCCCGCGCGACCCGGGTCGAGGTGACCCTGCGCGCCCTGGCCGGACGGTTGGTGCTCAGCGTCGCGGACGACGGGGTGGGCATCCCCGAGGGCGGTCGGCGCAGCGGGCTGCGCAACCTCGCCGAACGCGCCGAACGGGTCGGCGGGGCGCTCACCCTCGGCCCGGCGGACGGCGAGGGCGGCGGCACCCGCCTGGTGTGGGAGGCACCGCTCGGGTCGTGACCCGGCTGCGCCGCCCAGCGTAGGGGACGCGTTCCGGTCACCGGTGCCCGTCAGCCGCGGCGCAGCGGGGACGGCCGGGCGGCGGCGGACTGCCGCAGCTCGGTGGCGATCAGCGCCGCCTGCACCCGGCGCTCCACGCCGAGCTTGGCGAGCAGCCGGGAGACGTGGTTCTTCACCGTCTTCTCGGCGAGGTAGAGCCGCTCGCCGATCTGCCGGTTGGTCAGGCCCTCCCCGATCAGCGCCAGCACTTCCTGCTCGCGCGCCGTCAGGGCCGGTCCGGCGGTCACCGGTCGGGCCGGCTCGGCGTCGCTGCGCAGGCGGTTCAGCAGCCGGGTGGCCGCGCCCGGGTCGAGCATCGAACGGCCGGAGGCGACGGTCCGGACGGCGGCGACCAGGTCGGTGCCGCTGATCTGCTTGAGCACGTACCCGGCGGCGCCCGCCATCACGGCGTCCAGCAGCGCCTCCTCGTCGTCGAAGGAGGTGAGCATCAGACAGGCCAGGTCGGGCATCCGCGACCGCAGCTCACGGCAGACCGAGACGCCGTCCCCGTCGCCCAGCCGCACGTCCAGCACCGCCACGTCGGGCCGCAGCGCCGGCACCCGGACCAGCGCCTGCTCGGCCGTCGCGGCCTCCCCGACCACCACCAGGTCCGGCTCGCCGTCCAGCAGGTCGTACACCCCGCGGCGGACCACCTCGTGGTCGTCCAGCAGGAACACCCGGACCGGCGCCGATGCCTCGGCCCCCTCCGCCATGGTCGCCATCACGCGGCTCCGCCCTCGTCACCCCCGCACACGAACAGCGGGGCCCATCGCATCATGCCGCGCGTCAGGGCAGGGGCCCAGGGCCGAACGACCCCATTCGCCCGTCCCCGTCACCGTCCCTCCGACGGCGCGGGCCGGACGCCGTTCAGCGCCCCTGCCGACGGGCGTTGCCCAGCCCCACCAGCAGGAACGCGAGCGCCACGCCCGCCCCGCTCACCCCCGCCAGCGCCACCCTCGAGGCCAGCCCGCCCCCGGCGGACAGCAGGACCGCCACCGCGCCCAGCGAAGCCAACGCCGCCCCCACCACCAGCCACCCCACCAGGGCGGGGGCCGCCGGGCGGGCGCTGCGCGGCACCGGGCCGCCCTCCAGTGCGGCCCAGCGCGCCGCGCCCTCCCGCTGCTCTCCGCGCCGGTCCCAAGCCGCCCGCAGCCGCAGGGCCGTGCCACCGACCAGTCCGGTGATGGCCACCTGAGCGGCCGGGTGCCAGTCGGGCACGGCGAGCAGCAGTCCGCCCGCCAGCGCGAGGGCCGCCCACCAGAGCACGCAGGCCGCCGCGGCCGTACGGGTGGAGCGGGGCCGGTCGGCGCCGGCCTGGAGGTCGGCGATGGCGGGCAGGTACCAGACGCAGCCGCTCGCGGTGAGCGCGGCGGTGCCGATGGCGAGCACGGTGTGGGTCATGGGCCGGCCTTCCTGGGGCGCACGGATCACGAAGGGTGGGGGCCGCCCCCGCCCGCCGGGGGCGGCGGCACGGGCGGGGACGGCCGTTCGGGGTGACGGCCTCAGCCGTCGGCGGAAGAGGACGTGGACGTCTGGGCCCGCTGCGCCCGGGTCAGCGGCCGGTCGTACTTCACCGGCTCCACCCCGCCCAGGTGCCTGGCCGGCTTCCCGGTGTGCTCCAGGACGTCCCGGGCCGCGATGTCCGGGTGGTGGAGGTCGAAGGCCGGGGATTCGGAGCGGATCCGGGGCAGTCTGACGAAGTTGTGCCGGGGCGGCGGGCAGGAGGTGGCCCACTCCAGCGAGCGGCCCCAGCCCCAGGGGTCGTCCGAGGTGACGCGCTCGCCGTACTTGGCGGTCTTCCAGACGTTGTAGAGGAACGGCAGGATCGACAGGCCGAGCAGGAAGGACCCGATGGTGGACACGGTGTTCAGGGTGGTGAAGCCGTCCGAGGCGAGGTAGTCGGCGTACCGGCGGGGCATGCCCTCGGCGCCCAGCCAGTGCTGCACCAGGAAGGTCGCGTGGAAGCCGACGGTGAGCGTCCAGAAGGTGATCCGGCCGAGCCGCTCGTCGAGTTTCTTGCCGGTCATCTTGGGCCACCAGAAGTGGAAGCCGGCGAACATCGCGTACACCACCGTGCCGAACAGCGTGTAGTGGAAGTGGGCGACGACGAAGTACGAGTCGGAGACGTGGAAGTCGATCGGCGGGGCTGCGAGCAGCACGCCCGTCAGACCGCCGAACAGGAAGGTGACCAGGAAGCCGACCGTCCACAGCATCGGCGTCTCGAAGCTCAGCGAGCCCCTCCACATGGTGCCCACCCAGTTGAAGAACTTGACGCCGGTCGGCACGGCGATCAGGAAGGTCATGAAGGAGAAGAACGGCAGCAGCACCTGCCCGGTGACGTACATGTGGTGCGCCCACACCGTCACCGACAGCCCGGCGATGGCCACCGTGGCGGCGATCAGGCCCGCGTAGCCGAACATCGGCTTGCGGCTGAACACCGGGATGACCTCCGAGACTATGCCGAAGAACGGCAGCGCCAGGATGTACACCTCGGGATGCCCGAAGAACCAGAACAGGTGCTGCCAGAGCATCGCCCCGCCGTTGGCCGGGTCGAAGACGTGCGAGCCGAACTTGCGGTCGCATTCGAGCGCGAGCAGCGCGGCGGCCAGCACCGGGAAGACCAGCAGCACCAGCACCGAGGTCAGCAGCACGTTCCAGCAGAAGATGGACATCCGGAACATGGTCAGTCCGGGGGCGCGCATGCAGATGATGGTGGTGATGAAGTTGACCGCGCCGAAGATGCTGCCGAAGCCGGACAGCGTGACGCCCATGATCCACATGTCGGAGCCGACTCCCGGCGAGTGGACGGCGTCGGACAGCGGCGCGTAGAGGAACCAGCCGAAGTCGGCGGCGCCCTGCGGGGTGGCGAAACCGGCGGCGGCGATCAGCGAGCCGAACATGAACAGCCAGTAGGACAGCATGTTCAGGCGCGGGAACGCCACGTCGGGCGCGCCGATCTGCAGCGGCATGATCCAGTTGGCGAAGCCGGTGAACAGTGGCATCGCGAAGAGCAGCAGCATCACCGAGCCGTGCATGGTGAAGGCCTGGTTGAACTGCTCGTTGGAGAGGATCTGCGTTCCGGGCCGGGCGAGTTCGGCGCGCATGACCAGGGCGAGGATGCCGCCGATCAGGAAGAACGCGAACGAGGACACCAGGTACATGGTGCCGATCGTCTTGTGGTCGGTGGTGGTCAACAGCCTGACCACGGCCGAACCGGGCCGCCTGGCCCGAACCGGGTGTTGCGGCAGGGCCGTCGGCGGCGGGGTGGGGTCGCCCTGTGCCTGGGTGGCGCTCAAGGACGCACTCCTTCGGAACGTCGTGCGAATGGGTGGCGATCCATGATCCGGATCCACGCCACGTACGCCCCAGGGCCCTTGGGCCCGCCCGGCCCGGGCCGCTGGGCCCGAGTTCCGCACCGCACCCGGGACTTCCCGTCGGGCCCTGCGGTCCGCCGGCGGTCTGACCGGAGTTGGCGCCCGGTCAGTTCACGCGCCCGCCAACCGGGCGATCTGCCCGCGCTCCAGGGCCGCGTACACCGCCCCGTCCGGGCCGACGGCGATCCCGTGCGGTTCGGCGCCGGGGCCCGGGATCGGGTGGCCGTCCAGCCGCCCGTCCGGGGTGAGCACGCCGATCCGGCCTGCGCCCCACTCGGTGAACCACAGCCGTCCGTCCGGCCCGGCGGCGATCGCGTGCGGCTTGGCCGCGCGGTCGGCGAGCGGGTACTCGGTGACCTGCCCGTCCACCGTGATCCGCCCGACCAGTCCACCGCCGATCCCGACGTACCAGAGCGCGCCGTCGGCCCCGGCGGTGATCCCGACCGGCGCGGTGCCCCCGGTGGGCAGCCGGTGGACGGTCACCTCGCCGTGGACACTCACCCGGGCGATCGCGTCGGCCTGGTTGAGGGTGCACCACAGCGCGCCGTCGGCCCCGGCGGTGATCACCGAGGGGAAGGCCCCGGCCTGCGGCAGCGGATACTCGGCCACCTCCCCGTCCACCGTGATCCGCCCGACCCGATGGGCGTTGAGTTCGGTGAACCACAGTGCCCCGTCCGGTCCGGCGGCGATCCCGTACGGCCCGGCGTCCCCGGTCGGCAGCCCGTACGACGAGATCTTCCCGTCCACGGTGATCCGCCCGATCCGGTGGTCCCGCATCCGGCTGAACCACAGCGCCCCGTCCGGCCCCACGGTGATCACCGAGGGGCCGCACCCCGGCGCCCCCAGCCCGAGGCGTTCCACCGCCCCGTCGGCGCCCAGCCGCCCGATCTCCCCGGCGTGCACCAGGGTGAACCACACGCCCCCGTCGGGGCCGACGGCAATCCCGTACGGCCCGTCCCCCGCCCCGGCCACCTCGAACAGTTCCACCCGCACCCCTCCATCCCTATCGCGACTCCCGTCGCATTAGCGATGCTCGCACACCTGCCCTACCGGGGGCAACCAGGTCACTCGCGCCCGCCCGGCAGCCCCCGGAGGACCGAGACCACGCCCATGCCCGCCGCGCACACCGGCACCGCCAGCAGTGCGCCGATGATGCCCGCGATGCCGGAACCGGCCACGACGGCGACCATGATGGTCGCCGGGTGCAGCTCGACCGTGCGGCTCTGGATGACCGGCTGGAGGATGTTGCCCTCGATCATCTGGACCGTCAGCACCACACCGAGCGCCCACAGCGCGGTGCCGAGCCCGCCGTCGGCCAGCGCGACCAGCACCGCCACCGTGCCGGACAGGAACGCGCCGACGAACGGGATGTACGCCCCCATGAAGACCAGCGCGCCCAGGCCCGCGGCGCCGGGGACGCCGAGGGCGAGCAGGCCGACGGTGATGAAGGCCGCGTCGATCAGGGCGATCAGCGTGGTGCCGCGCATGAAGCCCGCCATCGCGTCGAAGGCACGGTCGGCGCAGGCGACCACGGTCTCGGCGCCGCGCCCGGGCAGGGTGGCGCGGATGGCGTCACCGGTGCGGTGGCCGTCGCGCAGGAAGAAGAAGACCAGCGCCAGGGCCAGCACCGCGCCGGTGATCAGCTGGGTGAGCAGGCCGAGCCCGGAGAGCACGCCGTTGGTCAGCGTCGAGACCAGCGAGTTGGTCTCGCCCTTGGCGTTCTCCAGCGCGTGCTGGATCTTCGCCCCGAACGGTCCGAGCCACCGGGCCAGCCGCTGCCCGGCGGCCGGGAGCGAGGCGGCGATCTGCGGGGCGCTGTGCACCAGGGAGTTGACCAGCAGGGCGACCACCCCGACCACCGCGACCACCAGCACCAGGCAGGTCAGCCCGGCCGCCAGGCTCCGGCTCAGCCCCCGCCGCACCAGCCAGGGCACCACCGGGTGGAGCAGTGAGGCCCCCAGCAGCGCCAGGAGGAACGGCACGGTGGCGGCCCTCAGCTCGACCAGCGCGAACACCACCAGGGAGCCCACGGTGATCAGCAGGATCACCGCCACCGACCAGGCCGCCGCACACCGCACGGCGGGCGGCAGCATCAGGTACGGCCTGCGGTGGTCGGGCCGCCCACCGGGCGGGCGCTCCACGGACACGGCAGCCTCCGACGGGGGTCGTCGTTGAGTCCGAACCGACCCATCTCAACAGAGAATCTGACGATCCGCCCGTTGTGGTGGCTAGCCCACCGCCTCGATCCGCACCGCCCCGCCCCCGCCCGCGAAGGCCAGTACGCGGTGCGCCTCCGCCTCCGCCGCCTCGCGGTCCGCCGGCGCCAGGCGGACGAACGGCTGGACGGCCACCTCCCGCTCCCCCGTCAGCCCCCACGTCCCGGCGACCAGCCCGTCCACCAGCAGGGTGCCGGGCACCAGCCCGTTCCGGGTCATCACCCGCCCCTTGTACTCCTCCGGCAGCACCCGGCTCCGGTCGGCGTGGGAGAGCAGCAGGTTGTCGAACGGCGCGACCAGCCGCACCGGCGCCGGGGCGTCCGGCTCCGGCCGGGGCGCCTGCGGCAGGTCGTACAGCAGCCGGCCCTGCTCGTCCCGGAAGGTCAGCAGCCGCGGCGCGACCCGCTGCAGGACGGGGCCGAGGCCGGGAAGGCCGCACCACTTCCTCAGGTCCGCCGCGCCGGCCGGGCCGAAGGCGGCGAGGTAGCGCAGCACCAGGCCGTCCGGCGAGGGCTCGGGGTCGAGCGGGCGGCCGAGCCAGGCCTCGGCGGTGGTGTGGGCGGCCGGTCCGCCGCGCCCCCACAGTCCCCGCGGCGGCACCTGGACCAGCGGCAGCAGGCACCGCGCGGCCTGGGCCAGCGCCGCCGGGTCGCGGTCCGGGCGGGTGGCGGCCAGCAGCGCGCCGAGCCGCTGGAAGGTGCGCGGCTCCTCCTCGACCAGGGCGCGGGCCTCGGCGGCCAGCACGGCCAGGTCGAGTCCGGCCAGCCGCTTGCCGTAGGTGGTCCGCAGGGCCTGGTCCAGGACGGGCTGGAGCAGCGGACGCAGGGTCAGGCAGTCCTCGGCGGTGACCAGGTGGATGGTACCGCGCTGGAGCGCGATCCGGACCACCGCCCGCTGTTCGATCAACCCGGTGAGCTGCTCCGGGGCGAAGCCGTCCAGCCGGGAGAGCAGCCCGAGGTACGGCGGCTGGGGGGCGGCCTGGGCCTGGAGGCCGCCGAGGTGGTGGATCACCTCCAGGGGTGTCCGGTCGGTACGGGCGAGCAGGTGCTGACGGGCCAGCAGTGCGCGGCTCAGGGCGCGGGTGCCGAGCACCGTCACCGGCGGCCGTCCACGACGGAGCGCAGCACGGAGATCCGGTTGGTGGTGATGGAGGCGGCGCCGGTGTCGCGCAGTCGGCGCATGGTGCGGCGCAGGTCGGCGGTCCAGGTGGAGACGGCGAGTCCCTCGTCCGTCGCTTCCCCGACGAACCGGGGGGTGACCAGACCGAACGGCGGGTTGAGGAAGCGCGGGCGCAGGTCGCGCAGCAGGGCGGGCGCGGGCATCCGCGGCTGCTTCCAGGTGAGCGCGATCTCGGCGTCCGGGCTGAGCTCGCGCACGGCGAGCATGGCGGTGGTGTGGCCGCAGAAGGCGACCAGCGCCTCGGCACCGAGCCCGGTGACGACGGACCAGGTGGCGGCGGCCGGGCCGGGGTCGTCCAGGTCGATGAGCAGGCGCGGGCCGTTGGCTTCCGCCACGGCCTTGATCGCCTCGGCGAGGGTGGGGACGGCCAGTTCCCCCTGCCGCAGCTCGTCCAGCTGCTCGGTGGTGACCCGGCCGATCGAGCGCGGGTCGCCCCAGAGCCGTTCCAGGGTGGGGTCGTGCAGCAGCACCGGCACCTTGTCGCGGGTGAGCTGGACGTCCACCTCGACGGCGTCGGCCCCGGCGGCGAGCGCGGACTCGACGGAGGGCAGGGTGTTCTCGCGGTGGCGGTACGGGTCGCCGCGGTGGGCGACGGCGAGCACCGGGCGGCGGTCGGCGGGGGCGGCGGGGCTCATCGGATCCTTCCGGACAGCCAGGGGGTGAGGTCGTGGAGGCCGAGGGACTCGCGGTAGCCGGCTTCCCCCGGGACGGTGACGATCAGGGTGGTGGACGGCGGGAAGGTCCGCGCCCTGACGTGCACCAGGCCGGACCAGACGGAGTTCAGGAAGGCCGGGACGCTGTCGCGCGGGACGTCGAAGGGGATGCCCTCGACGGTCACGGTCACCTCGTCGTGGGTGAACAGCCGGACGGCGGTGCGCGGGCTGCCGTCGAACTCCAGCAGGGCTTCGTGCGGGATGGCGTCCGGTCCGTCCTCGTGGCCGACCAGCCCGGCGAAGGTCCGGTCGCTCCCGACGTCGTGCTGGGCCCGCACGGCGCGGCCGTGCCGGGCGGCGACGGCCTCGATCGCCAGCACGGCGCTCTGGGTGGTCGGCAGGTGCGGGGGCGGCATCCGGGCCTCTCGGTCGGGACTCGTCTTCGGTTCTTCGGTGTGGCTCGGCGGGGAGTCGGAAGGGAATCGGAAGGGAGGTGGCTAACGCCGCTCGATCATCACATTGGTCGACTTGATGACCGCCGTGGCGGGTGCGCCCGGCACCAGGTTCAGCTCCTCCGCCGACTCCCGGCTGATCAGCGACACCACCCGGAACGGCCCGGCCTGCACCTCCACCTGCGCGGCCACGTCGCCGAGCACCACATGGGTGATGATCCCGGGGAAGCGGTTGCGCGCCGAGGACGGCCGGCCCTCGGCCTCGGCGTTCTCCGGCCGGGCCAGCTCGCGGGCGAAGGCGGCGAGCTCGGCCCCGGGGATGATCCGGTGCCCGTGCTCGTCCCGCACGGCGGCGAGCCGCCCGGCGTCCACCCAGCGCCGCATGGTGTCCGCGCTGACGCCGAGCAGCGCCGCCGCCTCACCGATGCGGTACGGGTTGACCGGCAGCTCGGGCTGGCCCATGTGCGACTCCTGACGGTGGTTCGAGGTACGGGGTACGCGCCCCCCGTCCGCCATCCTGCCGTACCGGGCACGCCGACGGGAAACAGCCCCGGACCAGCCCACGGAGGCGGCACGGCGGCACGGCCTACGGCTCGCCGAACAGGTCCCGCCGCACGGCGTCCCCGGCGGTGAGCACCGCCCCGGCGAGCACCGCCCCGCCGCCCGCCGTACCGGCCCGCACCTCGGTGCGCAGCGGGGAGAACCCGGCCAGCCGCCGTTCGACCCGGCCGGCCAGCTCGGCGCCGCCGGCCCGGCCGATCTCGCCGCCGAGCACCACGCAGCCCGGGTCGAGCACCACGCAGAGCGCGGCCGCGCCGAGCGCGATCCGCTCGGCCAGCTCGTCCAGGAACGCCTCGCCCGCCGCACCGGCGGCCAGTGCGGTGCGCACGGCGGCCTCGGCGGCGGACGCGTCCCCGGCCGGGTCGGCGGACAGCCCGTGGCTGCGGGCGAGCGCGCAGATCGCGGCGCTGCCGACCAGGCCGTGGAATCCGCCCTCGCAGCTGTCGGCGCTGGGCAGCCCGACCGTGCCGGGGACGGGCAGGAAGCAGATCTCGCCGGTACCGCCGGAGAAGCCCCGGCGCAGCCGGCCGTCCAGGATGACGGCGGCGCCGACGCTGTGGCCGAGCCACATCAGCACGAAGGTGTCGCGGTCGCGCGCGGCGCCGACCCGGTACTCGGCCCGGCCGGCCAGGTTGACCTCGTTCTCCAGGATGACATCGGTGCCGGGCAACTCCCGCAGTGCGGTGAGGAGTTCGGCGTGCCAGCCGGGGAGCTTGCCGGTGCTGTGCAGTCGGCCGGTGGCGGGGTCGACCAGGCCGGGGGCACCGACCGCGACGGTGTGCAGCTGCTCGACCCCGGCGCCGCGCGCGGTCTCCAGCAGGGTGCGGACGATCCTCTCGGCGACGCCCGCGTCGGCTGCACCTACGCCCGACGCCTCGGCCGACGCCTCGACCGGCACCTCCGCGGTGGCGAGGCTGCGCCCGGCGAGGTCGGCGACGACCAGGCTGACCCCGCCCTCGCGGACGTCGAAGGCGGCGATGTGGGCGCGGGAGGCGACCAGCGCGTAGAGCCGGGCGTTGGGGCCGCGCCGCTGTTCGCCGCGCTCGCCGACGACGGCCACCAGGCCGGTGCGCTGGAGGCGGTCGAGCAGGTCGGCGACGGTCGGCCGGGACAGGCCGGTGAGGTCGCGCAGCTCGGTCGCGGTGAGCGGACCCTGTTCGAGCAGGAGGTTGAGCGCCAGGCGGTCGTTGATCGCCCGGGCGGTGCTCGGCGTGGCCGTACGCGCGGTGGTCATGGCCGGTCATCCTTCCAGAGTGTTTCTATCAGGGTCCCTTCCTGATAATTTATCGAACCGATCGCACGAACCGCCGGACGGCCCACCCCGCCGCGCGGACCCGTCGGCCTGCACGTAGACCACCCACAGGGCACCGTCGCGCCCCGCCACGCGCGACCGGGAGGGAACGCCGCATGACAGTCACGACCCCGCAAACCCCGGAACCACTCGCCGACCCACGCCGCTCCCGGCTGAGCATCGCGCTGGTCTTCGGCGTGCACGGCGCCGTCAGCGGCACCTTCGTCACCCGCATCCCGTGGATCCAGGACCGGCTGGACCTCTCCCCCGGCCAGCTCGGCCTGGCCCTGGTGATGCCCGCCATAGGCTCCTCCCTCGCGATGCCGCTCGCCGGGCGCTTCGTCCATCGCCACGGCGGCCGGGCCGCGGTGCGCGGGCTGATCTCGCTCTGGTGCCTGGCCCTCGCCCTGCCCGCGCTCGCCCCCTCACTGCCGGCGCTGTGCGCGGTGCTACTGGTGTACGGCGCCACCGCGGGCACAGCGGACGTCGCGATGAACGCCCAGGGCGTGGAGATCGAGCGGTGCCTCGGCCGCTCGATCATGTCCGGGCTTCACGGGATGTGGAGCGCGGGTGGACTGCTGGCCTCCGGCTTCGGCATCCTGGCCGCCCACCTGGACCTCGACGCCCGGCTCCAACTGGCCGTCACCGCCCTGGTGTTGCTCGCCCTCGCCCAGCCGGTCTGCCGGAGCCTGCCGGACTTCCGGGCGCCCGAGGCGGCGGAGGAGCCGCCGCACTTCGCCCTGCCGCCGCGCAGCTCGCTGGTGATCGGACTGGTCGGCTTCTGCGCGGTGTTCGCCGAGGGCGCCTCGATGGACTGGAGCGGCGTCTACCTCAAGACCGTCACCGGCGCCTCCGCCACCCTCGCGGCCGCCTCCTACACCGCCTTCTCGCTCACCATGGCGGTCAGCCGCCTGGCCGGGGACGCGGTGATCCGCCGCCTCGGCGCCGTCCGCGCCACCCGGCTGGGCGGTGCGACCGCCACCCTCGGCGGCGTCCTGGTGGTGGCCGCCGACCACCCGGCGCTGGCCATCCCCGGCTTCGCCCTGATCGGCGTCGGCATCGCGGTGATCGTGCCGCTCGCCTTCGCCGCCGCCGGACGGATCGGCAGCAACCCCAGCCAGGCCATCGCGGGCGTCGCCACCGTCACCTACACCTCCGGCCTGGTCGCCCCAGCCGTGATCGGCGCCCTCGCCCAGGCCACCTCGCTCACCGTCTCCTTCGGACTCGTCACGCTGCTCGCCTTCGCCCTGCTGCTGAGCGCCGGGGCACTGCGCCGGGCCGAACCGGATTCCACCGACAACAAGGTGACCGCGTCGTCGCCGGGAAACACTTCCGGAAAAGATCTCTCCGCGATATGACCGACCATTCGCCGGGAAATTCCCGCTGATATCGCCGACCGCCGAGCGCACCCCAGCGCCCGGCGGTTTTCCGCGACCGGCGCGGGCCGACCTCACGGCCGCCCTGGAGCGGCTGTGCACCGTCGGCCCCGCCGAGGTGGTCGCTCTCGGCTTCTGCTTCGGCGGCCGCCAGGCCTTCCGCACCACCGCACCCCGCTTCGGCCCGGCCGGGGCGGTCGGCCGACTTCCCTCCGCCGAGCCTAAATCCCTTTGCGCGGCCGGACGTTGCGGTCCGACACTGGGGCCGTGCTCGGATTCCTCAAGACCGACGACGAAACCCTGGTCTCCTGCCTGGGCGATCCCCAGCGCACCGTGGCGGCCTACCACGAGCTGCTCCGGCGCGGGCCGGGCGCACTGGGCGCGATCCGCGCCGGGCTGTCCCATGACCACTCGGCCGTCCGGGAGGGCTGCTGCCGCCTCCTGGACCACCTGGTCGACACCGACTCCATGGACCTGCTCGTCGCCATGGCCGACGACCCCGACGCCGAGGTCAGGGTCGCCGCCTTCCACGCCCTGGCCTGCGACCGATGCAAGGACGACGCCTGCGCCCCGGGCGCGGGCCTGGTCCTCGAACCCGCGCTGCGTCACCTGGCCGACGACCCCGACCCACGGGTCCGGGCCAGGGCCGCCGAACTGGTCGGCAAGTTCGCCCACAGCGACGCCCGCGCCGTCGCCGCCCTTCAGGCGTGCCAGGCCGGCGACCCGAGCCCGGCCGTCCGCAAGAAGGCGGGCTGGTACGCCCCCGGCGGGCCCATCCACCGACGGACCGCGCCACGCGCCGGACGGAGCCTCAGGGCTGGTTGAGGTAGGTGAGCGCGGCCCGGACGCGGCGGTTGGTGTCGTCGTCGTCCGCGATGCGGAGCTTGCCGAACATCGAGGTGGTGTACTTGCCGACCGCGCTGTCACTGGGGAACAGCCGCCGCCCGATGGCCTGGTTGGACAGTCCCTCCGCCATCAGCCCGAGCACCTGGTACTCGCGCTCGGTGAGCTGGCTGAGCCCTCGCTCCGGTGGGCTCGCGGACAGCAGCTTGGCGATCACCGCCGGGTCCATCGCCGTGCCGCCGGCCGCGACCCGCTCCAGCGAACCGATGAACTGGTCGGCGTCGAAGCCCCCAGGACCACCCCAGCACCACCGAGCCCGCCCACACGGCCGGGACCAGCAGGGTCACCGCCGCGACCGCGCACGCCCGCGGGAACCCCGTCGCGGCCTCCGTCGCCCACCCGCCCAGCTTCCCCAGGAGCCCTTCCTCGTCTTCCGTCGGTGCGCCCACTGTGCACCGCGCGGAACCCCCGTCCGCCCCGGTCCGGCCCGGGAGTGCGGCCAGACCCACCCAGGTGTGCGTCCAGCCGGACCCCTGCGCCCCGGGTAGAGCCCCACCCGCCGTCATGCCGATCGCGATCACCGGCGTCGGCCCTGCCCCGACCGGCCCCGCTCCCGCGACCGGTTAGGCTCTCGCCGTGCCCGCAGCCCTGACGACCTCCGCCGCGCCGACCGCCGAAGAGCCCGCCGAGCCCGCCGCCCACGGCGGGCGGCACCCGGCCCGCTCGGCCTGGTGGCGGTTCGGCCTGCTGGTGGTGCTGCTGGGGGCCTGCGCCGGCTCGCTGCTGCTGTGGAGCCCGACCGACCTGCTCTCCGGCGGGCTGGCGCACCGGATGCCCGGTTACTGGTTCGCCCCGCTGTTCACCCTCGTCTACGCGGTCGGGACGCTCGCCTTCGTGCCGCGCCCCGCGCTGAACGCCGCGGCCGGGCTTCTGCTGGGCATCCAGCAGGGGGTGCTGCTCGCGGTGCTCGGCACCACGCTGGGCGCGGCCCTGGCCTTCGCGCTCGGCCGGGGGCTGGGCCGGGAGGCGCTGCGGCCGTACCTGCGCGGCAAGGTGCTCGGCGCCCTCGACCGGCGCTTCACCGACCAGGGCTTCCGCAGCGTCCTGGTGCTTCGGCTGCTGCCCGGGCTGCCGTTCCAGGCGGGCAACTACGGCGCGGCCTTCTCCGGGGTCCGCTTCCTGCCCTTCCTGTTCGCCACCGCGATCGGCGTGGTGCCGACCACCGCCGTGTACGTCGTCGCCGCGGCCAGCGCGGACCAGCCGGGCTCGGCCGCGTTCCTGGTCTCGGCCGGGGTGATCGCCCTGCTGGTGCTGGGCAGCCTGGTCGGGCTCTGGCGGGCGGCCGCGGCCCGCCGCCGGGCGCAGGCCGGCTGACGCCTCGCTCGCGCCCCCGCAATTCGCTCGCGCCTGCGCGCCATCGGGGCCACGATGTCCCGCATGACCGAACTCACTCCGCGGGTGGACCCGCCGATGGCCGCCGACGAGGCCGCCATGCTCACCTCCTGGCTCGACTACCACCGCAGCACCCTCGCCCTGAAGTGCGAGGGCCTGACCGACGACCAGCTGCGGCTGCGCTCGGTCCCGCCGTCCACGCTCTCCCTGCTCGGTCTGGTCCGGCACATGGCCGAGGTCGAACGGCACTGGTTCCAGGGCGTCCTGCTCGGCGAGGAGTTCGCCACCGGCCACTACTGGACCGAGGCGGACCCTGACGGCGACTTCGACCACGTCGACACCGCCGACGTCGCCGCCGACTTCGCCACCTGGCGCGCCGAGATCGAGGCCGCCAGCCGGGCGGTTGCCGGCCAGCCGCTGGACACCGTCGGCAAGCGGGCGCGCCAGGACCAGGAGGTGACGCTCCGCTGGATCCTCGTCCACATGATCGAGGAGTACGCGCGGCACAACGGGCACGCGGATCTGTTGCGGGAGCTGGTGGACGGTTCGACCGGCGAGTGAAATCGTTTCCGCATTGTTGACAGAGGGTCAGTTACCCCGTGACCGCTACCGATATGGTCTACGCGCGCAACCGTACCGCGCCGTGCCGCGTCGCTGTCTTTGCCCGGGTCCGCCCGGGTTTCCGGTGCGGCACGACTCGTACGGGGGCCGCGAGCGGGCACGGGACCGGTGAACAGTGCGATACTCGGACAGTTCCGACGAGTGGATGACGTGTCAAGAAGGACACGCACCCCCCGGGGGGACCAGACGGGACGAGGCAGGGAGGCGCGGCATGGGAGCACTTCGCGACGAGCACCACAACGGGTGGCTGATGCCCTCCGGGAACTACCCGGCCGCGGTGTACGACGACGAGTGGGTGGATCAGGAGACGGTGCCCGCCGTCCCCGCGCCCGCGAAGATCGTCTCCCTGCGGCCGACGGGCTTCGAGGCGGCCCGCACGGTCGGTGAGCACATCCGGGCGAGCACCCCGGTGGTCATGGACCTCACCGAGATGGACGAGGCCGAGGCCAAGCGCATGGTCGACTTCGCCTCCGGGCTGATCTTCGGCACCCGGGGCGGCATCGAGCGGATCGCCCGCCGGGTCTTCCTGCTCACCCCGGCGGACGTCGAGGTGATGGTGATCGACCGACCGCTGGACGAGACCGGGTTCTACAACCAGAGCTGACCGGAGCGGCGCGGGCCGGACGGCCCGCAGCACCCCCACCGGGGGCGGCACCCCAGCCGCCCCCGGTTTTTGCGGTCCGCGTTCGATTCTCCTATGGCGCAGCTGAGACCAGCAGAACAAATATGAGACATGAATGTCTCATCTGGCCTACACTCGACTCATGGCCACCGACCGTGACACCGTTCTGGAAGCCGCCGTCGGCGTGCTGTCCCGCCGCCCCACCGCCCACCTGGACGAGATCGCCCGCGCCGCGGGCATCAGCCGGGCCACCCTGCACCGGCTGTTCCCGGGCCGCGACGCGCTGATCCGCGACGTCGGCCGGCTCGGCCTGCAACGCTTCGCCGCCGCACTGGACACCGCCGCCGTCGAGGAGGGCGACGCCCGGACGGCCCTGCGCCGCCTGGTGGACGCCGCCGTCCCGGACGCCATGCTCTGCGCCTTCCTGGCGGGCGAGAACCAGCTCTACGACGACGACGAGATCAACGACCTCTGGGAGGTCCAGATCGACCGGCTGCACGCGCTCTTCCTGCGCGGCCAGCGCGAGGGCGTCTTCCGGATCGAGCTGAGCGCGGCCTGGCTGAGCGAGGCCTTCTTCGACCTGGTGGCCGGGATCGGCTGGGCCATCCAGGACGGCCGGCTCGCCCCGCGCGACGCCGCCTTCTCCCTCGCCGAGCTCTTCCTCGGCGGCGCGCTGCGCCGGGACCCCACTCCTTCGAACCCACAGCACCTCGGACCGGAAACCGGAAACCGATAACCCATGAGTGGTACCCCCGTCCTGACCGCCCGCCAGCGCTGGACCGGCCTCGCCGTCCTGGTACTGGCCGTCACCGTGGTCGCCCTGGACGCGACCGTGCTCTCCCTCGCCCTCCCCTCCATCAGCGAGACGCTGCGCCCCAGCGGCACCCAGCTGCTGTGGATCGGCGACTCCTACTCCTTCGTGCTGGCCGGCCTGCTGGTCAGCATGGGCGCCCTGAGCGACCGGATCGGGCGCAAGAAGCTGCTGCTGACCGGCGCCACCGCCTTCGGGGCCGCCTCGCTGCTGGCCGCGTACGCCCCGGGCCCGGGCTGGCTGATCCTGGCCCGGGCGCTGCTCGGTGTCGCCGGGGCGACGATCATGCCCTCCACCCTCTCGCTGATCCGCGGGCTGTTCCCGGACGACCGGGAGCGGGCCACCGCGATCGGCGTCTGGGGCGCGGCCGCCACCGCCGGTGCCGCGCTCGGCCCGGTGGTCGGCGGGCTGCTGCTGGAGTACTTCTGGTGGGGTTCGGTGTTCCTGCTGAACATCCCGGTGCTGGCCCTGCTGCTGGTGTCCGGCGCCTGGCTGCTGCCGGAGTCCCGGGACCCGAAGCCGGGGCGCTGGGACGTGCTGAGCGTCGCGCTGTCGATGGCCGGCGTGATCGGCGTGGTGTACGCGGTCAAGGAGGGCGCCGCGCACGGCCCCGCCCGCTGGGACGTGCCGGTCACCTTCCTGCTGGGCGCCGCCGCGCTGGCCCTCTTCGTCCGCCGCCAGCTGCGGCTGGAGACCCCGCTGCTGGACGTCCGGCTGTTCCGGGACCGCCGGTTCACCGCCGCCGCCACGGCCTCGCTGATCTCGCTGGTCGGCCTGTCCGGCGTGATCTTCGTGGTCTCCCAGTACCTCCAGCTGGTGCGCGGCTACGACCCGCTCCAGGCGGGCCTGGCGGAGCTGCCGGCCTTCGCCGGTTCGGTGGCCGGCGGGCTGCTGACCGCCCGGATCGCCCGGCGCTTCGGCGCGCGCCGGGCCCTGGCCGTCAGTCTGCTGGCGATGGGCCTGGCCACGGGCGGGCTGGGCTGGATGGAGCAGGACACCACCTACCTGCTGCTGGCCGTCTCCTTCCTGGTGACCGGCACGGCCGAGGGCGTGGTCTACACCCTCGGCGCCGACCTGGTGCTGACCGCCGCTCCCGCCGACAAGGCCGGGGCCGCCTCGGCGGTCTCCGAGACGGCGTACGAGCTGGGCACCGCGCTCGGCATCGCGCTGGTCGGCTCGGTGGTCGGCTCGATCTACACGAACGGGCTGTCCGTCCCGGCCGGGGCCTCCCCGGAGGTCGCCGCCCGGGCCGGGGAGTCGCTGGGCGCGGCCGTGGAGACGGCACGGGGGCTGCCGCCGGAGCTGGCGCAGCCGCTGCTGGCGAGCGCGAAGGACTCCTTCGTCCACGGCCTGAACAGCGCCGGGCTGCTGGCCGGGGTGCTGCTGGCCGGCGCGGCCGCGCTGGCCTGGTGGCTGCTGCGCGGCCGGTCCGCGCCGACGCCGGCCGGGCCGACCGAACACGCCCGGCCCGAGCAGCCCCAGCGGGTGCCCGCCTAGAAAGGCGGGAGAACGGCTGTTCCGGATTCGGGAACGGCCGTTCTCGCACGTGCGGCGTCGGCTACGAGACCCCGAAGGGCAGCTCCAGCTCCGCCCAGACCACCTTGCCGTCCCTGGTCAGCCGGCTGCCCCAGCGCTGGGCCAGCTCGCTGACCAGGAACATCCCGCGTCCGCCCTCGTCCTGCTCGGCGAAGGGGCGCAGCTGCGGGGTGGCGCCACCGGCGTCCGAGACCTCGACGGTGAGCACCCGGTCGTGGAACAGCCGCAGGCGGCGCGGCGCCTCGGCGTGTAGCAGGGCGTTCGTGACCAGCTCGCTGACCAGCAGTTCGGCGTAGTCGGAGAGCGCGCTCAGGCCCCAGGCCTCCAGGGTGGCGCGGGTGAAGCGGCGGGCCGTGCCGGGGAGCTTGCCGCCGCCGGTGAGCGGCAGGGTGGCGATCCGGTCGGCGGGCACCGGCAGCGCCCTGGCCATGATCATCGCGATGTCGTCCTCGGTGCCGTCGGTGACCAGGGCGCCGATCACGGCGTCGCAGGTCTCCTCCAGCGTCCGGCCGGGGCCGGCCAGGGTTCCGGCCAGCAGGTCGATGCCGTCATCCAGGTCCTGACCGCGCCGCTCGACCAGGCCGTCGGTGTAGAGGGCGAGCACGCCGCCCTCGGGGAAGGTGAACTCGGTCGACTCGAAGGCGACCCCGCCGACGCCCAGCGGAACGCCCGGCGGCACCTCAACCCTGCGGGCGATGCCGTCGGTGCCCACCCAGACCGGCGGCAGGTGCCCGGCCGAGGCGACCTGGACGGTGCGCTCCAGCGGGTCGTAGACGGCGCAGATGCAGGTGGCGAACTGGCCCTCGCCGATCCCCGAGGCGGTTTCGTCCAGCCGGGTGAGGACCTGCTCGGGCGGCATGTCCAGGGTGGCGAGGGTCCGGGCGACGGTGCGCAGCTGGCCCATGGTGGCGGCGGCCCGGATGCCGTGGCCCATCACGTCGCCGACCACCAGGGCGACCCGCCCGCAGGAGAGCGGGACCACGTCGAACCAGTCGCCGCCGACCTCGCTGACCACGCTGCTGGGCAGGTAGCGGTAGGCGATCTCCAGACCGAGGGTGCGGTGGATCTCCTGCGGCAGGAGGCTGCGCTGGAGGGTGAGGGCGGTCTCCCGTTCGCGGCGGTAGAGCCGGGCGTTGTCGAGGGCCAGGGCGGTGCGGGCGACGAGTTCCTCGGCAAGTGCGACGTCGGCCTCGTTGAAGGGCTCGGGGTTGCGCATCCGGATGAACTCGGACCCGCCGAGCACCATGCCCCGGGCGGTGATCGGGACCATCAGGTACGAGTGGATGCCGGCGGCCATCCCGGGGGCGACGCGGTCCTCGCTGGACACCAGGCCGCGCAGCACCTCCTCGTCCACGTGGGCGCGCAGCAGCGGGCGTCCGCTGCGCAGGCACTGGGTGTAGCTGCGGTCGGGGGCGTACTCGGAGGTCTCGCCGACGACGTCCACCGCGTGGGCGAGGCCGGTCTCGTAGTTCTCCCCGACGGCGACGGCACGCAGGGTGACCGACCGGTCGGAGGGGATCGGGGTGGGCTCGGCGCCGCGCAGCACCGGTTCCAGCAGGTCGACGGTGGCGAAGTCGGCGAACCGGGGGACGACCGCCTCGATCAGCTCCTCGGCGGTGCGCTGGAGGTCGAGGGTGGTGCCGATCCGGGCGGTGGCCTCGGCGATGGTGGCGAGGCGTTCCTGGGCGCGGGCGGCGCGGGCCTCGGCCTGGAAGCGCTCGGTGACGTCGATGATCGAGGAACAGACGCCGAAGACCTTGCCGGTGGAGTCCTCCAGCCGGAAGTAGGAGGCGGACCAGGCGTGGTCCCGTCGGGGGTCGCCGGGGACGCGGCCGTGCGAGCGGGCGTCGACCACGGGCTTGCCGCTCTTGAGCACCTGTCTCATGATCTGTTCGATCTCGGCGGTGTTGATGCCGGGCAGGACGGCGGATATCCGCCGGCCGAGGTGGCCGGCGACCGGGACGCCGTTCATCCGGGCCAGTGCCTCGTTGATCCGGACGAAGCGCAGGTCGGTGTCATAGACGGCCATGCCGATCGGGGAGCGGCTGAAGATGCCGCCCAGCACGGCGAGGTCGGCCTCGATCGCGTGGATGGCCCGGGTGTCGGAGGCGGTGGCGAGCAGCAGCAGGGTGCCGGCCGGTCCGGCGATCGGGTAGGTGCGGAACTCCAGCTCGACCCGGTGCCCGTCGCGGTGGCGGACCGGGAAGACGAAGGAGGAGCCGTTGCCGGCCATGATCCGCTGGAACAGGTCGAGCACGGCGGGCCGGTCGGCCTCGTCGGTGAGCAGCCGGGCGGCGTAGCTGCCGACAGCCTCCTCGGCGGAGTACCCGAGCAGGGCCTCGGCGTCCTCGCTCCAGTGCAGGATCAGTCCGTCGGCCTGGAGCAGCGCCGTGGCGAGCGGAACGAGGCGGTGGCCTTCCGGGCGTGCGGCATCGCCGTCCGGCGCGGGGCCGGCGGCGCTGGTCGCGTCCCACTCGTGTCCGTGCATTCAGGCAGCACCCCGGTTCGCTCGTACCCGGCCGGAGGGGCCTCACGGTCCGTGCCGGCCGGGTTTCTTCTCCAGACTGCACGGACATCGGCCGCCCGGCGACCCCTTGGCCAGGGGGCGTCCGGTCGCTCGGTTGTACGGGCGTCATGGGCGTACCGGCCGCAGCGTACTCTCCAGAACGCCCGCCCACTGCCGGATCACACCGGAACGTCGAACGCTGTCGTCGGTGAGCAGGTTGGCCAGGCCGAGTCCGCGGGCGAGGTCGAGGGTGGCCTGCACCGATTCGCGCACGCCGGGGCGGCTCTCGTCGGCGTCCAGGAACTCCACGGCGGCCCGGTGGGCCTCCCGGCCGACGTGGCCCTCCAGGGCGATGATCCGCTCGCGCAGGGCCTCCTCGGTGGCGGCGGCGGTCCACAGGTGCAGGGCGGCGCGGAACAGCGGGCCGGTGTAGAGGCGGACGATCATGTCGACCACGGCCCGGGTGCGGTCGGGGCCGGCGGCCGGCAGTTCGTCCGCGTGGGTGCGGACGGCTGCCAGCCGCTCGGCGGTGACGTGCTCGACGGCCGCGGTGAACAGGTCCTCGCGGGTCGGGAAGTGGTGCTGGGCGGCGCCCCGGGAGACGCCGGCCCGTTCGGCGACCACGCTGACGGTGGAGCCCTGCCAGCCGAGTTCGGCCAGGCAGTCCACGGCGGCCGCGAGCAGCCGGGCCCGGGTCGCGCGGCTGCGGTCCTGCTGGGGGGTGCGGACGGCGGGGTGGCTGGTCATGTCGGGTGGCGGTTCCTGTGTCGACGGGGTCTGTTCGGGTGGGGGCGCGGCGGGTCGATCCTCACAGACGGGCCGCGGTCTCCGTCCGCCGGGGGTCCCGGCCTTCAGGAGGCGGCTCCGGCCCGGTCGGCCTCGCGGGCGCGCAGTTCGCGGCGCAGGATCTTGCCGGCCGCGGACCTGGGGACGGCGTCCACGAACTCCACCGCGCGCACCTTCTTGTACGGGGCGACCCGGCCGGCGACGTAGTCGGCGACCTCCTCCCCGGTCAGGCCGGTGCCCGGGACGCGGACCACGAAGGCCTTGGGGCACTCCGTGCCGTCGGCGTCGGCGACGCCGATCACGGCGGCGTCGGCGATCCAGGGGTGTCCGAGCAGCACGGCCTCCAGTTCGGCGGGGGCGACCTGGTACCCCTTGTACTTGATCAGCTCCTTGACCCGGTCCACGACGAACAGGTAGCCGCGTTCGTCCACGTAGCCGATGTCGCCGGTGTGCAGCCAGCCCTCGGCGTCGACCACGGCGGCGGTGTCGCAGGGCCGGCCGAAGTACCCCTTCATCACCTGGGGGCCGCGGATCAGCAGCTCGCCCCGCTCCCCCGGGCCGAGGTCGTCCCCGGAGCCGTCCAGGGCGGTGACCCGCAGTTCGGTGGAGGGCACGAGCCGGCCGACCGAGCCGGGCGAGGGGGCGGGATCGGTCGGGGAGACCACGTGGGTGACGGGTGACAGCTCGGTCATCCCGTAGCCCTGGAGCAGGTGCGGCAGGTTCAGCCGGCGGGCGCAGGCCGCGGCGAGCTCCTGGTCCAGGGGGGCGGCCGCGCACAGCAGGTACTCCACCGAGGAGAGGTCGAAGCGGTCCACGAGCGGGTGCCTGGCCAGCGCGAGGACGATCGGCGGGGCGACCACCAGGCCCTGCACCCGGTGCTGCTCGACCGCGCGGCAGAACGTCTCCAGGTCGAAGCGGGGCAGCACGACCACGGTGGCGCCGCACCGCAGCGGCTGGTTGAGCAGCGCCGTCAGGCCGTAGATGTGGAAGAAGGGCAGTACGGCGAGCACCCGTTCGCCCACGGCGGGGCGGTAGAGGGCGTCGGTCTGGGCGAGGTTGGTGGCGATCGAGCGGTGGGTGAGCATCACGCCCTTGGGCAGGCCGGTGGTGCCGCTGGAGTACGGCAGGACGGCGATGTCCTCCCTCGGGTCGACGGCCGGCTCGGGGGCGGGGCCGGTGGCGGCCAGCAGGTCGGCGAGCGAGGGGTGGCCCTCGGCGCCGTCCAGGACGACCGTCCCGGTCAGCGGCCGGCCGGCGGCGGCGAGCAGGTCGGCGGCCGCCCGGGCGGTCGGCAGGAACGGGGAGACGGTGATCAGCCAGCGGGCGTCGCTGTCGCCCAGTTGGCCGGCCAGCTCGCCGGGGGTGCTCAGCGAGGACACCGTGGTCACGGTGGCGCCGGCCCGGCTGGCGCCGTAGTAGGCCGCCGGGTAGGCGATCGAGTTCGGGCTGAACAGCGCCACCACGTCGCCCTTTCGCACCCCCGCCTCGGCCAGCCCGGCGGCGACCCGCTCGACCGAGGCGGCGAGCCGGGCGTAGCTGACCCGCTCCCCGGTGAGGCCGTCGATCAGGGCCGTCCGGTCGCCGTACCCGGCGGCCGGTGACAGTACCGCTTCGTGGATCGGCAGGTCGACGTCGGGAACGTCCGGGAACTCGCTTCGGAAGACCAAGGCATGCCTCCAGTAAGGAAGTTGACGCGACAACTAAGTGGTTCCGGGGTGCGCTCAGGAGCATACGGACAGTCAGGGGGCAGGCTCGGCCATTGTGAGGAACCCGGGGCGGTGCACGCGTGGCGCGGTTGCTCCGGAGGGCGCCCGACCGGGCGGTTTGCAGCACGGCCGCCCACCCCCGAGGTGCGGCCTCGGACCATGGAGCAACCCCCGTGAGACCTCCCTCCGCCCATCTGCCCTCCTCCCGCCGTCTGCTCGCCGCCGCCACCGCCGCGGCCGCGCTCACCCTCGGTACGGCGCCGGCCGCGCTGGCCGCGCCGGGCGACAACGGCGACATCAAGGTGCACGAGAGCAGCACGCCGCTGACCGACCAACGCGACCAGCTCAAGGTCTGCCGGCTCTACCTGGACGCCTCCAACTTCGACACCCTCCAGCTGGTCAACTGGACGATCGAGCAGGCCCCGCCGACCGGCACCGCCCTGGTCCAGTCCGGGGCGATCACCCTCGCCAACGGCACCGGCGTGACCAGCGCGCTGACCCTCCCGGACGGGCACTACAAGCTCGAATGGACGTTCGCGGGTGAGACCGGCGCGGCGAGGCAGAAGGTCTTCGACGTCTCCTGTGCCACCTCGGCCCCGCTGCCCGCGCACCTGCCCGGCGGGCCGCACGGCGGACCGCACGGCGGAGTGGGCACCGGCGGCGGCACCTCGGGACCGGACGCCGCCGAGGTGCTCGGCGGCTCCGCCCTGCTGGCCGGTGCCGCCGGGCTCTGGATCCGCGCGACGCGCCGCCGCTCCGGACGCAATGCCACGTCCTGACCGCCCCCTGCGCGCCCGGCGCGGCGGCCCCGGCCCGATGGCGGCCGGGGTCGTCGCGCTGGTCCTGGCGGCCGGCGGCGGCTGGCTCCTCCATGACGGCACCGACGGCCTCGGCGGCCCACCGCTGCCCGCCCCGGTACCGCCGGCGTCCACCGCCCCGACCGCCGCCCCGACCGGGACGGCGAAGCCGACCCCGGCACCCGCCGTCCCGCCGCTGGCGGCCTCGGTGCCGACCCGGATCCGGATTCCCGCGATCAAGGTCGACGCCCCGGTGACCGGCCTCGGGCTGACCCCCTCCCAGCAGCTGGACACCCCGCCGACGGACCAGCGCAACCTGACCGGCTGGTACCGGGACGGCACCGCGCCCGGCGCCGCCGGGAACGCCCTCGTGGTCGGCCACGCCGACACCCGCAGCGGACCGGCCGTGTTCTACCGGCTCGGACTGCTGCGCGTGGGCGACACCGTCGAGGTGAGCCGCAAGGACCGCCGCGTCGCGGTGTTCACCGTCGACTCGGTCCGGGTCATCCCGAAGCGGGACTTCCCCGACGCCCTGGTGTACGGCCCCACCGAGCGGGCCGAGCTCCGGCTGATCACCTGCGGCGGGAAGTTCGACCGGAAGACCGGGTACGAGTCCAACACCGTCGTGTTCGCCCACCTGTCGAAAACCCGCTAGACCGGTTTGCCGGATCAGTACGACTTCGGCAGGCCGAGGGTGTGCTGGGCGACGTAGTTGAGCACCATCTCCCGGCTGACCGGGGCGACCCTGCCGACCCGCGTGGCGGCCAGCAGGGCGCCCAGGCCGTACTCCTGGGTGAGGCCGTTGCCGCCGAGGGTCTGCACCGCCTGGTCGACCGTCCGGGCGGCGGCCTCCCCGGCGGCGTACTTGGCCATGTTCGCCGCCTCCCCCGCGGCGACGTCCTCGCCCGCGTCGTAGAGCAGCCCGGCCTTCTGGGTCATCAGCCGGGCCAGCTCGATCTCCACCGCGCACTGGGCCAGCGGGTGCGCCAGGCCCTGGTGGGCGCCGATCGGGGTGGACCAGACGGTACGGGTCTTCGCGTACTCCACCGCCTTCCCGAGCGCCTGGCGGGCCAGGCCCAGCGAGAAGGCGGCGGTGAGGACGCGCTCCGGGTTGAGGCCGGCGAACAGCTGGAGCAGGCCGGCGTTCTCGTCGCCGACCAGGGCGTCGGCGGGCAGCCGGACGTCGTCCAGGAAGACCTGGAACTGCTTCTCGGGGGCGACGAGTTCCATCGGGATCGCCCGGTACTCGAAGCCGGGGGTGTCCCGTGGCACGACGAACAGGCAGGGCTTGAGCTTGCCGGTGCGTGCGTCCTCGGTGCGGGCGACGAACAGCACGGCGTCCGAGTGGTCGATGCCCGAGACGAACACCTTGCGGCCGGTCAGCAGCCAGTCCTCGCCGTCCCGGCGGGCGACGGTGGAGATCCGGTGCGAGTTGCTGCCGGCGTCCGGCTCGGTGATGCCGAAGGCCATCCGGCGGCTGCCGTCGGCCAGACCGGGCAGCCAGCGCTGCTTCTGCTCCTCGGTGCCGTAGCGGGCTATCACCGTGCCGCAGATCGCCGGGGAGACGATCAGCAGCAGCAACGGGCAGCCCGCGGTGCCGAGTTCCTCCAGGACGATGGCGAGGTCGCTGATGCCGCCGCCTCCGCCGCCGTACTCGGCGGGCAGGTTGACGCCCAGGTAGCCGGCCTTGCCGGCCTCCGCCCACAGTTCGTCGGCGGGCTCGCCGGCCCTGGCCTTGGCGAGGTAGTAGGCGGAGCCGTAGCGGCGGCCGAGGTCGCCGACGGCCTTGCGCAGGGCGGTGCGTTCGGGGGTTTCGAGGAGCTGACTGCCGATGCCGGACATGCGGGGGTCCTTCCTCAGGCTGTACGGGGGTCTCAGGCCGGTTCGGTGGACTTGACGACGGCGAGCAGGGTGCCGAGCTCGACCTGTTCGCCGGGGGCGACGCGAAGTTCGGCCAGGATGCCGTCGGCGGGGGCGGTGACGCGGTGCTCCATCTTCATCGCCTCCAACACGAGCAGCGGCTGCCCGGCGGTGACGGTGTCGCCGACGGCGGCGGCGGTGCGCAGGACGGTGCCGGGCATCGGGGCGAGCAGGGCGCCCGGGTCCGTGCGGACGGTGGGGTCGGGGAATCGCGGCAGCGCGGTGAGCGCGATGCTGCCGGTCGGGGTGTCGACGTGGACCCGGTCGCCGTAGCGGGCTACGGCGTAAGGGCGTTGGACCGCTCCCTCGCGCAGCACGACCAGGTCCGCGGTGGCGTCCACGAGTTCGACGTCGCCGTGGCCGTCGGTCTCCAGGCCGGCCCTGGTCCGGCGGTAGCGGACCTCCAACTCCTCTCCGTCCGCGGCCCGGTAGCGCCTGGACTGGGGCTGGGAGGGCAGATTGCGCCAGCCGGACGGCAGGGCGGTCCGGCGGGCTGCCGCCTCGGCGAGGGCGGCGGCCAGGGCGGCGCGCCCGGCGCTCCTGGCGTCGGGGGCGGTGAGTTCGGCCGCGTGCTCGGCGAGGAAGCCGGTGTGCAGGTGCGCGGCGAGGAAGGCCGGGTGCCGCAGCGCGCGGACCAGCAACTCCCGGTTGGTGGCCGGGCCGTGGATCCGGGCGCGGGCGAGCACGTCGGCCAGCCGGCGGGCGGCGGCGGCTCGGGTCGGCGCCCGGACGATCACCTTGGCGAGCATCGCGTCGTAGTGCGGGGTGATCTCGCTTCCGGGCTCCACACCGGAGTCCAGCCGCACCGCGCCGTTGCCGAACTCCGTGTGCTCCGAGTCGAGTTCGAGCCGGTGCAGGGTCCCGGTCGCGGGCTGCCAGTCCTTGGCCGGGTCCTCCGCGTACAGCCGGGCCTCGATCGCGTGGCCGGCGGTCGGCGGCGGAGCGGCCGAGGGCAGCTCCTCCCCCTCGGCGACGGTGAGTTGGAGCGCGACCAGGTCCAGGCCGGTGACCGCCTCGGTGACCGGGTGCTCGACCTGGAGGCGGGTGTTCATCTCCAGGAAGAAGAACCGGCCGTCCTCGGTGAGCAGGAACTCGGCGGTCCCGGCGCCGACGTAGCCGATCGCCCGGGCGGCGTTCACCGCCGCCGTGTGCAGCTCGGCCCGTACGTCCGCCGGCAGGCCGGGCGCCGGGGCCTCCTCGATCACCTTCTGGTGCCGCCGCTGAAGCGAGCAGTCGCGGTCCCCGACCGCCCAGACCGTGCCGTGGGCGTCGGCCAGCAGCTGGACCTCGACGTGCCGGCCGGTGGGCAGATAGCGCTCGCAGAACACCTCGTCCGAGCCGAAGGCCTTGGCCGCCTCCGCCCGGGCCGCCTCGATCTCGGCGGGCAGGTCCGCGAGGTCCCGGACGACGCGCATGCCACGGCCTCCGCCGCCCGCCGCGGCCTTGACCAGCACCGGGAGGTCGGCCTCGGCCGGCTCGTCCAAAGCCCCCAGAACGGGCACCCCGGCCGCGGCCATCAGCCGCTTGGCGGCGGTCTTGGAGCCCATCGCGGCGATCGCGGCCGGCGGCGGGCCGACCCACACCAGGCCCGCGTCCAGCACGGCCCGCGCGAACTCGGCGCTCTCGGAGAGGAACCCGTACCCCGGGTGGACGGCGTCGGCCCCGGCCTCCAGCGCGGCCCGCACGATCAGCTCGCCGCGCAGGTAGGTGTCTGCGGGCGCCGCGCCGGGCAGCCGGACGGCGGCGTCGGCCTCCCGGACGTGCGGGGCGCCGGCGTCCGGGTCGGAGTGCACGGCGGTGGTCGCGATGCCGAGCTCCCGGCAGGTGCGGAACACCCGGCGGGCGATCTCGCCCCGGTTGGCGACCAGCAGGTTGGTGATCGTGGTCATGGTCGGTAGCCCTCTCACATTCGGAAGACGCCGTAGCCGCGCGCGCCCTCGACCGGCGCGTTGTGGATCGCGGACAGGCACAGGCCGAGCACCGTACGGGTGTCGCGCGGGTCGATCACGCCGTCGTCGTAGAGCCGGCCGGACAGGAAGACCGGCAGCGACTCCGCCTCGATCTGCTGCTCGACCATCGCCCGGATCGCGGCGTCGGCGTCCTCGTCGTACGGCTGCCCCTTGGCGGCGGCCGACTGGCGGGCCACGATCGACAGCACCCCGGCGAGCTGCTGCGGTCCCATCACGGCGGACTTGGCGCTCGGCCAGGAGAACAGGAAGCGCGGCTCGTACGCCCGGCCGCACATCCCGTAGTGGCCGGCCCCGTAGGAGGCGCCCATCAGCACGGACAGGTGCGGGACCTTCGAGTTGGCCACGGCGTTGATCATCGTCGCGCCGTGCTTGATGATGCCGCCCTGCTCGTAGTCCCTGCCGACCATGTAGCCGGTGGTGTTGTGCAGGAACAGCAGCGGGGTGCTGCGCTGGTTCGCCAACTGGATGAACTGCGCGGCCTTCTGGGACTCCGCGCTGAACAGCACGCCCTGGGCGTTGGCCAGGATGCCCACCGGGTAGCCGTGCAGCCGGGCCCAGCCGGTGGCCAGGCTGGTGCCGTAGAGCGGCTTGAACTCGTCGAAGTCGGAGCCGTCGACGATCCGGGCGATCACCTCGCGCGGGTCGAAGGGCACCTTGAGGTCCCCCGGGACGATGCCGAGCAGCTCCTCCTCGTCGTACTTCGGCGGCTCGGCGAACCGGTCCGGGTCCGGGCCCGGCTTGCGGTGGTCGAGCCGGGCGACGATCCGGCGGGCGATCCGCAGCGCGTCCCGCTCGTCCACCGCGAAGTGGTCGGCCAGGCCGGAGGTGCGGGCGTGCATCTCGGCGCCGCCCAGCGACTCGTCGTCGGCCTCCTCGCCGGTGGCCATCCTGACCAGCGGCGGGCCGCCGAGGAAGACCTTGGCGCGCTCCTTGACCAGCACGGTGTGGTCGGACATGCCCGGCACGTAGGCGCCGCCGGCCGTCGAGTTGCCGAACACCACGGCCACGGTGGGGATTCCCGCGGCGGACAGCCGGGTGAGGTCGCGGAACAGGGCCCCGCCCGGGATGAAGATCTCCTTCTGGCTGGGCAGGTCGGCACCGCCCGACTCGACCAGGTTGACCAGCGGGAGGCGGTTGGTCAGCGCGATCTCGTTGGCCCGCAGCGCCTTCCGCAGGGTCCACGGATTGCTCGCTCCGCCGCGCACCGTCGGGTCGTTGGCGGTGATCACGCACTCGACTCCCTCGATCACGCCGATGCCGGTGACCAGCGCCGCGCCCACCGGGTAGTCGCTGCCCCAGGCCGCCAGCGGGGACAGCTCCAGGAACGGCGAGTCCTCGTCGACCAGCAGCTCGATCCGCTCCCGGGCCAGCAGCTTGCCCCGCCGGCGGTGGCGCTCCACGTACTTGGGACCGCCGCCGGCCAGCGCCTTGGCGTGCTCGCCGTCCAGGGCGGCCAGCTTGGCGATCATCGCGGCCCGGTGCTCGGCGTACTCGGGCCCGGCCGGATCGACACGGGTGGGCAGGGCGGTCACAGCAGAACCTCCGGAATGTCCACGTGGCGCGAGCGCAGCCACTCCCCCAGGGCCTTGGCCTGGGGGTCGAAACGGTGCTGGGCGGCGACGCCCTCGCCGAGCAGGCCGGCGAGGGTGAAGTTGACCGCCCTGAGGTTCGGCAGCAGGTGCCGGGCGACGGGCGACTCCGCCGTCTCGGGCAGGAGTTCGCGCAGCTTCTCGACGGTGAGGGTGTGCGCGAGCCAGCGCCAGGCGTCCTCGGTGCGGGCCCAGACGCCAAGGTTGGCGTCGCCGCCCTTGTCGCCGCTGCGGGCACCGAGCAGCATCCCGAGGGGGGCGCGGCGGGTCGGGCCCGGCGGCAGCGGGTCGGGCAACTCCTCATGAACATCGGCCGGTTGGCCGGTGACGGGGGCGGGCGGGACGGCGATCCGGCGGCCGTCCGGCAGTACGGCGGTGTGCTCGACCAGCTTGGCGTCCGCGTACGCGGCGCTGAACACCCCGTACGGCGCGCCCGGGCCGGGCGGGGCGGTGAGGTGGAATCCGGGGTAGCCTGCGAGACCCAACTCGACTGCTGCCTTGCCGAGTTCACGGCCGACCTTGGCCGGGTCCCGGTCGCGGGCGGTCAGCCGGAGCAGGGCCGAGGCGGCCTCCTCGGTGGGGGCGTCCGGGTGGTCGGTGCGGGCGAGGGTCCAGCGCAGCTCGGCCGGGCGGCCCTCGGGCGGCAGCGCGGCGGCGAACTGGCGTTGCACGAGGGCGGCCTTGGCCTCGATGTCCAGGCCGGTGAGCACGAACACCACCTCGTTGCGGTGGCCGCCCAGGCTGTTGCAGCCGACCTTCAGGGTGGGCGGCGGGGCCTCGCCGCGCACGCCGTCGATCCGCACCCGGTCCGGGCCGTCCTCGGTGAGCCGGACGGTGTCCAGCCGGGCCGTGACGTCGGGGCCGAGGTAGTGCGGTCCGCCGGTCTCGTAGAGGAGTTGGGCCGTGACGGTGCCGATCGTGACGGCTCCGCCGGTACCGGGGTGCTTGGTGATCACGCTGGAGCCGTCCGGGTGCAACTCGGCCAGCGGGAAGCCGGGGTGGTCCACGTCGTGCTCGCCGAAGAAGGCGTAGTTGCCGCCGGTGGCCTGGGCGCCGCACTCCAGCACGTGCCCGGCCACCACCGCCCCGGCGAGGGCGTCAAGGTCGGCGGCGGTCCAGCCGAAGTGGGCGATCGCGGGCCCGGCGACCAGCGCGGCGTCGGTCACCCGTCCGGTCACCACCACGTCCGCGCCCCTGGCCAGGCATTCGGCGATCCCGAACCCGCCGAGGTAGGCGTTGGCGGCCAACGCCCTCTCCGGCAGCCCGAGTTCCTCCCGGCGCGGCAGCAGGTCGTCGCCCTCGACATGGGCGACGGCGGTCGGTACCCCCAGGCGCTGCGCCAACACCCGCAGTTGCTCGGCGAGCCCGGCCGGGTTGAGGCCGCCCGCGTTCACCACGATCCGCACGCCCCGCTCCCGGGCCAGCCCGAGGCACTCCTCCATCTGGCGCAGGAACGTCCGCGCGTACCCGAGCGACGGATCCCTCAGCCGGTCCCGCGCCAGGATCAGCATGGTCAGCTCGGCGAGGTAGTCCCCGGTGAGCACGTCCAGCGGCCCACCCGTCAGCATCTCCCGCACCGCCGCGAAGCGGTCCCCGTAGAACCCCGAGGCGTTGCCGATCCGCAGTACCGAGCTCGTGCGCGCCAAAGCGCCTCCCCTGCCGGTGGGTTGACGACACCCCGCACGCATGCCGCCGCGCAGCAGCGTGGCACCGGCCGAAGAAAAAAGCAATCATGCCTGCTTGTTTCGCAGCGCCGACCCGAGCGGCGCCCGCTACCGCCCGCGTGGCCCCCGCGGGACCGGAACGGCGGGCCTCGGCGTCAGTCGGCCGTGGGCCGCCGGTCGCCGCCGACTGTGACCAGGCCGCTCTCGTAGGCGACGACCACGGCCTGGGCGCGGCTGCTGAGCGCGAGTTTGGACATCACCCGGTTCACGTGCGTCTTGACGGTGGCGGTGCTCACCACCAGGCTCTCGGCGATCTGGTCGTTGGTCAGACCCCGGCCGACGAGGTGGAGGACGTCCCGTTCGCGCGCGGTCAGCCCGTGCAGCGTGTCCGGGCGGCCGACGAGCGGCTCGGCCTGCCGGGCGAACGTCTCCACCAGGCGCCGGGTGACGGTCGGGGCGAACAGCATCTCGCCGTCCGCGATCTGCCTGACCGCGGCGAGCAGCCGCTCGGGCGGCGTGTCCTTGAGCAGGAACCCGCTGGCCCCGGCGCGCAGCGCCGCGTAGACGTACTGGTCCAGGTCGTAGACGGTCAGCATGGCGACCCTGGGCTTCGGCGGCGGTGCGGCGGCGAGGATCCGTTCCAGGGCGGCGATGCCGCTCATGCCGGGCAGCCGGATGTCCATCAGGACGACGTCGGGGGCGCAGCCGGCGGCCAGGTCGACGGCCTCCTCGCCGGTGGCGGCCTCCCCGGCCACCTCCAGGCCGTCGGTGGCCCGGACCAGGGCGGCGATTCCCGCCCGGATGAGCACCTGGTCGTCCACGATCAGTACCGATGTCACCGTCGCCGCCCCCTCGTCCCCGTGCCTCGACCGGTGCACGACGTCACGGATCGGTCGAGGTGACCGGCAGCGTGAACGCGACCTCGAACCCGCCGTCCGGGCGGGGGCCGGTGTGCACGGACCCGCCGTAGAGTCTGACGCGTTCACGGATCCCGATCAAACCGAGTCCGCTGCCCGGCACCGCCCGGCCGTTCCCGGGCCCGTCGTCGGTGATCCGGCCTTCGAGTCGGTCCGGCCGGTAGCACAGGTCGACGGTCGCGGTGGCGGGCCGCCCGGCATGCTTGATCACGTTGGTCAGCGCCTCCTGGACGACCCGGAACGCGCACAGGTCCACGCCGGGGGCCAGCATCCGCGCGGAGCCCGCCACGACGACCCGGACCGGCACGCCCGCCGCCCGGGTGCGCTCCACGAGCTCGCCGAGCTGGGCCAGACCGGGCGCCGCACGGTAGAGCCGCTCCTGGTCGCAGGGCACCTCCCCCGACACGCGCAGGACCTGGAGCAGTCCGCGCATCTCCTCCAGCGCCTCGCGGCTGGTCGCACCGATCGCGGCCAGGGCGGCCCGGGCCGCCGGCGGATCGGAAGCGAAGACGTACTCGGCGACGCCCGCCTGCACCGCCAGCGCCGACAGGTGGTGAGCGATCACGTCGTGCAGTTCCCGGGCGATCCGCACCCGCTCCTCCACCACGGCGTGCCGCGCCCGCAGTTCCTGCTCGCGCCGCAGCCGGTCGGTCGCCTCGGCCAGCTGGGCGTTCCGCTCGGCCAGGCGCCGGGTGCCGGTCGCGAAGATCCCCACGATGCCGAGCGCGATGACGGACTGCGCGACCGCGAGCTCCACCGACAGCCGCGCCTCCAGCCCGCTGGCGATCCAGGCGCCACCGGTCAGCGTCCCGGCCGCGACCGCCTCGCGCGGCGGCTGGCGGGCGATGACGGTGTAGCCCGCGAGCAGCGGCGGCCACACGTTCACCGAGGGCTGGAACCCGGCCCCGGTGTACACCAGCAGACCGGTGACGGACAGGACCAGTACGGGCCACGGGTGCCGCCGGCGCACCGCCAGCGGCAGTGCCACCAGGACGCACAGCCCGGCCGCCGCCAGGTCGAACGGCCGCCAGCCCTCCGCCCGGTAGCGGGCCTGGTAGGACTGCAGCCCGTACACGATGGTCACCACCGTGAGCACGACGGCGAGCGCGGTGTCCGCCTGCACCGGATCCACCCGCAGCCTCCGACCGATCAACCGCATCCCGGCAGGGTACGGACGGCTGCGGCCGGTGTCGTCAGCCCTGGGGTTGACCGCACCGGGCCCCGGAGCGGCAGCCGCTACCGCAGGGGTTTACCCGGCCGTTCGACCCTGGAGTTGACGCCGCGTCGGGGCCCGAACTGCCACGCTCTTCCCATCCACCGCGACCCCGCGGTGGCAACGGGAGGAAGCATGAGGAAGAAGCTCGCGGCGACGGTTCTCGGCGGGACGGCGGTGCTGGGGCTCGCGCTGGGCACCAGCCCGGCGTCGGCCGCATCGTGGCACTACGCCTGGTTCGACACCCACACCCCGACCACCGGCTGGTCCACCAAGAACATCGGCCTCGGACCGGGCGGAAGCAGTGTGCGGTTCGACGTGTGGTGCTCCGGCGGCGGCTCGTACAAGGTGGAGATCCGTAAGGCCGGCGTCGGCATCGGCGTCAGCCAGGCCGACCACGTGCCGTGCGACGGCCACTGGTACTCCGTCACCACCAAGCACCTGAACACCCGCTGGGCGTACTACGCCCACCTCAGCACCCACAACGGCAAGCGCCCGCTCCAGGTCGCGGCCTACTGGGGCTGATCGCCCGCGCGGTCCCTCACGACCGGCGCGACGCCACGGGGGACGAGGCGCCGGGGGTGCGAGGCGCCCGGGGGTGCGGGGCCGGGGGTGCGGGGGCCGAGGAAGGCCAGGACGTGTGCTCGATCGGGGGACGTCCTGGCCGACCTCGGCCACCGCGTCGGCGCAAGGGCGCGGTCGCGGGCTCAGATGTGGCCGGGGCCGGGAGGGGGGCCGCCGCTTCCCCAGGGGCCCGTGCCGAATATCCAGGCGCACAGGAAGAACAGGATGAAAGGCACCAACAGCAGGGTCAGGATCACGAACACGATCCGGTCGCCCATCGGTGGCCTGTTGTCATCCGGTCGATGCTCCGCCACGCGTCCCGCCCCTCTCCCGTCGCCGGTCACCGTGAGACCAACTCAACTTAACGCCCAAGGGCGTTGATGTCTCCGGTCGGAGCAGGGCGTTGCGTCCCGCGGGAGGGCGGGGCGATATTCCGTGCGCCGACTGCCCGCCGCTGGATAGCCTCGGCGGCATGACCTGGCTTCCTGCTGACTTCGTCCACCCCGTCCGCGTCCCGCTGCCCGGCGGGGCCCACCATCTGCGGCCGATCCGGGAGTCGGACGCGCCGATGGACTACCCGGCCGTGATGGGGTCGCGGGAGCGGTTGTTCGGCATCTTCGGACCCGCCTGGGGGTGGCCGTCGGAGACGATGACGGCGGAGGCGAACCGGGTTGACCTGGCGCGGCACGAGCGGGAGATCGCCGCGCACGAGTCGTTCAACTACGTGCTGTTGGACCGGGCCGAGACGGCGGTGCGCGGGTGCGTGTACATCGACCCGCCGGAGCGGGCCGGCGCCGACGCGGAGATCTCCTGGTGGGTGGTGGACGAGCTGGTCGGCAGCGAGGTGGAGCAGGCGCTGGACGCCCTGGTGCCCCAGTGGATCGCCGCCGACTGGCCGTTCCGGCGACCGCGCTTCCTGGGGCGGGAGATCAGCTGGCAGGACTGGCTGGCGCTGCCGGGTGTCCGGGGTGCCTGAACGCGCCCTGAGTTTCGGGACGGTCGCGGAGGCCTACGAGCGAACTGGACGCCGACATCACGGCGCACCTCGCCCGCCGCCGCTGATTCGTGGCTTCTGCCAGTACGCCCGCCCCGTCGGCCTGCGGAAGACTTCCCGGCGGAGGCCACGGCGCGTCCCGGGCCGTGGCCGCAGCAGACGGCCGCACAGGGCCGATCACAGGGGAGGACGGCGCGATGAGCGTGCACCAGTACGACCGGATCGGCGAGGCGTTCGAGGGCTTCAAGGCCCTGCCGTTGGTGCGGTACGGGGAGGTTCCGAGCGTCCTGGCGCTGGTCGGGGACGTGCGCGGCAAGACCGTCCTCGACCTCGCGTGCGGCACCGGTTTCTACAGCCGGGAGCTCCGGCGGCGCGGCGCCGCCGAGGTGCTCGGGATCGACATCTCCACCGAGATGATCGCCGCGGCACGGGCGTTGGAGGAGCGCGACCCGCTCGGCATCCGCTACGAGGTCGGCGACGTCGCCGAACTGCGGCCGCTGGAGCTGCAGTTCGACTCCGCACTGGCGGTGCAGTGCCTCAACTACGCCGAGGACGTGGCGGCGCTGGAGCGGATGTGCCGCAACGTCCACCGCAGTCTGGTGCCGGGCGGGGACTTCTTCGTGTTCGCCCAGAACCCCGACTACCGCTTCGACTGCGCGTCCCTGGAGCAGTACGGGTTCCGCTGCGAGCCGACCGGCGAGGAGGCCGGGGCTGGTCCGCGGGTGCGGGTCACCGCGCTGCTCGACCCCCAGCCGATCAGCATCGTCGCCACCTGTCCGCGCCGCGAGGTCTACGAGCAGTCCCTGCGGGCGGCCGGGTTCCACGACCTGGAGTGGGTGCCGCTGCGGATCTCCGAGGAGGGCCTGCGCGAGTTCGGCGAGGACTTCTGGGCGGACGCGCTCGCCCACCCGCCGCTGGAGCTGCTGCGCTGCCGCGCCTGAGCAGCAGTGGGACCGGCGCTCGCCCGATCGGGGGGTCGGGCGAGCGCCCTCGTGCGGGTGCCCGGCGGGGACCGAGAGGGACGGAGAGGGAACCGGTCAGGATTCGAGAAGCGCCCTCCCGGGGGCCGCGCCTAGCGTTGCGGTCATGAACGACATCACCATTCACTGGACCTTCCTCCCGCACACCGACCCCGAGGCCTCCCTGGCCTTCTACCGGGACCTGCTCGGCTTCGAGGTCCGCCAGGACGTCGGCGGCGGCCCGATGCGGTGGATCACTGTCGGCCCCGCGGACCAGCCCGGCGTCTCGCTGGTGCTGGAGCCGCCGTTCGCGGACCCGGGCATCACCGAGGACGAGCGGCGTACCATCACCGAGATGATGGCCAAGGGAACGTACGCGCGACTGGTGCTCGCCACCGCCGACCTGGACGGGGTGTTCGACCGGTTGAAGTCCGGCGGCGCCGAACTCGTCCAGGAGCCGACCCTGCAGCCGTACGGCATCCGCGACTGCGCCTTCCGCGACCCGGCGGGCAACATGGTCCGCTTCAACGAAGTGCGCTGAGTCGCCCGGGCCCGCCCCGACCGCCGGAAGGCCGGGGCGGGCCCCGACCCGCCCGTCCGGACAGCCCGCCGTCCGGAGAGGCCGCCGCCCGCAGACCGCAGACACCGCCAGGGAGCGAAGAACACGATGGCCGAGCCGCACGTCGCCGACAGCCACGACCTGATCAGGGTGCACGGCGCCCGCGAGAACAACCTCAAGGACGTCAGCGTCGACATTCCCAAGCGCCGGCTGACGGTGTTCACCGGGGTGTCCGGTTCCGGCAAGAGCTCGCTGGTCTTCGACACCGTCGCCGCCGAGTCGCAGCGGCTGATCAACGAGACCTACAGCGCCTTCGTCCAGGGCTTCATGCCCACCCTGGCGCGCCCCGAGGTGGACGTCCTGGAGGGGCTGACCACCGCGATCATCGTCGACCAGCAGCGGATGGGTGCCGACCCGCGCTCCACCGTCGGCACCGCCACCGACGCCAACGCGATGCTGCGCATCCTGTTCAGCCGGCTCGGCACCCCGCACATCGGCTCCCCCAAGGCCTTCTCCTTCAACGTCCCCTCGATCAGCGGCGCCGGCGCGGTGACCGTCGAGCGCGGCGGCCGGACGGTCAAGGAGCGGCGCAGCTTCAGCATCACCGGCGGCATGTGCCCGCGCTGCGAGGGCCGGGGCAGCGTCTCCGACATCGACCTCACCCAGCTGTACGACGACACCAAGTCGCTCGCCGAGGGCGCGATCCTCATCCCGGGCTGGAAGCCGGACAGCTGGTGGACGGTCGGCGTCTACGCCAACTCGGGCTTCCTCGACCCGGACAAGCCGATCCGCCGGTACACCAAGAAGGAGCTCCAGGACTTCCTGCACCGGGAGCCGACCAAGGTCAAGGTCAACGGGGTCAACCTGACCTACGAGGGCCTGATCCCCAAGCTCCAGAAGTCCATGCTGTCCAAGGACAAGGACGCCCTCCAGCCGCACATCCGGGCCTTCGTGGAGCGCGCCGTCACCTTCACCGCCTGCCCCGAGTGCGAGGGCACCCGGCTGAGCGCGGCCGCCCGTTCCTCGAAGATCGGGAAGATCAGCATCGCCGACGCCTGCGCGATGCAGATCAGCGACCTCGCCGACTGGGTGCGCGGGCTGGACGAGCCCTCGGTGGCGCCGCTGCTCACCGCGCTGCAGCAGGTGCTGGACTCCTTCGTGGAGATCGGCCTCGGCTACCTCTCGCTGGACCGCTCCTCCGGCACCCTCTCCGGCGGCGAGGCCCAGCGGGTCAAGATGATCCGCCACCTGGGCTCCTCGCTCACCGACACCACGTACGTCTTCGACGAGCCCACCACCGGACTGCACCCGCACGACATCAGCCGGATGAACGACCTGCTGCTGCGGCTGCGGGACAAGGGCAACACGGTGCTGGTGGTGGAGCACAAGCCGCAGACCATCGCGATCGCCGACCACGTGGTGGACCTCGGCCCGGGAGCCGGTGCGGCGGGCGGCTCGGTCTGCTTCGAGGGCAGCGTGGCCGGGCTGCGCGGGAGCGGCACGGTGACCGGGCGGCATCTGGCGGACCGAACCTCGCTGCGGGAGGCGGTCCGTACGCCCACCGGGAAGCTGGCGATCCGCGGCGCGGACACCCACAACCTGCGGAACGTGGACGTGGACGTCCCGCTCGGAGTGCTCACCGTGGTCACCGGGGTCGCGGGCTCCGGGAAGAGCTCGCTGATCCACGGCTCGCTCCCCTCGGAAGAAGGCGTGGTGTACGTCGACCAGGGCGCGATCAAGGGCTCCCGGCGCAGCAACCCGGCAACGTATACCGGGCTGCTCGACCCGATCCGCAAGGCCTTCGCCAAGGCGAACGACGTCAAGCCGGCCCTGTTCAGCGCCAACTCGGAGGGCGCCTGCCCGACCTGCAACGGCGCGGGTGTGGTCTACACCGACCTGGCGATGATGGCCGGGGTGGCCTCCACCTGCGAGGACTGCGAGGGCAGGCGCTACGACGCCTCGGTGCTGGAGTACCGGCTGGGCGGCCGGGACATCAGCGAGGTGCTGGCGATGTCGGTGACGGAGGCGGAGGAGTTCTTCGGCGCCGGGGAGGCGAAGCTGCCGGCCGCGCACCGGATCCTGGAGCGGCTCGCCGATGTCGGCCTCGGCTACCTGAGCCTCGGGCAGCCGCTGACCACGCTGTCCGGCGGGGAGCGCCAGCGGCTGAAGCTGGCCACCCACATGGGCGACAAGGGTGGGGTCTACGTCCTGGACGAGCCGACCACCGGTCTGCATCTGGCGGACGTCGAGCAGCTGCTCGGCCTGCTGGACCGACTGGTGGACTCCGGCAAGTCGGTGATCGTGATCGAGCACCACCTGGCGGTCATGGCGCACGCCGACTGGATCATCGACCTCGGCCCGGGCGCCGGGCACGACGGCGGCCGGGTCGTCTTCGAGGGCACCCCGGCCGCGCTGGTCGCGGCCCGCTCGACGCTGACCGGCGAGCACCTGGCGGACTACGTGACCGGCTGACGGGCCTGCTCCAGCGGGAGGCGCATCTCCAGGATCCGGGCGCCCTCGTCCAGCACGTACGGCGTCTCGCCGCCGGTGTACGTGAAGCCGCGCCGCCGGTAGAAGGCGGCGGCGCGGTGGTTGGCCTCGTGGACGCCGAGCAGCATCCACCTGGCGCCGCCGTCGCGGGCCCAGGCGATGACGGCGTCCAGCAGGGCGTCGGCGACGCCGCGGTCGCGGCCGCGGTGCGCCGGGTCGACCCAGACGCCGATCAGGTCGACGGTCTCGGCCTTGACGCTGGGGGTGCCGAGCATGGTGGCGACCCACTGGTCGGTGTCGTCCACGGCGACCAGGCCGATCCGGCCGGGCTCGTTCAGCCAGTCCGTCCGGGCCCGCCAGTTGCCCTCCCCCTGGATCCGGGCGTACTCGTAGGGCTCCCCGAACGCCATTGGGGTATCGAGGAGTTGGGCCAGCCGAATGGTGCGCAGCCGCTGCCAGTCCTCCCGGCCGATCCGCTCGATCCGGTACTCCATGCCGTCCCCCGTGGTACGAAAAGGCCTCCGCTGCCGGTGATCACCGGCAGCGGAGGCAGGATAGCCGGGCCGGGGTCATGGCCCGGCTCAACGGTCACCGGACCACATGGCAGCGGCCGGTGACACACCGATGAAGCGCCGCACCCCGCCCTGCCGGTCAGACCGCCTCGATGCGCTCCACGATCAGCTCGCACAGCTCGTGGGTGCGCAGCGCGTCGTGGGCGTCCAGCGTCTTCCCGGCCCGCACGGCGTCCAGGAAGGCCAGGACACACTGCTCGATCCCGCGCTGGCGGGCCACCGACACCCAGTCACCGCGCCGGCGCACGGTGGGCTGGCCGCGATGGTCGATCACCTCGGCCAGGTTGCGCACCTCGCGCTTGGAGTCGCCGCCGGAGACCTCCAGCACCTCCTCGGTGGAACCGGAGACCCGGTTCATGATCCCCAGCGCGGTGAACCCCTCCCCGCCGAGCGTGAGCACCACGTGCTCCACCAGGCCGTCCCGGTCCTTGCGGGCCCGGACGTCCACGTGCTCGACCTCGCCGGGCACCAGGAACCGCAGGGTGTCCACGACGTGGATGAAGTCGTCGAAGACCAGGGTCCGGGCGGCCTCGGCCAGGCCCTCGCGGTTCTTCTGCAGCACGATCAGGTCGCGCGGGCGCTCCAGCGCCTGCGCGTAGCCGGGCGCGTGGCGCCGGTTGAACCCGACCATCAGCGAGCGGCCGGTGCGGTCGGCGAGGTCGACCAGCTTGCGCGAGCCGTCCAGGGTGTGGTCCAGCGGCTTGTCCACGTACACGTCCACCCCGGCGCGGAGCAGCCGCTCGACGATCGGCACGTGCTGGTCGGTGACCGCGTGCACGAAGGCGGCGCGGATGCCGCTGTCGATCAGCTCGCCGAGGTCGGTGAACCGCTTCCCGTCCTCGACCCGGTACGTCTCCCCCAGCCGGTCCAGCTTCGCCCCGTCCCGGGTCATCAACCGCACATCCAGGCCCGGCAATCCGCCCAGGACCGGCAGGTACGCCTTCTGCGCGATGTCACCGAGCCCGATGACACCCACCGGAAGGGGGCCACCGCCAGGGACAGGGGTCGAGTTCATCAGCTTTCTCCACGGGTGCGCGCCGACAGCATCACCCCCACCCTATGCACCGGCTGCCGTGCGCCCCTCACCTGCCGCCGGCGGCCGGCGGGATGCCGCCCGGGGTACGGGCGCCCGGCGGCGGGGCGACCAGGCCGCGGGCCAGGAGCACGGGCCGGACGCCTCCGCCGAACCAGTAGGCCTCCTCCAGGTGCGGGTACCCGGAGAGGACGAAGTGGTCGATGCCGATGGCGTGGTACTCCTCGATCCGGTCGGCGACCTCCTCGTGGCTGCCGACCAGGGCGGTGCCCGCCCCGCCGCGGACCAGGCCGACGCCGGCCCACAGGTTGGGGTGGATCTCCAGCTTGTCCCGCGATCCCTGGTGGAGCGCCAGCATCCGCTGCTGGCCCACCGACTCGCTGCGGCCGAGCAGGCGTTGGGCGTGTGCCACCTCGGCGTCGCCGATGCCGTCCAGGAGCCGTTCGGCCTCCTGCCAGGCGTGCCGGGAGGAGTCGCGGGAGATGGTGTTCAGCCGGACGCCGAAGCGGATCTCCCGTCCCTCGGCCTCGGCGAGTCCCCGGATCCAGTCGATCTTCTGCTTGACCTGGGCCGGCGGTTCGCCCCAGGTCAGGTAGACGTCGGTGTGCCGGGCGGCCACCGGTCCGGCGGCCGCGGAGGAGCCGCCGAAGAAGACCGGGACCGTGGGAGCCGGCGGCACCGGCACGTGCGCACCGGTCACCCGGTAGTGGGCACCGTCGAAGTCGTACGGGGTTCCGGACCAGGCGCTGCGGACCACGGCGAGGAACTCGTCGGTCCGGGCGTAGCGGCTGTCGTGGTCCAGGTGGTCCCCGAAGCGGGCCTGTTCGTCGGCGTCGCCGCCGGTCACCACGTTCAGCAGGAGCCGGCCGCCGGTGGCCCGCTGGTAGGTGGCGGCCATCTGGGCGGCCAGGGTGGGCGAGATCAGTCCGGGCCGGAAGGCGACCAGGACGAACTCGCCGACGGTTCCGTCATGGTGGGCTTCCGCAGCGCCTCGACGGCGGTAATCATCCACCGGGAGACCGGTGACGTGACCTGGCGGCTCGGCCCCGACGTCCTCGCCCAGCAGCACTACCCGCACGAACTCGCCAACGGCACCATCCTCGTCTTCGACAACGGCTCCTACCGGCAGGGGACTTCGGTGCCGTACTCGCGGGTGGTCGAGGTCGACCGCGCCAGCCGGGCGGCCGTCTGGGAGTACCGCGACGACCCGCCGCAGAACTTCTACAGCCCGTACACGTCCAGCGCCCAGCGACTGCCCAACGGCAACACCCTGATCGCCGAGGGCTCGTTCGGCCGGATCTTCGAGGTCACCGCCGGAGGCGAGGTGGTCTGGGAGTACGTCGTCCCCCACTTCGGCTCGTTCGGTGAGGGCGTCGGCCTCGAATCCTCAAGCCGGGCCCAGAACGCCGTCTTCCGGGCCTACCGGTACGCGCGGTCGGCGATCGCATGGCTGCGCTCCGCACCCTGAAGGTAGCCGTTCGTCGGGTGGGCTCAGGCCCCCGAGGCGGCCGCCTCGGCGAGGGAGTCCAGGACCGGGCGGATCAGCGGGTGCCCGTCGGCACCGGCGCGCACGGCGGCGAAGACCCGGCGGGTGGCCAGTTCGCTGTCCACCGGGCGAACCGAGACCCGGGCCAGGTCGACCCCGCGCAGCGCCGAACGCGGCACCAGGGCGACGCCCGAACCGGCCGAGGCCAGGGCGACGACGGCGCGGAAGTCGTCCGAGGAGTGCAGCAGGCGCGGCTGGAAGCCGGCGTGCTCGCAGGCCAGCAGGACCACGTCGTGGCAGGGGTTGCCAGGGTAGGGGCCGATCCACGGCTCGTCGGCCAGCGCGGCCACCGCGAGCGGGCCCGACTCGGCGGCCAGCGGGTGGGCCAGCGGCAGGACGGCCTCAAAGGGCTCCGCGTACAGCGGGACCCGGGTGAGCCGGGCGTCGTCGGCGCGCGGGGCGCCCCGGTACTCGACGGCCACCGCGAGGTCGGCCCGGCCGTCCAGCACCATCGGCAGGCTGGCGTCGCCCTCGGCGTCCAGCACCTTGAGCCGTACGCCCGGCGCCCGGCCGGCGAGCAGCCCGATCGCGGGGGCCAGCACGTGCGAGATGCCGGTGGCGAAGGAGGCGACGGTGACCTCGCCCGCGACGCCCGCGCTGTACGCGGCGAGGTCGGCCTCGGCCCGCTCCAGCTGGGCGAGCACCGCGTCGGCGTGGCCGAGCAGGATCTCCCCGGCGGCGGTCAGCCGCACGCCCCGGCCCTCCCGGGCCAGCAGGTGGTGGCCGGTCTCCTGCTCCAGGGCGGCCAGCTGCTGGGAGACCGCGGAGGGGGTCAGGTAGAGGGCGGCCGCCGCGGCGGTCACGGTGCGGTGGTCCGCCACGGCCCGGAGGGTCCGCAGCCGTCGTGCGTCGATCACAGCCCAATTCTGCCAGCGTGCCGCGGCTGACCCGTTCGGGTGGGTCGCAGAGCGGTGGTACCACCCGTGGCGTATTTCGGGCGGAGATCGCTTCGGGCCGTTGACCGTCGCGCTCGGACGGCGCTTGGCTCGGGACCGAACCGGCGCCACCGTCGGGTTCACCTCCCGGGCGAGCAACCTCGTCCCGCAGCAGCCCGCGGCGACCACCACGACGGCGGGTGCGGGCACCGCGGAGCTGCTGGCCGGCCCGCGGTTCTACCCGTACTACGTCTGGAAGGCCGACACCGGCAGGATCACCGGCGCCAGCGCGGACGGCACCACGGGCGAGCTGAGCGGCGCCGGCGGCGACGCCCGGATCAGCCCCGACGGCCGGTTCGCCCTCTACGGCCTGCCGGTCTACGGCGCCGGCCGGCCCGGCAGCCACGGCATCCGGATGGACCTGTACGCCCGTGAGCTGGCCACCGGCACGATCACCCGGATCAACACCTTCCTGCCCGGCACCACGACCACCGAGGGCGCCTACGACCCCGCCGTGACCGCGGACGGCCGCTGGGTCTACTTCGACTCCGGCGCCGACAACCTGGTGCCCGGCGACACCAACCAGCAGAACGACGTGTTCCGCCGCGACCTGCGCACCGGGCGGGTCGAGCGGGTCACCGCCGCCCAGGACGGCTCGCAGAGCACCGGCGGCTCCGACAGCCCGTACGTCGACGCCACCGGCGACACCGTCGTCTTCACCGCGGAGGACGCCAACCTGGTGCCGGGTGACAACAGCACCTACCTGGACGTGTTCCTGCGCCGGCTGTGACCCGCCCGGCGCGGGTGCCGGGCCGCCACCCGCCCCCTCCCGCCGGGTTTCCCGGGACCGCTCGGCGGCGCCCGCACCGGACGCCGCATACGACTGTTGACGTATTTTCCGACCGGATTCATCTCAGCTGTTGACCACCGGCCCCGGCGCGACCGGGGCCAGGACGACTGCCGCTTCCCGAACCAGGACCTCAGCGAACCGGCAGCGAGACCTCCGCCGGACCGAAGGTCACCGTGCTGCCCTTCGGCGTCTCGCCGCCGTACAGCTCGTCGTGGGTGCCGAGCACCAGCGTGAGCCGGTGGCCGGCCGGGAGGTCGTACGCGGTGGGGAACAGCGTGACGTCCAGCGGGAAGGGCTGCCCCGCCGGGCGTCCGCTCCAGCTCTGCGGGGCGTGCGCGATCAGCCGGCCGACGCCGAAGGCGTCCGTGTCGTAGAGGTACGCGACGGCCGTGCCCTGCGGCGCGGAGGCGGTGACGGTGGTCCGCACCCGGACGGCTCCGCGCACGGGGAGGCCCTGCCGGTACGGCCCCGCCTGCCGGACGGCCGCGGCGTCGCGGTCCAGCAGGGGCACCAGGGCGGTCGGCGGCTGGTGCAGCCACTGGTCGACCAGGCCGGAGAGCAGGACGACGCCGCCGCTCGCGCCGGAGGACCGGTCGCCGCGCACGGTGGACGTCTCGCCGAAGGACAGCTGCTCGGTGCGGGAGCCGACGGAGCTCCAGTCCGGGTACGCCTCGTGGGCGCCGGTCGGGCGGACCTCCAGGTCGACTCCGGTCCGGCTGCCCCCGGCGCCCTTGAGGTAGTGGTCGAGCCACGCGCGGGCGCCGTCCCAGGTGTCGTTGGAGAAGCCGAGCAGGCCGGTGAACTCCTGGCTCGCGTGGTCTCCCGGGCGCAGTTCGAGTCGCTTGGGGACGGTGAGCTTCCGGTAGAAGTCCGTCATCTGCCCGGGGTTGAAGAAGCTGTCGCTCCAGCCGTTGGCGAGGTAGACGGCGGTGCCGTGGGCGTTGATCCGGTCCAGGTAGGTGGCCGGTGAGCGGACGTTCGCCCACTTGACCACCTCGGGCAGGTCGCGGTCGGCGAACAGGTCGTCCAGGGCGGTCGCGAACTCCGGGCTCTTGCGGCCGGTCAGGCCCTCGATCGTGGCCAGCCTGGTGGCGGCCTGGGTGTGCCGGGTCTGCCCGCTGTACAGCGCGTCGGTCAGGTCCGCCCAGCCGCTCAGCGAGGCGACGGCCTTGATCCGCGCGTCGAACGCGGCGCCGAGGAGGGTGAGGCCGCCGCCGAGCGACAACCCGACCATGCCGACCCGGTCGGGATCCGCCGGGGTGTGGGCGAGCGCCCAGTCGATCACCGTCGAGATGTCGGCGACGTCCTTGGGCCCGGCGACGTCCACCTCCCCGCCCGAGCCCCAGAACCCGCGCACGGTGTACGTCACGACGACGTACCCGGCGGCGGCGAAGCGGTGGCCCTGGGCGACGTACTCCAGGTCGTTCTGCCCCCAGCTGGCCGGCTGCACCACCACCGGGTAGCGCCCCTGGGCGTCCGCGCCCGGCGTCCCGGCGGGCGGGGTGAACACGTCGGCCTTGAGGACGACTCCGTCCCCGGCGGTGATGTCGGCCAGCCGGAAGCCGTCGAGCGCCGACGCAGTGGCACCGAACGCGGGCGCCCCGGCGGCGGGTTGGGCCGCGACGGCGGAGGGGGCCGCCACCGCCCCTGCGCCGAGCCCGAGCGCCGCGACGAGGAGGGCGCTCACTGCCCGGTGTCGGCTGGTCCGGCGGGGTCGTGCCATCACACTCTGCTCCCTTGTTTCACTCGATGTGATCACGGCGAGCCTAAGATCTTCCGTCAGCGCGGGGGAGGTGATGATCAGCCAAATTACTGGCCGGTAACGTCGGGTGGCGACGGTGACGCGCCGGGAACCGCGAACGGGGGTGGGACACCGGCGCGGGCCGGCGTCCCACCCCCGAAGCGGGAGGGTGGGGCAGGTGGTTCTGGAGCCGTGCGGCAGTGGTGAATCGATTCGCCACTGCCGCAACGCACTTGTGAGCCCGCGGGCCGGTCCGGTTCCGAGCGGTCCGGCCCGCGGGCGGTCTGGGGACCCCCTCAGCGGGAGGTCAGTCGCCCAGCGCGGCGCGGGCGTCCACGAAGGCGGCGACGGCGCGCTCGACGTCCTCGGTGGAGTGCGCGGCGGAGAGCTGCACCCGGATCCGGGCCTGGCCGTGCGGGACGACCGGGTAGGAGAAGCCGATCACGTACACGCCGCGCTCCAGCAGGAGTTCGGCCAGTCGGCCCGCCTTCGCCGCGTCGCCGATCATCACCGGGGCGATCGGGTGGTCGCCCGGCAGGATCTCGAACCCGGCCTCGGTCATCTTCGTACGGAACAGCGCGGTGTTGGCCGTCAGCTTCTCGCGCAGCTCGTTGGAGTTCTCGACCAGGTCGAGCACCTTCAGCGAGGCGGCCGCGATCACCGGGGCCAGCGAGTTGGAGAACAGGTACGGGCGGGAGCGCTGGCGCAGCAGGGCGACGATCTCACGGCGGGCGGCGACGTAGCCGCCGGAGGCGCCGCCGAGCGCCTTGCCCAGGGTGCCGGTGATGATGTCCACCCGGTCCATCACGCCGTGGAGTTCCGGGGTGCCGCGGCCGCCCGCGCCGACGAAGCCGACGGCGTGCGAGTCGTCGACCATGACCATGGCGTCGTAGCGGTCGGCCAGGTCGCAGATCTCGCGCAGCGGGGCGACGTAGCCGTCCATCGAGAAGACGCCGTCGGTGACGATCAGTCGGCGGCGGGCGTCCTGGGTCTCCTTGAGCTGCTGCTCGAGGTCGGCCATGTCGCGGTTGGCGTAGCGGTGGCGGCGGGCCTTGCTGAGCCGGATGCCGTCGATGATGCTGGCGTGGTTGAGCGCGTCGGAGATGACGGCGTCCTCGGCGCCGAGGACGGTCTCGAAGACGCCGCCGTTGGCGTCGAAGCACGAGGAGTAGAGGATGGTGTCCTCCTGGCCGAGGAAGGCCGAGAGGCGGTCCTCCAGCTCCTTGTGCACGTCCTGGGTGCCGCAGATGAACCGGACCGAGGCCATCCCGTAGCCCCAGCGGTCCAGCGCGTCCTTGGCCGCGGCGAGCACCTCGGGGTGGTCGGCCAGGCCGAGGTAGTTGTTGGCGCAGAAGTTCAGCACCTCGCCCGGACGGCCGCCGCCCGTGACGGTGACCGCGGCGCTCTGCGGGGTGCCGATGACCCGCTCCGGCTTGAAGAGGCCGGCCTCGCGGATCTCGTCGAGGGTGGCGGCGATGTCGGCGCGCACGTTGTCGAACACAACAGGCTCCTTTGGCGTCAGCGGGGTGCTCAGGCGGTCCAGTCGAGGATGATCTTGCCGCAGTTGCCGCTCGCGGCGTCGTCGAAGGCCGCCTCGAAGTCGGTGGCGGCGTAGCGGCCGGTGATCACCGGGCTGAGGTCCAGGCCGCCCTCCAGCAGCACGGACATCGCGTACCAGGTCTCGAACATCTCGCGGCCGTAGATGCCCTTGATGGTGATCATCGAGGTGACGACCGAGGCCCAGTCGACCGGGAACTGCTCGGCCGGCAGGCCCAGCATGGCGATCTTCCCGCCGTGGGTCATGTTGGCGATCATCGACTGCATCGCCTCGGGGCGACCGGACATCTCCAGGCCGACGTCGAAGCCCTCGCGCAGGCCCAGCTTCTGCTGGCCCTCCTCGATGGTGTGCTCGGCGACGTTGAGCGCCAGCGTCACGCCGACCTCGCGGGCCAGGTCGAGGCGGTACGGGGACACGTCGGTGATCATCACGCTGCGGGCGCCGGCGTGCTTGGCGACGGCGGCGGCCATGATGCCGATCGGGCCGGCGCCGGTGACCAGCACGTCCTCGCCGACCAGCGGGAAGGACAGCGCGGTGTGCACGGCGTTGCCGAAGGGGTCGAAGATCGCGGCCACGTCGAGGTCGACCGGCACCCGGTGCACCCAGACGTTGGAGGCGGGCAGCGCCACGTACTCGGCGAAGGCGCCGTCGCGGTTGACGCCCAGGCCGATGGTGTTGCGGCACAGGTGGCGGCGGCCGGCCAGGCAGTTGCGGCACTTGCCGCAGACCAGGTGGCCCTCGCCGCTGACCAGGTCGCCGATCGCGATGTCCGCGACGCCGGCGCCGATCTCGGCGACCTCGCCGACGAACTCGTGGCCGAGGACCAGCGGGGTCCTGATGGTCTGCTGCGCCCAGCCGTCCCACTTGCGGATGTGCAGGTCGGTGCCGCAGATGCCGGTCCGCAGCACCTTGATCAGCACCTCGCCGGGGCCGATCTCCGGCTTGGGGACGTCCATCAGCCAGAGCCCGGGCTCGGCGTTGTGCTTGACGAGTGCCTTCACGGGCGACGGCTCCTGACGTGCGGGGCGGGGACGGCCTCGGGGTGTGGGCCGAGGGGCGCGGTTCGGCCGCTCCTGACGGGCACGCTCCGGCAGGCAGAAATCTGCCTGGTGGGAGGGGGTGCGGTCCATCGAGGAATTCTTAAGGGCGGCCACAGCTGGGCTAAACGATCGTGCCCGAGCTGGGGGCGGGGGCGGCTGCGGCATGCCGGTGCTCACCCGTCCGGCCGAGCGCGGGGAGCCGTCGGCGACACCAACCGGACGTCGCGCCCCGGTACTTGACATCGCACCGCGGGCGGGACCGGCCACTCGGATGGGGCTCGGGCCCGTTCGGGCCAGCCGGGCCGCCACCGGCGCGCGGGCCCCCGAGCGCGGTGCTTACGGTGGCGAGGCTCCCCTGCGGCCCGTGGAGCAGGCGCTCCGGGGCCCTTCGCCCCAGAGAGGCGCCTCGACACATGACCAAGACCCGACGGCCCCGCCCGGCCGAGTCCCGCACCGCCGCCACTCGCATGGCCGCCACCCGCACCGCCGGCCGCGCGGCCGCCGCCGCCCTCGCCCTGACCGGCCTGCTCGCCGCCGCCGGCTGCTCCGGCGACTCGAAACCCGCCCGGCAGGGCGGCCGGGAGGTCACCGCCGAACCGGCCGCGCTCGGCCCGTCCGGGGGCACCGCCGGCTCGGGCGGTTCCCCCTCGGGCAGCGCCTCCTCCAACGCGGTGGTGGCGCTGACCCCCGCCGTCACCGGCCGGCTGGACGACGCGATCCAGCGGGTGCAGAAGCAGACGGGCGTCCCCGGCGTCTCGGTCGGCATCATCACGCCGAGCGGCACCTACCAGAAGTCCTTCGGCGTCGCCGACAAGAGCGCCAACACGCCGATGGATCCGGGGATGTACAGCCGCATCGGCAGCGAGAGCAAGACCTACACCGCGACCGCGGTGCTGCGCCTGGTGGACCAGGGCAAGGTCGGCCTGGACGACCCGATCTCCAAGTACGTGGACGGCGTGCCCGGCGGCGACGGGATCACCGTCCGCCAGCTGGGCGAGATGCGCAGCGGCCTGTTCCCGTACACCTCCGACCAGGACTTCGTGAACGCGTTCATCAACGACCCCAACCACGTTTTCACCCCGGACGAGTTGCTCGCCTACGGGTACAGGCACCCCGCGGTGTTCCCGCCCGGGTCCAAGTTCCAGTACAGCAACAGCAACTACATCCTGTTGGGCAAGCTGATCGAGCAGGTCGGCGGGCAGTCGGCCGGCGACTTCCTCCAGGCCCAGGTGTTCAGCCCGGCCTCGCTGGGCAAGACGAGCTTCCCCACCGACGCGACGCTGCCCGACCCGCACGCCCACGGCTACACCAACCAGACGCCCGACGGGTCGGTCCAGGACGCCACCGGCTGGAACCCGTCCTGGGCGTGGACGGCCGGCGCCGTCATCACCACCCTGGGCGACCTGGAGAGCTGGGCGAAGACCGTGGCCACCGGCTCCGTCATCAGCCCGGCCAGCCAGACCGAGCGCATGAAGACCCTGCCGACCGACGCCCCGAACGTCAGCTACGGCTTCGGCCTGTTCAACAACAACGGGTGGATCGGCCACAACGGCTCGATGCCGGGCTACGAGAGCGTGGCGGTCTACATGCCGGACGCCCAGGCCACCCTGGTGATGCTGCTCAACACCGACGTGCTCTCCCAGGGGCAGGAACCGTCGACGCTGTTCGCGAACGAGATCACCAAGATCATCTCGCCGAAGCACGTCTACGCGCTGCCCGCGGAGACCGCCTCACCGTCGGCCCCCGGCTCGGCCTCCGGTTCACCCTCGGGCTCGCCTTCCGGTTCACCCTCGGGCTCGCCTTCCGGTTCACCCTCGGGCTCGCCTTCCGGTGCGCCCTCGGGCTCGCCCTCCGGCTCCCCGAGCGCGTCGCTGCCCACCAACACGGCCTCGACCGTCCGGACCTGATCCCCGGCTCCCGCGGTCGAGCGGCCCGACCCGGCTCACCCGGGTCGGGCCGCTCGCACTGACCCTACGTCAGATCCCCAACACCTGGCCGAGATCGTACGAGACCGGCTCCTCCAACTGCTCGTAGGTGCAGCTCTCCGGCGTGCGGTCCGGCCGCCAGCGGCGGAACTGCGCGGTGTGCCGGAAACGGCTGCCCTCCATGTGGTCGTAGGCCACCTCGATCACCCGCTCGGGGCGCAGCGCGATCCAGGACAGGTCCTTGCCGCCGGTCCAGCGGCTGACCGCCCCCGGCAGCCGGCCCTCGGCGTGCGCGGCCTCCTCCGCCCAGGCGCCCCAAGGGTGTTGGGCCAGGTCGTCCATCCGGAGCGGGGCCAGTTCCTCGACCAGCTGGCGGCGGCGGGCCATCGGGAAGGCCGCGCAGACGCCGACGTGCTGGAGCTTGCCCTGCTCGTCGTAGATGCCGAGCAGCAGCGAGCCGACCACCGGCCCGCTCTTGTGCTCGCGGTAGCCGGCCACCACGCAGTCGGCCGTGCGCTCGTGCTTGATCTTGTACATGGTCCGCTCCCCCGGCCGGTACGGCTGGTCCAGCGGCTTGGCCACCACCCCGTCCAGCCCGGCACCCTCGAACTCGGCGAACCAGCTCTGCGCGACTTCGCGGTCGGTGGAGGCGGGGGCGGTGAACACCGGGTCGGCCGCCCCGCGCAGCGCCGCCTCCAGGGCCGGGCGGCGAACCGAGAGGGGCTCGTCGACGAGCGGGTCGTCACCCAGGGCGAGCAGGTCGAAGGCGACGAAGGAGGCGGGCGTCCGCTCGGCGAGCAGCCTCACCCGGCTCGCGGCCGGGTGGATCCGCTCCAGCAGCTCCTCGAAGCGCAGCCGCCCGTCCCGGGCGATCACCACCTCGCCGTCCAGCACGCAGCGCGGCGGCAGCTCCCGCCGGAAGGCCTCCACCAGTTCGGGGAAGTACCTGGTCAGCGGTTTGCCGGTGCGGCTGCCGAGCTCCACCTCGTCGCCGTCGCGGAAGACGATCGTGCGGAAGCCGTCCCACTTGGCCTCGTACTGCATCCCCGGCGGGATCTTGGCCACCGACTTGGCGAGCATCGGCGCCACCGGCGGCATCACGGGCAGGTCCATGGGGCCAGCCTCGCGCCAAGCGGCTCGGGGCGCGCGCCGGGCGCCGCGCCCTTACCGTGAGGGGCATGGGCTCAGCCGTCGAACTGGAAGTCGCCGGGCGCACCGTCCGGCTGTCGAACCCGGACAAGGTGTACTACCCCGAGCGCGGCTTCACCAAGCTCGACGTCGCGCAGTACTACCTGGCCGTCACCGACGGAGTGCTGCGCGGACTGCGGGACCGGCCCACCACCCTCCAGCGCTTTCCCGAGGGGGTCGACGGCGAGTTCTTCTACCAGAAACGCGCCCCCAAGGGCCTGCCGGACTGGCTGCCCACCGCCCGGATCGAGTTCCCCAGCGGCCGCTCCGCCGACGAGATCTGCCCCACCGAACCGGCCGCCGTGCTGTGGGCCGCCAACCTGGGCTGCCTCACCTTCCACCCCTGGCCGGTCCGGCGCACCGACACCGACCACGTCGACGAGCTGCGCATCGACCTCGACCCCCAGCCCGGCACCGACTTCCGCGACGCCGTCCGTGCCGCCCACGAACTGCGCGCCCTGCTGGAGGAGCACGGACTGCGCGGCTGGCCCAAGTCCTCCGGCGGGCGCGGCCTTCACGTCTACGTCCCGCTCGTGCCCGAGTGGACCTTCACCGACGGCCGGCACGCCGTGATCGCCCTCGGCCGGCTGCTGGAACAGCGCCTGCCCGGGAAGGTCACCACCGCCTGGTGGAAGGAGGAACGCGGCGAACGGATCTTCGTCGACTACAACCAGATGGCCCGCGACCGCACCATCGCCTCCGCCTACTCCCTGCGCGCCCGCCCCCGCGCCACCGCCTCCACCCCGCTGCGCTGGGAGGAGCTGGACGACGCCGCCCCCGAGGACTTCGACCTGCGGACGGTACCCGCCCGCTTCGCCGAACTCGGCGACCTCAACGCGGAGATGGACGGCCACGCGTACCGGCTGGACAGCGTGCTGGAGCTGTACGAGAAGCAGCTGCACGACGAGGGCCTCGGCGAACTCCCGTACCCGCCCGACCACCCGAAGGCCGCGGGCGAACCCACCCGGGTCCAGCCGAGCCGGGCCCGCAAGAAGCCCGGCCCCTAATCTGACCGGATGCCTTTCGACCACAACGACCACTACCACCCGTTGCTGCTGCGGTCCGTGCCGCCCGACGCCCGCCGCGCCCTGGACGTCGGCTGCGGCACCGGCGCCTTCGCCCGGGCGCTCGCCCGGCGGGGCCTCGAAGTGGACGCCGTCGACCGCGACGAATCCGTGCTCGCCGCCGCCCGGGCGAGCGGCGGGCCGGCGCCGATCCGGTACCGGCAGGCGGACCTCACCGCGCTCCAACTGACGCCCGGCCACTACGACTTCATCTCCTGCCTGGCCAGTCTCCACCACCTGCCGCTCGACACCCTCGCCCGGCTGCGCGAAGCCCTGGCGCCCGGCGGGGTGCTGGTCGTGCTCGGCTGCTACCGGGAGACCACGCCCGGGGACCGGCTGATCAGCCTGACGGCGGTGCCGGTCAACGCGCTGTGCCGGCTCGCCGTCCACCTGCGCGAGCGCGGCGCCCCACCGTCCCGGGTGCGGGCCCCGGTCACGATGCCGCAGACCTCGCTCCCCGAGATCCGGGCGTACGCGGAGCGGCACCTGCCGGGATTCCGGGTGCGCCGACTGCTGTTCTGGCGGTACCTGCTGGCGTATCGCCGCCCATGGTGATCAACTGAGCGGGACGAGTCTTCTCCGGGAGGGACGGGCATGGGCGTGCGGGGGCTGGCGGAGATCCTGGCCGACGCGGCGGGCGGAGCGTTCCCGCCGCCGGACGGGGCGGTCACCGTGGTGCCCCAGCCTGCGCCGCGCGAGGCCGGGGTGCTGGCCCTCGCCGCCCACGCGGTGGTGTTCACCGACGAGGACCCGGACTGGGTGCGCGAGACGCTCGCCGCCACCCCCGGCGACCCGCTGTCCGCGCCGCTCTGCCCGCCCTTCCTGACCGCCTTCGCCGAGCGCACCGGGCGGACCGTCAACAACATCGACCTGCTCACCGTCGCCGACCGCCTCCCCGGCGCCCCGCCGCTGCCGCTCACCCCGGTCCAGGATCGCGAACACCCCCGCGTGGTACGGGCCTTGCGCTACCGCGAGGACGTCCTGGTGTACGAGACCGACGGCGGCGTACTGATCCTCGGCCGCGGCGTGGCGGGCCGCTGGGAGGCCGCCGTCGAGGTCGACCCGCACGCCCAGGGCCGCGGCCTCGGCCGCGCGCTGGCCGTCGCCGCCCGCCACCTCACGCCTTCCGGCGGGACCGTCTGGGCCCAGCAGGCCCCCGGAAACGCCCCCAGCGTCCGCGCCTTCCAGGCCGCCGGCTACCGCCCGATCGGCGCGGAGGCCCTGCTGGTGGTGGGACAGCCGTAGGGATCCTCGACCTCAGCGCACCAGGACGCGGTCGGCGCCGACGTCGTGGTCCCGGGCCCTGATCAGCGCTCGATCGTCAGCCACCGTTGGTTGGTCCCGCCGTTGAGTGCCCACTGGGTCGCGTTCGCGCCGTTCGCGGTGTCCCACCCCGGTATCTCCAGCACCTTCGCGCTGTTGCCGTTGGTGATCAGCCAGCCCTCGGTCGGGCTGTTCCGGCTCCACGACCAACTCTGATTCATTCCGCGGGTGCAGTCCCACTGACGGGCAGGTGCCCCACCATCCGTGCGCCAGTCGGCGATCTCCAGGCAGAGACCGCTGTTCCGGTTGACGAACGCACCCGGAATCCCGGAGGCGAAGTCCCACACCTGGTTGGCCCCACTATGGCAGTCCCATTGGCGCACGGGCGCGCCCGCGTCCGTGCGCCAGTCCGCCACTTCCAGGCACTTGCCGCTGTGAGCGTTGCGCAGCATCGCCGTCTTCGGGGGGATGCCGTTGGGGAAGCCGGGCGGGAAGGAGTCCGCACTCCCACCGGGGCGCTCACGGCAACCATCACGGCAGCGCCGAGCGTGGGTAGGAACGAGTGGCGAAAGACGCGGTTCATGTGCGAAGTCCCATCGACGGAGCGAAACTGCCGAAGTCCCGCGGGCACCTGCGCACGACCATTTCGACCGGAACTACGCCCCCGTGCACCGCTCGGTACCCCCCGAACGATCCCGCATCCTACTGATCGGTACCGGTGCGATCCACTGAAATCGCCCCCGCCGGGGCGAGGTTGGCGATGGTGCGGACGGCGTCCGTGATCTGGGTGTCGGTGAGGTCGCCGCGGGCGGTCAGCCGCAGCCGGGAGATGCCGTCCGGGACGGACGGGGGGCGGAAGCAGCCGACGGCGAGGCCGGCGCGGAGGCAGTCGGCGGCCCAGGTGACGGCGGCCTCGGGGCCCGGGGCGCGGACGGAGACCACGGCCGCGTCCGGTTCGCAGGCGTGCAGGCCGGCGGCGGTGAGGCGGGCGGCGAGGGTGCGGGCGACCTCGCGGGCCCGGTCGGCGCGCTGGGGTTCGGCGCGCAGCAGGCGCAGGGCGGCGAGGGCGGCTCCGGCGGCGGCCGGGGCGAGGCCGGTGTCGAAGATGAAGGTGCGGGCGGTCTCGGTGAGGTGGCGGATCACCCGGCGGGGGCCGAGCACGGCGCCGCCCTGCGAGCCGAGGGATTTGGACAGCGTGACGGTGGCGACGGTGTCCGGCTGCCCGGCGAGCCCTGCCGCTGCCAGTGCGCCGCGGCCGCCGGGGCCGAGCACGCCCAGCCCGTGCGCGTCGTCCACCAGCAGCGCGGCGCCGTGCGCCCGTACCGCCTTGGACAGTCCGCGCAGCGGCGCCGCGTCCCCGTCCACCGAGAACACCGAGTCGGTGACCACCAGTGCCCGCCGCTGCGCCCGCCCGGCGAGGATCTCGGCGACGGCCGCAGGGTCGCTGTGCGGGGCCCGGTGGACGTCGGCCCGGGCGAGCCGGCAGCCGTCGATCAGCGAGGCGTGGTTGTAGGCGTCGGAGACGATCAACGTGTCCGGGTCGGTCAGCGCGGTGAGCGCGGCGAGGTTGGCGGTGTACCCGGAGGAGAACACCAGCGCGGCCTCCGCCCCGCAGAACTCGGCCAGCTCCTGCTCCAGTTCGGTGTGCAGCGCGGTCGTCCCGGTGACCAGCCGGGAGCCCGTCGCCCCGCCGCCCCACCGCAGCGCCGCCTCCCCCGCCGCGCGGGTCACCACCGGGTGCCGGGTGAGCCCCAGGTAGTCGTTCCCGGCCAGGTCCAGCACCTGGTCCTCCGCCCCACGGCTGCGCAGCCTGCGGGTCAGCCCGGCGTCGGCGCGCAGCTCGGCGGCCTCGTCGAGCCAGTCGAAGACGTGCGCCGGGGCGAGCCCGGCGGCGGTGTGCGGTGCGGGGGTGAGGGGGAGGGTCATGTCCGGCACTCTGGCACGCCCCGCGAACGGGGATCAATGTGCCACTCGGCACATGATCGGCGCGGCCCACTGGCCGGTCGTGACAACCGGGGCCCGGCCGCCGGCCGCTCGGAGGCTTTGCCCGGGGTGGCGGCGAGCAGGCAAGATAGCCGGGTGACCCTCCTTGATCTGATGCCGAAGCCCGCCACTCCCGACGCGCTGTACGAGACGTTCGCAGCCTGGGCGGAGGAGCGCGGGATCACGCTGTACCCGGCGCAGGAGGAGGCGCTGATCGAGCTGGTCTCGGGGAACAACGTGATCCTGGCGACGCCGACCGGCTCGGGGAAGTCCCTGGTGGCGGCGGGTGCGCACTTCGCGGCGCTGGCGGAGGGGCAGCGGACGTTCTACACGGCGCCGATCAAGGCGCTGGTGTCGGAGAAGTTCTTCGACCTGGTGAAGATGTTCGGCACCGAGCAGGTCGGCATGATGACCGGCGACGCGAGCGTCAACCCGACCGCGCCGATCATCTGCTGCACGGCCGAGGTGCTGGCGCAGATCGCGCTGCGGGACGGTGCGCGGGCGGACATCGGCCAGGTGGTGATGGACGAGTTCCACTTCTACGCGGAGCCGGACCGCGGCTGGGCCTGGCAGATCCCGCTGCTGGAGCTGCCGCAGGCGCAGTTCCTGCTGATGTCGGCGACCCTCGGCGACGTCCGCCGCTTCGAGGAGGACCTGACCCGGCGAACCGGCCGCCCCACGACCGTGGTGCGCAACGCGACCCGCCCGGTGCCGCTGTTCTACGAGTACCGGCGCACCACCATGCACGACACCCTGGAGGAGCTGCTGCAGACCGGCCAGGCGCCGGTCTACGTCGTGCACTTCACCCAGAAGGAGGCGGTGGAGCGGGCGCAGTCGCTGATGAGCATCAACATGTGCTCGAAGGCGGAGAAGGAGGCCATCGCCGATCTGATCGGCGGCTTCCGCTTCACCACCAAGTTCGGCCGCAACCTGTCCCGTTTCGTCCGTCACGGCATCGGCGTTCACCACGCGGGCATGCTGCCGAAGTACCGCCGGCTGGTCGAACGCCTCGCCCAGGCGGGCCTGTTGAAGGTGATCTGCGGGACCGACACGCTGGGCGTCGGCGTCAACGTGCCGATCCGCACGGTGCTGTTCACCGCCCTGTCGAAGTACGACGGGCAGCGCGTGCGCATCCTGCGCGCCCGTGAGTTCCACCAGATCGCCGGGCGCGCGGGCCGGGCCGGCTTCGACACCGTCGGCCAGGTGGTCGCCCAGGCGCCGGAGCACGTGATCGAGAACGACAAGGCGATCGCCAAGGCCGGGGACGACCCGAAGAAGAAGCGCAAGGTGGTCCGGAAGAAGGCGCCGGAGGGCTTCGTCGGCTGGACCGAGGAGACCTTCGACAAGCTGATCGCCGCCGACCCGGAGCCGCTGGTCTCCCGGTTCAAGGTGAGTCACGCGATGCTGCTGTCGGTGATCGGCCGCCCGGGCAACGCCTTCGAGGCGATGCGCAAGCTGCTCACCGACAACCACGAGGACAAGGCCGCCCAGCGCCGGCACATCCGCACCGCGATCGCCATCTACCGCTCGCTGCTGGAGGGCGGCGTGGTGGAACGGCTGCCGGAGCCGGACGCCGAGGGCCGGATCGTCCGCCTCACCCTGGACCTCCAGGAGAACTTCGCCCTCAACCAGCCGCTGTCCACCTTCGCGCTGGCCTCCTTCGAGCTGCTCGACCCGACCTCGCCGTCCTACGCGATGGACGTGATCTCGGTGGTCGAGGCGACCCTCGACGACCCGCGCCAGATCCTCGCCGCCCAGCAGAACAAGGCGCGCGGCGAGGCCGTCGGCGAGATGAAGCGGGACGGCATCGAGTACGAGGAGCGGATGGAGCGGCTCCAGGAGATCACCTACCCGAAGCCGCTGGAGGAGCTGCTCACCCACGCGTACGAGGTGTACCGCCGGGCGCACCCGTGGATCGGCGACCACCAGCTCCAGCCCAAGTCCGTGGTGCGCGACCTGTACGAGCGGGCGATGACCTTCTCGGACTACGTCGGCTTCTACGAACTGGCCCGCACCGAGGGCATCGTGCTGCGCTACCTGGCCGGGGCGTACAAGGCGCTGGAGCAGACCGTCCCCGAGGACGTGAAGACCGACGACCTGAAGGACGTCATCGCCTGGCTCGGCGAGCTGGTCCGCCAGGTCGACTCCAGCCTGCTGGACGAGTGGGAGCAGCTGGCCAACCCGACCGAGGCCGCCACCGCCGAGGTGACCCTGGACGACAAGCCGGCGCCGGTCACCGCCAACGCCCGGGCCTTCCGGGTGCTGGTGCGCAACGAGATGTTCCGCCGGGTCGAACTGTGCGCCCTGGAGCACTGGGACGAACTCGGCGAGCTGGACGGCGAGTACGGCTGGGACGCGGACCGCTGGGCGGACGCGATGGACGGCTACTGGGACGAGTACGACGACCTGGGCACCGGCCCGAACGCGCGCGGCCCCAAGATGCTGATCATCGAGGAGGAGGACTCCGCCTGGAAGGTCCGGCAGATCTTCGACGACCCGGAGGGCGACCATGACTGGGGCATCAGCGCCGAGGTCGACCTCTACGGCTCGGACGAGGAGGGCCGGGCGGTGCTGCGGGTGACCGCGGTGGATCGGCTCGGCGGCTGACGGACCGTCAGGATCGCGGTTGAGTGACCGTCAAAAGGGGCCCGGCGCGAGCGCGCCGGACCCCTTGGCGTTTGTCACATCCAGACAAACGGCTGACCCGCCGCGTAGGACAGCGCCCGGGTGGCCTCGTCCAGGTTCGGCTCGCCGCCGGAGGCGGTCGGCGTCGGGGTGGACGGCGCCGGGTTCGAGGAGGCGGTGTCGGCCGGGCGGGCGTCGCCGGAGCGGGAGCTGGTGACGGTCACGTAGTGGCCGACCGCCTCGACCCGGGCCTCGCTGCCCGGCTTGGCGCTGCCGGCGGACGGGGCGGGCGCGAAGTTGGTGTCGGCGAGGATGAAGGCGACCGCGCCGGGCTTGCCGCGCAGGGTGTCGGCGGCCCTTACGGCGGCGGCCTGATCGGCGAAGCGCAGCAGGGTGACGCTGCTGCGCACCGGGTGGTCGACGCCGGTGAAGCTGACGATCAGGTAGGCCTGGCAGCCGCTGTCCTTGAGCAGCTCCTGGGTACCGTCCTGGAGCACCTCGTCGCACTTCTCACCCTGCCGGATGCCGTTGCGCCGGGCCTTGTACCCGGCGGCCTCGACCAGCCGTTGGGCGGGGAAGAGGCTGCCGGCGTTGAGGCCCTCGGAGTCGGTGGGCGGCGGCGGGGTGCCGACCACCGGGGGCGTCCTGGCCGCGTCCTTTTGGGACGGGCCGAGGCCGGGTATGTAGTCGCCGGGCGTCGGGCGGGTGATGATCCATCCGCCGGCCGCGACCACGCCGACCATGACGACCCAGCCGACCGCGCGGCGGCCGGTCAGCCGTCGGCCGCGATTGCGGCCCATGCCCCCGGTCGAGGCCTCCCGGGTCGCAGTCTCCCGGCTTGCGGCCTCCCCTGCAGAGGCTTCCCCGATCGGGTCGGGACCCCCGCCGGTCCGCTGTCCTGCCTGGCCGTCCTGGCCCTCTCCCGGAGTCGGGGTGCGCTCCCCCTGCGTGGTCATGGCGCAGATTCTAAGCACCCTCCGCGTGGCCCGGATCACGGGGTCGGGGGGTTGTCGATCTTCCTGTGCGGGCCGGTTTCACTACCCGTCGGTAACCGCGCCCCCGGGCCCCCGTCAAGCGCGTGACCAGCGCCGACGCCGTGAGCTTCGACACTGTGGCAATCGGCACATCCTTCCGGGGATCTTCTGGTGGGTTTGCTCTGGCGCCATTCCGACGCCAGCAGGCAGGATCGGCCCATGGATCTGCTCGATACCCTCACCGCCAAGGGCCTGCGCGGCGAAGTGCCGACCCGCGAGGAGGCCCTCGCCGTCCTCGCCACCACCGACGACGAGCTGCTCGACGTGGTCGCCGCGGCCGGCAGGGTGCGCCGCCGCTGGTTCGGCCGCCGGGTCAAGCTCAACTACCTGGTGAACCTCAAGAGCGGGCTCTGCCCCGAGGACTGCTCCTACTGCTCGCAGCGGCTGGGCTCCAAGGCCGAGATCCTCAAGTACACCTGGCTCAAGCCGGAGCAGGCCGCCGACGCCGCCCGCGCCGGGGTGGCCGGCGGCGCCAAGCGGGTCTGCCTGGTCGCCAGCGGCCGCGGCCCGACGGACCGTGACATCGACCGGGTCACCGACACCATGGCCGCCATCAAGGACGCCGACCCCGAGGTCGAGATCTGCGTCTGCCTCGGCCTGCTCTCCGACAACCAGGCCGAGCGGCTCAAGGCGGCCGGTGCCGACGCCTACAACCACAACCTCAACACCTCCGAGAACACCTACGGGACCATCACCAAGACCCACACCTACGCGGACCGGGTCGACACCGTGCAGAAGGCCCACGGTGCCGGGCTGTCCGCCTGCTCCGGCCTGATCGCCGGCATGGGCGAGACCGACGAGGACCTGGTCGACGTGGTGTTCGCACTGCGCGAGCTCGGCTCGGACTCCGTCCCGGTCAACTTCCTGATCCCCTTCGAGGGCACCCCGCTCGCCAAGGAGTGGAACCTCACCCCGCAGCGCTGCCTGCGCATCCTGGCGATGGTCCGGTTCGTCAACCCCGACACCGAGGTGCGGATCGCCGGCGGCCGCGAGGTGCACCTGCGCTCGATGCAGCCGCTCGGCCTGCACATCGCCAACTCGATCTTCCTCGGCGACTACCTGACCAGCGAGGGCCAGGCCGGCCAGGCCGACCTCGACATGATCAAGGACGCGGGCTTCGAGGTCGAGGGCGCCGGCGAGGCCACCCTGCCGCGCCACCGCGCCGACGTCGCCGAGGCGGCCGCCGCTGCGGGCTCCTGCGGCAGCGCGGCCTCGGCCTGCGGCAGCGGCGGCGGCTGCGGCCCGTGCGGCGGGCACTCGCACGGGGCGCCCGAGGCCGCCCCGGTCACGGAGGGTACGGACGACGGGCTGCGCGAGGACCTGGTCAAGGTCCGCCGCCGCGGCGCCGGTACCGAACTCGCCCCCAACGCCTGACCCTTCGGCGCCCTCGGGCACCCCTGGGCACCCTTGGGCACCCTTGGGCACCCGCCGTCGGAACACTTCGGAGAGACCTCACCATGCCCCAGCTGTCCGCGGACACGCTGCTCGCCCTCGACCGGGCGCACGTCTGGCACCCGTACGGGCCCATGCCAGGCACCGTCACCCCGTACGTGGTCGAATCCGCCTCGGGCGTCCGGCTGCGCCTCGCCGAGCCCGTCGCGGACGGGCGGCGCGAGCTGGTCGACGGGATGTCCTCCTGGTGGGCGGCCATCCACGGCTACCGGCACCCGGTGCTGGACGCGGCCGTGCGCGAGCAGCTGGGGCGGATGAGCCACGTCATGTTCGGCGGGCTCACCCACGAGCCCGCCGTCCGGTTGGCCGCCCGGCTGGTGGAGATCACCCCGGAGCCGCTGCAGCACGTCTTCCTCGCCGACTCCGGCTCGGTGGCGGTCGAGGTCGCCATGAAGATGTGCCTGCAGTACTGGCAGTCGACCGGACGGCCGGAGAAGCGCCGGCTGCTCACCTGGCGCGGCGGGTACCACGGCGACACCTTCCACCCGATGTCGGTCTGCGACCCCGACGGCGGGATGCACCACCTGTGGGGCGGGGTGCTGCCCGGGCAGCTCTTCGCGCCCCAGCCCCCGGCCGGCTTCGACGCCCCGCTCGACCCCGAGTACGCGTCGCTCTTCGAGGGGTTGATGGAGCGTCACGCCGACGAGCTGGCGGCCGTCATCGTCGAACCGGTGGTCCAGGGCGCCGGCGGGATGCAGTTCCACTCCCCCGCCTACCTGCGGATGCTGCGCGAACTCTGCGACCGGTACGGGGTACTGCTGGTCTTCGACGAGATCGCCACCGGCTTCGGCCGCAGCGGCGCGCTGTTCGCCGCCGACCACGCGGGCGTCTCCCCCGACGTGATGTGCCTGGGCAAGGCCCTCACCGGCGGGTACCTGACGCTCGCCGCCGCGCTGTGCACCGGCGAGATCGCCGACGGGGTCAGCCGCGGCGAGATGCCCGTACTGGCCCACGGCCCGACCTTCATGGGCAACCCGCTGGCCTGCGCGGCCGCCAACGCCTCGCTGGACCTGCTGCTCGGGCAGGACTGGGCGGTGGAGGTCAAGCGCATCGAGGCCGGGCTGTCCGAGGGCCTGGCTGCGGCTTCGGACGTGCCGGGTGTTCGTGACGTCCGGGTCCGGGGCGCCATCGGCGTGGTGCAGTTGGACCACCCGGTGGACGTCCCGGCGGCGACCGAGGCGGCGGCCCGCGAGGGCGTCTGGCTGCGGCCGTTCCGGGACCTCGTCTACACCATGCCCCCCTACGTGACGCAGGACGAGGACGTGGCACGGATCGCTGCCGCCGTGACCGCCGCGGCGGTGGCCGGATGAGCGCGCGCATCCTGTTCGTGACGGGCACCAACACGGACGTCGGCAAGACCGTCGCCACGGCGGCCGTCGCCGCGGCGGCGCTCCGGGCCGGGCGGAAGGTCGCCGTGCTCAAGCCCGGGCAGACCGGCGTGGCCCCCGGCGAGCCGGGCGATGCGGCCGAAGTCGCCCGACTGGCGGGTGACCTGACGATCAGCGAGCTGGCGCGCTATCCGGAGCCGCTGGCGCCGGACACCGCCGCTCGGCGGTCGGGCCTGCCCTACCTCTCCCCCGCCGAGGTGGTAGCCGAAGTCGCCGACCTGGCCGCCACCCACGACGTGGTCCTGGTCGAAGGCGCGGGCGGCCTGCTGGTCCGCTACGACGACCAGGGCCGTACGCTCGCCGACCAGGCCCGGGCCGTCCTCGACGCCGGCCTCCCGGCCGAGGTGCTCCTGGTCGCCTCCGCCGGGCTCGGCACCCTGAACATCGTCGCGCTCACGGCGGAGGCCCTCGCGGCCCGCGGACTCCCGCTCGCCGGCGTCCTGGTCGGCTCCTGGCCGACCGACCCCGGCCTCGCCGAACGCTGCAACCTCGCCGACCTGCCGCGCTCCGCCGGTGCCCCGCTGCTCGGAGCCCTGCCGGAACGGGCGGGCGCGGCGGAGGACTTCACCGAGGTGGCCCTCGCTTCCCTGGCCCCTGAGCTGGGCGGCACCTGGGACGCGGAGCACTTCGCACACGTCCATCGGCCGGAACCGGGTCCGCGTCCCCCGAAGGTGTGATCCCGGCGCCCAAACCGTGCGGGATGCGGTACCGGCTCAATACCGTTCCCGGTATGACAGACGGGCTGACCGTGGACGAGGCCCTGCGGGCCTTGGCCGCCCTCGAGGCGGCGTGGAAGGACGACGACGAGGCCCTGTCCGCCCTTGCGGCGGGCGGGGCCGACGAGCGGCCGCTGCCGGCGCTGGTCGCCGCGTACGGCGAGCACGCGATGGACACCCTGATGGCGCTGGCCTTCGGCCTGCGGTCCAGCATGAGCGACGAGGAGATCGCGGAGCTGTCGGACGCCGTCAGCGCCAACATCGGCGCCCGGATGAGCGCCCTGCTCACCCAGACCCTCAAGGCCTGGGGAACGGTCGCCGAGGCGGACGACCTCTCCGTCACCAAGATCATCGCCCACACCGTCATCGACGCCATGCGCGCCGTCACGGAGGACCCGACCAGGACCGAAGTCCTGCCCCTGCTGGCCACCTTCCGCAACTACGCCCTCAACGACGGCTGAGGGACTGCACTTTTCGGGGCGGGCTTCGAGCGGTCTCGAAGCCCGCCCCGTTATGTGCGCACCCTCAACCATGCGGCTGCTGATCGACGACCTTTTCAGCGGGGGCACGGGCGGGCCCGGCACCAGGGCACCGTCGGCACCGGCCTCTTCTCTTCGGTCCCCGTTCGATATACGGTACACAACGCTTGTTACGTACCCGGCAGGTCGGCGCGACGGTGCGCCGTATCCCCCTCTGGAGAGTCCGCTGTGACCGAGCCCGCCCAGCCCGCCCAGCCCACCGAGTCCACCCCGTCCATCAGGTACCGCAAGAACGGCCTCACGCGCGGGGTGACCGAGGAACTCGCCGAGAGCATGAAGCACGGCTGGGCCGACACCGAGCGCCACGCCCTGGAGCCGGTCCCGCAGGCCGCCCACACCGAGCGTCGCCGGGCCGAACTGTCCGCCGCCTTCCCGGGCGAGCTGCTGGTGGTCCCGTCCGGCAACCCCAAGGTGCGGGCCAACGACACCGACTACCCCTTCCGCCCGTCCTCCGACTACGTCTACCTGACCGGCGACCAGTCCCAGGACGCCGTGCTGGTGCTGGAGCCCACCGGGGACAGCGGCCACCGGGCCGTGCTCTACCTGCGCGACCGCTCCGACATCGAGAGCGGCGAGTTCTGGCTGGACGGCCACGGCGAACTGTGGGACGGGCGCCGCAACAGCCTGACCGAGAGCGAGCGGCTGTTCGGCCTGCCCTGCCGGGACGTCCGCACCGTGTGTGCCGACCTGGCCGCGGCCACCGCCCCGGTCCGGGTTCTGCGCGGACACGACGCCGGGGTGGAGGAGACCCTGCGGGACCGGACGACCGCCGAGCGGGACGCCGACTTCGAGGTCTTCCTGTCCGGAATGCGCCTGGTGAAGGACGAGTTCGAGATCGCCCAGCTGCGTCTCGCCTGCCAGGCGACCGCCCGCGGCTTCGAGGACGTGGTGCGCGTCCTCGGCACGGACGCCGCGACGCCGGAGCGGCTGATCGAGGGCACCTTCTTCGTCCGGGCCCGGCTGGAGGGCAACGACGTCGGCTACAGCACCATCGCCGCCGCCGGACCGCACGCCACCACCCTGCACTGGGTGCGCAACAACGGCCAGGCCCGCCCCGGCGACCTGCTGCTGCTCGACGCCGGTGTGGAGACCAACGAGCTCTACACCGCCGACGTGACCCGCACCCTGCCGGTCTCCGGCCGCTTCACCGACATCCAGCGCAAGGTCTACGACGCGGTGCACGCCGCCCAGGAGGCCGGCATCGCCGCCGTCCGGCCGGGCGCGGACTTCCGCGACTTCCACCACGCCGCCCAGCGCGAGCTCGCCGAACACCTCACCGCCTGGGGCCTGTTCGGCGACCTCACCGCCGACAAGGTGTACGAGCTGGGCCTGCACCGCCGCTTCACCCTGGCCGGGACGGGCCACATGCTCGGCATCGACGTCCACGACTGCGCCCACTCCCGCACCGAGGAGCACGTCGACGGCACGCTGCTGCCGGGCATGGTGCTCACCGTCGAGCCGGGCCTGTACTTCCAGGAGAACGACCTGACGGTGCCGGAGGAGTACCGCGGCATCGGCGTCCGGATCGAGGACGACATCCTGGTCACCGAGGACGGCAACGAGAACCTCTCCGCCGACCTCCCCCGCGGCTCCGAGGAGGTCGAGGCCTGGCTGGCCCGCCTGCGCGGCTGACGGGCGCAACGGCAGTGGTGCGGCCCCCGGGACGGATCACCCGAGGGCCGCACCCCGCGCTCGCTTCAACTCGCCGAAGGCCGCCAGGCGGCGCCGCGCGCGACTTCGCGCCGAGCGCGGCAGGCGCGGGTCAGCCGAGGCGCCACACGGTGGTGGTCTTGACCGAGGCGTCCTCCAGGTCCGCGACCACCGGCACCTGGTAGGCGGCGACGGCGGTGAACCGTTCGCGGGGCAGGTAGGCCCGGCCCGGGTCGCCGACGATCACGGTGGCGCCGCGGGCGGCGGCCCGTTCCAGGAAGGGCAGGAAGCGGGCGGCCATGGCCCGTTCGTAGAAGACGTCCCCGGCGAGCACCACTTCGGCGGGGGCGCCGTCCCCGTCCACCAGGTCGACCAGGGCGCCCGCCACCCGTACGCCGTTGGCCTCGGCGTTCAGCTCGATCGCGGCCACCGCGTAGGCGTCGATCTCGGCGGCGCGCACCTCCTTCGCCCCGCGCAGCGCGGCCGCCACCCCGACCAGTCCGGATCCGGCGGCGATGTCCAACACCGCTCGCCCGTCGACCAGTTCGGGGTGGTCCAGAACGTAGCGCGCGACCGCCACCCCGCCGGCCCAGGCGAACGCCCAGAACGGGGGCGGCAGTCCGTCCCGGCCGCGCTCGCGCTCGGTGGTCTCCCACAGCGCGATGGCGTCCTGCGCCATGTGCAGGCGGATCTCGGGCACGAAGGGTACGGGCGTCAGCTCCGTCTCCCGCCGGATGAAGGCGGGGTCGGCGTCGGCTCGAAGAGTTCGCAGCTCACTCGGCATGCCCGCAGCATAGGGCCTTCCGGGTACGGCTCCCGCCCGGTCGCCAGGACGGGCCACGCGCCTTCAGACGGCCGCCGCGAGACCACGCGCCCTCAGACGGCGGCCGCGAGAGCACGGGCCCTCAGTCGGCCGCGGTCAGCGGGATCGTCGCGGTGAGCCGGGCGCCGGTCGGGGTCGGGGTGACGGCGAGGGTGCCGTGGTGGTGGCGGGCGATGTCGCGGGCGATCGACAGGCCGAGGCCGGTGCCACCGTGGTCGCGGGAGCGGGCGTCGTCGAGGCGGGTGAAGCGTTCGAAGACCCGCTCGCGGTCGGCGGGCGGGATGCCGGGGCCGTCGTCCTCGACGTCCAGCAGGGCGAGGCCGCGCGCCGGGTCGGTGCCGAGGCGCACGTGCACGGTGGTGGCCGCGTGGCGGTCGGCGTTGTCCAGCAGGTTGGTGAGCAGCCGGCCCAGCCAGAGCGGGATGCCGTCGACGGTGACCCCGGGGGCGAGGTCGGTGGTGCGGCGGTGGGGGCCGGACGGGCGGGCGAGGACGGTGGTGGCGACCAGATCGGTGAGGTCGATCCGATGGCGGGGGCGGTCGTCGGTGCCGCCGGCGTCCAGCCGGGCGAGCAGCAGCAGGTCGGTGGCCAGGTTCTGCAGCCGGTCGGTGTCCGCCAGGGCGCCGTGCACCAGTTCGGCGCGGACCGCCGGGTCCGGGTGGGTGTCGGCGACCTCCAGCTGGGTGCGCAACACCGCGAGGGGGCTGCGGAGTTCGTGCGAGGCGTCGGCGATGAACTGCCGCTGGCGGCGGCCGGAGGCCTCCAGCCGGTCGAGCATCGCGTTCATGGTGGCGGCGAGCCGGGCGATCTCGTCGGCGGTGCCGGGTTCGGGGACGCGGCGGTGCAGGTCCTGCCCGGTGATGGCGTCGACCTCGGCGCGGATCGCCTCCACCGGGCGCAGCGCCTGCCCGGTGACCTTCCAGGTGACCACCACCCCGGTGAGCAGCAGCAGCGGGCAGGCGACGGCCAGCCCGGCCTGGGTGATGTCCATGGCCTCGTCGGCGGCGCGCAGCGAGGCGCCCGCGTAGACGGTGACCGGCCCGTCGGGGGTGTCGGCGGTGACGGCGGCGAGCCGCTGGCGGTGGTGGTCGTACAGCGGGTCGACGTCGTCGGTGGTGTGCGAGCCGGTGCGCCGCGCGGTGGCCAGGGCGGGGCGGCCGGCCAGGTTGGGGCTGGCGGCGAGGACGGTGCCGCGGGCGTCGACGACCTGGAGGAAGTCGGTGCCGTGGGCGGGGTGCAGGACGGGCACCAGCCGCCCCTGGACGGCGAGTTGGGCGACCGACTCGGCCTGCTGGCGGGTGGCGGAGGCGGCCGAGGCGACCAGGTCGGCGTGCACGGCGGCGAGCAGTCCGGCCCCGGCCAGGGCGAGCGCGGCGGCCAGCACCGTACCGGCGGCCGCGGTGGCCCGGGCCCGTACCGTACGGGGGACGAACCGGCGCAGTGGAGAGGGGAGTTGCCGAGGTCGGAGCACGTCAGCCGCCGGCCGGGTCGAGCCGGTAGCCTGCACCGCGCATGGTCTGCAGGGCGGCCCGGCCGAAGGGCGCGTCGATCTTGCGCCGCAGCGCGTGGACGTGCACCTCGACGATGCTCGGGTCGGCGTCGTGGTCGGCGTCCCAGACGTGGTCGAGGATCTCGCGCTTGGAGACCACCGTCCCGGCCCGGGCGGCCAGGTGTTCCAGGATCGCGAACTCGCGGGCGGTCAGGTGAGTGGGGGTGCCGGCCCGGGTGCAGGTGCGGGCGTTGGCGTCCAGGACCAGGTCGCCGAGGGTGTGCAGCCGGGGGCGCTGCCGGTCGATCCGCCGGTGCAGGGCGCGCAGCCGGGCGAGCAGCACGACGAAGGAGAACGGCTTGGAGAGGTAGTCGTCGGCACCGGTGTCCAGGGCCTCGGCCTCGTCCCACTCACCGTCCTTGGCGGTGAGCATCAGGATGCCGGCCCGGCAGCCGCCCGCGCGCAGCCGGGCGCAGACCCGGTAGCCGTTGAGGCCGGGCAACATGATGTCGAGGACGATCACGTCGTAGGGGTGTCGCTCGGCGAGGGCGAGGCCCTCGGGGCCGTTGTGGGCTGTGTCGACGGTGTGTCCGTCGGCCTCCAGCCCGCGCCGCAGCGCGGTGGCCATCCGGTGTTCGTCCTCCACGACGAGTATGTGCATCCCTTCAGGGTGCCAGGTGCTCCTGAGAGCTCCCGACCCGCCTTAAGCGCAGGTTCAGGTACGGTCCGCCATGATCGCCGGGCGCGGCCCGGGCGGTACCGGGCCGGACGCTGAGCGCAGCAGCCGCACGAGGCAAGGAGTGCCCCCGATGACCGACCCCCTGTCGTCCACCACCCCGCAGCCCGGGATCGAGCCGGAGATCCCGGAGGTGCCGCCGCTCGCGCCCCGCCGTCGGCGCGCGGAGCGCCTGCGCGCCTGGGCGGGCGGCCGGGAGCGCCGGATAGCCGCGTCGGTGGCGGCGGTGGCGCTGCTCGCCGGGGGCGGGCTCGCGGTCGCGGCAGCGGCGCACGAGGGACACGGGGAGCGCGGGCACGGGCACGGGCAGCGCGAGGCGGCGGCCCGGTCCGAGGACGGGAACGGGCACGAGTACGGGAACGGTCACGAGTACGGGAACGAGCGCGGGACCGGGAACGAGCACGGGAAGCAGCGCGGGCACGGCCACGGCGAGGCGCCCGCCCCGCTGCCCTCCTTCGCCGCCTCCGCCGCCCTGGACAAGGCCCAGGCCGCCGTCCCCGGCGGCCGTGCCGAGTCGCTGAGCCGGGTGACCGCGCAGGGCGGCGGCGCGGCCTGGGCCGTGACGGTCGTCGGCCAGGACGGCGTGCGCCACCTGGTGACGGTGGACGGCACCGACGGCCAGCTCACCTCCAACACCGTCGTCGACGGCTCGGAGGGCTGACGTGGCCCGGTCCTACGCGCCGGCCGCACCCCGCCCCGCCGCGCCGGACGGCGTCCGGGCCGCCAGCAAGGTCCCCGTGGTGGACGGCTGGTTCTGGGTGGTGAAGGTGCTGACCACCGGCATGGGCGAGACCCTGTCGGACTTCCTCGCCAAGACCTTCGACCCGGTCCTGGCGGTGGGCGCCGCCGGGCTGCTGCTGGCCGTCACCCTGCTGGTGCAGCTGCGCACCCGCCGCTGCGTGCCCGGGCTGTACTGGGCGGTGGTCGTGCTGGTGAGCGTGTTCGGCACGATGGTCGCCGACGTGGCGCACGTCGCGCTCGGCGTCCCGTACGCGCTGTCGGCCGGTGCGCTGGCGGGGGCGCTGGCGGCGCTGTTCCTGCTCTGGCACCTGGTGGAGGGCTCGCTGGCGATCGACCGGGTGACCGGGCTGCGCCGGGAGCTGTTCTACTGGGCGGCCGTGCTGCTGACCTTCGCGCTGGGCACCGCGCTCGGCGACCTGACAGCGGCCACCCTCGACCTCGGCTACCTGGTGGCCGGTGTGGGCTTCGCGGTGCTGATCGCCGTTCCGGCGGTGGCGGCGCGGGCCCGCTGGGTGGGCCCCGTGGCCGGGTTCTGGTGGGCGTACGTGCTGACCCGCCCGCTGGGCGCCTCGTTCGCGGACTGGCTGGGCGTCGGCGCGGACCGCGGCGGCATCGGCCTGGGCACCGGCCCGGTCAGCCTGGCCCTGGCCGTGCTGATGGCGGTAGCCCTGGCCCTGTCCGCACGATCCCACCGCCGCGTGGCTGGACTCATCGCCCACTGACCGTCTACATTGCTGTAGACGTCGGAGGCGCACGGCATCACCCCCCGGACAGCCGTGCGCCTCCGACCTCCTCTTCGCGCGAACGCTCGTCCTCTTTGCGCGAACGCTCGTCCCACTTCTCAGGACCGCTCGTCCACCACCCGCTTGATCTTCCCGACCGAGCGCTCCAACGTGTACGGATCCACCACCTCGGCCGCGACCGTCACGCCCACCCCGTCCTTCACCGCCCGGACGATCGACTCCCGGGCCGCCGCCCGCAGTTCGGCGGGCGCCTCCGGGCGGGCCTCCACCCGCACCGTCAGGTGGTCCATCCGCCCCTGCCTGGTCAGCCGCAGCTGGAAGTGCGGGGCGACACCCGGCGTGCGCAGCAGGATCTCCTCGATCTGGGTCGGGAAGAGGTTCACCCCGCGCAGGATGATCATGTCGTCGCTGCGCCCGGTGACCTTCTCCATCCGCCGGAAGGCCGGCCGCGCGGTGCCCGGCAACAGTCTGCTGAGATCGCGGGTGCGGTAGCGGACGACCGGCAGCGCCTCCTTGGTGAGGGAGGTGAAGACCAGCTCGCCGCCCTCGCCCGCGGGCATCACCAGGTCGGTGAAGGGGTCCACGATCTCCGGGTAGAAGTGGTCCTCCCAGATGTGCAGCCCGTCCTTGGTCTCCACGCACTCCTGGGCGATGCCGGGGCCGACCACCTCGGAGAGGCCGTAGATGTCGACGGCGTGCAGGTCGAGCCGTTCCTCGATCTCGCGCCGCATCTCCTCCGTCCAGGGCTCGGCACCGAAGATGCCCACCTTCAGCGAGCTGGCGCGCGGGTCGAGGCCCTGCTTCTCGAACTCGTCCAGCAGGGTGAGCAGGTAGGACGGGGTGACCATGATGATCTCGGGGCGGAAGTCCTGGATCAGCCGAACCTGCCGGGCGGTCATGCCGCCGGAGGCCGGAATGACGGTGCAGCCGGCTCGTTCGGCGCCGTAGTGGGCACCCAGGCCGCCCGTGAACAGCCCGTAGCCGTATGCGATGTGCACCTTGTGGCCGGGGCGGCCGCCGGCCGCGCGGATCGAGCGGGCGACCACGTCGGCCCACATGGACAGGTCGTTCTCGGTGTAGCCGACCACGGTCGGGCGCCCGGTGGTGCCGCTGGAGGCGTGGATCCGGCGGACCTGCTCCATCGGGACGGCGAACATGCCGAAGGGGTAGCCCTCGCGCAGGTCGGCCTTGGTGGTGAAGGGGAACCGGGCGAGGTCGTCCAGGGTGCGGCAGTCCTCGGGGCGCACGCCGGCCGCGTCGAACTTGCGGCGGTAGAGCTCGACGTTGTCGTAGGCGTGCCGCAGGGTGGCGCGGAGGCGGTCGAGCTGGTGGGCGCGCAGTTCATCGACGCCCATCCGTTCACCGGCGTCCAGCAGGGCGGGTGGAATCGGCTCCCCCAGGCGTCGCCCCGGGCCTCGTCCGAGGCGTCGCCCCAGGCCTCGCCCCAGGCCTCGGTCCGGGCCCCGTCCCGGTTCGGATGAGCTGCCGGTCATCGTCGCTCCTTCGCAGGTCGGCCGATCCTGGGAGCCCGACCGATCGTTCGGTCTGGACGGGCCCTGGCCAAGTAATCCAGCACCCGGACACACCTGTCAATAGCGTGCGCAGTGGTTCCGGAATGCGAGGTTCCGGCGCCTTCGTGCCGGGATTCCCGTCGCCGCTTGGCTGGCCGATATGAAAATCATTACGGAATTTTGACTCGGCGGCGCCCGCTGCGGGCCCGGACCCATGGTTCAGTAGTGCGGCTTCTCCCCCGCACCCCGGAGTGATCACCTTGGCCTCGACCCCTGCGCTGGTCAGCGCGCTGCGCGAGCTCGGCGACCGGCCCGCCGTCGTCGCCGACGGACGCGCGATCAGCGGCATCGGCCTGCTGCTCGGCGTCTCCCCGCCGGGCGGCCTGCCGCGGGCCCTCGCCGATCGCGTCGCCGAACACGCCGCACTGGCGCCCTCCGCCGCCCGCGCCGCCGAGGAGCGGCTCCGCCACTGGGCCGGCGTCCTCGGCCCGCCACCGATCCGGCACACCGTGCTGCACCCGGCCACCGACCTCGCCGTGGAACTCGCCCTGGCCACCCTGCTGGCCGGCGGCACCGTGCACTGCGCCGACCCCGACCAGGCGCCCGAACAGCAGCTCACCGCCATCGCCGCCAACGGCACCACCCACCTCAGCCTGCCCTCCACCCTGCTCTGGCGGCTCAGCCGCCAGCCCGGCCTGGCCGAGCACGACCTCGCCGCGCTGCGCCTGGTCCTGCACGTCGGACCGGAGCCCCGACAGGACGACGTGTACGCCGCCGTCGACGCCCTTGGCGCCGTCCTCGCCCACGTCCGTGCCCCGCACAGCGAGGCCGAGGCCGCCGACCGGCGGCTGCGCGCCGACGCCGAGACCGCCACCGCCGCCGCCTGGAAGCACAGCATCGGCGTCACCGCCGAACAGATCACCGGGTTCGGCGCCCACCTCGACCGGGCCGTCCTCAGCGCCCTGCTGCACACCCTCCAGCAGGCCGGAGTGCTCACCGACCCCTCCCGCGGCTGGTCGGAGGCCGAACTCCTGGCCACCGCCCTCGTCACCCCCGCCCAGCGCCCCCGGGTCGGCCGCTGGCTGGACGCCCTCGCCCGGCACGGCCTGATCACCCGCCAGGACGGCGGCGCCCAGGGCCCGCTCTTCCACGGCGCCCCCGAAATCACCGCCGCCCACGTCCGGGAGGCCTGGCGGCCCGCCGTCGAGAGCTGGGCCGACGGCCTCGGCACCGCCCCCGTTCTGGATCGGGTCCGGCGCAGCGCACTGCGCCTGCCCAAGCTGCTCACCGGCGAGGAGGCGCCCCGCCCCGCCGCCGCCCCGGTCCGCTGGGCCGCCGCCCGCGGCTACCTCGGCGCCGCGCTCGGCACACTCGTGCGCGCCACCGCCGAGACCCACGACGGGCCGCGGCCGCTGCGGGTCCTCGAACTCGACCGCGACGGCGCCGAGACCGCCGTCGCCCGCGCCTTGGCCGCCCGGCCCCGGCAGAACGCCGACCACCACCTCGCCCCCGACGGCGGACGCTACGACGTCGTGGTCGCCACCGCCGCCGGCCGTCCCGACGGGGAGGTTCCGGCGCTCGTCGACCAGCTCGCCCCCGGCGGCCGGCTGCTGCTGCTCGCACCCGTCACCGAACAGCTCGACCTGCTGATCACCGGTGACCACCGCGGCCTCACCGCCCACCCGGCCGACCACTGGCGGGCCGCCCTCACCGCCGCGGGCTGCCCCACCGTGCTCACTCTGCCGGCGGACGGGCACCCGATGGGGCTGCTGGGGCAGGGACTGTTCGCGGCACGGGTCGACTGACCGCACCGTCCGCGGGCTACGATCGGGCGCATGGCCGCTTCCGTGCGTTCGATCCGCTCCCGCACCTCGCTCGGCTCGATCGGTTCCATCGGTTCCATCGGCTCGCTGCTGTCCATCGGCTCGGTCGGGTCCGTCCTCTCCATCGGCTCGGTCGGCAGCGTGCTGTCCGTCGGCTCGGCCGGCTCCGTCTTCAGCGCGTTCTCCGCGTGCTCCTGGCTCAGCGTCGGCTCGCTGCTGTCGGTGCGCTCCCGCTGGTCCGTACGGGGCCGGCGCCCGGGGCGGGGGCCGTCCGTGCTCGACCGGTGAAGCAAGGGTCACGTACTGCCACCCCGATCCGTACCATTTCGATACCAAAGCCCGGGTGAGCTGCGGGAATCCTCGCCGCGCCGGGGCGTCCCCCGGTAGGCTCCGGCCCCAGGGCCTGTCCGGCGGGCGGCGGCGCGCCGCCCGTGCCGGCGTACCGGGGGCAGACCCCCGCGGGCCACTCGGTGGGCTCCGCGCACTCGACACCGCGCGCCAGGGCAGTCGCGCGAACGGCGAAGGGCATCGCATTGGCGGATCGGCTCACCGGAGGAGACTCCTCGCTGCTGCGGCGGATCAACGCGGCGGTCACGCTTCGGGCGCTGCGGACCGGCCACTCCGTGACCCTCACTCAGCTCGTCGGCGAGACCGGGCTCTCCCGGCCGACCGTCGAGGGCGTGATCGAGGGCCTGGTCGAGACCGGACTGGTCGCCGAGGTCGAGCAGCCCCGGGAGGACGGCCAGCCGGGCACCGGCCGCCGCGGCCGCCCGGCCCGCTGGTTCCGCTTCCGCGCCGAGGCCGGGCACATCCTCGGCATCGAGATCGGCGTGCACGACATCCGGGTCATCCTCGCCGACCTCACCGGCGAGGTGGTGGGCAGTCACTTCAAGCCGGTCGACGAGACCCTGGACGCGGAGGAGCGGCTCACCGCCGTCCGCGCCGCCGTCGCCGAGGTCCTGCGCAAGGCGGGCATCTCCCGGGACAACCTGTGGGCCGTCGGCATCGGCACCCCCGGCATCGTCGACCGCGAGGGCACCATCCGGCTCGGCACCGCGATGCCCGGCTGGACCGGCCTCGACCTCGGCGCCCGACTGCGGCGCTCCTTCCGCTGCCCCGTCCTGATCGAGAACGACGCCAACCTCGCCGCCATCGCCGAACACTGGCAGGGCGCGGCCGTCGGCGCCGACGACGTGGTCTTCGTGATGGCCGGCCTCAGCCCCGGCGCCGGATCGCTCATCAACGGCAAGCTCCACCGCGGCTACGGCGGCGCCGCCGGCGAGATCGGCGCCCTGCACCTGCTCGGCCAGGAAGTCACCCCGGAGAAGCTGCTCTCCACCACCGGCAAGCCGCTCAACCCCCTCGACGAGGCCGCCGTCGCCCGCGTCCTGCGGCTCGCCCGGGAGGGCGACGAGGTCGCCAAGGTCGCCATGGACCGCTTCCTGACCAGGCTCGTCCAGGGCGTCGCCGCCCTGGTCCTCGCCATCGACCCCCAGCTGGTGGTCATCGGTGGCTGGGCGGCCGGCCTGGACGGCGTCCTGGAGCCGCTGCGCGAGCGGCTGGCCCAGTTCACCCTGCGGGCGCCGGAGGTGGCGCTGGCCGCGCTCGGCTCGGAGGTCGTCTCCATGGGCGCCCTGCGCGTCGCCCTGGACCACGTGGAGGACCAGCTCTTCGCGGTGGACCCGCCCCGTGTGTGAGCCGGACCCACCCCAGGCCCGGAGGTCGGGCGCGGGGGTCGAAGGTCGGGGACCGGAGGCCGGACAACGACAGCGGCCCGGACGCCAGTTGGCGTCCGGGCCGCTGTCCGAGGGTGGGTGCGGAATGGTTCAGGAGGCGGTGCGGACCTCGGAGGTCGCGGCGACCGGGGTGACCTCGACCAGGCCGGTCTCGCCGAAGGTCAGCTTGCAGGTGTCCGCGCGGTAGGTGGAGACCGCGAGCGCCACCAGGCGGCCGGCCGAGGCGTACTGGGTGGTCATGACCAGCACCGGGGTGCCCGGGGGGCGCTCCAGCAGGGCGGCCTCGTCGGCCTCGGCGACACCGAGCTCGACGGCGCGGGACTCACCGTCCACCTCCAGGCGCTCCAGCTGGCGCAGCACCGAGCGGGCCCGGTCGCTCTCGGCCCGGAAGCCGGGCAGGTGCGGCAGCGCGGAGGCCGGGACGTGCAGCGACTCGGTCGCCATCGCACGGCCCTCGACCAGGCGGACCCGGCGGACGGTGTGCACGGTGGCGCCCTCGGCGATGCCCAGGCCCTTGGCCAGCTGCGCGGAGGCCGGGGCGGTGGTGCAGTCCACCGTGCGCCAGGCCTGGCTGCGGCCGGCTCCGGGCCAGCCCTCCTCCTGCCGGTTGACCGGGACGCCGACCCGCGGGGCGGCGATCAGGGTGCCGATCCCCCGGCGACGGACCAACCGGCCCTCAAGCTCCAGCTGGTCCAAGGCCTGCCGCAGCGTCGCCCGGGCGACACCGAAGCGGGCGGAGAGGTCGCGCTCGTTCGGCAGGACCTCGCCGGTGGAGAACTCCGAGTCGATGGCCCGCAGCAGCACCGTGCGCAGGTGCCAGTACTTCGGTTCCGGCACCGCCGAAAGCTGTCCCGTCGTCCCGACCGTGCCCACCGTGTCCTCCACCTGGTCTGTCCGCCCTACGACAAGGAGGGCGGAACCCGGGCCCGCTGCCCGCTGTTGCGGCAGGTGGGAGAGCGAGCCTTTATCCGTCCTTCTTTATTAAAGGTCCTTGCAGTAAGCGACCCTAGGGGCTGCCTCCGGAGATGGTCAAGACCAATGGCACGGCTTGATACGACCGTCGCGAACATTCATGCCACGTTCACGACAGCCCGCGCCGGCGCCGTGCCACGACCCCCCGCCGCGCGTCACGGTTCGGGACGGACACGACCAATGGGTAGGCTGCCCGGGTGATCGTGGTGACGAGTGTGAACGTGAACGGAATCCGGGCGGCCGCCAAGAAGGGCTTCGTCGAGTGGCTGGCCGGAACGGAGGCGGACGTGATCTGCCTCCAGGAGGTGCGCTCCGAGCCCGGGCAGCTGCCCGTCGAACTGCGCGACCTGGACGGCTGGCACGCGGTCTGGGCCCCCTCCGTCGCCAAGGGCCGGGCCGGCGTCGCCATCCTCTCCCGCCAGGAACCGCAGCGCACCGCGATCGGATTCGGATCCGAAGAATTCGACAATTCCGGCCGCTACGTCGAGATCGACCTCCCGGGCCTGACCGTCGCCAGTCTCTACCTGCCCTCCGGCGAGGTCGGCACCGAGCGCCAGGATGAGAAGGAACGCTTCATGGTGGAGTTCCTCGTCCACCTCACCGCCCTGCGCGCCCACGCCACCGCCGCCGGCCGCGAGGTCGTGGTCTGCGGCGACTGGAACATCGCCCACCGCCCCGAGGACCTCAAGAACTGGAAGGCCAACCAGAAGTCCGCCGGCTTCCTCCCCGAGGAACGCGCCTGGCTCTCCCGCGTCTACGACGAGGCCGGCTACGTCGACGTCGTCCGCGCCCTCCACCCCGACCGCACCGGCCCCTACACCTGGTGGTCCTACCGCGGCCGCGCCTTCGACAACGACTCCGGCTGGCGAATCGACATGATTTGTACAACGGGGGGTATCGCACGCCGAGCCACGAAGGCATACGTGGAGCGGCCCGCCTCCCACGCCGAGCGGTGGTCTGACCACGCGCCGGTCACGGCGCACTTCGATTACGAGGCCTGAGCCGGCGTAGTCAGCCCGGCCGCCCGGCGAACCTTGGACCCGGCATCATCCAGTCCAAGGAGGAATCACCGATGGGACAGCGCAGGAGCAGGGGCCGGGTCTACCGCCGGTGCGGTTGCCAGGACGAGAACAGGAAGCAGCTCGGCCCGTGGTGCCCGCAGCTGATCGCGGACGCCAAGCACGGTACGTGGACGTACGCCGTCGACCTCGCCCCCTAGGACGGCCGTCGCCGCACCCGCCGCCGCGGTGGCTTCGCCACCCACGCGGAAGCCGCCCGGGAGATGGCACGGGTGCTGGACGGTGAGCTGCGCGGGGTCTACGAGGACCGCTGCACAGCGGTGGCCGGCTACCTGCGCGAGTGGCTTGCCGATCCCGCAAGCGCCCACGGCCAGGGCCCGAGCCCCTGGCCGGTCCGGTGTTCGCGTGGCTTCAGCCGGACGCGGTCGGCATCGCGCTCGTGGGGACGGGTTGGTGGAGCATCGTCCACACCGCCGCGGTCACCAGGGCCTGCTCGGCGGCTCCGGCTTCGGGTTCGGCCAGTCCGAAGATGGTGGAGGTGAACACCGAGACGGTGCGGCGGCCGGTGGCGTCGGTGTAGTCCTCGCTGGAGTAGCTGGGAACCACGCCCCACGACAGCCTCGGTCCTTCTGGCCAACCACGGCCTGCTGGTGTTCGGCCCGGACGCGGCTGCCGTCGGCCCCCTCGTGGTGGCGATCGAGGAAAGCGCCGAGGCCGAGATCGCCGCGGCAGCGATCGGCGGGGCCGTGAACTTCCCCGAAGGCGCCCTGAAGGCTGTCCGAGCCTCGATCGCACGAGTTTCGTCATGACGGATGACATCTTCACGCAGCGTTCCGAGGTTCTGCGGGATCGCTACCGCTCGACGCTCGGAGTCGTCCCGGGTGGGGGGAGGACCGTTTGCGGGTGGCTCAAGCCTTCGGCCAGCTCCCTACGGAGGAGGCGTTCGCGGCACTGCGGCACATCGTGCTGACCGACAGTCCACTCGGCGGGCGGGTACAGCAGCTGGTCCACTTCGGGCAGCTGCTGGCTCTCGGCCGGGCAGAACCCGCCCGGATCCACGCCCGGGGAGCGCTCCATGCGGGCGCCGGCATCGCCGACCTCATCGGCGTCGCCGAGACCTCGCTCATCACCTCCGGCACGCCGGCCTACGCGCTCGGCATCGAGATCATCGTCGAACTCCTGCAGGCCGAAGACGGCAGGGCAGGCTGACCGGAAGCCTCTGCCGGCCATTCGCCGCTGCCGGTGACGAGGCAACACCACCGGCACGGAGAACGGGTGGCTTCCGTTCGTGCTGCACGCCGTGGACACGTGTCGTTCACCTACTGGGCGCGCATCGTTTGTCGCTCGGCATCGCGGATGGCGCGAGCGGCGTTGATGAGCCCGATGTGGCTGAAGGCTTGGGGGAAGTTGCCGAGTGCCTCTGCCGTGGTGGAGTCGGTCTCCTCGGCCATCAGGCCGAGGTCGTTGGCGTGTGCGAGGGCGGCCTGGAAGGCGTGTCGTGCGCGGGTGGTGTGGCCGGTGAGGGCGAGGGCTTGGGCAAGCCAGAAGGTGCACAGCAGGAAGGTGCCTTCTTCTTCCCGCAGCTCGTCGGTGAGGTAGCGGCGGACCAGGCCGTTGCGGTCGGTCAGTTGGGTGGCGATGGCGAACACGGTGGATTGGACGCGGGGGTCGTGCGGTGGTAGGAAGCCGACGATGGGCAGCATCAGCACGGAGGCGTCGAGGTCGTCGCTGTCGAATGCCTGAGTGAAGGCGCCCAGGTCGGAGTTCCAACCACGTCGTTCGATGGCTTGGCGGATCTGGTCGCGCTCGTGCTGCCAGTGGGGCAGGCGTTCGTCGGCCTGGAGGGCGGGGGCCATGGCGATGGCGCGGTCCAGGGCGACCCAGCACATCAGTTTCGAGTGGAGGAAGTGTCTGCTGGGTCCGCGTCTTTCCCAGATGCCCTGATCCGGTTGGGGCCACCGTTGGGCGGCTGCCTCGGCCGCCTGGAGCAGGAGGGTGCGTGTGGCCGGGTCGAGGGGCTCACCGGGCGGGAGGGTCTGGTGGGCGGCGTCGAGGAGTTCGCCGTAGACGTCGAGTTGGCGTTGGCGCCAGGCGTCGTTGCCGATTCGAACGGGGCGGCTGTTGCGCCAGCCGGTCAGGTGGGGCAGGAGCCGCTCGCTCAGGTCGCGTTCCCCGCCGATGCCGTACATGATCTGCAGGTCGACGCCGCGGTCGAGTTGGGTTGCCGCGGCCCGGGCGAGGAAGCCGAAGAAGCGGTTCTTCTCCTTGTCGCAGGCGGCCGTGGCAAGCGCCTGAAGGGTGAAGCTCGCGTCGCGGACCCAGGTGTAGCGGTAGTCCCAGTTGCGCGTCCCGCCCGTTGTCTCGGGCAGGGAGGTGGTGGGCGCGGCGACGATGGCTCCGGTGGGCGCGAAGGTCAGGGCTCGCAGCACGCGTCCGCTGTGGCCCACCTCGTCCTGCCAGGGGCCGACGTAGCCGCGGTGGAGCTTCGACCAGGAGCGCCAGCCGTCGATGGTGTCGGACATGCGGCGCCGGATCCGCCCCGCCCGCCAGCCCACCGGCTCCCTTTCCCACGCCGGTTCGACGTGCAGGGCGAATTCGAGGCGGTGCCCCGCCGAGAGCGGGATTCGGCCGTGCGCTGTGGAGCCGCTCACCCGCAGGTCGACGGGGCTCGACAGCAGCAGAACATGGGCGCCCCCGTATGCCGCGAGCCCGCCTCGCACGGTCGAGAGCAGTGGGTGGACGAGTCCGAACTCCGGGCGCGGGGCGTAGGCGATCTCGATGTTCACCCACCCTTCGGTGCAGGTGATCTGCCGCAGGAGCGTTCCGGGGGAATTGGTGCCGAGCGCGTGCCCGCGTTCGCGCCGCCCCAGGGCAAGGGCATCGTGCAGGACCGCCGTACCCGCGGTCGTGCGGAAGGTCGTCTCCAGAACAAGGGTGTCTTCGACGTAGCGGCGGCTGATGTCGACCGAGCCGGTAGGGCGGATGGACCAGTGGCCGGCGTCCTCGTCGAGGAGTCGGGCGAAGATCGCCGCGCTGTCGAACCGGGGCAGGCACAACCAGTCCACCGAGCCGTCGCAGGTGACCAGCGCGGCCGAGCGGCAGTCGGACAGCAACGCGTGGTCACCGATCGGTCGCGCACTCATGCGTCGCAGCCCGTCCACCTCGGACCGGACGCGGCCCCGCCGGGACGACGTGAGCAGTCGCCTGCGCCGCAGAGCTCTCCAGGCGCCTGACGAGTGTCATTGATCCCAGCCTCCCTGCACGGCGGATTCACCCCCACCCAATCACCACGATCGGTGGATCGCACGTGCCGGCCGCCGACGGCTGCCCCGACCGGGTGGCACGACCTGGTGCCGCGCCCCACTCTCGGTGCCGGGCCGGCCTACGTCGTATCTCCTCAACGTCATGGTGCGGCGTCACGACCCGCTGCGGGTCGTTTTGGTGGCGCGGGCGGCTCGATGGACGCGGCGGAGTTTGAGTGCGAGGGCCAGTGCGGAGGCGGCGAAGAGCACGGCGGTGATGGCCAGCCATCGGCCGAGGTAGACGTCTTCGGGCAGTCGTGCGGCACCGGCGTAGGGGATCGACAGGTCGAGGATGAGGGGGAACCAGACGAGCAGGACCTCCCGATCGAGGTCGACCACCATCCGCGCGTGACCACGGTAGTCGTCGGCGTGGAGATTGGCGCCCTGGGCGGCGGTGAAGTCGAGGTCGACGACCTTGACGCGGTGGCCGGACCGGGCCGCCTGCTCGGCGGTCAGGCCCACGGCGGCCGCCTCGGGGTCGGTGAAGAACACCTGGGGCACGGCGTGCTGGTCGGCGGTGGTGGCGTGGTCACCCCACGGGCCGTCGTCCAGGGGCGGGCCCGCGGCGCGGGCGCCGATGGCGTCGTCGGCGGTCCGCGCCTGGTACTTGCCCTGGTGGGTGAGCAGGGCCCGGTGGTTGACGTCGCCCACGGCGTACAGCCACGCGCCGTCGACCCCGCGGACCAGGCACGTGGTGTCCACCTCCAGCCACGTGCCCGGAAAGAGACCGACCGTGTCCAGGCCGATGTCCTCGGTGCCGGGGGCCCGACCGGTGGCGAACATGACCTCGTCGGCCCGCAGGTCGCTGCCGTCGTCGAGGGTGAGGGTGACAGGCCCGGCGGGGTCCGGGCGGCGCACGGCGGCGACCTGGGTGCCGATCCGCACGTCCACGCCCGCCTGGGTGAGGCTGTGTGCGACGAGCTCGCCCGCGAAGGGTTCCATGCGGGAGACCAGGCGGCGGCGGGCGAGCAGGGTGACCTGGGAGCCCAGGCCCTGCCAGAGGGTGGCCATCTCGATGGCGACGCCGCCGCCCCCGACGATGGCGAGCCGGCCGGGCACGGTGCTGGAGTCGGTGCCGTGCCGGTTCGTCCAGGGCCGGACCTCCCCGATGCCCGGGAGGTCGGGCAGCAGCGGCCGGCTGCCGGTGGCGATGGCGACTGCGTGCCGGGCGGTGAGGGTGAGGCGTTCGCCGTCGTCCCCGGTGACCGTGATGCGGCGAGGGCCGTCGAGGCGGCCGTGACCGCGGAAGAGGTCGGCACCGATGGACTTCACCCACTCGGCCTGTCCGGTGTCGTCCCAGTCGCTGACGTAATGGTCGGGCGGGCGAAGACCCGGTCGGTGTCGAGCGGACCGGTGACGGCCTGCCGGGCTCCGTCCACGCGGCGGGCGTCGGCGAGAGCGATGACCGGCCGCAGTAGGGCCTTGCTGGGGGCGCAGGCCCAGTAGGAACATTCGCCGCCGACCAGTTCACGCTCCACGACGGCCACGGTGAGGCCGGCGGCGCGGGCACGGTCGGCGACGTTCTGGCCGACCGGACCGGCACCCAGCACGACCACGTCATAGGCGCCGCTCTCCTGGTGATCACGTGCTTCGCTCATCGCTCCCTCACATCCGGTCGGGGCCGGCGGGGCCACATCCCCGGGTCATGTAACGCGCGGTGCGCGCACGGCCGTCATGCCTGGCCGCAGCAGCGGCCATCTGTGCTCCTCATAGCCGTACTCGGGCCGTGACCGGCCTCTGACCCGGTTCACGGGCTCGGGAACAGGGGCCCGCCGGCCATGAGGCCGCCGTCGACCAGGAGGATGTGCCCGGTGACGTAGCTCGCCTCGGCCGAGCCCAGGAAGCGGACAGTCTCGGCGATCTCCTCCGGGGTACCCGCCCGGTGCATGGGCAGCACCGAATCGACCGCGTCACGCGCCGCGTCGTCGCCGGTGAACCGCTCGTACATGGCGGTCCGGGTGAATCCGGGCGCGACCGCGTTGACGCGGACACCGTGAGCGGCGCCTTCGAGTGCGGCCGCCTTGGTGATGCCGGCGACGGCATGCTTGCTGCCGACGTAGAGGGCCGCCTCGGGGTAGCCCATCAGGCCGAAGCAGGAACTGACGTTGACGATGCTGCCGCCGCCCTGTTCCCTCATGACCCGGAACTCGTGTTTCAGGCAGAACAGCGTCCCCTTGACGTTGGTGTCGAAGATGCCTTGGTAACGCTCGTCGGTCACCTCGCCGACGGGGCACGGCGTTCCCTCGGTGCCGGCGTTGTTGACGGCGACGTCGAGCCGTCCGAACCGCGCGACCGCGCGGTCGACGAGCTCCTCCACCTCGGCGTCGAAGCGGACGTCGGCACGCACGAACTCAGCCTGGGCGCCGAGGTCGGCCAGTTCCCTGACGAGTTGCTCACCCACGTCCTCATGGCGGCCGGAGACCACCAGGTTCGCGCCCTGACGGGCGTAAGCGACGGCGGTGGCACGGCCGATACCGGTGAGCGCGCCCGTGACGAGGACGACAGGATCAGACAACGCGAGGGTCCTTTCTCCAACCGCACAGGTGAATGACGGGCCAGCGGTGCGGAACCCGGTCGACACCGGGCTCCTCTTCGGGCCGTGCTATCCCCCGGTACCCCCGTGCAAGGAAGGTGTCCCAACCGGACGACAGCCGCATCGGACCAACCGCCGCATCCGTCGAACGGCGGCACTTGATGCCCTGCATGGCCCACGGCAACCGGGGCAGAGGACCCACAGGCGGTCACCCGAGCGGAGGGAGACCGCGGCTTCGAAACGGAGCCGCCATGGGAGGCAGAGCGGGGAACGATCCGCACGCTGGAACGCGCTCGCGGGACAACTCTCCGGCTCTCTCGTTCCTCGAAGCCCGCGCGAGCGCGCCCTCCCGGTAGCGGCAGTCGCCCATCCAGCGCGGACGCGAGGGCGTCCATGAGCCCGTCACGCGCTCGCCACGTCGGCGGGATCCGCAGCGGTGAACTTTCCGCTCCGCGCGCGGGAGTACCGGACTCGCGCGAGCCCTGCCGGTCCTACATTGCTGCTTCCGTGGCCTCTATGCCTGGTAGGCCGCGGAGATCTGGCCGACCAGGACGGCGAACGGCATGTCGAGGGCGGCGTAGACGGCGCCGGACTCGGGGGCGGCGTTGTCGGCCAGCGCCTCGACCATGAGGGTGGCGTAGTCGCTGACGACCACGCCCGCCTGCTGCATGCGCAGCAGTCCGGCCTCCCGCTTCGTCCGGCTGAAGGTGCCGGAGGCGTCCACGGCGACGTACGCGTCGTGCCCGGCCGCTGTCGCGGCGATCGCCGGCAGTGCCGCGCATACCTCCAGGGACACCCCTGCGAAGATCAGTTTCTGCCGTCTGGTGGCCTCGACGGCCTCGCGGACCCTGCCGTCGTGCCAGGCGTTGACCGTGCTCCGGTCGATGATCTTCTGCCCGGTGGGCAGGGCCTGGACCAGTTCGGGGAAGGTCGGCCCCCACATGCTCTCGGCCGCGGTGGTGGTCACGACCAGCGGAACGTCCAGCGCGGTCGCCGCCTTCGCCAGCGCTACCACGTTGTGCTTCAGCTCGCCCAGGGGGATGTCCCGGACGCCGGACAGGAGGCCCACCTGGTGGTCGACCAGCACCACGGCGGCGTTCTCCCGGGTGATCGGTTCCAGGAACTTCACCACGCTTTTCGGCGCCGAGTCGACCGCCGCCGAGGTCATCGCGGGCGTCGACCTGACCGGCCGCCGCGCCGTCGTCACCGGCGGGGCCTCCGGCATCGGCGTCGAGACCGCGCGTGCCCTCGCCTCGGCGGGCGCCCAGGTCACCCTCGCCGTCCGGGACCTCGCCGTAGGCGCCCGCACCGCCGAGGACATCACCGCGACCACCGGCAACAAGGACATCCACGTCCATCCCCTGGACCTGGCCGACCAGGCCTCCGTCGCCGCGTTCACCGCCGCCTGGGACGGGCCGCTGCACATCCTGGTCAACAACGCCGGCGTGATGGCCTCACCCGAGCTCCGCACACCGGAGGGCTGGGAGCTCCAGTTCGCCACCAACCACCTCGGGCACTTCGCACTGTCCACCGGCCTGCACGCGGCCCTGGCGCAGGACGGCGGCGCGCGCGTCGTGGCCGTCAGCTCCAGCGCCCACCACCGCTCCCCCGTCGTCTTCGACGACATCCACTTCCGCGAGCGCCCCTACGAGCCCTGGTCCGCCTACGGCCAGTCCAAGACCGCCAACGTCCTGTTTGCGGTCGAGGCCGCCAAGCGCTGGGCCGCGGACGGCATCACCGCCAACGCCCTGATGCCCGGCGGAATCCGCACCAACCTCCAGCGCCACGTCTCCGACGAGGAGCTAGCCCGGCTGCGCGCCCAGGCCGCCGGCGGCACGGAGCTGAAGTGGAAGACCACGGAGCAGGGCGCGGCGACCTCCGTCCTGCTCGCGGCCTCGCCACTGCTGGAGGGCGTCAGCGGCCGCTACTTCGAGGACTGCAACGAAGCCGTCCGCGGCGAACTCGGCGCCCGCACCGGCGTCGCCGAATACGCACTCGACACCGAGGCGGCCACCCTGCTCTGGCAGGTCTCGCACGACACCCTGGGCACCCGCGACTGACTCCCCCTGCCCCGAGAAGGACGGCGGACAAAACCGCCCTGGTCGGGGTGGCGCGGCGGGCCATGGCCGCCGTCCACCGCCAGGCCGACCACCAGTCGTCCCTGTTCCCGCCGGACGCGCCACCGGAGGGGCGCGTCTTCGCCACCGTCGACGGCGCGCCGCTGCGGCCCCAGCACAGCGGTGGGGATCCGCAGCATCAGGTGGCCACGCACTGGCCGGTCTCGCGCTGGAGCCACTGAACCGGCAATGAGCCGCTGTCGGCACCAACGCCGGCCTCCTGGGACCCGGGAGGCCGGATGGCGAGGCGCGTATCAGGCGAAGTGCCGGATACTCGTCGGGTCTGCGGATGCGTACGGCTGCCACCCGTCCGTGGCGGGCCGCCCGGTGGCTGTGAAGGCCGCTGCCGCGCGGGAGAAGGTATCTCCGAGAGTGCGGGCGGCGGCGGTGGCCTCGCCGAGCATGGGGCTGTCGGGGTAGGCGTCGAAGGTGTTGAAGAAGAAGGGGAGTTCGACGCAGTGCGCGGCCCCCAGATGCGCGGGGTCGCCGGCCGGGGCGTGGTCGAACTGGTAGACGTAGGCCGGGTTGTCGGCCGCGGCATGGTGGTCGGCGATGGCGATGGTCCCGTCACGGAAGACGAGTTCCGTCGCGACCTCGGTCAGGACCTCGCTCGGTGCCGCGCCCGGGAGCCGGGCGGCGGCGCGGTCGAACCGCTCGGCGCCGCCGCCGGTCTGTCCGGCCACGATCGAGCGGGCCTGGCCGGCCGTGATGGCTCGGATGCGCGGGTCGAACGCGAAGAACGAGGTCATCTCGTTCCTGGTGGTGCCGGTCAGCAGGTCCTTGCCGTCGAGCCGTCCGGTGGCCACGGCCTGCTGCCAGGCCACCGGCATGCCGGTGGCGCCGAGGACGGGGTACATCGGCGGGGCGACGTTGCCCGGGCGGGAGAGGTCCTGGGAGAGCTGTTGGTAGGCGGCCAGGAGCTGCACGACCGGGACGGCGCGCAGCGCGGCGCGCGGGTCCGGGCTGCCGTTCAGCCCGAGGAGGTCGAGGTAACTGCGGGCGTGGTCGGCGGCCTCCTCGGGGTCTTGCGGGCCGAGCCCGAACGGGCCGCTCTGCGTGATGAGGCGGTTGATGTGCGGGCCGGTGACCGGGGAGAGGGCGAGGTAGAGGGCGGAGAACGCTCCGGCGGACTGGCCGCCGACGGTGAGGTTGTCGGGGTCGCCGCCGAAGGATGCGACGTTGCGACGCACCCAGGCGAGGGCGGCTGCCTGGTCCTGCACGCCGAGGTTCTCGATGCCGTGTTCCGGCAGGTAGAGGTAGCCGAGTGGGCCGAGACGGTAGTTGGCGGTGACGACGACGATCTCGCCGGCAGCGGCCAGGTTGCGGCCGTCGTACCAGTCCCAGCCACCGGATCCGCTGGTGAACCCGCCGCCGTGGAACCACAGCAGGACCGGCAGGGCGCGCGGGGCTGCGCCGTCGGCCGGCAGGCTCGGGGTCCACACGTTGAGGGTGAGCGAGCCGTCCTCGTTCCAGTCGGGCGTGCGCCGTCCCATGACCGCTTCCAGACGGGAGGGGCTCTGCGGGACGGACGGGCCGGGGCGGTCGGCGTCGCGCAGGCCCGGCCATCTCGGGTGCTGCGCGGGGGCGGCGAAACGCCGCTCTCCCACCGGCGAAGCCGCGTAGGGGACGCCGCGGAAGGCGGCGACGCCGTCCTCGGCAGTGCCTCGGACGCTGCCCGACTCGGTGGTCACCACGGGGCGCTCGATCAGGTTCATGGGTATCGCCTTCCTTGCCGGAGCGGGGATGGCTCTGGTCTATCGTCGAGCAACGGAAAGCCGCGATAGACCCTGCATCGCTGCGTGATGTACGCCAGAAGTCATGGGATTCTGCTGGATATGGGACATGTCAGAGCGGAGCTGGACGAGACGGAGCGACGGATCGCCGCGGTGCTGATGGCGTCGCCGCGAGCGTCCTGGCGAACGGTCGCCAGGACCCTCGGCCTCTCCGAGCGCACGGTCGTGCGCCGCGCGACGCCGCTGCTGCACGACGGCACGCTGCGGCCCACCGCGGTGCGCAATCCCGACCGCTTTCCGCACCTGATCCCGATGGCTCTGCGGATCCGGTGCCGCCCCAGCCGCATCAGGGCGATCGCCGCGGGACTCGCGCGCCGGGCCGACACGGTGTGGGTCGACATCCTCGGCGGAGGGGACGAGATCAGCAGCGTGCTCTTCCTCGACGGACCCCAGGCCCGCACCTCACTCCTGCTGCGCGACCTGCCCGCCACCACCGACGTCCAGTCCTGGGACGCCTACGACCTGATGAAGGTGTTCCCCGCGGGGTTCGCCTGGAGCGGGGGACTGCTGACCACCGATCAGTTCGACTCCCTCACCCCCATCCTGCGCGAGCCCGGCGCCGCGCCCGAGATCCAACCGCTGGACGAGGCACTCATCGACCAGCTGGCCACCAACGCGCGCGCCGGCTACGACGACCTGGCCACCCGACTGGGCACCTCGGCCTCGACCGTGCGCCGTCGCCTGGACCTGCTCACCTCCGGGCACATGGTCCGACTGGCGTGCGAACTGGACCTGAGACTGCTGGGCATCGGCACCGAGGCGCTGCTGTGGATCGCCACCGGCCCCGGCAGCCTGGAAGCGATCGGACACGAGCTGAGCCGGCATCCGCAGGTACGGTTCGCCGCGGCGACGACCGGAGCGGCGAATCTGCTGGTGGCCGTCGCAGCCGAGGACCTCGGCGGGCTCTACACCTTCCTGACCAGGACCGTCGGATCGATCGACGACATCCGCAGCCTGGAGGTGACCCGGATTCTCAGCACGGTCAAACGGACCGGTCGGATCCGCCCGCCCGACGCCTGACGACCGCCGCGCAGCCGATCTCGGGGCACGTGCGGCACCTGGGTGACGCGGCCGTCCGCCTGCTCCCACCTCGTCTACGACGGTGCGATCAGCCTGCCGTGGCCGGCGAGTTCACGGGGGGTGCGGAGGATGAGCTTTCGGAAGATCTCGCGCGGGCCCCCTCCAACGCGGTGCGCCGGTGGCCCGTCATGAGGCGTCCGCAGCGAGCCGGTTCATGAGCGCGGTGGCCTGCAACGGGGTCTTGCGTGGCGTCGTTCGTCTTCAGCTCGCGGTCGGTGGACGGGATGCGGGTAGCTTTCCGTGCCGCACGGTGAGGTATCCGGCTGCGAGGAGCGCCAGCACGGTTGCGCATTCGGTGACGATGCTGATGAGCGCCTGCGGCGCGGGTTGCAGGCCATGCTCGATGCCGTCACCACTCTCCCGGCGTCCGACCCCGGCGACGGCGACCGGGCCTCCGACCTGCCGCACCGGCCGTACGGCTCCTTGCCTGGTCCGGACAAGGAGCCGTACGGCACCTCCGCCCGCACCTCCACCAGCCCGCCGGGCAACGGGCCCGATTCGGCAGACCAGCGGCCCCGGACAAGGGGTCGCCGCCCCTTGGGCGCGGTGGGTACGGGTGGGCACGGGTCGGCAGAGACGGCCCGGGGCCCGCCGGGCACCGGGCCCGGCCGGGTCGGCGCCGGTTGAGCCTGCTCAGGGCTTCCCCTTCGAGACGAAGAGGACGACGGCCGAGTCCGGGGCGACGGCGGCACCGGGCCGTGGCTCCGTGTTGATCACCGCTCCGGCCGGGGTGTTCCAGTCGGTGAAGTCCTGGACGCGTCCGATCTTCAGTCCGGCCTCCGTGAGGATCTTCTCGGCCCGGTCCTGGGTCATGCCGAGGACCGCGGGGACGGTGACGGAGGCGTCGCCCGGCCCCGGTTCGCTGTGGGCGCTGGGCGAGGGCGTCCCGCTTCCCATCGGGACGCCGGGGGACGCGGTGGCGGTGGTGCCGGGGACGGGCGAGGGGGTGTTCGGGACGGCGGACGCGGTCGCGGAGACACCGGAAGCGGCGGCGTTGCGGCCGGTCGGCCGGCCGGAGTCGTGCAGGGCGAAGGCCGTGCCGGCCGTGAGCACGATGGCGGCCGCCGATGCCGTGACGGCGACGAGGCCGCGCCGTCGGCGAGTACGGTGCAGGATGGCGGTGCCGTCGAAGGCGGGGGGGTGTGCGTCGTTCGCGAAGTCGTCCATGGCCTGGATCAGTGCCTCTCTGAAGTCGGGGCCCGGCATGGGGCCGTGGTGTCCGGTCTGGTCGTCGGGCGGGAACGGGGTCATCACGCACCTTCGAACTGGGGCAGCGGGGCGGTTCGGTGGCCGTCCGGTGCGGGCGGAGGCGGTTCGGGCTGGGGCACCGCGGTGCGCAGTCTGGCCAGCCCGCGGGCGAGTTGCGAGCGTACGGAGCCGGGTGAGATCCGGAGCGCCTCGGCGATCTCCCGGTCCCCCATGTCGTGGAGGTAGTACAGCACCACGACGCTGCGCATCCCGATCGGCAGGGCGTGCAGTGCCTGCACCAGCTCGTCACGGAGATCCACCAGCCGGTACGGATCGCGGGGGTCGGCGTGCTCCACGTCGTGCGAACGCTCGCCGATCCGGCGGAGCCTGCGCCACCGGTCGTTGGCCAGGTTCACCACGATCCGGCGGACGTAGGCCTCCGGCGAGTCCGCGACGGCGACCCGGTTCCAGTGCCGGCACGCCTTTTCCAGGGCCTCCTGCAGCAGGTCCTCCGCACTGTCCTGACTTCCGGTCAGGATGTAGGCGGTCCGGAACAGCGCCGCCGAGCGCTGCTGGACGAACTCGACGAAGTCGATCCTCCGGGCATCCCTGCCGCGCCTGCCCAGCCTCACCAGCTGCACGCCGATGCACTCATGCTCTCCTCCTTTGATGTTCCCGCACCCATGACGGCCTTCCACCGCTGCATGCTGCACGGGCCCGCCCGAAGTGACACACATCACCCGCCCCAGTGGCCGGGACGGGAGCGGGAACGCCGACGCCCCCGCCGGGAACCTGTCAGGGTCGGGGGGGCGTCGGGCCGCTGCGGCAGGCTGCACTCGCCCCGGTCCGGCGCGACGCCGACCGGGGGACGGCCGATGGTCGAGCGGCGGCCCGGCTCGGGCATCCGGGCGAACTGCTCGATGAGGCGCTTGGTGATCCCGGGCTCCAGCAGCGCCTCGCCCCGGGCGATCACCCGGATCGCCGCGACGAGTTCGGCGGGTGGGGTGTCCTTGAGAAGGAAACCGCTCGCTGCGGCGCGCAGGGCGTCGTGGACGTATTCGTCGAGGTCGAAGGTCGTCAGGACGAGCACGCGGACGTTCTTGTGGGCCGCGACGATCCGGCGGGTGGCCTCCAGCCCGTCGAGCTCGGGCATGCGGATGTCCATGAGGACGACGCCGTCCAGCACGATCGGATCTGGGGCATCGCCTGCGCGGGGCCGCCGCGCGCAGTCCGCTCACCACACGGGTCTGAACGAAACTTCCTGATCCGCGTGAACTGCGGCGATGTAAGTCCGCAGGTCCCGGTCGAGGGCGGCCAGGCGCTCGGTGCCGATGACGTCGGCCAGCTGTCCCTCGACCGTCGTCCACAGTTCGTCGGCCAGTTCCAGGTACTCGCGTCCGCGGGTGGTCAAAGCGAGCACCTGGGCCCGTTTGTCGGTGGTGTGCGGGCGCCGTTCGACGTAGCCCCAGTCCTCCAGCTCCGCGACCGCCTTCGAGGTCGCCTGCTTCGTCACCCCGAGATGCGCCGCGAGGTCGACGGTCGTCGCATGCGGATGTGAGGCCAGATACCGGAAGGTGTATCCGTGTGCCGGACGCAGCGGCTCCCGGCCCCGCTCGGCCAGCAGGGCGTGGAACCGGTCGGTCATCGCGCGGTACGTCACGGCCAGCAGCAGCGGTACCTGGCCTGGGCGCGCTTCGGTGAAGTCGGGACTGGGCGGCACGGCGGCTCCCCAAACAAAGTAGTCAATCCAGTTGACCGATTCCTGAGATCGGCCTATCTTCATATGGTCAAGCTAGTTGACTATATCTCTGGGAGTGACCGGGCCCCTGACCCCCCTCGCCGACGCGCCCACATTCGAGCGCGACGGCTTCACCTTCCGCCCGCTTGCCGTCCCCTCCCGCGGCAGCACCGAGCTGGCCATCTGGGCGCTGGAACTGGCACCCGGCGTCCACAGCGAGACCCACAGCATGGACCGCGAAGAAGTCTTCGTGGTCATCGAAGGCAAGGTCTCGGCGACTGTCGCGGGCGAGGACGTACTCGCCGAGGCGGGCGACGCGATCATCGTGCCCGCTCACTCGACCCTGCAACTGCGCAACGGCTGCCCACACGATCCCGCCAAGCTCACGGCCGTGACCAGCGCTGGCATGAAGGCGACCGTCGGCGGGGTCACCTTCGCGCCGCCGTGGGCCCAGTGAACCGGCAGGAGCAACCATGAACGACGTCACCGCCGTGGCCCAGCTGGTCCTCCACGAACGCCGGGCTCGCGACCGCGGCTGGTGGGACCTCATGCGAGAGTTCCTGGCCCCGGATGCCGCAATACGCCTCAGCTGGTTCCGCGGACGGGGAGCGGCGTTCATCGCCGCGTCTCAGGAGATGGCCGCGCGCGGTGACGCCGCGACACATATCCTTTCCCCGGCGACGGTCGACGTCGTCGGCGACCGCGCAGTCGTCGAGATCGGCGCGGCCATCCACCTGCGCGGCGATCTCCACGGCGTCGAAGTGGACCTCACCTCACATGCGCGCCTGCTGTACCGCGCCGAACGCCGCGGCGGGCGCTGGCTGATCACCTCGCTCGATCCCGTATACGAGTACGACAGCCTCGCGCCCAGCACCCCTGGCACGGCCGTGTGGCTCGAAGCCGACGTTCTGGCACGGGCCCGACCCTCGTACCGCATGCTGACGTGCCTGCTCAGCGCCAAGGACTACACCATTGCCGACGACCTTTACGGAGACGACCGACCCGAACCGGTTCGCCAGCTGTACCGGACGCTGTTCGACTGGCTTCGCGCCGACACCAAGAAATGAACAACATCCCGGAAGCCTTGGCGCACGGCAGGGCCCCTGCCGCCTTCGCAGTCGAAGCCATCGCATCGGTCCTTACGGCCGGTCGACAGGCGGCCCTGGATACTCGCCGCGACCGAGACGGGGACGGCACGGAGGGGAGCCAGCGATGAGTGCTGGGTTGGAGATCGCGCCGGACGAGGGGCGGGAGAGCGGCCGGCGCCGGCGGCGGGAACGGAAGAAGCGCCCGTGGTGGCAGGAGATGCTGATCCTCGTGGCGGTGGCGCTGGTGCTGGCCCTGGGGCTCAAGACCTTCTTCGTGCAGGCGTTCTCGATCCCGTCCGGCTCGATGCGGAACACCCTGCAGGTGGGTGACCGGGTGCTGGTGGACAAGTTCACGCCGTGGTTCGGGGCGAAGCCGGAGCGCGGGGACGTGGTGGTCTTCCGGGATCCCGGGAACTGGCTGAGGGACGAGCCGACGCCGCGGGTGAGCGGGGTGCAGAAGGCGCTGAGCTTCGTCGGGCTGGCGCCGGCGGCCGACGAGAAGGACCTGATCAAGCGGGTGATCGCGGTCGGCGGCGACACCGTGGACTGCGAGGCGGGCGCCCCGGTGCGGGTCAACGGGGTGGCGCTGGACGAGCCGTACCTCTACCCCGGGGCGACGCCGTGCGGGGATCGGCCGGTGGGGACGGTCAAGGTGCCCAAGGACAAGCTGTGGGTGATGGGCGACCACCGCAACGATTCCCGGGACTCGCGCTACCACACGGACGAGCCGGGCGGCGGGTTCGTGCCGGTGCAGAACGTGATCGGGCGCGCCTTCGTAGTGGCCTGGCCGCTGTCGCACTGGGGGACGCTGCCGGTGCCGGCCACCTTCGATCGCCTCGGCTGAGCCAATCGCCTCGGCCGAGCGCTGGTACTACCAACGCCAGCTGCACACAGGCCTGCTCGCCCTCGCTGCCGGGGATGATTTCGTGGCTGCTGGCCTGCTCGATCTGGTCGGCCGTGATGTCCAGTAGCCTGCGGTGGAGCCGGTACTTCTGACGGGCGGCGAGCTGGCGCGCCCAGCTGGCCGCGGCCTGCCTGGTGTAGGCGGCGTGGTGGAGGGCGGCCGGTTCCTTGGCGCTCCCCGGCCGGTCGTTGTGCCGGGGCTCGGCGTTACGGGCGGGGATCGGCAGCCAGGACGGCGTAGGGTCGGCCCCAGGCGCGGTACTGGCCTTGCGACCGGCCCGTTCAAACTCGCGGCGTGCCGGCACTCCGCCACCCGGGCAAGCGGTACGACTCGCCCTCCGGAACCGACCCTTGACGAGAAGGTACGCCTTGGCAACCGACTACGACGCCCCGCGCAACACTGGTGACGACGCCAGCGACGACAGCATCGAGGAACTGAAAAGCCGGCGTGATGACAAGCAGGGCTCCGCAGTCGACGTCGACACGGAGGCCGCCGAAGGCCTCGAGCTTCCGGGTGCCGACCTGTCCGGCGAGGAACTCACCGTCCACGTTGTGCCCCTTCAGCAGGACGAGTTCACCTGCATGACCTGCTTCCTGGTCCACCACCGCGCCCAACTCGCCGGTGAGGACGGGAACGGCCGGCCCATCTGCCGCGACTGCGCGTCCTGACTGCGAAGAGAGGCAGAGCTGACCGCATCCTGAACGGCGCACAGCCCAGACACCGCGCTCCTGGACGCCCTGCAGGCCGTCCGTGAGGCCCATGCGAAGCGGCCACCGTGCCGGACGTGCAAGGGCCCGCTCGGCGGCCGTCCGGGCTCCGAGCCGGAGTTGCGTGAGGAGGCAACGGCCGAGGCCGCCGAGTTCCCGGACTGCGACGCGGAGCGCGCCACCGCGTGCGGCGAGCCGCTGATGCTGCCACTGCCCACCGACCGTGGGCGTCCAGTGTGGGCCGGCCCAGCGGCCCAGCGCGGGAAACCGATTTCGTGTTGGCACGGTCATCGCTTAGAGTGATCTCACCGACGCGGGGTGGAGCAGCTCGGTAGCTCGCTGGGCTCATAACCCAGAGGTCGCAGGTTCAAATCCTGTCCCCGCTACCACCAGGGCCGGGGCCGGCGCACGATTGCGCGGGCCCCGGCCCTGTTCGTTGGTCAGCGGTGGGGTGCGCCGCGCGGCACAAGACGTGGCGGCTGGAGGGAGCGGCCGGGGCCGCGATGGGGTGGCCGATGAGCAGCGGTCGGGATGGCGACGGGCAGCGGGCGCCGACGTAGACGTGCGAGGCGTCCATCACCTGGTCGGTCCGGGCCCTTGGCCGATGGCTGCTGGTGGGATGCCTGTGTCCGGTTCTCGGTGACGGGTGAAAACGGTTCAGGCACGGATTTCGTGAAGGGCACGCCGAAGCAGTTACGTTCTGTAGTCCGTCGAGTCGGCGTGAGCGGCCCGCCGGGCGCGGCGAAGCTTGAGGGCGAAGGCCAGTGCGGAGGCGGCGAAGAGCACGGCGGTGATGGCCAGCCATCGGCCGAGGTAGACGTCCTCCGGCAGCCGCGTGTCGCCCTGGTAGGGGATCGACAGATTGAGGATCAAGGGAAACCACACGAGCAGCAGGACACCGGACAGGAAGGCGGGCACGCGCAGATAGTTGATCCACGGCACCGCGGGAGTGCGTTCCGGGCGGTGGCGCAGCACGGACTGGGCCGAGAGGTCCGCGAGTGAGTACAGGGGCAGCAGGATCAGGTCGTGGCCGATGGCCGCGCCGACGAACCAGATCGCCACCCCGAGCGGGCGCTCGGCGAACAGGCGCACCAGGGCGTAGCCGGTGAGGGCGAAGGAGCAGATCAGGACGAGGAGATGCAGGGGCCCGGAGCCGTACCAGCGGACGAAGCGCGCCATGTCAGGTCCTGAAGGTGAGTCGGTGCACCCACTTGGTGTTGTTCACGCCGGGGTTGGCCGGGACGATGATGCGGGCCGGGTAGCCGTGGTCGAGTGAGAGGTCCGCGCCGTTGACGCGCAGGGCGAGCAGTGATCGGGGGTCGTGGATCTGGTTGCCCCGCAGTACCACCGAGCTGTAGGGGCCGGGTGGTTGGACGGACTCCACCAGGACGCTTCCGGCGTCCGGCAGGCCCGCCAGGGCGGCCAGGTCGGCTAGCCGAAGGCCGCTCCAGTGCTGGTCGGGGGTGGACCATCCCTCCACGCAGGCGATCGGCAGGGCGGCGGCTTGCTGGGGCATCGCGAGGAGCTGTGTGCGGGTGAAGACGAGCATCGGTCCGAGGCCGTGGACCTCCAGCCGCCAGTCCGGGCCGACATGCGCCGGGTTGATGCCGACAGCGGCGGCCGTCTTGTTGATCTGGAAGCCGTTCGGTCCACTGCCCGGTTCCCGGTTGTGCGGCGCGAGCAGGGCGGTGCCGCGCAGCCGACCGCCGATGCTCTGTCCCGCGGTGACCGCCAGGAGGAGCAGCGAGCCGCCGCCCACCATGGCGAGCGTGCCGCGCCGGCTCATGGTCGGCGCGGCGGAAGCGGTCGGGACCAGGCCATCCGGGTCGGGGAGCTCCGGCCGGGTGTCGTCGAGGCCGGTGCGCAGCTCCGTCAGCAGGTTGCGGGAGCGCAGCGCGCGGGTCATCCGGCCGAGTTTGAGGCACACGTGGACGATGAACGCGGCGATGAACACCCAGGCGCCGTAGAAGTGCAGGGTGTAGAAGGAGCCCGGGAAGACGTAGTAGAGCTGGGTGTTGAGGATCCCGGTGACGAACTCGAAGACAACCCCGCCCACCAGCGCCAGCAGCGACAGCCGCTCCAGCGCATGGGCGGCGCTGCGGGCCGGCGGCCACTCGAACAGCTTCGGGATCACCGACCACAGTTTCGCCAGCACCACCGGCACCAGGACCACGCCGAGGGTCACGTGCACGCCCTGGGTCAGCCGATAGAGCCAGTAGGGATGCGTGGGCCAGTCGAAAAGGTAGAAGCCCAGCAGGCCCTTGTCCGGTGTCTGGTCGTTGAGCCGTCCGAGGCCAGGGTTGTAGGCGGCGTAGGACAGCGCGCCGGTCACGAAGAGGACCGGGATGCCGAACAGCAGCACCAGGCCGAACACCGAGGTCAGCCAGGGGCCGCGGATCGGGCTGCGCCAAAAGCCGGGACGGAACGGCCCTGGGGGCGGAGGGGTCTGCTCGATTCGCCGCACGAGGGCCCGGGTACGAGCGGCCCCCTTGGTGGCCCGCGCCGCCGCGGCAGCGCGAACGCGCCCGATGCGCCCCCGCGCGTGCTCCTCCTCCGGTCTCGGGCGCTGCGGCCCGTCGGAACCCGGGGCCGGCGGCCGTCCGCTGCTGCCCATCCGCCGTCTCCTTGTCCGCGTGTCGAATCTCAAAGGGGCGGATCGAACCTCACCGCCCCATCAGTGCCTGTCACGCCGCCAGCTACAAACTGGCACAGATCGGGCCGGCTTTCCCTGCCTGGTGGGCATGCGGGTGTCCGTCGCCAGCCGAACGGTCGAACTGGCGCTTCGCACTCACGGATCCCCGCACGGTGGCCCCATGACGCTGGGGTGCGACGCCGCAGCGCACCCAGTTGACATCGAAGTTCGGCGACATCGGTGCTCTACTCCTGTGGAGCTGAGGCCGTCAGATGACGCGGCCGAGAGCTTGAAGGTCGATCATGGTGGGGTCGCCGTGGTAGGCGGTCAGGGAGCCGTCGATGGTCAGCAGGCGGCCAGGACGGTCAGGGCCAGGACCGCCACGAGCGCGATAGCGCGCTGGGCAAGCGAGGCCTGTCCACTGCGCCTCCTTCTTGTTGTCGCCTGTTCGTACCCGTGTCGTCGACGTCTGCCCTGCGACAGGCACGTAGGCGCGGTTTCAACCGGCCTGTACGGGACGCTACTCGGCGGGCCGCACGCGATGAAGGAGTGCGGTGCTTAAGGAAGTATGACGGCCGGTTCGTGGGCCAACCTCGTGCGGGACGTGCGCCCTGTGGGGCGTGACATATCGCCAGTGTGTGCGGGTGGCCGACAGCAAGGTGCTGGGCCGCCTGGCCCGAGCCGGTGGCCAGGTCCACCAGGTCCTGCTGGTGGTCGTGGTGACCCTCGATCACCGACGGGTCCGCAGACCCGTCGGGCACGGATCGTCCGTGACGCGATGCCCGCGTCGGCCGGTAGGGTCTCCGGCCATGAGGATTCTGGTCACCGGCGGTGCCGGGTTCATCGGTTCGACGGTCGTACGGGCCCTGGCGGCGGCCGGTCACGAGGTCCGCGTCCTGGACGCGCTGCTGCCCGCCGTCCACCCCTCCGGGGTAATGCCCGTACTGCCGGACGACGTGGAACTGCGGCGCGGGGACGTGCGGGACGCGGCGGCGGTCGGGCAGGCGCTGGCCGGAGTGGACGCGGTATGCCACCAGGCCGCGATGGTGGGCCTGGGGCTGGATCTCGACGACGCGCCCGCCTACGCGGGCTGCAACGACCTGGGCACCGCCGTCCTGCTCGCCGCGATGGCGCGATCCGGGGTACGGAACCTCGTGCTCGCCGGGTCGATGGTGGTCTACGGCGAGGGCCGGTACCGGTGCCCTGTGCACGGGGACGTCTCGCCCGGTCCGCGCCGCCCGGACGAACTGGACGCCGGCCGGTTCGAGCCGCCGTGCCCGCGGTGCGGCGCACAACTGCGCCCCGGGCTGGTGACGGAGGACGCGCCGACCGATCCGCGCAACGTGTACGCGGCCACCAAGCTGGCCCAGGAGCACCTGGCGGGCGCCTGGGCCCGAGCCTGCGGAGGCCGCGTTCTGACGCTGCGCTACCACAACGTCTACGGGCCGGGGATGCCGCGCGACACACCGTACGCCGGGGTGGCCTCGCTGTTCCGCTCCGCCCTGGCCCGGGGCGAGGCGCCCCAGGTGTTCGAGGACGGCGGCCAGCGCCGGGACTTCGTCCACGTCGAGGACGTCGCCGCCGCCAACCTGGCCGCGCTCAAGGCGGTCGTCGGTCGGCCGCCGGGCGACGCCCGGGCCTACAACGTGGGCAGCGGCGAGGTGCACACGATCGGGGAGATGGCCCGGGCGCTGGCCGCCGCTCACGGCGGTCCGGCCCCGGTGGTGACCGGCGAGTACCGGCTCGGCGACGTCCGGCACATCACCGCGGACTCCTCCCGCCTGCGCGAGGAGCTCGACTGGCGTGCCCAGGTCCCGTTCGCCGAGGGGATGGCGGAGTTCGCGGCGGCGCCGCTGCGCGCGTGACCTCAGGTTCGCGCGGCGGGGAGGACGATCTCGAAGCAGCAGCCCCCGGCGACGTTGCGGACCCGGGCGCGCCCGGCGTGCGCCTCGACGATGCCGCGGACGATGGCGAGCCCGAGCCCGGCACCGCTGCCCCCGCCCTCGCTCGGCCGACGCGGATTCGCCTGGTCGGCCGGCCGGGGCGTGCGGGCGGCACTGCCGCGCCACCCCGTTTCGAACACCCGGGGCAGGTCCTGCTCCGGGATGCCGCCGCAGCCGTCGGTGACCGAGAGCACCACCTCGTCGGCCTCCCTGCGGGCGGAGACCGCGACCACGCCGTCCTCGGGGGTCGAACGGATCGCGTTGACCAGGAGGTTTCCGAGTACCCGGGTGATCTCGCCACTGTCCACCTCGACGGGCTCGGCGGCGACCTGCCGGCCCTCCAGGCGGACACCGCGCTTCCGGGCCAGGGGGTGGGCCCCGGCGAGCGCGTCGTCGACGAGGTCGTAGACGGACACCCGGGACAGCGACAGGGCCAACGCCCCCGCCTGGATGCGCGAGAGCTCGAAGAGGTCGTCCACCATCCCGGTCAGCCGCTCGACCTCGGTCCGCATCCGCTGCAGGTACCGCTGCGGGTGCTCCGCGACGCCGTCCTCCAGCGCCTCGGCCATGGCTCGCAGCCCCGCCAGCGGAGTGCGCAGGTCGTGCGAGATCCAGGCGATCAGCTCCCGGCGGGAGGTGTCCAGGGCCTGCGCGCGGGCCCTGGACTCGGCCAGTCGGGCGCTGGTGGCGGCGAGCTCCTCGCTGAGCTGGGCCAGTTCCAGGCCCAGCGGGGGCTCCGGCGCGGTGAACCCGGTGTCGCTGCCCACGGTGCGGGCGGCCACGGTCAGCGCCCTGCCCCCGGCCACGACCTGGCGGCCGAGCAGCGCGGCGGTCGCCAGCGACACCACCGAGGCCATCACCAGCACCGTGATCACGACCCCGAGGTCGTGCCGGGACAGGAACATCGCCTGGGCGACGGCGAAGGTGCCGGAGGTGACCGCCAGCACGGTGACGGCGGCGACGCAGAACAGGGCCAGCGCGAGCGAGCGCCGGCGCAGCAGCCGGACGGCCGCCCAGCCGAGCAGACCGGCCCCGCCGGCGCCGAGCGCGGCGAACAGGGCGATCAGCAGCAGGTCCTTCACGCCGGGCCGCCCTCCTGCCCGGCCGCCGGGTCGTAGCGGTAGCCGACGCCCCAGACGGTGGTGATCAGTACCGGCGCGGCCGGGTCGTCCTCGATCTTCTCGCGCAGCCGGCGGATGTGGACGGTGACGGTGGACAGGTCCCCGAAGTCCCAGCCCCACACGCGTTCCATCAGCTCCTGGCGGGAGAACACCGTCTGCGGGTGCCGGAGGAGGAACGCCAGGAGGTCGAACTCCCGCAGGGTGAGGAGCAGTTCACGCCCCCCACGGTGGACACGGCGGCCCTGCGGGTCGAGCGCGATGTCTCCGGAGACCACCGGGCCGCCGACGGGGGACGCGGGAGCGGCGGCCCGGGAGCGGCGCAGCACGGACTGGACCCGCAGGACGAGTTCCCGTGGGCTGAAGGGCTTGGTGACGTAGTCGTCCGCGCCCAGTTCCAGGCCGAGGATGCGGTCGGCCTCGTCGCCCTTGGCCGTGAGCATGACGACCGGCAGCCCGGCGCCGTACTCGGAGGCGCGCAACCTGCGCAGGATCTCCAGGCCGTCGATGCCGGGGAGCATGAGGTCCAGAACCAGCAGGTCCGGGCGATGGGATCGGGCCAGGGCAAGGCCCCCGTCGCCGTCGGCGGCGCGGTCGACCCGGTGGCCGGCCCGGGTGAGGTAGCCGGCGACGACCTCGGCGACGGTCGGGTCGTCGTCGATCACCAGAATGCGGCCGGGGCACGGCGGTCCTGGGGTGGCGGGGCTTTCGTTCACCCCGCCGAGGATACGAGCCCCGGCGAGCGCCGAGCGCCACGCCAGGTCCGACGTCCGGGTTCCGTAAGATCCCCCGAACGGGCCAGCGGTGCCCGGACGTCGCACTTCTGTAAGGGCGCGGTTCGGCTTCGACGGGCCCGACCGCGGTTAGCGTGGCCGACGTGACCCCTCCCCTTGTCGCTGATGTCGTCCTGCCCTGCCTCGATGAGGCCGAGGCCCTCCCCTGGGTGCTCGCACGCGTCCCCGCCGGTTGGCGGGCGATCGTCGTGGACAACGGTTCGCGGGACGGCTCCGCGGAATTGGCCCGCTGCCTGGGCGCGACCGTCGTCGAGGAGAGCCGGCGCGGCTTCGGTGCCGCCTGCCATGCCGGACTCCTCGCCGCGACGGCCGAGTTGGTCTGCTTCATGGACTGCGACGGCTCGCTCGACCCGGCCCAACTGCCGCGGGTCGCCGCGCCGGTCGCGGAGGCGGTGAGCAGGCGGCGGCGGGACAGGCGGTCGGCGGCGGGGGCGATCTGTCGGCGGTTCATTCGGCGGGGGTGCAGGGGCATCGTCAACTACCTCCTCGGACTGTTCGGTGCGGTGCGGTGCGGTGCGGTTCCGTTCGGTTTCGGACGGACGGTCGTGGGCGGGCGGTTGTCGCTGTCGGTCGTGGACCGGCCGTCCCGGCCGGTCAGCCGAGGGCGGTGACGACGGCCTTGGTGGCCTCGGCGATCAGGGCGTCGTCGGAGGTGGCGTCGGCCTTGCCGCGGTCGGACATCACGACCAGGACGACCGGGCTGCGCCCGCCGGACGGCCAGGCGACGGCGACGTCGTTGCGGGTGCCGTAGCCCCCGTTGCCGGTCTTGTCACCGATCTTCCAGTGGGCGGGCACGCCCGCGCGGATGAACGGGGCGCCGGTGGTGTTGCCGACCATCCAGTCGGTGAGCATCCGGCGCCGGTCCTCCGTGAGGACGTCGCCGAGGACGTAGCGCCGCAGGTCGGCGGCGAAGGCGCGGGGTGTGCTGGTGTCGCGGGGGTCGCCGGGGGTCGCCTCGTTCAGGGTGGGTTCGTTGCGGTTGACGTTGGTGGTCGGGTCGCCGAGCTCGCGCAGGGTCCGCTGGAGGTTCTCCGGGCCGCCGAGTTCGGTCATGAGGAGGTTGGCGGCCGTGTTGTCGCTGTACTCGAGGGCGGCGGCGGCCAGGTCGCGCACCTTCATGCCGGTGTCCACGTGCCGGGAGGTGATCGGTGCCCAGGTCAGCACCTCGTCCTGGCGGTAGGTGACCACCTTGTCCAGCTCCTGGTCGCTCGCCGTGCGCAGCAGGGCGCCGGCGAGCAGCGACTTGATCGTGGAGGCGAAGGCGAAGCGCTCGTCGGAGCGGTAGGCGACCTCCCGGCCGCTGCCGGTGTCCACCGCGTACACGCCGAGCCGGGCGCCGAAGTGCTGTTCGAGGTCCTTGAAGGCGCCGTCGGTCGGACCGGCGGAGGACTGGCCGGCGGAGGTCGTGGCGGTGGTGGGTACGGCCGCTGCCGCAGCGCCGGTGCCGCCGGAGGTGCCGTGGCCGCAGCCGACGGCCAGGGCCGCCGCGAGCAGGGCGACGGCGGGCAGCGCGGTCCGGGGGCGCCGGAACGACGACGTCATCGGTGGTCTCCAGATCAGACGTACGGGAAGGCCGCGTGGTCGGCCCGTGGCCTCAGCTAAACAGGCCGTCAGGACTCCGGTCCAAGACCATGATGGTGAACGGATCCATATCGGATTGCCTATGATTCCTGTTCATGGACCTGCTGGGGCACCTCCGCCACTTCCGTGCCGTCGCCGAGGAACGGCACTTCGGGCGCGCCGCCGAGCGGCTGCGGATCGCCCAGCCCTCGCTCTCCCAACGGATCCAGCGGCTGGAGCGCGAACTCGGCGTCACCCTGTTCGACCGCGGTCCGCGCGGGGTCGCGCTCACCCCGGCGGGCCGGCTGCTGCTCGACGAGGCGGAGGAGGTGCTGGAGAGCTCCGCCCGCCTGCTGGCCGTCGCGGCCGACCTGCGCACCGGCCGGGCGGGCACCCTGCGCGCGGCCGTACCGCCCGACCTCGGACCGGCGGCCCTGGCCGCGCTGCTCACCGGCTTCGAGAGCTCCTCCCCGGGCACCCGGCTCGACCTGCGGGAACTGCCGGTCGCGGCCGCGGTGCGCGAACTCGCCCAGCACACGGTGGACGTCGCCGTCGTCCGCCACCCCTGCCCGGCCGCGGGCCTGGCCTTCGGGCCGGTCCTGCACCAGCCGCTGGGCGTCCTGCTCGCCGCCGACGGCCCGCAGGCCGACCGACCGGAGCTGGCCGTGGCGGAGCTGACCGGGCGGCGCCTGGTGCTCTTCCCCCGCGCCACCGCCCCGGCGCTGTACGACGAGATGCTGAACACCCTGGCCCGGCACGGCTGCACCCCGGAGGCGGTCGTCGACCCGCCCGGCCCGGACGTCGCGGGCGCGCTGGTGCTCACCGGCAGCGCCGTCGCCCTGGTGCCGCGCACCGTGGCGCCGCCGGGTACGGTCTGGCGTCCGCTCACCGGCATCCCGCTGACCTGGCGCACCTCCACCGCCTGGCCGGCCGGGCGGGACGGGCCCGCCGTCCGCCTGTTCGCCGAGGCCGCCCACCGGGCGCTGACCGAACCCGGCGGGCTGGTGCCCCAGCTGCCCAACCGCCCGCTCTTCCCCCGGCCCGCAATGGAGTTCCCGCTGTGACCAGCGAACGTACGAAGGGTGACCGAGCCCGCAGGGACCATCCGGGAGAGGACGCCCCCGCCCCTCGCGAACCCGCCGGCACCCGCGCCGCGCGCGCCCGCATCGCCGCCGCCTTCGCCGAGGCCGGAGTCACCGGCCTGCTGCACGCCCGCGACCTCGACACCGGCGCCGAACTCGCCCTCGGCGCCGACACCCCGGTCAGCACCGCCAGCGTTCACAAGCTCTGCCTCCTGGTCACGCTGTACCGCGAGGCCGCCGCCGGACGGATCGACCTGACCCGGCCGGTGGACCTCCCCGCCACCGGCCGCACCCCGGGGCGCACCGGCCTGTCGGCCATGCTCGACGCCGCCCGGCTCTCGCTGCGCGACCTCGCCTACCTGGCCCTCGCGGTCAGCGACAACGCGGCCGCCGACGTACTCTGGGACGAGATCGGCCTGGACACCGTCAACCGGACCATGGCCGAGCTGGGCCTGACCCGCACCATCGCCGTCCACACCGTCCGCGAGCTGTTCGCCGCCCTCGCCGAAGACACCGGCCAGGACTCCCCGGTCGACCCCGCCGTCGTCGCCCGGCTCAGGGTCCTCGACCCGGCCTTCACCAACCGCAGCACCGCCCGCGAGATGACCGCCCTGCTCGCCGCCCTCTGGCACGGCGACGCCTGCCCCGGCGAACCCGGCGCCGCGCTGCGCCGCCTGCTCGGCCTCCAGGTCTGGCCGCACCGGCTGGCCTCCGGCTTCCCGTTCGACGACGTGCGCGTCCACGGCAAGACCGGCACCCTGCCCACCCTGCGCCACGAGGTCGGCGTCGTCGAGTACCCCGACGGCGGCCGCTACGCCCTGGCCGTCTTCACCCGAGCCGCCGCCACCAGCATCACCCTTCCCACCGCCGACGCCGCCATCGGCACCGCCGCCCGCCTCGCCGTCGACGCCCTGCGCCTCACGTCGCGCTGAAGGAGGGAACACCCGGCCGCCCGGACTGCTCTCCGGCCGGCACGATCCGAACGCCGCCGATCCGAGAGAGGCGAGCCCGCACGGCCCAGCCGCAGCGGCAGCCCCGACCACGGCCGGAACCCTGGTCATTCGGCGCGCACCGTCCGCGCCGACTGCACTGAAGCCCCTCCGCCACCGACTTCGGCGGGGTGCCTCCCGGCCGGAGGCCGGGAGAGCGTCGCGGACCCGGCAGGGATCCGCAGGACACGTCCTAAGCTGGGCGGCATGGGTGTGCCGGTGGTGGGTCTCGGCGGTACGGCGGCGGATGCGGTCGGGCTGGAGGTGCTGGTGCGGCTGCTGGCCGGGCGGGGGGTGGTGGTGCTCAGCGGGGCGGGGTTGTCGACGGAGTCGGGGATCCCGGACTACCGGGGGGAGACGGGCAGTCGGCGGCGCGGGGTGCCGATGACGTACCAGGAGTTCACCGGGAGCGAGGAGGCCCGGCGGCGGTACTGGGCGCGCAGCCATGTGGGGTGGCGGGCGATCGCGGGGGCCGAGCCGAACGCCGGGCACCGGGCGGTGGAGCAGCTGCGGCGGTCGGGGCACGTGGCGGCGGTGATCACCCAGAACGTGGACGGCCTGCACCGGGCGGCCGGGACGCGCGGGGCGGTGGAGCTGCACGGCGGGTTGCACCGGGTGGTGTGCCTGGGGTGTCGGCGGACCGGTTCGCGGGAGGAGTTGGACCGGCGGCTGGAGGAGTTGAACGGCGGCTTCCGGGACGGCCCCGCGCGGGTCAATCCGGACGGTGACGCGGAGCTGTCGCAGGAGCTGGTGGACGGGTTCCGGGTCGCCCCGTGTGCGGTGTGCGGGGGAGTGCTCAAGCCGGACGTGGTCTTCTTCGGTGAGAGCGTTCCCCGGCCGAGGATCCAGCGCTGCTACGAACTGGTGGACGCGGCACAGGCGTTGGTGGTGCTCGGTTCCTCGCTCACGGTCATGTCGGGGCTGCGTTTCGTGCGTCACGCGGCCCGGGCCGGCACGCCCGTGGTGATCGTCAACCAGGGCGCGACCCGCGGGGACGAGCTGGCCGAGGCCCGGGTCGCCCTGCCGCTGGGCACGGTGCTGACCGAGGCGGCCCGGCGGGTCAGGGCCGGGTAACGAGGGTGTGCAGCGAGGCCTTGAGGGCGGCGACGAAGCGGTCCCGGGTGGCCTCGTCGACCAGGTCGAGGGACAGGTAGGGGTTGAGGTCCTCCAGCTCGACGAGGAGGAGTCCGCCCTCGGGGGTGCGGCAGGCGTCGACCCGCTGGATGCCGTGCTCGACGGTGTTCCAGGCGATGAAGCGCCGGGCGAACTCCAGGTCGGCGGCGGTGGGTTCGTAGGGTTCGAGGCGCCAGCGCTGCTCCGGGTCGGGGGCGTGCAGGGCGTACTGGAAGGCGTCGTCGACGAAGTAGAACGAGACCTCGTAGGCGAACCGGATCAGCGGCTGGACCAGGAGGTCCTCGTCGTAGCGGACGGTGCCGAGCTGCTCGAGGGGGACGATCCGCAGGCCGATCGAGTCGGCGCCGAGCTTCGGCTTGACGACGTACTCGGGGACGACGGGCAGCCGGGGGAGCTCCTCGGCCCGGTCGACGGTGGGGATGACGGGGTACCCGGCGGCGGTGAGGTCGAGCAGGTACTGCTTGCCGGCCATGTCGCCGCGCCCGGTCAGCTGGGTGTACACCCGGGCGCCGCGTTCCAGTGCCCGGGCGCGGAAGTCCTCGTACTCGGCGCGGTAGTTGAGCACCGGGCCGCTGTTGCGGACGAGGACCACGTCGAAGGAGTCCAACAGCGCGGCGGCGTCCAGCGGGTGGCACAGGGCGACGTCGAAGTCCTCGCGCAGCCGGGCGGCGAGCTGGATGTCCTCGTCGCAGTACCGGCGGCCCCGGGCCTGGTAGGCCAGGTCGGTGACGAGCAGGACGCGGGGCTGGGCACCGGCAGGCATGGTTCTCCTGAAGATCATCTGATCGGATCAGCCTACCTGGTGGCCCCTGCCTCGCGTCCTGCCCCGCGGTGCCCCTACCTCGCGTCCTGCCCCCTGCGGCCCTGGGACGGCGGGCGGGGGCTGTGCGGGGCGTGGGAGGCGCGCGGGGCCTCCGGGCAGTCCGGGCGGCGCACCGGCGCCTCCGCCACCGGGATGCGCGGCAGCGCGTACGGGTGCTCCTCGCGCAGGTAGTCGATGAGGTGCTCGCGCAGCCTGCAGCGCAGCTCGAAGGCGTCACTGCCGTTCGCCGCCGTGGCCAGCACCCGGACCACGATGGTGGTCGGGGTGGTGTCGACCACCTGGAGGGCGCTGCCCTGGCCGTCCCACAGCTCGCTCTTCGCCAGGTAGTCGTCGAACTCCTGCCGCAGCAGCCCGACCGGGGCGTGGTGGTCGAGGTGGAGCAGAGCGGTACCCGTGATCCGGCTGGAGCGGCGGGACCAGTTCTCGAACGGGCGGCCGACGAAGTACGACATCGGCATGATCAGTCGGCGCTGGTCCCAGGTCGCTATCACCACGGCGGTCAGGGTGATCTCCTCCACCGTCCCCCACTCACCGGCCACCACCACGACGTCGCCGATCCGGGCGAGGTCGCCGAAGGCCATCTGCACCCCGGCGAACACGTTGGCGAGCGTGCTCTGCGCCGCCACGCCCGCCACCACGCCGACCAGCCCGGCGGAGGCCAGCAGGCTGGTACCGATGCCGCGCACCGCCGGGAAGGTCATCAGGACGGCACCCAGGGTGACGACCGCGACGACCGCCTGGCAGATCCGGCCGAGCAGACTGGCCTGGGTCCGGGCACGGCCCGCCCAGGCGGGCTCGCGCCGGTACACGGCGAGCCGGGTGGCACCGTCCACCAGGATCGCCACCAGGCGGCCGCAGAGCCACCCGCCCGAGGAGATCGCGAGGATCACTGCCAGGTGCCGCAGCCCCTCGCGGGCCTCGGACGGGGCGTTGATCCACGGCTGGGCGGCGGAGAGCAGGAGGCACCCGGTCAGCGCCAGGACCGGGCGACGGCACTTGCGTAGCACTTCCGGGACGCCGTCCGTGCCCCGGGGGGCCGTCAGGCGCCGCGCCAGCACCTGGACGGCCCGGTCCAGGCCGTAGGTGAACAGGGCAGTGGCGACGCCGGCGACGGCGAGGCGGAGCAGGCTCCACCACATGTGCTGCGCTCCTTTCGGGTTCGGTGACGGGTGCCGGGGGCCGACGCGGGCCCGGACCCCGGCGACACCGACGGGAGGCGGGCGTCGGGAGGCGGGCGACGGCGCGGGGTGGTCGGCGACGGGCCGTTCAGTCGGGCGGCTCCACCGGATGCGGACGGCCCGGCTGCGGGGTGGCCGGTTCGGGGACCGGGCCGGGCGCGGGCCGCGGCTCCGGCGGAGGGACGGGCGAGCCGGGCGGCGGCGGGGGATCGGGCACCAGGGGCGGGGCGGGCGAGGGCGTCGGCCTCGGCGGCGCCTCGGGCTCCGGCGCGGGCGACGGAAGGCCGGGCTGGGCGGGGGCGGTCGTCATGGCGAGAACTCCTCTTGGTGCGGTGGAGATGTTGCGGTGGAGCGTGTTTCGGCGGACGCGTTCCGGTGGGGCGCGTTCCGGTCGGGCACGCTCCTGGTGGGGCGAGCTTCGGCGCGGCGTGCGGATCAGGCGGCCAGCAGGTCCTCCAGGCCGCGGTCCCAGTCGATCCGGGCGTGTTCCTGCCCCGGCGGGACGAGCCTGACGGTGGCGGCCAGGAACCGCGCGACCGCCCCGGCGGGGACGGCGAGCAGGGCGACGCCCTCCTGCCCGGCCAGCGCGATCAGCAGGCGGGTGTCCTCGTACGGCGTGATGTGGACGTCCCCCTCGCCGGAGGGCTCGTGCAGGCCGGACAGGAGCAGGTCGCGCGAGAGCGCCCAGACCGCCCCGGCCTGGTAGGACGTGAAGTCCAGCTCCACCGCGTGGGGTTCGGTGGCCCGGTAGGACCAGTCGACGTCCAGGTCCCGGCTGCGTTCGTCGCCGGTCATCAGTCGCATGGTGATCCGGGTGGTGACACGTTCCATGGCAGGGGTTCCCCTTTTTCCCGGGATTCGTCGGGCGGGGACGGCCACGGGCTGTCCCCGCCCGTTCTTCTGTGGTGCCTGTTCGGTCCGTTGTGCTGTGGTGCCTGCTGTGCTGTGGTGTCTCGTCCGTCGTGCTGTGGTGCCTGCCGTGCTGTCCCGCCGTCCCGTTCTCGGGTCCGGTCCTCCCGGCGGCTCCTCCGGCTGCCCGGTCAGAGGATCCGGCCGCCGTAGAGGCGGTCGTAGTAGGGCCCGAAGCGTTCGCGGGTGTCGTTCTCCTGGTGGGGCTCGGCGTCGTCGAGCTCGGGGCTGTGCTTGATCTCGTCCTTGGAGCGGTCGACGTAGACCTTCCGCTCGCCGAGCTCGATGCGCGTCACGGTGCCTGCCGGGAGCAGGACCCGTCGGCCGAAGATCCACGGCCCGGTGTCGACGACCAGGTACTGCTCGCCGACCTCCTCCGACAGCTTGTCGACCTTGCCGATCGCGCCGTCGGTGGCCTCGACGTGGAAGCCGACGAGGTCGGTGCCGGCGGTGTGCCCGGCGGCGGTGCGGAACTCCCAGATGTTGTGGCGCTCGTTCATGTCTGCCTCCGTTCGTCCGGGTGGGTCGTACGGGCTCGGCTGCCCCCGATGTCGCGGTCCATGCCCACGGATTCGCGATCCGGCGGCAGTTCAGCCCGCGGGCAGCCCGCTGCTCCGCTCGACGTGGTGCTTGAAGTCGTTCAGGTCGTCGATGACCCGGCGGTCGACGAAGCCGAGCGCCTCGGCGAGGTGCGCCCAGAGCCCGGGCGGCTCGACCTCCAGCTGGAGCATCACCCGGGTCGTACGGTCGTCGACGTGGTGGAAGGTCACCACGCCGCTGTGCCGCACCGGGCCGCTGCCGCCGTCCCAGGCCACCCGCTCGCCCTCCACGACCTCGGTGGTCACGGCCTCGAACTCCCTTCGGCCGCCCGCGGTTTCGACCACCCAGCTGCTGCTGCCGCGGCCGGACACGTCGACGCTGACCACGCCGCGCATGAACTGTGGGAAGTCCTCGCAGTGCACCCAGTGCCGGTAGACCTCGCCGAGCGGCGCGGCCACCTCGACCGATTCCTCGATCCGTCCCATCGTCCCGTCCTCTCCTTCTCCTCCTCGGTCTCCGCTACTGCACGGGGTCCGGGTGCCCCGATCCCCGCCGGGCATGCACGATCCGCGACGGGTACCGTACGGAATGCGCCCACTGTTTCCCCGGCCCAGCCGTTCGTTCACGCAACCCTCACAGTCCGAGCAGGCATGCCATCGGACTGGGCGGGTATCCGGGGACGGACCGTACGCCGAGGGGAAAGGACCGACATGGCCACGACCAGTGACGAACTCCTCCACCGCGTGACAGCCCCGGCCCCGGACGAGGCCCCGACGGTCGACGCGCCCGGTGCCGACCGGGCTGCCGCCCCGGGCCTCCCGGGGCCCAGAGGGTTCTCGGGACCGTCAGGACACCCGGACCTCCCGGAGCTCGCCGACATCGAGGATCCGCGGCAGGTCGCGCCCGCCGACGCCCGCGAGCTGACCAGGGTGCTGCTGGCCAGGCTGTCCATGCTGGAGGAGGGCACCGCCGAGTACTCGTACGTGCGCGCCACGCTCATCGAGCTCAACCTGTCCCTGGTGCGGTACGCGATCCGCCGGGTCGGCAACCGCCAGGAACCCGAGGAGGACCTGATACAGGTCGGCTCGCTGGGCCTGATCAAGGCGATCGACCGTTTCGACCCCGGCCACGGCGCGGAGTTCGTGACCTTCGCGCTGCCGACCATCCTGGGCGAGATCCGCCGCCACTTCCGCGACGCCACCTGGGCCGTGCACGTGCCGCGCCGCCTGCAGGAACTGCGGATCACCCTGGCCAAGGCCCGCGACGTGCTGTTCCAGCGGCTCGGCCGCTCGCCGACGGCCGCCGAGCTCGCCGACCACCTCGACCTGCCGGAGGAAGAGGTGATCGAGGGCCTGGCCGCGGCCAACGGCCACACCGCCGGCTCCCTGGACGCCTCCGGAACCGAGGGCGAGGAGGACCTCGGCCCGCTCGCCCAGCGCCTCGGCGAGGAGGACCGGAGGTTCGACACGATCGAGAACCTGATCGTCCTCAAGCCGCTCGTCGCCGCCCTGCCGGAGCGCGACCGGCAGATCCTGTCCATGCGCTTCGGCGAGGAACTCACCCAGTCCCAGATCGGCGCCCGTCTCGGGCTGTCCCAGATGCACGTCTCCCGGCTCCTCAACCGCACGCTGACCAGGCTGCGGGCGGACCTCACCGCCCCCTGAGACGACCCCACGGTCACCAGGGGCAGCCACGACGCCACACACGCCACCCGCGGCCCGGTCACGGCCTGGCCCTTCGCCGGGTAGCGTGCGTAGGCTCGTGGGGCACACCCCGCGGAAGGGGAACACGAAGATGATGCCAGCCGAGAAGACGATGCCCGCAGAGAACGAGTCAATGACCGTGCCGTCGACCACCGCACCCTCCGACCCCTCCCGGACGGAAGCCCCGCCCGGACCCGCCCCGGCCGGATCCGAACCGACGGGGCTCGATGCGGCCAGGCTCGACGCGGCCGAGCTCGACCTGGCCGTGCGCACCTGGTACACCGACACCCGGGCCGCCGTCTGCACGCTGGCGGGCGATCTCGACATCGAGACCCTGGAACCGGCCCGCAGTGCCCTCGACGGCCTGGTGGAGCAGCATCCGCCACTGCTCGTCGTCGACCTCGCGGGCGTCGACTTCTGCGACTCCTCCGGCCTGAACCTGCTGCTGCAGACCAGGATGGCGGCCGTCTCGGCGGACGTGGAGTTCCGGCTCGCGGCGCCCTCCGTCACCGTCCAACGGCTGCTGGAACTGACCTGCGCCGACACCGTGTTCTCGCTCCACCCGACCGTGGGCGCCGCGCTCGCCGTGCCCCGGTGAGTGCCGCCACCCCGCGGGGCACGCATAATTCGGCAGTGGTCGGGAAACCGAGCAGACGAAGCGGAACGACAAAGCGGAACGTCGAAGCGGAACGTCGAAGCGAGACGACGCAGCGGAACACAGCGCCGGAACCGAAGGGGAACCCGCACATGACGACCAGCCGGGCAACCCTCGACGGCGACCGGCCGGGCATCGGCCCCACACTGCCGCCCGGCGGCCAGCGCCGCCGCCTGCACCTGGCCGGCCTGCCGAAGCCCGTCGCCCGCGCCCGCGCGTACACCGCGCAGGCGGTCGCCGACTGGTCGTGGCCGACCGGCGACTCCGGCGGGGAGGACGACATCGTGCTCCTGGTCGCCGAACTGGTCGCCAACGCGATGCTGCACGCCGGAGGCCCCGTCGACCTCGTGCTCGACGCCTCCGAGACGCGCCTGCGGATCGAGGTCAGCGACCGCTCCACCGTCCTGCCCGAGCCGCGCCGCCCCCACCGCCCGGGCCTGCCCGGCGGACACGGGCTCTTCATCGTGCAGAAGGCCGCCGACCGCTGGGGGGCGCTGCCGCACGCCGACGGCAAGACGGTCTGGGCCGAGATCGACCCCCGGCCCCCGCACCCCGACCGCTGACCGGGGCCCGACTCGACCGGCCGCCGAACTCCCGACCCCGTCGGGCGGTGGGCCCCAACTCTGCCGGGCGTCCAGCCCCCGAGTCCGTCGGGCGGCGTGGGGGGAACTCGGAGGGGCTCCCGCGCCCGGTGCGGGAGCCCCTCGACGGTTCACGGTCAGCTGCCGTGCCCGGGCCGGGGCGCTGGAGCTGTCGGGCGCAGGGCCGGCCCGCGGTCGCGGCCGTCGGCGGTGCACCGGTTCGGGGCCGGCTCCGGGGCCGCTTCCGGGCTGTGGTGAATTGGCCTGCTGTCACGTCAGGCAACCGGTACCATCTGCGAGTTCCATCTCAGCGGAACGGGTGTGACAGGGGGACGGAGCCATGGCAGGAACCATCACGTTATGGGTGTTCGGGCTGCTCTGCTTCGTGGTGGCCTTCGCGAAGGAGGCCGCGAGCGGGGCGGGGATCAGCCTGCCCGGCCCCAAGAGCGGGGGCGCCCGGGTCGGGGTGGTCGCGGTCGGGATCCTGGCGCTCATCCTGGGGACGGCGATCCGGCCGCAGGGCGGCACGCCCGCCGAACCGGCCCCGGCGGCGGGCGCCGCGGTGTCCCCGCAGGGCGCGGCCGCACCAGGGGCGGCCACTGCCTCCGCCGGCGCGGGAACCACCGCCACCGCTGCGCCGGCCCCGCCCGCGCCGTCGCCGACCGGGCTCGCCGCGGTGTGGACCGGCCAGGTCGGGATCCCGTTCGAGGGCGGCATCGACTTGGACCTGACCCCGCCGGGGCGCCACCCCGGGTTCCCGCAGGGCATCTACGCGACCGGGTTCAGCAGCACCGAGGCCGTCCTGCGGGACGAGATCCAGATGGACCACGACACCTTCGGCCTCTGGACGGGCCAGGCGCCGCCCTCCGGCCCCGCCTGCGCGGACTGGGCTGCCAGCCATGCGGGCGACTCGGTGCACGTGAAGGCCGGGTCGCTGGTCTGCCTGAGGACCCCGGGCGGCCGTACCGCGCTGATCAAGGTGGACTCCATCGCCCCGGCGGACTACCAGGTGGAGGCCACGGTGACGCTCTGGGCGGGCTGAGCCGCAGCGAGGCGGCGCGGCGTCAGGAGTGGCGCCGGCGCCAGGGGTGGTGCGGAAGGCCCAATGTCCGGCGGACGTGCGGTGTGCTTTCCGAGCGGCGCCGGTGAGTTGACCTAGATTGCCCGACCATGAGCGAAAATGTCGGAATCAGTCGTCGGTCGATGCTCAGGGCGATCCCCACCGCTGTCCTCGCGGCGGCGTCCGACGGGATCCTCTCCCGGCAGTACGCCGCCGCGGCGCCCGCACCCTTCCCGCAGCCGGCTGTCCGGGCCAGGCGGCGGGTGCCCGGCACACCGCGGGCGGTGCTGGAGCAGACGCTCGACGTGCGGTTCACGGACACCGTCGTCCCCGGCTACGGCACGGCCACCACCCGCACCTACAACGGGACGATCCCCGGACCGACCCTGCGGGTGCGCGGCGGGGACACCCTGCGGCTCACCCAGGTCAACGGCCTGCCGCCGAACGAGCCCCACAGCGGCGGCCACAACCTGCCGCACAACCTCAACAGCTTCAACCTGCACACCCACGGCCTGCACGTCTCCCCGTCCGGGGACGCCGACAACGTCCACCGCGAGTTCGCGCCGCGCACCGCCGAGGAGGTCGAGGCTGGCGACCCGGAGCCGCGGTACGTCACGACCGTCGACATCCCGGCCGACCACCCGGCCGGCACCCACTGGTACCACCCGCACCTGCACGGGGCCACGTCCGTACAGATCGTCGGCGGGATGGCCGGGGTCCTCATCGTCGAGGGCGACGTCGACGAGGTGCCCGAGATCGCGGCGGCCGCCGACGTCGTCGTCTGCGTCAACGAGCTCAGACTCAAGGACGGCAAGGTCCCCGAGTTCACCTCCGCGAACGCGCTGGCGGCCGTCCCGGCCACCCTGACCGTGAACGGCCACGTCAACCCCACCCTGACGCTGCGCCCGGGCGAGGTGCAGCGCTGGCGGCTGGTCTGCGCGACGGCGTTCACCGCGCTGCCGCTAAGGCTCACCGACGGCGAGCGGAACCTCACCTTCCACCAGATCGCCCAGGACGGCGTGACCTTCCCGGCCACGGTCGCCACCGACAGTCTGCGCCTGGCCATGGGCAACCGGGCCGACGTGCTGGTCCGCGGCGGCGATCCCGGCAGTTACGCACTGCGGGCCGACGGGGTGTCCGAGCCGCTGATGACGGTCGAGGTGACCGGCCCGGCCGTCGAACCGCCGATGGACCTGCCGACCATCCTGCCGGCCGGCAAGCCCTTCCTCGACGAGGACGACATCGCCAACCCGGACGCCGACCGGGAGGTGGTCTTCCACGTCGACCCCGGCGTCTTCGGCGGGTCGTTCCCCAACGCCTTCCGCGTCCTGGGGAGCAACCCGAGCCCCGCGGCCGACCCCGACGGCGACCTCACCCGGGACCCGGCGTACGGACTGTTCGACCCCGGCTACGTCAACCACACCCTGGAACTGGACACCGTCGAGCGGTGGACCGTGCGCACCGACGAGACCCGCCCGGCCTTCAGCCACCCCTTCCACCTGCACACCAACCACGTCCTGGTCACCCACCGCAACGGCAAGCGGCTCGACCCGCCGGTCTGGCAGGACACCGTCGACCTGGCCGGCGGCAGGCCCGGCGACACCGTCACCTTCCTGGTCCGGTACGAGGACTTCACCGGCAGCACCGTCGCCCACTGCCACCAGCTCCAGCACGAGGACCTCGGGATGATGCAGACCGTCGACTACGTCGAAACGAGGCGGCCGGGCCGGCGTACCCCGCGCCGGTCCTGAACCGGGCCCGGGGCGGCCGCCGGGCCCGCCGGAGCCGGGGCGGTGGCCCTGCGGGCGTGCAGTACGGCGGCGTCCAGGGGGAGCGGGGAGTGGCCCAGCAGCCGCGGCCCGGCCTCGGTGACCAGCCGCGCGTAGTGGTCGGCGCAGCGCTCGCGGCCGCCGGTGCTGCCCGGGGTGGAGGTCCCGGGCGGTGGCCGGTGAGCCCCTGCCGGCGGGCCGGTCGGCCGCGGACCACCACGCTGGGTCGATCCGGTGGGAGGACGGTCAGATGCCGACGTAGTTCTCGGCGAACCAGTCCTGGTGGGTGCGTGAGGTGCGCAGGGATTCGACGCGGGAGCGCCGCATGGCCTCATGGAAGAACGATTCCGCGTCCGCTCCGGCCGGGGCGTGCAGGAGCTGGATCATCCAGTGGGCGAACTCCTGCGCCCGCCATATGTGGTCGAGGCAGCGCCGCGAGTACCGGTCGAGCGCCCGGGAGTCGCTGCGGGAGAACTCGTCGATCAGCGCTTCGGCGAGCAACTCTGCCTCCAGCACGGCGAGGTTGGCACCCTTCGCGGCGGCGGGGGCGGGCAGACTGGCGGCGTCCCCGGCGAGCAGCAGCGAGCCGTGCCGCAGTGGTTCGACCACGTCGGACTCCAGGTTGATGACGGAGCGTTGGACGATCCGGCCGTGGTGCAACGGCCCGTGCTCCGCGGTGTACATCCGGCGGTCGAGCGCCGCCCAGATCCGCTCCTCGGACCAGGCGTCGCCCGGGACGCCGGGCTCGTACTGCAGGTAGTAGCGGGTGATGTCGGCGGTGCGGGCCATGTGGCCGGCGAAGCCGTCCGGGTGCATCGCGTAGCCAACGGCGTCCAGGCTCGGGGGTGCCTCGGCGAGCAGTCCGAGCCAGGTGACGCCGTGGTCGCGGTGGTGGCGGAGGGCGCTGGCGGGCAGGGAGCGCCGGGCGGCGCCGTGGCGGCCGTCGCAGCCGGCCACGTAGCGGGCCCGCCACCGGCCGGGGCGGCCGTCCGCCTCGCGGACGTCGACGGTGGGGCGGGGGCCGGTGACCTCCCGCACGGACCGGGCCTCGGTCTCGAAGCGGATCCGGCCGCCCGCGTCCAGGTAGTGGGTCAACAGGTCGGTGACCAGGTCCTGCTGGGGGTAGACGGTGTGCCGCTCGCCGCGGCCGAGGGTGCCGTAGTCGAGTCGGAAGCTGCCGTTCCCGGTACGGAACTCGCAGGTGCCGTGCGGGTGGCCGCGCCGGTGCAGGCCGTCGGCCAGGCCGTGGCGCTCCAGTATTCGGACGGTGTTGGCGGCGAGGAAGCCGGCCCTGGCCCTGGTCCGGACGTGGGCGCGGTCGGCGCGTTCGAGGACGACGCAGTCGATCCCGGCGGCGTGGAGGAGGTTCCCGAGGGTGAGTCCGGCCGGTCCGGCGCCGAGGATGACGACGTCGGCGGATGTCTCTGCTGTTCGGTTCGTCTGACGTTCGGTCACAGTACGGGGAGCTTAGCCACCGCTGGATGCGCCGACCACTGGACGGGCTGCTCGAAGCTGATCGGGGATGCGCACTATTGCGCGATACGTTCGATCTGGACTACAAGGCGATCATCTTCACGCATGTTGGTGCAGTCTCGCGCAGGAGGACTTCATGGCTCACGTCGACGAAGAGATCGCCAGCCAGCCCGAATGCTGGCAGCGCGCCCTGGAACTGACCCCGCGACACCTGCCCGAACCCGGCGAGCGGGCCGCCGTCATCGGCTGCGGCACTTCGCTCTACATCGCCCAGGCCTACGCGGCGCTGCGTGAGTCGCTCGGACTGGGCGAGACCGACGCCTTCGCGGCTTCCGAGTTCCCGGCCGACCGCCGGTACGACCGGGTGGTCGCCCTCACCCGCTCCGGCACCACCACCGAGGTGCTCGACGCCCTCGCGCGGGTCGGCACGACCGAGACGGTGGCCGTCACCGCCGACCCGCGCACCCCGGTCGGCGCCGCCGCGCGCCACCTGGTGGCACTGGAGTTCGCCGACGAGAAGTCCGTCGTCCAGACCAGGTTCGCCACCACCGCCCTCGCCCTGCTGCGCGCCCACCTGGGTGCCGCACCGGCGGACCTGCCCGCCCAGGCCCGCGCCGCGCTCGACGCACCGCTGCCCCGAGGCGCCCTGGAGGCACGGCAGTTCACCTTTCTCGGGGCGGGCTGGAGCTGCGGAGTGGCGCCTGGCCGCCCCGCATCCCGCCGCCGCCCCCTGAGGCGGCGGCGGTGGCGCGGTGGCGGGGCGGGTTGGAAGGGACGTGGCGGCCCGGCCGGTGGGCGACGTCGGGGTGCCCAGGGGTGGTCAGGCGGACTTGACGGTGGGGAACCTGTCGCCGCCGATGACCCAGCGGCCCCGGCGCATGACGGCGACCGGGTCGTAGCTCGAGGAGTCGACCACGACGAGGTCGGTGAGGCGCCGGACAGGGTGATGCGGTCGGTCACGGTCAGGGCCTCCTCCGTCTCGGCGATGAGCAGTGTGATGCGCAGTCGTGCTTGTGCCTGTTCAAAGCGACACGAGTCCAAGCAGCTGTACGCAGGTATACCGGGCCGCCGGCCGGAGCGGCCCGGCAACGGCCGAGGAAGGGCGCACAGTCGCCGATCGTCGGCGCGGGCTGAACTACACTCCGTCCATGCTCAAAGCTGATCGCGCCGCCAGGATCGTGTCGCACATCGCCGAGGCGGGGAGCGCGGACGTGCGCACGCTCTCCGAACTGCTCGGGGTGTCGGACGCGACCGTGCGCCGGGACCTGCAGGAACTGCAGGACCAGGGGCTGCTCCAGCGCACCCGCGGCGGAGCCGTGACGGGCGCGGTCAACCTGGAGATCCCGCTGCGGCACCGGGGCGACCAGCAGCAGGAGGAGAAGCGCCGGATCGCCCGGGCCGCCGCCGAACTGGTGCCGGACGGCGCCGTGGTGGGCCTGACCGGCGGCACCACCACCACCGAGCTGGCCAGGGTGCTGGGCGAGCGCGGCAAGGTCACCGTGGTGACCAACGCGGTCAACATCGCCGCCGAGCTGATCGTGCGGCCCGAGGTCCGGCTGGTGGTGGTCGGCGGACTCGCCCGCTCGGCCAGCTACGAACTGGTCGGCCCGGCCGCCGAGCGGATGCTCGACCAGTACCACCTCGACCTCGCGTTCATCGGCGTGGACGGCCTGACCGTTCAGCAGGGCTGCACCACCCACGACGAGATGGAGGCGCAGACCGACCGGGCCTTCCTGCGCAGCAGCGCCCACGCGGTGGTGCTCGCCGACCGGACGAAGGTCGGCCGGGTCACCTTCGCCACCATCTGCCCGCTCGCGGACGTCCACGACCTGGTGACGGACTCCGGGCTGCCGGACGCCCAGGAGCACGCGATCGCGGAGTGCGGGGTCCGGGTGCGGCGGGCCTGAACCTCCGGGGGAGAGCCGCGGACGGCCCGTCCCGGGACGGGCCGGGACGGCGGAGCGACACCGGAAGGGACGCAGGCGGGACACAGGAGGGGACACAGGAGGGGACACAGGAGGGACGACGAAGCGTGGTGGACGGGACCACCGCGCTCCTAGCGTGGCAGTCGTTCGCCCACCACCCGTGAAGGGCCAGGTAGTCCCGCATGAACCACGTCGACCCCGCCAACTCCGCCGGCCCCGGCCGACGCTCCTTCCTGGCCGGCGCCTTCGCCGTCGGCACCGGCGCCCTGCTCGGCTCCGCCCTGACCGCCGGGGTGGCCCGGGCCGCCGCCGGACCGGTGATCGCCGACACCGGAGCCTGGGGTGCCCGGCCCGCGAGCAGCCCGCTCAACTTCGTGGCGGGCGCGCCGGACAAGGTGATCGTGCACCACACCGCGACGCCCAACGTGACGGACTACTCGCAGGCCGCCGCGTTCTCGCTGGCCCGCTCGATGCAGAGCTACCAGATGGACTCCGAGCACTGGATCGACACCGGCCAGCACTTCACCGTCAGCCGCGGCGCGTACATCATGGAGGGCCGGCACAGCAGCCTGGCCACCCTCCGCAGCGGCACCCAGCACGTCGAGTCCGCCCACTGCACCGGGCAGAACACGGTGGCGATCGGCATCGAGAACGAGGGCACGTACAGCACCGTCGACCCGCGCAGCCAGCAGTACGCGGCGCTGATCGACCTGATCACCTACATCTGTCAGCGGTACGGGCTGCGCGCCTACCAGGTCTACGGGCACCGGGACTTCAACAACACCGAGTGCCCCGGCGACCGCCTCTACGCGCTGATCCCGCAGATCCGCCGCGACGTCGCGGCGCGGATCGGCGGGGACCCGACCGGCCCGGTCTGGCCGGTGCTCAGCAGCGGCGCCTCGGGCGAGAACGTGAAGACCCTGCAGTACCTGTTGGTGCAGCGCGGCCAGTCGCTGACCGTGGACGGGGCGTACGGCCCCGCCACCCAGGCCGCCGTGACGGCCTTCCAGAACACCAACCACGCCTCGGCCGACGGCGTCGCGGGCAACCAGACGTGGTCCCAGGCCGTGGCGCCGCTGGCGCGCGGCGCCACGGGCAGCGCGGTGCAGGGCGTGCAGAGCCAGCTGGTCGCGCACGGCATCCAGGTGAGCGTGGACGGCGCGTTCGGTCCCGGGACGCAGGCCGGGGTGACGTCCTTCCAGTCCTCGGCGGGGCTGCCGGCCGACGGCGTGGTGGACGCCCGCACCTGGAGCAGGCTGCTCGCCTGATCTCCCGGACCGTGCACCGGCGGCTGGCCCGTTCACCACGAACGGGCCGGTGACCGGCCGTTCCCGTCGGCGTCAGCAGGTGTCACCGGTGTCTCGTACGCCGTCCCACGGCTGTCCCACAGCCGTCCCAACACCGTCCCACGGTGTCCCTGGTGTGCACCGGGACGTCCCCGGTGCCGCCGATCCGTGGCGGGACGGCCGCGCGGCCCCCGAGAGTGGGCGGCACCGCCTGATCACCCGACAGGCACCGGAGGAATGGGATGACCGTGAAGACAACCCCGGCCCTGCGCGGGCTGGCCGTGGCCGTGCTCGCCTTCGTCGCGCTGGCGCTGCTGCCGGCGCAGGCCCAGGCACTGGACAGCACCACCTGGGTCCAGCGCAACCTGGTGGGCATCGGTTACCTGGCGAGCAGTGGCGTCGACGGCAACTACGGCCCGCAGACCACCGCGGCCGTCCGCAGCTTCCAGCACGACAACGGCCTCGACGAGGACGGCGCGTACGGCGCGCGCACCGAGCTGGCCCTGCACAACAAGGTCGCCGAGGTCCAGCGCGCCGCCGGCGCGGGCGCGGACGGCGCCTACGGCTCCGGCACGACCGGCTCGGTCACGGACTGGCAGCGGGCGCACAACCTGAGCGCCGACGGCATCGCCGGCCCGGCCACGATGAACGCGATGGGCGTCGCCCGCACCGTGCAGATCACCGCCCAGTGGAAGTTTCCCAGCCACGGCTGGAGCGTGAGCGGCCAGTTCGGCTGCCTGGACCAGATCTACATCCACGAGAGCGGCTGGAAGGTCTACGCCACCAACCCGTCCTCCGGCGCCTACGGCATCCCGCAGTCGCTGCCGGGTGACAAGATGGCCGGCGCCGGTTCCGACTGGCAGACCAACCCGGCCACCCAGATCCAGTGGGGCCTGGACTACATCAAGGGCCGCTACGGCGACCCGTGCTCGGCCTGGAGCTTCTGGCAGGCCCACAACTGGTACTGACGGGCCCCCTGACTCCTCCGACCCCGTTCTGTTCACCCTGTTCGTCACCGATCGACGTCTTCCCCGTGCCGACTCCTCGAAGGAGCACATAGTGAACAGCTCTTCCCTCGACCGCCGATCGCTCCTGCGCTTGGGCACCGGCGCCGTGGCCGCGGCCGGGCTCGCCGCGGTCGCCGACATCGGGTTCGCCCGCCCCGCGGCCGCGTACGGCTGGTCCGGCAACCTCGGCCAGGGCTCCTCCGGTTCGGCCGTGGCCGAGCTGCAGATCCGCGTCGCGGGCTGGGCGGCGGACTCAGCCTCGCAGACCTACGTGGCCGTGGACGGCTCCTTCGGGCCGGGCACCGCGGCCGCGGTGCGCCGGTTCCAGGCCGCGTACGGGCTGAGCGCGGACGGCGTGGCCGGTCCGCAGACCTTCGGGGTACTCAACTCGCTGGAGAAGTCGGACGGTTCCACGGCCCACTTCAACTGGTCGGAGTTCACCAGCCACGACGGCTCGGGCTTCGGGGGCGGCAACGTCGGCTCCGGCGAGGTGCAGGAGAACGTCCGGCGCACCATGTACAAGCTGGAGGCGCTGCGGAAGAAGGCGGGTGACCGCGCGATCACCGTCAACTCCGGCTTCCGCAGCACCTCGTACAACGCCCAGGTCGGCGGGGCGTCGAACTCCATGCACACCTACGGGGTCGCCGCCGACATCGCCGTCTCGGGCCTGTCGACGCTCTCCGTCTACCGGATCGCCGAGACCTGCGGCTTCTCCGGCCTGGAGACCTACACGGTCTCCTGGCAGCACGTGGACAGCCGGATCGAGCACTCCAACTACGGCTCGGGCTTCTGGTGGTGGCAGGACGGCGTGGCGTAGCGGCGGGGCCCCTCCCCACGTGCCGCGGCACCGCGCCCTCCCCACCGGGCGCGGTGCCGTGTCGCTCGTGTCCTGTCCCCCCTTCTCGTAGTGCGGCCGGTCAGGCCTCGCGACGGAACGGACGGCGGCCGGCGGCGGCCAGCACCCCGCCCGCCCCGAGCGCCAGCGAGACCAGGGCCACCCGCCGCAGCAGGGCGGCCTCCCGGCGGTGGCGGCATGCGGAGTCCGCTTCCCCGAGCGGGCCCCCGTCGGCCGGGCCGGCCACGGGGGCCGTCGTGGCGGGCGCCGGGGCGCCCAGCGGGACGAACGTGATGCGGCGGCTGTCCGCGAGGCGCCACAGTTCCAGCAGGCGCTCGGCGTCGCCTCCGCAGACGGACGCGATGCTCTGCACCGCGTCCCGCGGGGGGAACTGCTTCCCGTTGACCCAGCGCTCCCACGAGGACTTCGCGTAGTGGGTGCGTTCGCTGAGCCGGGCGTAGGTGAGGCCCGACCCGGACTTCAGCGACTGCAGCTCGCTGGCGAGCTGGTCGGCGGGCGACGGTGATGTGGTCTCGGACGTGTGATGGCGGCCCATGAGGTATCTCCCCGAACTTCCTCTGAGATGACCGTTGTGGTGCGGAGTACTGGGTGTGCACCCGGGCGCCCTCGTCTGCTCCGACTCGCCGAGGTCTTTACCCGGACCAGAACCGGTGCTGACCTCGGGGCTACCCGGCGAGGCCAACTCTGCGCGATCGCGGGCCGATCTTCGACCGTCTCCGAACTTTCTGAGACGATGGGCCCCGTTCCAGGGCCCCTGAGCTGGGGCTTGGGACGCCCGGGTGGAGACGGTTGAGACGGAGGGACGGATTCCGCAGGGGCTGAGGGCGGAGCGCGACTAAGCTGATCATCCCAACGATGACCAGTTCATGTCTGCCGTCGACCCGCCAGAGGTGCACCCCCACGATGAGCCAGTCCTGGAAACCGCTTCCTGACGGTCTTTCGGAGCCTGCCAGGCGCCTGGCCGAGGAACTGCGTGCGGTCAAGGACGCGCACCGGATCTCGCTCGCCGAACTCGGGAAGCGGACCTACCTCAGCAAGGCCTCCTGGGAACGCTGGCTGAACGGCAAGCGCCTGATTACCCCTCAGGCGCTTGCCGGGATGATCGCCGCCCTGGACTGCGACGGCGAGCTGCTGACCTCCCTGCTGAGGCAGGCCGAGGCGGCGCGGGACGCGGCCGAAGGGGCCGCGCCGGTGTCGGAACCCGTGCCAGCGCCGGTGTCAGAACCCGTGCTCGCGCCCGTGTCGGAACCCGTGCTCGTGCCCGCGCCCGTGCCGGTCGCCGTTCAAGCGTGGCCGACCGAAGCGCCGGTCCGGTCCGCCGTCCTCGGCCGCGCCGCCGGGTGGCGCCGCCCGTCGGCCCTGCTCGCGGCCGCCGTCGCCGTCGCGCTCGTCCTGGCCGTGAGCCTCTACCTGCACGGTCTGAACGGCGGCACCGACGCCGCCGCGGCCGGACTCCCCGCGACGAGTGCGGAGGCCGGGGCCGCCCCGCTCTGCCAGGGCATCGGCTGCGCGGGCAAGGACCCCCAGCTCATGGGGTGCGAGAACGACGACCACACCCTGCTGACCGGCAACGTCGGCCAGGTGGTCCTGTACCTCCACTACAGCCCGCGCTGCCGAGCCGCCTGGGCGGGGATCACCGAAGGCGCCCCCGGGGACACCGTCACCATCACCAACAGGACCGGCTGGCAGGAGACCGCCCTGATCCACTGGGGCTACGACAACTACTCGGCCATGGTCGACGCCGGACCGGCCGACACCACCCTGCGGGTGTGCGGCCACCAGCCGGGCGGGGACGGGTGCCTCCCGCTCGTCACCGACCCCGCCGCCCGGGCCGCCACCATGGCCGCCCCCTCCCCGAAGGCCCCGAGCCCGGTGGCCTCCGTCCCGGTAACGGAGTCCCCGACGCCGAGCGCGACCTCGTGAGACCGGCCCGGTGGCCGTGCCGCCGGCCGGTCACCGGGCTCAGACGAAGTTCTTGTCGATGAGCATCTGCAGCACGTTCACGTGGAAGTCCGGGAAGTCCATCGGCACAATGCCGAACCGGGCCCGCTGCCGGGTGCGGGCGACCAGGTACGGGTAGACCGTCCGGTCCATCAGGGTCTGCGAGCTGCTCTTGGGCCAGTAGCCACCCGCATAGCTGAGGAAGTTCACGAACATTCGCGGGTAGGCCGGGTTGAGGAATGCCTTGTCGAATTGGGCGGTGATGTACCGGCCCTTGTCGCCCAGCGCGTCGGTGCCGCCGATCTGCCAGACGTCCTGGGTGTCGAACCAGTCGTTCTGGCCGCTGGACCAGTCGATCAGGCCCCACGGGTTGGCGAAGTCCGCGAGCAGGACCACCTTTCCGCGGGCCGTGCCGAGGGTCGGCCAGCCGTAGAAGTGGAACATGCCGCGGTAGCCCAGGCCGTCCAGGTAGTGGTTGACCCGCCGCTGGAACTCCGGGTCGTCGAGGGACTGGCCGCCGGCGCGCTCGTTCCGGAGGCGCATCAGGACGGTCTCGCCCGGGTGCGCCGCCAGGAAGGACCGGCACTGGTCCAGCACGTCCTGGAGCCGGATGTGCTGGTAGTTGTCGGCGTGGTAGATCCCGAGTTCGTCGGGCGCACCCTCCAGGCCGTTGCAGCGGATGTCGAGGAAGCGGACGCCCTCCTGCAACTGTTGCGGGATGCCCCAGTTCTGGGTGTGCGACCACTCGGTGCCGTACCACGGGTTCTGGCAGCAGGAGTCGTGGGTGCCCGGGACGGTGAGGTCGAGCAGCGACAGGCTCCCGTCCAGCCGGCTCATCCAGCTGTCCGTCGGCAGCCCGCCCGGGGTGGCCGAGGAGGCCGCGGTCCGGGCGGTGGCGGAGGAGACCGGTCCGAACAGGCTTCCGACGGCGGCCGCACCGCCCGTTCCGGCTCCCCACCTGAGAAGGTCACGACGTGCGATGCCCATGGTCCGGCTCCCTCCAACCCGTGCGCGGCTTCGGTGACTCGCCCTGACACTGGTCCAACGGGGCCGCCGCGTCAACGGGTTCAGCGCGGGCCCGTGCCCTGACCGTCCAGCCGTCCGGGCTGTCCGGGCTGTCCGGGCCGACCACCGGCCACCGGGCGGACAGCTCTGTCCGAGCGCCCTCGGCGGTGAACTCGGTGAGGGACAGCGGCATCTCGCCGGTGGCGAGGACGGCGAGGACGGCGAGGACGGCGAGGACGGCGAGGACGGCGAGCACGGCCGAGCGGAAGAGCTCGTCGAAGGCGGCGTCGGCGACCTGGGCGGGGGGCGGGGCCGTGTTCGAAGACCGGGCGCAGCTTCGGGGGCGGCCCGGACGGGGACCGCGCCAGCTCCTTGCGTTCGGATCAGGTGCGCTTCAGACCCGGTGCGCGGCGACGTAGCGGGCCGGATCCTGGCGGAACTCGCCGTGCCAGCGCCCGAGGCACTGCTCGGCGAAGGTGAGGCCGGTGGCGACGATCTCGTCCAGCGGGTCCAGGTAGCCGGGGACGTGGGGCGGTTCGAGGCCCGCCGAGACGCGCGCGTCCAGCCCGGCCCGGGCGAGGCGGAGCAGTTCGGCGGCCAGCGGGCGGACGGGGTCGTCGCCCAGTCGGGTGTCGAGGCCGCGGACGGGCAGTTCGGCGAGTGCGGCGCGGTGCTGCGCCACGGTGTGGTGGCCGAGCAGCTTCCAGGCGGCGGCACGGGATTCGGCGTGGTAGGTGAGGCCGGTCCACAGGGCCGGGACGGCGGCGATGAACGGGTACGGCGGACCGTCCGAGCCGCGCAGTTCCAGGGTGTTGCGCACCCGGGTGTGGGTCCAGAGCTGGTTGAGGTGGGAGGCCCAGTGGGCGGGCGTGGGGCGCGACCCGTCGTCGTAGCCGTACCGGAGGAGGTCGGCGAAGGGGCGGTCGGGCGCCGGGTGGTAGCGGCCGTCCGGGGTGCGGTAGTGGATCAGGGGGAGGTCGAGGGCCCAGTCGATCACGTCGTCCACGTCGACGTCCGGGCGCAGCGCGGGCGCGAGCACGCCGCACCGGCGCGGGTCCATCCGCAGCCAGGCCCAGCTGCGGTGGGACAGCAGGCCGTCCGCACGGCCCTCCTGGATCGGGGAGTTGACGAGCAGGGCGGCGACCACCGGTGCGGCGGCCATCTGGGTGCGCAGTTTCTCGGTGAAGTCCCCGGGCGAGAGGTAGTCCAGCGTGACCTGGGTGGAGAGCGACAGCGCCATGATGTACCGGGCGCGGTCGCCCGCAGGGCCCAGCGCGGCGAAGTAGTCCCGCATGATGGCGCCCCTGGTCATCGGCACCCACTGCACGTCGGCCAGCCGGTCGAACGGGAGGTTCCCCCCGGGCACCAGGGCCAGGCCGAACCGGCCCACCAGCTCGGCGAGTTGCTCCAGCGCGGTGCGCATGTCGTGCACCGCTTCGGCCACGCTGGGGACGGGCACCGAGGAGTACTCGAGCTGGCCTCCGTGTTCCAGGGTGATCTGGCTGCCGTCCGGGCGCAGCACTCCGGTCAGCCGTCCGGCGTCCTCCTGGCGCTCGCCGCCCCAGTGGGCCAGCACCGCCTCCAGGACGGCCAGCACGCCGCGGTCGCCGAAGTAGCGGGCGGCCAGGCCGGTGGCCGGGTCGAGCAGTCCGCACTCGACCTCGATGCCGACCTGCTCGCTGCGGGCGGGCCGGAACGGGGCGCGCAGGTCGTCCCGGGTCAGCTGCCGGTCGGTCACGCGGTGCCCACCCGGGTGGCGATCCGGGGGTGGCCGGCGCGGTCGAGTACGGCGGCCACCGCGTCGAGGGCGGACCGGGCGGCGCCCTGGCACCAGGCGTGGGCGCCGGAGAGGTGCTCGCCGGCGAAGAAGATCCGCGGGTCGTCGGCCGGGTGCGGCGAGCCGAGCACCGTCAGGTAGCGGGTGTGTTCGCCGGGTGTCAGGTGGGCGAAGGCGCCGCCGCCCATGCCGGTCTGCACGTCCCAGTCGCAGTGCAGGATGTCGTCCACGTCGGCGGAGATGCCGGGGTGGAGCCGCTCCAGGCAGTCCAGCACCAGGGCGTCGCGGTCCGCCGGGGGCAGCGCGGCGAAGCGCCGGGCGTTCGCGCCCCACTGGTAGGCGCCGAGCAGGGCGGTCGGCTCGGCCGAGCGCAGCGGGTCTCGGGCGGCCCAGCGGTGGTCGGCGCTGCCGTTGACGCCGTCGGTGACCGGCATGGCGTTGTCCGACGGGTACCAGCACTGCTGGATCGGCAGGTCGGTGAAGCTTCCGCCGCCGTGGATGCCGTCCTCCAGTTCCCAGCGGCGGCGGGTGAGGTGGAGGACGGTCTTGCTGCTGCTGGCGTAGCTGATGCCGCGCACGGCGTGCCGCTGGGAGTGGGGCAGGCCCGGACTGACGGCGATCTGGTCGAGTGCGGGCGCCGGGACGCAGCAGACCACGTAGTCGGCGTGGTCCTCCAGCGGGGCGCCGAGCCGCTTGCCGTGGATCCGGACGCCGTCCGTGGTGAGGGTGAGTTCGTCGATCCGGCTGGACAGCCGGAGGGTGCCGGGGCGCAGGGCCCGGACGAAGGCGTGGACCAGCGCTTCCAGCCCGTCCACCAGCTCGACCTGCCCCTCGTGGAACAGTCCGAAGTAGTCGACCAGGACCTCCAGCAGGGAGGACTGCTCGTAGTGGGCGAGCCCGCTGGCGTGGCCGATGAGGTCCCAGGCGTCCTGCGACAGGTGCTCGTGGACGAACTGCCACAGGGACACCGAGGCCGCCCGCTCCAGCGCCGGGTCGTCCCAGTGGCCGGCCAGCGTGTGCTCCTGCTGCTCGACGGTGAGCGAGCGCCACACCGGGCCGAGCAGGCGGTCCAGCACCGGCGTCGGGGCCTGCCGTTCGCCCGGGCGGAGCGCGTACGCGGGGTAGAGGACGGCCACGTCCTGGACCCGGACCCGCTGGCCGCGCAGGTGGTAGTAGGCGCGCGGGTTGGCGTTGACGAACGGGCGGGTCTCCAGGTGGAACTGGGAGACGTAGTGCAGCACGCAGTGGTGGTTGCCGGGGATGCGCATGGCGCCGAGGTCGACGTGGGTGCCGTCCCAGAAGCGGTGGGTCCGCACCCGTCCGCCGGGCCGGTTCGACCGTTCGTGGACCACGACGTCGAACCCGCGCCGCTCCAGCTCGTACGCGCAGACCAGGCCGGCGATTCCTGCGCCGATGACGGCGACCCGCCCTCGGGCGCCCGCCACCGGGTTCAGCAGGGCACGCGGGAACGCAAAGCTCGTATCGAACATCGGCACCGCACCCCTCTGGCGACCGGACTTCGCCTCAGCCTGGTCCAGGCCTGGTTCGTGTGCCACTCGGCGGCGCCGACGCGAGTGAGGGGACGGTGTCGGACATGCAGGGCCAATGTTGCTACTCGGAGCGCTGGGGCGGGCCTCGCCGAGGGGCCCGGAAAATGACCTGACCGGTATTCCGGCGGCGGGGTGGCGTGTTCGGCACCGCCCCCAGCGCCGGTGCGACCCGAGCACCGGGATCGCGCTCGCCTCCTACTCGATCGGCTCGCCGCACGAGGTGCGCCGCAACGGCAACGCCGTCACCGTCACCGACCCCTTCGGCACCCACGTGCTGCCCGGGATCGCCGGCAAGCCCGCCGAGGAACTGCACATCGGCGGCACCCACCACCACCCGTACCAGACCCCGGTGGCACAGACGAAGAAGTAACCCGCACCGCATGAGACCGGCCGGTCGGGGGCAGACACCCACGGCCGGCCGTCGACCGTTCTCACGCCGGACGAGGACAATGCGGTCCAGGGCGTGTCTTTCGGATCACGTCGGATCAGCGGGCGGAACGGTCGCCTGCGTCGTGGTGGTGGGCGGCTCCCGGCCGCACCCCTACTGACGGGTCACCACCGCCGGGCTGCGGCTGAACCCCGCTCGGCGGAAGCCACGTAGAGCGGGACGGAAAGGGACGGGGGAGGAACAGGGGATGGAAGCGGACGGCCCGGAGGTGCGTGCGTACATCGCGGCCCTGGTGCGGATGGGCGCTCCGGAGGTGCCGGGCCCGCCCGCGCTGGCGGTCCCGGCGGGCACCGCGGCCGAGGTGACGGCCGTCACCCGGCGGCTGGCGCTGCGGGCGCTGCCCGACCGTCAGCGGCGGCCGGAGCCGACGCCGCGACTCCTGGCCGTGGCGAGGGGGCTGGTGGTGGACGTGCACCCCTGCGCGCCGGGGTGGACGGTGGCCGAGCGGGAACGGCTGGCGGGGTGGGTCGCGGTGCTGATCGAGCACCGGGGCGAGGACGGCGTCCAGGAGCTGGTCCGGGAGCTGTGCCGAGAACCGGGCCGGGAGGGACCGGGCCGGGACGGTCCGGGCCGGGAGATCGACGGGGACTGAGCGGTGGCACTCGGTGGAGCCCCAGATGCCCGCAGGTGGGGGCGTTGGCGGATCGTTGGCAGGTCCTTGGCGGCGCCCGGCAGTCTGGTCCAGACCGCCACGGGGGATGTACGGCGGAAGCCCTGCCATGTGCCCTTGCCCGACCTGAGAGGTAGCGCGTGTCGAAGCCGTCCGTCGCCCGCCCCACACCCGTCGCCCAGCCGCCCGCGGGCCCCCCGGCCGCCACCGCGGCCACCCCCGAGCCGGCCCCGGCCCGACCGACCCTCGACCCCGACACCCTGGCCGAGATCCACCGCCTGCACGGCGGCTACCTGCTGCGCGCCCTGATGCGCACCACCGGCGGCGACCGCGGCAAGGCCGAGGACATCCTCCAGGAGACCCTGCTGCGCGCCTGGCAGCACCCGGAGGCCCTGGCCGCCGGCCCCGAGCAGGCCCGCCCCTGGCTGTTCACCGTCGCCCGGCGGATCGCCATCGACCACTACCGGATGGCTGCCGCCCGCGCCAAGGAGGTGATCGGCGAGCCGGTCGAGGACCGTCCGCTCGCCGACGACCCGTACGAGCAGGTGGTGGTCGCCCGGGACCTCGCGCTGGCGCTGCGGCGGGTGCAGAAGCACCACCGCGAGGTGCTGGTCGAGCTGCACCTGAAGGACCGCTCGGTGGTGGAGGCCTCGGCCCGGCTGGGGGTGCCGCCGGGGACGGTCAAATCCCGGAACTTCTACGCGGTCCGGGCCCTGCGGCCGGTGCTGGCGGCCGAGCACGGGTACGCGCCGGTCACGGGCTGAGCAGAGGGACGCGCCGGCCACCGGCTGAACGCCCGCCCGGGCTACGGCTCAAGGGGTGCGCAGGCTGAGCGAGGACTCCAGGCCCGCGGTCAACTCGCTTCGGTGGCCTGCCAGCCGGTCGTGCCGGCGGAAGCGCTCCAGCGCCGAGGCCAGCCGCGCCCGCACCTCCGGCGCGCGGCCCCGGGCAACCAGGTGGGCCGCGTAGGACTGCTCGGCGACGGCGTGCAGGTAGAGCAGGCCCGCCTCCTCGCAGGCGGCCAGCAGGCGGTGCCAGGCGAGGTCCGCCGTCTCCTCCCGGACGGTCGGCGGCAGCGCCTGGGCCTCGGTCAGCAGCGACCACAGGTGCACCTGGGTGACCGGACGGGGCGGCAGCAGCTCCCGGGCCTCCCGGGACCGGCGCTCCGCACCCGCCGGATCCCCGGTCGCCAGGCTCACCCAGCCCTGGTGCACCAGCGCGTCGACCAGCCGCTCGCGGTTGCCGGACTCCACGGCCAGCGCCGTCGCCTCGGCCGCCAGCCGCCGCGCCTCGGTTGGGTCCCCGAGCATCGCGGTGACCAGGCCCAGGGTGGCGAGCGACCGGACCCGCGCCGAATCGGCGGCGGGCCCCTCGGCGGACTCGGCGGCGGCCACCCCCTTTCGGGCCGCCTCCGCCGACTCGTGACGGCGCTCCAGGGCGACCAGCGCCTGCGCCCGGCAGTTGTGCAGGAAGGCCACCGCGACCGGGTCGGCGCAGCGCTCGGCCGCCGCCAGGCCGACGTCGGCCCGGGCCAGCCAGTCGGTGAAGCGGCTGGCGCCGTAGTAGAGCGAGCCGGTGGTCAGGGCGAGCCGCCAGGCCCGGTCGGGGTGGCTGACGGCGGCCCGGTCGATCAGCATCCGGACGGCGGGCTCCTCGGCGCGGAACCAGTCCAGTGCGGTGCGGATGTCCACGACGGGCGGCAGGGGCTGCGGCGGGAGGGCGGGCGCCCCGGGGTCCTCCTGGCCGGGGTCGAGGTAGCTGCCGCAGCGCTGCAGGGCGCCCCGGTAGTGGTCCAGCAGGCGCAGCAGGGCGTGCTCCCGGCGCTGTTCGGAGGGTGCGGACTGCTCGGCGAGCAGGTCGGCGCTGAACAGCCGTACCAGGTCGGAGCGGTGGTAGCGGCCGCGGGCGGCACCGGTGAGCAGGTGGTGGGAGGCCAGCTCGCCGAGCGCCCGGTGGGCGGTCGCGGTGTCGGTGCCGAGCAGCGCGGCGGCGGCCTGGCCGTCAACCTCCCGGCCCGGGTGGAGTGCGAGCAGTGCGAGCAGTTCCACTGCCTGCGCCGAGACCTGATGGAGGGACAGGCGAAGCTGCTGTCGCAGCCCGGTGTGCGCGTCGAGTTCCAGGGCGGCCAGCCTGGTCCGCTCGTCGGCGAGTTCGGCGACCAGGTCGGTGGGCGTCCAGCTCGGGTGGGCGGTCAGCCGGGCGGCGGCGATCCGCAGGGCGAGCGGCAACTGCTCGCAGAGCCGGACGAGTTCGGCGCCCGCCTCCGGCTCGGCGCGCAGGCGCCCGGGCGTCAGCAGGTGCTCCAGCAGGCCCAGGGCGTCGGCCTCGGGTAGTGCGGTCAGCCGCAGCAGGGCGGCGTCCTCGGTGGCGACCAGCTTCTCCAGCGAGCCGCGCGCAGTGATCACGACGGCGCAGCCCGGGCCGTCCGGCAGCAGGTCGGTGAGCTGGTCGGCGTCGGCGGCGTCGTCCAGCACCACGAGCAGGCGGCGCCCCCTGGTGTGCTCCCGGTAGAGCGCGGCGCGGTCGGCGGGGTCGGTCGGGACGGCGTCGTCCGGGACGCCCAGGGCGCGCAGGAAGCGGCCGAGGACGGCCCCGGGCTCGGCGGGGCCGGCCGGGTCGAGGCCGCGCAGGTCCGCGTACAGCCGGCCGTCCGGGAAGCGCTCGGCGGCCCGGTGCGCCCAGGCGGTGACCAAGGCGCTCTTGCCGATCCCGGCCGGGCCGACCACGAGGGCCGGCCCGTCGGAGGCCCGGTCGGGGGCGCAGGCGCGGTCCAGCCACTGGGCCTCGGCGGTTCGTCCGATCAACTCCCCCCGCTGGCGAGGCAGTTGCTGGGGCGCCTGATAGCCCGACCGGGCGGCCGGGGGAGCGGCGGCGGGGGCCTCGGCGGGGACGGCGGCGGGGGCGGCCGGGGGCGCCTCCGGGCGGTCGTCCGCCAGCACCTCGGCGAACGCGGCCCGCAGCGCCGGTCCGGGGCGGATGCCCAGCTCCCGGTCCAGCCGCAGCCGGGCCCGGTGGTAGGCGTTCAGCGCGTCCGCGGTCCGTCCGGCCTGCTGCAGACAGCGCACCAGCAGCGCCACCAGCTCCTCGCGCAGCCCGTCCCGCCGGACGCTCTGCTCCAGCACCGCCACGGCCGCCGCACCCGTGCCCTGGCGCAGCCGCAGCCCGGCCCAGCGCAGCAGCGCGGCGGTGGAGGACTGCTTCAGGTGTTCCACGGTGGCGGCCCGCAGCGGGGTGTCCGGCAGGTCGGCCAGGGCCTCGCCGCGCCACAGCTGCAGCGCCTCCTCCAGCAGCGCGATCGCGCCGGCACCGTCACCGCGGTCGGCGCGTTCGCCCGCCCGCTCGGCGAGCGCCGTGAACCGCAGCGCGTCCACCTCCTCGGCCGGCCCGCTCAGCAGATAGCCGCCGGCCCGGGTGTGGAGCTCGAACGGGGTGTCGGCGAGCACCTTGCGCAGCGCCGCGACGTGCCCCTGCACCGCCGCCCGAGCGCTGGCCGGGGACCGCTCGCCCCACAGCAGCTCGCAGAACTGGTCCATGGTGACCACCCGGCCCAGCCGCAGCGCCGGCAACGCCAGGACCGCCCGCCGCTGCGCCCCCGCCAAGGTGGCGAGACCGCCTCCGGCGACCTCCAGCTCCACCGGCCCGAGCAGCCGAATCCGCACCCGTACCCCCACCTCACCGCACCCGAGACCTGGAGGCGGCCGCCGGGGTGGAGCAGTGTAGTGCGCACACGTGTCCGATCCGCACTCGAACGCTCGCAACCGTCGGAGCCGCCACGGGTACAGAGGCCCCGGGGGTGGTAGATGGTTGCCTCTAGAAACCAGATCGCCCCTGGGGCCCCGGGCACCGAAGCCCCGCCCGGCCACTCGGCGAGGGATCGCCGCCGGCACCCCGGCCCGGACGTCGCCGCCGTCGGCCCAGGTCCACAGCCGGTGGCGCGGCGAGGAGGTCGCGTGCACCAGGCCGGGTGCCCCGGTGAGGGCGCGGATCCGGTCGAGCAGGAGGTCGTCGTCCGCGGCGGTGCGGTGCGGTGGGCGGGACCGGTGACGGGGCGGACCGTAGGCGCGTGGGCCGACAGTGTGGTGCGGGAGGGGTGCGGGAGGGGTGCGGCGGGCCGGTAGCGTGCGGGCATGGACGAGACTCTCGGGAGACACGTGAACGCCCGGTTCGAGCGGCTGGCCCAGCGGGTCCGCGACGAACTGGCCGCCGCCGGACTGCCGGTGGTGGCCCCGGGCCTGGACGACGAGCTGGCCGTCGGGGCGGCGGTGCGGATCAGCAGCTGGAACCAGCACTTCGGGGAGGACCCGGAGGTGCTGGTGAGCTGGCACACGAGCCCCCGACTGCGGAGCAGGGCGACGGCGGACCTGCGGCGGTACGCGGCGCCGACGCCCGCGGTCGTCCTGGGCGACCAGGTGCACCGGGCGATGTCCGCCGCGGTGACCGCGATCCTCTCGGCGGCCGGCTTCACCGTCCGGGCCTCGGGGAACGACTACGCGCCGTTCGACGTGCTGGTCGTCGAGGGACCGGACTTCAGGACGCCGCCGGTCTGGTCCGAGCTCGCCGAGGGCCCGGACCGTACGGAGGACGAGCCCGCGAAGTGAACCGGCCCGGTCCGGTCCGGCGTACTGTCCCACGACGAGAGGGAAGGGGAGCATGGACATCGAGCTGCTCGGGCCGATGGTGGTCCGGCGGGAGGACGGCACGGTGGCCACGCCCTCGGCGCCCAAACGGCGCGCGCTGCTGGGGGCGTTGGCGGCACGGCTGAACCAGCCGGTGGGCGCCGAGGAGCTGATCGAGCTGGTCTGGGAAGGCGCCGCGCCGCCGACCGCGCGGGCGGCGCTCCAGGGCCACGTCGCGGCGCTGCGGCAGCAGTTGGACGACCCCGGGCTGGTGCTCGGCACCCGGGGCGGCGGGTACGTCCTGGAGGGTGACGCGGACCGGGTGGACCTGGTGCGCTTCAGCACGCTCTGCGACCGGGCGGGGCTGCTGTCGCCCGATGCGGCGGCCCGGGTCGGGACGGACGACCCGGCCGTTCCGCTGCTGCGCGCGGCCCTGGACCTGTGGCGGGGCCCGGCGCTGGCCGACTGCGGGTCCGCCCTGCTGCGCGAGCGCACCCTCCCGTTCCTGACCGACCTGCGGCTGTGCGCGCTGAACCGGTTGGCGCAGGGGCTGGTGCTGGCCGGTCGCGGCGGCGAGCTGGTGCCCGAGCTCACCGAGGCGGCGGACGCGCACCCGGGCCGGCAGCCGCTGGCCGCCCGGCTGGTCGAGTGCCTGGAGCAGGCCGGGCGCGGGCTGGAGGCCCGGGAGCGGTACGAGCGGACGGTGGCCCGGCTGTCCGGCCCGCCTGGGCCGGAACTGCGGCAGGCGGGCGAGCAGTTGGCGCGCCGCACGCCGCCGGACCGCCGCTTCGTCGGCCGCGCCGCCGAACTCGCCCGGCTGCACGAGGCGTTGGCCGTGGCCGCCCGGACCGCCCGCCCGATCCTGGTCACCGGCCCGGCCGGGGTGGGCAAGACCGGTCTGGTCCAGCACTGGGCGGCGCAGCGTTTCCCCGAGCGCGTCCTGCACGCCGACCTGCGCGGCTCCGACCCGGCCGGCCCGCGCCGGCCCGCCGACGTCCTGGCCGGCTTCCTCACCGACCTCGGCGTCGCGCCGGAGGCCGTCCCCGCCGGCCTGGAGGAGCGCGCGGCCCGCTACCGCGCACTCCTCGCCGACCGCCGGATCCTGATCCTGCTGGACGACGCCGCCTCCTACCGGCAGTTGGCCCCGCTGCTGCCCGACCGGCCCGCGCCGACCAGCACCGCGCTGGGCCCGGTCGCCGTCGTCACCAGCCGCGACCGGCTGCGCGAAGTGCTGCTCCACGAGGACGCCCTGGTGCTCCCGCTCGGTCCGCTGGACGCCGAGGACGCCCGGGACCTGCTCGCCCGCGGACTCGGCCCGGACCGTCCGGCCACCGACCCGGAGACGGCCGCCGAACTCGCCGAGCTCGCCGAGCGCTGCGACCGGCTGCCGCTCGCCCTGCGCCTGGCCTCCGCCCGGCTTGCCGCCCGCCCGGACTGGTCCCCGGGCGACCTCGGCGCCGAACTCGCCGACGAGCAGACCGGCCTCGCCGCCCTGGCCGGGGCCGGCGCCGCGCGCGGACCGGTCGGCGTCGGCGCCGCCCTGGACCGCACGTACCGGACCCTGCCGCCCGCCGCCGCCCGGCTGTTCACCCTGCTCGGGCTGTACCCCGGCGCGGAGATCGACACCGCCACCGCCGCCGCGGTCGCCGACCTGCGACCGGCCGCCGCCCGCACCCTGCTGACCGCGCTCGACGCCGTCCACCTGCTGGCCGAGACCACCCCCGGCCGCTACACCCGGCGCGAACTGGTCCGCCGCTACGCCGCCGGACAGGCCGCCGCGCTGCAGTGCGAGGAGCGGTTCGGCGCGCTCGACCGGCTGATCGCCCACTACCTGGAGCTCACCGCCCCGTGGGCGGGGGAGGGCGGCGAGGGCGGAAGGCCCCCGGCGGCCTGGTTCCGCCGGGAGGAGAGCGCGCTGCGCGCCGTGGTGCTCTGCGCCGAGCAGTACGGGCGCACCCGCGCCGCCTGGCAACTCGCCCACCGGATGAGCCTGTTGTACGAGCGCTCGGCCGAGCGCCCGGACGGGCCCGTTGGCCGGGACCGGACGCACTGGCGGACCGTCGCCGAGATCGGGCTGCGCGCCGCGCACGCCGATCGGGACGACGCGGCCCTCGCCCGGCTGGGCACCGACCTCGCCGTCCTGCACGTCCGCCGGGCGGCCCACCGCACCGCCCTGGAGCACCTGGACAGGGCGGCCGCGGCCGCCGACCGGGCCGGTGACGCGCTGCTGCGCCACCACTGCCGCAGCCGGGTGGCCGCCGCGCTGGTGCGGGCCGGGCAGTACGACCGGGCGCTGCCGCTGCTCACCGACCTGGTGGCCGCCGCCCGGACCCCGGCCACCGGGCACCTGCTGGTGCGCGCCCTCACCGACCTCGCCGAGGTCCTGGTCCTGGTCGGCAGCCCGGAGCGGGCGCTCGCCCACGCGGACGAGGCGGTCCGCACGGCCACCGCCCGCAGCGCCGACGGGCGTCCGGACGGCGGCGGCCCGGACCGCGGCCGCCCGGACGAGGTCGAGACGGTGCTCGCCACCCACAGCCGGGCCCGCGCCCTGCACGCCCTCGGCCGCCGGGAAGCCGCGCTGTCCTCGGCCCGGCTCGCCGTCGCGCTCGGCCGCACCGTCGGCGACGCCACCGTGGAGGCGCGCTCGCACGGGCTGCTCGCCGACCTGCTCCTCGAGCTCGGCCGCAGCGTCGAGGGAGCGGAAGCCAGGCGGCGCGAAGAGGCACTGGTGGCGGGGGAGCGCTGACGGCGGGCCCTGCGGACCGGTGCACAACTGCCTCCCGCACCGGCCCGTACAGGCGGAACTATCGGCGGTTCTGCCACGCGGAACCGCCCGCCGGACCGCCTCCGTCCCGGGCATCCCCGCAGGCGGAGGGCTGGTGTGCGCGCTACTTCCGCCAAGGCATACTTCTGCCTGAGGGGAACTGCCCGGCCCGGCGCCCGGCAGAACTGAGGGCGTACGAAACCAGGGGTGGGGCGGGGAGATGACGCTGGCGAGCGGAACCGGGGAGTTCGGCCACCTGCTGGCCGGGCACCGGGTGGCAGCGGGCCTGACCCAGGAGGACCTGGCCGCCACCGCGGGCGTCAGCCTGCGGGCCCTCGGGGACATGGAACGCGGCCGCACCCGCGGCCCGCAGCGGCGCACCGTCCGGGCCCTGGC
>NZ_JPRF03000023.1 GCF_001188955.3 Kitasatospora aureofaciens | reverse complement strand
GCGGGCCGCCCGCGGCGGGCGGCGGCTGGGGCAGCGCGACCAGCAGCCGGCCGTCCACCCAGGCGGTCCAGCCGTTGGAGCAGAGGATCTGCGCCCAGTCGCCGTGCCCGGCGATGAGTCGGACCGGGAGCAGCGGGTCGATCCGGGCCGACGGCCGTGCCGGGTCCGGGGCCGTCCAGCTCGCCATGCCGCCCGGCGGGGCGACGTGGGTGGGTCGGAACGCGAACTCGTCCATGGGCGGGTGGATTCCCTCCGCCGCGCGGGCCGGAGCCGATGGCTGAGCGGACGGCTGAGCCGGTGGCCGGGGCTGCGTACGGCACTGTCACCGCGGATCGGTTTCCACTCTACCGGCGGTGGCCGGGGCGGCTACTCGCGCATGATCGTCTACTTGCGCATGATGGTCGGCTCGCGCCGTCGCAGCAGGGCGAGCACCGCCAGCCCGTACGCCACCGCGAGGGCGAGCAGGGCGGCCATGTCGATCAGCCAGCCGGTGCGCTCGTGGCGGAACATCGGGTCGTCGGTGATCGGGCTGGGAGCGATGAGCCGGCCCAGGTCGACGGTGCGGGCCATGGCGGCCAGGCCCCACCGGGACGGGATCAGCCAGGCGAACTGCTCCAGTCCGGGGACGCCGTGCAGTTTGAGCATCAGGCCGCTGAACACGACCTGGACGATCGCGAGGAGCACCAGCAGCGGCATCGTGGTCTCCTCCTTGCCGACGAACGCGGAGACCACCAGGCCGAGCACCATCGAGGTGAAGGCGAGCAGCGCGATCGAGAGGATCAGCTCGGGCAGCTGGGGCATCAGCACGCCGCTGGTCACCGGCGGTGGGGCGTTCGGCCGCGGCTGTGCGGTGAGCGTGACTCCGGCCAGGCCGACCACGGTCAGCAGCGCGGACTGGGCGATCGTGACGATGCCGAGCACCACCACCTTCGAGACCAGGTACGCCGATCTGGACAGCCCGACCACGCGTTCCCGCCGGTAGATCGCGCGCTCCTTGACCACCTCGCGCACCGCGTTGGCCGAGCCGATGAGCACACCGCCGAGGCAGAGCGTCAGCAGGCAGTTGATGGCGTTCTCGTCGGTGAGCCGTGAGCCGGCCATCACCCGGCACATCGCGCCGATGAGGAACGGCAGGACGACCATCACGGTGAGGAACAGCCGGTCGGCGGCGAGCACCGCGGCGTACCGGCGCACCAGGGTGCCCAGCTGGGCGAACCAGCTCTGCGGCTTCTCCCGGCCGATCACGGGGGCGGAGGCCGCCGGTGGCTGCGCCGGGTGCGCGGCTTCGGCCGCCACGTACTGCCGGTACTGCGGCGAGGCGCGGAACCGCTCCTGGCAGACCCCCTCGGAGTCGCTCTCGAAGGACTCGAAGGCCTCCGGCCACTCCTCCTCGCCGAAGTACTCCAGCGCCTCGGTCGGCGGCCCGTAGTAGGCCGTCCGGCCGCCGGGGGCGAGCACCAGCAGGCGGTCGCACACGTTGAGGCTCAGGACGCTGTGAGTCACCACGACCACCGTGCGGCCGTCGTCGGCCAGTCCGCGCAGCATCCGCATCACCGAGCGTTCCATGCCCGGGTCCAGGCCGGAGGTCGGCTCGTCGAGGAAGAGCAGCGAGGGCTTGGTGAGCAGTTCCAGCGCGATGCTGACCCGCTTGCGCTGGCCGCCGGAGAGGCTGGCGATCACCTGGTCGGCCCGCTCCTCCAGCCCCAGTTCACGGATCACCTCGGAGACCCGGCCCTCGCGCTCGTCAGCCGCGGTGTCGCCCGGGAAGCGCAGTTCGGCGGCGTAGGACAGGGCGCGGTGGACGGTCAGCTGGGTGTGCAGGATGTCGTCCTGGGGGACGAGGCCGATCCGCCGGCGCAGCTCGGCGTAGTCGTGGTACAGGTCGCGGCCGTCGTACAGCACGGTTCCCTCGTCGGCGGGGCGCAGCCCGGTGAGCGCGTTGAGCAGGGTGGACTTGCCGGCGCCGCTGGGGCCGGCCACCGCGAGCAGCGTCCGCTCGGTGAGCGGGAAGCCGACGTCGTCCAGCAGCACCCGCTGGTCCGGGCCGACCCGTACGACCAGGTGCTGGACGTCCAGGGAGACCTCGCCGGTGTCGTCGTACTCGACCAACCGGCCGTCGACCAGGCAGAACTCGCTGTGGCCGATGCCGACGATGTCGGCCGGGCCGATCGGGGAGTGCCGCACCGGGAGGCCGTTGAGGTAGGTGCCGTTGTGGCTGCCCAGGTCGACGATCTCGTGGCGGCCGTCCGGCAGCTCGCGCAGTTCGGCGTGGTGCCGGGAGACCAGCAGGTCGTCCAGCACCAGGTCGTTGTCGGGCGCCCGGCCGATCCGTACGGTCGGGCCGGGCAGCTCCAGGACGGCGCTCGGGCTGCGGAAGACGCTGGAACTCTGCGGGGCGAGCAGCGTCGGGTGCTCGGCGGCTGCCGGTTCGGCGGCGGGGGCGGGCAGGCCGGCGAAGGTCGCGGACGGGCCGGTGGCCGGATCGCCGAAGCGCAGCCTGGTGCCCGGGCCGATGTCCTCGCGGTCGACCCGGCGGCCCTCGTCGTAGGTGCCGTTGGTGCTGCCGACGTCCTCCAACAGCCAGTGGCCCTCGGCCGTGCGCAGCACCGCGTGGTGCCAGGAGACCCGGGGGTCGTCCAGCACGATCTCACTGGTCGGGTCGCGACCCAGGTGGTAGGCCCGGGTCGGGTCGATCAGCCTGGAGTCGCGGTCGGTGACCAGGACGAGGGGCGGCGCGGTGGGTGCGCCGGGGCGCTCTCCCATGCAGCGAATTCTATCGTCGGGTGGGGCCGTCGTGCTTCGCGAACGCCCTTCCCGGATGCTGGCGTTGGACTGGACCACTGCCGCGGCGCGCCACTGTCGTCCCGCGTGCCCGCCCCCGGGGGGGTTAGGGATGCCATGAACGGTCCGGCCGCAGTTGCGCCGTGCCCGGACCGTTCGAGCCGGCCGTGCAGACGGCCGGGTGCCGCGCCGCGGGCGCGCGGCGCCGTCCGGCAGCTGGTCGCCGCGCGGCTGGGCGTCGGCCTTCGTCGCGGAGGCCGCCGAACCCGCTGAGCGGTCGGCGCGCTTCACCGCGCTCTGGTGTCGCGGCGAGGCCCGTGTGAAGGCGTACGGCGGGCGGCTGATCCAGGCGCTGGGGGTGTCGGCGGGCCCCTCCCCGCTGCTGCTGATCGACCCGCGACCGCTCGGCCGGTCCGGTGGGGCTGTGCGACATACCCGTCCCCGGGCCGCACCCGGGCCGCCGTCGCCCCGCTCGGTGACCGCCGATGGGACCAATCGCCTTTACTGGCAAGTAAGTTGATTTGACATCGGATAAATGGACGATCACCGTCGGCCGCTGGTAGCGTCCGGCCGTACCTCAGCTCCTCCGTTCCTCCGCTGAGCCCTTCCCGGCGAGCCGAAAGGCGCGTACGACGTGACTGCGCACAACGCTGCACCGCACGACGCGGCACCGAACGACCCCGCCCGGACCGGTCGGCAGGTCACCGTCCGCTTCGCCGCGACGACCGGCGGCTCCGGCCCGCTCACCCGCAGCCAGGACGACATGGTCCGGTGCATCAGGCGCGATGCCCCCGAGCAGATCAACAAGGGGTCGGTCTGGCCCGTGCCGCCCGGCGCCACGCTCGCCGCCGGTCTGCGCGCGCTGGGCGCGCTGGTCGAGCGGCACGAGTCGCTGCGGACCTCCTTCCCACCCGGCTTCGGCCCCGACGGCTTCCCGGACAGTCAGGTGGTGCACGGGGACGGCCGGTTCGCCGTCACCGTGATCGAGTCGGGCGGCCTGGACGATCGCGAACTGGACGCACTGGCAGCCCGGTTGGGTGAGGCCGACGTCGCCGTTCCGGTGGAGCTGACGGCCGTGCCGCGGGTCCGGTTCACCCTGCTCGCCGACGGTCCGGACCTGCTCCGGCTGGTCGCCGTGGTGTGCCGCGCGGGCGCCGACGGCGCCGCCACCGGCCTGCTGATCCAGGACTGGTACGCCCTGGCCGCCGGCAAGGAGCTGCCGCCCGTCACCGCTCCGACCCCGATCCAGATCGCCGCGGCCGAGCGCAGCCCCGGGGCCGCCGCAAGGTGACCGGCGCGACCCCGAGATCGTCGCCCGGCTCGACGCCCTCACCTGAACGTGGGACGGCCGGGGCGTCGGGTCGCACTCACCCCAACGGGTCCTCCTCCCTCCCCCGGCCCGTCTCGCCGAACTCCCACGGCAGGTCCCAGGAACAGGCCGCGGTCGTCCCGGAGGTGAGCCCCCACGGGCTCGGGACCTCCTGGGCCACCTCCGTGTCCCCGCCCTGGAGCGGCAGCCGGTCGATGACCGAGACCAGCGCGGGCGGCAGCTGCGGTGCCAGCCCGCGGTGCACGCGGGAGAGGATGTCGCGTCGGACGTTCTCCGGCAGCAGTGGCCGGCTCATCCGCAACGGCCGTGGTCCGGGCGGGCGTTCGGCCGATGACAGCTGCTCGGACCATGCCCGCCAGTAGTCCGCGTCGTCGGTCTCGCCGAGCTTCAGATGGTGCAGGTGGAGGCAGTAGGCGGCCGTCCCGCTGCCCGAGCCGGCGGCGAAGCGCCACCAGAACTCGGCGCCCTCCTCCTTGCCGGTCGCGTACAACAGGGCGCCGAACACCTCGGCCCCCTCCGGCTGGATCCGGCGCGCGTTGACCAGCAGGTCCAGGCCCCGGGAGGCGCACGGCGCGCCCAGCACCAGGGCGATCACCAGGCCCAGTTCGAAGGAGGCCTGCTCGTGCTCCGAGGGCAGGTGGGCCGGGGCGGCGGTGAGCCTGGCCTGCCGCAGGACCGCGATCCGCTCAGCGTGGGCGCGTTCGCGCCGGGGCACGCGGAACACCGTGCGCTCCCCACCGGCGGTGCGCGTCCCGCTGTCCGGCTCGACCTCCCGGCCGGTCGTCACGACTCGCCCTCGTGGTCCGGCAGTTCGCGCACCCCGAGCCGGCGTGCCAGCCGCTCCCGGGCGTGCCGCAGATTGGAGTGCACCGTGGCCACCGGCCGTCCCAGGTAGGCCGCGATCACCTTTGCGTGCAGCCCCAGCAGATAGCGCAGGATCACCACGTCCCGCTGCCGGTCCGGCAGTTCGAGGATCGCCGCGTACAGCCGCACCTCGTCCGCCTCGCTCTGCAGGAGTCCGGCTGCGACCTGCTTGAACGCCCCGATCACGGCGGCGAAGGTGACCGCCTCGACCTCGACCGGCTCGTCCGCGGCCACCCAGTCTCCGACGTGCCGGTTCGCCAACCGCCAGGCATACGCGGCCGGTTCCTCGAACCGCAGCACCTGCGACCAGCAGCGGGCCAGGTCGGCCTTGACCGCCTCGACCACCAGCAGGGCGTCGGCCCGGCTGCCTATCCGGGTCAACGCGAGGGCGTGCCACGCGGGTTCATGGGTCTCACAGAACGCGGCGTAGGTGATGTCCAGGCGCGGGACCGCCTCCACCTGCACCGCCGTCCGCTCCGGTCCGGGCGTGCCGGTGCCCTCCACCGCCGTCCCTCCGCGGTGCCCACGCACGGGGGCACCCCTGTCGATCGTCATCGAGCCTGCTTTCCGTGGCCGTCGGCTGCTCGCCGGGTCACCCGAGGGTCGGGCTGTCCGCGCCCATCCTCATTCCATCAGGCCCGTCACTCCAGGCTGCACACCGAATACAGATTGTCATCACATGTGATTGGTCCATGGGTTGAGCCCCCAGGAGGGACGATTGCTCCCCGGATGCGGTGGGCACCAATCGGACGGTGTCCGCGAGGCCGCGCGGGAAGAGGGGGAAGCCGGATGAGCCGCTACGACGGGGTCGACCTGCAGCTGAACGTGCCGCACTCGGCCCGGATGTACGACTACTTCCTCGGCGGCTTCACCAACTTCGCCGCCGACCGCGAGGCCGCCGGCCACGTCCTCGCCTCCGCCTCCTGGGTGCGCGACGCCGCCCGGGCCAACCGGGCCTTCATGCGCCGCTCGACCCGCATCCTCGCGCGGACGGGCATCGAGCAGTTCCTCGACATCGGCACCGGCATTCCCACCTCGCCCAACCTCCACGAGGTCGCCCAGGGCGTCCGGCCCCGCGCCCGGGTCGTCTACGTCGACAACGACCCGATCGTGCTGACCCACGCCCAGGCACTGCTCGCCAGCACCCCCGAGGGCCGCACCGCGTACGTCGAGGCCGACGTCACCGATCCCGACGGCCTGCTCGCCGAACCCGCCCTGCGCGAGACCATCGACTTCGACCGCCCGGTCGCGCTCTCCCTCAACGCCCTGCTCCACTTCGTCCCCGACGCGGCCGGCGCGTACGAGCTGGTCGAACGCCTGAAGTCCGCGCTCGCCCCCGGCAGCGCCCTGGTGATGACCCACGTCACGCCCGACTTCGCGCCCGAGGAGGTCGGCCGCATCGTCGGCGTCTACGAGGCCGCCGGCACCGCCCTCCAGGCCCGAACCCGGGCGCAGGTCGCCCGCTTCTTCGCCGGCTGGAGCCTCCTGGACCCCGGCGTCGTTCCCCTCCCGCACTGGCGGCCGGACCCGGACGAGCCCCCGGTGCCCGCCGCCGACGCCGCCGGCTACGCGGCAGTGGCCGTCCGGTCCTGACCGCCGAGGTGTGACCGGCGACGCCGTCGCGGCGCACCGCCGTACCCTTGTCACCCACTCGGGGGTCACTGCGCAGCTTTCTTGTGCCCGTTCCGGTCCCGCTGCACCCCGACCTGCCGTTCCGCCGGGGCGCGGACACCGGCGGCGGCTACGGAGCCCTGGTCGGGATGCACCTCAGTGCGGCTGTTCCGGCGGAACCGACCGGTATGGGGGCCGGCGCGGCGAAGGGGCGGGCCCGGACCGGCGGGCCCGCGGTCTCCCACCCGTGCGCCCCCGCCACCCCGGGCCCAGACTGGATGGCGGACCGCCGCACCCCGCGAGGGAGACGCATGCTGCTGGGACTCACCACCGCGCTGGTCGCCACCGTCTGCTTCGGGTTCGGCGCGGTGTCCCAGGCGCGCGGGGCGCGGGCGGCACCGCGGGCGGACCGGGTGCGGGCAGGCCTGGTGGCTGCTCTGCTGCGGTCCTGGCAGTTCGTCCTCGGGACGGTCCTCGACATCCTCGGCTTCGTGCTGAGCATCGTCGCCCTGCGCAGCCTGCCGCTGTTCCTGGTGCAGGCCGTCACCAGCTCCAGCCTCGCCGTCACCGCGCTCGCCGCCGTCTGGCTGCTGGGCGCGCGGCTGCGGCGGGGCGACGTCGCGGGAATTGTCGCGGTCGTCGTCGGTCTCAGCCTGCTGGCGCTCGGCTCCGGCGAGGAGGGCCGGGAGCACGCCCCGGCGGTCTTCCACTGGGGGCTGTTCGCCACCGCCGTCGCGATCCTGCTGGCCACGCTGGTGCTGGTCCGCCGGGACGGCACCGCCGCCGCGGCCGGGCTGGGCCTGCTGGCGGGGATGGGCTTCGGCATCACCAGCCTCGCGGTGCGGGTGCTGGACGCGTCCGGCCTCACCGCCGTGTTCACCGATCCGGCCGCATACGCCCTGGCACTGGGTGGTCTGGGGGGCTACCTGGCGTACGCCCTCGCCCTGCAGCGCGGCACCGTGACGGCGGCGACCGCCGCCGGGACGGTGGCCGAGACCTTCGGCCCGGCCCTGGTGGGGGTGGTCGCGCTGGGGGATTCCGCGCGCCCCGGCTTCGTCTGGTGCGCCCTGGCGGGCTTCGCGATGGCGGTGGGTGGAACGTTCCTGCTCTCCCGCTTCGGCGAGCTGGAGGGCGAGTCCGCCGAACTGTCGGCCCCGCACCAGGGAGCCGAGGCCCGGGGCGGACGCCGTGGTCGGGCCCGTCCCGGTAGCCCGGACGGCTCTGCCGTGCGAAGGTGACTTGCCGGACAAATCAGACGGCAGGACGCCCCACGGAGCGGCAGGTGAGCGATGGCGGAGGACCCCGCGATGGCTGAGGAAGCCCGGTCCCGGTCCCGGCGGTCAGGGTCGACCGACCGCCCCGTCGTGCTGATCACCGGCGCCTCCTCGGGCATCGGCCTCGCCACCGCCACCCGGCTGGCCGACGCCGGCTGGCAGACCCTGCTGTCGGGCACCGACCGCAACCGCCTCGACGCCCTCGCCGGACGCACCGGCGGACGCGCCCTGCCCGAGGACCTGAGCAAACCGGACGGCCCCGCCCGCCTCGCCGAAGCCGCGCTCGGCGCCGCCGGCCGGGTGGACGCCCTGGTCGCCAGCGCCGGCCTCGGCTGGCGCGGCCCCTTCGCCGAAACCCCCTCCGACACCCTCGACCGGATGATCGAGGTCAACCTCGCCGCTCCGCTGCGCCTGATCCGCCTCCTGCTGCCCGGCATGCTGGAGCGCCGCCGCGGCCGGATCGTGCTGCTCGGCTCGATGGCCGGCCAGGTCGGCGTGCGTGACGAGTCCGGCTACTCGGCCACCAAGGGCGGACTGGCGATGTTCGCCGAGAGCCTCTGGTACGAGCTGCGCGGTACCGGGGTCGGCGTGCGGCTCGTCCTGCCCGGCGCGGTGGACACCCCGTTCTTCGACCGGCGCGGCACCCCGTACCAGCGCGAACTCCCGCGCCCGGTCTCGGCCGAGCGGGTCGCCGACACCGTCGTCGCCACCATGACCACCGAGCGGGACCGCCTCTTCGTCCCGCACTGGCTCGGCTTCCCGGCCAGGATCCACGGGGTCGCGCCCGGTGTGTTCCGCCGGATGGCCTCCCGCTTCGGGTGAGCCCCCGGGCCGCCCCGGCCATCGCGCTCGCCCTCGCGGCGGGCGCGGAGTTCCTGCACCTCGCCCCGGCGGCGGTCCGCCTCCCGCCGCTGCGCCGCACCCTGGCCCGCCGCACCGCCGGCCACGGCACCACCCCGGGCCACCTCGCCCTCACCTTCGACGACGGCCCCGACCCGCGCAGCACCCCGTACGTCCTGGACGCCCTCGACGAGCTCGGCGCCCGCGCCACCTTCTTCCTGCTCGGCGCGATGCTGGAGCGCGCCCCCGCCCTCGGCCGCGAACTGGTGCTGCGCGGCCACGAGGTCGCCGTGCACGGCTGGTACCACCGGCGGCAGTGGTACCCGGCCCCGGGCCGCGACCTGGGCGAACTGCGCCGCGCCACCGAGGCGGTGACCGACCTGTGCGGCGCCCGACCGCGCTGGTACCGCCCGCCGTACGGCGTGCTCACCGCCGGACCGGCGCTGGCCGCCCGCCGCCTGGGCCTGCGCAGCGTGCTGTGGACCGCCTGGGGCCGCGACTGGACGGCCGCGGCCACCGGCGACTCCGTCTACGCGACCGCCCGCCCCGGCCTCACCGCCGGGGCCACCCTCCTGCTGCACGACTCCGACTGCACCTCCGCCCCCGGCTCCTGGCGCGCCACCCTCGCCGCCCTCCCGCTGATCGCCGCCCACTGCCGCGCCCACGCCCTCACCCTCGGCCCGCTGCGCGACCACGCCGTGCCGCCCGTCTCCTGCGGCGCACGCTCGTCGAGGCCTCGGCTTGACCTCAAGTCGACTTGAGGTGCGAGCGTGATCGGCATGACCGAGAAGACCTTCAACGAGATCACCGACGGGACCGCCGACGGGACCACCGGCAGGATCACCGACGGGACCACCGACGAACCGACCGGGGCCCGGGAGGTCCGGGCGATCAGGGAGGTCGTCGCCGTCGTCGAGCGCACGCAACGGGCCAAGGACCCCGACGGTTTCCTCGCCCTCTTCCGCCCCGACTCGCTGTGGACGACCGCCCACGGCAGGGTGCTGGTGGGTTTCGACGCGATCGCCGCCTTCACCCGGGAGGCGCTGCCCCGGGCGGACTGGGACGGCGAGGTGACGTACGAGGTCGCGCACGTGCAGTTCCTGCGGCCGGACGTGGCGGCCGTCAAGGTCCGGCAGGTCTACCACGGGCCCGGGGGTGACTCCGAGGGCACTCCGCTGTACCTGATGTCGCGTGACGAGGACGGGCGCTGGCTGCTGCACGTCGGTCAGAACACCGCGGTGCAGGCGGGGTAGGGGCGCCCGGCTACCCCAGTCCGACCCGCTCCAGCGCCGCCCCGAAACCCTTCTGCCAGGCCTTCGGGTCGGCGCCGGTGGACGGTTCGGGGGCCGGGCGGCCGAGGGCGGCGAGCGCGTTGCGGACCACCTCGGCTGGGCGCGCGGTGGCGACGTCGGCGTGGCCGAGCTCCAGCTCGTGCTGGAGGTTGTCCCGGCCGTGGCCCTGGACGACGTCGAGCAGCAGCAGCCGGCGCCCCAGTGCCCGGGCCTCGCTGCAGGTGTCGCCGGAGCTGGTGACGACCAGGTCGGCGGCGGCCATCAGGGCCGGGATCCGGTCGGTGTAGCCGAAGGGGTGCAGCCGCGGCTCCCGGCGGGCGGCCGCCCGCAGTCGCCGCTCCAGCTCCCGGTTGCGCCCGGCCACCGCGAGCACGTGCGGACCGGCGGCGGCCAGCGAGGCGGCGGTGCGGGCGATCGGCCCGAGCCCCCAGGCGCCGGACATCAGCAACACGCACTCGGCGTCCGGTGCCACGCGGAGCTCGGCCCGGGCCCCGGCCCGGTCCGGCGGGCGGTAGAACGGCTGCCGCAGCGGCGCGGGCACCACGGCGACGTCGGCGTCCGGCAGGTAGCGGCGCACGGCGCAGGCGGCGACCTCGGAGGTGACCAGGAACAGGTCGGTGCCCTCCTGCACCCAGAGCCGGTGCGGCGTCACGTCGGTGCAGAACACGAGGTGCCGGAAGTCCCGCCGCGGCAGCCGGTTGACCGCCGAGGTGGCGGTGGCGAACACCGAGACCACCAGCTGCGGCCGCTGGTCGGCGACCAGCTCGCGCAGCGCCGGGACGAGCCGGCTGCGGGCCGCCGCGTCGGCGAGCAGCGCGATCCGGGCACCTGGGCGCAGCGCCGAGAAGTGGAAGGCGTCGTAGACCCCGGGCAGGTCGAGCAGCCGACGGAAGACCGCCTCGCCGACGGCGCCCGAGCGGTGCCCGAGCAGGGCCATCGCGTCCACGGTGCCGGTGGTCCAGCCGCGTTCGTGCAGGGTTTCGGCGCAGGCCTGGGCCATCACGTCGTGCCCCTGGCCGAGCGAGCCGGAGACCAGCAGGGCGTGCGGCATCGGGCGGCCCCGGTCAGCCGGCGGTGGTCGGTGCGGCTGCGGTGGCCCGGTACCAGTCGGCGTAGCGGCGCACGCCGTCGGCGAAGTTGGTCCGCGGCGACCAGCCGAGCAGCCGCTTGGCCTGGGCGGAGGAGATCCGCCGCCCGGTGTAGTCGGCCTTGCGACCGTCGATGTGCTCGATGCTGACCGGGCCGAACAGCCGGTCGACGGTTTCGGCGATGTCGCGCACCGAGACCGCGGTGGAGCCCTCCAGGGCGAAGGTCCGGTCCTCGGCGGCGGGGGACAGGGCCCGGACGTGGGCGTCGGCGAGGTCCTCGACGTAGACGAAGTTGCGGCTCTGCCGGCCGTCCCCCGCGATGGTGATCGGCCGTCCGGCGAGCGCCGCCTGGACGAACCGGGCGACGACCAGCTCGTCGCGCATCCGCGGACCGTAGGGGATGCCGAAGCGCAGGATGGTGAAGTGCTGCCCGTACAGCTCGCGGTAGCTGTGCACCAGCATCTCGGCAGCCAGTTTGGTGGCCACGTACAGGTGCCCGCTGTGCTCCAGCTCGATCGGCACGTGTTCGTCCAACTCCTCTTCCTCACCACCGAGTTGACCGTCGGTGAGGGCGGCGCCGTAGACCCACACGGTGCTCGCCAGCACGGTGCGGCTCAGCCCGCCGCGCCGGGCGGCCTCCAGGACGGCCTCGGTGCCGTCGATGTTGGCCCGTACGGCCCCGACCGGGTCGGCGGAGACCTGTTCGACGTCGGCCATCGCGGCGAGGTGGTAGACCACCTCGCTGCCGGCCAGCGCGGAGGTCAGCGCCGGCACGTCGAGGATGTCGATCCGGGCGTGTTCGGCGTCGGGGTTGAGGTACTTGTCGGTGGTGTCCACGGAGAGGACCTCGTGGCCGGCCGCGATCAGGTGGTCCACGACGTGTGAGCCGATGAATCCGCAGCCCCCGGTGACGGCTATCCGCACGGTCTTGCTCCCTTCGCTCGGCTGCCCGGCCCGCCGCTACCCGGCCAGCCGCCGGTGCACGGCCGAGACGGCCTCGATCACCTGCTCGGTCTCGTCCTCGGTCATGTCGGAGTGCACCGGCAGGCAGACCTGCCGGGCGCAGACGTCCTCGGCCACCGGCAGCGGCCCGCGCCGGTAGGGGGCGAGGACCGGCTGCAGGTGCAGCGGCAGGTCGTAGACCTCGCCGGACAGCCGCACCCCGTACTCCTCGGCGACGGCCCGCTTGAAGGCGGCGCGGTCCACCCCGGGCGCCAGCAGCGCCACGTACTTGTAGTAGTTGCCGCGGCTGCCGGGCGGTTCGAGCACCGGCTCCATCCCGTCCAGCCCGGCCAGCGCCGAGTCGTAGCGGCGGGCGACGGCCCGGCGGGCCTCGATGAACTCCTTGAGCCGGCGCAGGTGCACCGCGCCGACGGCCGCGTGCAGCTCGCTCATCCGCCAGGAGTAGCCGAGCCGCACGTGGTGGTTGGTGCTGAAGGAGCCCTTGCCCTGGTCGCGGTAGATCCGGGCCTCGTCGCGCAGCTCCGGCGACTCCGTGAGCACCATGCCGCCCTCGCCGCTGGTGGTGACCTTGGTCGGGTAGAAGGAGAAGGCCCCGGCCAGGCCGAAGGTCCCGGCGGCGCGGCCGTCGTGGCTGCTGCCGTGGGCGTGCGCGGCGTCCTCGACCAGCGGGACGCCGTGCTGGTCGCAGAGCGCGCGCAGGGCGTCCACCTCCGGGGTGACCAGCCCGCCGATGTGGACGAGCACCACGGCCGCGGTCTCCGGGGTGAGGGCCGCCGCGAGGGTCTCCGGGGAGAGCGCCAGGGTGGCCGGGTCGACGTCGGCGAACACCGGACGGCCGCCGGCGTGGACCACCGCGCCGGCCGTCGCGTAGAAGGTGACGGCGGGGACGACCACGTCGCGGCCGCGGACGTCGACGGTGCGCAGGATCATCTCCAGCGCCGCCGTGCCGCTGCTCACCGCGACGGCGTGCGAGGCGCCGTGCTCGGCGGCGAAGGCCTGCTCGAAGCGCTCGGTCCACGGCCCGAGGGTCAGGGCGCCGGTGGTGAGCATCTCGGCCACGGCGTCGGCGACGGCCGCGCGGTCGTTCTCGTCGAACACGATGCGGGCGGCTGGCACGCCCATGGGGCACCTCCGGCGGCGGGCTGGGTTCAGCACCGATCGGGACGGGTCGGCCCGGACCGGGTGGAAACGGTCGGGCCCAGAGGCCCATCACGCTACTTCGCCGGGCCCGTCGCGGCCCGTTCGTCACCTCCGCACGGGTGACCCGCCGCTGCTCCCGCCGCAGGCCACCCGCCGCTCCCGGCTGCTCCCGGCGCGGGGCGTGCGCTCCGCCGTACGGGGGAGGGCCGTACTGCGTCCGCAGTACGCGAACGGCCTGCACAGGGACGACGACGGAGCAGGGGTCGGCGATCAAGGATTGGTCATGCTGCGAGCGGACCGCCTTCGTGCACCCGCACCCGCACCCGTCCCCGTCCGCATCTGCTTCCGAATCCGAAGGAGTCCGCTCTCCCGTGGCAACGTTCCTCTACCGCCTGGGCCGATGGGCCTTCGCGCGACGCCGGCTGGTGGCCCTCCTGTGGGTCGCCGTCCTGGCAGTCGGCGGAGTCCTGGCGGCCAAGGCGCCCGCCGCACCCGACGACGGCTTCTCGATGCCGGGGACGGAGGCCCAGAAGGCCTTCGACCTGATGAACGAGCGCTTCCCCGGCGGCCACGCCGACGGCGCCTCGGCCCGCCTGGTGTTCGTCGCGCCCTCCGGGCAGAAGATCACCGCCGGGCCGAACCAGCAGGTCGTGGAGAAGACCGTCGGCGAGCTCGTCCACGGCGAGCAGGTCACCAGCGCGGTGGACCCGTTCAAGATGAAGGGCGCCGTCTCCAAGGACGAGACGACGGCCTACGCCACCGTCAGCTACTCCGCCAAGGCGGGCGAGGTGTCCAGGAGCGCCACCGACGCGCTCCAGCAGGCCGCCCAGCACGGGCGGGACGCCGGGCTCAAGGTCGAGATCGGTGGCAACGCGCTGATGGCCAAGCCCGAGGCGGGCGGCAGCAGCGAGGCGATCGGCATGGCGCTGTCCGCGGTCGTGCTGGTGATCACCTTCGGCTCGCTGGTCGCCGCCGGCCTGCCGCTGCTCACCGCCGTGATCGGGGTCGGCCTCGGCATGTCGCTGATCACCGCCCTCGGCAGCACGCTCGGCCTCTCCTCGACCACCGGCACGCTGGCCATGATGCTCGGCCTGGCCGTCGGCATCGACTACGCCGTGTTCATCGTCTCCCGCTACCGGGCCGAGCTCTCCGAGGGCCGCACCCCGCAGGAGGCGGCCGGCCGGGCCGTCGGCACCGCGGGCTCCGCGGTGGTCTTCGCGGGGCTCACCGTGGTGATCGCGCTCGCCGGGCTCTCGGTGGTCGGCATCCCGATGCTCGCCAAGATGGGCATGGCCGCCGCCGGGACGGTCGTCATCGCCGTACTGGTCGCGCTGACCCTGGTGCCCGCCCTGCTCGGCTTCATCGGCCGCAAGGTGCTGCCCCGCAAGGTCCGCAAGGCCGAGAAGGCCGGCGGCGCGGTCCAGCCGGCCGGGGCCAGGGAGAACGGCGGCGCCCGCTGGGCCCGGTTCGTGACCCGCCGCCCGCTCGCGGTGCTGCTGCTCGGCGTGGTCGGCCTCGGCGTGCTCGCCGCCCCCGCGCTCGACCTGCGGCTCGGCCTTCCCGGCGACGAGGCCAAGCCCACCTCCACCACCCAGCGCCGCGCCTACGACCTGCTCTCCGAGGGCTTCGGCCCCGGCTTCAACGGCCCGCTGACCGTCCTGGTGGACGTCAAGGGCACGCCGGACCCGAAGGCCGCCGCGGGTGAGGTCGCCAAGGCCGTCTCCGGCGTTCCCGGCGTGGTCGCCGTGGCGCCGCCGATGTTCAACAAGGCGGGGGACACCGCCCTGCTCAACGCCGTCCCGGCCACCGGCCCGGCGGAGGCCGCGACCAAGGACCTGGTCCACACCATCCGCGGCCAGGCCGCCGGACTCAAGGCCTCCACCGGGGCGACGGTCCTGGTCAGCGGTACGACGGCGATGAACATCGACGTCTCGCAGAAGCTCACCGACGCGCTGCTGCCCTACCTCGCGGTGGTCGTCGGCCTGGCCGTCCTGCTGCTGCTGGTGGTCTTCCGCTCGGTCCTCGTCCCGCTCAAGGCGGCGCTCGGCTTCCTGCTCTCGGTGGCCGCCGCGCTCGGCGCGGTCGTCGCGGTCTTCCAGTGGGGCTGGCTGGCCGACCTGATCGGCGTGGAGCAGACCGGTCCGGTGATGAGCATGATGCCGATCTTCATGATCGGCGTGGTCTTCGGCCTCGCCATGGACTACGAGGTGTTCCTGGTCACCCGGATCCGCGAGGGCTTCGTCCACGGTGAGCAGCCCCGCGAGGCCATCGTCACCGGCTTCCGGCACAACGCCCGGGTGGTCACCGCAGCCGCCTTCATCATGATCGCCGTCTTCGCGGGCTTCATCGGGATGAGCGAGCCGATGATCAAGATGATGGGTCTGGGGCTGGCCGCCGCCGTCGCCTTCGACGCCTTCGTGGTCCGGATGACGATCGTCCCGGCCGTCCTGGCCCTGCTCGACCACCGTGCCTGGTGGCTGCCGCGCTGGCTCGACCGCCTGATACCGGACGTCGACGTCGAGGGCAGCAAGCTGCACACCGCCGCCCCCGAACCGGCGGCCCCGGCCCGGGAATCGGTCACCGTCTAGACCCGGCACCGGCCGGACCGGGCCGCCCACCGGGGCGGCCCGGTCCGGCGCCGGTCGGCTCGGACACCGGTTCGAGCGCCAACCGCTACCGTTGCTGTCGGGGCCGCCGTCCGTACGGACGCCCCCGACCCGGCCGCGCCGCACCCCACTCGGGGCGCGGCGCCGCACCGACTGGCAGTACCCGGCGAGGGGCGGCCAGGGCACCCCGACCCGGAGAGCACGACCATGAGCGACACCTGGCAGCGCCTGCGCCGCGAGCACCCCCGGCTGCTCGACGCCGCCGGAGGCCTGGCCCTGCTCGCGGTCACCGGCCTCGGCGCCACGGTCGACCAGGTCACCGGGCACTTCGCCCCGGTCGACCCGGCCACCGGCGTCCTCGCCCTGATCGCCGCCGCGGCCGTGTTCTTCCACCGCCGCCACCCGCGCGCGGTGGCCGCAGTCACCCTGGTCTGCACCATGATGCTGACCTGGACCAGCCCGCGGCTCACCCCGATGCTGGCCACCCCCCTGCTGCTCGCGCTCTACTTCCTCGCCGTGCGCACCGACCGCTCCACCGCACTGCGCGCCTCGATCGCCACCGCCGTCCTGCTCACCGGGATATCCCTGCTGTTCGGGCCCACCGGCCCGATCGGCGAGCGGATCAGCGTGCTCGCCTGGGCCCTGCTGCCCGGCGCCCTCGGCGACTCCATCCGCAACCGCCGCGCCCACCTCGCCGCGATCGAGGAACGCGCCGAACGCGCCGAACGCACCCGCGAGGAGGAGGCCCGCCGACGGGTCGCCGACGAGCGGATCCGGATCGCCCGCGACCTGCACGACGTCGTCGCCCACCACATCGCCCTCGCCAACGCCCAGGCCGGCATCGCCCTCCACCTCATGGACAGCCACCCGGTGCAGGCCCGCGAGGTGCTCAGCCACATCACCGACGCCACCGGCTCCGCCCTCCACGAGCTGCGCGCCACCGTCGGCCTGCTGCGCCGTGCCGAGGATCCGGCCCCGCTCGAACCCGCCCCCGGCCTGGACCGGCTCCCCGAACTGATCAACACCTTCGAACGGGCCGGAGTGCCGGTCCGGCTCACCGTCGAGGGTGAGTCCCGGCCACTGTCGCCCGGCGTCGACCTCACCGCCTTCCGGATCGTCCAGGAGTCGCTGACCAACGTCGCCAAGCACGCCCACGGCGCCGACGCCGAGGTCACCCTCTCCTACAGCGGCAGCCGGGTCGCGGTCACCGTCGCCAACGGCCGCCCGACAGCCACCGGTCGCCCCCGCACCGCCCTGCTGCCGCCGCCTGCCCCGGGCGAGAGCGGCTTCGGCCTGATCGGCATGCGCGAGCGGGCCGGCGCGGTCGGCGGGCGCCTGACCGCCGACCACCGGCCCGGCGGCGGTTTCCTGGTCACCGCCGAACTCCCGCTGCGCACCGGCGCCCGGGACGACGCCGGGCCCTGGACGGACGGTGCGGCCCGCCCCGCGGCCGCCACCACCGAACCGGGCGGCCCGGCCGAGCCCGCCGCCAGGGAACGGCCCGCCCACGCCTTCTGGCGCGACTGCACCGTCCGGCCCGCGCGCCCCGACCGCTCCGCCGACTCCGCGTCCGCGGCCGGCTCTCCCGACACCATCCGACAAGATCGCGTCATCCGGAAGGACAAGGACCACGCATGACCATCCGCGTGCTGCTCGCCGACGACCAGGCCCTGCTGCGCGGCGCCTTCCGGATGCTGATCGACGCCGAGGAGGACATGGAGGTGGTCGGTGAGGCCGCCGACGGCCGGGAGGCGGTGGAACTCGCCCGGGCCACCAAGCCCGACATCGTGCTGATGGACATCCGGATGCCCGGCGCCGACGGCCTCGGCGCCACCGCCGAGATCTGCGCGGACGAGGAGCTGTCCGGCACCCGGGTGCTCATCCTCACCACCTTCGAGATCGACGAGTACGTGGCCCAGGCGCTGCGCGCGGGCGCCGGGGGATTCCTCGGCAAGGGCGCCGACCCGAAGGAACTGCTGGCCGCCGTCCGCACCGTCGCGGCCGGCGACGCCCTGCTCTCGCCCGCCGCGACCCGGGCCGTGATCGAGCAGTTCCTCGCCCAGCCCGACCCGGCCGCCGTCGCGCCCTCCGAGCGGCTCTCCGTCCTCACCGCCCGTGAGCGCGAGGTGATGTCGATGGCCGCCACCGGGCTCACCAACGAGGAGATCGCCGAGCGGATGTTCGTCAGCCCGTTCACCGTCCGCACCCATGTGCACCGGGCGATGGCCAAGCTGGACGCCCGGGACCGGGCGCAGCTCGTCGCGATCGCCTACCAGTCCGGACTCGTCCCGCCCGGCAGACCGTCCTGACGCACCATCACCACTGCGATCCGCAACTCGCGCCGTCTACCGCGATTGCGGACTGAGGCAACGTCAGAACTCCCTCCTGAACGCTCCAAGATCCGGTCCTGGCCGAAAACCGCCGCCGAACTGGTGTATCAGCGAGTAGTCTGCCGATGACTCAGAATGAGGAGGATGTTCGTGGAAACCAAGGACACGGCCGGCGAGGTGCGGATTCTCCAGCCGTTGCCCGGGCGCACGGAGGGCGGATCGGAGGCGTTCGAGCTGCGGCTCGCGCGTCTGCTCCGCGTGCTCGGGGCCGAGGTCGCACCGGGGGCGGACTACCCGAGCGCGGCCCGATGGGAGGTCCACAAGGCGCTCGCCGGGCGGTCCGAGCTGCCCGAGGAGTACTTCGAGCCGCTGCTGGAGGCGGCGGTCCACGACCCCAACCCGAGCTTCAACCGCCGCCTCGTTGAGCCCGCCCTCGTCGCCTTCGGCCAGCGCCGGGTCCGCCTGACCCTGCTGGGCTACCTGCAGACCGGCACCAACCCGGAGCGCGCCGGTGCCGCCCGGGCCTGGTACTGGACGGCACTGACGGTCGGCGGCGGCCGGAACGCGACCGCCGACGAGGGCGCGACCGTCCGCGACAGCTGGAACGAGGCCGCGCTGCGGGAGTTCGTCGCCAACGAGGACCTCGACGTCCGCCGCTGCATCCTGCCCGGCCTGCCGCTGGTCGCGCGCGCCTACCCGGCCGAACTGCACGCCCTGGTCGAGGCGGCGGTCACGATCGCCCGCTCGCATCCCGACGAGTACATCCGCCACCGGGCCGAGATCCAGACCGGCCTCTGACCTTAGGGATCACCGCTCCGGACACAGCCTTTCGGGTGCGCCCGCCGAGGTGCGTACCCGGAGTGGGGATCCCTGCGGACCGCCCCGCCCCCACCCGGGCCCGCCGAATTTTTCACGGGGCGGGGCGGTCAGCCCGTGTTGACGGTGATGTCGCCGATGTCCGTACCCAGGTCCAGTTTGAACTTGCCGTTGGGGTCGTTCTGGACGCCGATGTGCTTCGAGCCGATGTCCGTCCCGGCGCTGACGCGGTAGGAACCCGGCGGGACGGTGAGGCGGATCTCGCCGTTGTCGGTGCTGGCCTTGACGTCCTGGGCCTTGGCGGCGGTGAGCTTGATCGCGCCGCTGTCCGTCTTGGCCTGGATCCGGTCGCCCTTGAGCGAAGTGCCGTCGATGTCACCGCTGTCGGTGCGCAGGTCGACCGCTCCGGTTGCCTGGTCGACCGAGATGTTGCCGGAGTCGGTGTGCACCGACACCGAGCCGACCTCGGTGAGGTGGATCCCGCCTGAGGAGGTGCCGCCGCTGACCGGCAGTCCGGCGGGCAGCTCGACGGTGTAGCTCACCGAGCAGTTGTGCCCGCAGCCGCCGAGCACCAGGACCCCGTCCTCGATCCGGGTGGTCGTCCCGGGCTTGCTGTCCTGGTAGGTGATCTTCCGGTGGACGGAGGCACTCCCGGTGCCGGACTTGCCGTGGACGGTGACCTCCCCGGAGAGGTCGTCCAGCTTGACGGCGGTGATCCTTCCGGAGACGGTCGCGTCGTCGCTGACCTCGGTCCCGACCGGGTCGCAGGCGGTGAGCGCGCCCACGGCGAGCCCGGCGACCACGGCGGCCCCGGCAAGACGCTGATAGCTGCGGTACTGGACCATGGTGTTCCCCCACGTCATGGACGGTCGTCGCGTGCGGACGGACTCCGTGACCGCCCCGGTCCGGAGCCGTCGCGACGACCGTAGCGGGGGACGGAGCCCGGGTCCCTGGTGCCAGCCCCCCTGTCCGGGGTCCAGAAGTCCCCACCCCCGGCCGCGCACCCCGCCCCGCACCACCCTCGAACCACTCACCCCCGTGCGTCCCTTTCGTCGTGCCCCGGCGGCCGTCCCGGCGCAGGATGGAAACCCCGGGCGGTGGGCCCGGCGGAGCCGGCGGGCCGGACGGAGCCGTCGGCAGGGCACGACACGGGAGGCCGAGGTCGTGGGGATCGCTATGGCAGACATCCGCGAGTGGCGCGGCCAGCCGGTGGTCGACGAGAAGGACCGCCGTATCGGCACGCTGGAGTCGGTGTACGTCGAGACGGCCACCGACGAGCCGTTCTTCGCCACCGTCCTGACCGGTGTGACCAAGCGCCGCCTGGTCTTCGTCCCGCTGGAGGGCTCGGTGGCAGGGCCGGCCTACCTGCGGGTGCCGTACCCGAAGGCCAAGGTCAAGCAGGCACCCGCGATCGGCACCGACGACGTCCTGCCCGCCACCGACGAACCCGAGGTGTTCGCCTACTACGAGCTACCGTACGCGACCGGCACCGGGGGCGAGCGCCGACTGGCCCGCCGCTGATCAGGGGCCCTTTCGGGAGGGCTTGGTCCAGCCGGGAATGAATACCCCGCCGGGTACACTTGGCAGCCGACAGTCGATGTGAAAGGCGGCCCGGACATGCAGGTGGACGAGGAGGCGGTCGGCGCGGTCCTGAACCGACTGCGTCGGGCTCAGGGCCAGTTGGCCGGGGTGATCGCGATGATCGAGGCGGGGCGGGACTGCAAGGACGTGGTCACCCAGCTCGCCGCGGTCTCGCGCGCCCTGGACCGGGCCGGGTTCAAGATCGTCGCCAGCGGGATGCGCCAGTGCATGGCCGCCGCCGACGAGGACGGCGCGCCGATGAGCGAGGCCGAGCTGGAGAAGCTGTTCCTCGCCCTGGCCTGAGCACGGGCCGGAGCACGGGCCCGGGCGCGAGCCGGAGCGCGAGCCGGAGCACGGGCCCGCCAACCCGGCGTCCCCACCGCTCATCCCCGGAGGGCCGCGACGGATCACCCGTCGCGGCCCTGCGTGTGCCGCCCCTGCCGACGCCCATCAGTGCGCTACCGCCCCGGAGTTCGCGAACCGCCCGATGCTCCGTCACGTGCCGTTCACGCCCTGGTTGCTGGCCTTCGGATGAATGAGCCCGCCCGCAGTTGTACAGCCAACTGCGGGTGCTCCTCCCTCCCAGCCTCCGTGACCAGCCGCGCGCGGTCCGGCACCGTCCCCCGGCGGACCGGTCCCGCGCCGGCGGACAGGACAACCGTGGCCGCAGGCAGCGCCCTGACCCTGACCTCCTCCAGCAGCCCCGCCGAAGGCGACCGGCTCACGTTCCACTGGACCACCGACGCCCCCGACGCCAAGAACTGGGTCGGCATCTACGACGGCAGCCGCCAACCCGGCAGCGGCGCCTCGCTGCTCTGGAAGTACACCCCCGGCACCTCCGGCGACGTCCAGCTCGACACCTCCGCGCTGACCGGCGGCCCGTACACCGCCTACCTGCTGGCCAAGGACGGCTACGGCGTCCTGGCACAGACCGCCCCGTTCGGCTTCCGCGCCAAGCCCCCGGTGGTCCGCCCGCATGCCGCCGTCGACTCCTTCACCGCCACCCCGGTCGCCCCCGGCGCCGCCGTGAAGATCGGGCTCGGCGGCCTCTGGTCCCGTCCCGCCGGCAATGCTCCCGGGTCGGCGGCCTACCGCAAGCTCGGCGGTGCGGCCTGGGCCTCGGTCGGCGCCGACGGCACCGTCACCGGCACGGCGCCCGCCGCCCCCGGCCGCAACCCCGAGCTGGTGGTGGTCGGCGTCAAGGACAGCACCGGCGCCACCGACACCGTCACCGTGCTCGTCCCCGTCGTGGATCCGGCGGCCCCGCCCCGGCTCAAGGCCGCCGGCTGGAACCTGCACGACGCCGGCTCCGGCTGCACCGACGCGCTGGAGAAGCAGCTGCGCATCGTCCTCGCCCAGGGCCTGGACGTGCTCGCGCTGCAGGAGACGGCCGGAGAACGGGCCAGGACCCTGGCCGACGCACTGGGCTGGTACGCCCACCAGAGCCCGGGTAGCGTCGGCATCCTCAGTCGCTACCCGCTGACCGAACTGACCCCGGCCACCGCCGAGTTGCCCGCCGTCGCGGCCACCGTCCAGCTGCCGGGCGGTCGCAGTGTCCGGTTCTGGGCCGCCCACCTCGACGAGGCGGGCTACGGCCCGTACGCGGTGCAGGACGGCAGCAGCGCCGCCCAGGTGCTGGCCGCCGAGAACGCCTCGGTGCGGCTCAAGCAGGCCAGGGCGCTGGCCGCCGCCGTGCGCGCGGACCTCGCCCGGCGCATCCCGGTGGTACTGGCCGGCTCCCTCTCCTCGCCCTCTCACCTGGACTGGACGGCCGCCACCGCCGCCGCCCACAACGGGGTCGGCGCGCTCAGGTGGCCGGTCACCGCGACTCTCCAGGAGGCCGGGCTCACCGACACCTTCCGCGAGGAGAACCCCGACCCGGTCAAGGCCCCCGGCTTCACCTGGTCGCCCACCCGCAAGCGGCGCGGCGACCGCCCCGAGCCGCAGGACCGCATCGACTTCGTCCAGTACGCCGGAGCGCTGAAGCTGGTCGAGGCGCACACCCTGGTCGCGGGCTGGCCCCAGCCGGAGCCGAACACCGCCGCCAACGAGTGGCCCTCCGACACCGCCGCCGCCGTCGCCACCTTCCAGCTCTGAGAGGCCACTTCACGATGCCCGAGCTCTCCCGCCGCACCTTCGTCGGCGCCTCCGCGGCCGTCGGCGCCACCGCCCTGACCGGCCTGTCCAGCACCCAGGCCGAGGCCGCTCCCGCCACCGCGGCCGACACCGCCCTTACCGGCACCATCAGGGACGTCAAGCACGTCGTCGTCCTGATGCAGGAGAACCGCAGCTTCGACCACTACTTCGGCACCCTGAACGGCGTGCGCGGCTTCGGCGACAAGCAGGCGCTGCAGTTCCCGGACGGCACCGACGTGTTCCGTCAGCCCGACGCCCGGCGCGGCGACGGCGGGGTGATGCTGCCGTACCGGATGGACACCTCGAAGTACAACGCGCAGAACGCCGGCGGCCTGGCCCACGACTGGGCGACCGGCCACCAGGCCATCAACAACGGCGCGATGAACAAGTGGATCGCCGCCAAGGGCGAGCGCACCATGGGCTACTTCACCCGGGACGACATTCCCTACCAGTACGCCCTGGCCGACGCGTTCACCCTCTGCGACGCCTACTTCACCTCGCTGGCCGGCCCCACCGACCCCAACCGGCTCTACCTCTGGACCGGAACCGCCGGCCCCGGCCGTGACGGCACCACCGGCCCCTGGATCGACAACACCCCGGTCACCGACAACCCCGTCGCCGACTGGACCACCTACGCCGAACGCCTGGAGGCGGCCGGCATCAGCTGGCGGGTCTACCACAACCCCAGCAAGGACGACCGCACCGGCGACTACGACGACAACGCCCTCTCCTACTTCAAGCAGTTCCACGCCTTCCCGCACGACGACCCGCGGTTCGTCAACGCGATGACCAAGTTCGACCCCACCGACTTCGACCGCCACTGCAAGGACGGCACCCTGCCGACCATCTCCTGGCTGGTCGCCCCCTACCTCTTCTCCGAACACCCGGAGGCCGGCCCCGCCTACGGCGCGCACTGGGTCAACCAGGCCCTGCAGTCGCTGATGTCCAACCCGGAGGTGTGGCGGCACACCGTCTTCCTGGTCATGTACGACGAGAACGACGGCTACTTCGACCACATGGTCCCGCCCACCCCGGAGGCCGGCACCCCCGAGGAGTTCACCCAGGGCCGGGCCATCGGCCTCGGCAACCGCGTCCCGCTCTGGGTGGCGTCCCCCTGGTCGCGCGGCGGCTGGGTCAACTCCCAGGTGTTCGACCACACTTCGGTGCTGCGCTTCATGGAGCTGGTCACCGGCGTGGCCGAGCCCAACATCTCCGCCTGGCGCCGGGCCGTCTGCGGAGACCTCACCAGCTGCTTCGACTTCGCCGCCCCGGACCACTCGCTGCCGAAGCTGCCCGACACCAACGCCCTGATGGCCAGGGCCGACGCGGGTACCAAACTGCCCGGCGTGGCCCTCCCGGCGGTCGGCACCCAGTCGATGCCGGTCCAGGAGCGCGGCGAGCGCCCGCACCGCCCGCTGCCATATCAGCCGTGGGCCGACGTCGCGGTGGACCGCCGGACCGGCAAGGTCACCTGCACCATGAGCAACGACGGCTCGGTGGCCTTCCCGTACACCGTCTACCCGAACATCCTGCTCCCCTTCGCGGGCACCCCGTACACCGTCGCCCCCGGCGCGAGCGCGACGTACGTCTGGGACGCCGCCGCCACCGACGGCCGCTACGACTTCACCGTCCACGGCCCGGACGGCTTCGTGCGCCGCTTCGCCGGCACGGTGGTCCGGGACGGGCAGGACGGCCAGAACGACATCGGCGTGCCGATCGTCACCGCCGACCTGCGCGGCAGCCTGAAGCTCATCCTCCAGGTGGCCAACGACGGCCTGACGGACGTGGCCTTCACCGCCGCGCCCAACGACTTCGCGGGCAGCGCGCAGACCGTGTGGGTCAAGCCCGGCAAGCAGGTCGAGCTCGCCTGGCCGCTGGACGGGCAGGGCCGCTACGACGTCGTGGTGACCGCCCACACCGGGCAACGCTTCGCGCAGCGCTACGCGGGCTGGGTGCACTGATCCGATGCCCGTCCGGCCGGGGCGCCGATCCGGTGACCCCCGGCCGTGGCTCGGCCGCGGTGCCGGGCCCCGCCGCTACCGTCGGGCCCATGCAGAAGATCACCACCTTCCTCTGGTACGACGACCAGGCCGAAGCGGCCGCCGCCCTCTACACCTCGCTGTTCCCCAACTCCCGCGTCACCGGGGTCACCCGCTACGGCGAGGCCGGGCCCGGGGAGCCCGGTTCGGTGATGACCGTCGAGTTCGAACTCGACGGCCGGCCCTACGCGGCGCTCAACGGCGGCCCCGAATTCACCTTCACCGAGGCGCTCTCGCTCCAGGTCGAGTGCGACGACCAGCGGGAGGTCGACGAACTCTGGGCGAAGCTCACCGCCGACGGCGGCCAGGAGGGCCCGTGCGGCTGGCTCAAGGACCGCTTCGGCCTCTCCTGGCAGATCACTCCGCGCGTCCTCCTCGACCTGATCGGCGACCGGGACCGGGCCAAGTCCGACCGGGTGATGGCGGCCATGCTGCGGATGCAGAAGATCGATATCCAGCAGCTGCTCGACGCGGCCAGGGGCTGAGGCCGTGACCGCCGTCAGCCACCGGAGCACCGTCTACCTGCGTGCCACCCCGGAGCGGGTATGGCACGCGCTCACCAACGCCGACGAGTCCGGCCTCTACTGGGGCCACCGCAACGTCTCCACCTGGCTGCCCGGCTCGCCCTGGGAGCACCAGCGCACCGACGGCTCCGGGATCGCCGACGTGATCGGCATCGTCGAGGTGTCCGACCGCCCGTACCGCCTGGTCACCACCTGGGCCGGGCCGGAGGGGCAGCGCGCGGAGGGGCCCAGCCGGGTCACGTTCGACCTCCGGCACTGGCAGGACCTGACCCGGCTGACCGTCACCCACGAGAACCTCGCCGACGAGGACGAGCGGGCGGACGCCGAACGGGGCTGGTCGGCGGTGCTGTCCAACCTCAAGACGTACCTGGAGACCGGCCACCCGCTGCCCCAGCAGCCCTGGCTGATGCCCTGACCTCCGCGGGCCCGTGGCGACGGGCGCATGACGACGGGCCCAAGACAACGGGCCCGTTCATCGGGCCCCGGCTCAGCGGGCCCGGATCAGAGCAGGCCCCGGATCAGAGCAGGCCCCGGATCAGCGCCCGGCCCCCACCGCCGGGCGCTCCCGTTCGCCCCGCCGCCGCCCGCCCCGCAGGACAGAACGCAGCCGGGCGAGGCCGGAGAACCGCTCGCGGCTCACCAGCGAGGCCCGGTCCAGCTCCTCCATCAGCCGCCGGCTGCGGTGCTCCAGGTCCAGTTCGTCCAGGATCCGGTCGATCTCGGCGAGCATCGAGCCGTGCAGCTGCCAGGCCTCCGGGTGTTCCTGGACCTTGCGCAGCAGTACCTGGGCGACGTTCTCCCGGGTGGCCAGGGCCGCCGCCAGCTCGGCGGTCAGCCGCTCCTCGGCCTCCTCGGCGTTGCGGCTGACCTGGGTGGTGACCAGCACCGCGAAGCTGACCATCGCCCCGCCGACGTGCGCCAGCAGCTCCTCCAGCCCGACCGCGACCTCGGGCGGGAACAGCTGCTCCTGCGGCCCGCGCCGCTTGGCCAGGTCGGTCACCGAGCGGGCCAGCACCCGGATCACCACCACGCAGATCTCCAGGGTGTCCAGCCCGGTGCGCAGCACCAGCCGGGAGAGCAGCCCCTCGCTGATCCGGGGGTTGAAGCGCAGGCTGTCCTCGGCCTGGCGCAGCGCCGCGTCCACGTCCGCGATCGCCTGGTCGAGCCGGCGGGCCTCGTGCAGCCGCTCGACGGCCCGGGCCACCGGAGTGGGGCGGCCCAGCTGCTCGGAGATGTCGAGCAGCAGCTGGCGGGCCCGCCGGGCGAGGTCCTCGATCGACTCCCCGGCGGTGTCCACCCAGACCGGCGGGGCGAAGAGCAGGTTGAACAGCAGGCCGACGGCCGCGCCGATCAGGGTCTCCAGCACCCGGTCCCAGGCCTGGGAGGCCAGCTTGGTGACGCCCAGGATCAGCATCGCGCTGATCGCGACCTCCTGGACGAACTCCTCGACCCGGACGTACCGCCCGATCACCAGGGAGGCCAGGATGACCAGCCCGAGGCTCCACCAGGAGAGCCCGACCACGGCGCTGAAGCCGATCGCGATCAGGACTCCGACCACCACCGAGACGACCCGGCGGACGCTGGTCTTGAGCGTGGAGTAGACGGTGACCTGGACCACCAGCAGCGCGGTGAGCGGTGCTGTCAGCGGGGCGGGCTCACTGCTGAGCTGGGTCGCCACCCCGTAGGACAGGGTGGCGGCCACGGTGGCCCGCAGGGTCTGGACGGCGAACGGGTCTCGGGCGCCGCGGCGGAGCTTGGCCGTGAGGGACTCCGGGAGAAGATCCATGTCGGCCTTCTTTCCCCGCGACAGCCGCTCACACTGCCGGTCGCCGCAGGGAATACTCGTCTAGCCCTCGCGGTTGAAGCGCAGCTTCCAGGGCGCGAGCGCCGACTCCACCTGCACCCCGATGCTCATCTTCGAGGCGCCCTCGATCCGCTCCTCGAACCGGATCGGCACCTCCCGGATGGTCAGCCCGCGCTGGATCACCCGGTAGTTCATCTCGACCTGGAACGAGTAGCCGTTGCTCTGCACGGTCGGCAGGTCGATGGCCCGCAGGGTGCTCGCCCGCCAGGCCTTGAAGCCCGCGGTGGCGTCCCGGACGCCCAGGCCGAGGATCGCGTTGACGTAGAAGTTCGCCCAGGCGGAGAGCGCCTTGCGGTGCCAGGGCCACTCCTCGGCGGTCGAGCCGCCGGGCACGTAGCGGGAGCCGAGCACCACGGCGGTGTCGTCGGCGAGCAGGACGCGAACCATCTCGGGTATCACCGAGGCCGGGTGCGAGAGGTCGGCGTCCATCTGGACCACGACGTCGGCGCCCTCGTCCAGGGCCCGGGCCATGCCGGCCAGATAGGCGCGGCCGAGGCCGTCCTTCTCGGTGCGGTGCAGCACGCCGACGGTGCCCCCGGAGTCGGCGGCCAGCTTGTCGGCGAGCTCGCCGGTGCCGTCGGGGGAGTTGTCGTCGACCACCAGCAGGTGCAGGTTCGGTACGGCGAGGTCCGCGAGGAGCCCGGCGAGGACCGGAAGGTTCTCCCGCTCGTTGTACGTGGGGACGACGACAACGACCTTGGGGGAGGCCTCGACCATGTCCTGTTTTCCTCCTGCCGTCGCCGGCCGGCACCCCGTGCCGCACCGGTCGGTTGTCCTGGACGACCTGCGCTGCTGTCAGACGTGCGAGTGTAGCCCGGCTGCGGGCCCGCTCCCGCCCGGGGCCGGGCGCGCCGGGTTCCGGAGCCCCGTCACGCCGCGCCGTAGACGGCGGTCAGGTTGTCCCGGGCGGGGTGGGTGCGGCCGGCCGGGCCGGCGGCGAAGGCGCGCAGGACGTTCTCGGTGACCTTGCGGACCACGTCCCCCGCGTGGGAGTCGATGCCGTGGTCGGCGTTGCCGCCGCCGGGGCCGTTGGCGTCCAGGGTCTCGACCCAGCGCATGGTGCCGCTGGCGAAGACCCCGGCGCCGCTGGGGACGGTGTAGTACGCGGTGTCGGAGTGGGAGTGCCGGCCCTCGCAGACGACGGGGGAGTGGGCGATCACCTCGATCGGGCGCGGGGTGGGGAAGGCGGTGTCGACCCGGTCGTACTCGACGCCGACCAGGTGCGGGAAGGACGCCCCGGCCGTCACTCCGGTGCCCTCGAAGGCCCAGTGGTCCGGCGAGGTGACCACGTACGGGGCGTCCACCGGGTAGCCGTCGTAGATCACCCCGAGCATCGAGCTCTCCGGGTCGGCGCCCGGGCCGACCCGGAAGTCGGTGGTCGCCGGGGCACCTGCCTGGTGGCCCGGGTCCTGCGCCCAGGCGTCCTTGTAGCAGACCACCGTACGGTCCGGCCCGAGGTCGGTGGGCTCGAAGCGGATCCGGCGGAAGCAGCAGTTGGCGCCGAGGATCGCCAGGTTCGTCCCGGCGTCGCGGGCCGCGACCACGTTGGCGCGCTGTTCGGGGGACCAGTACTCGTCGTGGCCGAGCGACAGCACGGCGCTCGCCCCGTGCAGCAGTCCCGGGTCGCGGGCCACGTCGATCCCGGTGGTGTAGGCGAGCGGCAGCCCGAGCTTCTCGGCCAGGGCGACAAGCGGCGCCTCGTAGACCAGGAACAGTCCGGCGCCGTGGTCGTAGCCGTACGGCCGGTCGAAGACGACCCGCAGCGAGCGGGTGGCCAGCGTGCCGGTCGGGCCGTTGTAGAGGCTGTAGCCGCCCCACTCGTTGTAGGCCTGCCAGGTCGCGGGGGCGCTCATGACCACGGTCCGGCCGGCGGTGCTCGCCGAGCGGACGGTGAGGGGGACGTAGCTGCGGCCGGAGCCGTCCTCTGCGTCCAGGCGCAGCAGGTAGGCGCCCTCGGGCCAGCCCGCGGTGTCCACGGCGAGGGTGCGCTGCCAGCCGGTCAGCACGGTGCGGGTGGTCTGGTCCACGTGCGGGGCGGCCTGCCTCGTACCGGGGACGTGCTCGCGGCGCCAGACCAGTCGGGCCCGGGCGCCGCCGTACCAGCCCATCCGGTAGGCGGAGACGGTGAAGGCGGCGGCGGAGGTGGAGACGTGCAGGCCGAAGGACTCGCCGGGCAGCACGCTGACCCGGTCGGCGAAGCCCTCGACGGCGCCGGCCCGGCCGGGGTCGGCGATCTGCCAGTCGGGGTTGCCGGGGCGGGACTGCTCGTCCTGGGCGTCGCCCTTGAGGCCGGCGTGCTGGGCGTCGGTGGGCCCGGCGGTGCCGGGTGTGGCCCGGGTGCCGGGTGTGGGCAGCGGCGCGGAGTCCGGGTGCCGGCTGCCGCAGGAGGTGACGGCGGCCGCCATCAGGCCCAGGCCGAGGATCCTCCGCCGAGTCGGTTCCGTCACCGCTGCCTCCCTGTCGCTCCGTTGCCGCACCCGTGGGCGCGTCAACCTGCCGAGTCAATGCGCGCGGACATGTTTACCCCTTTCGAGAAGGTGCCTGGCACCGCCGCGCCGGAAGCCCTGATCACGGCCGGTCGGAGCCGCCACCCGGGAGGGCCGTACGGGCGCACCCCGGCGTGTCGGCCCGTGCGGTTGCCGGGCGGCCGAGGGCCGGTCACCTAGCCTGACCAGGCCCGCCGTCCGGCGGCCCGGGGGGCCGGAACCGTGTGGCGGCCGGCCGAAGTCGTGGACAGGGGTGCACGTGGTCTCGTCGGGTTCGGCCCAACCGGGAGCGGCTCCCCCGACGCGGGGTGCGAGGTTCCGGGCGTGGATGCTCGAAGGCCTCTCGGACATGGCCAAGCAGCACCCCGGCCCGCACGCGGAGGCGCCCCGGGAAGAGGGCGCGCACTGGTTCCGGGTCATGTGCCTGACCGGCCTCGACTACTTCTCCACCCTCGGCTACCAGCCCGGCATCGCGGCGCTCGCGGCCGGCCTGCTGTCACCGATCGCCACCATCGTGCTGGTGGTCGTCACCCTGTTCGGCGCCCTGCCGGTCTACCGGCGGGTGGCCGTCGAGAGCCCGCACGGCCAGGGTTCGATCGCGATGCTGGAGCGCCTGCTGTCGTTCTGGCAGGGCAAGCTCTTCGTGCTGACCCTGCTCGGCTTCGCCGCCACCGACTTCATGATCACCATCACCCTGTCGGCCGCCGACGCGACCGCGCACCTGATTGAGAACCCGCACCTGCACAGCGCCCTGTCCGGCAAGCAGGTGATGCTCACCTTCGTCCTGGTGGCCCTGCTCGGCGCGGTCTTCCTCAAGGGCTTCAGCGAGGCCATCGGCCTGGCCGTGGTCCTCGTCGCGGTCTACCTCGCGCTGAACGTCGTCGTGGTGGTCAACGGCTTCTGGCACGTCCTCGAGGAGCCGCACGTGTTCGGCGACTGGACGGACGGGCTCACCGCCGAGCACGGCAACGCCCTCGCGATGATCGGGGTGGCGCTGATCGTCTTCCCCAAGCTCGCACTCGGCCTGTCCGGCTTCGAGACCGGCGTCGCCGTGATGCCGCACATCGAGGGCGACCCGGACGACACCGAGGAGAAGCCCACCGGCCGTATCCGCGGCGCCCGGCACCTGCTCACCACCGCCGCCGTGATCATGAGCGTCTTCCTGATCGCCACCAGCCTCATCACGACCCTGCTCATCCCGACGGCGGCCTTCAAGAGCGGCGGACAGGCCAACGGGCGGGCACTCGCCTACCTCGCCCACGAGAACCTGGGCAGCGCCTTCGGCAGCGTCTACGACCTGTCGACCATCGCCATCCTCTGGTTCGCCGGCGCCTCGGCCATGGCGGGACTGCTCAACCTGATGCCGCGTTACCTGCCCCGCTACGGCATGGCGCCGCACTGGGCGCGGGCCGTGCGGCCGACGGTGATCGTGCTGACCCTGATCGCCTTCCTGCTCACCTGGCTGTTCGACGCCAGCGTCGACGCCCAGGGCGGCGCCTACGCGACCGGCGTGCTGGTGCTGATCAGCTCCGCCGCGGTCGCGGTCACCATCGCCGCGCACAAGGCCGGGGAACGGCGCTGGACCGTCACCTTCGCGGTGATCGCCGCGGTGTTCCTCTACACCACGGCCGTGAACATCGCCGAGCGCCCGGACGGCGTCAAGATCGGCGCCTGCTTCATCGCGGGCATCATGCTGGTGTCCTTCCTCTCCCGGCTCAAGCGCGCCTTCGAACTGCGCGTCACCGACGTGGTGCTGGACGAGGTCGCGGAGCGCTTCGTCCGGGACTACATGCACCGCCCGCTGCGGCTGATCGCCAACGAGCCGAACAGCCGGGACCTCGCCGAGTACCGCGACAAGCTCCGCCAGATCCGCCAGGACAACGACATCCCGGCCGAGGACGACCTGGTCTTCGTCGAGGTCACCGTGCGTGACCCGTCCGACTTCGAGGCCGAACTGACCGTGCACGGTGAGGTGCTGCACGAGCGCTACCGGGTGCTGTCGCTGCAGAGTTCCAGCGTGCCCAACGCGCTGGCCGCCCTGCTGCTGCAGGTGCGCGACCTCACCGGGCAGCAGCCGCACATCTACTTCGAGTGGACCGAGGGCAACCCCTTCGCCCAGTTCCTGCGGTTCTTCCTGTTCGGGCAGGGTGAGATCGCCCCGGTCACCCGGGAGGTGCTCCGCGAGGCGGAGCCCAACCGCAGCCGGCGGCCCGCGGTGCACGTGGGCTGAGCCGCCCACCGCGGTTGCGCGTCGCTCAGCGGGGTGGGCGGTTCCTGCTCCAGGCCGGCGCCACGAGGGCCACCAGGGCGACGGCGAAGGCGAGTTGGAGGATGTGGCGGATCCAGTCGATGCCCGAGGTGTGGCGGACGCCGATCCAGCCGGAGACGGCGTTGCCCAGCAAGGCCCCGGCGGCGCCGAGCAGCATGGTCAGCCACCAGGGGATCGACTGCGGCCCGCGCAGGATCAGCTTGGCGAGGACGCCGAGCACGAAGCCGATGAGCAGAATCCACAGGAGCTGGAACATCGCGGTCCCTTCCCGGCGTCGCCGGCCCGTACCAGCGCGCCGAATCGCCGAAGACGCGGTTCTCCCATGATCACCTGGTCCGGCCGAACGGGCACCTCGGCGGGAGTCGTTGCAGGTGAGGCCCCGGCGGCGACCGGTCCGCGGCGGGAAGGGGCGAGAACGCGCCGCCGGTGGGGCCGGAAACGTACTGTCCGAAGGGTGCTTCGTGTCGATAGGAATGGCTCCTGGCGCGGACAGGCCGCGTCGCCCGAGAAGGAGCCGCCCCGTGACCCGACTTCGAGCCGCCGCCCTCGCCCTCGGCTGTAGCGCCGCCGCACTCACCCTCACCATGGGCACCGCCCAGGCGGCTCCAGGCAGCACCAGCACCATGTGCTCCTCCTCGCTGACCCCGGCCGGCTTCGTGGACGTCCAGTGGTGGAACAGCGCGGGGTGCGGTTCCGGGTTCAACCCGAACACCAAGAAGATCATGGACCTCACCGGTTACCCGGTCGGCACCGTGCTCAACGCCTGCGCCTCGACCTGGCCGCCGGCCGGCTGGACGATCGTCAGCAGCTACTACAGCTCCGGCTGCCAGTACTCCGCCGTGCCGAGCTTCGACAAGAACTCCTGGCAGCTGAAGCGCGTCTCCTGAGCCGGAATCGCCGGCGAGTCCGGAGCGCTCGGCGGATTCGGAGCGCTCGGCGGATCTCAGAGCGCCCGGACGTCCTCGACGGCCTCGCGGACGTCCAGGTGCGGATCGGCGGCGAGGCCGTCCAGCAGATCGGCGACGCCCGGCGTGGACCAGCCCTGCACCGCCCAGACCAGCTCCCGGCGGACGGTCGGGTCGGGGTGGGCGGCCAGCGGGGTGAGGCGTTCCAGCGGGCCGCGACGGCGCAGGCCGAACCAGTGCAGGGCGGCCCGTAGCGTGTCCGGATCGCCGGGCTCGCCCGCCGCCTCGATCCGGGCCAGCAGGACGGGGACGGCCGGTGGCGGCCCGTCCAGCGGGTGCGGATGGCGCTCGCGCAGCCGCCGGCCGCCGTACTCGCCGCGGATGCGGCAGCCGAAGCAGGTGCAGGGGCGGGTGCCGTGCGCGCCCGGGAGGTAGCGCCAGCCCGCGACCTGCGGCACCGCGCGGACCCGGTGCACCTCGCGGGCATCCACCGCGCGCGGCACGACCACCTCCCAGCCCCGCGGGTCCGGCAGGGCAGCGATCCGCGCCACCGCCTCGGCGGCGGTCAGCCACCGCTGGGCCTCCTCGGCGCGGTCCCGGTAGTGCCCGACGAGCACCTGCTGGGCGTCGTCCAGGCGGACGTGTACCGCGGCCAGTGAGCCCTTCGGGCCGAACCGGGCCAGCTCGCGCAGCCACTGGTGGGTGAGGGTGTAGGAAGGCAGCACGGGGAAGCAGTACACCCCCCGCACACCGCCCTGGCCCCGGCTGTCGGCCCGGATCCCGGTGCGGCGGATGCGCGGCGTGTTCGCCGTGGCGGTCAGGTGCACGAACATCGCCATGGCAGCGGATGGTAGCCGCCCGTGCGGCGCCGGTTCGACGCGTTTTCGGGTTACGCCTCCGTTCCCCGGTTCGTGCGGCGGCCGATCAGGGCGGCCAGGCCGTCCAGGATGCGGGCCAGGCCGAAGTCCAGGGCCTGGTCGCGCCCCTCCGGATCCGGATCGGCCATCGCCGCGGCCACCGCGGGGAAGCGGTCCGCGTGGCGGTGCACCACCGTGCCGAAGGCGGCGAGGAGCTGGGCCTCGGGGGAGCCGTGCGGGCCGGTCGCGCGAGCCTGCACCGCGATGCTGCGCACGTGCCCGGAGAGCAGTACGGCGGCGTCCATCCGCTCGGCGCCGGTCAGCCCGTGGCCGTCGAGGGCGGCCACCACCCGCTCCAGCCAGGCGAGTTCGTTGGGGCCGGGCACCCGGGGGCCGAGGGTGGCGTCCAGCAGCCAGGGGTGCCGGGCGAAGGCGTCCGCCAAGTGGCGGGCCCAGGCGGTGAGTTGTTCCCGCCAGTCGGGGGCGTCCGGGGCCGCGGGCGGCTCGCCGACCGCCGACTCGACCATCAGCGCCACCAGTTCGGCCTTGCCGGGGACATAGCGGTAGAGCGACATCTTGGTGAAGTCGAGCAGCCCGGCCACCTTCTGCATGGAGACCGCGCCCAGCCCCTCGGCGTCCGCCACCTCGACGCCCGCGGCGGCGATGCGCTCCAGGCTGAGGGCGGGCTTCGGCCCGCGGGTCGGCCGGGTGGGCCGGTCCCAGAGCAGCCGCACCGTGTCGTTCGCCGCCTCGCCCATCTTCCGCTCCCGTCCCGGGGGTTGTCCGCCCGCGCGAACTGCGTCTACCGTACACAGCAATGAACTGTGTCCATTGGACACAGTTATCAGATCCACGGACGGAGTGGTTTCCATGAGCGCTTCCCCGCACACCAGGGTGCTGATCTCGGGCGCGAGCATCGCCGGCCCCGCCCTGGCCCACTGGCTGGGCCGGTACGGCTTCGAGGTCACGGTCGTCGAACTCGCCCCGGCCCTGCGCGGCGGCGGGCAGAACGTCGACTTCCGGGGGCGCACCCACCTCACCGTGCTGGAGCGGATGGGCGTGCTGGAGGAACTGCGCACCCTCGGCACCGGCGGCAGCCCGATCACCTTCGTGGACGAGCGGGGGCGCCGGTTGCTGCACCTGCCGGCCGACTTCGCGGGCGGCGAGCTGGAGGTCCCGCGCGGGGAACTGGCCCAGGTGCTGTACCGCCACGGCAACTCCCGCGCCGAGTACGTCTTCGGCGACTCCGTCGAAGCCCTGGAGGAGACGGCGAGCGGCGTGCGGGTGGCCTTCCGGCACGGCGCGCCGCGCGAGTTCGACCTGGTGATCGGCGCCGACGGGCTGCACTCCACCGTGCGGCGGCTCGCCTTCGGCCCCGAGCGGCAGTTCGTCCGCCACCTCGGCTACTACGCGGCCACCTGGGAACTGCCCAACGACGACGGCCTGCCGGTCGGCGGAGTCGCCCTGAACGTCCCCGGCCGGCTGATGTCCGTCGGCGCCGACCACCGCGACCCGGCCGGCGCGGGCGCCTTCTGCCTCTTCGCCTCGCCCGAACTGCGCTACGACCGCCACGACGTCCGGCAGCAGAAGGCACTGGTCCGCGCCGCCTTCGACGGCCTCGGCTGGCGGGTGCCGCAACTGCTCCGGAGCCTGGACGCCGCGCCCGAGCTGTACTTCGACTCGATCAGCCGCGCGGACGTCCCCTCCTGGTCCACCGGCCGGATCGCCCTGCTCGGCGACGCCGCCTGCGGCGCCACCATCGGCGGAATGGGCACCGGGACCGCGGTGGTGGCCGCGTACGTGCTGGCGGGCGAGCTGGCGCTGGCCCGCAGCGACCACCGGGCCGCCTTCGCCCGGTACGAGAAACGGCTGCGCGGCTACGCCGAGGGCTGCCAGAAGGGCGGGGACCGGACCGGCCCGTTCCTGGCTCCGCACACGGCGGCCGGGCTGCGCCTGCGCAACGGGCTGCTCAACCGGCGGTGGGTGCTGAACCGGATGCTGGAGCTGGGCAAGCAGGTGTCCAGCCTCGAACTCCCGGACTACGAAGCCCTGTTGGCCGGCCGGGTCAATGCGGTGGGTTGAGCCGGCTGCCGTTGTCGAGCAGCGCCTCGACCCGGACGGCGGCCCGGGCGGGCCGCTCGACGGCGAGGGTGCGGTCCGGGGCCGGGCGGTCGACGGACCAGTCCGGGCCCCTGACGATGAGCCGGGTGACCCGTCGGCTGCCCGCCGCGAGCAGGTACTCGGCGCCCTGCGGGGAGCGCCACCACGTCCAGGCCACGGTGTCCTGCTCGAACCGGCTGCACGAGCGGCCCGGGCCGCCGCCGGTGCGCTGCGGGCCCCGGGCCGAGGGCAGCAGCACGGCGGTGGCCGCACTGCCCTCGCCCGTCCAGCGGTCGGCGCGCAGGCAGAACCAGGCCGCCGAACCCGCGTTCTGGGGCAGCGGCTGCACGGCGAAGGCCCAGAGGTTGAGCTGCTTGACGCCCGGGGTGCCGTCCGGCACCGCGCAGCCGGCCCGCGCCCAGGCCTGCAGGGCGTCCTGGGCGGTGGCCTCTCCCAGCCGGCGGTAGTGGCGCACCAGCACGGCCTCCGCCTCCGCCACCGGGCGGGCCCAGCCGCTCCGGGCCACCGGTGCCGCGCCCAGCGTCCGTACTGCCAACGGGCCCTCCCGGTGCCGCCAGTGCTGTCATGGTGGACGGTTCAACGAGTCGATCATGTGATGGTTGCGCCGTACGGGGGGGGTGAGGTGTCGCCGGGAGCGCGGAGGAGCGACGGCGCGGGCGGATGGTTCGTCGGGGAACTGTTCGATGGCCGGGGCCCTTGGTCCCACCCGTTCGGCCCCTTGGCCTCTGGCGATCCGCGCGGCCGGAGGCCATGCTTCCGGTACCGGCCCGGACGATCCGCGCCCGGTCGGACCAGCATCGTTGGACGAGGTGAACCGGCGTGCCGCATGCCACCGTCGAATCTGTGATGACCAGCCCCGTGGTCCGGGTCGCCCCCGAGACCGGGTTCCGGGAGATCGTCACGCTGATGACCGAGTACGACATCACCGGGGTGCCGGTAGTGGACCCGGACGGACGGCCGCTCGGGCTGGTGTCGGAGGCGGACCTGCTGCGCACGCTGGCCGCGCAGGAGGACCCGGCCAGCCTGCTGCCCGCGCCCGAGTCGGCGCAGGTGGGTCACGGCGGCGAGGTCACCGCAGCGGACCTGATGACGGCCCAGCCTGTGTGCACCACGCCCGACACCAGTGTGGTGGCGGCGGCCCGGCTGATGAGCCGGCACGGGCTGAAGCGGCTGCCCGTGCTGGACGAGGAGGGGCGGGTCATCGGGATGGTGAGCCGCGGGGACCTGCTGCGGGTGTTCCTGCGCGAGGACCGGGTGATCCGGCGGGAGATCGTCGAGGAGGTGCTCGGCCGGATCGACGGGGTGAGCCCGGCCGAGATCGGGGTGGAGGTCGACCAGGGCCGGGTGGTGCTCAGCGGCAGCGTGCCCGAGGCGCACCTGGTACCGATCGTGTTGAACCTGTGCCGCGCGGTGGACGGGGTGGTCTCGGTGACCGACCGGCTCCAGGCCGGGGGTGCCACCGCGTCGATCGGCTGATCGTCCGGTCGCCCCGGCGGCCACGCGAGCCCAGGCAGCCCCGGCCTCCCCGGCTGCTCCGTTCACCCCGCTCGTCCCGCTCGTCCCAACCCGCCCCGGACTGCGGAGGACCGGTTCGCATACTGCGGAGCGTATCGGGGAACTCACCCTGTGTGCCCGGCGGTTCGAGGCTGCCGGGGCGCCGGAGCAATGGGGAGGCGGCCGTGGCGGTCGTGTTCGACGCTGACTTCACTTCGACCAGGCAGTGGATCGCCGGGCGCAGCAGTGCGTACCCCCGGATGGGGCCGACCAACCGGAGCGACCACAAACTCGACTACCTGAGCAACGAGTACTGCCCCGGCGGGGTGTTCACCGCCGTACGGCGCCGCACCGGCGGGCTCTGGACGTGCAACCTGCTGACCACCGAGGGCAGTCCGGAGGGCTTCCAGGTCCGCACCGGGGACGTGCTCGCGACGCGGGTCACGCTGCCCCGCGAGGTGGGCGCCTGGCCGGCGATCTGGACCTGGCGGGACGGCGGCAACGAAGTGGACTTCTTCGAGTACCACCCGGACAACCCGGACCTGCTGGAGATCTCCAACCACGTGCGGGGAGGCTTCCGTTACTGGCACGGGGGTGGCGTCGGGATCGGCCCCGGTGCGAGCTTCGGTATGCGGGTGGTGCTCGGCGCGAACTCGGTGGACTGGTACGTCCAGGACGAGCTGGTCTACGCGGACCTGCACGGCGTCGGGGCCGGTTGGCACGCTTACCTGATCGTCAACCTGTCGGTGTCGGACGGTACCTACCACGAGCGGCCGCCGTTCGGCGGGCCGGAGCGGTTGAGCTGGGTCTGCCACAGCCTGACGGTCGAGCGCTGACGGGGGCTCGGCAGGGGCTCCGCAGGGTGCGCCTCAGGGGGCGAAGGCTGCGGTGACCGGGCCGCCCGGGCCGGAGCGCTGGAACCAGACCGCCCGGCGGTGCGGGCCGATGTGCGCGGGGTCGGTGACGTACAGGTCGTCGCGCGGAGCGCTTTCGTTGCCGGGGGCCAGCGCGGCGTCCACGGCGCGGTCGGCGAGTGCGCGCAGCAGGGCGGCGGCGGTCGCCTCGGCGGCGCTGGGGGCGATGGCCAGGGCGGCGAGTTCGGCCCAGAGCGCGGTGGACACGTAGGCGATCGGGGAGTGGTTGAGCGCCGGGTGGGGGCGGCCGTCGGCGTGGCGGCGGAGCACTCCGGCCGCGACGAGCTGCTCGGGGGAGCGGTGGTCGTCGGGTGGGTGGTGGCTCATGGGCGGCAACGCTACCCCGGTGAACGGGGTGGCATTGCAGGAACGTTTTCTCAGGCTTTCTTCACGGCGCTTTGACCGGTCGCGGGCGCACGATGGTGATAAGGCGCTGATCACCCCGGGCGGTGCGGCAGCCCTGCTGTACGGCGGTCGGCCCTCACGGCACCCAGGGTGATCCCGGTGCCGAGCACCTCGGCGGGCCCGGCGGGTCGGAGGAGGAGGTCCTGATGAGGCACTGGCACGGGCACGGCTTCGGGCCCGGATACGGAGGGCCGGGCGGCTGGGGCATCGCCGTCATGGCGATCGTCACGCTGATCGTCCTGGTGGTGCTGGTGCTCCTGGCCGTCGCACTGTTCCGGTACGTCTCCCGCTCGCGGCAACCGATCGCGCACGGCCCCGGCGCCGTGGGTGTCGGGCCCGGCGCGCCGCACGGCTGGGCGCACGGCCCGACTCCGGAGCAACTGCTCGCGGAGCGGTTCGCGCGGGGCGAGATCGACGCGGAGGAGTACCGGCACCGCCGGGAGACGCTGCGCTCGCCGGACGGGCCGAGCGGGACGAGTGGGCCTGGAGAGGCTGGTGGGCCGGATGGCCCCAGCGGGGTAGGTGGGCCGAGCGCGGGCTGACCGGGGTCGGCCGGGGCTTCGGAGGGGCGGGCGAGGCCCGCCGCACGCGGAGTGCGGCGGGCCTCGGTGCGCGATCGCCCCTGTCCTGCCCGTTACTCGACGACCAGCTCGACCGGGATGTTGCCCCGGGTGGCGCGGGAGTACGGGCAGACCTCGTGCGCCTGCTTGACCAGCTGCAGGCCGCTCTCGCCCGCGAGCGCGTCGGGCAGCTCGACGCGGAGCACGACGGACAGGCCGAAGCCGGCGTCGTCCTTGCCGATGGACACCTCGGCGGTCACCGAGACCTCGCTGGTGTCCACCCGGGCCTGCCGGCCGACCAGGCCGAGGGCGCTGGCGAAGCAGGCGGCGTAGCCGGCCGCGAACAGCTGCTCGGGGTTGGTGCCCTGGCCGCTGCCGCCAAGCGCGGGCGGCATCGCGAGGGCGAGGTCGAGCTGACCGTCCGAGCTGACGGCGCGGCCCTCGCGGCCGTTGGCGGTGGCGACTGCGGTGTAGAGCGCGTCCATGGTAGGTCCCTTCGTGGTGCGCGGTCCGTGGTGCGTGGAGGTGCGCGGGGGCGTGCGGAGTGGTCGTGCTTCGGCGGCGGTCGGGCCTTCGGTCGAGGTCCGGCTGCCGACCGCTCCATAAGTAGAGCACGCTATTCAATTGCGCACAACTCAATTGCGTAACTGTGATCGGTACCATGGGGTCATGACCACGCTCCCCGGCATGGCGGACGAGGAACTGCTCCGCCTCGACCAGCAGATCTGCTTCTCGCTCAACGCGGCCTCGCGCGCCTTCGGCGGCGTCTACCGGGTCCTGCTCCGGGATCTCGGACTGACCTATCCGCAGTACCTGGTCATGCTGGTGCTCTGGGAGGACGGCGAGCTGCCCGTCAAGCGGATCGGCGAGCGCCTGCGGCTCGACTCCGGCACCCTCTCCCCGCTGCTCAAGCGACTGGAGACGGCCGGACTGGTGCGCCGGGAGCGCAGTCAGGAGGACGAGCGGTCGGTCACCGTCACCCTCACCGCCGAGGGGTCGGCGCTGCGCGGGCGTGCCGGACAGGTGCCGCGCCGGCTGCTCGCCGCGACCGGGCTGCCGGTCGAGGACCTGGCGGCGCTGCGGGAGCTGCTGGACCGGGTGACCGTCGCGCTGGACTCGGCGGACGTGGAGCCGGCGCCGTAGCCGTGGCCGTGGCGGGCGCCGATCGTGGCGGGGGCGCCGCAGGGCTTGTCAAGCCGGTCTCCAGCGAGGTGTGATCTGGGTCACGTGCGGCCGGTCGGGTGTCGGTCCGCGAGTGCGAACGGGCAGGTCAGCGGCGCTGTTCGAAAGTGAACGGAAATCTTCGCCAATTGTCCGCCCGATCCGGTCAACAACCCGCGCCTCCCGGACGGTTACACCACGAGCCCCCAGAGGGCCGTCGGCGTGCCACCCGGTGGGCCGGCCAGCTGACCCAGGAAGGGGGCGCGTGTGAACACTCCCGGGCCGGGCGAGGAGCGGAGCCTGCGGGCCGACCCGCTCGACGACCTGCCGAACGACTTCGAGGCGTTCTTCACCCGCGAGAACACCGGCTACCTCCGCTACGCCCAGCAGCGTCTGCGCCACCGCGAGGACGCCCAGGACGCCGTGCAGAACGCCGGCACCACGCTCTACAAGAACTGGCGCCGCGCCCTGGCCAGCGAGGACCCGCAGGCCTTCGCCTTCAAGATCGTCAAGGACGCGGTGATCGACGTCCTGCGCGAACGCCGCCGAGCCGAGCGCAAGCGGCTCCGGGTGATCGCCCAGCGCCGCCCCGACACCAGCCAGGACGAGCTGGAGGAACTCGCCGAGCTGGACGCCCTGGACTGGGCGATGGACGAGCTCGCGCGGGCCGCGCCGATCCAGGCCGACGTGGTCCGGCTGCGCCAGTCGGGCCTGTCGTACCCCGACATCGGCCGGTCGCTCGGCATCGCGCACACCACCGCCCGCACCTACTACAGCCTCGGGCGGCGCCACCTGGAGTACCTGCTGGAGCACCCGGACGACGGCGGGCAGGCCACATGAAGGTCGCCGCGCTGCTGCACGCGCACGCCGCCGAACTGCACCAGGAGTTCCGCGACCACGATCCGGCGGCCTTCACCCGTCGGCTGGCCGAGCGGCTGGCCGACGCCCGGCGGGCCGTCCCGGCCGGGCGTGAGCGCCCCGCCCGGCCGCCCACCGTCGCCCGGCCGCGCACGCCCTCGCGGCCGGGGACCACCCCCGGACCGCCGGGCGCTCCGAACTGCGGCGCGACCTGCGGCACCTGTGCGCGGGAGTGGCCGGAGCGGCGGAGCCGGGAGAGCTGGCGCTGGACCTCGAACTCGCCGAGAAGGCCGCCTTCCGGACCCTCGGCTGCATGCTCTACGGCATGGGCCGTACGGCGGACGCGGTCTTCTGGTGGCGGATCGGCGCCCAGTACGGCGACCAACTGGCCGTCCACTGCCTGGCCGTGCACTACGCCGCCGAGGGCGAGCTGCGCGACGCGGCCCGCTGGGCAGCCGAGGCCGAGGACCTCAGCGCCCCGGGCCGGCTGCCGGAGTTGGCCCCGCAGGCCCGTCCGGGCTGCGCCGCCGAGCTGGCCCGGCTGCTGGCGGAACGGTACGACGGGGAGATCCTGCTGACCCTTCGGGAGGCGGTGGCGGCCCGGACGGGGGCCGCCGACGCCGGGCCTCTGGGCGTCCGGGCGGTGCGGGGGCGGGGGGTGACGCGGATCCGCTGAGGGGGAGCGGGCAGGCCCCGTGCGAGTCCGTACCGGCCCTATGTGAGTCCGGAGAGGGCGCTGCCGAGGTAGTCGGCGCCGAGCACGATCGGGACGGCAGTCATGATCGCCGCATTGTGCGCGGCCGTCCAGGCGCGCCACTCGCCGAGGGCGCGGACCGAGCGGTCGGCACCCCGGAGCTGGACGGCGAGTGGCAGGAGGGTGCCCAGCGAGCCGATCAGCACCAGGACGGCGGCGGCCACGGCCATCGCCCCGGGGGCGGGCCGGGCGGCGGCGATCGAGGCGGCCCCGCCGACGGCCGGGAGCAGGGTCCTGGGAGGGGACACGACCAGCGCCGCGGCGAGCCCGGCGGACCTGATGGGGGTCAGGCGATCGATCCCCAGCAGCCAGGCCGGGGGCGCGGTGACGTGCCCGGGGCGGGGACGGTCGCGCCACTGCTCGGCCGCCAGCAGGAGCAGTGCGGCGCCGAGGACGAGCTTCAGCCAGGAGCACCAGGTCGGAGCGCCGTCCGCCGGGTTCAGTGCGCTGCCCGCCACCAGCACCGGCGCCACGACCACTGCCAGGCCGAGCACCCAGCCCGCGGTGAACGCGAGCCCGTTGGGTCGGCCGCGTGGCGAGGCGAGGATCAGGAGCACGGCGATCAACGGCAGCGGACTGAGCGCGACCGCCACCGCCGAGGCCAGCACCGGACCGACCGCCTCACCCATCCCCGGACCTGCCTTCCCGTCGGCGGGCGCCGTCCGCCATTCAGCTACGTCCGGGGGCGGGGCGCACGACCGGGTCGGCCGTTCGGGTGAGGGTCGGCTGCGGAGGAACGGCCGGGGGCCGCCGCACCGGTGCGGTGCGGCGGCCCCCGGGACCGGCTGGAACGGGCGACGCCCGATCAGTCGGTCCCGGACTCGATCGCCGCGTGGTCCAGCGCGGTGGACTCCGCCTCGTGGCCGTTGCCCGCGGCGATCGGCGCCGCGCCGCCCGGGGCGAGCTCGCCGATCAGGCCGCTCCACTGCGCCAGCTGGCCGTGGCCCGCGTACAGCTCCAGCTTGCTGCGGGAGTCCGCGATGTCCAGGTTGCGCATGGTCAGCTGGCCGATCCGGTCGTCCGGGACGAACGCGGCGTCGACGCTGCGCTCCATCGACAGCTTCTCCGGGTGGTAGCTGAAGTGCGGGCCCTGGGTGTCGATCACCGAGTAGTCCTGGCCGCGCCGCAGCCGCAGCGTGACGCTGCCGGTGACGGCCTGGCCGACCCACTTCTGCAGGCTGTCGCGCAGCATCAGCGCCTGCGGGTCGAACCAGCGGCCCTCGTACATCAGGCGGCCGAGGCGCCGGCCCTGGGTGTGGTAGGTGGCGATGGTGTCCTCGTTGTGGATCGCGTTCAGCAGGCGCTCGTAGGCGATGTGCAGCAGCGCCATGCCGGGGGCCTCGTAGATGCCGCGGCTCTTGGCCTCGATGATCCGGTTCTCGATCTGGTCCGACATGCCCAGGCCGTGCCGCCCGCCGATCCGGTTGGCCTCGTGCACCAGCTCGACGGCGTCGCCGAACTCACGGCCGTTGATCCGGACCGGGCGGCCGAACTCGAACTCGACCGTGACGTCCTCGGTCTGGATCTCGACGGCCGGGTCCCAGAAGGCGACACCCATGATCGGGGCGACGATCTCCAGTGAGGCGTCCAGGAACTCCAGCCGCTTGGCCTCGTGGGTGGCGCCCCAGATGTTGGCGTCGGTGGAGTAGGCCTTCTCGGCGGAGTCCCGGTACGGCAGGTCGCGCTCGGCGAGCCACTCGGACATCTCCTTGCGGCCGCCGAGCTGGTCGACGAACGCCTGGTCCAGCCACGGCTTGTAGATCCGCAGGTTGGGGTTGGCCAGCAGGCCGTAGCGGTAGAACCGCTCGATGTCGTTGCCCTTGTAGGTGGAACCGTCGCCCCAGATGGATACGCCGTCCCCCTGCATGGCCCGCACCAGCAGGGTGCCGGTCACGGCGCGGCCGAGCGGGGTGGTGTTGAAGTAGGTCTGCCCGGCGGAGCGGATGTGGAAGGCGCCGCAGGCGAGGGCGGCCAGGCCCTCCTCGACCAGCGGGGCCCGGCAGTCGATCAGGCGGGCCTGCTCGGCGCCGTACGCGCGGCCGCGGGCCGGGACGTCGGCGAGGTTCGGCTCGTCGTACTGGCCGATGTCGGCCGTGTAGGCGTAGGGGACGGCGCCGTGCTCGCGCATCCACGCGACCGCGACGGAGGTGTCCAACCCACCGGAGAATGCGATGCCGATCCGTTCACCGACCGGCAGCTTGCTCAAGACCTTCGACATGCATGCACCCTTGACCCACCCGCGCGGCGCGGGCTCCTGATTTAGCGACGTGTGAGGGGATTCGGCCTGTTTGATCCGATGCCCGCACTCTGGCATAGATTTGCAGAGTACCGCAAGAGCATACGAACGCGTCGGTCGGGGCGGTCGCTTGGGAAGGCGTTCTGGGCCGCCCGGTGGACGGGCCAAGTCGGAGGATCGGCAGGGGGGTTGGGGGCCGAATGTGGGACGGGCCGGACTCCCGGGGATGGGGTCCGGCCCGTCCGTGCTGCGGCGGTGCGGCGGTGCGGCGGTGCGGTGGTGCGGTGGGGTGCGGTGGCGGCGTGGTCAGGGGGTTCGGCTCGGTTCTCGGCGGTGCGGTCCCTGGCGGTGCGGCCGCGGCGGTGGCGTTCTCCCGGGGTGCGGGCGGGCGGCGCGGGCCAGCAGCCAGGGCGAGCGGGAGGCGAGAACGCCCAGCCCGAGGGCCACCAGGTGCCCGGCGTCCGCCAGTTGCTGGTCCGCCGCCCAGGCTCCGGCCAGTGCCAGGGCGAGGGCCGGCAGGCCGTACCGGCGCAGCGCGGGCGGGCCCAGGGCCAGCAGGCAGCCGGCGGTGGCGACCAGTCCGTAACTGATCCCCACGTCCCGCGCGCGGGAGAGCGCGCCCGGGATCCGGGCGACCAGCATCACCCACATGGCACCCTCGGTGAGCAGGGTCGCGCCCACGTGCCCGGAGGCGAAGACCGCGCCCGCACGGGTCGGGCCCCAGCGCCACTCGGCCAGGCCCAGGACCACGGCGACGGCGGCGATGCCCGCCCAGGCCGGGACGCCGTCGACCACCAGACCACTGGTGAACAGCGACCACCACTTGCCGACTTCCATGTGGTGGACGTTGCTGCTGTTGTGCCGGACGAACCGGGCCCGCTCCGCGTGGCCCTGGGTGGCGAGCCAGGAGGCGACGGCGGTCAGCAGAAGGACGTAGACCGTGGTGAGCCGCAGACGGACGGCCGTCGCGGTGGCGTTCGCTCTCAGGGCGGCCGTTCTGGAGGGAGCCCCGGCGGAGGCTCCGGAGACCGGACGCCGGGCGGCAGCCGCCGGGCCGGCGTCGGTGGGGTCGGTGTCGGTCGGCCTGGTCGTTCCGAGGCGGTCCCTCATCGTGGCTGGCGCCCTCGCTGTGCGGTGTCCGGTGCCCGGCGGCTCCACGGGCGGCCGGAGAACCAGCCTATGCCAGTTCCCGAGGGCCGCCGTGGCGACGGTCCTCGGCCGGTACCCTCGGCGGTGCCCGGAGGCGGGCGGAGCAGGGGTCGGAGGTCGAAGCGGAGGCGGGGCGGGATCACCCGTACGGGTCGTCGCGGCGGCGGGCGGAGGCCGGTGCGGGCGAGGGTGAGGGGGAGCGTCGGGACCGTCGAGGAGGCGCCGATGAGCGGCAGCGCCACCAGGGTGCCGCGGGCGTGCCGGGGGGCCTGGTGGGCGCGGGCGGCCCGGGCGGTGTGGCGCTACGTCCGGCGGGCTCCCGGCACCTACATCTGGCTGGCGATCCTGCTGGCCACCACGGAGGTGATCCGGCACGTCGACGCGGCGACCGCGGACCGCATCCTGGAGCGCCGCTCGACCAATCTGCACCACCTCCAGGTCTCACCGGTCCGGGTGCTGGCGACCAGTGCGCTGTGGATCGCGGGCGGCGGCTGGCTGGGCTACTTCGCGCTCTACAACCTCTTCCACGTACCCGCCGAGCGCTGGCTGGGCACGCTGCGCTGGCTCTCGGTGGCGGTGCTGGCACACGTCGGCGCGACCTACCTCAGCGAAGGCGTCCTCGGCTGGGCGATCCACCGGGGCCTGGCGGCGCCGAAGGCGGTCTACACGCTCGACTACGGCGTCAGTTACGCGCTCGCCGGGGTGGTCGGGGTGCTCACCTACCTGGTCGTGCGGCCCTGGCGGTACCTGTACCTGGCGGGGGTGCTGGCCGTGTACGTCCTCGGCCTCCACCAGGGCCGGGACTACACGGGCATCGGCCACCTCAGCGCAGTCCTGATCGGCCTCGCCTGCTACCCGTTGACCCGGGAGCGCCCGGGAGAGTTCGACCCGGTCGCCTCGGCGCGTGCGCTCCGGCGGTGGTTGCGGCTGCGACGGTGGCTGCGGCAGCGCTCGCGTCCGTGGCCGGGGCGGGGATGACCGGACATCGGATTGTGGCGGGTGTCGGGCATTCCGTGAATGCCAACTGTTGTAGACGGTAAGGGTCTTAACCGTTTCTTACCGTAGGGACCTTCCCCCGACGGAGCGCACCGAGCAGGCTTGGCCCCCTGTTTCGCCGGGGCCGCGTGACCGCGCGGCCGGCCACAGGGGAGGACCGCACTCGTGCCCATCAGGCAACACCGACGGCTGCTGCTGAGCGCCGTCACGCTCACCGCCCTCGGACTGACCACCAGCCAGGCGCTCGCCGCGCCGTCGGCGCCGTCCGCACCGCAGCCCTGGCAGGTGCGGCACCAGGCGGACATCGGCAAGCAGCACGCGAAGAAGACCGGGGCCACCACCACCCGGTCGACCTTCAGCCCCAAGGCCGACTCGGGGGCCGGGGACGGTGGCGACGAGGCGGAGAACTCCGCCGAGGGCGTGGCCCAGTACACCGAGGCGCGCACCGCGCCGGGCGTCGTCGCGCCGGGTGCGTACGGTGCGGCCTGGTCGCAGCTCCAGTCGATGCCGCACACGGACGGCGACTGGAAGCACGTCACCGACGAGCCGTACAACTCGGACGACCCGCGCTACCGGGACGTCAACTCCAACTCCAGCGGCGGCGCCGGGCTGGTGACCGGCCGGATCACCGGTATCGCGGCGGACAGCAACGGCTACGTCTACGCGGGCGGCGCCAACGGCGGCGTGTTCCGCTCCCGCACGGGCGGCGGGCACTGGGAGCCGATCGCCGACAAGCTGCCGACCCTGTCGACGGGCACGCTGAACCTGGACGAGGGCGGGCGGCTCTGGTACGCCACCGGCGAGTCCAACACCGGCGCCACCTCGTACGTCGGCACCGGCGTGTACGTGCTGGCCGATCCCCAGCACGGCAAGTTCCAGCCGGGCAACCGGGTGGGCGGGTCGGAGCTGGAGTCGACCATCATCCACGCGCTGCGCTTCGGCGGTGGCAAGGTATGGGCGGCCACCAGCCGCGGGGTCTGGAGCCACTCGACGTCGGATCTGTCCGGCCCGTGGAAGCTGGAGTTCGCACCCAACCCGGACTACCTGCCGGGCGGTTCGAAGGCCAAGGACGCGAGCGCGCCGTACAAGAACATCGCCAACGACATCGCGATCGACCCCAGGGACCCGTCCAAGGTGATCCTGGCGGTCGGCTGGCGTGGCGGTGACACCTACAACGGTTTCTACGGCAAGGCCGCGGACGGCAGTTGGCAGCGGGTCTCCTCGCTCGGCGATCTGCCGACGGACGCCGCGAACGTCGGCAACGTCACCTTCGCGCGCTCGGCGGACGGCTCGCGCTACTACGCGATCGACCAGTCGCCGGACGTCGCCGCGCACAACCCGGACACCGGCCTCAAGGGCATCTACGTCTCCAAGTCCGGATCCCCGTACGGGCCTTGGGTGCTGATCGCGGACAAGGACAAGCTGAAGGGCTCCGGCTCCGCGCTTCAGGACCCGGGTTACCAGCCCGGCATCCAGTCCTGGTACAACCAGTCGCTCCAGGTCGACCCGGCAAACCCGGACCACGTCTACGCCGGTCTGGAGGAGGTCTTCGAGACCACCGACGGCGGTGCCAAGTGGGCGACCGTCGGGCCGTACTGGAACAACGGCTTCCCGTGCTGGAGCATCGACCCGACGAAGCAGACCGGTGACTGCTCGCCGACCGTGCACTCCGACCAGCACGCCGTCGCCTTCGGCAGCTACCAGGGCAAGGTGAACGTCTACGTCGGCAACGACGGCGGCATCTACCGCCGGCCGGGCAACGGGCAGTTGGACGCCTGGGGTCACGGCAAGGACTGGACGTCGCTGAACGACGGCACCATGGACACCCTGCAGTACTACTCGGTCGGCGTCGGCAAGGACCCGGCCGACAAGTCCGGCAAGGGCGTCATCGTCAGCGGTGGGTTGCAGGACAACGGTGAGTCGATCCTGCGCGCCCACGACAAGGTGATGGGCTCCAACTTCGGCGGCGACGGCGGCGACACCATGGTCGACCCGGCCAACGGCTGCAACATCGCCGAGGAGTACGTCTACCTCGACATGTGGGTCACCCAGAACTGCGCCGTGAACGACGGCAGTTGGACGAAGGACCCGAGCAAGGCCACCTCCTACGAGGTCGCCCCGCCGGACAAGGACTCCAGCGCCGCCAGGTTCATCGCCCCGATGACCAGTGACCCCAAGGACACCAACACCTGGGTGGCCGGCGGCCGGCACGTCTGGGTGCAGCACAAGGGGTACGCGATCCGCAGCGGCAGCGAGTGGACCTCCGCCTACGACCTGGGCGCCGGGCACGTCGCCACCGCCGTGGCCACCGTCAACGGTACGGTGTACGCGGGCTGGTGCGGCCCGTGCAACAACCAGGGCTTCAGCCGGGGCATCGCGGTCGGCAACACCGACGGCACCGGCTGGCACCAGCTCAACCTGCCCGTCGACGGCACCGTGCCCAACCGCTACATCTCCTCCTTCGCGGTGGACCAGAACGACGCCCAGCACGTCTTCGTCGCGATCAACGGCTTCTCGCGGACCTGGACCGAGGGCCCCGGCGCGGGCAACGGCCACCTCTTCGAGACCCGTGACGGCGGCGCCACCTGGACCGACGTCTCGGCCAACCTGCCCGACGTCCCCGCGACTTCGGTCAAGCTCCTGCCGAACGGCGGCCTCGCCCTCGGCACCGACCTCGCCGCCTTCTACCGCGCGCCGGGAGAGAGGAACTTCTCCGTCCTCGGCCGCAACCTGCCCACCACCGCGGTGGCGCAGCTGAAGACCGGCCCCGACGGGCGCCTCTACGCCGCCACCTTCGGCCGAGGCATCTGGTCGATCAACCCGAACGAGCTGTCCGAGGACGACGACAGCCAGGGCTGACCGTCCGCTCCGTTCCGGTGCCCGGCCCGCTCCCGAGGAGCGGGCCGGGCACCCGGCGTTTCCGCACGGGTGAGCCCGGTGGCCCGGTGCCCGGTGGGCGCGTGGACTGGCGAGCGGCAGCGGCCTCGAGTTCCGTCCGCCGCCGGTCGACCCCCGGGGCGGGGCGTCGGTCGAGGGAGGGTCCGTCCCGCTCAGGCGCGCAGGCCCTGGCGCTTGGTGTAGGCGAGGTGGAAGAGGAACAGCGGCACGGCGATGACCGGCCAGCAGGCCTGCATGGCGGCTGGCGCGGCGTCGACCGGCAGCAGATGGGCGAAGACGAGCTGGGCGAGGGCGTTGAGCAGGCTGGCCGCGCCCCAGACCGTGGTGAGCACCCGGAGTCCGCGGCGGAAGGCGGCGTCCTGGTGCCAGCGCCCCTCCCAGGCGCGCAGCCCGTCCTCGCCCGCTTTGACCTGCACGAACGAGCGGAAGAGGACCATCAGGGCCGGTCGTCCGTAGCCGACGGAGGCGAGCAGCCAGACGCCGATCAGTCCGCCGAGCATGCCGGTCCAGGCCTCGCGGACCAGCAGGGTGCGAGGGTCGCCGGTGAGCGTGGAGAGGAGGAGCCCGAGCCCGATCATGCTGAGGATCAGCAGGGCGAGGAAGTCCACGCGGCGGGTGCGGATCAGGCGGACGACGACGGTGGCCGCCGGTACCGCGGCCGACCAGAGCAGGGACCACCACTGGTCGACGCCGGCGAGGCGCAGCCCGTAGTAGACCCCGAGCGGCAGGACGAGGTCGAGCAGCAGGGGTAAGAGGCCGGCGGTCCGGCGCGGAGCGGTGCGGACGGTCATGACGCGCCTCCGTTCGCGGTGGCGAGGCCGAACAGGGTGACCAGTTCGCGCCCGTAGGCACGCGGGTCGAAGTCGTCGCCCACGGCGAGCCGGTTGGCGGCCGCGTCGATCGAGGCGCGGATCGCCATGGCCATGGCCTCCGCGTCGAAGGGCCGGAAGGCGCCGCTGCGCTGGCCGTCCCGCAGGTGCTGCACGAGCAGGGCGACGGGGGTGTCGAAGCCGGCCGCGCTGACCAGCGGACTGCCGTCCTCCCGGCGGGCGTTGGCGAGGACGTCCACCAGCGCCCGCACCTCGACGGGGTGTTCCGCCAGGAAGTCGAGGTTGGCCTCGATGTAGGCGGCCAGCATCGCGGCGGGTTCGTGCTGGGCGCGGACGCGCGGCTGCATGGCGACCCGCGCCTGCTCCTGGACGGTGTCGACCAGGGCCTGGAAGAGGTCCCCCTTGTCGTCGAAGTGGTAGGAGATCAGCCGCACGCTGGACAGCCCGGCCCGCTTGGCGATCTGTGCGAACGAGGCCCGCGCGTAACCGAGTTCCGCGACGGTCTCGATCGCCGCGGTGACGATCTGGGCACGCCGGGCGTCGGTGACGAAGGTCCGGCCGCTCTCCGGAGCCGCGGCGTCCTGAGGATTTACTCGCATGAGTAAAAAGTAACACGGACCGGCAAAACGAAGGGCGCAAAAACACCCCGCCGTCCCGTGAGGGGCAGGCCGGCGGGGCTGCGCGGGGAAGGAACGGCAGGTCAGGGCGCCCGGGCGATCAGGAGGGGCTGGAAGAAACCGGTGGCGTCGGGCTGCTCCCAGTCGGCCCCGACGAGGCCCGCCTCTGCGGCGAAGGAGCTCAACTGCGCCTGGCCGAGCGCCCAGTAGCTGGAGCGACGGACCGTGACCCGCCACTGCGCGGCGTCGTCCGGCAGCAGCTGGAACAGCTCCAGGTCGTAGTGCTCACCGTCCTCCCGCCAGTGCCAGAGCTGGAAGACGACCGACCGCCGGCCGTCCCGCTCGGCGGTCTGCGGCGGGGTGGAGGCCGGGCGGTCGCGGCGCAGCCGGTCGTACGGCCGGGTGGAGACCAGCAGCAGCCCGCCCGGTCGCAGGACCCGGCGCATCTCGCCCAGCGCGGCGCGGACGTCCTCGGCCGTGAGCAGGTGGGGCAGCGCGTTGTCGGCGCACACCACGACGTCGAAGCGCCCGTCCGGGAAGGGAAGCCTGCGCATGTCGGCGGCAGCCGCGGGCAGCCGCAGCCCGCGCCCGGCGGCCTCGGCGGCGGCCCGGGCGACAGCGACCGGGCTGAGATCGGTGCCGGTGACCGCGTGGCCGAGCGCGGCCAGGCCGATCGCCTGGGTGCCGATGCCGCACGCGCAGTCCAGCACCTCGGCGGGGGCCTCGCCCAGGCGTGCGCGGATCAGGGCGTCCAGCGCGCCGCCCTGACGGGCGAGCGAGGCGTCCCAGTCGGCGTAGAGCAGGTGGTAGTCGCGGGCGAAGTCGTCGTAGAAGCGGCCGAGTTCGGAGCTGGTCATGGCGTCGGAACCTCCACGGGCGGGGCAGGGGTAGCGGGCGACATAGGCGTTGAAGGCCGTGCGCCGTCTGCCGGGCGACATCGGCAACGACCCGTGGCCGAGCGGCTCGCCGGCTTCTTCGTCCGTCATGACGGCTATCCTCACCCGGACGCATTGACACGGAGTACCTGTTTTTCGAGGCCGCGGTTCCGGACCGGAGGAAAGGTGCGGCCCGTGGAACGGATACCGGACGAGGACCAGTTGGACGGGCTGCGCCCGCTGCTGGAGTCGGGCGAGGCCGTCCTCGGTTACGAGCCGGACGGGCCGGCCGGGCCCGGGCAGGGCTTCGCCGACCGCTGCTGGGTGCTGCACACCCTGCGAGTGGACGGGCGGCCGGTGCGCTGGGCCGAGGCGCTGGCCGGATCCGGGCGGCGCCTCGCCGATTGGCCGTTCACCCTGTCGTATCTGGTGTTCCGGGATCCGGTTGCCCTCGTCGGCGAGGTCGAGCTCCCGCGGATCGGGGAGCCGGACCGTGACTGCCTCGTACGGCTGGTGGAGGTGCTGGCCCGGCACAGTGCCGACGGGCAGGCGACGGACTGCCGCTTCGCCTCGGCCGCGATCGAGGACCTCCTGCGGCCGGTGACGGCCCATCGCGGCCGACTGGACGAGGCCGTGGCCCACTACGACGCCTGGCCGGAGGGCAGACAGTTCCCCGCGCACTGGTGGCCCTCGGACGGCTCCTGGTTCGTCCTCACCAACTGGGACCTCAGCGCCCCCGCGACGGTTCGAAAAGTACTCTGACCTGCGAAGGTGAAGTGCCGGACCTGGTGCTCGTCCAGTCAGCAACGTGCCCTCGATGTGCCGTCCCGGGCCGAAACGCTAGCACGCGGTCGAAGTCGGCGGTGTGGGCCACGGGGCCGGCACGCTACGGCCGACCGGTGAGCAGGTGGCCGACCGCCGCGATGCCCTCGGTGATGGCTCGCTCGCCGACGTTGCCGAAGCCGAGGACGAGTTGTGCGGGCGTAATGGTGCGTGAGGCACGGCAGGTGCTGATGCCGTAGAGGCCGACGGACCTGGCGCGGGCGGCGGTGACGATGTGGTGCTCGTCTGCGCCGGCGGGCAGGTGGGCGACGGCGTGGAAGCCGGCCGCGAGACCGGTGACCGGCAGCTCGGGGGCGTGCTCGGCGAGCGCGGCGAGCAGGGCGGCGCGGCGGGCCGCGTAGGTGGCGCGCATGCGGCGCAGGTGGCGGTCGAAGCGCCCGGACTCGATCAGCCTGGCCAGGGCGAGCTGGTCGAGCGTGGGCGTGCCGCGGTCGCTGCGGTGCTTGCGCTCGGTGAGCGGTTCGACCAGATCGGCCGGGCAGACCATCCAGCCTATCCGCAGGGCCGGGGCGAGGGACTTGCTGACGGTGCCGAGGGAGATGACCCGGTCTGGCGCCAGGCCCTGGAGCGCGCCGACCGGTTCCCGGTCGTAGCGGAATTCGGCGTCGTAGTCGTCCTCGATGACGATCGCGTCGCGGTCCCTGGCCCACTCGGTCAGGGCCAGTCGGCGCTCCGGGGTGAGGGCGACGCCGGTGGGCCACTGGTGAGCGGGGGTGACCACGACGGCGCGCGCGTCCGTCGCCGCCAGCGCGCTTACATCGATGCCGTGTTCGTCGACCGGTACGGGAATCGCCCGAAGCCCTGCCACCGCGGCGGCGTCGCGGACGGTGGCGGGTGAGCCGGGGTCCTCGAAGGCCACCGTCCGCGCGCCGCCGTCCGCGAGGACGCGCAGGGCGAGGCCAAGCCCCTGGGCGTAGCCGTTGCAGACGACGATGTGCTCGGGGTCGGCCGCAGCCGCGCGGACCCGGCGCAGGTATCCGGCGAGGACCTCGCGGAGGCCCGCGCTGCCGCGCGGGTCGCCGTAGTCGAACTCTGCCGTCGGCATGGCATGGGCCGCCTCGCGCATGGCCCAGAGCCAGTCCTGGACCGGGAAGGAGCCCAAGTCCGGTACGCCCCACCGGAAGTCGGCCACTAGGTGCGAAGCGGTGCTTCGCGGCCGTGCTGCGCCGGGCGGTGCTGCGGCGCCGGCCGCCACCCGGGTGGCGGAGCCGGGGCGGGTCACCAGGTAGCCCTCGGCCAGGAGTTGGGCGTAGCACTCCTGCACCAGCCCGCGTGAGAGGCCGAGCGTGCGGGCGAGTTCCCGGGAAGACGGCAGCCGTTCGCCGACGTGCAGGCGGCCGGCGCGGATCGCGTCCCGCAGCCCGTGCTCCAGCTGCGCGCGCAGCGGCTGGCCGCTGGTCCGGTCGACGGCCAGCAACAGCTCGGGCGGGGAACTGGACCACTCCAGGGGCATGGAACTGGAGCTTACCGGCGATCCGGTCGGCCGCTTAGCGTCCTGCCGTGACCGAAACGATCGACTCGACTCCTTCATCGCCCGCGCCACGCCCGCCGCTGGTGACGCGGCCGCTGCTGCTGCGCTTCGTGTCCATCCTGGGCGCTTCGACCAGCTTCTACCTGCTGCTGTCGGTCGTCCCCGGCTACGCGACGGCCGGCGGCGGGGGCGGCTGGACGGCTGGGCTGGCCACCGGCGCGCTGATGCTGGCGACGGTGGTGGGCGAACTCGCGACGCCCGCCCTGGTCAACCGCTACGGCTACCGGGCCGTCCTGGCCGTCGGCCTGGGCCTGCTGGGCGCACCGGCGCTGGCGCTGGTGTTCACCCCGAACCTGTGGTGGATCGTCACGGTCTGCCTGCTGCGCGGACTCGGTTTCGCGTTCACCGTGGTGGCGGGCGGCGCGCTGACCGCGTCTCTCATCCCGGCCGAACGGCGCGGTGAGGGACTGGCGCTGGTCGGGATCGTGAGCGGGGTGCCCTCGTTGGTGGCGTTGCCGCTGGGTGTGTGGCTGTCCGCGCACATGGGCTACGGCGTGGTCTTCACTTCCGGGGCGGTGGTCGCGCTCGCCGCGATCCTCGCGGTGCCCGGCCTGCCCGACCGGATCCGCACGTCGGGACGCCCGGTCGGGATCTCTGAAGGCCTGCGCACGGCCGGACTACGGCGCCCTGCCGTGGTCTTCGCCGTCGCGGCCGTCGCCGCCGGGATCGTCGTCACATTCCTGCCGCTCGCCGTCCCCGCTTCGGCCACGGGCCTCGTCGCCGTGGCGCTGTTCGTCCAGCCCGCGGCGGCCACGCTGGCCCGCTGGCTCGCCGGCCGGCACGGGGACCGGCATGGCTCCGCCGGTCTGGTGCTGCCTGGCCTGCTGCTGTCGGCCGCTGGCACGCTGCTGATGGCACTGACCCGCAGCCCGCTGGCCGTCGTCGTCGCGGTCGGTGTGTTCGGGATCGGCTTCGGCATCATCCAGAACGCCACCCTGACGCTGATGTACGCGCGCGTGCCCACCGCTGGCTACGGCACCATCAGCGCGCTGTGGAACTTCGCCTACGACGCGGGCATGGGCGCCGGCGCCGTCGCCTTCGGCTGGCTCGCGGCAGGAACCGGCTACCCCTGGGCCTTCACCCTGACCGGCACCGCGATGCTCACTGCCGTCGTACCGGCCTGGCGCGACCACCGCGCCGCCACCCGAGCCGAGGCGCGCGGAACGAAGGCACCCGCGTTGGCGCGCGCACCGCTCCAGTGACGACTGCCGTGACGCCAACCCACGGCAAGCCGTCCATGCCGTGCCCGTGACACACCCTCGCTGGTCGCATCTTGCCCGCTAACGCGGCTGTGGCCGGGGGCCGCCTGCCGCGAACTGGGCGTCACCCTCGTACGCACCGGGCTCTGACTCTTCCATCACTGACCACTCCGACCGCGATCACGATGTAGGAGATCCCTTGCAGCACTTTGTCCGTCCCCTTGACAGTCCGCCCGTCAACGGCTTCAGCCACGCGGTGGCGTTCGCCGGCCCCATGGTCGCGTCTCCGGCCAGATTCCCCCGGACGCCGAAGGCCGAATCGTGGGCGAGTCCGACGCCGCCGCCCAGACTCGGCAGGTCTTCACCAACCTGGCCACCGCGCTGCGGGCAGCCGGCGCCCGGATGCAGGACGTGGTCAAGCTGACCGTCTACCTGACCGATCTGGCCGACCTGGACGCCATCCGCCGGATCCGTGACGAGCATCTGGACCCCGCCCGCCTGCCGGCCTGTTCCCTGGTGAAGGTTGCCGGACTCGTCCACCCAGCTGGATATCACCGAGCGCGCCGTGCTCTTCGACCTGATCAGCGAGCAGGCGGAGGCGCTGGTTCACCTGTACGCGAGCTGTGACCGTGCCGTCGTGTATCCACGTTTCGGCGGCGCCCGGCCGGTCGTCTTCCGCGACCGTTTCACCGGCCGGGACCACACGCCACCGGACCCGGACATGCGCGCCTTCCTCGAAATCACTGCTGCCAACGAACTCGACGCGCTGGCACACAATGCCGACCTGGCCGAACGCTACGGCCGGGCACTGCAACGTTTGTTCCTCAGCTCGCGTGACCTGTTGTCCGCCGCGGCGTGGGACGCCTGCTCACGGCAGCTCGGCCAGTACTCCTCCGATCCCGACCAGTCCCGCGCCTCAAACTGAGAGGAACCCCACCCATGCCCGACTCCGGACAGTTCGCTGCCGAATCCCTCCTGATCCCGTCCCGCGCGACCATCGCCGTGCTCGGTCCCGGAGGAGTCGGCGGTCTGCTCGCCGCGCTGCTCTCCCGCGCCGGACACCGTGTGATCTGCCTCGCCCGCGAGGAGACCGTCTGTCCGCTGCGCCAGGACGGTATCCGTGTCCGCAGCAGGCAGTTCGGCGACTTCACCGGGGCGGTCGAGGTAAACACCGTGCTGCGCGAGCCCGTCGACCTGTGCCTGGTGACAGTCAAGAACACCGCACTCGGCGCTGCGCTCGACCGCATCCCACCACAGTGGCTCACCAACGGTGTGCTGCTGCCGCTGCTCAACGGCGTCGAGCACACCGACGCCCTGCGAGCAGGCTACGGGGACGAGCGAGTCGTACCGGCCGTGGTCCGCGTGGAGTCCGCCCGCACCGCGCCGGGCGTCATCAGGCACGGCAGCCCGTTCGTCGAGATCGACCTGGTCGGCCGCCAAGAGCAGCTCGCCCCGCTCGCCGAACTGCTCACCGGCGCCGGTGTGGCCACCCGCGTCCTTCCGGACGAGCGCCAAGTCCTCTGGGCGAAGCTGGCCTTCCTGGCCCCCTTCGCCCTGCTCACCACCCGCCATCGGCTGCCCATCGGCGGCATCCGGTCCGAGCGGCGGGACGAGCTGACGGCTCTGGTCGAGGAGACCGTTGCGGTCAGCCGGGCCTGCGGCGGGCAGACAGTGGTCTCCGAAGTCCTTCAGCGCTATGACGCGTTCCCCGCCGACAGCAAGTCGTCCATGCAGCGCGACGCCGAGGCGGGCCACGCGCTGGAACTCGACGCCATCGGTGGAGCCGTGCTGCGCGCTGCCGAACGGCACGGCATCCGCGTGCCGCTCACGACGCGACTCGTAACCGAACTCGCGGCTGGCATCGGCCTTCCCCGCCACGGCCGCGACAGCCCGGCGTGAACGCCCGACGGTCCGCGAAGGCGTCGCGGACGCGCACTGGCGCTCCCGGGCGCAGCACGCGGCGGGGCTGGGTGTCATCACCGACGGCAAGACCATCCTGCTGCTGCAATGGGCCGCCATGGACGGGCCCTTCGCCGCCACAGCGGGCACCAGCTGACGCCGCTGCTCCGGCCGGCCCCCGCTTCGAGGCACCCGTCCGGCTTGGAGCGCGTGCCGTCAGGCGGCAGTCGGGCCGCTCGACGAGCCGGCCGCGCTTGAAGCGGGCACCATCGCGCACGGGTGGGACGAGGTGGGCGCCGTTGAGGGTCTGTACGGTCTTCGGCTCTTACAAGATTTTCGTAACCGGTGATCCCGGTGATCTCTTCAACTCGCCTATGGTGTGGCTTGGTTGGCGGTGGGACGCTGTCTGGGTGTGGTGTCATGGCGGGGGACCTGCTGCCGCGGCTGGCCGTGGTGCAGGTCGAGCGCGTGGAGGCCAGCGGGGATCTACTGAGGATCACTGCCCGGACCAGGGATGACTTGCCGGCGGCGCGTCCGTTGTGCGGGCAGTCGTCGGACTGGGTGCACTCTCGATAGGAACGGCATGTCGCGGGCGAGGCGGTTGGCGGTCGGGCGGTCGTGATCGACTTATCGGTGCACCGCCTGTACTGCGAGACCCACCTCCTGGAAGTCTCGTCGTCCATGGCGGCCTGCCCGGCCATGCGCTCGCCCTCGGGGCGGGGGTCTCGTGCCGCACCGAGCCAATCAAGTGCCGGGCGGTACGCGGCAGATCCGTTCGGGCCCGAGTGGGCGGGCCAGTGGTCCCTGTATCGAGGTGTTCGGCAGGCCGGGTGCATCTCGTCGGTACGGCCCATCGATCGGCCGCGCCGGTTCCTCCCCTGGCCGGGGGCCTTACGGGACCGGAGACGGGGCAGAGCCGGACTGTCGGGGAGGGCTTCTGCGACAATCGACCGGCCGGTAGCCAGGACGGAAGGAGGCTCGCGTGGGTGGGGACGGGGTGCGGTCTCGGATGCCGCAGCTGCGGCTGGACGAACTGCTGGAGGAGCTCCAGGCGCGGATCGACGCGGCCCGCGGCACTCGGGACCGGGTGCACAGCCTCCTGGAGGCTGTGCTGTCGGTCGGCCGCGAGCTGGACCTGACACAGGTGCTGCGGCGGATCGTGGAAGCCGCGGCGGTGCTGGTGGACGCGAAGTACGCGGCGCTCGGCGTGATCGGGCCGGACGGCGAGACGCTCTCCGCCTTCCTGACCGTGGGCCTGTCGGAGGAGGAGATCGCGAAGATCGGCCCCTACCCAACGGGCCGGGGCATCCTCGGAGAGCTGATCCGCAACCCCGAGTCACTGCGACTGGAGAACCTCTCCGAGCACCCCGCGTCGTACGGCTGCCCGATGCACCACCCGGTGATGCGAACCTTCCTCGGCGTACCGGTACGGGTGCGCGACGAGGTCTTCGGCAACCTCTACCTGACGGACAAGCGGGGCGGCGAGGAGTTCGACGCCGACGACGAGTCCGTGATCGCCACCCTGGCGGTCGCGGCCGGCGTGGCGATCGACAACGCCCGGCTGTACGAGGAGGCTCAGCGCCAGCAGCGCTGGCTGAGCGCGAGCGCGGAGATCACCCGCGCGCTGCTGTCCGGGGGCTCGCGCTCGGAGGTGCTGGAGCTGATCGCGCAGCGGGCCCGGGAGATCACCGGCGCCGACCTCGCCGACGTCTCCGTGCCGCTGGCCGGGACGGACACCGTGCGGGTGGAGCTGGCTCTCGGTGGGGACGCGGTCGGCCGGATGGGCCTGGTCGTGCCGTTGGCGGGGTCATTGTCGGGTGAAGCCTGTGCTTCGGGCGTGCCGGTGACCACGGCGGATCTGGCCGGTGAGCCGCGGCTGTCGGCGGGGGCGCGCCGGTTCGAGGGGCTCGGTGCGGCGGTCGCGGTCCCTCTGGGCCGGGCCGAGGGGCAGATCGACGGTGTGCTGCTGCTCGCCAGGGAGGCCGGCGCGCCCGAGTTCACCGACCGCGAGATCGGCCCGCTGCTGGGCTTCGCCGACCAGGCCGCGCTGGCCCTGGAGCTGGCGGAACGCCGCCGGGACGCCGAGCAGCTGGCGATGCTGGAAGACCGCGACCGGATCGCCCGCGACCTGCACGACCTGGCCATCCAGCGGCTCTTCGCGACCGGGATGACGCTGCAGAGTGCCGCCCGCTTCATCGAGCACCCCGGCGCGTCGGACCGGGTGCTCCGTGCGGTCGGCGACCTGGACGAGACGATCAAGATCATCAGGTCGACGATCTTCGGGCTCCGCGCTCGCGAGGAGCGCTCCGGCCAGGGCCTGCGGGCCAGGGCCGTGCGGGCCGTCGAGCAGGCGCAGGCGGTCCTGGGCTTCCCGCCCCGGCTGAGCATGGAGGGTCTGCTGGACACCGACGTGCCGGCGGAGATCGCGGAACACGTCGTGGCCGTCCTGGGGGAGGCGCTGAGCAACGCGGCCCGGCACGCGAAGGCGGACCGGGTGGAGGTCGTGCTGGGCGCCACCGGGCAGCAGGTCATGCTGACGGTGCAGGACAACGGTGTCGGCGTTCCCGAGCAGGGGCGGCGCAGCGGCCTGCGCAATCTCGCCGAGCGGGCGGAAGGGCTCGGGGGCGGGTTCGAGCTGATCAGCCCTGCGGAGGGCGGTACTCGACTGACCTGGTCCGCCCCGTTGCGGTGAGGCGGGCTGACGGGGCCGCGGGCGGGTCACACCTCGCACGCGGGTGAAGCGGGCAGGGAACGCCCGGACACCAGTTCCGGACGGATCCGGATGGTCACCTGGTCGGCCGACTTCGCGGGGGCGGGCACGGCGGCGGGAACGGGATGGCTCGCCGCGCTGACGGATGTGACGTCGGCCCGGCCGAGCAGGGTGACGCTCCACCCGCTGCGGTCGGTCTCGCTCAGCTCGCTCGCCTCGAAGGCGACGACCGCGTCGGTGACGGCGAGGGCGATCTCGGAGCCGGCGTTCGCCTGGAGCAGGACGCTGCCGTCGGTCGCGATCCGGTATCGGACCGGCATCACGGCGGGTAGGGCGCCGACGGTGTAGACCAAGCGGCCGACGGCTGTCCCGCCCAGCAGTTTCAGGCACTGCGACTCGTCGAGTGGAGTGAATTCGGCTGTCATGGCGTCCATGCTCGGCGGAGGCCGGTCGGCCTGCGAGGGTCCGATGGTCCCTCGTAGGACTTCTGGCGGTCCTGCCGTGCCGGGGGCCTGTCGGCCCAGGGGCATCCCCCCGGGCTCAGACGGCCGTGCGGGCTCCCGTCTGGTTGCGGCCCGACAGTACCTGGGTGGCGATGATGGCCGCCTGGACTCGGCGTTCCACGCCGAGTTTGGCGAGCAGGCGGGAGATGTGGTTCTTGACAGTCTTCTCGGCGAGGTAGAGACGCTGGCCGATCTGCCGGTTGGTCAGGCCCTCGCCCACCAAGGCGAGGATTTCCCGCTCGCGGTCGGTGAGGTGCGGACCGTCGGACGGCTGCTGAGCGGCCTCGCCGCGCAGTCTGGCCATCAGCCGGGTGGCGGCGCCGGGGTCGAGCATGGACTGGCCGGAGGCCACCGTGCGGACCGCCGAGACGAGGTCGGTGCCGCTGATCTGCTTGAGGACGTAGCCGGCGGCGCCGGCCATGATCGAGTCGAGCAGCGCCTCCTCGTCGTCGAAGGACGTGAGGATCAGGCAGGCCAGCTCCGGCATCCGGGAACGCAGTTCACGGCAGACCGTCACGCCGTCGCCGTCGGGCAGCCGCATGTCCAGGACCGCGACGTCCGGCCTGAGCGCCGGAACGCGGGTGAGCGCCTGCGCCACGGTGGAGGCCTCGCCGACGACCGTGAAACCGGGCTCCGAGTCCAGCAGGTCGTGCACGCCTCGTCGGACGACCTCGTGGTCGTCCAGGAGGAACACCTTCACCGGGTCGCCTGCGCCCGCCGCCGTGTTGTCCGCCATCACCGCTCCGTGCTCGATGCCTGTCCCCAGTGGCAGGTCATGCAGTTCTCGTCGCAGTCTGCCGGATGCCGGGCGGAGTCGATAGGGCCGGAGGGCCCTAATCGTGAGGGCGGGCCTGAGGTCACCGGGGTTCGACCGGTCCACGTTCTCGTCGCTCAGCCAGGGCCAGACGTGGAGAAGGCACAGTGCCGATCCGAGCCTCTGAGCCTCCTGCGCCGCCCACGCGGCGGCGGCCTCGCTCTGCGGTGACCCGTCGAGACCCACCATGCCCTGTCGTGTCGTCACGACCGCTCCTCACCTGTCGCTTTGGGCCGGGGCCAGGTACCGACCGGCTGTGCACGAATCTCCCGTCGGGCCGAGCGGGAGCCAAGGGACTGACGGGACCCGGTGGTGGGCCGGTGGTCCCTGCGGGGCGCGGCGGGCAGTGCGTCGCGCGCCGGTGCGCGACGTGACTCCTCGGGACCATCGGGCGGGGGAGGCAGGGACCGCTGGGGCGGGGGAACGGGACTGTCGGCCCATGGGATGCGCTGCCCGCCGATCCGAAGATCTTTCTCGGCGGGTGGCGGCGAAGGCCAGGCCCATCCGCATGGTTCAGCACCTGGCAAAGGAGCCTCTGATGTCCGTACACGACCGCGGAAGACCACCGGTGAGCACGGCGGAGGACGGACCGCGACGGCGCAGCGGCACGTTCGGGTTGCCGGGTGCCACCGCGCTGGTGGTCGGCAGCATCATCGGTACCGGCGTGTTCGCGCTGCCGTCGGCGCTCGCGCCGTACGGGCCGATCGCGCTGGTGGCGTTCGTCCTGGTGACCGTCGGGGCGCTGACGCTCGCCGTGACCTTCGGGCGGCTGTCGGAGCGGGTGCCGGGCAGCGGCGGGCCCTACGTCTACGCCCGAGAGGCATTCGGCGAGTTCGCCGGGTTCCTGACCGCCTGGTCGTACTGGATCACGGCCTGGGCCGGGAACGCGGCCATCGCCGTGGCCTGGGTCGGCTACGTCGAGGTGTTCGTCAACAAGGACCACCACACCTGGGCCTCGATCGCGATAGCCCTGGTGGGTCTGTGGCTGCCCGCGATCGTCAACCTGACCGGCGTGCGCAGCATCGGCGCTTTCCAGGTGGTCACCACGGTGCTCAAGTTCCTGCCGCTGGCGTTCATGGCGACGGCCGGCCTGCTGTTCGTGAAGTCCGGAAACCTCGGGGCCTTCAACGCGAGCGGCGGCTCGGCGATGGGCGCCGTCTCGGCGGCCGGGGCGATCGCGCTGTTCAGCTACATCGGCCTGGAGACCGCCTCGGTGGCGGCCGGGCGGGTGCGCGAACCCAAGCGCAACGTGCCGCGAGCGACCATCTACGGCACCCTGGCCTGCGCGGCGATCTACCTGCTCGGCACCCTCGCCGTGTTCGGTACCGTGCCGCACGCGCAACTCGCTTCCTCCACGGCGCCGTTCACCGATGCGATGAACAGCATCGCGGGCGGACACTGGGCCGGGAACCTGGTCGCCGTCGCCGCGATCGTCTCCGGGCTCGGGGCACTGAACGGCTGGACGCTGATCTGTGCGGAGATGCCGATGGCCGCCGCCCGCGACGGACTGTTCCCGTCCGCGTTCGCCGGCACCCGCGGCCGAGGCGAGGTACCGGCCTTCGGCATCGTCTCGGCGACCGTCCTCGCGTCGGTGCTCACCGTGATCAGCTACACCCGGTTCACCAAGGTCTTCACCGAGATCGTGCTGCTGAGCGTGCTGACCGCCGTCATCCCCTACCTGGTCTCGGCGGCCGCGCAGCTGTACTGGCTGGCGCTGCACGGCAGGGAGCAGCTGGACCGGCGCCGCCTCACCCGCGACACGGCCGTCACCGTCCTCGCACTGGCCTTCTCGTACTGGTCGATCCAGGGCAGCGGCTACCAGACCGTCTACTACGGCCTCTTCACCATCCTGCTCGGCATCCCGGTCTACATCTGGCTGAAGCGACCGCACGCCCGACCCGCGACCGACGCCCGTACGGATACCGGCACCGACACCCGACCGACCGACATCCGTCCAGCCCGCCGCGACGCACCGCCCGCCAAGGCGGCCCGAACCGCCCGCCCGGTCGGCTTCGCCACCATCGTCCTGCGCGCGCTGACGCCGCGCCAGCAGCACTGAGAACAAGGGAGTACACCGAGATGTCCACCCTGCGTGTCGACTCGGAAGCCGGCCGCCTGCGGCAGGTGATCCTGCACCGCCCGGGCCTGGAGCTCGCCCGGCTGACCCCGCGCAACGTCGACGAGCTGCTCTTCGACGACATCCTGTGGGCCAAGCGCGCCCGCGAGGAGCACGGCGCCTTCGCCCAGGTCCTGCGCGACCACGGCGTGCGCGTCCACCACTACGCCGATCTCCTTGCCGAGACGCTCGACCTGCCGCCCGCCCGGGCCTGGCTGCTCGGCCAGGTGGTCACCGAGGCCACCGTCGGGCCCGCGCTCGTCGAGCCGGTCCGGGAGCTGTGCGAGCAGCTCGACGGCACCACCCTCGCCGAATACCTGATCGGCGGCGTACTCAAGGACGACCTGCCGCTGCGCAGCCCCCGCAGCCTGCACTGGAACACCCTCGGGGAGCAGGACTTCGCCCTCCCGCCGCTGCCCAACCACCTCTTCCCGCGGGACAACTCCTGCTGGATCGGCGGCCGTTACAGCCTGAACCCGATGGCGAAGCCGGCCCGTCGGCGGGAGACCCTGCACACCGCCGCGATCTACCGTTTCCACCCGCTGTTCGCCGAGACCGCGCCTCCGCTGCTCGACGGCACCACCACGCCGCCCGGGCTGAGCCTGGAGGGCGGGGACGTCCACGTCGTCGCACCGGGCGTCGTCATGGTCGGGATGGGCGAGCGCACCACCGCGCAGGCTGTCGAAACCCTCGCCCAGCAGCTGTTCCTGACCGGCACCGCGCACCGGCTGATCGCCGTCGGCCTGCCGGAGAGCCGGGCGTTCATGCACCTGGACACCGTCCTGACGATGATCGACCGGGACACCTTCACCGTCTACCCGGGCCTGGCCGACGGCCTGCGCTCCTGGACCCTCACCCCCGCCCCCGAGCTCCTGACCGGCTTCGACGTGCGGACCGACACCGACCTCGCCGCCTCTCTTGCGGAGGCCCTAGACCTGGACAAGGTCCGCTTCCTGTCCGCCGAGCAGGACGAGCGGGCCGCCGAGCGCGAGCAGTGGGACGACGGCAGCAACTTCCTCGCCCTCGCCCCCGGCGTCGTCGTCGGCTACGAGCGCAACACCGCCACCAACACCTACCTGCGCAAGCAGGGCGTCGAGATCGTCACCATCGCCGGCTCCGAGCTCGGCCGCGGCCGGGGCGGCCCGCGCTGCATGAGCTGCCCGATCCAGCGCGACCCCGTCAACTGACCACCGAGGAGCAACCGTCATGACCGCCGACCTCACCGGCCGCCACTACCTGCGCGAACTCGACTTCACCGCCGCCGAGATCCACCACCTTCTCGACCTCGCCGCCGAGCTGAAGGCGGCCCGGCGGGCGGGCACTGAGATCCCCCGGCTGACCGGCCGCCGGATCGCCCTGATCTTCGAGAAGAGCTCCACCCGGACCCGCTGCGCCTTCGAGGTCGCCGCGGCCGACCAGGGCGCCATGACCACCTACCTCGGCCCGGACGGCTCGCACATCGGCCACAAGGAGAGCATCGCCGACACCGCCCGCGTCCTCGGCCGGATGTACGACGCCATCGAGTACCGCGGCTTCGACCAGGACGCCGTCACCGAACTCGCGGCCCGTGCCGGTGTCCCCGTGTACAACGGCCTCACCGACCAGTGCCACCCCACCCAGAGCCTGTGCGACGTGTTCACGATGCGTGAGCACAGCGCAAAGCCGCTGGGGGAGATCTCCTTCTGCTACCTCGGCGACGCCCGCAACAACACCGCCAACTCCCTGATGGTCATGGGCAGTCTGCTCGGTATGGACGTGCGCATCGCGGCCCCGCGCGACCTGTGGCCCGATTCGGAGCTCGTCTCGGAGTGCCTCCGGCTCGGCCGGGACAGCGGCGCCCGGTTCACGCTCACCGACGAGGTCGAGGAGGCGGTGCGCGGAGCGGACTACCTCTACACCGACGTATGGGTGTCCATGGGCGAGGACCACGCCCGGTGGCCTGAGCGCATCGCCCGGTTGCTGCCGTACCAGGTCAATGCCAAGACGCTGGCGGCCACCGGGAATCCGGACACGGCCTTCCTGCACTGCCTGCCCGCCCTGCACGACCGCCGCACCGACCTGGGCGCGGAACTCGCCGCCGAGCACGGGCTCGACGGCCTCGAAGTCACCGACGAGGTCTTCGAGTCGCCGGCCTCGCTGGTCTTCGACCAGGCCGAGAACCGCATGCACACCATCAAGGCGATCCTGGTCGCCACCCTCCGAAGAGACTGATCATGCGCATCGTCGCCGCACTCGGAGGGAACGCCCTGCTCCAGCGGGGCGAACACCCCGACGCCGACATCCAGCAGCACCACGTCCACGATGCCGCCCGCTCGTTGGCCGAACTCGTCACCGCCGGACACGAGTTGGTGATCACCCACGGCAACGGCCCGCAGATCGGCCTGCTCGCCGAGGAGAGCGAGGCCGACCCGGCGCTCGCCGCGCCCTACCCGCTGGACGTCCTCGGCGCCCAGACCCAGGGCATGATCGGCACCCTGCTCGTCCGCGAGCTCCTGGGCCGACTGCCCGGGCACCCCGTCACTGCGCTGACCACCCACACCGAGGTGGACCCGCACGACCCCGCGTTCGGGCGGCCCGGGAAGTTCATCGGCGGGCAGCTCACCGAGCAGCAGGCCAGGACGATGGAGACCGAGCGCGGCTGGACCACGGCGCGCGACGGTGAACACCTCCGCCGGGTCGTCCCCTCGCCCCGCCCCACCGCGATCGTCGAACTCCCGTCCATCCGGGCCCTCCTGGCCACGGGCGCAGTGGTGATCGCCGCCGGGGGCGGTGGTGTCCCGGTCACGCGGGACCCGGACACCGGCCGCGTGCGCGGAGTCGAGGCCGTCGTCGACAAGGACCTGGCCTCGGCGCTTCTCGCCGAACAGCTCGACGCCGACGCGCTGCTGATACTCACCGACGTCACCCACGTATTCACCCGCTTCGGTTCCACCCGCCCCGGCCCCCTGGTCAGCGTCACACCCGACCGGCTGCGCGAACTGGACCTGCCGGAAGGGTCGATGCGGCCCAAGGCCGAGGCCGCCGCCGCCTTCGCGGAGCGGACCGGCCATCTCGCGGCCATCGGCCCCCTCGACAACGCCCTCGGCACGATCCTCGGCACCACAGGCACCACGGTCCGCGCACTGCCGGGGGCCGCGGGGGAGGGACCCAAGGCGTTGCCGGCGGGACCTTCGGACCTCGGCCCGGCCGATCAGCGCGCGGCAGTCTGAAAACCACCCGGAAAGGAAACCGCGATGACCCGTCTGCAGACCCGACCCGCCACCGAGGTCCTGGTGACGGCCCGTGGCGAAGTCTCTCTGGCTGCGCCCGAATACGCCCGGACCAAGCTGCTCGCGGCGCTCGAACGCCTCGACGAGCCGGTCCTCGCGGCCCGGGTGAAGCTCACCCAGGAGGCCGACCACGCGGTCGCCAAGCCGTCGATCGCCCAGGCCACGGTCGACCTCAACGGACGGCCCGTGCGCGCCCACGTCGCCGCCACCACCATGCAGGAGGCCGTCGACCTGCTCCAGGACCGCCTGAACGCCAGGATCGCCCGCCTCCGGACCCACCGCCACGACCGCCACCACAACGAGGCACACGCGGCCGCCGGGCACGAACACCGGCCGCAGCGCCGCGCGCTGGGCACGGAGGAGCGCCGCATCGAGCGACACAAGACCTACAGCCTCGCGCGGCAGAGTGCGTGGGCGGCGGTATTCGAACTGGAGGCGATGGACTACGACTTCCACCTGTACACCGACACGGTGACGAACTGCGACAGCGTCGTCTACCGGGACGGGACGGCGGGGGAGTACCGGATCTCCTCGGCCGGTCCGGCGCCCGAGGCCGAAGCGGGTATCTCGGTGAGCACCGCCGGCGTCCCCGAGATCACCGTCGCCGAGGCGGTCGCGCGTCTCGACCTGGGCGGCCTGCCGTTCGTCTTCTTCACGGACGCCTCGACCGGTCGCGGCAACATCCTGTACCACCGGTACGACGGCCACTACGGACTGATCACTCCCGCGGACCAGTAGCGCGGGTGAAATCCAGGTCGGTTGTGGGAGCTTGACCCGGACCAGGACGAAGCGCCGGGAGCGGGTGGGGCCGCTCCCGGCGCTGCTGGCTGTTCGGCCCGGTTCGGCGTGAAACGGGCGTTCCGCCGCGGCTCCCCCGGGCAGGAGCGCACCATGGGCGCCCACCTCATCACCCGTGCCGGTTCGGGCATCGGAGCCACCGTGGCGGGGCTGCTCGCGGAGCACGGCGAGGAACCGTGGCTGCTGGCCAGGAACGAGGAACGGGCGGAGGCGCTGGGTACACGGTTCTTGAGGAGCCGAACCGTGGTGGCGGATCTCGCCGAGCCGTCGGTCCTGGTCACCGCACTGGAGAAGCAGGGGCTTCCGGACCGGCTGGACTTTTTGCGGCACGTCGCCGGGGTCCTGGAACCGGGGACGGCGGCCGGATTCGACGCGGCGGCGTGGCAGGAGATACTGGCGGTCAACGGGGTGGCGCCAGGACGGCTGACCCGTCTGGTGCTGCCCGCGCTGCGCGGAGCCCGGGGGCACGTGGTGTTCCTGGACTTGGGGGCCGGGCCGCACGCGCCTCCCGGCCTGGGCGGTGACGCCGCCTCGAAGTTCGCGCTGAAGGCGCTGGCCGAGTCGCTGCGGGCGGAGGAGTACCGCAACGGCTTACGGGTCACCGCGGTCTACACCCGGGTGAGGTCGACATGCCGGTGCAGGTCAGGCTCCACCGGACGCTGGGCCTGCCCTACGACCCGGACACCTCTATCACGGTGGGTTCCGTCCAGCCGCAGTGGTCGGCCTGCTGGACTTTCCTGCCGGGGAAGTCGCCGTCGCGGATCAGGAAGGCCGCGGCGGCCAGTGCCGCTATTCCGCCGCCGACCAGGTAGGCCTTCGTCTCGCGCCCACAGTCGATCATGATCCGTCCATTCGTCGTCGCGCCCGCCCGTCCGGAGTACCTGCACCGTTCGGCAGGTGCCGCCAGCCTGCGGCAGAAGCGGCACCTCCACGCAGGGCCGGCAGTCCCCTTTCCCGGGCCGTACGTCCCGGCGGCGGGTGGCGGGCCGGGGCCGTTCGAGTGAGGCCCGGACGAGCAGGGACCACCGGCCCGTTCTCCCTCGCGGAATGTGGCCCGTTCGGCCCTGCGGAAGCTCTGGCCGCGGGGCGACGATGAGTGCCGACCGCCCGTAACGGTCGGTGAAGCCGGCAGACTCCGAGGAGACCACAGCCATGTCCGTCACCCCCAGTTCGGCTCCCGGTGGACCGTCCGACGAGGAGATCCGGGCGCTCGACACCCACTGGCGGGCCGCCAACTACCTCGCGGCGGGCCAGATCTACCTGATGGCGAACCCGCTGCTGCGCGAGCCGCTGCGCCCAGAGCACATCAAACCCCGGTTGCTGGGCCACTGGGGCACCTCGCCCGGCCTCAACCTTGTCCACACCCACCTCAACCGTGTGATCAGCGCACGGGACCTCGACGCCGTCTGCGTCTGGGGCCCCGGTCACGGCGGGCCCGCCGTCCTCGCGAACTCCTGGCTGGACGGCAGCTACACAGACACCTACCCGGACGTCACCCGCGACGAGGCCGGCATGGCCCGGCTGTTCCGCCGGTTCTCCTTCCCCGGCGGTGTGCCCAGCCACGTCGCCCCTGAGACACCGGGTTCGATCCACGAGGGCGGCGAACTCGGCTACGCGCTCTCGCACGCCTACGGCGCCGCCTTCGACAACCCCGGGTTGCTGGTCGCCTGCGTGATCGGCGACGGAGAGGCCGAGACCGGCCCACTGGCGGCCTCCTGGCACGGCAACAAGTTCCTCGACCCCGTCCACGACGGCGCCGTCCTGCCGATCCTGCACCTCAACGGCTACAAGATCGCCAACCCGACCGTGCTCGCCCGCCTGCCCGAAGGGGAGCTCGACGCCTTGCTGCGCGGCTACGGCCACGACCCGCTGTACGTCGGCGGCAACGACCCACTGACGGTTCACCATGCCATGGCCGGGGCCATGGACACCGCCCTGGACCGGATCACCGCCATCCAGCAGGAAGCCCGCGCCGACGGCGGCACCCGCCGACCGCACTGGCCGCTCATCGTCCTGCGCACGCCCAAGGGCTGGACCGGCCCGGCCGAGGTGGACGGCCTGCCGGTGGAAGGCACCTGGCGCGCCCACCAGGTACCCCTCGACCAGGTCCGCGACAACCCTTCGCACCTCCGGCAGCTGGAGGACTGGTTGCGCTCCTACCGGCCGGAGGAACTGTTCGACGACCACGGCCGCCCGGCGGCGCGGGTCCTCGACCGCGTCCCCGAAGGCACCCGCCGTCTCGGCGCGAACCCGCACGCCAACGGAGGCCTGCTGCTGCGAGACCTGCCGATGCCGCCGCTGGAGCGCTACGCCGTACCCGTGGACAAGCCCGGTGCGACGCTGCACGAGCCCACCCGGGTCCTGGGCGACCTGCTGGCCCGGGTGATGGCGGACACCGCCGAGCGCCGTGACTTCCGCCTGGTCGGCCCGGACGAGACCGCCTCCAACCGCCTCCAGGCCGTCTACACCGCCACCGGCAAGGCCTGGCAGGCCGACACCCTGCCCGTCGACGAACACCTCGCCCACGACGGCCGGGTGATGGAGATCCTCTCCGAACACACCTGCCAGGGCTGGCTGGAGGGCTACCTCCTCACCGGCCGACACGGCCTCTTCTCCTGCTACGAGGCCTTCGTCCACATCGTCGACTCCATGGTCAACCAGCACATCAAGTGGCTGCGCACCACCCGCGCGCTGCCCTGGCGCGCACCCATCGCCTCGCTCAACTACCTACTCACCTCGCACGTCTGGCGCCAGGACCACAACGGCTTCTCCCACCAGGACCCCGGCTTCGTCGACCACGTCCTCAACAAGAGCCCCGAAGCCGTGCGGGTCTACTTCCCACCGGACGCCAACACCCTGCTCGCCACCGCCGACCACGTACTGCGCAGCCGCGACTACGTGAACGTCGTGGTCGCCGGCAAGCAGCCCTGCTTCGACTGGCTCACCCTCGACCAGGCCCGCGCCCACTGCGCCCGGGGCGCCGGGATCTGGGAATGGGCCGGCACCGACGACAGCAGCCGGGAGCCCGACGTCGTCCTGGCCTGCGCCGGGGACGTGCCCACCCAGGAGGTCCTCGCGGCCGCCGATCTGCTCCGCCGGCACCTGCCCGACCTCCGCGTCCGGGTGGTCAACGTGGTCGACCTGGCCCGGCTGATGCCCGCGGAGGAACACCCGCACGGGATGCCCGACGCCGAGTTCGACGCCCTGTTCACCCACGACCGGCCGGTGATCTTTGCGTACCACGGCTACCCGTGGCTGATCCACCGCCTGGCCTACCGCCGTGCCGTCCACCCGCAGCTGCACGTGCGCGGCTACAAGGAGTCCGGCACCACCACCACGCCGTTCGACATGGTGGTCCGCAACGACGTGGACCGCTACCGCCTCGTCATGGACGTCATCGACCGCGTCCCCGGCCTCGCGGTGCGCGCCGCCGCCGTGCGCCAGGAGATGGCCGACCGGCGCACCCGCCACCACGACTGGATCCGCGAGCACGGCACCGACCTGCCCGAGGTCACCGACTGGACCTGGCAGGGCTGACCCGAAACCAGGGGGGCCGACCGTCAGGAGAACAGCACCATGGAGCTACCCGTCACCGGCGGAACGGTTCCGAAGCCGGCCTGGCCGCCGCCGACTGGGCCGCCGCGAGGCGCTGCTGCGCGGCTGCCCGCTGCGCGTCCTGCACGCGCTGCCGCTGATGCCTCATCTGCTCCCCGGGAGGTTCGCAGGGCGGCGACCCGACCCGGGCGCCCTGTTGCACGAGGTCCGCCACATCCTGGCGGTGCGCTATCCGCAGCTGGAGACTCGCACCGACGAGGTCCACGACATCGCCACCGCGGCGCTGCTGGCCTCCGGGGAGGACGCCGAACTGCTCGTCGTCGCCGCCCGCGGAGCCGGCGGCTTCCCCGGCTTGCGTATCGGGTCCACTGCCCCGCACCTGGCCGCCCGGGCCGGCTGCCCGACCGTGGTGCTCCCCGCGGACCCGCCGGGCCCGGAACCGCGTGAGCAGGTCGTGGTCGGGCTGGACGCCCGCCGACCCGCCGAGGCGGCCCTGGAGTCAGAACGTCAGGTCGCGTGCAGTTGCGCCGCGACCGTCGAATGAGGGAGGAGCGTCATCATGTCGCACGCCATAGTGGTCGGAGTCGACGGATCGGAACCGAGCAAGGCCGCGGCCGAGTGGGCCGCTCGGCAGGCCCACCGCAGTGGCCGGCCGCTGTGGATGATCCACGCCGGGGCGGCAGAGGAGTTCACACCCACGGAGGCCGACGGCGGCGGTGAGTTCCTTCCGCAGCCGGTGCTCGCTGTGCGGGACCACATCACGCGCGTGCTGCCGGGCCTGGAGGTCACCTGTCGGCACGTCCCCGGCAATCCGGCCTACGCGCTGGTCGCCGCCAGCGGGCGGGACGGCCTGCTGGTCGTCGGCTCACGCGGATCGGGCGGGCTCACCGGCCTGCTGGTCGGCTCGATCGCGCTGCGCACGGCGGCGCGTGCCCACTGCCCCGTGGTTCTGGTGCGAGCCAGGGCGGACGGACCGGCGGCCGACTCCGGTGATGTGGTGGTCGGGCTGGACAGCGCCCTGCCCAGCGGCGAGGTACTCGCCTTCGCCTTCGAACAGGCCGCCGCGCGGGCCGCGACGCTTCGGGCGCTGGAGAGCCGCACGCTTCCCGCCGGGCCCTACCTGACGGAGGCGTCGGTGGGGCAGCCTGAGATCAGGGACTCCCTGGCGGCGGCGGAGCTGGTGCGTCTCCAGGACACACTCGCGCCCTGGCGTGAGAAGTTCCCCCAGGTACGCGTCGAGGCCGAGGTGACGGCCTGGCCGGCCGGTCGGGCGCTGGTGGAGGCGTCGCGGGGAGCCTCGTTGACGGTGGTGGGCCGCCGGACGTCCGGGCTGCACTCGGCCGCACCCTGGTTGGGCGGTGTAGCGCATACCGTCCTGCACCACGCACACAGCCCGGTCGCGGTCGTCCCGCACGACTGATCCGTCCGCACCGAGGTGGCCGTGGTACCGACGAACGGGTCGGCACCACGGCCACCGGCGTTCCGGCGCGCGGACCGGGACCGGTGGTCCGCGGGTGAGGGACCTTCGGCCTTCGGGTGTGCCCCATTGGCCGGGCCCCAGGCGGAGGGTGCCGAGGCAGGCTGACGGTGGAGGCGCGAGCGGGACCCGCGAGCGCGCAACTCCGATGACGAACCGAAAGGTGTTCCAGCCATGCCGCGTCGCCCGCAGACCGAGGAACAGACCTCTCCCGCCCCGGCACCACTCCCGGACAGGGCGGCAGGCCCCGACGACGCCGTCGGCACACTGGTCGCCAACGCGCTGACCTCCCTTCAGGAGTACGCCCCCTTCACCCAGGAACAGGTCGACCACATCGTCAAGAAGGCGTCGCTGGCCGCGCTGGAACGGCACACCGCGCTCGCGGTGCGGGCGGTGGAGGAGACCGGGCGCGGGGTGTTCGAGGACAAGGCGGTCAAGAACGTCTTCGCCTGCGAGAACGTCACCCACGTGATGGCCGGGACCAAGACGGTCGGGGTGGTGCACCGCGACGACATCGACGGAATCGTGGAGATCGCCGAGCCGGTCGGCGTAGTCGCGGGCATCACCCCGGTGACCAACCCGACCTCGACGACCATCTTCAAGTGCCTGCTGGCCCTCAAGACCCGCAACCCGATCGTCTTCGCCTTCCACCCCTCGGCCCAGCGCTGCTCCGCCGAGGCCGCCCGGATCGTGCGGGACGCGGCGGTTGTGGCGGGGGCCCCGGAGCACTGCATCCAGTGGATCGAGGAGCCGTCGATGGCGGCCACCGGCGCGTTGATGAACCACCCGGACGTGGCGACGATCCTGGCCACCGGCGGCAACGCGATGGTGCGCGCCGCGTACTCCTGCGGCAAGCCGGCCCTAGGAGTCGGTGCGGGCAACGTCCCTGCGTACGTGGAGCAGAGCGCGGACCTGAAGCAGGCGGTGAACGACATCGTGCTGTCGAAGTCCTTCGACAACGGCATGATCTGCGCCTCCGAACAGGCCGTCGTCCTGGACGCGGAGATCCGCGACGCCGCGCTCGCCGAGTTCTGCAAGCTCAAGGCGCACCACGCGAGCGCCGAGGAGAAGGCGCTGCTGGAGCGCTACCTGTTCGGGACCGGCGACGGCACCGGCTGCGCCGGCGGCCGGCTGAACTCGGCGGCGGTGGGCCGTTCGGCCGCGCAGGTGGCCGAGGCGGCGGGCTTCAAGGTGCCGGCCGACACCTCGGTGATCCTGGCCGACTGCGAGCGGGTCGGGCCGGCCGAGCCGCTGACCCGGGAGAAGCTCTGCCCGGTGCTCGCCGTCCTCACCGCCCGTTCGCGCCGGGAGGGCGTCGGACTGGCCACCGCGATGGTGGAGTTCGACGGCCTCGGGCACTCGGCGGCGGTGCACACCGAGGACGCCGCGTTCGTGGAGGAGTTCGGGCACGCGGTCAAGGCCTGCCGGATCATCTGGAACGCGCCCAGCTCGCAGGGCGGCATCGGCGACGTCTACAACGCCTTCACCCCCTCGCTGACCCTCGGCTGCGGCAGCTACGGGCACAACTCGGTGTCCGGGAACGTCTCGGCGCTGAACCTCGTCAACATCAAGCGGATCGGGCGGCGCAACACCAACATGCAGTGGTTCAAGGTCCCGCCGAAGATCTACTTCGAGCGCAACTCGGTCAAGTACCTGGCGAGCATGCCGAACGCCCACCGGATCGTCGTCGTCACCGACCGGACCATGGTGGAGATCGGCCACCTGGGGCGGATCCGGGGCGTGCTCGACCGCCGCCGCGAGCCGGTCGAGGTGCGGGTGGTGGACGACGTCGAGCCCAATCCGAGCATCGACACCGTGCGCAAGGGCGCCGCGCTGATGCGGGAGTTCGAGCCGGACACCATCGTCGCGCTCGGCGGCGGCTCGCCGATGGACGCGGCCAAGGTGATGTGGCTGATGTACGAGCACCCGGAGGTGGAGTTCGCGGACCTGAAGGAGAAGTTCTTCGACATCCGCAAGCGCGCCTTCACCTTCCCCGACCTCGGCGCGAAGGCGAAGCTCGTCTGCATCCCGACCACCTCGGGCACCGGCAGCGAGGTCACCCCCTTCGCGGTGATCACCGACACCGCCACCGGCCAGAAGTACCCGCTCGCCGACTACGCGCTCACCCCGAGCGTCGCCATCGTGGACCCGGCGCTCACCACCGGCCTGCCGAAGCACGTCACCGCGGACACCGGCTTCGACGCGCTCACCCACTGCATCGAGACCTACGTGTCCGTCTACGCCAACGACTTCACCGACGGCCTGGCGCTCCAGGGCATCCGGCTCATCTTCGAGAACCTGGAGCGGGCGGTGGTGAACGGCCCGGACGACCCGGTGGCCAGGGAGAAGATGCACAACGCCGGGACGATCGCCGGAATGGCCTTCGGCTCCGCCTTCCTGGGTGCGGTCCACGCCATGGCGCACACCCTCGGCGCCACCTTCCACATCGCCCACGGCCGCACCAACGCCCTGCTGCTGCCGCACGTGATCCGCTGGAACGGCTCCGCCCCGGCGAAGGTCACCGGCTGGCCCAAGTACCAGAGCTACGTGGCTCCGGAGCGCTACCAGGCCATCGCCCGGATGCTCGGCCTGCCGGCCGCGACCCCGGAGCAGGGCGTCGAGTCCCTCGCGGCGGCGGTCGAGGAACTGCGCGACAAGGTCGGTATCCCGCGCTCCTTCAAGGCGGCGGGCGTGGACGAGGCGGCCTTCCTCGCCGCCGTGCCCCAGCAGGCGATGAACGCCTACGAGGACCAGTGCGCTCCCGCCAACCCCCGGATGCCGATGCTCGCCGACCTGCAGCGCCTGATGCGCCAGGCCTACTACGGCGACCACGTCTGAAAGGGACCAATGGCCCAGGCCAGCGGGGACTTTCCGGACAAGGGCCGGGGCCGTCGACCAACCACCATGGTGACGAGGGAATCGAAGCGGGAGCAGAAATGACTGTCCAGCAGACGGACGCGACCACCCGGACGGCCTGGGACGGCTTCAAGGGCGGCCTGTGGTGCAACACGATCGACGTCCGTGATTTCATCCAGCACAACTACACCCCGTACGAGGGCGACGCCGCCTTCCTGGCCGGCCCGACCGAGCGCACCGCCGAGGTGTGGCGGCAGATCACCGACCGCTTCCCCGAGGAACGTGCCAAGGGCGTGTACGACGTCGCCTACGACGTCCCGGCCGGCATCACCGCGCACGCCCCCGGCTGGATCGACCGGGAGAAGGAGCTGATCGTCGGCCTGCAGACCGACGCCCCGCTCAAGCGCGCGATCATGCCCTACGGCGGCTGGCGGATGGTCGCGGGCGCACTGCGCACCTACGGCTACCCGGTCGACCCGCAGCTGGAGCAGGTCTTCACCCGTTACCGCAAGACCCACAACGACGGGGTCTTCGACGCCTACACCCCCGAGATCCTCGCCGCCCGCAAAGCCGGCGTCATCACCGGCCTGCCGGACGCCTACGGCCGTGGCCGGATCATCGGCGACTACCGCCGCGTCGCCCTCTACGGCGTGGACCGGCTGGTCGAGGCCAAGCGCGCCGAGAAGGCCGAACTGGACGCGCCGCCCACCGACCCCGCCCGACTGGAGGAGACGATCCGCGAACGCGAGGAACTCGCCGAGCAGATCCGGGCACTGGGCGAACTCAAGGAGATGGCCGCCGGGTACGGTCACGACATCTCCGGCCCGGCGCGCACCGGCCGGGAGGCGATCCAATGGCTCTACTTCGCCTACCTGGCCGCGGTGAAGGAGCAGAACGGCGCGGCCATGTCGCTCGGCCGCACCTCCACCTTCCTCGACGTCTACCTCCAGCGCGACCTGGAAGCAGGCCTGCTGACCGAACGCCAGACGCAGGAACTGATCGACGACTTCATCATCAAGCTGCGGATCGTCCGCTTCCTGCGCACCCCCGAGTACGACGAGCTGTTCTCCGGGGACCCGACCTGGGTGACCGAGTCGATCGGCGGCATGGGCACCGACGGCCGCACCCTCGTCACCCGGACCTCCTTCCGCTACCTGCAGACCCTCTACAACCTGGGACCGGCCCCCGAGCCGAACATGACCGTCTTCTGGTCGCCACAACTCCCCGGGGGATTCAAGGAGTTCTGCGCGAAGGTGTCCATCGACACCTCCTCCGTCCAGTACGAGTCCGACGAGCTGATGCGCCCGCGCTTCGGCGACGACACCGCGATCGCCTGCTGCGTCTCCGCGATGGAGGTCGGCAAGCAGATGCAGTTCTTCGGCGCCCGGGTCAACCTCGCCAAGACCCTGCTCTACGCGATCAACGGAGGCCGCGACGAGAAGTCCGGCGCCCAGGTCGGCCCGGCCACCACACCGGTCGGCGGGGCCGTCCTCGACTACGAGGAGGTGCTGGCCCGCTTCGACGAGCAGATGGAGTGGCTCGCCGAGACGTACGTCCACGCCCTCGACGTGATCCACTACATGCACGACAAGTACGCCTACGAGCGCCTCGAAATGGCCCTCCACGACCGAGCCGTGCGGCGCACCATGGCCTGCGGCATCGCCGGGCTCGCTGTGGCCGCCGACTCGCTGTCGGCCATCAAGTACGCGAGGGTCCGGCCCGTGCGGAACGAGACCGGGCTGGTCACCGACTACCTGGTCGACGGGGAGTACCCGGCGTACGGCAACAACGACGACCGGGCGGACTCGATCGCCGTCCGACTGGTCGAGGACTTCATGGCGAAGGTGCGCAAGCACCCCACCTACCGGGGCGCCGAGCACACCCAGTCCGTCCTGACCATCACCTCCAACGTCGTCTACGGCAAGAAGACCGGCAACACCCCGGACGGACGGCGGGCCGGCGAGCCGTTCTCCCCCGGCGCCAACCCGATGAACGGGCGCGACGCCCACGGCTACCTGGCCAGCGCGCTGTCCGTCGCGAAGCTGCCGTACGAGCACGCCGAAGACGGCATCTCGCTCACCAACACCGTCACCCCGGACGCGCTCGGCCGCACCCCCGAGGAACGGGTGCGCAATCTGGTCGGCGTGCTGGACGGGTACACCACCTGCCGCGGCTTCCACATGAACGTCAACGTCCTGGACCGCGACACCCTGCTGGACGCCATGGACCACCCGGAGAAGTACCCGCAGCTCACCATCCGGGTCAGCGGCTACGCGGTCAACTTCGTCCGGCTCACCCACGAACAGCAACTCGACGTGATCGGCCGCACCTTCCACGACGCCCTGTAGCCCTCGCTGCAGGCCCACCCCCCCGCTCGCGGTGCCGGCGCATCCCCGACCAGGGCGCCGGCACCGCGCATGACCGGGAGATTCCCATGCCCGACCCCATCCTGCCCGTCCACCTGCCGAGTCGATCCGCGTCGGCCGCGACACCGGCCGCCGCCGTCACCAGGCGCCCGGCCGGCGGAATGTTCCACTCCTGGGACCTGTCCACCGGCGTCGACGGCCCCGGCACCCGCTTCGTCGCCTTCCTGGCCGGCTGCCCGCTGCGCTGCCTGTACTGCCACAACCCCGACACCTGGCACCTGCGGGACGGGCGACGCATCCGCGCGGACGAGATCGTCAGCGAGGCGGCCAAGTGCGTCGAGTTCATCCGCGCTTCGGGCGGCGGCGCCACCGTCAGCGGTGGTGAGCCGTTGCTCCAGCCGGTCTTCACCGGCGAGTTGCTGCACCGCTTCAAGCACGACCTCGGGCTACACACCGCGCTGGACACCTCCGGCTTCCTGGGCACCCGCGCCACCGACGCGCTGCTCGCCGACACCGACCTCGTCCTGATCGACATCAAGTCCTGGGACCGCGCCCTCTACCGGCACCTGACCGGGCAGCGGCTCGCCCCCACCCTGGACTTCGCCCGCCGCCTGGCCGACCTCGGCAAGGAGGTCTGGGTCCGCTTCGTCCTCGTCCCCGGACTGACGGACGCCGTCGAGAACGTCGAGGGGGTCGCCGCATTCGCCGCCTCGCTGGGCAACGTCACCCGGGTCGACGTCCTTCCGTTCCACAAGCTCGGCGTGGCGAAGTGGCGCGCGCTGGGCCTGGACTGCACGCTGGCGGACGCCCCGGTGCCCACCGGCGACCAGACGGCGCAGGCGCGTGCCGTGTTCGAGGCCCACGGCCTGCGCACCGTCTGACGGCCCTGATCGGACGCGGATGCGGACACCGACGCATCGCGAGAGAACGAGGCCCCCCGACGGGAAGCCTCGTTCTGGTGTGCTCCGGGGCCGAGGTGCCGTGACGGGCACGTGCCGCGGGCCGACGGGGCCTCCAGGCCGTGGCAGGCTCGGTGTCGGAAAGCAGGGGTGCTGCACCGGGAGCTGCATGAGCCGGCGCCTCCTTGCCTCCTGAGGGAAGGACGCGCCGGCTCATGCAGCGGGGAGGCGGGCGGTGCCCGCCTCCCCGGGGCGAGCCGGTCGGGCTACTTCCGGTGCATGGTGTGCAGCGCCTGGGCCAGGAGGTGCGGGTCGTGGTGGCCCTTGTAGACGGCCGGGGGCTGCCGGTCGAGGTCGAGCAGTTGCGTGACGGCGGTCCAGGCGGTCCGCACGGAGTACTCGACGGTGAAGACGACGTCGTCGGGGACCTCGGCGTACTGGCCGATGAAGGCGAGGTTGGTGGAGCCCCTCGGGACCACCTGCGGCCGGTCGCCGTGGCTGCGCGTCAGGAACTGGCTGGTGATGTACGGCATCAGGCAGGGGACGACGGTCGAGGTCCCGACGATCCGGTCGGCGATGTCGGGGTCCACGGCCAGGTGCTGGAGGACCTCGTGGAGGATCTCCGCGCCGCTGCACTCCCGCATCGGCTTCTTGACGAAGGTGCCGGGCTTGTCGGGGAAGAGGCCGTAGCCCCACCACACGGAGACGCCTTCGGGCTGCTGCTGGTAGACCGGCTGGCGGTTGACGACGACGGTGAGCAGCCACGGGGAGTCGGTGAGGGTGAGCAGGCCGCCGCGGCCGGTCGGGCGGCCGGTGAACTTCTCCATCCAGTCGAGGAAAGCGGGGCCCTTGGCGGTGACGGTGAAGGACTCCCAGGTGGATTCGTCCGGGTGGCGGTCGAAGACGGCGGGGTTGCCGAAGTCGTCGCGGCCGCGCGCGATCCGGTGCCACAGCAGGAAGGAGTCGGGGCTGAGGGAGGTGTTCGGGTTCGCCGGCGGGGCGGTGTGGGAGCCGAGGACGGAGTCGGCGGTCATCGATCCGTTGGTGACGAACACGAGGTCGTCCTCGGCGACTGGGAGGTCGGTGTGCTTGCCGGTGAAGTGGATGCGCTCGACGTTCGTGCCGGGCCCGTGCCGGAAGGCCAGGTCCGCGACCCGGCGGCCGGTGTGGAGGTGGACGCCCTGCTCCAGGAGCCAGGCGGTGAGCGGTCGGACGATCGAGTCGTACTGGTTGTAGCGGGTCCGGTAGATCCCGGACATCGTCTCGAACTCCGGGAAGAGGTGGACGAACCGCTTGAGGTAGCGCCGGAACTCGATGGCACTGTGCCAGGGTTCGAACGCGAAGGTGGTGCACCACATGTACCAGAAGTCGGTGGTGAAGAAGTCCTCGTCGAAGCAGTCCGTGATGCGCTTGCCGTCCAACAGCCGCTCGGGCGTGGCCAGGCACTTGACCAGTTCGAGCCGGTGGCGTTCGGAGAAGCCCATGGCGTGTCCGTCGCAGATCTCGCCACCCGCCCGCACCAGCCGCGCGGGGTCGTCCCAGGGGGACTCCTCGTGTGAGTCGAAGATGTCCTGGGTGGCCGACTTCGACGGGTCGTCCAGCGACGGGATCCCGGACAACAGGTCGTACGTGCAACGGAACTGCGCCTCGAACATCCGGCCGCCGCGCATCGTGTACCCCGTCTCGGGCGTGCCGCCCGCGTCGAGGCTGCCGCCGACCTCGTCCTGGCCCTCATAGAGGTGGATGTCGCCGCCGGCGAAACCCGTGTCCCGGATGAGGAACGCTGCTGCGGACAGGGCGGCTATGCCGCCGCCGACCAGGTGAGCCTTGGGCATCGGATGTCTCCTCAACTACTGCGGCGAATCGTCATCGGCTGGATGACCGGCGATCCCGGCGGTTGGTGCAGGGCGATCGAGTCCATCGATCGGGGGTGTGGCGACAGCCTGCTGCCGGGCCGGCTGGTGGGTCGTTGGGCCGTTGGTCACCGGTGGCGGAACGACGGTCCCGGTGGCATCCCGGGTGCGCGGGACCGGCGGACCGGGACTTTCGGGCCGTCGTGCCCGTGCCCGGGCCCGTGGTCATCGGCGTCGGTCGCTCCGCGGCCGGCCTCGGAGCCGTCACCTGGGCGGCGGACGAGGCCGCCCGCACCGGCCGGGCCCTGGCGCTGCGGCTGGTGTCGAGCACACGGAGTGCCTGCTGATCGTCGTGCCGAGGAAGGGGCGCTGAGGGCAGGACGCGGATCCCGGCGCAGGCCCCGGCCGCTCGTGCGGTCCAGGCGGGACCAGCAGCCCCGAGAGCGCACCGCACGGCATTGCCTTCGGCAAGGGAATCCGCATCCCTGTACCGGGCAACGGTCGGGCTGAAGGTCCCGCCCTTCGGGACCCGTTCGGTCCTTCGCAACATCCGCTGCGACGCCGATGGTTGAGACCAACAGAGAACACAGAAGGAGAAGGCCAGTGAGTGAGCAGGATGGAATGCGGCAGCAGCGGATCGTGGTCGGTGTCGACGGATCGCCGGCATCGGTCGACGCACTCCGCTGGGCCATCGGCCAGGCCGGCATGCAGGGCGCCGTGGTGGAGGCCCTGATCGCGTGGCAACACCCGGTGGCCACCGGGTGGACGGTGCCGATCGAGGCCTACGAGGACCTTCCGGGCATCGCACGGAAGATCCTCGACGACAGCGTCACGGAGGCGACCGACCGCGACGCTGCCGTCGAGATCAAGGCCCGGGTGCAGGAGGGCGGCGCCGCGGCGTGCCTGCTGGAGGCGGCCCACGGCGCAGAACTCCTGGTCGTCGGCAGCAGGGGACACGGAGGCTTCGCCGGAGCCCTGCTCGGCTCGGTCGGCCAGCACTGCGTCCAGCACGCGCCCTGCCCGGTCGTAGTGGTTCGCCACCGGAACGACTGACCCGGCCGGCGCACCGGCCCGCCGGCCCACACCCGCACACCCAGCCCGCCGCACACGCAGTGACCCGCACACCCAGCACCCAGACGCGCGGCCGTGCCGCCGATCGAACAGGAGCGAACCGACCATGCGACACCGGATCGTGGGAGAACTGATGACGTCGGCCGTCGTGCACGTACGGCCTGACACCGGGTTCAAAGAGATCGCCCGGCTGCTCGCCGAGCACGACATCACCGCCGTGCCTGTCCTCGACCAGGAAGACCGGCCGCTCGGCCTGGTCTCCGAGGCCGACCTGCTGCTCAACGAGGCCGCCCGGGAAGACCCCGCCGGACTGCTCCTCACCCCGGACCTACCGCCCCGCGAGCGCGCCCGCAGCCGGGCCACCACCGCCGTGGGCCTGATGACCGCCCCGGCCGTGTGCGCGCGCCCGGAGTGGACGGTCGTCGAAGCGGCCCGCCTGATGCAGAGCGAGCGCGTCAAGCGCCTGCCCGTCGTCGACGAGGCCGGCCGCCTGGTGGGCATCGTCAGCCGCAGCGACCTGCTCCGCGTGTTCCTCCGGCACGACACGGCGATCCGCGAGGAGATCCGGGCCGAGGTCCTGCGCCGCGTCCTCGGCATCGACCCGGATGCGCTCGACGTACAGGTCCACAACGGCCGTGTCACCCTCACCGGCACGCTCGACCACCATGGCCAGGCACCGGTGGTCGAGCGCCTGTGCCGAAGCGTGGACGGCGTCGTCGACCTCACCAGCCACCTCAGCCACCGCACGGAGGCCGCCGCCCTGCACCAGGTCGGCTGACCCACCGCCGCACCCACCCGCCGGAGTCCGGCCTGGGCCGCCGTCGACGACTTCGACGGCGGCCGACCGGTACCGTTCGCACCCGGAGGTGGATCTCCTTCCTGAGCCGCCCTCCGGACAGCATCGGTCGGTCGAGGACAGTGTGGTTCTTCAGCAGCTCGTGGCCGCCGTTAGTCGGCTACCCCGGCAGGCGGACATGGAGGCGGTGCGGTAAACCGTGCTCGGCTCCCGACTCCTAATCCGCGTCAGCCGGGCCAGGTTCCGGTCAAGCGACGCACAGCGGTGGCTCCGGCGCGGTCGACGGCCGCCTTGACCACGGCGAAGATCGCGCCCTGGAGCGTGGCTGCGAGCAGCACCTCGGGCCAGGAACGATCTTCGTCGGTGGCGTCCGGAGCGTCCTCGTCGTGACCGAGCACCTTCCACGCCTGCTTGAACAGCGCTCCCGCAGCCAGGCCACTGACGGCGCCGAGCGCGAGACCGACCGGCCTGTAGGCGATCTTCGATGCCTTCACCCGGCTCACCCCTTCCGGCGGCGGCAGGCCAGCCACACCAGGACGGCCACTCCTGCTGCCGCCACCAACACCGTGCGGTTGTCCCGCGCCAGCTGCGCCCCCCGCGCGGTCTTCTCCCGCACCGGCTCGGGCGCCTTCTCCTCCCACAGATGACCGACCTCGGCGGCCTTGGCCCGGGCCTGCCCGGCGGCCTGGGCGGCCTTGTCCCTGACCGGATCGGGCAGCCGGTCCTGCGCCTGGTGCGCCAGGTCGGCGACCGTTGCCTTCAGTTCCCCCGCCTTGAGTGCGGCCTGCTCCCTCAGCTCGCCGGCTTTCGCCGCAGCCTGCTCCTTGACCTCGGCGGCCTTCTCCTGGGCGCGCGCTTTGACATCGGTCTTCGCCGCGAGCGCCTGGACCGTCTCTCCGAGCTCTGCCCGGGTCCGCTCGGCCTGTTCGCGCAGTTCCTCGACGCTGGAGGCGATGGGTTCGTCGTGAGGCGGCTGGGTCATCGGTGTGCACTCTCCTTGATCTCGGCCACGTCGGCCTTCACGTTCTCGACGGTCTGCTTGGGCGTGGGCGGCCCGGCCTGGTCGACCTGCTTCTTTCCACTCACGGCCATCAGCGCCGCTATCACAGCCAGCGCCGCTGTGACGACCAGCCCAGCCGCCCATACCGGCAGCGCCACCGCCAGTGCGGCGATCACGGTGGCGACCAGCGCCTGGGCCATCAGGAAGCCGACCACGCCGGCGCCGCCGAACAGGCCGCCGCCCTTGCCGTAGAGTTTGCCCTTTTCCTTCATCTCCGCCTGCGCCAGGCGCAGTTCGCCTCGCACCAGCTCGGTGAGCTGCTGCGAGGCTTGCTGTACCAGCTCGCCCACCGGCTCCTGGCCCAGGTGGTCCGCGCTCGGGGCGGAGCTGGCATGGTGCGGCTGCATGCGCGACACGGCACTCCCCTCCTGTCCCTGTGAATTCCTGGCGGCGGGACTTCCACGCCTGTGCCCGACCACCCGATGTGGGGGCGAGTACCCCGCGCAGGCGAGTTCAGGCAGGGCGTACGGCGGCTCTGCTTCTTTCGCCTGTCCTCCTGGCCCTCTCCGAACCTGCTAGAGCCAGTGACGCTGGCGGGCGCCCGGCCCGACGGCGGATCCCCCCTGACCCGCCAGATCCGCCAACGGGGCGTGATCACCGGCCTCGGCGCGACCACCGCATGGCTCATCGGCTCCCTCACCCCCGGCAGCGCACGACGCACCGGCACCATGGCCCTGTGCGGAGTGGTCGGCGCCCCACTCCCCCAAACCCTCGCGGGCAGAGAACACAGCCCGTTGGTCTTGGCCACGACCCTAGGCTCTGCGGCCGTCCTCGTGGGTATCGTCCAGACTCCGCTGCTCAGTCACTTCTTCGGCTGCACCCCACTGGGACCGGTCGCCTGGACCGGCGTCGGTGCAGCCATCACCGTTGCCGCGGTGAGCCCCTGGGCCCTGGATACCGCCGAACGCCTCCTGCCCGATGCTCTGGCGAGGCTGCGCTCCGACCTCCGGACTGCCACTTGACCGCCCGCCGGGCAGGAGAACCGGCCGCGCCGACGGGTACGCGCTCACTGAGCTCGGTCGCGGGGCGGGCGACTTCGCGGGCGGTGGGGTCCGAATCGTCGCGCGCGGGTCGGTCAGTGCGGCGGCCGCGGCGAAGCGGCCGCACCCGTCGCCGAGACGGCTCTGCGACCGCGCCGCAAACGGGCGGCCATCCACCAGGCGAAGCGAAGCCCTCGGCGAGTACCGGCTCGGCGCCCGGATCACCGCTCACAGGGCAGACGCTAGCCGTCCAGTACCCAAACTGTGTGAAGAGGAGAGGATTCTGCGATGCCGTGGGGTCATGTTCGCCATCCTGCCCACGCGCCCGAGCACCATCGCTCTGTCGGCTGGGTTGCTGGAAGCCTGCTGCGCTTCGTGCCCTGGGTGGGGCCGGTTCTCAGGGTGCGGCGCGCGCTCAGGCGCAGGCACTCCCACTGAACACGCCTGGACAGCAAGCGAGCAGCGCGAACGGCTGAGCAACAACGCTCCTGGTGCGGCAGCCGGCGTCCCTTCCCGTGCCGCCGGCCCAAGGTTGCCTTCCGGGAGGGGAAGTCCTGAGTCAGGGCCGGCTGTCAGTGTGGCCGCACACCCAGGCCAGCGCGTCGTGGACGCCCTGGCTGTAATCACGGGGCACGGTACGTTCCACCTGGTTCTCCAGGGCCACGTTCGCCGCGTCCACCTCCGCGGTCAACACGTCGTTGCCGGGCAGGCCCTCGGTCCGCACCCCGGTGACCGGAGCGCCGTCGCCGCGGCCCAACGCCCACAGGTAACCGGCCAGGGCCCCCCTGGACCACTGCGTCTGATGGTTGGGCCCCCCCGCGCCCGCCTCCAGTTCGGCACAGGCCCGCTCCACCTCGGCGGCCTTCCGCACTCCCACTGTCACCGCGGAATCCACGGGTTGGCTCTCAGTCATGGGGGGCGTATAACCGCTCGACCGCCCGCCCATGCCCGACCGGCACACAAAGCACCCCGGGGAGGCAAGGTGGCCGCGGTCGGCCGCACCGGCCAGTCCCGCAGCCGGTACTCAGGTCACGGTGGTGCCCACCGCGGGGGCGACTGCCGGCGTCAGCTGCCCACCCGGTGTTCAGGGCGCCGTGAGGTCGCGGGGTCGTCGTCCGCCCGCCGCCGACGTCGTCGCCACAGTGCGTGGACACCAAGTCCTAGGACGAGCAGCGCGGCGACGGGCAGGAGCAGGAGCTGGTAACGCACGGCCTGGTGATAGAGCGGGCCGATATCGGTCCCGGCGCCGTAGCCGAGCCCGGCCCACACTGCGGTCCACACGGCAGCGCCCACCGCGTTGGCGACGCAGAACCGGGTGTGGGGCAGGCGATTGGCGCCGGCGAGCAGACCGTTGGTCTGGCGCAGCACGTCGACGAACCGGGCGGCGAAGACGATCGGCAGGCCCCGACGACGGTAGAAGTCCTCCGCCCGCTCGTATCGCCGCGTGGTGAGGCCCACGTAGCGCCCGTAGCGCTCGATCAGCGCACTGCCCTGGTGGCGGCCCAGCACGTAGGCTCCCTCAGCGCCCGCGGTGGCGGCTGCCCAGGCGACCAGCGCGACGAGGACCACGTTCATCCGGCCGCTGCCCGCATACACCGCGGCCACAATCAGCACCGTCTGCCCGGGGACCGGCACGAGTACGTTGTCCAGGCCCACCAGCAGCGTCAGGGCGGCGTATCCTCCCCGGTCCAGCAACGGCTCGAGATGCGCCAGGGCCCCCGGCAGACCGGGACCGGCGCTCACCGCCGGCCCGCCGCTTCCACCCGCGGGCTCCCAGTCGCAGTCCGGCCGCCAGACAGACGCCACACGCACGTCCGCCCAGGCGGGTGCAGGGCCAGGAGCACCGCCAGCCCCACCGACACCAGCAGCACACTCATGGTCATGGTCACTGCGCAAGGCCCCCAGAGAATCGTTGCCCGACATCCTGCCTCAGCGCTTACCCGATCAGTCGGACACACGCCGCCGTCGACCAGGCGAGCGCGGTCAGAAGGCCGCCGGCCAACAGCATCTGTGGGTTCTGGCCAGAGATCGTGCCGCCGCCCGATGCCCAGGTGAAGACCCACACCGCGTCGAAGCGACCGCCCAGCCCCGTGGTCGGCGAAGCCCGAGTGTGACCGGGCCGCGCTCCGGGGGCCGCAACCGACAACTCCGGGGCCGGCGCGCAGACCGCGGCGCATCTGTGCGATCCAGCACGCGACGGGCACCGGCGGCGACGGTGGCGCCCACCGAAGAACCCGATTCCCGGCTGGTTGCACGCGGCGCCTACCGAGCGCCGCCCGGCAGACACGGCGCTCGGCTCCGCCCATCCGCCCGCGCACCGGCACCCCGATTCCGTCTCAGCGCGAGGTCCGGGCGTGGCGCGGCCCGCGGACCTGGTCGGGCCGGACTATGGCGGCTCGCAATCGGCGACCGCGACGGGCGGACGAGGGAGCGGTCGCCATCAGGACCATCGCGAGCGCGATGGGGACCACCAGCAGGACCATGGATACGGGCATCATTCACGCCTCCAGGGATCATCGGCATTTGGCCTCGGTCCGCAACGCCTGCCCCGCATCACCGGGCTCATTCAGTTACTTGACCATCGTCCTACCGGCGGGGCGCGGAGCCGGTACCGGTGGCGAGCAGCTTGTTGTCTGCGTGCGTTCGGGTGGGGCGGGTGGGCGCGAGCTTTGGCCCGACGGGCTGATCGGATGAGCAGGCCTCGGAGGGAAGGGGTCCTCCTCCTCGTCGCGGACGTGCGCCGAGCACCTCGCTGTCGGCCCCAGGGCCCGGCCGGGCGGTGCTGTGGCCCAGCCGGGCTCTGGGGCCGTCTCCTGCCGTCCGGCCGTAGCGGAGCTTCTCGGCGACGGGTGACTGCTGGAACGCCCCGTTCGGTGCCGCCCCCACGGGCCGGGGACAGCGCTTGACGGACCCGGAGAGCGCCGAGCCGTCCGGGCCTTCGGGGCGCCTGGACGTCCGTCGGTGCGGCGGATTCCGCATCTCCCGACGGTGTGGCGCTCCGAAGTCGGGCCTTTGGCTGTGTGCCACGGTGACGGGAGCATTGTCCGATCAGCGCTCGGCATGCTCAGCCGCCCGCTCCACCTTCTTGCCGAAGTACCCCGCACGGGTCAGCAGGCCGGGGATGAGCAGGGCCACGCCGCGCGGGAACGCGATGTTGGCCGTCGGGAGAGGCGCCCGCGTGCTGCTCACAGGCCGGGTGCCTGGAGTCCGTTCAGGTACCAGAGTGGGGCGGCGTACCAGATCAGGGCGATCGCGGTGACGAGGGTGCCGCCGGCCAGGGGGAGTGCCCAGCCGGGCCAGCGGCGGTGGCGGACCACGATGACCTTGGCGACGAAGGCCCCGTAGAGGAAGCAGCCGGTGAGCGAGTGCAGCGCCACGCGGGTGGGGGTGAATTGGACGCCGTAGGCGGTGATGCAGTGCCGGGCGATGGGCAGGGAGAGGAGGAAGGCGGTCAGGCCGATGAGGCGGTGCGTCGTGTGGACCCGGTGCGGTGCGGCTCGCAGTGCGGGCAGACGGCCGTAGATCCATAGGGCGAGGAAGAGCTGGATCAGCGCCAGGCCCATGAGTGCGGAGCCCATTTGGGCTTTCAGCAGTTGTGCGTCGCTGCCGCGGTTCCCGAAGAGGCTGGTCTCGTAGTTGGGTGTGTGTGCCCGGCCGAACCAGAAGAGGCCGACCACCACCGCCACGGGCAGGAGGAGCCACAGGACGTCGTAGAGCCGTCGGTGTTCTGCGGGGTGAGCGAGGCCGGTCACGTACTCGGCCACCCCGACTCCCGATTTTGCCGCCGCGACCTCGGTTGCCTTCCAGGCCACGAGGATCAGCAGGGTGAGCGTCTCGGCGATGAGGCTGAGCAGGGCCTGTGGGGCGGGTTGCAGGCCGTTCTCGGAGAATCCGAACAGTCCGGTGGTGCGGGATGCGACGAAAGCGGCGAGCGTGCAGATGGCGATCGTCGTGGCGGCGATTCGCAGGGGTGGGGGTGCCGCCAGCAGAAGGAGTGCGGCCACCGCGAAGGCGGTGCTGGCCTGCAGCAGGAACAGCGAGCCGATGATGTGGACGAAGCGGTATCCGTTGATGTAGAGCTGGGCGTGGATGTATCCGCTTGCCGCGAGTGTGGCGGCGAGTACCAGGCGCGGGGCGAGGGCGGGCAGGATCCGGGTGTTCATGCGAGTTTCGTGTCCTTGACGGCCAGTGCGTGGTTGCCCTGCCAGTAGTTGACGGTGCGGATGCCGAGTGCGTCCTTGAGGCGTCCGGCGGGCAGCACCTGTGGCAGTGGGGCGGGGCCTTGGCCGGGTTTGGGGAACGGATAGCAGGTGGGGCGGGCCGAGTGGAAGGTGATGTTGCCCTCGGTCTTGCTGAACAGCTGGTGGACGTGCCCGTTGAGGCAGGTGACCGAGGAGAAGCGCCGGAACATCGAGAGCAACTGCACCGCGTCGTCGGTGCCCCACCCCCACGCCGGGTACATGGCGAACAACGGGATGTGACTGAAGATGACGATGGGGGTGTCCGACGACAGGCCGGCGATGTCCCTGCGCACGAAGTCGATCTGATCGTTGCCCAGGTGGCCGAGTTGCTCCAGGTGAAGTGTGTTGACCAGCGCGATGAAGTGCACGCCGTGGGTGTCGAAGCTGTACCAGCCGTCGCCGACGGTGTTACTGCCGAAGGCTTGCCGGTACGCGCGTGGTCCGTTGTCCCCGATCGAGTCGTGCTCGCCCGGCACGGTGAACACCCGGTCCGTGTCCAGCTGCGACATCATCTGCTTGACCTGGTCGAACTCGTCGGGGGTGGAAAGATGCGTCAGGTCACCGCTGTGCATCACGAAGTCCGGCCTGAAACCCAGCGAATTGACCTGGTTGATCGCGTCGGCGAACGTCCCGGTGACGTCCATGTTGGCCGGGCCCTGGAAGCCGATGTGGCTGTCGGAGACCTGCACGAACCGCAGGTCCGCGCTGCTTGCCGGGGCCGCACTCGCCGAACCAGGGATGTGACTGATCACCTCCCCTGCGACGACTGTCAGGACCACGGCGCCACCGAACCAGGCAGAGTGCCGCATGAGCTGGCGGCGGGTCATGCCGTGCTCGCCGTCGCCGTTGGAGTCGCGGGTGTCCTCGGTCATGCGGTCACCACCACGGTGGCGGTCATGAACGGGTGGATGGTGCAGTAGTAGGCGTAGCTGCCGGGTTGGGTGAACGTGTAGCTGTAGGCGTCATTGGTGGCCAGCGCTGTCGACTGCAGCGGCCCGCCCGATCCTTGCTTGCTGGTGACGGTGTGAGCGTCGGGGTCGGTGTTGCTCCAGGTCACCTTCGTGCCAGCCTTGACCGTCAGCGTGGCCGGGGCGAACGCGAAGTTCTTGATCGTCACCGCGTTGGCGCCCACTGGAGCGGACGGCTGGCCGCTGGGCGAAGTCAAGGATGTGCCTGATGGCGGGCTGGCCGTAACCGTACCGTTCGTTCCGGAGGCGCCGGGAAATCCCGGCAGGGTCTGGCCGGGTGCCGGACTCAGCGCGCCGGAAGACCTGGGGTGTGACGACCCACCGCAGGCGCCGAGCAGTGCGAGCGCTGCGGCAACGGCGACAGCGGCCAGGCACACCGTCCGCGACCGCCGGACCGGGGGAGAGGAACTCGCATTCATGACCATCATTCCTTCTGCACGTCCCCGGCCCCACGAACGGGTGCGATCCAGGACCAGGCCGGGTGGCATTTTCAGACAAGACAGACAACCGCGTTGCACCTGCCGGGGGATGGCGGAAGGGATGCAACCCGTTGGTTACTGTATGTGAGCGAACAGCGCACTTCGTGTAGCGAAACGGATTTCCTGGAGGAGTCCCGTTCCGAGGAGGCCGCTCGCTGGGAGGAACCGCACGCGACCGAGCGCAGCTGTCAAGTAGGTCACGGCACACTCGGCGGTGGAGGCCGTCAGTCGAGTTGCCGCCGCCCACCACGACGACCCGCTGCCCGGCGAAGTCCGCAGCCCGTTGTTGGCCGGTGGGGTGGATCTGGCGTCCGGCGAGGACCCGGCAGGCCAAGGCGTTCGAGGCCGTCCGCCCGATCTGCGACGAGACCAAGGGCCTCATCGAGGGCCTGATCGCCGAGACCGACACCAAGGCCGCTGCTGAGCAGGAGAACAGACACCAGCATGTCGACGAACTCCGAAACCGGCGCCGAGGTGCGCGAGGTCGTCGTCATCGGTTCCGGCCCGGCCGGCTACACCGCCGCCCTGGACGCCGAGCGCTACCTCGTGGCCCTGGGCGACATGGAGGCCCGGGCCGCCGCCGTCACGGTCTGAGCCCCCGCCGCACCGGCCCCTACTCCGGGCAGGGCCCGCAGGGCCGCCCGAACACGAGGTGCCGCCGCGGCCCGTCCGGTCGTGACCGGCAATCCCCGGCCCGCCGCAGGCCTCAACTCCGCACCGCCCGCTGCGTGGCGCGTCGCCGGACGCGCCAACTGGCGAGACCGCCCCCGCCGAAGCGCCAGCCCCGGCCCGAACGGCCTGCCCTCTGCCCCGTGAAATACAGGCGCGAAATCGGCGCGAGAAAAGCTGCCCGGCAGGCCGTGCCAGAAATCCGCCGAAACTCAGGCGGAGATTGAGGGCGGTTGTTGCTCATCGCAAGAGCACCCCCATCGCTCGAGGGATCGGTGTTGCCACGATTAGAGAGCAGCGAACTAATCAGTGACTTTCTCGGTTAGAGTGTCCGAACTCCGCGACTCGCTCTCGACGAGAGCGGGTAGATCGCCCGCAAGGCTGAGGGGACGCGTCCGGAGCGGAGCTACGGGCCCGGGGACGCTGCGGGGACCGATGACATGGGAGACCGTGGACGGAGGTCCGCTCCGGTGATTGTGCTCGGGCTGACCGAGGCCGTCCACGGCCTCGGCCGCACGCCGCCGGTCCCGGCACGGCTCGCCGAGGTCGCCGAGGGGTGGCTCGGCGACTGTCCGGCGTGGCGGTCAGCCCGGTGGCGTGCGGCCGAGACCGACTCTGCGCCGGCCACCGGGGCGTGCCGCCTTCAAGCCGCGGCTCGGAGGGCTCAGGAGACGGACGTGGCGGGGGCGTCCGGCGGGTGGTGCAGCCGGTGGAGGGCGGCGTAGGCGGGGCTGCGGGCGATGAGTTCGTCGTGGGTGCCGTGGGCGGCGAGCCGGCCCTGTTCGAGCAGGACGATCTGGTTGGCGTCTCGGACGGTGAGCAGGTTGTGCGAGATGATGACCGTCGTGCGGCCGGCCATCAGCAGGCGCAGCGGGCCCATGATCCGCCGGGCCGACTCGGCGTCCAGGCCCGTGGTCGGCTCGTCCAGGACGAGGACGGGCGCGTCCCTGATCATCGCGCGGGCGATGGCCAGACGCTGGCGCTGGCCGCCGGAGAGCAGCCGGCCGCGTTGGCCCACCACGGTGTCGTAGCCGTCCGGGAGCAGGCTGATGAACCCGTGGGCGTCTGCGGCCCGGGCGGCCGCCCGGATCTCGGCCTCGCTCGCCTCCGGGCGTCCGTAGGCGATGTTCTCCCGGACGGTGCCGTGGAAGACCAGGGTCTCCTGGAGTACCACCGCGACGTTCTCGCGCAGCTGGGTGAGGGCCAGTTCGCGCAGGTCGAGGCCGTCCAGCCGGACCGTGCCGCCGTGCGGGTCGTAGAAGCGCAGCAGCAGTTTGGCGACGGTGGACTTGCCCGCGCCGCTGGCGCCGACCAGGGCCAGCATCTCCCCGGGCGCCACCTTGAACGACACGCCCGACAGCGCGGGGACTTCCGTCTCCGGATAGCGGAAGGTGACGTCGTCGAACTCGATCTCGCCCTGGGTGCGGCCGATCGCCCGGGGGGCGGCCGCCTCGCTCACCTGTGGGCGCTGGTCGAGCAGTTCGATGATCCGCTCGGCGGCGGCGGAGGCCGCGTAGAAGGTGGTGCCGAGTCCGGACATGCCCTGGATCGGGCCGTAGAGCCTGCTCAGCAGGGCGAGGAAGACCATCAGCCCGCCGAGCGTGAGCCGTCCGTGCACCAGCTCCCAGGCCCCGAGCCCCATCACCACCATGCCGCCAAGCAGTTCGATGAAGTCGACCGTCGGCCCGTAGAGCGCTCCGATCCGGGCGGAGGCCATCGCCGCGTGGTAGCGACCGACGCTTTCGCGCTGGAACCTGGCGTGCTCCCAGTCCTGGCGGTTGTACGCCTGGACGAGTGCGATGTTGCCGAGTGACTCCTCGGTGACGGCGCTGATCGAACCGGCGCGCCTGCGGCGCTCGCGTGAGGCCGCCCGGATCAGCTTCGCGAAGCGGCGGGCGGTGAGGAAGAACAGCGGTGCGGCGACCAGTGCGGTCAGCGTCAGGTCCCAGCGCAGCACCAGCAGTACGCCGACGTAGATGCCCAGCCGCATCGCCTGGCTGACCGCGCTGACGAGCCCGGAGAGCAGGAAGGTCTCGACCGCGTCGACGTCGCCGGTCACCCGGGACAGCACGTCGCCGAGCCGCCGCCGTTCGAAGAACCCCAGTGACAGGCCCTGGAGGTGCCGGAAGACGTCCGACCGCAGGATGAGTAGGAACCGCTCGCTGACCCAGGTGGAGGTCACCCGGTCGGCGAATCCCAGTACTCCGGAGAGCAGGGCGAGCAAGGCGTACGCGAGGGCGATCGGGAAGAACAGGCTCAGCCGGTGCGGAATGAGCATGTCGTCGATCACGATCTTGAAAAGCCAGATCTCCGCCACCTCGATCGCCGGGGCCACCGCGACCAGCGCCAGCAGCACCACCAGCCAGCGGCGGCCGCCCCTGGTGTACGGCCAGAAACGCTGGAAGACCTCCCGGAGTGGAACCGGCGGTGCGGTGGGGACCACGGCTGGGTCGGCGGTCTCGGCGACCGTGAGAAACCGTCGCAGCACGGACCGCAGGTAGCGTTTCCTGGTCATCTCACGGTCTTCCCGCTCGCCTCGAACCCGGTCCCCCGACCCAGCGGCAAGGCCGGGCACAGATGCCCGGCCCGCTCTCAGAGTGGATTCGTACAGATACTAACGGCAACTAGTCGCCCCAGTCGCCGTAGTCGCCGTAGTCGTCGCCGTAGTCGCCGCCGTGGTCACCACCGTGGCGCATGAAGTCGTCAAAGCCGTAACCGCCGCGACCGCCGTGGTCTCCACCGTGGCGCGTGAAGTCGTCGAAGCCGTAACCGCCGCGACCGCCGTGGTCTCCACCGTCGCGCACGAAGGAACGGATACTTGCGAGGAATGACATGGTCACACCTTCTCTCGATGTGCTTCTACATCCAGCGTCATCCTCGACTCGGGGATCCACAAGAGCATAATCGGGGAAGCGATGATTTGGCCGCAATGTCCAAATTGACGGATCGGTGTCCGCTGGTGTCGTCGCTCGACACTAGGTCGAGGCCCTGGAGCCGGAGGAACTGCGCCGGCTGCTAGCGGGCCGGCTTGTCGCCCGCCGCGCAGGAGACCCTGGCCGTCCGGCGGGCCGACCCACGCGTTCCATGCCGTCCACGGAACCGCGCCGGACGGTATGTGGTCCGCACTTGGGACGTCGCCCGCTCCCGGCCCGGGTGCCGTTCCACTCGACCGTCACCGGCGAACCGGTGCCGGTGCACCGCGCCCCCGAGGCGTTCCGGCACGTGCAACAGGCCCGGCACATCGGCAAGGCGGTGCTGACCATGCCCGCCCGGCTGGACGGCCCCGGCACCGTCCGGGTCACCGGCGGCACCGGCACCCTGGGCGGGCTGGTCGCCCGCCATCTGGTCACCCGGCACGGTGCTCGGAACCTCCTGCTGGTCAGCCGCCGGGGTTCGGAGGCGCCGGGGCCCGGGAACTCCTCGCCGAGCTCACCGCGCCGGGCGCCCGGGCCACCGCCGTCGCCTGCGACACCGCCGACCGTGCCGCCGTGGCCGCGCTGCTCGCCGGCCTCCCGGCCGACCGCCCGCTGACCGCCGTGGTGCACGCGGCCGGGGTCACCGCCGACGCCCGCTGGCCGGCCTGACCGGCGACCAGGTCGACGCCGTTCTGCGCCCCAAGATCGCCGCTGCTCCTGCACGCCGGGCCGCTGGGCATCCTGCAGCCCACGGCTCCCTCGCCGCTTCTCGACCTCGCGGAGCTGATCGGTGGAGACTACAGCGTCGAATCCGTCCGTTTCACCCGTGGCGACCTGCTGCTTCTCTACACGGGCGGTGTGATCGAGACCCGCAACCGCCCGGAGAGTTCTTCCCGCTGCCGGGCTGGATGCGGCGGCAGACCCGCAGAACGCAAGCCGACGGTCGAACTCGGGCCGTTTGGCGTTGACAATGGTATTTGTCCCCGTTGTCCTGGAACAAGGCTGGGCCTGGCTTGGTCGACTTGCAGCGAAGTCCTGATGTGCCCGGGCGGCTTGCTCGCCCGCGGCGCAGCGGGCAAGGACGCCAAGAACCCGGTCGGCCGGGTGCGGGAAGGCCTGGGCGGCTGTTCAAGGGCCTGCTGAGCCCGCGCAGCCTCGCCGGCCCGGTGTTCCTCCTGCAACTGGCGGTGATGCTGCTGATCGTCGCCGCCGCGCTGGGAGCTCTCGTGGTCGGGGCTCGGCGCGACGCCACCGCGGATGCCCAGAGCCGGACGCTCGCGGCGGCGCAGGCGTTCGCGAACTCTCCGGGGATCCTGACGGCACTGAGCAGTCCCGACCCGACCGCAGCCCTGCAGCCGTACGCCGAGGCGGCCCGGAAGGCCGCCGGCGTGGATGCCATCATCGTCTACCGGTTGGACGGGATCACGCTCACCCACAGCGACCCGAACCAGATCGGGAAGCACGTCATCGGTCCCTACGCGCAGGCGGCGACCGGCAAGCCCTTCACCAGCACCTTCCACGGATCGCTGGGCCTCTCCGTGATCTCGGCGGTACCCGTCAAGGCCGCCGACGGCTCCGTCGTCGCCATCGTCTCCTCCCCGGTCACGGTCGGGAAGGTACAGCACAGGGTCAACCAGCAGCTGCCAGTCCTGTTCGGCGGTGCCGCGTTGGCTCTTGCCATCGGTGCGGGCGGGACGAGTCTGGTGAGCCGTCGGCTGCAGCGGCAGACCCACGGCCTGGGCCCGGCCGAGATGACCAGGATGTACGAGCACCACGACGCCGTGTTGCACGCGGTCCGGGAGGGCGTGCTGATCCTCGGCGAGGACGGCCGCGTGCTGCTGGCCAACGACGAGGCCTCCCGGATGCTCGGCCTGCCCGTCGACTGCGAAGGCCGTCCGATCACCGAGCTGGGCCTGGGCGACCCGGTCGCCGAGTTGCTGGCCTCGGGGCGAGTGGTCACCGACGGCGTGGTCGGCTCCGGCGACCGCCTTCTCTCGGTGAACATTCGGGCCACCGACCGCGACGGGGGACCGCCCGGGCGGGTCGCGACCCTGCGTGACTCCACCGACCTGCGAGCCCTGTCCGACAAGGCCGAGGCGGCCAACGAGCGCCTCAAGATGCTGTATGAAGCCGGCAGCACGATCGGCACCACGCTCGACGTGGTGCGCACCGCCCAGGAACTCGCCGAGGCGGCCGTCCCGAGCTTCGCCGACCACGCCACCGTCGACCTCGCGGAGCCCGTCCTGCACGGCGACGAGCCCACCGGCACTCGGATCCTCCGACTGCGGCGCGCCGGGCTGAGCGGCGTCCACGCGGACACGCCGTTCCATCCCGTCGGTGCGACCATTCCGATCGATCCCACCGCCCCGCTCGGCCGCAGCCTTCATCACGGCGAGTCCGTGATCGAGACGGATCTGACCAGCGCCGTCGTCCGGCAGGACGACGCCCCGGACCGGGCCCAGCGCACGGTCGACCACGGCATCCACTCGCTGCTGAGCGTGCCGCTGCTCGCCCGGGGCCGGGTTCTCGGCGTGGCCGCCTTCTGGCGCGCGGCCTCACCGGAGCCGTTCGACCAGGACGACCTCTCGCTGGCCGAGGAGCTGGTCGCCCGGGCCGCTGTCGGCATCGACAATGCCCGCCGCTACACCCGCGAGCACCGGATGTCCGTCGCCCTCCAGCACAGCCTGCTACCCGGCCGACTGCCCGAGCAGAGCGCCCTGGACGTCGCCTACCGCTACTTGCCCGCCGAGGCCGGCGTGGGCGGCGACTGGTTCGACGTGATTCCGCTGCCCGGGGCCCGGGTCGCCCTGATGGTGGGCGACGTGGTCGGCCACGGCCTGCACGCCGCCGCGACCATGGGCCAGCTGCGCACCGCCGTGCACAGCTTTTCCTCCCTCGACCTGCCCCCGGACGAACTGCTCGGCCACCTGGACGACCTGGTCAACCAGATCGACCGGGACCGGGCAGCCAAGGACAGCGACGCCATCACCGGCGCGACCTGTCTGTACGCCATCTACGACCCGGTCACCCTGCGCTGCGTCGTAGCCCGGGCCGGGCACCTGCTGCCGGCCCTGGTCCACCCGGACGGCTCGGTGGAGTTCCCCGAGTTGCCCGCCGGGCCGCCGCTCGGTCTGGTCGACCTGCCGTTCGAGAACGCCGAACTACAGCTGCGGGAGGGCACCCGGCTGGTCCTCTACACCGACGGGCTGGTCGAGGACCGCTCCCGGGACATCGACGTCGGCCTCGAACTGCTGCGCACCACCCTCGGCCAGGGCGACCGCAGCCCCGACGACACCTGCGAGGCGGTGCTGAACGCCCTGCTGCCGGCCAACCCGACCGACGACATCGCCCTGTTGGTCGCCCGGACCAGGGCGCTGCCGGCCGACCGGGTCGCCACCTGGCACGTCCCGGCCGACCCGGCCGCCGTCGCCCGGGTCCGGGCCGGCGTCGCGGAACGGCTCACCGAGTGGGGGCTGGACGAGATGGCCTTCGCCACCGAGCTGATCGTCAGCGAGCTGGTCACCAACGCCATCCGGTACGCCGTCGGTCCGATCCAGCTCCGGCTGCTCCGTGACCGGGCACTCATCTGCGAGGTCTCCGACGGCAGCAGCACCTCCCCGCACCTGCGGTACGCGGTCAGCACCGACGAGGGCGGGCGGGGGCTGTTCCTGGTCGCCCAGCTCTCCGAGCGCTGGGGCACCCGCTACACCCCCAACGGCAAAGTCATCTGGGCCGAACAACACCTCCATGAGAGCGCCACCCCGGCAGTGAAAGGTCCCGGCGAGAACCCGCGCGTGACCCCCGAAAGACGTCTGGAGTCATCGTGACCGCATCCCGTGCCCGAGCGGCGACCGTCTCCGGCTGCTTGGTCCTCCTGGCCGTGGGCCTGGGGGCGTGCGGCCACACACCGCCCGCCGCCCCCAAGGATCCGTCGGTGGCCACCTCCGCGAGGGACGTGGGCGGCATGGACGCACTGACCGCCGCGGCGAAGAAGGAGGGCACGCTCAGAGCGATCGCGATCCCCCGCGACTGGGCCGACTACGGCGGCCTGATCGACGGCTTCGAGAAGAAGTACGGGATCACGGTCACGGTCGACGATCCTCTGGGTCACAGCCAGGACGAGATCGACGCCATCAAGAAGAACGGGAAACAGCAGAGTGCCCCCGACGTCATCGACGTGGGAGACACGTTCGCCCGGGCAGCAGGCCCGCAGAACCTGCTCGCGCCGTACAAGGTCGCCGCGTACAGCTCGATCCCGAGCAACCAGAAGGACCCGCATGCCCGTTGGTCCAACAACTACGGGGGCTACATCTCCATCGGCTGCGACGCGAACCGCGTCGAGATCTGTCCCCAGACCTTCGCGGATCTGCTGAAACCCGCTTACCAGGGCAAGGTCGCGCTTGAGGGCGACCCCACCCGTTCCGAGACCGGATTCGCCAGCGTTTACGCGGCGGCCCTGGCGAACGGCGGATCGTTCGACAACATCCAGCCCGGCCTCGACTTCTTCGCCAAGCTCAAGCAGGCGGGCAACCTCAACCCGGTCGGTGCCACCTCGGTCACGGTCGCGAGCGGCCAGACGCCCATCAGCATCAACTGGGACTTCGTCAACCTCAACTACACCGATCAGCTCCGCAGCAAAGGCGTCAACTGGCAGGTCTCGATCCCCTTCGACGGCAGCTTCGCCCAGTACTACGCGCTGGCGATCAACAAGGACGCCCCGCACCCGGCGGCCGCCCGCCTGTGGCAGGAGTACCTCTTCAGCACCGAGGGTCAGAACCTCCGGCTCAACGGCTACGCCCGCCCTGTGCTCCTCGACGTCATGAAGAAGGACGGCACCCTCGACGAGGCCGCCTTCGCAAGATTGCCGACGGTTGAGGGAACGCCCGAGTTCCCGACGGATGCGCAGACGGAGAAGGCGAAGGAGACGGTCGCCCTGGGCTGGGCGAAGGCCGTCGCGGACGGCTGACGCCGGGGGCGTGTCCAGCCGACGGCGCACTCACGGCAGCCCCGCCCATCGGCTGCGTGTCACGAGCCGGCGCGACCTGAAGGTCGCCCGATCCTCGTCGGCCGGGGAGTAGCCGGCCGTCCGCGCCGTCTGCGGGTGCTCGCGGAAGAGTATCTTCGGAGGGTCCACGGCCGGGTGATCCGCATCGGCCGCGAGGCCCTGCGCTGGCTGCTCGCCCGACGAGGCGTCACCTTCCAGCGCACCAAGACGTGGAAGGAGTCCACCAACCCCGAGTACGACGGCTGGGACGCCTACTTCGAGAAGATCGTGTCACCACCTTGTAACAGTCAGCGATGATCAAGGAGCGGCACAGGATCGGGCCCACCGGCCGGGACCGCGCGGCAAAACCCCGGACGGGCATCGCTCCGGGTGAGAGGTTCGCCTGTTCGGCTCAGCGAGGATGACGGCCAGGAGACGGCGCCCGGAGACCTTCCTACCGTTGGACCCCGGGAGGCTGCATCCCCGCGGAGCCCGGCCGAGGACCTCTCGCCCGTCGGCCACCGCCCACGCCGAACCCGGCAGTCGACTTCCACCGTGACCACGCAGGGTCCGGGTCGAAGGAGATGAAGGACATGAACACCACGCGCACCGCCCGCACGCCCGCGACACCCGCACTGAACGGGTGCGGGACATCACGCCGCCGCCCTCGGGCACGGATCGGGCTCGCCGCGACCGCCACGGCCCTGTCGCTGCTGCCGATCGCCCCGTCCACCGCCAGCGCGGCACCCCACCTCCCGCTCACACAGATCGTGCGGGAGGCCAAGGTGAAGGCGCAGCAGGAGCACCCCGGCTCGCAGTTCTACGACGCGGACGCCGTCCTGCTGACACCCACGACCAACCCCAACGACGTCCAGGCCTGGTGGATCCGCTTCCGGGCCAAGGACTCGGAGCCGTCCTTCGAGTACAAGTACTCGACCACCGGTCAGTACCAGAGCACGCAGCCGTGGAGCGTCCCGATCGGGATCCAGGCCATCTCCCCGTTCACCATGACGGAGGTCCAGGCCCACGATCTGGCCGTCAAGGCCGGGCACACCGGCGCGTTCAAGCCCCTGTACCTCAATGAGCCCGTCGTGCAGAACCCGCATCCCACCTACTACTTCTGCATTCCCAGCGAGGGCAGGACGGTGGCGGTTGACACCGTGACGGGCCACGTCACCACGCCGTGGTCGTGCTAGTGACCACGGTGTGAGCCCTGTTCGGTGGCCGTCACCCAGCGGGGGTGACGGCCATCGGCGGCTGGCGACCCTTGCCGTCCGCCCGCTCGGTGCCGCCGACCGGGCGGGCGATAAGGGTCGCCAGCCTGGAGTGCGAAGGGCCGGTTGCCGCCGGTCAGCCGGGCCCGGGTACGAGCGGGGGCCGTGCCGGTTCGGCCGGTCGCCGCGGATCCGCGCTGGCCGTTGCGGCCAGCATGCTCTGTGTCGCCGGCATCGCCCCGGTGGCGCTGTCCGGGACCGCCCACGCGCAGGGCACCTGCACGGTCTCGGGCCCCACCACCACCTGTACGTTCGCCTTCACGGGCGCCGAGCAGACGTTCACCGTCCCGAGCGGCGTCACCCAGGTCGACGTCACGGCGATCGGCGCGGCCGGCGGCCTGGAGGGTGCCAACAAGACGCCCGGCGGCCGCGGCGCGCAGGTCTCGGGCACGGTCACCGGGCTGTCCGCCGGGCAGACCCTCTACGTCGAGGTCGGCGGCACCCCCACGCTCGACGCCTCCGCCTGCTACGTGTTCTCGCCGTGCATCGGCGGCTTCAACATCGACGCTTCGGTGGCCCATCCATTCCGCCACGTCCGTGATCGGTATGCCGTTGCTCAGGCAGTTCGACGCCGGCGTCGAGGCGTACCCGGACCGGCTGCGTGAACTGGACGCCCTGATCCGGGCTGAGGGGCCGTTCGTCGTCCACTCGGCGCGCTTCCTGAGCGAGGCACGCAAGCCATGACGGGCCGCCGGGGCGCGCCCAAGCCCCGGTCCGGCCCGCCGCAGCCCGTCGCTCGGCCCGCCGAAGCCCGCCGCAGTCCGCAGCTCGGCCCGCCGGGGAGGCCGGCGGGCCGAGCGGGGCGTCAGGCCTGGGCGACCAGGTCCAGGTACTCGTCGTGCCAGAGGTCCTCGTCGCCGTCCGGCAGGAGCAGGACACGGTCGGGCCGCAGGGCCTCGATGGCGCCCGGGTCATGGGTGACCATCACGATCGCGCCCGGGTAGGTGCCGACCGCGGCCAGGACCTCCGCCCGGGAGGCCGGGTCCAGGTTGTTGGTCGGCTCGTCGAGGAGCAGCACGTTGGCCCCGGAGTGGACCAGGGCGGCCAGGGCCAGCCGGGTCTTCTCACCTCCGGAGAGGACGCCTGCGGGCTTGTCGGCGTCGTCGCCGCGGAAGAGGAACGCGCCGAGGACGGTCCGCAGTTCGCCGTCGGTCAGGTCGGGTGCGGCCAGGGCGAGGTTGTCGCGGACGCTGAGCGCCGGGTCCAGGGTGTCGTGTTCCTGGGCGAAGTAGCCGAGCCGCAGGCCGGTTCCGGGGACGACCCGCCCGGTGTCCGGCTGTTCGTGGCCGGCCAGGATGCGCAGCAGGGTGGTCTTCCCGGCGCCGTTGAGGCCGAGCACGACCAGTCGGCCGCCGCGGTCGACGGCGAGGTCCAGGCCGCTCAGCACCGCCCGGCCGCCGTAGGCCTTGGTGAGGCTGATCGCACCGAGCGGCATCCGCCCGCAGGGCGCGGGCTCGGGCAGCCGGATGCGGGCGGTGCGTTCGGCCTGCCGGACGGGTTCGAGCTCGGCGAGCATCCGGTCGGCGCGGCGGGCCATGCTGCGGGCGGTGGTCGCGGTGGCGACGTTGGACCGCATCCGGTCGGCCTGGGCGTGCAGGGCGGCGGCCTTGCGTTCGGCGTTGGCCCGCTCCCGCGTGCGGCGGCGCTCGTCGGCCTCGCGCTGGGCCAGGTAGGCCTGCCAGCCGGTGTTGTGGACGTCGATCACGGCGCGCTGCGGGTCCAGGTGGAGGACCCGGTTGACGGTCTCCTCCAGCAGGCCGAGGTCGTGGCTGATCAGGACCAGCCCTCCCTGGTGGGTGGCGAGGAATCCGCGCAGCCAGGTGATCGAGTCGGCGTCCAGGTGGTTGGTGGGCTCGTCCAGCAGCAGGGTGCCGTGGTCCGCGAACAGGATGCGGGCCAGCTCGACCCGGCGGCGCTGGCCGCCGGACAGCGTGCCGACGGGGGAGTCCATCACCCGGGCGGGCAGCCCGAGCCCGGCCGCGACCCTGGCGGCCTCGGCCTCGGCCGCGTAGCCGCCGCGGGACTGGAACCGGGCGTCGGCGCGCGTGTAGGCGTCCATCGCCCGACGCTCCTCGGCGGGGGAGCCGGCCAGTGCCATCGCCTCCTCGGCGGCGCGCAGCGCGCGCACGGCGGCGTCCAGACCGCGGGCGGACAGGATGCGGTCGGTGACGGTGACGGCCGGGTCGGCGGCGCGGGAGTCCTGCGGGAGGTAGCCGACCGGGCCGGTGCAGGTGACCGTTCCGGCGGCGGGCGGCAGCTGCCCGGCGAGGGTGGCGAGCAGGGTGGTCTTTCCGGCGCCGTTGCGGCCGACCAGGCCGATCCGGTCGCCGGGGGCGATGTGCAGGGTGACGTCGGACAGCAGCAGGCGGGCGCCGACGCGCACGTCGACACCATGGGTGGTGATCACGGGATAACGCTCCGAAACAGCTAGCGGACACACGGGTGGCGTGGAGGCGGTCCGTCAGCTAGGAAATTCGGGGCGTAGACATGTCGGCCAGGGTAGCCGCGGCTCGGAACGGACGCATCCGAATTAACGGGAGCGCTCGGACCGGGCGGCCGCCGCACGGGGGCGCGCACCGGGCGAGTGCCGGTGCGCGCCCCCGTACGGACGTCCCTCAGCCGCGCAGGACGGCGGCCACCACCGAGGGGTGGAACAGCCGGGTCGGCGGCTCGACCAGCGACAGCACCTCGTGGAAGGCCGCCGTGACCTCGGGGTTGCGGGTCGCGCCGTGCAGGACCCTGTCCAGGTAGCGGTGCTGGAGCCTGATCAGGGCTCCGGTGGGTCCGCCGGTGGTGGCGGCGAAGCGCACGTCCTCGGCGCAGGACATCATCCAGGCGTTCTTGGACACCGCCGCGATCTCCCGCCGGGCGTCCCGGGCCGTGGCGGGCCCGATGTCGCCGTGCCGCAGGGCCGTCCGGCGCAGCACCTGGGCGCAGAACAACGAGATGGTGACGCCCTGGCCGTACACCGGGTTGAAGGTGCTCGCGGCGTCGCCGACCGCCACCAGGCCCGCCGGGGAGCTGCGCTCGTAGTGGCGCCGCACGCCCGGGCCGGGGAGGAAGCCGCGCACCTCGCTCGCGGGTTCGGCCTCCCGCAGCATCTCGCTCAGGCCCGGGTCGCGCAGTTGGGACAGGTGCTTGGTGAAGCCCGCCTCGCCGGGCTCGGGTTCGGCACCGCGCATCCCGGCCAGGCTGACGATCCAGCGGTCGCCCTCCACCGGCAGCAGCACGCCCATCCGCGGCTTGTCCGGGGCCTTGGTCTGCAGGTAGATCGCCTGGTGGCCGAAGTCGACGCCGGGCGGACGGTGGAACAGCCGGGAGGCGTAGGCCACGCCCGCGTCCACCCGCTCCTCGGGCACCGGGCGGCAGCCCAGTTCGCTGAGCCACTTCGGCACGGAGGTCGATCGGCCGGAGGCATCGATCACCAACTCGGCAGGAAAATCCCGGACTTCACCGCGTTCCGAGCCGCGTTCCGAGCCGCCTTCCGAGTCGTGCGCCGCGTCGTGCGCCGAGTCGCGCTCCGTCTCCTGCTCCGAGCCGCGCCCGGCTCCCCGCTCGCGGAGCTTCACCCCGGTCACCGCCTGCGCGGAGCCGAGCAGGCCGACCACGTCGGTGCCTTCCAGGAACTCGATCGAGGGCTCGGTGCGGACCCGGTCCAGCACCAGCTTGTCCAGCACCGGACGGGTGCAGGAGAGGAAGGTCATCCGGGCGGGGTAGTCGATCATCCACCCGGCCGAACTGAGCCACTTGAGGTCACCCGAGGTGGAGACCCGATGCGCGCCCGCGGCCGTCAGCTCCTGGTTGATGCCGGGCATCAGCTCCTCCAGCGCCCGGTGGCCCGCCTCCAGCACCAGGTGCGCGTGCCGGCCCTGCGGCACCCCGGCCCGGAACGCCGGCTCCTCCGGGTACCGGTCCCGCTCCACCACGACGATCCGCTCGGCGAAGCCCCGCAGCGCCCACGCCGCCACCACACCGGCCAGCCCGCCGCCGATCACCACCGCCGTACCCCGCCCGGGGGCCGTCTCCGAAGAAGTCATGCGACGTAGCGTAGTGGCGGCGGCGTCGGACCGTAATCGCTCCAGCTGGACGAACGTTCCGGCAGCGCAGTGTGGTTGACGTCGCAACGGGCTCGAGGGCAGGTACCCCCACTCCCGCGGTGGACGTTAAGGAAGCGTCAAGAAGCCCGGGCCGCACCGTCAAGGAGGCGTCAGGAGACGTCCCTTCGCGGGTGGCGCGGCACTAGCGTCGCGCGCCGGAGAGAAACGGTTCTGCGCTCGGGCCCCATTCCGGGGCCCCGGCGAGCCGTACGACGGGGGAAAGGGACGTGTCGTCATGACCACCTCGGCAGCGGGCGCAACAGCCACCTCGGCCACCTCGGCCACCTCGGAGGAGGGGGACGCGGGGGAGGACGACGGCCCCGGACCAGCAGCCGGGCCGCCGATCCCCTCCGGCCTCCCGGCCCGGCTCGGCCGGAGCCTCCGCGCGGTCGGCAGCCGTGCCCACTGGACCACCCCGCGCCTGGTCCGCGGCCTCACCGCACTGAGCCTGGCCGGCCTGATCGGCCTCGGCGCCACCGCCACCGCCGTCCTCGGCGGCGCCCGCGACGGCACCGACACCATCGGACACCGGGCCGCCCCGCAGGCCACCCGCGCCTCCGATCTCTACTTCGCGCTCAGCGACATGGACGCCCAGGCCGCCAACCTGCTGCTGGTCGGCGCCGACCAGGACTACACCGCGCTGCGCAAGCAGACCCTGGACACCTACGAGCAGCGCCGCAACCAGGCCGACGACGACCTCCAGCAGGCCGCCCAGTCCGCCGCCACCGACCCGGCCGCGCAACGCGCCGTCCAGCTGGTGCTCGGCCGGCTCGGCAGCTACGAGGCCCTGGTGGCCCGCGCCCAGCTGCTGGAGGAACAGGCCGCGGCCCCGGCGGGCCGGCCCTCGCCCGCCGCCCTGGACGCCTACCGGCAGGCCTCCGACCTGCTGCGCAATCAGCTGCTGCCCGCCGCCGACCAGGTCACGGCTGCCAACGAGGCCACCGTCGACCACGTCTACGCCCAGCAGCGCGACGCCCTGGGCAGCGGTTGGTGGTGGCTGTTCGTCGTCGGTCTGCTCGCCCTCGCGGCGCTGGCCGGGCTCCAGCGGGTGCTGGCCGTGCGCTACCGCCGGGTGCTCAACCCCGCGCTGGCGGCCGTCACGCTGCTGACCGGCGTGGCGCTGGTGACCGGGCTGAACCTGGTGGGCCGCACCGAGGACCACCTGGTGACGGCCAAGAGCAACGCCTACGACTCGGTGATCGCGCTCAGCCGGGCCCGCGCCGTCGCGTACGACATGAACGCCGACGAGAGCCGCTACCTGATCGACCAGGGCCGCGCGGCCGTGTGGGAGCAGGCCTACCTGGAGCAGAGCCAGGCGGTCGTCCACCTGGACGGCGCGACCATGGGCAGCTACGGCTCCCAGCTGCAGGACGCCTTCGACCGGCACCGGGCGGACCGCTCGGCCGTCCCCTTCGGCGGCTTCCTGGGCAGCGAGCTGCACAACGTCACCTTCCCCGGCGAACAGGACGCCGCCGAGCGGGTCCTGGGCGCCTTCCAGGAGTACCAGGTGATCGACCGCCGGATGCGGGACCTGCACGACGCGGGGAAGCTCAAGGAGGCCATCACGCTCAACACCGGGCTCGCCAAGGGGCAGTCCAACTACGAGTTCGGGCAGCTGAGCGCGGCCATGGCGGACACCATCACGGTCAACCGGACGGCGATGGACGCGGCGGTCGCGGCGACCGACGGCGACCTCGACGGCACCACGGTGGCCCTGGCCGGGGCGGTGCTGGCGGCGGCGCTGGGGCTCACCGCGGTGGGGGTGCGGCCCCGGCTGCGCGAGTACCGGTAGCGCGGCGCCGCCCGCCCGGGGGCCGGCCAGGGGTCGGTCGATCGGTGACCGGTTTCCGGACGGCGACCGGTGGTTGGAAGGCGGCCGCTGTCCGGACGGCGACCGGTGTCCGGACGACCGGTGTCTGGAAACCGGTGACTGGAAACACGGAAAGCGGGAACCCGGAGGGCGGGGCCCGGTGACGAACGGCGGATCGTCACCGGGCCCCGCCGCGTGCTCAGCCCTCCCGGGCAGGCGTCACCGGTGTGCCGGATTGACAAAGGCCCTTGCCATCCCGGCGAATAGCAGGCATGGCCGACGAAGAGTTCGAGAACGTCCTCACCACGGTGGGTCCCCGGCTGCGCGCCCTGCGCCGGGAGCGCGGCACCACGCTCGCCAAACTGGCCGCGGCGACCGGCATTTCGCTCAGCACGTTGTCCCGGCTCGAGTCCGGCCAGCGCAAGCCGACCCTGGAACTGCTGCTTCCGCTGGCCCGGGAGTACCGGGTGCCGCTGGACGAACTGGTGGGCGCCCCGGCGACCGGTGACCCCCGCATCCACCCGCGCCCGGTGACCAGGAACGGCCAGACCATCGTCCCGCTCACCCGCCACCTCGGCGGTCTGCACGCGTACAAGCACATCGTGCCGCCCGGCCGGAACACCGGGCCCGAACTGGACCTGAAGGTCCACGAGGGCTACGAGTGGCTGTACGTGCTGTCCGGGAGGCTGCGGCTGGTGCTCGGCCCGCACGACCTGGAGCTGACGGCCGGTGAGGCCGCCGAGTTCGACACCCGGACCCCGCACGCCTTCGGCAACGCCGGTTCGCAGCCGGTGGAGTTCCTCAGCCTGTTCGGCCCGCAGGGCGAGCGTATCCACGTCAGGGCGCGCCCGGGAACCTCTGTTCGGTAGGTTCGTTCCCTGTCAGGGAGTCTCCGCTTCGAGCTCCCGCCAGGCCGTCGGGAGGGGCCGAACACATGAGTGTGCAGCAGAGTACGGAGTCCGGCGGGAGCGGCGGAACCGAGGAGAGGCCGACGACCGGACCGGACGGGACCGGGACGGAAGGTGACCAGCCAGCGGCCGTCCAGGAGGAGAACGCGGCGGCCGAGCCGGACGGGACCCCCGCCGCCGGTGCGAAGCCCGCGCGCAAGAAGCGCCCGTTCTGGCAGGAACTGCCGATCCTGCTGGTGATCGCCCTGCTGCTCTCGCTCGGCATCAAGACCTTCTTCGTGCAGGCCTTCTCGATCCCCTCCGGTTCGATGGAGAACACCCTGCAGATCGGCGACCGGGTGCTGGTCGACAAGCTCACCCCGTGGTTCGGCGCCGAGCCGGAACGCGGCGAGGTGGTGGTCTTCCACGATCCGGGCGGCTGGCTGGAGGACACGGCGCCGAAGGACGACGGCCTCATGGGCAGTGTGCAGAAGGTGCTGAGCACCGTCGGCCTGATGCCCTCGGCGGACGAGAAGGACCTGATCAAGCGGGTGATCGCGGTCGGCGGGGACACCGTCGAGTGCAACGCGGGCAGCCCCGTGAAGGTGAACGGCGTCGCGCTGGACGAGCCGTACCTGTTCCCCGGGGCGACGCCCTGCGACAACGACCCGGTCGGCACGGTCACCGTGCCCAAGGGCAAGCTGTGGGTGATGGGCGACCACCGCAACAACTCGCGGGACTCCCGCCCGCACCAAAACCTCACCGGGGACGGCTTCGTGCCGGTGGACGACGTGGTCGGTCGGGCCTTCGTGGTCGCGTGGCCGATCTCCAACTGGTCCACCCTGCCCGTCCCGGACACCTTCGACAAGGTGCCCTCGCGGGCCGCCGCTGCCCTGCCGGAGCAGGCGCCCCCGGCCCCGGCGGCGCTCGCCCTGGCGGGCGTGGTGCCGATCGCTCTGTGGCGGCGCCGGCGGTCGCGGCGGTCGCGGCGCCGGACGGGCTGAACGGACGGGCCCCAACGGAACTCCACCCGCCGTGTCCTGCGGCGGGTGGAGTTCCGGCGAGCGCCGCGGGATCGTGAAGGGCGTGTCAGGAGTTGTCGGCGGAACCGTTGGCAGGCCCCCGTCGTCCCTGGGAGCGACTGCCGACAGGCCACTTCAGCAACCGGGGACGACGTGAGTTCCGAGATCTACTTCAGCGACAACTACCGCGATCTGTGCGAGAAATACGGTACGGGAGCGGGCTTCCAGTTCGAGTTCTACTGCTACCGCTGCTCCGACACCTGGCGCTCGCCCTTCGAACGGTTCACCACCGGCCAGGTCGCCGGCTGGATAGGCAAGGGCGTCAACGCGGCCTGGAACCTCATCGGCGGCAACGCCAACACCATCAGCAACGCCGCGGACGGACTGGCCGGCCAGACCTGGGGCACCTCGCGGGACGCCGCCTTCCAGCGCGCGATCGCCAACGCCCAGTCGCACTTCAACCGTTGCGCCCGGTGCACCCACTACGTCTGCGGCCGCTGCTTCACTCCCGAGCAGGGACTGTGCCTCACCTGCGCCCCGGACACCGCGGCCGAGGCGGCGGCGGCGCAGCGGCGCGGCCTCAACGACATGGTGACCGACCGGGCGTACCAGGTCGGCCAGCAGTCCGGTGCGGAGTTCGACGTCCGTACGCCGACCCAGCTGGTCTGCCCGCAGTGCCGGGCCGAGACCCACGGCACGCCGTTCTGCCCGGGCTGCGGGTTCAGGCTGGCGCAGCCCGTCCAGTGCGGTCAGTGCCACAAGGACGTGCCGGAGGGAGCCGCGTTCTGCCCGTCCTGCGGGACGAGGCGCTGAGCGGCCGGTAGCCGGAACGGGCGGGGCGCCCGCGGACCCGAGGTCTGTGGGCGCCCCGCCCGTTCGTCGGTGCGGTGCGGTGTCGCGTCGTGCGGTCCGGTGCGGCGGCTCAGCCGTACGACACGTTGGCGCACGGGTCGTCGTCCGCCGAGCGGGCGGTGCCGCTGACGCTGGTCGGCAGCGGGGCCGGGGCGCCGGGGGCGCCAGGTGCCGAGGCGGCGGCGGAGGCCGGGTTCGCGGCGGCGAAGTCGTGGCCGAGCACCACGCTCAGGCCGCGGCCGCCCGGCTGGACGGTCGCGCCCGGGAAGAGCTTCGCGACCGACTCGGCGGCGGTGCGCTCGCCCGTGCCGTACTCGACCACGGTGGTGCTGCGCGGCTTCCCGGCCGCGTTGCCGACGGTGGTGACCGTGTAGCCGGCGCCCTTGACTGCCTCGGCGCCCTTGCTGCCGAGGCCGCTCTCGCCGGTGCTGTTGAGCACGGCGACCTTGATCTCGGCGTTCTTGGCGTCCGCGGCGGGGGTGGGCGTGGCCTCGGCGGTGGGCGCGGCGCTGGGGGCGGCGGAGTCGGTGGCGGCGGGGCTCTGGGCGCTGGCGTCCTGGCCGTCGATGGTGCGGTCGGCCTTGAGCGCGGCCCAGAGCTGGTCCACGTCCGGGTGCACCAGGGCGACCCGGGGGCCCTCGTAGCGCCACGGCGCGGTGAGGAACTTGATGTTGTGAAGGTCGACGTCCTTGATCGACATGGCGAAGGACATCAGCTTGGCGGCCGAGCCGAGGTCGGGGTCGACGGTCAGCGACTTGGTCGCCGCGTCGGCGAGCGGCAGCAGGGTGGTCGGGTCCATGCCCTTCGACTTGACCTCCTTGATGAGGGAGGAGAGGAAGGCCTGCTGGCGCTTGGTGCGGCCGATGTCGGAGCCGTCGCCGATGCCGTGCCGGACCCGGACGTAGTCCAGCGCGGCCTGGCCCGAGACCTTCTGCCTGCCCTTGGCGAAGACCAGCTTGCCCTTGTGGCCGAGGTTGGGGTTGAGGTCCCCCTCGTGGATGTCGTTCGGCAGGCAGACCTCGACGCCGCCGACCGCCGAGGTCATCGCGGCGAAGCCGCTGAAGTCCACCACGATGGTGTGGTCGACGCGCAGGTTGGTGAGCTTCTCCACGGCGTTCTGGGTGCAGGCCGGGTTGCCCTGGTCGGTGTTGCCCACCGAGAACGCGCTGTTGAACATCACATTGGTCTGTTCCTTGGTCCACTTGCCGTTGGGGAGCTTGCACGGCGGGAGGTTGACCAGGGAGTCACGGGGGATCGAGATGCCGACGGCGTGCTTGTGGTCGGCATAGACGTGCAACAGGATCGCGGTGTCCGAGCGGGCACCGTCGTCCCCGCCGCCACCCAGGTCGCTGTTGCCGTTGCCGCGGCTGTCCGAGCCGATCATCAGGACGTTCACCGGGGTGCGGCCCTGGGCGTCCGGCGCGGCCGCCTCCGGGCGGTCCTTGCTCAGGGCGTCGCCGTCGAAGGTGGTGATGTTGCTGTTCAGCCGGTAGTAGACGGCACCGCCGGCGAGCACCAGGAGGGCGGTGCAGCCGGCGGTCACCCAGAGCACCTTCTGCTTGGTGCTGCGCTTGGGCTTCGGCTTGGCCCGGCTGGTGGGACGGGTGTCGGATATGTCCTTGTCCGCCCCGCCCTTGCCCGGGTCGGCAGCCCGGCCGGCGGTCCTGCGTCCACCGGCCCGGTGCGGCGAATTCTCGGTCTCGGTGGAACCCCTGCGACCCGACACGGCGTCATCCTCCACAGTTGCCACGGAACCCCCGTGGGAGCGGTGGCTTGCGGGGTCCTGGGTCGGAGTGGATCCGGGCCGGCCCGTCGCTAAACTTTTACACCGCTGTAGAACTTTCAGAGGAGCATACTAGGCGTAGATGAGAAAAACACTGGTCAGACCATAAGAGAAGGTCGACCGGCCTCATCCCCGCCGCTCCGCACCCGCACGAGGAGCATGATGACTCACCGGATCGCACGTTCGATGGCCGGCGCCCTGGTGGCACTGCTGGCCGCCGTCGGTCTCAGCGCCGCGGCGTCGAGCGCGACGGCGGTGGCCGCAACCCGAACCGCCGTGGGGAGCACGGCCGTCGAGCCGGGGGCGGCGTCCGCGGATGTGGCGAATGTCACGCGGGGCCCGAACGTCTCGCAGGTCTCGCACGTGACGCCGGTCACGCGCGTGACGCAGGTCTCGCACGTCACGAACGTCGCGGCCAAGCAGGAGAAGAAGAAGTCCGGCTTCTTCGCCAAGCTCGGCAAGTTCCTGCTGGTCGTGGTCATCCTGATCATCCTGGTCGTCATTCTGCTGATCTGGGCCGTCGTCCACTTCGTGCGACGGCTCTTCCGCCGTCGGTGAAGCACCGCCGAGTTGACCGCTGAGTCCGCCCCGGGTGCCGAAAAGGCCCCCCGGGGCGGTCCACTCGGGTGGGATTGGCCCTGTCCGCCCCCGCCGCGGCGCCGCAGGATGGCGGGATGAGCGACCACCGTACCGACCGCACCGGCCCCGCCGACGCACTGCGCCCCGAGAGCCGGATCGTTCACCTGCCCCTGGCCGAGGCCGCCGGCAGCCGTCCGCTGGGCATCCCGCTGCACCAGAGCCACCTGTTCGCCTTCGAGACCAGTGAGGCGCTCACCAGCGCCTTCGGCGGGCCCGACGGGGCGTTCTTCTACAACCGGTTCGGCAACCCCACCGTCCGCTCGCTGGAGAGCGCCGTAGCCGACCTCGAAGGCGGTGCGGGCGCCATCGCCACCGCCTCCGGCATGGGCGCCATCAACACCGTGCTGCTCGCCCTGCTGCGCTCCGGCGACCACGTGATCGCCCAACGCAGCCTTTACGGCGGGACCTTCGCAATGCTGGCCGACCTCGGCCAGCGGTGGGGCGTCGAGGTGACGCACGTCTCGGGCGACGACCCGGACGAGGTCGCTGCGGCGCTGCGGCCCAACACCCGGCTGCTGCACCTGGAGACGATCTCCAACCCGACCACCCGGGTCACCGACCTCCCCGGGCTGATCGCGGTCGCCCGGGGCGCCGGGGTGCTGAGCGTGGTCGACAACACCTTCGCCACCCCGCTCCTGTGCCGGCCGATCGAGCACGGCGCGGACGTGGTGGTCCACTCGGCCACCAAGTACCTGGGCGGGCACTCCGACGTCCTCGCCGGGATCGCCGTCTTCGCCGAGGCCGAACTGCACCGGAAGGTCTGGCACTACGCGACCGAACTCGGCGCCAGCGCCGACCCCTTCGCCGCCTGGCTGACCGTACGCGGCCTGCAGACGCTGGCCCTTCGGGTCCGCCGCCACTGCGACACCGCCCTCGACCTGGCCACCCGGCTCTCCGCCCACCCGGCGGTCTCCGCCGTCCACTACCCGGGGCTGCCCGCCCACCCCGACCACGACCTCGCCCGCCGCCTGCTGCCGGACGGCCACGGCGGCGTCCTCGCCTTCGACCTGGCCGGTGGCCGCGAGGCAGCCCGGGCCTTCACCGAGTCCGTGCGCCTGGCCTCCCTGGCGCCCTCGCTCGGCGGCGTCCACACCCTGGTGCTCCACCCGGCCAGCACCTCGCACCGGCAGCTGTCGGACGAGGAGTTGGCGGCGGCGGGCATCGGGGCGGGCACGGTCCGGGTGTCGGTGGGCATCGAACACCCGGAGGACCTGTGGACGGACGTGGAGCAGGCCCTCGCGAAGGTCTGACGGACGACGGGCACCGATCCCGGCTGCGGTGGGTGCGTTCCCGGGGCGGCCGTGATGCGGCTCGTGGGGACGGACGTCCGAGGCTTTCACGCGCCGAGCCGCGCCACGCCCACTAATGGGTGAAAGCTTGGCCGGCCCCAGACGTCATCGTGCCTGAGCCGTGGCTCATTGTGTGCGCGTGCACATAACTGTATGGTGCGTGCGCACGCACACAGTCATCGGCGTCCAGGAGACGCGGAGGCCGTGAGGAGGGACCGCATGGCAACCCATCGCATCGTTCTGATCACCGGCACCTCCTCCGGCGGTTCGGCGGTGCTCGGGATGACGAGCGGATGGATCGGGGGCGCCAACGCCTGACGGCGGGTCGCCGCGGGGGAGGGTCCACGCGGTCGGCGCCGGGTGATCACCGGTCATACTTGGGCAGCGGCGCCCGACACCGGACGCTGCGGGCGGTGCCGGGGCGACCGCCCCGTCGGCAGGGAAGGTCCGTCCGGACCGCCGGCCGTGGACCGTCCCCGTGGTGGCCTGCCCGTCGTGGACCGTCCTGTGGCGGACCGCTGCGTGGCGGGCCATCCCGTGGCGGACCGCCGTGTCGTGGCGGGTCGTCAGCAGTCCAGACCGGAGGAAGCGATGAGCCCCCACCAGCCGACCAGTCGTCCGGCGGCCGGGGCCCCCGGTGTGCCGTGGAACCGGCAGCGGCTGCGCAGCAACAACGAGTGGCTGCTGCTGGAGCTGCTGCGCACCGGCGGCGGCACCTCGCGCGCCCAACTGGCCCGGGACACCGGCCTGTCGAAGCCCACCGTCTCCGCCGCACTGGCCGACCTGGAGCAGGCCGGGCTGGTCCGCGAGGCTGGGTGGGTGTCCCCCGAGCGCGGCCGCACCGCGGTGCTGTACGAGGTCGACCCGACCGCCGGCCACGTGCTGGGCGTGGACATCGGCCGGGCCCGGCTGCGGGTCGCGGTGGCGGACCTCGCCGGGACGGTCGTCGCCCGGCGGGACGTGGCCAACCGGGGCCGGACGGCCGACGCCGTCGCGGACGCGGTGGTCGCCGCCGCGCGGGAGGCGACCGCCGAGGCGGGCCTGGGAGCCGCGGACATCGTGCACGCGGTGATCGGCACGCCCGGGGTGTGGGACGAGGAGCGGCGCGGCGTCCGGTACGCCACCAGCCTGCCCGGCTGGGGCCGGCCGGGGCTCTTCGACCGGATCGGGGAGGGTCTGGGCACGGCCGTCACGGTGGCCAACGACGCCAACCTCGCCGCGCTCGGCGAGTACACCCTCGGCGCCGGGCGGGGCAGCCGGATGTTCGCCTACCTGCTGGTGGGCACCGGGCTCGGGCTGGGCGTGGTCAAGGACGGCGAGCTGCTACTCGGCGCGCACGGCGCGTTGGGCGAGATCGGCCTGGTGCCGCTGCCGGCCCTCGCGGGCGGCCAGCCCGGTGTGGAGGGCGCGGTGGGCGGCCCGGGCGGGACGACGCTGGAGCAGGAGGCCGCGGCGGACGCGGTGGTGCGGGCCGCCCGGGAGTTCGGGTTGGAGGGTTCGGGCGGGCGGCAGTTGACCGCCAAGCGGGTCTTCGAGCTGGCCCGGGCCGGCGACGCCGCCGCTCTTCGGGCGGTGCACTGGGAGGCGGAGCGACTGGCCTACGCCGTCGCCGTGCTGTCCGCCGTGCTCGACCCCGATCTGCTGGTGCTCGGCGGCGGGATCGGCAGCAGCGCGGACCTGCTCCTGGAACCGCTGGAGCAGGCCCTGGGTCGCTTCAGTCTGATGCGTCCGACGCTCGCACCGAGCCTGCTGGGGGAGGAGGCGGTGCTCCTCGGTGCGGTCTCCACGGCGTTGGAGACCGCCCGCCCCGAGGTGTTCGAGCGCCGGACGGCCCAGCTGTGATGCGGTGTCAGCCGGTGGCGAGGGTCAGGCCGTAGGTGCTGAGGATCGGGTTGACCGGTTGGAAGTAGGTCTCACCGCCCGAGGAGCAGTCGCCGGAGCCACCCGAGGTCACGCCCTGGGCCTGGTTGCCGGAGATGAACGAGCCGCCGGAGTCGCCCGGTTCGGCGCACACGTCGGTGCGGGTGACGCCGTAGACGCTGCCCTCCTGGTAGTTGACGGTGGCGTTCTGCTCCTCGACCGTGCCGCAGTGCCAGCCGGTGGTGGAGCCGGAGCGGCACACCGAGCCGCCGACCGACTGCTCGGTCGAGCCGCCCACCGTCACCGCGCCGCCCGCGTAGTCGTTCACCTGCGGCTGGGCGGTCCAGCCCGGGTCGGCCGCCACCCAGGACCAGTCGTTGCCCGGGAAGGTCGAGCCCTGGAAGGTGCCGATCGAACTGCCGTCGGAGGCAGTCGCGTTGGAGCCGGGCTGGCCGCAGTGGCCGGCGCTGACGAAGCCGGGCTGGCCGTTCTGGGTGACCGGGAAGCCGATCGAGCAGCGGGCGGCGTTGTCGATGTAGTACGCGTCCCCGCCGTGCAGGTCGGCGAGCGGTCGGGGTGCGGCGGTGGCCCGCTCGACCCGTACCAGCGCGCGGTCCACCCCGGCCTGCTCCAGGAAGGCTCCGGTGCGGGCGTCGTCGGCGGACTGCACCACGACGGTGTTGGCGCGGACGTCGACGTACCAGAGCGGGGTGGCCTCGGGTGCGGCGCCCCGGGAGGCCCGGTCGAGCGCGGCCTTGGCCTGGTCCAGGGTCTTCAACGGGTGCCGGACGACGGTGGCCCGGCCGCCGTGGGCGGTGATGGTGCGGGCGGCGGAGGCGTCCGTGGTGGCGACCACCAGTTCGGCCTGCGGCCCGTCGATCCAGGCGCCGGCCCAGTGGTCACCGAGCGCCCGGGTGAGGGCGCCACGGACCGCGGCGGCCCGGCCCTCCCGGGCGATCCGCTCGGCGGCGGCCTGCGGGGCGAGCCCGAGGTCGCGCTGCATGGCGTGCAGCAGGGCGGGCGGCACGGCGGCGGTGCGGGCGGGGGCGGCCAGGTCGGGGGCGTCCAGGGCGGCGGCTATGGACGGGTCGTCAGCGGGCGCGCTGACGGCGGGGGCTGCGGTGAGCGCGACGGTCGCGAAGGCGGCGGCGACGGCGAGCGCACGGATCCGGAGCATGGGGTCTCCTTGTTCGCGTGGGGGTTGCCGGAACCGTAGCGATCCGCGCACGCTGTCCGGAACATGTCATTACTCCCTGAGCTACGGCGCTATACCCCGCGGGTAGGCCGGGGGCCGGGGGGCGCCGATGGCCGTCGCGCCCGGGGTGGGTGGGGGCTCCGGTGGCCGTCGCGCCCGGCGGTTGCCGCGCCGGGGCGGCCGTCGTGCCCGGGTGGCCGGATTGTCTCGATCTGCAAACGAGTGGGGAAAGCGTGGCCACGGCGTGTGCGCGTTCTGCTTGACTCGCACGCCTCGCCCATACGGAACGGAGCGTTCTCCCCTCATGACTTCACGGATAGCACGCCGGCGGGCGGCCGGCCTGGCCGGATTCGCCGGACTCGTCCTCACCGTCGGTCTGACGCTGACCGGTTGCGACCCGTCGGCAGCGGACGGCAAGGCGTCCTCGGCGCCGACCGCCTCGGCCGGTTCGACCGTCCCGCCCACGCCGAGCGCGCCCCCGGCGACGACCCCGGCCCAGGCCGCGCCGGCGATCACGCCGTCGACGCCGCCGACCTCGCCGTCCACCCCGCCGCCGTCCGCCTCCTCGGCGCCGTCCGCCGCCCACCCGCAGACGCCGGCCGCCAAGCCGCAGCCCAAGGTGACCACCGCGCAGCCCCCGACCGACCCGGAGACGCAGCGCACCCAGGCGGCGGCCGGCGGTTCGGGGTGCGAGATCCGCTCCAATGCGGGCAACTGCTACGCGGCCGGGCAGTTCTGCCGCAACGACGACCTCGGCCGGAGCACCCACGACGCCAACGGGCGGGTCATCTACTGCCGGGTGGTCAGCGGAAAGCCGCACTGGCAGGCGTGAGTCACCCGCCCAGGGTGGACCAGAACAGGTGCTCGTAGGCCTGGAGCAGCAGGCCGTACTCCCGGGCGGTGGCCAGTGTGAGGCCGTCCAGCGGGTCCGGCCCGAGGGCGTCGGCGGCCCGCTGCTCCAGTTCGGTCGCCGGCTGGGCGAAGAAGTCGAAGAACGCGCAGGCCTCGTCGGAGAATCCGTGGTGCCGGCGCAGGGCCCGGGCGATGGTGGCGCAGTAGCCTCCCCAGGCCGCGAAGTTGGCCACCAGGGCGGCGACCGCGGCGGGCGGCACGCTGTTCAGCGCGAGCCAGGCGAGGTAGGCCGGATAGGCCTGGCAGCCGGGCAGCGGCGGTCGGTCGGCCACCGCCCGGCCGTCCAGGCCGCAGGCGGCGGCCAGCGCCGGGAGGGTGCGCAGCGCGGCGCTCTCGCCCTCGGCGAGGGTGGCGAACCAGGCGCCGAGCGGACGGTCCGCGCAGCGGGTGGCGAGCAGTAGCAGGCTGCGCCGGTCGGAGGTGATGATCCGGTGCTGCTGGGCGGCGAGTTCGGCCACCGCGGTGAGCGGGGCGCTGCCGTCGGCGAGTGCCGTGACCAGCGCGGGGGCGAAGTCGCCGGGGGCCAACTCGGCGCGCAGCTGCTGGATCTGGTCGAGGATCGGGTCGTTCACCGGTGCCTCCGGGGTGCGGTTCGGTCCGGTGCCCATTCCTACCGCCTGGCGGCGGCCGGATGGTGGCGACAGGCCGGGAGCGCTGGGGTCGGTCGGCGCTCCCGGCCGCTGCTGGGGTCAGGCTCCGGCGCAGGCCTTGGTCAGCTCGGCGGCTGCGTCGCCGATCGGTGCGAAGTCGGGCTCCTTCCCGAGGGAGACGGCGTCCTGGGCCTTGTCGACGGCCTTGGACAGCTTGTCGGCGGCCACGTCGAGCTTGCCGTCCCCGTCCTTGCGGATCTTCTTGACGTCGTCGACGATCCTCTTCAGGGCGTCCACGGTGTGTTTGCGTCGACCCTCGTCGGTGATCTGGCCGACGTTGATCGCCGAGTCGGTGAGGTCCTGGACGTCGCCGGTGAGGCTGATCGCCCGCTTTCCGCAGTCGAGGGCCTGGTCGGCGTTCTTGCAGGCGGTGAACAAGGGGGCCGCCACGAGCAGTGCGGTCGCGGCGGCGGCAAGCCGGTACGGCTTCTTCGTCATGTCTGTTTCCCTCCCGCCTTCGAGAACGCCCGGCCCTCGTGCGGTGGTTCCGGCATGACAAGTGAACGATCGGAAGATATCGCGTTAGTGGTACAAGTTTTGATGTCCGTCAGATGGATTGTCCGTACTTGTCGTGCCAGGCCTGCCAGGCGGCGGCCGGAAGCAACTCCCTGTTTCGGGAAAGCAGTTCGTACAGGACTGGGCCGTAGCGGTCGGCCAGCTCGGCGTTGTGGGTGAACACGTCGAGCTCATTGGCGGCCGTGATGGCGAGGAAGGCCCGCAGGTCCTCCTCCGGCGGGGTGTGGTCCCGTCCGGTGAACCGGTCGTGGAACAGGGGCACTTCGTCCCGGCCCAGCCGCGGGTAGACGGCGGTCCGGCCGCAACTGGCGTACAGGTAGACGAGCGCCTCGGCGCGCTCGCCCACGACGTCGACCAGGGTGCCCCGTTCGTCCAGCGCGAGCAGGGCGCCGTCGAACCCGTCGGTGCTGTACGCGGCGTGGCAGAGCCCGGCGGCCTGGACGGCGGAGTCGGTGCCCCACTCCGCCAACAGGGCGGCCACCCTGGTCAGGTGCTCCAACAGGGTGCCGCCCGGGTGCGGGATCCGGTCGGCGTCGTGGGCGCGGAGGAACTCCTCGACGTGGCTCCACGCGGGAGTGCTGGGGCTGCGGTGGTCGGCTGGCGTCACCTGAGGAGTTCTACTCCTGCGGCCGACCGACCCGCAACCGGGATCGGCCGGCCCGCTACCGCGATCGGTCGTGCCGTTACCGCGATCGGCCGGCCCCGCTGCTGCGATCGGCCGTTCCGCAACCGAGTTCGACCGGTCCTCTGTTGCGATCGGCCGTTCCGCTACGACAGTTCGCGCACCAGGCGGGTGATGGTCGGGGTGGGGACGGAGTGCGCGGCGGCGGCCCGCAGCACGGCGCCGCCGATGGCGTCGAGCTCGGTCGGCCGGCCCGCCTCGACGTCGCGCTGCATCGAGGACTTCATCGCCCCGGGGATCCGGTCGAAGGAGGCGAGCAGCGTCCGGGCGTCGGCCGGGGCGCCGACCGCCTTGGTGACGGCGGCGATCTCGTCCAGGACGGCGAGGAGTTCACCCCGGTGCTCGGTGCGCACGGCGCCGATGCCGTCGGCGTGCCGGGTGGTCAACAAGGCGAAGGGGGCGAGGAAGGACAGCTTGCTCCAGAGCATCGCCGTCTCGTCCTCGCGCAGCGTGACGTCCAGGCCGGTGCGCCGCAGTTGCTCGGCGAACTCCTCGACGGGCGCCGCCAGTTCGATGGTCGCGAACGGGCTGGTGTGCTCGATCCGGCCGGGGGCGGTCCGGGTGGCCTCGACCCGGATCGTCCCGGCCACCACCCGCCCGGCCGGGTAGTGCTCGCGCAGGAGTGCCATGTGGTCCAGGCCGTTGAGCAGGGGCACCACGATGCCGGTGCCGAGGGCCTGCGGCGGCATCCGGTCGAGCGCGGCCGCCAGGGCAGTCTCCTTGACGGTCACGAAGGCGGCGTCGACCGGCTCGCGCAGCTCGGTGGCGGCCTCCACCCGGGCGGTGAACTCACCGAACTGGCCGCTGCGCACGTGCAGTCCGTCCCGGGCGAGGGCGGCCGCGGTCCGCTCGCCGGCCAGGCAGATGACGCGGTGGCCGTCGCGTGCGAGCAGGCCGCCGATCAGTCCGCCGACGCCGCCCGGGCCGAGGACGGCGACGGTGAGGGGGGTGGTGGTCATGGTCACTCCTGGTGGGTGTGCGGATGTGCGGATGTGCGGGTGGTCGGGTGGTCAGTGGTCGGGTGGTCCCGTGCAGGCGAGGCGTGGTACCGGGATGCGCCGGGTCAGGGGTTTTCCCAGGAGAAGCGGCCCTCCAGGCCGTCCGGGCTGAGGAAACCGAAGCCGACGCCGTAGCCGAAGTTCAGGAAGTACGGATCGCCGTCGTCGGGGGCGTCGGAGAGGGAGAAGAGGTAGCGCCAGGGCGCGGGGACGCCGGCCCGTCCGGTGGGGAAGGACGGGACACCCCCGAGGTGGTCGTACACGTGCGCGCCGTCCGGGAACGGCACTTCGGGGCCCTCGCCGCGCAGGTACCGCTGGAAGGCGGCCCGTTGGTCCATCGCCCGGTCGGCCCCGGGGGAGAGCGGCAGCAGGTCGAGGTGGAACTCGACCGGGGTCGTCGGGGCGTCATCGGCATGGTTGCCGTCGGTTTTGCTGCCGCCGGCTGAGTGGCGGCCGTCGCGGCGCCAGAGGGTGCGGCCGTGGGTGCCGGGCGGACCGATGACGGCGAACGGCGGGACACGGCCGCCGGGTTGGACCAGCAGGACACCGTCGCCGGATTCCGGATCCAGGCCGCCCATCACGCCGTTCTCCTCCGCGAGGAAGAGGTACGCCAGCCGCTCGTCCTCACCCGGTACGGGGAACTGCCCGATGAACACCAGGGGTTCACCGGTGTCGGGCGAGAGCGGCCAGGCGGGCTCGGCCAGCCAGCAGGGCTCGCCGCCGAGCTTGGGGACCGCTTCGGTGATCGGTTGCTCGGCCGGGCGCGCGGAGAGTTCCCGCCGGGGCAGGAACGCGGCGTCGTGCGGACCGGTGGCGGTGCCGGTGGGCTGCGGGGCGATGGCGGCCTCCGCTGCGGTGCGGTGGAGGGAGACGTGGTCGAAGTAGTAGGGGGCCTCGTGACGCGGCTTCCGGCCGGGCGCAGCCGGCTGGGCGGGGCGCCCGCTGCTCCGGTGGAGGTAGAGGTGGGTGTGGCGCATCGTGCCGTGGTCAGGATCGGGCACCGGCAGGCCCTCGGCGCGCAGTGCCTCGGCCAACTCGTGGGCCGGCCAGCCGAACACGTCGATCCCGAGGTAGCCGACCGGGCAGGCGGGGCGGTCGTCGTTCGGGTTCCGGCTCACCCCGATGTTCTCGAGGACGTCGCTGTCGCCGTCGTTCTCCCTGTCCCTGCCGCCGCCGGAGGAGAGCGTGACGGTCACCCCGGGGAGCTGGAAGGTCAGGGCCCAGCGGGAGCCGCAGACGAAGGCCGGGTGCACCCCGCCCGGCAGCAGCGCGCCGTACGGGTCCAGCAGCGCGCGCACCGCCGCCTCCGAGAGGCCGAAGCGCAGCTCGGGCAGCGGGGCGGGCAGGCGGACGCCGTGGCCGGGGAGCAGGTCGATGGTCACCTGATCATGATTCCTCCTCCGGCGCTCGTACGGGAGCCCGATTTTTCGCGGGGAACCGGCGGGCCCCGTTGGGGCGGGTCGGTCCGGCCGCCGGCGGTGCGGGCCGGGGACGTGGAGGGCCGAGGCGCCAGCCGCGTCCTCACCCCAGTCGAAGCACGGGGCACGGGCAGTCCGGCACGTCGGTGACCGACACGTCGGGCGGGCGGCGTGCCTCGACGTTCCAGGAAAGCGGGCCGGTCGGGAGAGCTGGGAGGCGCTGACGGTTACCGGCGGCACCCGGGCCGGGCTTACCGCCGCTTCGTCGCCTCCTGGGAGGAGGACGAACTGCCCGTGGCCCGGGGGAGCAGCGCGACGCAGGCGCCGCGCCTGCCGGCCGGCCGGGCGGTCGCCGACCTGTGTCGTCGTGCATGGGGCGCGGTTGGCGGGGCCGCTCCGGCGGAGCCGAACGACTGGACGGCTGAGACGGCCGATGCCCTGGCTGCGTCGTTGAGCGAGGAGGGTCGTCGGGCGCGGCACCGGCGGACGTGTACGGGGTCGCTGAGCGGGACGATCCTCGGACCGCGGGGGACAGGTCGCGCGGGTCGGACCGCTGGCGTGGTCCGAGTACTGGTACGGCCGGCGGGCGGACGCCCTCTGGCGGCTTCCGGCGCGGCACCGGCGTGAGGGGATGTAGCACCACCTGCGGGGTTCGGTTTTCCGAACCTCGGATCGGGGTGCCAGCACAATCGATCCGACGGCCCCGAGTGCCCAGGATTGGGGGCATGAACGGGATGACGACAGCCGCCGCCGGGGCGGCGCACGGCGGGGCGACGGGTGCGGCGCTCACCGGTGAGGGGCTGCACCGCGAGTACGGGCGGGGCGCGGCCGCCGTCCGGGCCTTGCGCGGGGTGTCCGTGGCCTTCGCGCCGGGCACCTTCACGGCGGTGATGGGGCCCTCCGGCTCGGGCAAGACCACCCTGCTGCACTGCCTGGCCGGGATGGACCGCCCCAGCCGGGGCACCGTCCGCTGGGGCGACACGGAGGTGTCCGGCCTGCCCGAGCGGCGGCTGGCCGACCTGCGGCGCACCAGGGTGGGGTTCGTCTTCCAGGCCTTCAACCTGATGCCCGCCATGACGGTCGCGCAGAACGTCGAGCTGCCCGGGCGGCTGGCCGGGCACCCGCCGGAGCGGGCCCGGGTGCGGGAGGCGCTCGCCCGGGTCGGACTGGCCGGTCGGGAGCGCCACCGGCCGGGCCAGCTGTCCGGTGGCCAGCAGCAGAGGGTGGCGATCGCCCGTGCGCTGGTCGCCCGGCCCGAGGTGTTGTTCGCCGACGAGCCCACCGGCGCGCTGGACCGGGCGACGGGGCACGACATCCTCGACCTGCTGCGCGCGGGGGTCGACGAGGACGGGCAGACGTGCGTGATGGTCACCCACGATCCGGTGGCCGCCGGGTACGCGGACCGGGTGCTGCTGCTGGCCGACGGCGTCCTGGTCGACGAACTGGTCCGGCCGACGGCCGCGCAGGTGGGCGAGCGGCTGAGCAGGCTGGGAGGGTGAGGGTGATGAGCGGTGCCGTGCCGACGCTGGCGGTCGGTCAGATCCGGCGCCGACCGGCGGCGTTCGCCGGGCTGGCGGTGGCGCTGTTCCTGGCGACGGGGGCGGTGACGCTGTTCGGCTCGCTGGTCGCCGCGCAGGTCACTGCTCCGCGGGCCGTGGCGCGGGAGCCCGTGGAGGGGCCCGGACTGGTGGTGATCGCGGGGGCATTCGGCGAGATCGCCGTACTGGTCGCTCTGTTCGTGGTGGTCAACGCCCTCGGATTCACCCTCCGTCAGCAGCACCGCGACCTGGCGATGCTGCGGACGGTCGCGGCCACGCCCCGGCAGATCCGGCGCCTGGTGCGCGCCCAGGTCGCGGTGACCGTGCTGCTGGCGGCCGTGCCCGGCTGTGCGGGCGGTCTCCTGGCCGCCCGGGCCTTCCTCGCGGCCCTGCAGCGGCGCGGGATGGCCGCGCCCGGCCTGCGGATACCCGGGTCGCCGGTGCCGATGCTCATCGCGCTCGCGGTGGCGCTGCTGGTCGGCCTCGCGGCCACCGCGCTCACGGCCCGGCGGATCACCCGGCCCACCCCGGCCGCCGCGCTCACCGACAGCGCGGTCGGGCAGCGCTGGACGGGCGTGGCGCGGCTGCTGGCCGGCGCGGTGGTGCTGGCTGGCGGCGTCCTCCTGCTGCGGCTGGCCGCCGACCGGTCGGCCGCAGAGCTGGACAAGGCGGGGCAGGCGGCCATGCTCGGTTCGCTGGTGCTGCTGGTCGCGGTGGCACTGCTCGGGCCGGTCGCGGCCCGGCTGCTGGCGACGGTGCTCGGTGCCCCGGCCCGGCTGCTGCTGCCGCGGGCCGGTTGGCTGGCCGACGCCAACCTGCGCGGGTACGCGGCGCGGCTCTCCTCGGCGGTGGTCCCCGTGGCCCTGCTGGTCGGGCTCGCGGCGACCATGCTGATCATGACCAGCACCGCGGAACAGGCGGCCCGGGCGACGGGGGCCACCACCAGCGTCACCAAGGAAAGCGACGTCTGGCTGCGACAGGCGGAACTCGGCCTGCTGGTCTGCTTCGCGGCGGTCTCCACGGTGAACACCCTGATCGCGCTGACCGCCGACCGGCGCCGGGAGTTCGCGCTGCTCCGGCTGGTCGGGGCGACGCGACGGCAGCTGCTGCGGATGCTCTCCGTCGAGGCCGTGCTGACCACGGTGGTGGGTGTGCTGCTGGGGGCGGCCGTGGCGGGTGCGGCAACCGGGGCGTTCAGCCGGGCGGTCAGCGGCTCGGTGCTCCCGGTGGTGCCGGGCGCGGCCTGCGGCTGGGTGGTGGCGGGGGCGGCGGTGCTGACGGTGCCGGGGATCGTGGGCACGGGGCTCTGGGCGATCGGTGGGCGTGCGGTGGAGGAGGTGGGAGGCGAGAGGGGGTGAGGAGGCGGGCATGCGAGGTGAGGCAGGTGTCGGCGCACGGAACGAAGGGAGAGTGGTGAGGTGACGGATGGTCCGGGCGTGCGGTGGTTCCAGTGGCGCCTGGGGGATGCTGGGGGCCGGTTGATCGGTGAATGGTGAGGCGTGTGGTGACTTGGTGGCGGCGGGGACTGTCGGTGCGTGGCGGTGAGCTGGCGTTCGCCGTACTCGGGTTGCCGCTCGGAGTGTTGGGCGCGGTCTACGCCGTGGCCGTGCTCTACGCGGGGGCCCTGCTCTCGCTCACCGTCCTGGGGCTGCCGTTCGTCGCGGCCGCCCTGGTCGGGGCGCGGGGGATCGGCGGGCTGCACCGACGGCTGGTCGGCCGGCTGCTGGGCGAACCGGTCACTGCGCCACCGCCATTGCCGCGGCCCTCGGGGGTGCTGGCCCGGGGGCGGGTGGTGCTGGCCGACCCGGTGGCCTGGCGGGCGCTCCTCTACCTCCTGCCACGGCTGCCGCTCGGGCTGCTCGGCTTCCTGGCCGCGGTCGGGTTGCCGCTGAGCGCGGTGTGGCTGGCCGGATTCCCGCTCTGGGTGCGGCTGCTGGAGCCGGGCCCACGCCCGGTCGACTGGCTGGACGTGGCCGGGCTACCCGCCGGCCTCGCGGTGCTCACCGCCGTACCCGCCGCACTGCGGGGCCTGAGCCGGGCCAACCGTGCGCTGGCCCGGGGGCTGCTCGGACCGGTGCGCTCGCAGCAGCGGGTGCGCGAACTGGAGAACGCCCGCGCCACGCTGCTCGCCGAGAGCACGGACCGGCTGCGGCGGCTCGAACGCGACCTGCACGACGGTACCCAGGCGCAGCTGGTCGCGCTCGCCATCACCCTCTCGCTGGCCGACGACATCCTCGGCGAGCCGGACGGGCCCGGGACACACGGCCCCGGGACAGACGGGTCCGCAGCAGACGGGTCCGGGACCGACGGGTCCGGGACAGACGGCGGTCACGCGCCCGGACGTGCTCACACCTCCGGGCCCGGGCGGGTGGGCGGCCCCGGGCACGAGTCCGGCCCCGACCTCGGGCGGCTGCGCGCCCTGGTCGACCGGGCGCGCGGACAGACCGACGCCACCATCGCCGGGCTGCGCCGGCTGACCCGGGGCATCCACCCGGTGGCGCTGGACGCCGGGTTGGCCGAGGCGCTGCCCACGCTGACCGCCACCTCGCCGGTGCCGGTGACGGTCCGGCTGGACCTGCGGGAGCGGCCGCAGGAGGTGATCGAGCGGGCGGTCTACTTCTGCGCGGCCGAACTGCTCACCAACCTCGCCAAGCACAGCGGCGCGCGGACGGCCGAGTTGAACGCGAGCGCGGTCGGCGGGCGGGTCCGGTTGACGGTTCGCGACGACGGGCGCGGCGGCGCCGCGATCGGACACGGCGCGGGCACCGGGCTGGCGGGGCTGGCCGAGAGGCTGGCGGCGGTGGACGGGGTGCTGCGGGTGGACAGCCCGCCCGGCGGGCCGACGGTGGTCAGCGCCGAGCTGCCGAGCAGGCTGTGACGCGTCCTGCCGGAGGAGTGGTCGTGGCGTGGGTGGACTGGTGGATCGGGGCGGCGGCGCGCCGGGATTTCGCGAGGCTCCGGTTCTCGGGCGCAGGCCCTCAGGCTCCGGTCTCCGCGAGGTAGGCCAGGACGGCCTTGACCCGCCGGTTGTCGGCCTCCGTCGCGGGCAGGTCGAACTTGGTGAACACGGAGGCCACGTGCTTCTCCACCGCCCGCTCCGACACCACCAGCAGCCCGGCGATCGAGCGGTTGGAGTGGCCCTGGGCCATCAGTTCCAGTACCTCGCGCTCGCGTGTGGTGAGCGAGTCCACCCGGCTGCGCCGTCCGCCGTGCATCAACCCGTTGACGATCTCCGGGTCGAGCGCCGTGCCGCCCGTCGCCACCCGGTGCAGCGCGTCCACGAGTTCGGAGGTGCGGGCGACCCGTTCCTTGAGCAGGTAGCCGATCCCGGCCGCGCCGCCGGCCAGCAGCCGGGCCGCCCAGGCGGTCTCCACGTGCTGGGAGAAGACGAGGATTCCGACGCCGGGCGCGGTGGCCCGGATCTCGATCGCGGCCCGGATGCCCTCGTCGGTGTGGGTGGGCGGCATCCGGACGTCCACCACGGCCACGTCGGGCCGGTGTGCGGCGACGGCGGCGAGCAACTCGGGGGCGGTCCCGGCGGTGGCGACCACCGCGCAACCGCGGGCGATCAGGAGTTCGACCATCCCTTCCCGGAGGATCACCGAGTCCTCGGCGAGGACGACGCGGAGCTGCTTGTCGATCATGAGGCCAATTATCGGGGTGCGCGGGAGCGGCGATGGTCGAAATATATACAGCAAAACTGGACAGCTTGGACTGACGAAATTACCGTGGGACCATGACCGAGAAGCGAACCGCCCCAGCGCCCCCCGAAGCCCCGGCCGATCGCGCCGCCGTTCACCCCGCCGGTGCCGGCGACTCCGAGAGCGCCGACTCCGGCGCGCTGGCCGCCCGGGAACTCCGTGCCGTCTTCAGCCGGTTGCGCCGGACCCTCCGGGAGAAGGGGCAGGCCGCAAGCGGTCTCACCCCTTCCCAGACCGCCGTGCTCAGCCGCCTGATCACGGACGGGCCGGCCTCCGCCAGCGCGCTGGCCGCTGCGGAGCGGGTCCGCCCGCAGTCGATGGCGGCCACGCTGGCCGTGCTGGAGGGGCACGGGCTGGTCGTTCGCCGTCCTGATCCCGAGGACGGGCGCCGTCAGCTGGTCGGCCTGAGCGAAACCGGGCTGTCGTGGATCGCGGACAGCCGTCGGGCGCGCGAGGAGTGGCTGGCCCGGGCGTTCCAGGAGGACTTCACCGAGGTCGAACGCGCCACCGTCCTCGCGGCGTTGTCCCTGTTGGATCGGCTGAACCGGCGATGACCGGCCCGTCGATACGCCTGGCGCGACTCCGCGCCCGCCTTCAGGAGTCCCGGAAGCCCGGTGACGACGGCGGGTTCAACCGTCGGCTGCTCGCCCCGATGGTGCTGGGCTCGGTGCTCAACCCGATCAACTCCTCGATGATCGCGGTGGCCCTGGTGCCCGTGGGCACCGCCTTCGGCGCACCGCCCGCCGAGACCGCCTGGCTGGTGACCGCGCTCTACCTGGCCACCGCCATCGGCCAGCCGGTGATCGGACGGTTGGTGGACGGCTACGGGCCGCGCCGGCTCTACCTGGCCGGGACGGCACTGGTCGGTCTTTCCGGGCTGGTCGGCGCGCTCGCGCCCTCCTTCGGCCTGCTGGTGGTCGCCCGGGTGCTGCTGGGGATCGGCACCTCCGCGGCCTACCCCGCCGCGATGCACCTGACCCGCAGTGAGGCGGAGCGCACCGGTCGGAGCAGCCCCACCGGGGTGCTGACGGCGCTCGCCGTCGCCAACCAGACCGTCGCCGTGGTCGGGCCGACGCTCGGTGGGCTGCTGATCGGGCTCGGCGGCTGGCGGACGATCTTCGTAATCAACGTCCCGCTGTCGCTGGCCTGCCTGGTGCTCGGTGCCGCCCGTCTGCCGGTAGCCCCGCCGCGCCGGAAGAGCGGGGACCGGCTCGACCACGCCGGGATCGGGCTGTTCGCCGTCCTCCTGCTGGCGGCGATGCTGTTCGTGATGAAGCCGAGCTCCGCGCTCTGGTACCTGCCGGTGCTCGCCGTCCTGGCCGGCGTCGGCTTCGCGCTGCGCGAGACCAGGGCCCGCAGCCCGTTCATCGACCTGCGGGCGCTGGCCCGCAACCGTCCGCTGCTCGCCACCTATCTGCGCCAGGTGCTCGGCTACACCGCCACCTACGCCTTCCTCTACGGCTACACCCAGTGGCTGGAGGAGGGCCGCGGGCTGAGCGCCGCCACCGCCGGGCTGGCGCTGCTTCCGCTCTCGCTCAGCGCCCTCGCGGTCTCCAGCCTGACCGGCCGCAACCCGGCGGTGCGCGGCAAGCTGGTGATCGGCGCAGCGGTCCAGACGGCCGCCTGCGCCGCCCTGCTGCTGGCCGGGTCGGCGAGCCCCCTGACCCTGCTGGTCGCGGTCGGAGTGTTGGCGGGCGTCCCGCAGGGGCTGATCGGGCTCGCCAACCAGACTGCGCTGTACCACCAGGCCGACCCGGCAGCCATCGCCTCCGCGGCCGGGCTGTTGCGGACCTTCATGTACCTCGGCGCGATGGCGGCCTCCGCCGCGAACGCCGCCTTCTTTCCCCACGGCGCCACCACCGGCGGGCTGCACCACCTCGCGCTGTTCATGCTCGGCGGCGCGGCCCTGATCTTCCTCCTCACCCTGTCCGACCGCTCGCTCGGTCGGATGGGTAGAGCCACTACGACCGGTGCGGCAGAAGGGAATTGACTACTGGAGCTGGTCGGCCTGCCACCCGCTGACCGAACTGTGGCGCTGGGACCAGCCGGGCTGGGAACTGCGCGCGCTCGTACGGCCGTCGGGGTGCCCGGGGCGGGCGAGGCGGGCGAGGGGGCCAAGGTGGGCGAGGCGGGCGCCGCGGGCGACCGGGTGGTGCTCCCGGACGGGCGGCTGCTGCCGGCCGGGCCCGGGGACGCCCCCGGGACGAGCCTGCCGCGCTGGACCGAACGCGGCAACGCGGAGCAGGCGGTCACCGCCCCTGCGGTGAGGTTCAGCGCCGACGGTGTGCACTGGGCGTTCACCGAGTGGTCCGGGACCGGTCTGCGGACCACCGTCGGGGCAGAGTCCGGGGCGGAGTGCGGGGCGGCCTTCACCGCCGTGGTGCCCGGTGTGACCGCCCCACCGGCGCACGTGTGCTCGCATGCCGGGTGCGGTCACCGCCTGGCGCCGCGGCGGACGGGTGTTCGCCGTACGGGCGGACGGTTCGGAGCTGCTGGCCGACCTGGGAGTCACGGCGGGCTGACGATGGCCTTCGAGGCCGCCACGAGGCGTCCCGAGCGGTGGTGATGCTTCCCGAATGCCGACGCAGCGGTCAGAGTCACGGCCAGATCGCCGCGCAGACGGTGCTGACCGGGCCCAGCACGGCCACCAGCAGACAGCCGCCCGACCCGGCCCCGCCCTGCGACTTCGACGCCCCGTACCCGGAGGCCGGCCGGTACTCCCCGTACCTGTCGCCCAAGGAGGTGCCGAAGGTCTTCCCGAAGTGCGGACACCACCGCGGGCACCGGGTCTTCGGGCCCCGGCCGGCGGCGGTGGCGAACCACTGCTCCAGCGCCGGTCCGACGGTGGGCCGAGTGGGCCCGAGGTAGGGCCACTGCGATGTGCACAGCGGGTGGTTCCTCTTCGAGTCCCCGATGTTCGAACTCAGCCGAGGGGTAACGCAGGTGGAGCGGTCAGGCATCCGGTTCGCGCATCAGCACGCGGGCCCGCCCGGGGGTTCGGCGGACAGCGAGAGGTAGGCGTCGAGCCGGGCGGCGGCGGTGAGCATCGCCCGGCCGCGGGCGGTGAGGCGGTGCTGCCAGCCGTCGAGCGCCTCGGTGAGGCGGGCCGTTCCGCCCGCCGTGCGGATCTGCTGGACCACGCTCGCGATGTGGGCCAGCGGGTAGCCGCCGCGGCGCAGCAGGTGGGCGAGTTCGGCGTCGCGGGTGTCCCCGGGGTGGTAGAGGCGGTGGCCGGTGGCGCGGTCGCGGGGCGGGGCGAGGATGCCGGCGGCCTCCCAGGTGCGCAGGGTGGCGGGGCTGAGGCCGAGGCGGTGGGCGAGTTCGCCGATGCTCAACGGGCCTCGGGGCAGGCCGGACTGCGGTCCGGACTGCGGCCCGGGGAACGTCTCACGAACCTCGACGAACTCCTGTGCGGTGGAGAGGTGGTCGACGGCCCGGCGGACGGCGGCGAGCGTCTCCCGGTCGCGCAGCAGTTGGGCATGGCCCCGGTCGATGGCGGTCAGCGCCTCGTCCTGGCGGTCGGCGTGCAGAGCGGTCATGACCAGGCCCGCGAGCGCGTGCCCGTACGCGGGGACGAGGGCGAGGAAGGCCCGTAGCGCGGCGGCGTGCAGCGCGGTGTAGATCCGGTAGCCGCTGGAGGTGCGCTCGGCGGGTGGGAGGAACCCGTCGCGCTCGTAGTTGCGCACGGCCTGGGGGGAGAGGCCGTGCTCGCGGGCGAGGTCGGCGGGGCGCACGGCGGTGTGTCCTCCTGTTTGAGGCTTCTGTCGGCAATCACCGGAATGTGAGCGGAAAAGTCTCAACCGATCCTTCAAGGATACGCTTGAGGTCCATGAGTCAGGACATTCGAGACTTCCTCACCCCCTGCTGCGAACTGCTGGCGCTCGGCGAACCGACGCACCAGGAACCGGCCTTCGGGCGGGTCCGCAACCGGCTGTTCGCCCAACTGGTCGAGCGGGGCTTCCGCTCGATCGCGCTGGAGACCGACCGGGTGGCCGCGCTCGCCGTGGACGACTACGTCCGGCACGGCGCGGGCACCCTCGACGCGGTACTGGACGAAGGCTTCACCCACGGCTTCGGCGCCCAGCCGGGCAACCGCGAACTCGTCGCCTGGATGCGCGAGTTCAACCGCGACCGGGGGCCCGCCGAGCAGCTGGCCTTCCACGGCTTCGACACCCCGACCGAGAACACCACGGCCCCCAGCCCGCGCGGCTACCTCGAACACGCCCGTGACTACCTCCGTCACCATCTCCCTGACCACCTCCGACTCGACGTCGACATCGCCGAGTTGGCGGGTGAGGACGAGCGCTGGAGCCGGGAGCAGGCGGTGCTGGACGCGGCGAGCTCCCCCGGGGAGACGCCGGAGGCCGTCCGGCTGCGCCGCATCGCCGACGACCTGCTGACCCAGCTCTACCTCCGGGCACCGGAGTTGATCGAAGCCGGCTCGCGCGCCGAGTGGTTCCGGGCCCGGACACGGCTGCAGGCCGGGCTGGGGCTGCTGCGCTACCACGCGCAGGTGGCGGTCCGGGGCCTCGGGCTCAGCGACCGGGTGTCCGGCCTGCTCGGGCTGCGGGACGCGCTGATGGCGCAGAACCTGCTGGACATCCGGGCGATCGAGGCCGGGCGCGGTCCGACCTTGGTGTTCTCCCACAACCTGCACCTCCAGCAGGCCCCGAGCGCCTGGGCCGGTGGCGAACTGGAGTGCCGCTGGAACGGCGCGGGCCGTATCGTCGGTCCGCTGCTGGGGGAGCGGTACGTGTTCGTCGCCGGCAGCCTCGGGCGCAGCGAGGTGCTGGGGCTGGCCGAGCCGGTGCCGGGGACGTACGAGGCGCTGGTGGGGCAGGGGGTGGACGCCGCCTGGGCCCTGGTGGAGCCGCCGGCGCCCGGCGAGGGCCGGGCCCGTTCGGACACGGCCCCGCAGCAGGGCTACGCCTTCGACCGGGCGAGCTTCGCCGGCGCGTCCGCGGTGCTGCACATCGGCGACGGGACGGCGGCGGCCACGGCCGGATAGCAGCCCGTCACCGGCCCGGGGAGCGGCCCGCCGCAGGCCTGGCCGGTCGGCCGGCCGACCGGATCCTCACGGCCCCGGGTAGGCGGCGCGCAGATGGGCCAGCAGGGCGGCGGTCGGCGGTGCGCACGGCCTCCCGGTGGGCCAGGCCAGCGCGATCCGCACCCGGGGGACGGGGTCGGTCAGCCGCCGGACCGGCAGTCCGGCGGCGGCACCGGGATCCGGCAGCACCGCCACGCCCAGCCCGTGCGCGGCGAGTTCGGCCAACTGCGTCGGCGCGGCGGCCTCGACGGCCACGGTCGGGGCCGCTCCCGCCTCGGCGAGGGCCCGTTCCAGCGCCGTCCGCAGACCGGTGCCGCGCGGCGTGCTCACCAGCGCGTGCCCGGCGAGCGCGGCGACCGGCAGCGGGCCGTCCGCGGCGGCCAGTGGATGGCCGGCGGGGCAGAGCGCGACCAGGGGGACCTCCAGCACCGGGTGCAGGGCGAGCCCGGACAGCGCCGTCCAGCCGTCGTCCCCCTCCTGCCCGCTCGCGGCGGTCGGCAGGCCGATGACCGCCAGGTCCAGCCGCCCCTCGCGCAGGCAGCCGAGCATCCGGGCGGTGGTGTCCTCGGCCAGCGAGAAGTCGATGCCGGGGTGCTCCTTGCGGAAGGCGGCGAGGGTGGTGGCCAGCCCGGGGAAGGTCTCCGGGGCCAGCACGGGCCCCGGCGGCGGGGTGAGTGCCGCGCCCGCGACCATGCCGAGCCGCACATGCCCGTGCCGCAGGCCGTCGAACTCCTGCGCCGTCAGCCGGGCGGCCGCCGCCGCGGCGAGCGCGGCCCGAGCGTGCGGCAGCACCGCCTCGCCGACCCTGGTCAGTTGTACCGACCGGCCGGAACGGTCGAGCAGCCGGTGTCCCAACTCCCGCTCCAGCTGGCGGATCTGGGAACTCACTCCGGGCTGGCTCAGGTGCAGCAGCTCGGCCGCCCGGGTGAAGCTGCCGTGCTGGGCGACGGTGACGAAGTACTGGAGCTGCCGGAGTTCCATAACTGTTGATCATAGGTGGCAGAACCAGCCGGTCTTGGACGGGCGGCAGCCCCGGCCGCAGGCTGGGGAGCATGAAAAGTGTGCAGCAGGAGCAGGGCGCCGGGTGGATCCGCGAGCAGATCGCGGCCGAACGGCGGGAGCTCGCCGGGGTGTTCGCCGGCCTCACCGCCGAGCAGTGGAACTCGCCCTCGCTGTGCGAGGGTTGGCGGGTCCGCGAGGTGGTCGCGCACATGGGCACCGGCTTCCGGCACTCCACGGCCCGGACGCTCGGGGAACTCGTCCGCTCCGGCGGCAACGTCCACCGGATGGCCGACCGGATCGCCCGCCGCGACGCCGCCGCACTCACCGAGGACCGACTCGCCGCCGCCCTGGCCGAGCACGCCGAGCACCCCTGGCGGCCCCCGGTCGGCGGCCGGATCGCCGCCCTCGCCCACGACGCCGTCCACGGCCTCGACGTCACCGTCGCCCTCGGCCTGCGTGCGCGCCTCCCCCTTCCCCGGGCCGCCGCCCTGCTGGGCACGGTCTCCGCCCGCAGCCTGCGCTTCTTCGGGGCCCGGCTGGAAGGCGTGCGGCTGCGGGCCACGGACCTGGACTGGTCGTACGGCCAGGGGCCGCTGCCGGTGGAGGGGCGGGCCGAGCACCTGCTGCTGGTGGCGTACGGACGGCGGGTCCCGGCGGGGCTGCTGTCCGGTGCCGGGGCGGAGCGGTTCACACGCTGACGCGAGCGCGTCAGGGCCCCGCCGGGCCGAATGACGGCGGGGGAGGCCGCACTCCCGGCCCCCACCGCCCTGCGCCCCGCCCCCGCCCGTGCCTACGATCGGAAGAGCCCTCCTGATGGGCGCATGAGACGGAGGCCAGGAAGCCGATGGCCCAGAAGTCCGTGCGGTGGCCGCCGTACGTGCGGGTCGCGCCGTGGTTGCTGATCGTCGGCGGGCTGGTGTGGAACTCGCTGGATCCGTCCGACTACTGGGGCGACCCGCTGCTCGCGGCGGCCGCCGTGCTGTCCGGGGCGCTGCTGACGCTGCGCGACACCCTCGCCGTCGGGGTGGCGAACGTGACCGGGATCCTGGTGCTGTCCCTGCGGGACGGGTCGCTCGGGACCCAGGACGGCTACCTGGAGCTGGTGAACACCGCCCTCGCCGCCGTGCTCGGCGTCGGTGTGAACCTGGTGGTGGCCCGGCACGGGCGCAGACTCGCGCGGGTGCGGTCGGTGGCGGAGGCGGCGCAGCGGGCGGTGCTGCCGGAGCCGCCGCGGTGGGTTGCGGGGCTGGAGGTCGCGGCCTGCTACCGGGCGGCCCAGGACGAGGCGCTGATCGGCGGGGACGCGTACGCGCTGCAGGACACTCCGTACGGCGTGCGGGTGCTGATCGCGGACGTGCGGGGCAAGGGGCTGCACGCGGTGGGGGCGGTGTCGGTGCTGCTCGGGGTCTTCCGGGAGGACGCGCACCGGGAGCCGGACCTGGCCGCGCTCGCGGACGCGCTGGAGCGCACGCTGGCCCGGGAGAGCGCCGCGCTGGGCGAGGAACTGCGGCTGGAGGGGTTCATCACGGCGCTGCTGGTGGAGTTCCCGCCGGGGGAGGCGGTCGCCCGCACCCTGGACTGCGGCCACCCGGGGCCGTACCTGCTGGGCGACGGCGGGCCGACGGTGAGCCGGTGGGACGCGGCCGATCCGGGGCTGCCGCTGGGGATGGGCGTGCTGGGGGTGGCCCGCCCGGAGGTGGAGACCAGGGCCTTCCCGCCGGGGTGCACGCTGCTGCTGGTGACCGACGGGGTGACCGAGGCGCGGGACGCGGCAGGGGAGTTCTACGACCCGGTGCAGGGGCTGGCCCCGCTCGGGCCGTTCGCCGGTCCGCGGGAGGCGGTGGACGCGTTGGTGGCGGACGTGGCCCGGTGGACGGGCGGTCCGCGCGACGACGACATGGCGGTGCTCGCGGTGTCCCGGCGCGGGGACGCGGCAGGGGTCGGGGAGCCGGTCCGAGCAGGGGCCGAGTCCGACCGGTAGCGCGCTCCGGGGCGGCCGGTTACGGCGCTGGACGGTCACGCCGGTATCACGGTGAGGTTACGGAAGGTGCCTGCTCCATGGATTCCGGCCAAGTTGTACGCCGAACTCCGGTGGCCGGAAAGCGGGTGTCCGGATAACGGACGATGAAATGGACTCCCTGGTCGCAGGCCCGTCGGGACGTCCGGACGGGCCGGGATGCCTTGGGCGACGGGCGGCGACGGCGGCCCGCCGCATGGTACCGGGGGCACAAGGGCCCGTAAGGGAGGCGCAAGGGCCGGTCACGGCAGTGGCGGGATCCGGCCGACCCGTGCTTCGTCCGGAAAAGGACCTGGTGCTTGCCCCGTGTCGAATGTGTGACCGAGAGTCGCATCGATGAACGAGAAGCTTCACCCTCGCCAGGCCCGTCTGTTCGGCCACCGCGACTTCCGGCTCCTGCTGACCGGAGCCGCGGCGGCCCAGACGGGCAGTCAGGTCACCCTGGTTGCCCTGCCGCTGGTGGCGGTGGTGGTGCTCGACGCCACCCCGTTCGAGGTCGGTCTGCTCACGGCCGCCGAGACCGCCGCGTTCCTGCTGGTCGGCCTGCCGGCCGGCGCCTGGCTGGACCGGATGCGCAAGCTCCCGGTGCTGATCCGCGCCGACGTGGTGCGCTGCCTCGCGGTGGGGTCGATCCCGCCGGCGGCGGCGCTCGGGGTGCTGACCATGCCCCAGCTCTACCTGGTCGCGCTGGTCACCGGGGTGGCCACGGTCTTCTTCGACGTGGCCCACCAGTCCCTCCTGCCCGCCGTCCTGCCGCGCGAACAGCTGGTGGCGGGCAACGGTGCGCTGGAGACGGTCCGCTCCTCGGCGCAGATCGCCGGTCCGGGCCTGGGCGGTGGGCTGGTCCAGCTGCTCGGCGCGCCGGTCGCCATCGTGGCCGACGCCTGCGGCTACCTCGCCTCGGCCCTGCTGCTCGCCCGGATCCGGGTCGAGGAGCCGCAGCCGGAACCGGAGCCCGGGCGCTCGCTGCGCGCCGAGGTGGCCGAGGGCGTGCGCTTCGTGCTCGGCCACCCGCTGCTGCGGGCCATCGCCACCGCCACCGCCACGTCCAACCTGTTCGCCGCCGTGCTGATGGCCGTCCAGACGGTCTTCTGGGTCCGGGTGCTCGACCTGTCGCCCGGGGCCATCGGCGGCCTGCTGTCGGCCTCCGCCGTCGGCGGGCTGGCGGGCGCGCTCTGCGCCGGGCAGCTGGCGCGCTGGGTCGGGCAGGCCCGGCTGATCTGGCTGGCCACCGTGGTGACCGCGCCCTTCGCGGTGCTGTGGCCGCTGTCCGGCGGCGCGGCGGGCGCCCTGCTGTTCGGCCTCGGCTCGGGCGTGGTGCTGTTCGGCGCGGTGGCCTACAACGTTGCGCAGGTGAGCTTCCGGCAGAGCGTCTGCCCGCCCGAGCTGCTCGGCCGGATGAACGCCACCATGCGCTTCCTGGTGTGGGGCACCCTGCCGATCGGCGCGCTCGGCGGCGGACTCGTCGCCGACTGGGCCGGCCCGCGCGCCGCGCTGTGGCTGTGCGCGGTGGGCTTCCTGCTGGTGCCGGTGCCGCTGCTGCTGTCGCCGCTGCGGGGGATGCGCGAGCTGCCCGCCGCGCCGTACGAGCCCCGGGCCGTGGACGCGGGGGAGGCCCAGCTCGCGGCGGAGGCCCAGCACACGGCGGAGGCCCAGCGCGCCGGAGAGGCGCAGGACGCCGTGGAGGCCCCGTCGGCCCGTGAGGGCCACGCCGCCCAGGGCGCCGAGCACTCCGCCGTGAGCCCCACCGCCCCCTGACCTCCTGACCCGAGCCGACACCGGAAACCGGAGACCGTTCCGTGCACGCCAGCATCACCGCCGCCTACCTCGCCCGGTACCGCTCCGCCGCCGCCGAATCGCCGGTGGAGCTGCTCCCGCTGACCGGCGCCCAACGGCGGTTCCTGATCACCCGCAGGCTCGCGCCGCAGAGCCGCTCCGACCTCGCCCCGCTGTTCTTCGCCTTCCCCGGGGGCACCCTCGACCTCGACCGGCTGGGCCGGGCCGCAGCCGCCGTCGCGGCCGGCCACCCGGCGCTGTGCGGCGCCTTCGCGACCGTCCGCGGCACACCCGTGCTGCGCACCGGCGGCCCCTCGGTGGAGGTCGCCCGGGTCGCCGTGGCCCCCGGCGGCAGCGCCGAGGGCGCGCTGCGCGAAGCGCTGCTGGACTGGCCCCTGGACGGGCCCGCGCTGCGCCTGCTGGTGGCCCGGCAGTCCGACGGCGGCGAGGAGCTGCTCGCCCTCGCACTGGACCACGCGGCCTGCGACGAGCAGTCGATCGGGGCGCTCCTCGGCGAGCTCGGCGAGGCCTACCGGCACGACCGGGCACCCGAGGCCGCCCCCGGCCCGCAGGCCGTCGCCGCCTTCCGGGAGGCCGTCGAACTCCAGCTGGCCGCCGAGGAGGCCGCCGCCGGGCCCGCCGCGCGCGCCCACTGGGGCCGCCGGCTCGGCGCCCTGACCGGGGCGGGCGGTGGCGCCGCGAAGGCCGCCGGCCTGCTCACCGAGCGGCTGCCCGCCGTCGAGGGGGGCGCCCGCAGCGCCCTCTTCCCCGCCCTGCTGGACGCCGTCGGCGCCGCCGCCCGGCGGCTGCACCGCACGGACGGCCCGCTCGCCCTCGGCTACCCGTGGGGCGGCCGCCCGCCCGGCGCGCCCGCCGTGCTCGGCTGCTTCCTCAACACCCTGGTGCACGCCGTCCCGCCGCGACCGGCCGCCGACCTGGAGGCGCTCTGCGACGACTGGTGGGACGACCTCGACCACGCCGGAACCCCCTTCGACGAGGTGGTGCGGGCCGCCCGGGCCGCCGGGTCGCCCTGGTCGGGAGCGCTGGACGCGATGCTCACCTTCGAGGACCTCCAGCGCCGCCCGCCCCTGGTGCTCGGCGGCGTACCCGGCCGGGAGGTCCACCTCTCCGGCCGCCCGCTCGCCGCTCCGCTGGCCGCCTCCGCCTCCCACGGCGAGGTCCTGACGGTGCACCTCGCCTGGGACAGCGAGCGCTTCCCGGCCGCCGACGCCGAAGCCGCCTTCGGCGACCTGCTCGCCGTGCTGCGCCGCCACCTCGCCTAGGGCACGTCCTGGACGCCCCCGGACCCCCGGCCGACGGGGCTCCCACGTCACCGGGCCCCGGCCCCTCAGACCACAGTCCCCCGAGGAACCCCGGGTCGCGCACCCACCCCGGTGCGGCCCGGATCCCACCGGCCGCAACCGGGACCACCCCACCCCCGCACCCGGCCACCGCAGTGCCAACACGCCCACCACACAAGGGAACCATCCATGTTCGCACTCTCTCCCTCGCAGGAGATCGTCTGGCTGCACGAGCAGATGCAGCCGGGCAGCCGCGCCTACAACTTCACCGGCGTCCTCGACCTGTGGGGCACCCTCGACCGGGACGCCCTGCACACCGGGCTCGCCGCCGTCCTGGCCCAGCACCCGGGCCTGCGGCTGGAGTTGGTGCCCCGGCCGGAGGGCATCCCCGGCCAGCGGGTCGCCGAGGACTGCCAACCCGTGCTGCGGCAGAGCGACTTCACCGCCGAGGCGGACCCGGAGGCCGTCTTCCGCCGGCTGCTCGCCGCCGAGGCCGAGGAGCCGCTGGACACCGAGCGGGCGCCGCTGCTGCGCTGGCACCTGGTCCGCCTCGCCGAGGACCACCACCGGCTGATCCACGTCGAGCACCACCTCGTCCACGACGGCCACTCCTTCGCGATCTTCCTGCGCGACCTGTTCACCGTCTACCGCGCCCGCGTCCTCGACCAGCCCTACGAGCTGGCCACCGCCCCCTCGTACGAGCAGCACGCCCGTACCGAGGCCGACCCGCAGGCCCGCGAGCGCGCCCTCGCCTTCTGGACCAAGGAGCTGGCCGGGGCCCCGCGCGAGGTCACCCTGCCCGGGCTGGCCCGGCCGGGCGTCGAGCGCCGCCACCGCGGCGGGCAGCTGCGCCAGTCGATCGGTGCCGACCTCGCCGAGCGGCTGCGCGAGCGCAGCAAGGCCGACGGCCACACGCCGTTCAGCACCCTGCTCGCCCTGTTCGCCGAACTGCTGCGCCGGCACAGCGGTCACCGCGAGGTGACCGTCGGCACCGCCGTCGGCAACCGCCCGGAGGGCTACGAGGGCACCGTCGGCATGTTCGTCAACACCGTGCCGCTGCGCCTGCGGCTCGACCCGACCGCCTCCGGCACCGACGCCGTGGACGAGGTCACCGACGTCCTGATGCGCGCCCTGCCGTACCAGGACCTGCCGGTGCAGGAACTGACCCGCCGGCTCGGGCTGCACACCGGCGGCGCCGACAACCCGCTGTTCAACGTGATGTTCAGCGCCCACGACGCCGCGCTGCCCGACGTCCAGGCGCCCGGCCTCGACGTCTCGCTGTACGAGGGCTTCAACACCGGCACCACCCGCTTCGACCTCGACCTGGTGCTGCTGCCCGACGACCGCCGGGTGGTCGGCGAGAAGCACGGCGCCGCCGGCATGACCCTGATCTGGGACTACGACGCCGACCTGTTCGGCGAGGCCCGGGCCGTGCTGCTCTCCGAGCGCCTGCTGGAGCTGCTGCGCTGCTACCTCGACCGGCCCGAGGAGGTGCTCGCCGCGCTGGCCCCCGCGCCGCAGGCCGAGCCGGCCGTCCCGGTCGCCCCGGCCGGACTCGACCCGGCCGCCGCCCACGACCCGACCGCGCTCGCCCTGCTGGCCGGCACCGAGCGGATCACCTACGGCGAACTCGACCGCCGGGTCGGCGAACTGGTCAACCGGATGCGGGCCGCCGGGGTCACCGCCGGTCAGCCGGTGGCCGCCGTGCTGCCGCGCGGCACCGACAGCGTGGTCACCCTGCTGGCCTGCCTGCGCCTCGGCGCCGTCTACGCGCCGCTGTCCACCGAGGACCCGGCCGCCCGGCTCGGCCTGCTGCTGGAGCGGCTCGCCCCCGCGCTCGTCCTCGCCACCCGGCAGAGCGCCCTCGCACTGCCCGCCGAGGGCGTCACCCCGGCCCTGCTGGACGGCCCCGCCTTCCCGAAGGCCGAGCCCGCCGCCGTCCTGGACGGCGCCGCGTACATCATCCACACCTCCGGCTCCACCGGCGTGCCCAAGCCCGTCCTGGTCGGCCGCGAGGCCCTCTCCGGGTACGTCGCCGCGATCGTCACCCGGCACGAACTGACTTCCGCCGACCGGGTCCTGCTGTTCGCCCGGCCGTCCTTCGACGTGGCCCTGGAGGAGGTGCTGCCCGCCCTCGCGGCCGGCGCCGCCCTGGTCGTGCCGCAGCGCGAGGTGCCCACCGGCCCGGAGCTGGTGGCCGTGCTCGCCGCCCGCGGCGTCACCGTCGCCAACCTGCCCACCAGCTACCTGCTCGCCGTCCGCGAGGACCTGCGCGAGGCGCTGGGCGACGGCCGCTGGGCGCCCCGGCTGCTCGTCCTCGGCGGCGAACGGCTGCCCGCCCGGGCGCTGGCCGGACTGACCGAGGCCACCACCGTGCTCAACGCGTACGGCGTCACCGAGGCCACCGTCACCTCCACCGTCCACCAGGTCACCGCGGCCGACGTCGCCGAGGACGGCGAGATCCCGCTCGGCACCGAACTCGACGGCGTGCGCCTGCACGTCCTGGACGAGACGCTGCGTCCGCTCCCGTACGGCGGTGTCGGCGAACTCGCGGTCAGCGGTGACCTGTTGGCCGAGGGCTACGTCGGCCTGCCGGAGCCCACCGCGGCCCGCTTCACCACTGTCCCCGCGCTCGGCGGCCTGCGGGTCTACCGCACCGGCGACCGCGGCTACCGCGACACCGAGGGCCGACTGCGCTTCCTCGGCCGCGCCGACAACCAGGTCAAGCTGCGCGGCCACCGGATCGAGCTGGAGGAGATCGAGGCCGCCGCCTCGGCCGAACTCGGCGGCCGCTCCTGCGCGGTGGTGCTGCACACCGACCCGCGGACCGGCCCCCGCCTGCTCGGCTTCCTGGAGGGCGCCGAGAGCCCCGACCAGGCCGCCCTGCACACCGCGCTCGCCCGCCGGCTGCCCGGCGGACTCGTCCCGGCCAGCTGGACGGCCGTCGCCGAGATGCCCACCCTGCCCGGCGGCAAGCCCGACCGCGCCGCCCTCGTCCGGCTCGCCGAGGCGGCCCCGGAGGAGCCGGAGAGCGCGCCCAGCACCTTCGCCGACCCCGGTCAGGAGCTGATCGCCGCCGCCTGGCGCGAGGTGCTCGGCCACGACCGCTTCACCGCGGACTCGCACTTCTTCGAGGTCGGCGGCCACTCGCTGCTCGCCGCCCAGCTCGCCGCTTACCTGGAACCGCACCTGGGCAGCCGTCCGCCGCTGCGCACCCTGTTCCGCCACGCCGTGCTGGCCGACCAGGCCCGCGTCCTCACCGGGGAGAGCAAGTGAACGAGCGAAGCGAGCGAACCATCAAGAGGTGCGGGTTGTGCGAAGCGCTCGCCGAGCGAAGCGAGGTGGGCGTATGAGTGCCCCGTCCGCCGTCTTCGAAGACGGCCACCGCGAACTCGTCGACGCCTTCGAGAGCTTCATCCGCCGCGAGCTCGTCCCGCTCGCCGCCGAGCTGCCCGAGACCGCCGACCAGGTCCCGACCGACCTGCGGGCCTACGTCCGCAAGCGCTCCGCCGCGCTCGGCTTCTACGCCGGCGACTACCCGGAGGAACTCGGCGGCGCCGACATGCCGTTCATCGCCGTCGTGCTGCTGCACCACGCCGCCGGACGCAGCGGCTGCGTGCTCGCCCCGTACGCGCTGGCCGGCTCCGACGGCCCCAGCCCGCTGCTGCGGCACGGCACCCCCGAGCAGGTCGAGCGCCACCTCGTCCCGCTGGTGCGCGGTGAGCAGACCCGCTGCCTGGCGCTCACCGAGCCGCAGGCCGGCTCGGACGCCTTCCACCTCACCACCACCGCCGTGCGCACCGGCGACACCTGGGTGCTGAACGGGCGCAAGACATTCGTCAGCAATGCCGAACACGCCGGGATCGCCCTGGCGGTCGCCGCCACCGACCTCGGCGACGGCAAGGGCCCGAACGCGGGGGCCACCGCCTTCGTGCTGCCGATGGACCAGCCCGGGCTGCGGATCGGCCAGCGGTACGAGGGGATGTCCGGCGAGCCGCTGTTCGAGCTGCTGCTCGACCAGGTCACCGTCGGCCCGGAGGCCGTCATCGGCGGCGAGGAGGGCATCGGCGCGGCCACCGCCCTCGCCATGGACAGCCTCTCCCGCGGCCGCCTGGTGGTCGCCGCGATGTGCAACGGCATCGCCGAGTACGCGCTGAAGGCCGGCGTCGAGTACGCCCGCGAGCGGCGCGCCTTCGGCAAGGTGATCGGCGAGTACCAGCACGTCCAGGAGCACCTGGTGGCCACCCGCGCCGAGGTGGAGTCCTCCAAGCTGCTCACCCTCGCCTGCGCCCGGCTGGTGGACGAGGGCACCGAGTCGCCCGAGAACGCGGCGCTCGCCAAGCTCACCGCCTCCGAGACCGCCGTCCGCGCCGTGGACCGCTCGCTCCAGGTGCACGGCGCCACCGGCTGGGTGCGCGGCCACCCACTGGAATTCCTGTACCGCTACGTCCGGATGACCACGATCATCGAGGGGACCTCCGAGGTCCAGAAAGTGATCATCGCCCGTTCCATGGGCCTGAACTGACGGTTCCTCCGCACGTACTACGCACGCATCTGGAGACGATGATGGAATCCCTGAGCATCGGGTACGGCCGTCCGCACCAGGACGGTGCGGTCCTCGACCTGTTCACCAGCTGGGCGCGCCGCACCCCGCAGGCGCCCGCCCTGATCGACGGCGAGCACACTTACAGCTACGCCGAGCTCGACCGCCTCGCCGACACCGTCGCCGAGGCCCTGCGCGGCAAGGTCGGCGAGGGCGACCTGGTCGGCGTCTGCCTCGGCCACTCCGTGGAACTGGTCGCCGTCACCCTGGCGACAGCCAAGCTCGGCGCCGTCCACCTGCCGCTCGGCCCGCGCCCCGGCGAGAAGCGACTGCAGGCAGTCGCCGAGCAGCTGCGCCCGGCCTGCCTGATCGGCGAGTCCGCCGTGCTGCCGGCCGGCGGCGAGCGACTGGAACTGGACCTGCCCGCCGGCGGGGTGCTGGCCGCCCTGACGCCCGGCGAGCAGGCCGGCGTGCCCGTCGGCACCCACTACGCCGTCCTCACCTCCGGCTCCACCGGAACCCCGAAGGCCGTCGCCGTCACCGAGCCGGCGCTCGGCGCGCTGCTGCACTGGTACCGCGAGCTGACCGGCCTCGGCCCCGGCGCGCGGCACAGCCTGGTGATCGGGGTGTCCTTCGACCCGCACGTCCTGGAGCTGTGGGCCGGCCTCACCTCCGGCGCCGCGCTGGTCGTCGCCCCCGAGGCCGTCCGCTGGGACTCCGGCGCGCTCACCGACTGGTGGCGCGAGGCCGGCATCACCACCTGCGTGCTGCCGACCCCGCTGGGCGAGCCGATCCTGGGCCGCCCCTGGCCCACCGGGCTGGCGCTGCGCCACCTGTTCATCGGCGGCGACCGGCTGCGCCGCGCCCCCGGACCGGAGGTCACGGCGACCGTCCACAACGTATACGGCCCGGCCGAGGCGACCGTGGTCACCACCGTGCACACCATGGCCCCCGGCGGCGACCACGGCGCCGGCGCGCCGCCGATCGGACTGCCGATCCCCGGAGCCGTCCTGCTGGTCACCGACGAGCAGGGCCGCCCGGTGCCCAGAGGGACGGCCGGCGAACTGAGGATCGGCGGCCGCGGCCTGGCCGCCGGGTACCTCGACCCCGAGCTGACCGCCCGCCGCTTCGTCGAGGCGCCGCCCGGCGTGGACGGCACCGACCGGGTCTACCGCACCGGTGACCGGGTGGTGATGCGCGCCGACGGCGTGCTGGAGTTCCACGGGCGCCTGGACGACCAGGTCAAGGTCAGCGGGGTGCGGATCGAACCGGCCGAGGTCGAGGCCGCCTTCGAACGCGACCCCCGGGTACGCCGGGCCGTGGTCGCCGCCGAGACGGCCCCCACCGGCGTACGGCTGCTCGCCTTCGTCCAGACCGAGGAGGAGGCCGAGCCCGCCGGCCTGCTGGACGCCGTCCGGCTCTGGCTGCCGGAGCAGGCCGTGCCGTCCACCGTGCGGCTGGTCGAGCAGTACCCGCTGGACGCCAACGGCAAGGTGGACCGCGCGGCGCTGCTCGCCGCCGTGCCGCCGGCCCCGGTGGAGGCGGTCGAGGACGGGGACACCCCGGTCGAGCGCACCGTGCTGAAGCTCTGCCGCGAGCTGATCGGCCGCGCCGACCTCGGCCCGGAGTCCAACTTCCTGGACTCGGGCGGCAATTCGCTCGCCGCCGCCCGACTGCTGGAGGCCCTGGAGGGGGAGTACGGCGTGCGGCTGCGCGCCCCCCTGGTGCTGCGCCAGCCCGACCTGCGGGCCATCGCGCGGCTGGTCGAGGAGCGGATGCCCAGCGCTTCCCTCGCCTGACCCACCCCCGTTCTGAACAGCGGCGCCCCGGCCCCACGGCCGGGGCGCCCGGAAGGGAACCAGCCATGAAGCCCGCCCTCCCCACCCTCCCCGCCCTGGTCGCCCGGCAGGCCGAGCAGCACCCGACCGCGCTCGCCGTGACCGACGGCGCCAGCTGCCTCACCTACCGCGAACTCCTCGACGCCTCCGGCCGGTTGGCCGCCGTCCTGGCCGCGCGCGGCGTCGGCCCCGGCAGCTCGGTCGGCCTGCTCTGCGCCCGCTCGGCCCGGTTCGCCGTCGCCCAACTCGCGATCTGGCGGACCGGCGCCCTCGTCGTCCCGCTCGACCCGGCTTACCCCCGCCCGCGAATCGCCGAGATGACCGCCGACGCCGACGTACGGCTCGTCCTCGGCGACAAGGCCCTGCTCGCCGAGGCCGGACTGCCCGCCGAGCACACCCTCGTGTTGACCGAGCGCGGCACCGAAGCCGCCGAGGCCACCGGCGCGGCGGTGCCCGACGCCGCCGAGCCCGACGCGCCCGCCCTGCTGTACTACACCTCCGGCTCCACCGGCCGCCCCAAGGGCGTGCTGGTCCCGCACCGCGCCGTCGCCGACCTGGTCACCGCCCCCGACGCGATCGCCCTCGGTCCGCGTGACCGGGTGCTGTTCCACTCCACCCCCTCCTTCGACGCCGCCACCTTCGAACTGTGGGCCCCGCTCGCCCACGGCGCCGCCACCGCCATCTCCCCGGCCGACCGGCCCAGCGCCGAGGAACTCGTCCGCGACGTCGAGCGGTTCGGCGTCACCACCGCCTTCATCACCACCGCGCTCTTCCACCACCTGGCGGCCAGGCAGTCCCGGATCTTCGGCGTGCTGCGCACCCTGGCCGTCGGCGGTGAGGCGCTCGCCCCCGACCACGCCGGGGCCGTGCTGCGCGCCTTCCCGTGGCTGGAGCTGTACAACGTCTACGGCCCCACCGAGGCCACCACCTTCACCACCGCGCACCGGATCACCCCGGCCGACTGCGAGAGCGGCCCCGTCCCGATCGGACGGGCCTTCGGCGGCTCCACCACCGCCGTCCTGGACGAGCGGCTCGCACCGGTGGACGCCGGCACGGTCGGCGAGCTGTGGATCGGCGGGGAGCGGCTCGCCCACGGCTACCTGGGCCGGCCCGAACTGACCGCCGAGCGCTTCCGCGAGCTCCCCGGCCTCGGCCGTGCCTACCGCAGCGGCGACCTGGTGCGCCAACGGACCGACGGCACACTGGAGTTCCACGGCCGTACCGACGACCAGGTCAAGGTTCGCGGCTTCCGGATCGAGCCCGGCGAGGTCGAGCAGGCGCTGCTGCAGTTCCCCGAGGTCGCCGAGGTCGCCGTGGTGGTCCGCCGGGCCGGGCAGGCCGACGCCGCGCTCACCGCCTGCGTGGTCCCCGCCGAGGGCGCCGCAACGGCCGTCGAGAGCCTGCGCACCCGGCTCGCCGAGCGACTGCCCGCCCACCTGGTGCCCACCGCCTGGACCGTCCTCGCCGGACTGCCGCTCAACGGCAGCGGCAAGGTCGACCGGCGGGCCCTCGCCGCCGCCCCCGACCCGGCCGCCGCCGAACACGCCCCGGCCGAGGCCGAGCTCACCCCGATCCAGCAGGTCGTCGCCGAGGCCTGGAGCCGGGCCCTGGAACGCCCGATCACCGACCCGGCCGCCGACTTCCTCGCCGAGGGCGGCCACTCCCTGCTCGCCATGTGGGTCGTCGACGACCTGCGCGAGGACCTCGGCGTCGAACTGTCCCTCGCCGACTTCCTCGGCCACCCCACCGTGGCCGGACAGGCCGAACTGCTGGAGCGCGCCCTACGGGCCGCCGACGACACCCCGGGAGCAGCACAGCGATGACCAGCGACCAGAACGACCTGCTGCGCCGCGCCCGCAGCCGTCGCACCGCACTGACTCCCGCCCGCCCGCAGGCCGCCGAGGACACCGGCCCGGCCCCGCTCTCGCACGCCCAGCAGCGGATGTGGCTGATGGAGCAGCTCGGCCAGGGCGGCGCCCTCTACAACGTGCCGGTCGCCACCCGGTTGCGCGGGCCGCTCGACCCGGCGGCCCTGGCCACCGCGCTCACCGGCCTCACCGAGCGGCACGCCGTCCTGCGCACCCGCTACCCGCGCCGCGGTGAGCAGCCCTACCAGCAGATCGAGCCCGCCGGGCCGGTGCCGCTGCCGGTGGTGGACGCCGACGGTGACGGCAGCGGGCAACTCGCCGCGGAGGCAGCCCGGCCGTTCGACCTCACCGCCGGGCCGGTGCTGCGCGCCCTGCTGCTGCGGCACGGGGCCGAGGACCACACCCTGCTCCTGACCATCCATCACATAGCCGTCGACGGGGGCTCCCTGCCCGTACTCGCCGCCGACCTCGGAACGCTGTACGCCGCCGCCCGTGACGGCGTCGAGCCGCAGCTCCCGCCGCCGGGCATGCCGTACGCCGAGTACGCCCGCCAGGAGCGCGCCCGCGACGCCGAACTCACCGCGAACGCCCTGTTCCACAGCCATCAGAACAAACCTACGCTGCATCAAAGCCCAAGGAGCGAAACCGTGA
>NZ_JPRF03000022.1 GCF_001188955.3 Kitasatospora aureofaciens | reverse complement strand
GTGCTCTTCCGATCTCCGCGGCCGGGGTGGCGGCGAGCGCCGCACCCCCGGCCAGCAGCGTCAGGGTGAGGCCGATCCGGGCGAGCGGTCGGCGGACGGGTGGCAGGCGCACGAGGGACCCTCTCCCCCGGCAGGGGGGAATGATCCGCACACCGAGGAGGTCGCTGGCGCCCGCCCACACGGACGTCGATCACCCTTCCGGGGGCCCCAAATTAGGATGATCGCGCCACCCTGGGCGAGCAACTTCCCTCGGTCGGGCCTCAGTTGCACTCTACGGGGTGACTCGGCGCCAACCCGATCGGCCCAGTTGCCCGATGAACGCCACCCGGCGGCACCACTCGGCCGCGGCCGTGGCCGCGCTCAGTGGTGGCCGGTGGCGCCGCCGTTGTCCCGGCGGTCCAGCGAACGCTGCAGCGCGGCGGCGGCGAAGGGGTTCCGCTCGGCGGCCCGGCGGCGGCGCGGGGCGCGGACGGGGGTGGCGGCGGGGGCGGGGGTGGCGTGGCGGTCGGCGGTGGTGGGCATACCGGGCTCCTTGGAAGCGGCGCTGCGCGACAGCAGCGCGATGAGGGGAGATGGGTACGCGCGGGGCAGGGATCGCCTGCCCGTTGGGGCGCACGCACAGACGGGCCGCATGCCCTGGCTACAGGGGCGGCACACCGTATGGCCCTTCCACGGTACGACCCCGCTCCGGCCGTGTCTGCACGAATACTTGGATTTCCTAGTATCTGAGACGGGTGCCACCCGGGGGAACGCAGCAGGGTCCGGACCACCGTTCCCACGGCGGTCCGGACCCTGTGGGGCGCGCGGGACTCAGCCCAGGTCGACCGAGCGCGCGAAGCGGGCGCCGATCTCGGCGGCGATCACCGTCAGCACGTCCTGCGGGATCTCGCTGTCCACCGTGATGGAGGCCAGCGCGCTGCCGCCGTCCCGGGCGACCTGCATGCCCGCGATGTTGATGCCCGCGTCGCCGAGGTGGCGGCCGAGCACGCCGACCACGCCGGGGCGGTCCTCGTACTTGAAGAAGGCCATGTGGTCGGTGAGCGCCACGTCGACATCGAAGGTGTCCACGCCGACGATCTTCTGGGTCTGCTTCGGGCCGGCCAGCGTGCCGGAAATGGCGATCTCCTCGCCGTTCGCCAGCGTGCCGCGCACGGTGATCACGTTGCGGTGCTCGGGGCTCTCGCTGGAGGTGGTCAGGCGGACCTCGACGCCGCGCTCCTGGGCGAACAGCGGGGCGTTGACGTAGGACACCGTCTCGGCCACCACGTCCTCGAAAACGCCCTTCAGCGCGGACAGTTCGAGCACCTTCACGTCGTGCTGGGTGATCTCGCCGCGGACCTCGACGTCCAGGCGGACGGCCACCTCGCCGGCCAGCGCGGTGAAGATCCGGCCGAGCTTCTCGGCCAGCGGCAGGCCCGGGCGCACGTCCTCGGCGATCACGCCGCCCTGGACGTTCACGGCGTCCGGCACCAGCTCGCCGGCCAGCGCCAGGCGCACCGACCTGGCGACCGCGATGCCGGCCTTCTCCTGCGCCTCGTCGGTGGAGGCGCCCAGGTGCGGGGTGGCGACCACGTTGTCGAAGGCGAACAGCGGGGAGTCGGTGCACGGCTCCTTGGCGTACACGTCCAGGCCCGCGCCGGCCACCCGGCCCTCGCGCAGGGCGGCGGCGAGCGCCTCCTCGTCCACGATGCCGCCGCGGGCGGCGTTGACGATGCGCACGCTCGGCTTGACCTTGTGCAGCGCCTCCTCGCCGATCAGGCCGATCGTCTCGGGGGTCTTGGGGAGGTGGACGGTGATGAAGTCCGAGACCTCCAGCAGCTCCTCCAGCGAGACCAGCTTGACGCCCATCTGCGCGGCGCGGGCGGCCTGGATGTAGGGGTCGTACGCGACGATCTTCATCCCGAACGCGGACATCCGCTGGGCGACCAGGACGCCGATCCGGCCGAGGCCGACCACGCCGAGGGTCTTCTCGCTCAGCTCGACGCCGGTGTACTTGTTGCGCTTCCACTCGCCCTGCTTGAGCGCCGCGTTGGCCGGGGCGATGTTGCGGGCGACGGAGATCAGCAGGCCGCAGGCGAGTTCGGCGGCGGTGACGATGTTGGAGGTCGGCGCGTTGACGACCATGACGCCGGCCTTGGTGGCGGCGGCGACGTCCACGTTGTCCAGGCCGACGCCGGCCCGGGCGACCACCTTGAGCTTGCGGGCGGCGGCCAGCGCCTCGGCGTCGACCTTGGTGGCGGAGCGGATCAGGATCGCGTCGACGTCGGCGATCGCGGTGAGCAGCTCGGTGCGGTCGGCGCCGTTGCAGTGGCGGATCTCGAAGTCGGGGCCGAGGGCGTCGACGGTGGCGGGCGAAAGCTCTTCGGCGATCAGTACTACGCCAGTTTTCACAGTTGTGGCAGCGCTCACGACAGTGGGTCCTTAACTGTCCGGTTCCCCCGGGCACGTAGGTGGCGTGACGGGCGGGGGAAGGTGGCATGGCCGCGTAGGTAGACGCACGACGCTGTGGGCCTGACGCGCACTCGGGAGTGTATCGGCGGGCAGGGTACGGGGCTGCTCCCGTCCGGCGAAATCACCCGGACGGGAGCAGCCTACTTGTACAAGGGAATTGCGGAATTCCGGGGCGGGAAGGCTCAGGCCTTCTCGTTGACCCAGCTCATCAGCGAGCGCAGCTTCTTGCCGGTGGTCTCCAGCAGGTGGTCCTCGTCGGCCTTCTTGTACTCGTTGTACTTGGGCAGGCCGGCCTTGTACTCGGCGATCCAGGTCTTGGCGAAGGTGCCGTCCTGGATCTCGGCGAGGACCTTCTTCATCTCGGCCTTGGTGGCGTCGGTGATGATGCGCGGGCCGGTGACGTAGTCGCCCCACTCGGCGGTCTCGGAGACCGACCAGCGCATCTTCTCCAGGCCGCCCTCGTACATCAGGTCGACGATCAGCTTCAGCTCGTGCAGGCACTCGAAGTAGGCGATCTCCGGCTGGTAGCCGGCCTCGACCAGGGTCTCGAAACCGGCCTTCACCAGGGCGGCGGTGCCACCGCAGAGGACGGCCTGCTCGCCGAACAGGTCGGTCTCGGTCTCCTCGGTGAAGGTGGTCTTGATGACGCCGGCCTTGGTGGCGCCCAGGCCCTTGGCGTACGACAGGGCCAGCTCGAAGGCCTTGCCCGAGGCGTTCTGCTCGACCGCGACGATCGCCGGGACGCCGCGGCCCTCCTCGTACTGGCGGCGGACCAGGTGGCCCGGGCCCTTCGGGGCGACCATGCAGACGTCGACGTCCGCCGGGGGCTTGATGAAGCCGTAGCGGATGTTCAGGCCGTGGCCGAAGAACAGGGCGTCGCCGGCCTTCAGGTGCGGGGCGATGTCGGCCTCGTAGACATCGGCCTGGATCGGGTCCGGCACCAGGATCATGATGACGTCGGCCTCGGCCGCGGCCTCGGCCGGGGTGACCACGCGCAGTCCGGCCTCCTCGGCCTTGGCACGGGACTTGGACTCCGGCTTCAGGCCGACCCGGACGTCGGCGCCGGAGTCGCGCAGGGACAGCGCGTGGGCGTGGCCCTGGCTGCCGTAGCCGATGACCGCGACCTTGCGGCCCTGGATGATGGACAGGTCGGCGTCGTCTTCGTAGAACAGCTCGGCCACGGGGGCACATCTCCTTGCGTGATGGGTGCCGGGGGTCGCCCCCGGCGGGTTGGGTCTTTGCTACGGCGAAGTCAGGCGCTGCGGTCGAGGGCGCGCAGCGAGCGGTCCGTGATGGAACGCGCGCCGCGGCCGATGGCGACCAGGCCGGACTGGACCAACTCCTTGATGCCGTACGGCTCCAGCATCCGGAGCATGGCCTCCAGCTTGTCCGAACTTCCGGTGGCCTCGATGGTCACCGCTTCGGGTGACACGTCGACGGTCTTGGCACGGAACAGCTGGACGATCTCGACGATCTGCGACCGGGTCTCGTTGTCGGCGCGGACCTTCACCAGGACCAGTTCCCGCTGGATCGCAGCGGACTGGTCGAGTTCGACGATCTTTATCACGTTCACGAGCTTGTTGAGCTGCTTGGTGACCTGTTCCAGCGGGAGGTCCTCGACGTTGACCACGATCGTCATCCGGGACACGTCCGGGTGCTCGGTCGGGCCGACGGCGAGGGAGTCGATGTTGAAGCCCCGACGGGAGAACAGCGCGGCGATGCGGGCGAGCACGCCGGGCTTGTTCTCGACCAGGACGGAGAGGGTGTGCTTGGACATGTGGTTCCTCAGTCGTTCTGGGTTGGCAGGGCCGTCAGTCGAGATCGTCGCCGAAGTCGGGGCGGACGCCCTTGGCGAACTGGATCTCGTCGTTGCTGGTGCCGGCCGCGACCATCGGCCACACCATCGCGTCCTGGTGGACGATGAAGTCGATGACCACCGGGCGGTCGTTGATCTCCATCGCCTGCTTGATGACCGCGTCCAGGTCCTCGGGGCGCTCACAGCGCAGGCCGACGCAGCCCATCGCCTCGGACAGCAGGACGAAGTCGGGGATGCGGGTGCCCTGGGCCGGCGGCTCGATGCCGTCGTGGCCGGGGCCGGAGTGCAGCACGGTGTTGGAGTAGCGCTGGTTGTAGAAGAGCGTCTGCCACTGCCGGACCATGCCCAGCGACCCGTTGTTGATGACCGCGACCTTGATCGGGATGTCGTTCAGGGCGCAGGTGACCAGCTCCTGGTTGGTCATCTGGAAGCAGCCGTCGCCGTCGATGGCCCAGACCGCCGCCTCCGGGCGGCCCGCCTTGGCGCCCATCGCCGCCGGGACGGCGTAGCCCATGGTGCCGGCGCCACCGGAGTTGAGCCAGGTGCCGGGCTTCTCGAAGCGGATGTACTGCGAGCTCCACATCTGGTGCTGGCCGACGCCGGCAGCGTAGATCGCGTCCGGCCCGACCAGCCGGCCGATCCGCTCGATGACCTGCTGCGGGGAGAGCTGGCCGTTCGGGGCCGGCTCGAAGCCCAGCGGGTAGGTCCGCTTCCACTCGTCGAGCTTCTCCCACCATTCCGCGTAGTCGCCCTTGTGTCCGGCGTCGAACTCGGCCTGGACGGCGACGATCAGGTCGGCCAGCACCTCGCGGGCGTCGCCGACGATCGGGACGTCCGCCGGGCGGTTCTTGCCGATCTCGGCCGGGTCGATGTCGGCGTGCACGATCTTGGCGTACGGGGCGAAGCCGTCCAGCTTGCCGGTGACCCGGTCGTCGAAGCGGGCGCCGAGGGTGAACAGCAGGTCCGACTTCTGCAGCGCGGTGACGGCCGGGACGGAGCCGTGCATGCCGGGCATGCCCAGGTGCTGCGGGTGGCTGTCCGGGAAGGCGCCGAGCGCCATCAGGGTGGTGACGACCGGGGCGCCGGTCAGCTCGGCGAGGATCCGCAGCTCGGCGGTGGCCTGGGCCTTGATCACGCCGCCGCCGACGTAGAGGACCGGGCGCTTGCTGCTGACCAGCATCTTCGCGGCCTCGCGGATCTGCTTGGCGTGCGGCTTGGTGACCGGCCGGTAGCCCGGCAGCGCGGTCTCGACCGGCCACCGGAAGGTGGTGGTGGCCTGCAGCGCGTCCTTGGCGATGTCGACCAGGACCGGGCCGGGTCGGCCGGTGGCGGCGATGTGGAAGGCCTCGGCGATCACCCGGGGGATCTCGGCCGGGTCGGTCACCAGGTAGTTGTGCTTGGTGATCGGCATCGTGATGCCGCAGATGTCCGCCTCCTGGAAGGCGTCGGTGCCGATCGCCTTGGAGGAGACCTGGCCGGTGATCGCGACCACCGGCACGGAGTCCATGTAGGCGTCGGCGATCGGGGTGACCAGGTTGGTCGCGCCGGGGCCGGAGGTGGCCATGCAGACCCCGACCTTGCCGGTGGCCTGGGCGTAGCCGGTGGCGGCGTGGCCGGCGCCCTGCTCGTGGCGGACCAGGATGTGGCGCACCTTGACCGAGTCCATCAGCGGGTCGTACGCGGGAAGGATGGCCCCGCCCGGGATGCCGAAGACGGTGTCCGCGCCCACGGCTTCGAGCGAGCGGATGAGCGACTGGGCTCCGGTCATGGTCTCGGCGACGTGCTGGGGAGCGGGAGCGTGGGCGGCCGGGTTGTCCCCGCGGCGGGGGGATGCGGCGTGCTCGGTCATCTGCCTGTCTCTTCTCGGGTTTTGCCGGTCCGGTGCTGCGGGCCCCGGTGGTGCGAGGGTGGGGTCCCGGGCCGGGCCGATCGCCGGCTCTGCCTCAATCGTCCCGCTCGATCCGACGAGTCGGACCCTCCGGGGCGGTCGGGGCCAGGGGTCTTGCGGTGGGAACAGCGTCAGTGCAACAAAAAACCCCTCGTGCCCAAGGGCATGCGAGGGGTGGCGCGTCGGTCTGTCACGAGCGGGGCGTGCGAGCCCACTCAGCCGACGCGCCCGCCAAGTACGAGAATTCGGGTGCGCATGGCAACGACCTTCCTCCCGTCCGGGGTGGCGTGTCAAGCAGGTGGGATGACCGTCTCGCCATGCGGACCGGCTGCCGGACCGGCGGCGGCCGGGCGTTCGGGCAGGTCGGAGGCCCCGCGGTGATGTACGACACGCCCTCCCGCGGGGTCCGCACGGCCACTCGTACGGGGGTCTGCGGCCAGCTGGGCGCGGCGGGCGGACAGCGAGCCGAGCGGCTTGGGCAGCGGGTAGCCGCGGCGGGCCAGCGCCCGGCGCAGCCGGGTCTCGTCCAGCGGCGGCGCGAAGGCCGAGCCCTGGGCCAGCCGGCAGCCCAGCTCCTGCAGCGCGGCGACCTGCCGCGGGAGGTCCACCCCCTCGGCGGCGGTGGCCATCCCGAGGTCCCGGCCGAGTCGCAGGGCGTGCCCGGCCAGGGTGTGGCTGAGCGCGGACTCGCCGAGACCCTGGACCAGCGTGCGGTCCAGCTTGAGCCCGTCCAGCGGCAGCCGCGCGAGCGCCCCCAGGGAGCCGCTGCCGGCGCCGTATCCGGCCAGCCAGGTGGAGACGCCGAGTCCGCGCAGCGCGGTCAGCCGACGGCCGAGCTCGTCGGCGAGCTGGTCCGGACCCGTCCGGGCCACCTCGATCACCAGGTCGCCGGCCGGCAGCCCGGTGTCGCGCAGCGCCGCGGCCACCGTCTCGTACAGGCCGGGTGAGCAGAGCCGCTCGGCGGAGAGCCGGACGGCCACCGGGACGGGCACCGGCACGCCGCCGCGGGCCCGGCCGGACTGCGCGCGCCGGTCGGCGGCGGCCGTGACCGCCTCCTGCACCAGCCAGCGGGAGAACCGGGTCGCCGCGTCGCCGTGTTCGGCGGAGCGCAGGAACTCGGCCGGGGTGAGCAGCAGGCCGCCCGCCGAGCGCCAGCGGGCCTGGGCCTCGATGCCGGTCACCGCGCCGCTCCCGAGGTCCACCACGGGCTGGTGGAGCAGGGTGAAGCCGCCCTCCCGGACGGCCACCCGCAGCCGTTCCTCCAGCTCGGTGCGGCGCTCCAGGTCGGCCCGCATCGCGGGGGCGTAGAGCACCACCCGGCCCTTGCCCTCGGACTTGGCCCGGTACATCGCGAGGTCGGCGTTGCGCATCAGCTCGTCGGCGGCGGCTCTCGGGTCGGCGGCCGGGCCGCGTTCGGGGGTGCCGAAGGCGATGCCGATGCTGGCGGCGACGCCGAGTTCGACGCCGCCGATCCAGTACGGCTCGGAGAGCGCGATCCGCAGCCGCTCGGCCAGCTCCTGGACCTGCAGCCTGCCGAGCGGGCCGCAGACCAGCGCGGCGAACTCGTCGCCGCCGAACCGGGCGACGGTGTCTCCGCAGCGGACGGCGCCCTGCAGCCGGCGGGCGGCCTGCACCAGCAGTTCGTCGCCGACCTGGTGGCCGGCGGTGTCGTTGACCGCCTTGAAGCCGTCCAGGTCGAGGAAGAGCACGGCGATGCCGGCGCCCGTCCCGCCCTGCTGGCCGCGGGTGCCGAGGGCGGCGCGCAGCCGCTGGGCGAACAGCGCGCGGTTGGGCAGGTCGGTGAGCGGGTCGTGGAAGGCGTTGTGCTGCAACTGGGCCTGGAGCATGACCCGTTCGGTGACGTCCCGGCTGTTGAGCAGCAGGCCGTCGCGGTGCCGGCTGACCGTCGACTCGACGTGCAGCCACTCGCCGATGCCGGAGCTGATCCGGCACTCCACCCGGGCCGAGGCCTCCACGGTGCCCGGGGTGCGGTGGGCGGCCAGCCTGACCCGCGCCAGGTAGCGGCGGACCTCGGAGAGCACCCGGCCGACGTCCTCGGGGTGGACCAGGTCCAGCAGGTTGCCACCGACCAGTTCCTCCGGGTCCCGCCCGTAGACGCCGAGCGCCGCCGGGGAGACGTACGAGAGCACGCCGTTGGCCCCGGCGATCATGATGACGTCACTGGAGCCCTGCACCAGGGAGCGGAAGTGCGCCTCCTTGTGGGCGAGTTCCTGGGCCAGTGAGAGATTGTCGAGCAGCATGACGCCTTGCCTGAGGATCAGCGCCAGCCCGACGGTGCATGCAGCCGCGGCCACCACGCGGTCCAACTGGCGCCCGCCGAGGGCGTTGTAGAGGATTCCGGCGGTGCAGACCGCGGCGGCCGCGTACGGGGTGAGCGCGCTGAAGGTGGTGGCCACCCGGCGGCGCGGCAGCCCGCCGGCCGAGGGGTGCTCGCGCAGCGGGCGACGCCAGCGCTGGGACCACGGCGCCCAGGCGAGCAGCAGACTGCCGGTGAACCAGCCCGCGTCCAGCAGGTCGCCGGAGTGGTAGCTGCTGTGCAGCTGCGGGGAGGTGAACAGGGCGTCGCAGATCACCGTGACGGCGAGCGCGAGCATCGCGGTGTGCACCGCCGCCCGGTTGCCGTCCCGGCCGCTGAAGCGCAGCCCCACCACCAGGCTGACCAGCAGGATGTCCAGCACCGGGTAGGCGAGGTTGAGGGCCAGCCGCAGCGGGGAGCAGCCCTCGCCGGCCGCGATCCGGCCGAGCGCCAGGCTCCAGCTGAGGGTGAACAGCGAGCCGGCGATCAGCCAGCCGTCGAGCAGCAGGCACAGCCAGCCGGCCGCCGAGCGGGGGTGCTGGGCGAGCACCAGGACACCGGTGATGGCGAGCGGGGCGAACAGCAGGAAGGCGCAGTCGGCGAGCGAGTCCCGCGGCGGCTGGGTGCGCACGATCAGTTCGTACCAGCCCCAGGTGCCGTTGCCGAGGGAGACCACGAACGAGGAGAGGCCGAACAGTAGCCAGGCCGGGCGGGCGTGGCCGCCGACCGTGCAGCCGTACACCAGGCAGGACAGCGCGGCCGCGAGGGCGGCCGCGGCCAGCCCGAAATCACCCATGAAGATGGCCAGTTGGTGCGATCCCCAGCCGGTGGCGGCGCCCAGCGCGTAGGCCGCGCAGAGCCCGCCGAGGGCGAGGCCGGGCAGCGCGCGGCTCTCCCGGAGCCGACGCAGCGGGCCGCGCCCGGCGGGTGCCGGCGGCTCGGCGGCGGACGTGTCGGTGGGCGGTGCGCCCGGTCGTCCGGGCCCGGGCAGCACCGTATCGGTGGAGCTCACTCGGCCTCTCCCCCTCCGGCCCGGGGCCTGGCGCCCCGGCCACGGGCCACCGGCCGCGCGCCTCTCGGCCGTACGCAGTGGCCTGGCGCCCCGTCAGGACGGCGGCCCAGGGGGCGGGCGGCCTTCCGGTCGCCGCACCGCACCGATGCTCCCGATCGGGACCCTACACCAATTCCGTCACTCAATGACACGCACACTCAACTTAGAGTAATGGCGACAGAGCGGGGAACTGCACTCGATTCCGACCAATCGGCCCGGTTGGCGGCGGCGCGCGGGCAGGGGCTCACGCGGCGCGCACGGGAGCACGCAACGGCGCTCGCCCCTCGCGGCCGCCCTGGCCGCCGACCGTACGGGTACGGTCGGCGGCCTGCGGATTCACCGGCCCGCGGGGGCCAGGTCGTCGGGGAACAGCCGCAACCGGTGGGCCAGCGCGGCCGCCTCGCCCCGGCCGCCGACCTCGAGCTTGCCGAGGATGTTGGACACGTGCACGCTCGCGGTCTTCGGAGAGATGTACAGCTCCTCGGCGATCTGCCGGTTGGTCCACCCCCGCGCGAGCAACCGGAGCACGTCCCGCTCACGGGGGGTGAGCCCGAAGGAGTCGCCGACGGCCTGTACCGGGGCGGCCGCGGCGGCCGGTCGCGCGGCCGGGGTCAGGGTGAGTCCGGCCCGCTCGGCCAGGGCGGCGATCTGCGCCCCGAGCGGCCGATCGCCCCGCGCGGCCGCCAGTTCGGCCGCCTCCCGCAGCAGTTCGGCCGCGGACTCCCGCCGACCGGCCCGGACCTCCGCCTCGGCGGCCCGCAGCAGCGCGAGGGCCAGCGGGTACGGCAGGCCGGTCGGCCGCAGTTCGGTGACCGCCCGCGCCCACTGCTCCGGCGTGTCCGCGGCCCTGGCGCGGGCCAGTTCGGCCTCCAGCAGCCGGGCCCAGCCGTGGTGCAGCGGCGACTGGGGTCGCAGGTCGGCGCCCGCCGCGGCGATCGCGGCCAGCACCTCGGCCCGGCCCGCCTCGGCCTCCGGCAGGCCCAGGCTGTCCGCCTCCACCCCGGCGGCCTCCACCAGCAGCGGGTAGACGTCGGCCTCGTAGCCGAGCCGCCCCTCCTCGGCGAGCGCGGCGAGCAGTTCGGCCCGGGCCTCCAGCGGCCGCCCGCCGTACGCGGCGAGCCGCACGGCCAGCCGGCTGATCGGCACGCTGTGCTGCGCCTGGCCGACCCGGTTCGCCGCCCGGGCCTGCGCCAGCAGGGTCGCCGCGGTGGCGAAGTCCCCCCGCAGGACGGCGAGGTCGCCGCCCATCCGGTCCAGGAACTCGGCGTGGGAGCCGGGCAGGCCGACCAGCTCGCTGGCGGCGAGCAGTTCCTGGGCCTCCCGGACCTGCCCGAGGTCGGCCAGCGCCTCGACCAGGTTGCCGGTCAGGATGTTGCCGATGTTGCGCTGCAGCCCGTTGCCGTCCGCGTACTCCAGGCCCTCCCGGGCCAGCCGCACGGCCTCCTCGGCCCGGCCCAGTCCGCGCTGCATGCTGGCCAGGTTGTTGATGCCGCGCAGCAGGAGGTCCGGCACGCCCAGCTGCCGGGCCCGCTCGACCGCCGCGGTCAGCTCGGCCAGTCCGCCCTCGGCGTCGCCCAGGAGGTCGTAGCGCAGGCTGCCGAGGGTCATCCGGGCGTGCACCTCGACCGAGTGAGCGCCGACCTGTTCGGCGATCCGGATCGCCCGCTGGGCCAGTTCCAGGTGTTCGAGGCGGGGCGATCTGACCACGGCCACCCCGGCCGCCAGGGCGAACACCTCGGCCTGCACGGCGGACGGCGGCAGGCCGTCCACCAGCCGGTACGCGCGGGCGATCTCCTCGTCGTCCCCCGAGCGGCGCAGATTGCCCAGCATCCGGGCCCGGTTGATCCGGAACCACGCCGAGCGCACCGGGTGCTCCGCCTCGTCGACGAGCCGGAGACCGCGCTTGGCCAGGCTCAGGCCGCGCTCGCGGTCGCCGCAGCGCCTGGCCGCGACCACCGCCTCAGCCAGCACGTCGACCAGCTGGATCCGGTCGCAGTCGGCGTCGGCCGGGCTGTGGTCGCAGGAGCCGGGCGGGTAGGTCTCGGCCCAGTCGTACGGGCGCAGGGTGTGCGTCAGCACCTCCTCGGAGACCTGGTCCCACAGCTCCAGGGCGCGTTCCAGCATGCCGAGTTGCTCGGCGAAGGCGTTGCGGCGCCGGGCCGCGCGGGCGGCGTCCAGGGCCGTCGGCAGGGCGCGCGCCGGATCGTGCGCGTGGTACCAGTAGTTGGCCAGCCGGGCGGGCAGCGCGTCGCAGGGGACGAGCTGCGGCTGGGCCTCCACGGCGAGCGCGAACTTGCGGTTGATCCGGTGCCGTTCGCCGGGCAGCAGGTCGTCCGAGACCGCCTCCCGGACCAGCGCGTGCCGGAAGCGGTAGCCCTCGCCCTCGCTGTCCGGGCGCAGGATGTTGGCGCCGACGGCCGCCCGCAGCGCCTCGATCAGCGCCTCCTCGTCGTCGTCCAGGACGGCGGCCAGCAGGGCGTGTTCGACGTGCGAGCCGCCCTCGGCGGCGATCCGCACCACCCGCTGGGCCTCCTCGTCCAGCCCCTCGACCCGGACCAGCAGGATGTCCCGCAGCGAGTCGGTCAGCCCGGCGCCGCAGCCGTCCTCGAAGGCGGTGGCCAGTTCCTCGACGAAGAACGGGTTGCCCTCCGAGCGGCGGAGGATGCGGTCCACCAGCTGGTGGTCGGGGGCGCCGGTGCCGAGGATGCCGGCCAGCTGGGCCGCGACCTCGCGGCGGCCGAACCGCGCCAGCTCCAGCCGCTGGACGGTGCGCAGCCGTTCGAGCTCGGCGAGGAAGGGGCGCAGCGGGTGGCGGCGGTGCAGGTCGTCGGTGCGGTAGGTGGCGACCAGCAACACCCGCGAGCGGTGCAGGGTGCGCACCAGGAAGGCGAGCAGTTCCCGGGTGGAGCGGTCGGACCAGTGCAGGTCCTCGACGGCGAGCACGAGGGTACGTTCCGCGCCGAACCGTTCGAACAGCCTCGCGGTGTGCTCGAACAGCCGGGCCCGGCCGTACTCGTCGTTGGGTTCGCCGTCCGCCTCGCCGAACTCGGAGAGCAGCCGGGCCAGGTGGCCCTCGCTGCCGGCGGCCGCGGCCTCGAACTCGGCGCCCAGCGAGCGGTGCAGCCGGCGCAGCGCGGTGGCCAGCGGCGCGTACGGCAGGCCCTCGGCGCCGACCTCCAGACAGCTGCCGAGCGTGGTGACCGCTCCCCCGTCGCAGGCCCGCTGCAGGAACTCCTCCAGCAGCCGGGTCTTGCCGATGCCGGCCTCGCCGCCGATCAGCACGGCCTGCGGGCTGCCGGTGCCCGCGCGGCGCAGCGCGTCGGTCAGTTCGGTGATCTCGCTGCCGCGGCCGACGAAGACGGGACTGACCGATATCTGCTGCATGGAGGCGAGCATGCCATAGCCGGAGCCGCCGGTGAGAGGGGTTATCTCGCCCGGCGAACGCCCGGAGGGGGAGGCGCTCTCCCGTGGCGCCTCCCCCTCCAGAACTCCTCCGGCACCGCCATGGTGCCGCACCGTCAGCACTCCGGCTGACGCACGGGGCGCCGCTGGAAGCGGGCGGCCACCGGACGGCGGCGGAGGCGGCCGGTCCGCCTGGCCTCGCGGACCAGACGCTCGTGCTCGGCACGGAGTTCGAGCTCGTGGGCCTGCTGCTGGATGAGCTGGTACTCGATCACTTCGGTTCCCCTTCGGGTTTCACCTTCGTTTCCCTGACGAGTAAGAGCTTCCTCCCCCAGTGGGGGGTGCCACATCGGGAGCGTGCCCCATCTTCCGAAGGCCGGATGCCTTAGATGGGGCGCCGAAAAAGGCTTAAGGCCCTGTCTCACCTAGATACATAGGTGAGACAGGGCCTTAGGCCTTACTTAGAGGGCCTTAGACGCCTTAGACGCCTTAGGAAGGTGGCCTCAACGGCTCAGGCGACCATGGATGACTCAGGCGGAGACGCCCGGCTTCTCCAGAGCGTGCCTACTGTCCTTCCGCGCCGAGCCGCTCCAGGATCAGATCCTTGACGCGCGCCGCGTCCGCCTGGCCGCGGGTGGCCTTCATGACCGCACCGACCAGCGCGCCCACGGCCGCGACCTTGCCGTCGCGGATCTTGGCGGCGACGGCCTCGTTCTCGGCGATGGCCTGGTCGACGGCCGCACCCAGGGCGGAGTCGTCCGAGACCACGGCCAGGCCGCGCTTCTCGACGACCTCGTCCGGCTCGCCCTCGCCGGCCAGCACGGCCTCGATGACCTGACGGGCCAGCTTGTCGTTCAGCTTGCCCTCGGCGACCAGCGCGGTGACCCGGGCGACCTGCGCCGGGGTGATCGGCTGCTCGGCCAGCTCGGTGCCGGTCTCGTTGGCGCGGCGGGCCAGCTCGCCCATCCACCACTTGCGGGCCTGGTCGGCCGGGGCGCCGGCCGCGATGGTCTCCTGGATCGGCTCGACCGCACCGGCGTTGAGCACGGACTGCATGTCCTTGTCGGACAGGCCCCACTCGGCCTGCAGCCGGGCGCGACGCACCCGCGGCAGCTCCGGCAGCGCGGCGCGCAGCTCCTCGACCCACTCGCGGGAGGGGGCCACCGGCACCAGGTCCGGCTCCGGGAAGTAGCGGTAGTCCTCGGCGTTGTCCTTGATCCGGCCCGAGGTGGTGGTGCCGTCGTCCTCGTGGAAGTGGCGGGTCTCCTGGACGATGGTGCCGCCGTCGGTCAGCACGGTGGCGTGGCGCTGGATCTCGAACCGGGCGGCCCGCTCCACGCTGCGCAGCGAGTTGACGTTCTTGGTCTCGGAACGGGTGCCGAAGGTCTCGGTGCCGTGCGGGCGCAGCGACAGGTTGACGTCGCAGCGCATCTGGCCCTTGTCCATCCGGGCCTCGGAGACGCCCAGGGACTTGATCAGCTCGCGCAGCTCGGCGACGTACGCCTTGGCGACCTCGGGGGCGCGCTCGCCCGCGCCGACGATCGGCTTGGTGACGATCTCGATCAGCGGGATGCCGGCCCGGTTGTAGTCGAGCAGCGAGTGGGTGGCCCCGTGGATGCGGCCGGTGGCGCCGCCGACGTGGCTGGACTTGCCGGTGTCCTCCTCCATGTGGGCGCGCTCGATCTCCACGCGGAAGGTCGAGCCGTCCTCCAGCTGCACGTCGAGGTAGCCGTTGAAGGCGATCGGCTCGTCGTACTGCGAGGTCTGGAAGTTCTTGGGCATGTCCGGGTAGAAGTAGTTCTTCCGCGCGAACCGGCACCACTCGGCGATCTCGCAGTTCAGCGCCAGGCCGATCTTGACCGCCGACTCCACGCCCACCGCGTTGACCACCGGCAGCGAGCCCGGCAGGCCCAGGCAGGTCGGGCAGGTCTGGCTGTTCGGCTCGGCGCCCAGCTCGGTCGAGCAACCGCAGAACATCTTGGTCTTGGTACCGAGCTCGACGTGGACCTCAAGGCCCATCACCGGGTCGTACGACGCGAGAGCGTCCTCGTAGGAGACCAGGTTCATGACGCTCACAGCGTCCCTTCTCAATTCTGAAGACTCGGGAGGTACGGGCCCGGCCGCCGCGTGGCGCGGGGCCGGGCCGGGGCACTCGGCTCGGCTCAGCCCAGCAGCACGTCGTCGGAGCCCAGCTGACGGAGCTCCCGCACCAGCAGGGCGGTGCCGGTGATCAGCGCGGCGGCGCCGACCAGGGCGTTGACCAGCTTGAGGGTGTCGTTCTCCTCGCGGGCCTTGCGGGCGTCCTTGACGATGGAGATCGCGCCGAAGGCGCTGGTGCCGATGGACAGCCAGAGACCGGGCTTGCTGTGCTTGAAGCCCTTGAGCGAAGCGGACTGGGCCTTGGCCTTCTCGATCTTGCTCACAGTGCCGGTACCTCCTCCAGCAGGGTGTGCCCCCACTTGTCGTTGAGTGCGGCCTCGACGGCGCCGCCCACTCGGTACAGGCGGTCGTCCGCCATCGCGGGAGCGATGATCTGCAGGCCGACCGGGAGATTGTCCTCCGGAGCCAGGCCGACCGGCAGCGACATGGCCGCGTTGCCCGCCAGGTTCGACGGAATCGTGCACAGGTCGGCCAGGTACATCGCCATCGGGTCGTCGGCGCGCTCGCCGATCGGGAAGGCGGTGGTCGGCGTGGTCGGCGAGACCAGGACGTCCACGCCGGCGAAGGCGGAGTCGAAGTCGCGCGAGATCAGCGTGCGCACCTTCTGGGCCGAGCCGTAGTAGGCGTCGTAGTAGCCCGAGGAGAGGGCGTAGGTGCCCAGGATGATGCGGCGCTTGACCTCGTCGCCGAAGCCGGCCTCGCGGGTCAGCGCGGTGACCTCCTCGGCCGAGCGCGAGCCGTCGTCGCCGACCCGCAGGCCGTACCGCATGGCGTCGAAGCGGGCCAGGTTGGAGGAGCACTCCGACGGGGCGATCAGGTAGTACGCCGGCAGCGCCAGGGTGAAGGACGGGCAGGACACCTCGACGACCTCGGCGCCCAGCTCGCGCAGCAGTTCCACCGACTCGTCGAAGCGCTGCATCACGCCGGTCTGGTAGCCCTCGCCGGCGAACTCCTTGACGACGCCGATCCGCATGCCGCGGACGTCGCGCATCTTCGCCGCCTCGACCACGGCCGGGACGGGCGCGTCGATCGAGGTGGAGTCCAGCGGGTCGTGCCCGGCGATGGCCTCGTGCAGCAGCGCCGCGTCCAGCACCGTGCGGGCGCACGGGCCGCCCTGGTCCAGGCTGCTGGAGAAGGCGACCAGGCCGTAGCGGGACACCGAGCCGTAGGTCGGCTTGACGCCGACGGTGCCGGTGACGGCGCCGGGCTGGCGGATCGAGCCGCCGGTGTCGGTGCCGATCGCCAGGGGGGCCTCGAAGGCGGCCAGCGCGGCGGCCGAACCGCCGCCGGAGCCGCCGGGGATGCGGGTGAGGTCCCACGGGTTGCCGGTCGGGCCGTAGGCGGAGTTCTCGGTGGAGGAGCCCATCGCGAACTCGTCCATGTTGGTCTTGCCGAGGATGACCACACCGGCGTCCTTGAGACGGGTGGTCAGGGTGGCGTCGTAGGGCGGGATCCAGCCCTCCAGCATCTTCGACCCGCAGGTGGTCGGGATGCCCTTGGTGGTGAAGACGTCCTTGAGCGCGAGCGGGACGCCGGCCAGCGGGCCCAGCTCCTCGCCCTTGGCGCGCTTCTCGTCGACGGCCCGGGCGGCGGCCAGCGCGCCCTCGGTGTCGACGTGCAGGAAGGCGTTGACCTTCTTGTCGACGGCCTCGATGCGGTCCAGGTGCGCCTGGGCGACCTCGACGGCGGACACCTCGCCCTTGGCGATGGCGCCGGCGGTCTCAGCAGCGGTGAAGCGGATCAGCTCGGTCATCTCGGTCAGTCCTCCCCGAGGATCTGCGGCACACGGAAACGCTGCTCCTCGGCGGCGGGGGCGCCGGACAGCGCCTGCTCCGGGGTGAGCGACGGCCGCACCTCGTCCGCGCGCATGACGTTGGTCAGCGGCAGCGGGTGGGAGGTCGGCGGTACGTCCTGTCCGGCGACCTCGGAAACGCGGGCGACCGCGCCGATGATCACGTCGAGCTGCTCGGCGAAGTGGTCCAGCTCTTCGGGCTTCAGCTCAAGACGCGACAGCCGGGCGAGGTGGGCGACCTCCTCGCGCGTGATGCCAGGCATGCAGCGATCCTCAGGGTGAGTTCTGGTGAGACCCGGCGACGCCTTCGGCGGTACCGGGCCCGGGCAGGAGCAGCCGGGTTCGGCGCTCCGTCCTCGTGGTCTTTGGACCCCATCCTATGGGGCCCGGCCCGGCCACCGGCCAACGAGTAACCGCGCAGCCGCGTCACTGGGGCCTGGTACGGGCCCAACCCTGGGTGCCGGGCGCCGTGATGCCCAGCTGCGCGGCCGGGAGCGCCTGGCTGCGCTGCACGGCCTGGACGGCCGGCGGCAGCACCGGTGGGAGGGTCGGCGGCAGCACCGGGGGCCGCGCGGCGGGCTGGACCGCCGGCTTGATCGCGGAGGGCGGGCCGACCGGCTTGATGATCGACGGGAGCTGCGGCGGCACGGCGAGCCGCTCCACGGTCGGGGCGCCCGCGGTGCGGTGCACCCGCAGCCAGGCGGTGGCCTGTTCGGCGGGCAGCGCGGCCGACACCAGCCAGCCCTGGACGGCGTCCACGCCCATGCAGTGCAGCCGCTCCCAGGTCTCGTCGTCCTCGACGCCCTCGGCGACCACGGTCAGGCCGAGCGAGTGTGCCAGCTCCACCGAGCAGCGGACCACCGCCGCGTCGTGGTCGTCGGCGACCATCCGGGAGACGAAGGAGCGGTCGATCTTCAGCTCGCCGACCGGCAGGCTGCGCAGCCGCACCAGCGAGGAGTGGCCGGTGCCGAAGTCGTCCAGGGACATCCCGACGCCGTAGCCGCGCAGCTCGGCCAGGGTGTCGGCGGCGCGCCGGGAGTCGTCCAGCAGCAGCCGCTCGGTGATCTCCAGCTGGAGCGCGTGGGCCGGCACCTGGTGGCGGACCAGGTGCCCGGCGACGCGCTGGGCGAAGCCGGGGTTCAGCACGTCGCGCGGGGAGACGTTGACCGCGACCTGCACCTGGAGGCCCTGGTCGCGCCAGTAGGCCAGCTGGCCCACCGCCGCCTCCAGCACGTAGTCGGTGAGCCGGGGCATCAGCCCGCTGGACTCGGCGAGCCCGACGAACTCGTCCGGCGAGACCTTCCCCTGCCCGGGCCGCTCCCAGCGCAGCAGGGCCTCCAGGCCGACCACCCGGCCGTCGAAGGCCACCTTCGGCTGGTAGTGCAGCTGCACCTCGCCGGTCTCCAGGGCCCGGCGCAGGTCCCCGAGCAGGCCGATCCGGTAGGGGGTGTCGGCGTCCTGGGTCTCGTCGTACTGGGCCACCCCGCTGCACTCGCGCTGGGCGTGGCCCATCGCCACGTCGGCGCGGCGCAGCAGTGACTCGGCGTCCTGGGCGCCCTGCGGGTAGACGCAGACGCCGGCGCTGGCCTCCAGCACCAGCAGCAGGCCGTCCAGCCGGATCGGTGCGGCGAGCTCGGCGATCAGCGCCTTGGCCACTCGTTCCAGGCTGTCGGGGCAGTTGATGCCGGGCATCAGGACGGCGAACTCGTCGCCGCCCATCCGGGCCACCATCGGGCGGCCGCGACGGTAGTGCCGGGGCAGGCCGGCGAAGACGTCGTCGATGGACTCCCGGGTTTCGCTGCCGGCCGGGCCGCCGGAGCGCAGCGCCCGATGGAGTCGGCGGGCGATGTGAACCAGCAGCCGGTCACCTGCCGTATGTCCAAGTGTGTCATTGAGTGATCGGAATCGATCGAGGTCGAGCAGGATGAGACCTACGCTGTAGCCCTCCTCGCGCTCGACTATCGCCTCCTGGGCGGCCAGGAGTAAGGCCTGACGGTTGGGCAGGTCCGTCAGCGGGTCGGTCAGCTGGTCGCGGGCGCGGTCCCGGGCGATCCGCCAGGCCGCCACCAGGACGGCCAGCGGCACCGCGAACAGCGGCAGCAGTTCGGGTTCGTACCGGTAGACCAGGACGGCCAGCGGGATGAGCGGCGCAGCTCCGGCCAGCAGCACGCCGAGCAGCAGGACCGCACCTGCCACCCCCTGCGGCGGGCGTGTGGGCGCGCCGCCGGTCGTACGATCCATAAGCCCTGTCCTCCGTCGGGCCCGCCCCGTCAGGCCGCCTTACGGTGAGGCACCGCGCTGGTACCGACAGCTGCCGGGCATGGAGCGACCCCGAGGAGCACCGGCTCAGCCGGTGCCCCCACCCCTGCTGACACTCTGTTGCGCTCCAGGGTATGCCGGGGTCCACCCGGTGGGCAGACTTTCGGACAACCGGAAACGCACCACCGCGCCCGAGTGTCACACAGTGACACAATGCCCGCTTTCACTGCACGGCACCCGGTGACGTTGCATCAGGACGATAACAACACGGATCCGGCCACCGGCGGATCGGGTCCGCTCCGGATCAGCCCTCGGCGGGGGTCCCGGCGGGCCCGGCGGCCTCCTCGGGCTCCGGAAGTCCCAGGTGGGCACGGGCGGCCGACGGTCCGTCGGACAGCAGCACGGCGAAGCCCGCGTCATCCAGGACCGGCAGTCCGAGCTGAACGGCCTTGTCGTACTTGGATCCTGGGTTGTCGCCAGCGACCACAAAATCGGTCTTTTTCGAAACCGAACCGGTCACCTTCGCTCCGCGCGAGGTCAGCGCCTCCTTGGCGCCGTCCCGGGTGTGGCCGGACAGCGTGCCCGTCACGACCACCGTCAGCCCCTCCAGCGGGCGCTCCGCCGCCTCCTCGTCCACGAACTCCTCGGTGAAGCGGACGCCCGCGGCGCGCCACTTCTCCAGGATGTCCCGGTGCCACTCCTCCTCGAACCACTCCTTGATCGAGCGGGCGATGGTCGGCCCGACCCCCTCGACCGCGGCCAGCTCCTCCTCGGTGGCCGAGAAGATCCGGTCCAGGTCACGGAACTCCCGCGCCAGCTCCTGGGCCGCGACCGGGCCGACGTGCCGGATCGACAGGCCGTTGAGGAAGCGCCAGAGCGGGCGCTCCTTCGCCCCCTCCAGGTTGTCCAGCAGCGCCCGGAGCGACTTCTTCGGCTCGCCCTTGGTGGTCGCGAAGAAGAACACCTCCTTCTCCTTGCCGGTCCGGTCGTCCAGCTTGGGCATGCCGGTCTTCTGGTCGCGCACCAGCACCTTGATGGGCAGCAGCTGCTCCTCGGTCAGGCCGAAGACGTCGCCCTCGTTGCGCACCGGCGCCTCGGCCGGCTCCAGCGGCTGGGTCAGCGCGGTGGCCGCGACGTACCCGAGGCCCTCGACGTCCAGGCAGGACCGCCCGCCGAGGAAGGCGATCCGCTCCCGGATCTGCGCCGGGCAGTGCTGGGCGTTGGGGCAGCGCAGGTCGATGTCCCCCTCGGACATGGGGCGCAGCTCCGTGCCGCACTCCGGGCAATGCGAGGGCATCACGAAAGCCTGCTCGGTGCCGTCCCGCAGGTCGTAGACCGGGCCGAGGATCTCCGGGATGACGTCACCGGCCTTGCGCAGCACCACGGTGTCGCCCAGCAGCACGTCCTTGGCCTTGACGATCTCCTGGTTGTGCAGCGTCGCGTACTGCACCATCGAGCCGGCCACCTTCACCGGCTCGGCCAGCACCGCGTACGGGGTGGCCCGGCCGGTGCGGCCGATGCCGACCTTGATCTCGGCGAGCTTGCCGGTGACCTCCTCCGGCGGGTACTTCCAGGCGATCGCCCAGCGCGGGGACTTGGAGGTGGCGCCGAGCCGGCCCTGCAGAGCGATCTCGTCCACCTTGACCACGACGCCGTCGATCTCGTGCTCGACCGAGTGCCGTTGCTCGCCGAAGTGCTTGATGAAGGCCCGGACTTCGGCCAGCGTGCCGACGACCTTGTTGTGCCGGGCGGTGGGCAGGCCCCAGTCGTGCAGCAGCTGGTAGGCGTGCGACTGGTTGTCGATGTCGAAGCCGACCCGGGCACCGATGCCGTGCACCACCATGTGCAGCGGCCGGGAGGCGGTGACGTGCGGGTCCTTCTGGCGCAGCGAACCGGCGGCCGCGTTGCGGGGGTTCATGAACAGCCGGATCATCGCCCGGGGCCGCTTGCCCTCCTTGGCGCGCTCCTCGTTCTCCTGCCGGCGGCGCTCGTTCTCCTCCGAGAAGGAGGCGTTGAGCGCGAGGAACTCCTCGGTCGGGAAGTAGACCTCGCCGCGGATCTCCACCAGCTCCGGGACGTTGTCGCCCCTGAGCCGGTGCGGGATCTCCTTGATGGTGCGGATGTTGGCGGTGATGTCCTCGCCGACCCGGCCGTCGCCACGGGTCGCCGCCTGCACCAACTGGCCGTTCTCGTAGGTGAGGTTGACGGCCAGGCCGTCCACCTTGAGCTCGCACAGGTAGTGGTAGTCGATGCCGTGCAGCTCGGTGGCGACCCGGTCCGCCCAGGCGCCCAACTCCTCGTCGTCCATCGCGTTGTCGAGACTGAGCAGGCGCTCGCGGTGCTCGACCGCCGCGAACAGCGCGGTGGGGGCGCCGCCGACCCGCTGGGTCGGCGACTCCGGCGTCACCAGGGCCGGGTGCTCGGCCTCCATCGCCTCCAGCTCGCGCATCAGCGCGTCGAACTCGGCGTCGCTGACGACCGGTGCGTCCTGCTCGTAGTACCGGGCACGGTGGTCGGTGATCTCCTGCGCCAGCTCGGCGTGCCGTCGGCGCACCTCCGCCGGAACGTCCTCCCAGCCCTCGACAGCCGTCACCGCAAGCCCTCCTACGTTCTCATTCCGGGTTGTCCACCAGGCTCTGCGCCGCCCGCGCCGCGAGCGACAGCGCCCTGCGCGCGTACGCCGGGGAGGCCCCGGCCAGCCCACAGGTCGGCGTCACCAGCACGCGGCGGCCCAACAGCTCCGGAGCGAACCCGAGCCTGCGCCACAAGGTCCTGACTCCCTGGACACTACCGGCCGGGTCGGACACCGCCTGGTCAGTGGCCGGGACGACACCAGCGAGGATCACCGTGCCGCCCTCCACCGCCTCGCCCAGGTCGTCGTCCTGGCGCTCGGTGAGGAGCGAGAAGTCCAGCGAGATCCCGGCCACCCCGGCCCGGCGCAGCAGCGGCACCGGGACGTCCGGGGCGCAGGAGTGCACGACGACGGGCGCGTCCAGCCCTCGGATCAGCTCCCGCAGCACCTCCTCGGCGACCTGCCGGTCCACGGCGCGCAGCCGCTGGAAGCCGCTGGCGGTCTTCACCGCACCCGCGAGGACGGCGGGCAGCGAGGGCTCGTCCAGCTGGAGCAGCACCTCCGCGCCCGGCACCCGCTTGCGGACCTCCGCGAGGTGGCGGCGCAGGCCCTCGGTGAGCGAGCCGGCGATGTCCCGGCAGGCGCCCGGGTCGGCGAGCGCCTTCTCGCCGTGCTTGAGCTCGATGTTCGCCGCCAGCGTCCACGGCCCGACGGCCTGGACCTTCAGCGCGCCCTGGTGGCCCTGGGTGAACTCCTCCAGGGCGTCCAGGTCCTCGCCGAGCCAGGAGTGGGCGCGGCGGGTGTCCCGGCCGGGGCGGTCGGTGAACCGCCAGCCGCTGGGCTCGGTCTGTGCGAACAGCTCGACCAGCAGGCCGGCGCTGCGGCCGATCATGTCGGCGCCCGGGCCGCGCGCGGGCAGCTCGGGCAGGAACGGCAGGTGCTCCAGCGCGCCGGTGGCGGTCCTGGCGGCCTCCCGGGCGTCGGTGCCGGGCAGCGAGCCGACGCCGGTGGCGGCGCCGCGCAGGTCGGGGAAGGATGTGGGGACGGTGGGCGGCTTCATCAATGGTCCACAGTGTGATGTCGGGCGTTTCGGGATGTCGGTGGTCGCTGTTGCGGTCCCCATGATTCCTGATCCGGTGGGACGGCGCGTTCGATGCGAGGCGCACCGGGCACACCGCACGGGTGCACCCGGCGGGACCGTCCTCCGCCGAGTGCACCCGTCGTGGTTCGCGGCCGGTACCGTGCCTACGGCTGCTTGAGCAGGTTGTCGAGGTCCGCCTCCACCGCGGCGGTGAAGACGCGGGCCAGCGGGAGGAAGGCGAGCAGGCAGGCGATCGCGAAGGCGGCCATGGCGGTGGGGGCGGAGAACCACTCCGCCAGGGCGCCCGCGACGCCGGCGCCGACCGGCCCCGAGCCGAAGGCGAAGAGCCGGAAGACGGCACCGAAGCGGCCCATCATGGTCGAGGGGACGAGCGTCTGCATGACCGTGCGGACGTTGACGGTCCAGAGGGTTCCGCCCATGCCGCCGAGGAGGGCGGCGCAGCCGACCGCCCACCGGTCGGTGGACAACGCGGGGGCGGCCATCATCGCGCCGGTCAGGAAGATGTTGATCATCATGGCCCAGCGGCGCCCGAACAGCCGGTTGAACCAGCCGACGACGAGCGAGCCGGCGACGCCGCCGATGCCGAGGGCGCCGACGAGCAGGCCGTAGTCGGCCGACGTCAGCCCCATGGCGCCGGTCGCGTACAGCGGCATCAGGGCGAACCAGGCTCCCCAGCAGGAGCCCAGCACCGTCACCACGGCGGCCAGCATGCGCAGCAGCCGGTGCCGGAAGAGGAAGCCCAGGCCCTCACCGATCTGCGCGCGGACGGACGGGGCCGCCGCCGCCCCACCGCTCGCCGTCGCGGGCCGGTACCGGTAGACCAGCAGCACCAGCACGGCGGCGGTCAGCACGTAGCCGACCAGGGTCGCACCGAGCGCGAAGGACACTCCCACGCCGACGAGCAGGCCGCCGACGAAGGGGCCGACGAACTCCAGGCACACCGTTTCGGCGCCCGCCACCAGGGCGTTCGCCCGTTCCCGGCCGGAGACCGCCACGACGTCCGGGACGAGCGCCGCGGCGGACGTCCCGGCGATCACCTCGGCGATGCCGAGAGCCGCCCCGCAGGCGTAGATGACCGGCAGGTTCAGCAGGTCCGTGACGGCCAGCGCGAGCAGCGCGCCGCCCACGAGGACCTGGATCCCGTTGGCCAGCCACACCAGTTTGCGCCGGTCGACGCGGTCCACCAGGACCCCGATGTGCAGCGCGCTGAGCAGCCAGGGCAGCGACAGCGACATCGCCACGCCCGAGATGAGCGCCGGAGACTCGGTGAGTGAGGTGGCCACCAGCGGGAGGGCGATCTTCATGACGCCGTCCGCGAGGTTGGTGACGGTGGTGAACGCGACCAGCACCGCGGTGTTCCGCCGACTCGCACCGGTCGTGTCCACCGCGTCCACCGTGTCCACCTCGTCCACAGGCCCGGCCGCGACGTGGTGATCGGACGACGGCGTCGGCCGCTCCGTCGCCTTCGCGCCTTCAGTCATCAGAACTCCGTTCACTGGGGCCGGGATTCGAGGAACTGGCGGTGTGCTCCGCGCTGCGTCACATCGTGGCACCCGTGCGACGGCGCAGAACAGGTCGGGCCGGCCCGGTGGACACCGGCCGGGCTCCGATCGCGGCTACGGTCGGTGATTCGAACAGGTCGCGCACCGTCAGATCGAGGCCGGTGGCCGCCTGGATGCGGTTCACCAGCCTGGCGGCGAGCAGCGAGTGCCCACCGAGGTCGAAGAAGCTGTCGTGGATGCCCACGACGGGGACCTTGAGCACCTCCGCGAAGACCTCGCAGAGCGCGCGCTCGCGGGCGTCCCGAGGCGGAGTCCGGGTGCCCTCGGTGCCGACTTCCGGAAGCTCCAGCTTCCGGCGGTCGAGCTTCCCGTTCGCGGTCAGCGGCAGCGCGTCCAGCACCACGAAGGCCGCGGGCACCATGTACACCGGCAGCTTCGACGCGGCGAATCCGCGCAGCGAGGCGGGAGTCGGCCGCTCGTCCCCGGTCGGTGACGGCGTCACGAACGCCACCAGCCGCTGCTCGCCCGAAGGCATCCGGTCCGCCAGGACGGCCGCCTGCCCGACGCCGGGACAGCCGAGCAGCACGTTGACGATCTCGTCGAGCTCGATCCGCACGCCGCGGATCTTCACCTGGTCGTCGACCCGGCCGAGGAACTCGATGGCGCCGTCGGCCCGGAATCGCGCCCGGTCGCCCGAGCGGTACATGCGGGTGCCGGGTGGACCGAAGGGGTCGGCCACGAAGCGGCCGGCGGTCAGGTCGGGCCGGTTGAGATAGCCCCGTCCCACGTTCTCGCCGGCCAGGTACAACTCCCCGACGACTCCGGGCGGGACCGGTCGCAGGGTGTCGTCGAGGATGTGCACCCGGCAGTTCCCGATCGGTCGGCCGATCGGGGCCGTGGCCGGCCACTCGTCCACGTCCTCGGGCAGTGTGGCCGCGGTGATGACATGGGTCTCCGACGGTCCGTACTCGTTGTGCAGCGTGACGTGCGGCCGTTCCCGGAAGAACCGGACCACCTGCTCCGTCAGCCGCAGCGCCTCGCCCGCCTGCCGGATGTGCCGCAGGTCCGCCAGCTTCAGCCCCAGGTCGTTGGCCGCCTCACAGACCGCGTTCACCACCAGGTCGGGCGCGAAGAGCTCGGTGGCGCCCTCCCGGTCCAGCCAGCGGGCCAGCGCCACCGGGTCGAGCCGGGTCTCCTCCGTGGGAACGAGCAGCGCCTTGCCGTGCAGGAAGGCGGCGAGGAACTCGTGGATCGACGCGTCGAAACTGAGCGAACTGAAGTGCGCAACCCGGCAGTTCTCGCCGCCCGGGTACACGGTGCGCCCCCAGGCCAGCAGGTTTACCATCACCCGGGACTGGACGACGACGCCCTTGGGCTTGCCCGTCGACCCCGAGGTGTAGATGACGAAGGAGGCGTTCTCGGGTCCGGCGACGCCGAGGACCTCGTCCGGAGCCAGGTTCGTCCCGTCGTACGCCGCGACGATCCCGGCCCAGCCCGCCTCGTCCAGGCGCACCGAGGGGACGCCGGGCAGCAGGTCGTCGTCCAGCGTCAGCGCCAGTGCGGGCCGCGCGTCACCGGCAATGTAGGCGCGGCGGTCGGCCGGATACTGCGGATCGACGGGCACGTAGACCGCGCCCGCCTTGAGGATCGCCACGTACGCGAGCACCAGGTCGATGGAGCGCGGCAACGACACCGCGACCCGGACCTCCGGGCCGACGCCCCGGCTGACCAGGAGTCTGGCCAGGCGGTTGGCGCGCTCGTTCATCTGGGCATAGGTGAGCCGCGTACGGTCGTCGGCGAGGGCCAGGCTGTCGGGGGCCTCGGCCACGCGCTGTTCGATCTGCGCGGCGAGGGAGGTCCCCGGCAGCGGCATCGCGGTCGCGTTCCACTCCCGGAGCAGCCCGCGCTCCCGGGGGCTGATCAGGTCGATCGTCTCGATCCGCCGGTCCGGGCTCGACACCACCGCCCGCAGCAGCCGTTCGAGGCGTTCGACCATGGCCTCCACGGTGGAGCGGTCGAACAGGCTGGTGGCGAACTCGACGCTGCCCGCCACCCCGCCGTGCCCGCCCTGGTCGTCGAAGTGCTCGGCCAGGTTGAACAGCAGGTCGAACTTGGCCGTGTCGGTGCCCAGCGTCTCGACGCGGTCGGCGAGGGCGGGGGCCTCGAAGCGGTCACCGTTGACGTCCTCGAAGACGAGCATGGTCTGGAACAGCGGGTGCCGGGCGGGGGAACGCACCGGGTTGACCGCCTCGACCACCGCCTCGAACGGCACGTCCTGGTGGGCGAGCGCGGCCAGGGTCCGGGTGCGCACGCGGTCCAGCAGGTCGCGGAAGGTCGGCCGGTCGCTGAGGTCCGTGCGCAGCACGACGGTGTTCACGAAGAATCCGACCAGGTCGTCCAGGGCCTCGTCGGTGCGCCCGGCGATCGCGGAACCCAACGGGATGTCGTCGCCGCCGCCCAGCCGGTGGACCAGGGCGGCCAGCGCGGCCTGCACGGCCATGAACACCGTGCAGCCGTTCGCCCGCGCGACCGCGGCGAGCTCGCGGTGCAGGCCGGCGTCCAGACGGATGGCGATCCGGCCGCCCCGGTGGTCGGCGACGGCCGGGCGGGACCGGTCGTAGGGCAGCGCCAGCTCCTCCGGCAGGCCGCTCAGCGTGTCCCGCCAGTACCGGACCTGCCGGGTGAACCGGCTTTCCGGATCGGCCGGATCGCCGAGCAGCAGCCGCTGCCAGAGGGTGTAGTCGGCGTACTGGACCGGCAACGGGGCGAAGTCGGGCGCGCGGCCCTGCGAGCGGGCTAGGTACGCGGCGTCCAGGTCGCGGCCGAGCGGCACGTCGGACCAGCCGTCGGTGGCGATGTGATGCACGGTCAGCAGCAGCAGGCGCCGGCCGTCGGTGACGTCGAGGACCTTCGCGCGCAGCGGAGGCTGCGAGGTCAGGTCGAACGGCTGGGCCGTCTCGGCTCCGACGGCCGCGTCGAGCCCGTCGGCCGAAACCGTCGCCCGCGACAGCGCCGGGACCGCCGCGGGCCCCTCCAGGACGTGCTGGTAGGGCTCGCCGTCGGACTCCGGGAAGACGGTGCGCAGGCTCTCGTGCCGTCGCATCACGTCGGCGAGCGAGTCCCGCAGGACGTCCAGCTCGACGTCATCGCGCAGGGCCAGGCCGACCGTGGTGTTGTACGTGGCCGAGGGGCCTTCGAGCCGGTCGAGGAACCACACCCGTTGCTGCGCGTACGACAGCGGGACGCGTTCCGGGCGGGCACGGGACGCCAGCGTCGGTGGCGCGGGCTCCGAGCCCGCCAGCCGCTCGGCCAGCAGGGTGGCGGTCGGCGCCTCGAACACCGCCTGCACGTCGACCGCCGCGTCCAGGGCCGACCGGATGCGGCTGGCCAGCCGGGCCGCGGCCAGCGAGTGCCCGCCGAACGCGAAGAAGTCGTCGTCCGGGCCGATCCCCGGCAGCCCGAGCACCTGGGCGAACAGGTCGCACAACAGCCGCAGTCGCGGGTCCCGGACGTCGGGGTGGGCGGCCGGCGTCGCGAACCGCGGCTCGGGCAACGCGGCCCGGTCGACCTTTCCGCTCGCGCCGGTGGGCAACGCGTCGAGCTCCGTGATCACCTCCGGCACCAGGTACTCCGGCAGTTGCTCCCGCATCCGGGCGAGGACGCGTTCGGCGGAGAAGTCGCCGCCGGCGGCCGGCACCGCGTAGGCCACCAGGTGCTTCTCGCCCGCGCCGTCCGGGCGGACGACCGCGACGGCCTGCGCCACGCCCGAGACCCGGCGTAGGACGGCCTCCACCTCGCCGAGTTCGATGCGGTGTCCGCGGATCTTGACCTGGTCGTCCGTCCGGCCCAGGAAGAGCAGTGTGCCCTCCGGTGTCAGGTTCACCCGGTCGCCGGTGCGGTACATGCGTGCGCCCGGCTCGTCGGTGAACGGGCACGCGACGAACCGCGACGCGGTGAGGCCGGGCCTGCGGAGGTAGCCGTCGGCCAGGGCCTCCCCCGCGATGTAGAGTTCGCCCACTCCGCCCTCCGGCACGGGCCGCAGCCGGCCGTCGAGCACGAAGTACCGGAAGCCGGGGTTGGCCCGGCCGATCGTGACGGGCGCGCCGGACACCACCTCGACGCCCGACGTGTCGACCGTGCACTCCGTGGGACCGTACGTGTTGTGCGCGACCACCCCGGGGGCCCCGGCGAGCCGCTCCCACAGCGGCTCCGGCAGCGCCTCTCCGCCGAGGACGCACAGCAGCGGACGCCGGGCGGCCCGCGCCAGCAGTCCGTCCTCGACGAGCGCCTCGAAGTAGGTGGGCGTGCCGTCGAGGTAGTCGATCCCTGCCTCGTCCACGTACCGGACCACCTCGGCCGGATCCCGGCGCGTGCGCTCGTCCAGGAAGTGCAGCTCGTGTCCGGCGAACATCAGCAGCAGGGCCTGCAAGGACGCGTCGAAGGACATGGACGTCGTGTGCGCGATCTTGAACACGGTCCCGGCGGGCCGACCGGTCGCCCCGGCGAATCCGACGACCTTCCGCCGGTACTCGGCGGCCAGCCCGGCCACGCCGGTGTGCGGGACCACGACGCCCTTGGGCGTGCCGGTCGACCCCGAGGTGTAGATGACCCACGCGGGGTGGCCCAGGTGCAGCGGTCGCAGCCGGTGGGCGTCGGTCGGGTTGCCCGCATCCGTCTCCGCCCACCCGGACGGCAGCTCCGCGCCGAGCACCAGGACCGCCGCGTGCTCACCGTACCGCCCGGCCCCTTCGGTCGAGTCGGTGACGATCAGACCGGGCCGGGCGTCGGCCACCATCAGGGCCAGCCGGGCCGCCGGGTACGCCGGGTCGAGCGGGAGGGAGGCCGCGCCGGCCTTCGCCACGGCGATGGTCGCCACGACGGTGCGCAGGTCGCGCGGGAGGGCGAGGCCGACCAGGTCGCCCGGACCGAGGCCCCGCCGGATCAGCTCGTGCGCCAGCCCGTTGGCGAGCCGGTTGAGGCGGTCGAAGGTGAGGGTGGTCGCACCGGCCGTCAGCGCGGGTGCGCCGGGCGAGGCTGCCACCCGCTCCTCGAAGAGGGCGGCCAGGGTGCGCGGTACCGGACTCATCGGTTCGCCGCCCCCTCGGCCGTCACGGTGCCGGAACGCTCCGGCGAGCCCACGCTCCTGGGCCGGATGTCGGTCCAGGAGGTCTCGACGTACTCCAGGGCGGAACCCCGGGAGCCGGGGCCGAAGACGGACTGCCAACCGGCGGGCACCGCGGCGAAGGCCGGCCACAGGGAGTGCTGCCCCTCCTCGTTGACCAGCACGTGGAACTCACCCGCGTCGTTGTCGAAAGGGTTCGCGGTCATGCCAGTTTCCCCTCCATCGCGGCCGTCGGCGCGATCCAGCTCACCAACTCGTCCAGCGCCTGGTAGAAGCCCTCGATCTCCGAGACGTCGTTGTAGAGGTACGCCGCCACGCGGAGGACCTCGCCCCCGGCCATCCCGCTGACCAGCGGCTGCGCGCACATGTGCCCGCTGCGCACCATGTAGCCGTACGAGTCGCTCAGCAGGCGGGCGACCTCGCCGGTCGGGATGCTGTCGTCGAGCCGCAGGCTCACCAGCGCGATCCGGTCGGTGGAGTCGGGAGGACCGATCAGGCGGACCCCGGGACGGGCGACGGCCCCGCCGATCAGGGCAGCACCGAGCTCCTGCGCGTGCCGGTGCCGCTCCGGCGTGTCCTGCGCCTCCAAGTAGCGGATCGCCGCCGCGCTGCCGATGATCGAGGCGATCGCCGGTGTGCCCGCCTCGAACCGGTAGGGGATGCGCCGGTCGACGCTGCCGTCGAGGTCGACCCAGTCGACCATGCCCCCGCCGACGGACGCGGGGCGCAACCGCGCCAGCCGCTCGCTGCGGCCGAACAGCACGCCGACGCCGGTGGGGCCCAGCATCTTGTGCATCGAGAACGCCATGAAGTCGACGTCCAGCTCCTGCACGTCGATGCGCTGGTGCGGCAGTGACTGCGCGGCGTCGAGGACGATGACCGCGTCGCAGGCGGCACGGATCTCGGCGACGAGTTCCGCGACCGGGTGGACGACACCCGTGACGTTGGAGCAGTGGGTGAGCGCCACCACATGGGGACGGCCGCGCAGCAGCGTCCGGAAGTGGTCGCGGTCGAGTCGGCCGTGCTCGTCCAGCCTGGTCAGTTCGAGCTGCCCCACCCGGCGCCACGGCAGCAGCTGGGAGTGGTGAGCGTCCAGGCAGCCGACCACGCGCGCGTCCGGGGGCAGGTCCAGGCCGCCGGCGACCAGGTTGAGCGCCTCGGTGGTGTTGCGCAGCAGCACGACCTCGTTCGCGGCCGCGCCGAGGTGCCGGGCGATCACCACCCGCGCGCCCTCGTACGCGTCGGAGGCCTCCTCGGAGAGCCGGTGCTTCCCGCGGTGGATGTTGGCCCCGTTGGTCTCGTAGTACTCGGTGATGGCCCGGATGACCGGGCGGGGCTTGAGGGTCGTCGCCGCGTTGTCGAGGTAGGAGATCGACTGACCGTCGAACTCCCTCCGCAGTACCGGGAAGTCGTCCCGGACGGCGTTGCGTGCGGTCATCGGGCACCTTCCGCGGAGAGGTGGGAAACACACGACTGGAACTTCCCGCTGCGTTCGCAGGAGACGTAGCCCACGGACTCCAGGCGGACCCGGTTCGGCGCCAGCGTCTCGGCGAGACGGGCTTCGAGCGCGGCCTCGTCACCGGGCCGCGCCGTGTCGTTGGGGAGGTAGCGGAACGTGCAGTCGCCGTCCTCGCCCTGCTCCAGCTTGTAGAGGTCGAGCCAGGGCGCGTCGCCGACCACGGCGTCCACGGCACCGGGGGTGACGACCCGCCCGTCACGCAGCCGCACCATGTGGGTGCCGCGGCCCTCGATCCGCACCACCGGCAGATCGGAGCCGCACGGGCAGGCCTCACCCGTCGGCGTGAACCAGTCGCCGGTGGCGTAGCGGATGCGCGGGATCAGCCCGTCGTCGATCGTGGTGACGTACAGCTCGCCCATCTCGCCGTTCTCGACGGGCCGGTCGTCACGGACGAACTCCGGGTAGAACTCACGGTCGTTGATGTGACGCTGCCCGAGGTGGCACTGGAATCCCAGGTAGCCGAGCTCGGACATCCCGATCATGTCGCCGATCGGCACCTCCGGCCCCATGAACTCCTCGATCTGGCGCCGCGCGACGCGGGTCATGAGGGTGTACCCGCACACCATGTGCAGTTTGCGCGGCGAGGTGATCTTCCGCCCGAGCCGGCGCGCCCAGCGGGTCAGGAAGGCGAAGTGCGTCGGGTCCACCACCAGCAGGTCGGGCTGGTACTGCTCGATCTCGTCGAGCGCCTTGACGATCTGCCATTCCGGCGTCGCCAGCAGGTCGTGGGCGACCGTCAGGACCAGGGTGCCGTCCGCGAGGATGCGGTCCTCCATGGTGGAGAACCCGGTGGCGCACTCGACGTCCGAACAGTTCGGCGGGGCGAACCGGCAGAGCCGGGGCCGGCTTCCGGGCTGCCACAGACCGTCGAACCCCCGGTGGACGCCGAACCCGGTGGCCTGCCGACGCGCCAGGTCATAGGACATGATGGCGCTGTTCAGGCGCTCACCGGAGGTGCCGGAGCTCTGGAAGCGCATGACGTTCGGCGAGGTGAGGGTGTACCCCTTGGCGAGCACGCCGGCCGGGAAGCCGCGGCGGTAGTGCCCCTTGGAGGTGGGCGGGATCCGCCGGAAGTCCGCCAGGCTCCGGATGTCCTCCGGCCGCAGGCCGTTGGCCTCCATGTGCTTGCGGAAGAACGCAGTGTTCTCGAAGGCGTACGCGATCTCCTCGCGGACCGCGTCGAAGAGGAGGGAGTCGGTCATGCCATCGCCACCAGCGTCGACCGGGTGCCGGAGTAGGGCCTGCGCCCGTGCGCGAACTGCTCGTTGTCGATGATCACGATGTCACCGCTCTGCCAGGGGAACGCGATCTCCTCGGCCGCGTACGCCGCGCGGATCCCGGCCAGGTCGGCCGGGTCGAGCGGACTGCCGTCCCCGTACAGGGCGTTGCGCGGCAACTCGTCCTCGGCGAAGCTCTCGCGCAGCACCTTCTCGACACCGCCGGGAAGCGAGCTGACGTGGAACAGGTGGGCCTGGTTGAACCAGACCTTCCGCCCGGTCGTCCGGGACACCGTGGTCGCCTGGACCACGTGCCGGGTGCGGAGCCGATCGCCGCCCAGCCACTCGGTCTGCATGCCGTGCTCGCGGCAGTAGGCGTCGACCTCGTCGCGGTCCTCGGACTGGAACGCCTCCTGCCAGCTCAGGTCCACGCCGTGGCCGAAGTTGCGCACGTACATGACCCCGTGCCGCTCGAAGCGCTCCCTGATCCCGGCCGGCACCCGGTCGTACACCCGGGCGCTGTCGGCGAACGGCGTCTCGCCGCCCTCCTCGGCCGGGACCACGCAGGCGAAGAACAGCGTGTCCGGCCACGCGTCCGTGTACGACATCTCGTTGTGCAGCGGGATGGTCTGGTCGGCCGGGTACTCGGTCGAGGTGAACACGTTGCCGCTGACCCGAGTCCGCGGGGTGGAACGGTTGTTGTAGTCGAGCAGGCCCCCCGACATCGCCGTGGCGAGCTCTCCGAGCCCGTCCGCGTCCAGCGGGCTGAATCCCCGGAGCAGGACGGCGCCGTGCTCATCGCGCAGCCGCCGGAGCATGGTGCCCGAACCGGCCAGCCATTCCCGCGCGTCGAGCAGGGCGACCGTCGGGGTACAGGAGACCATCCGGGTTCCTTCGAACAGTGGCTCCACCGCGACCAGGGCCTCGGCACGGGCCGAGACGGGCTTGCGGGTGCGGCGCGTGCCGGCGAGCGGCGACGTCTTCTGGCTCATCATTCCCCCGCCTTCTGCTCGAGGAGCTGGTCGATGAACTCGGCCAGCTCCGACACGACGGGCCGCTCGAAGAGGGCCCGCAGCTTCAGGTTCACCTTGAACTCGTCGCGCAGCCTGAAGATCAGCTGGGTGGCCAGCAGCGAGTGGCCGCCGATCTCGAAGAAATCCTGGTCGGCACCGACGTCGTTGAGCAGCAGCAGCTGGGCGATGACGTCGGCGACCTTCTTCTCGGTCGGAGTCCGCGGCGCGACGCCCGAGGCCGATGCCGCGTTGTAGCTGGAGGGCGCGGGAAGCATCGAGGAGTCGATCTTCCCGGTGCCGGTCATCGGGAAGGCGTCGAGGGCCACGAAGTGCGTGGGGATCATGAACTCCGGCAGGCTCTCGGCCAGGAACGGGCGCAGCCACTCCGCCTGGCCCCGGCTGCCCTCGGCGTCGGTCAGGTACGCGACCAGGTGCATGGCCGTGCTCTCACCGGTCACCACCACCAGGCTGCCCGTGACGCGCGGGTGCCGACGCATGACCGCCTCGATCTCGCCCAGCTCCACCCGGAACCCGCGGACCTTGATCTGGCGGTCGACCCGGCCGAGGAACTCGAGGCTGTGGTCCGGGAGCAGGCGCACCTTGTCGCCGGAGCGGTACATCCGGGCCCCGGGCAGCTCGGCGAACGGGTCTTCGACGAATCGTTCCTGCTGCTCGGCGGTCCCGGCGAGATAGCCCTGCGACACCGACGAACCACCGATCCAGAGCTCTCCCGGAACGCCGACGGGCACCGGCCTGCGCTGCGGGTCCAGGACGTAGGTGCGCGCGTGGCGCATCGGCGTGCCCAGCGGCACGGTCGAGGTCAGCCCGGCGAACTCGTTCGAGGTGACCTGGCCGCACAGCACGCCGACGGTCGTCTCGCTCGGCCCGTAGTGGTTGTAGAGCCGGCAGTCGCCGAGGAATCCCTTGAGCATGTTGTACGTGCCCCAGCCCAGCGGCTCCCCGCCCAGGACCAGAGCCTCGCGGGGCAGCAGCTTCGCCGGGTCCTCGGCTACCGTGATGACGGCTTCCAGGTGCGTGGGCGTGATCTTGACGAGGTCGTAGCTCTCCGCGGCCAGCAGCTCCGCGAGCGCCTGGGCGTCCGAGGAGACGTCCGCGGCGACGATCCGGAGCCGGCCGCCGGTCATGAGCGGCGGGAACAGCGCCGTGTTGCCCAGGTCCGTGCCCAGGGTGCTCAGGGCCACCGAATCGATCGCGCCGGTGAGCCCCAGGCGGTCCATCGCGCCGTCGAGGTAGGCCGCGAGCTGCCCGTGGCCCACCAGCACGCCCTTGGGGGTGCCGGTGGAGCCCGAAGTGAACAGCACGTACGCCGGGGAGTCGTCGCGCGTCTCCACGTCCGGACGCTCGCTGTCGCGACCGGCGCAGACCCACAGGTCCGGGTCGACCACGACGACCTCGCAGTCCACCGGCATGTCCGGCACCTTCTCGGTGGTCGCCACGACGTGCCGCAAGCCCACGGCGGTCGCGATGGCGGAACGGCGCCGCGCGGGCAGCTGCGGGTCGACCGGCACGTAGCCGGCCCCGGCCTTGGCGATGGCCAGCATGGTCACGACGGCCAGGTCGGAGCGCTCCAGACACAGTCCGACCAGGCTCCCGGCGCGCACGCCGCGGGCGGTGAGCTCATGGGCCAGGCGGTTGGCGGCCCGGTCCAGTTCCCGGTAGCTCCAGTCGCGGACGTCCGTGCTGAGCGCCACGGCGTCCGGGGTGCGCTCGGCGGTCCCCTCGACCTGCCGGTGCCAGTGCATCGGCGCGGCGCTCGACGCACGCGCGGGCTGCGTGGCCGAGACGAGTGCCCGGGCCTCGTCCTCGTCGAGCAGGGCGAGCTCCGGTACGGCGGCCGAGCGGTCGCCGCCCAGCGCCGTCAGGGTGGCCCGCAGACAGGCCAGGACCGCTTCTGCGCCGCCCTCGGCCATGCCATTGGCCTGGTGGCGCAGCGTCACCCGGATCTCCTCGCCCGCGCCGCGCACCTGGAGGCCGATCTTGCGGCCGTCGTCCGACGGCTCGATCCACAGGCCGGAGAAGGCGGGGGCACCGACCGCCGTGAAGTCCGCGACGTCGCTGAAGCCGAACCCCGGCAGGGCGGCACCGTGGTGCCTGGGCGGCAGCACGGAGCCCTCGTCGGCCCGCTCCAGGGCCGAGAGCTGCTGGTCCACGGCGCGCAGCAGGTCCGCCAGCGTCGTCCCGTCGGAGATGTCCGCGAAGACCGGCATCGGCAGCTCGAAGAGCCCGATCGCGGATTCCAGTTCGCCCATGGCGCGCCGGGAGAGCGTCGCGTCGACGGCGAGGCTCGCCGGTCGGCCGGTGGCGTGCCAGAGCGCGGCGAGCCAGCCGGTCAGCATGACGCCCCGAAGGCCGCTGTCGTACGCGCCGCCGAGGGCACGCAACTCACGTGCCAGGGACGCCGGAACCGTCCAGTCCAGGGCCTCGTGAGCGGTCTCCGCGGAGCGGACTTCGAGCGGGAGGTGCCGGGGCGGCAGGTCCGCCAGGCGCGTCTGGCGGTCGGCGGCGGCCTCCTTGTCCTCCCGCGTTGGCATCGCCTCCTCGAACTGCCACTGCGCGTAGTCGGCGTACTGGACCTCGATGTCGCGGTCCCACCGCGCACCGTCCTGCCGTGCGGCGTAGGCCTGTTGCAGGTCACGGAGGAAGACCTCGACGGAGCGGCCGTCCATGCTCAGCCGCGGCGCGGACAGGAGGAGCGACCGGCTCCCGTCGGCGTGGCCGAACAGCGCGAGCCGTACGACGCGGTCCTCGGGGTCCGCGTCGCGGAGCTCGTCGGCGACGGCCGCCAGGGTCGCGCCGTCCCCCGTGTGCTCCGTCACCCGGATCCGCGGCTCGTCCTCGATCACCATCAGCACGGTGCTGTTCTCGCCGAGGACCTTGCGGTAGGCGGTGCGCAGGCTCTCGTGCACGGACGCCACGTCGTGGGCGGCCCGCTCGAGCACCTCCCGGTCGACCGGCCCGGACAGCCGCACGCCGGAGACCGTACGACTCGCCGGCCCGCCGGCGACGCGGCCGAGCAGGTGCTCCTGCTGCCGCGACAAACGGAAACCTTCCCAGGACTCGTTCATCAGATCTCCTCCGGGTCGATCCACAGTTGCCCTCCGGTGATGCTCGTGGTCTTGTTCCAGGTGCTGATCGCGTCGGGGCCCAGCCATTCGGCGGCGGTCTTCCAGAAACCCGCGTACTCCGTCGGCACGTCGAGGACGGTGTGGCCGACCTGCTGGGGAAGGTGCGCCAGGACATCGCCCAGCTTCATGCGCAGGAGGTCCAGGAACTGCTCCCGCTCCAGCGGGATGTCCTCGCCGGTGCGCCGGTCCTTGAGCTCCGGGACGCCCTTCGGGCGCATCACGTTGCGGAAGCTCTTCCCCAGCGACGCGTAGCTCATGACGGAGAAATTGAAGATCATCTGCTCGATCTCGGGGCCGATGACCCTCCGGACCTCGGCGCGCCTGTGGTCCGGAATGGACTCGACGTCGTCGTTGTGCAGTCCCTCCGTGCCGTAGACGCCATGGAACAGCCCGGCGACGCAGACCTGCTCCTTCGCCTTCATGTCCTGCAGGATGGAGCAGACTCGGAACATGTGATCGATCAGGCTCTCGTCCTGGTGCGCGATCTTGTGCAGGCCCAACCGGACCAGATCGTCGCGGTACACCTCGGCGTCAAGCATGTGACTTTCACTCCTTCCTCTGGCTTGGTTCGCCGCAGGGCGCGCGGATTCCGACCCGGCTCCGGGCACGGCGGAAGCAGCACCGTGAGGCTGCTCACCGATGTCGGGAATCCGGGCCGATCGGAATCGGTACGCGGGAACGCGCGGCGTTGACGGTGTGTCGGAACGCGGGAAGTGCGCGGGGGACGGGCGCGCCGCCGGAAGGGAGCACGCGCGACGGCGGTCGGACGCTGCCGCGCCCATCGCCGGTCAGAGGGTGTTCGCCGCCACCGGGGTCAGTGGGGTGGTGTCCCTGCTCACGAGGAACTCGGGCCGGCTCAGCCGCTCGGGGGCGTTGCTGACGGCGTTGTACGTCACCAGGAGCAGGGCCCGGCGGTCGTCCGAGAGGTTGTCGGTGGACGAGTGGACCAGCGTCGGATGGAAGGCGTAGATCGCCCCCTTCGGGCCGGTGGCGTGCATGAGGCCGTACTCGCCCACGAGGTCGTCGGCGACCTGGTCGGGAACCGTGTACTCCAGGTCCGCCGAGACGTGGTTGCGCCAGTCGCCCCCGCCCCCGCTCGGCTCCTTGTCGAGCAGGCCCAGGTGATGGGTGCGCGGCACGATCTGCAGCGGACCGTTCTTCGCGTGCACCTCGTCGAGGTGGATCGCGATGTTGACCGCCTTGTCGGCGACCATTCCGTCCTCGTGGTGCCAGAAGGAGTAGTCCTGGTGCCAGGGCCAGGCGACGCCCTCCCTCGGCTGCTTCATGTTGACCTTGAACTGGTACACGTACACCGGCTCACCGAGCAGTTCCTCGGCGAGTCCGAGCAGCGCGGGCAGCCGCACGAGCCGCCGGCAGAGGTCGTCGAACAGATGACAGCCGTGGATGGCCCGTAAGGTGCGGGTGCCCTTCTCGTACACCGCCTCGGGCCGCTCCTGCGCGCTCAGTTCCTCGATGCGGGCGGTGATGCCCGCGACGAGTTCCGCGTCCAGGGTGTGCGGCGCCAGTAGCCAGCCCTCCCGCTCGTAGACGCTCTTGGCGGTCTCTGGCGTCGCGGCTTCCGGAACCCTTGTCACGTCGATCACGATGGTTTTCCCCCGGGGATCGGTGGTGGACTACGTTGTCGGCTGGAGTTTGACCGGTTTCCTCTGAACGGCTCTGAGCTTTCGCGGGGAGTTCATCGACGTCAGCCGGAGCTCCGGCTCGGCCGCGGCGGCCCGCAACAGCGCGAGGAACTTCTCCACGAGGTTCTGCATGGTGGCGCGATCGAAGAGGTCGGTGCTGTACAGCAGTTCTCCGACGACTCCTCGGCACTCCCCGTCCGGACCCTTCAGCTCGGTCAGACCGAGCCACATGTCGAAGCGCACGACGGGGAATTCGACGGGTTGGTCCAGGCATTCCACACCCGGCAGGCGGAGGGTGGAGTCACCCTTCTCGGTCACGTCGAGCACGACCTGGAAGAAGGCCTGCCGGGACAGTGAGCGACGCGGGTTCAGCTCCTCGACCAGCCGGTCGAACGGCACGTCCTGATGGCTGAAGGCCCCCAGGGCGGCGTCCCGGACCCGGGTCAGCAACTCCTCGAAGGTCGGGTCGCCGGAGGTGTCCGCTCTCACCACGAGCGTGTTGATGAAGAATCCGACCAGGTCGTCCAGGGCCTCGTCGACGCGGCCGGCGGTGGGGACCGCGATGGGAATGTCGTGTCCGGCGCCGAGGCGGGTCAGCGTCGCCGCCAGGGCGGCGTGGAACACCATGAAGGGGCTGGCACCGGCCCGCTTGGCCATCGCGGCCAACGACTCGTGCAGCTCCGCGTCCAGGTGCAGAGGGACGACGGCGCCGTGGCGCGAGGGGACCGCCGGACGCCGGCGGTCGAAAGGCAGGGGGATCTCGTCCGGAATTCCGGCGAGCGACCCTTTCCAGTACAGGAGTTGGCGGCTGATGAGACTATTCGGGTCCGACGCCTGCCCGAGCAGTTCGCGCTGCCATTCCGCGTAGTCGGTGTACTCGACCGGGAGGGGTTCCCACAAGGGCTCCCGCCCCTCGATCGCGGCGCGATAAGCGGCCGACATGTCGCGGAAGAGCGGCCCCAGGGACCATCCGTCCATCGCGATGTGGTGCATTACCAGGAGCAGGACGTGATCCTGTGGCCCGAGAATGAAGAGCCGTGCGCGTAAGGGGAGTTCCTCGGCCAGATGGAAACCGCGAAGGGACTCGGCGGTCAGCCGCTCGGCCAACTCGGAACGGGTGGCCGGCGCCGTGAGAATCTCCAGCGGGACGTGCACCTCGCTCGGCTCCAGGATCCGCTGCCAGGGAACGCCACCCACGTCGACGAACACCGTCCGCAGCGTGCTCTGCCGGATGACCGTTCTCCGTAAGGCCGTTGTCAGCGCATCGTGGTCCACGGGACCGCGCAGCCGCACCGCGACGGGGACGTTCCAGGTGCCATTGGATTCTTCCAACTGATTTAGGAACCACAATCGCTGCTGGGTCAGCGATGCCTGGATCACGCGACTACTCCCAACGGGCTTGCCAAACGAAGAGGGATCGCTGGTTCTGAAGGGAAACGAGGGCCCTCACTGATCCGGTCGGCCCGAAAAGCGGGAAAGGGGACGACGCGGAATCGCATCGCGACGGTGCCCCTCCGTCGCCCTGTCGGGGACCTGACCATCTTCGCCCGTCCCAGGGCACCGCGCAAGCCCCTTTGACCACCATCCGTCACAACCGGGAGCTAAGCTCGCGTTCCCCGCCCTGTCGAATTTCAAACTCTGAACTTTGCCTTTAGTGACCATAATTGATGCTTATTCAGAGATGCATGGGAACGTCGGTCACGGTCCCTCGGCGGCCGCTGCTCTCGTGATCGACTTGGCGCTTCGCCCGAAATACTCCCGTAACGGAGGAGGGGGTTGAGCGGGGCGAGCGGGATGAGCGGTGGTGTCCCGAGATGATGCAGCCGATCAGGGCGAGGCGGCCGGGGTGGGCCCGCTACCGGGCCCACCCCCCACGAGAACGGGTTTTGGACCCGGTCTTCGCGGACCTTCATGTGCACGCGGTCGATGGAGATCACCGGGTGGACGGAGTCGAGGGGTCGGTTCTGCCCCTCACCGCGCGCCGGGCCCCGGGCGGACGGTGATCTCCGTGATCTCGGCGTCCCGGGAGGCGTCCAGGGCGGCGATGATCGCCTTGGCCACGGATGCCGGCTCGATCCAGCGGCTGGCGTCGTACTCCTTGCCCTCCTGCTGGTGCACCTTGGCCTGCATGGCGGTGGCGGTGCGGCCCGGGTAGACCGAGGTGACCCGCACGCCGTTCGCGTGCTCCTCCTGGCGCAGCGCGTCGGCGAGCGCCTTCAGACCGTGCTTGCTGGCCGCGTACGCCGACCACTCGGCGTGGGCGGTGAGGCCGGCGCCGGAGTTGACGAACACCACGTGGCCCTTGGACTGCCGCAGCGAGGGCAGCAGCAGACGGGTCAGTTCGGCGGGCGCGAGCAGGTTGACGTTCAGCGTCTCCTGCCAGGCCTTCACCGGCAGGTCGCCGACCGGCCCCAGCTCGACCGTGCCCGCGACGTGCAGCAGCGAGTCGAGGGTGACGGGCAGCGCCTGGTGCCCGAACGCCCAGGACAGCTTGCCCGGGTCGCCGAGGTCCCCGACCAGGGTGTTGGCGCCCGGGAAGCGGTCGCGCAGTTCGGCGGCCCGGCGGGCGTCACGGGCGAGCAGCCAGAGCTCGTCCCCGCGCTCGGCGAGCTTCTCGGTCAGGGCGGCGCCGATGCCGGAACCGGCGCCGGTGATCAGATGTGCAGCCATGGATCCGATCCTCTCAGGCCTTGAGCTGCGCGAACACCTCGGCGGGCGTGTCGGCGAAGGTGATCAGCTCGGTGAGCGGGCGCGGCAGGAAGCCCTCGGCGTCCATCCGCTCCAGCTGGGTGCGCAGCCCCGAGTAGAAGCCCTCGGTGTCCAGGACGACGACCGGCTTGTCGAACATCCCGTGCTTCTTGAGCTCCACCACCTCGGTGACCTCGTCCATGGTGCCCATCCCGCCGACCAGGACGACGATGGCGTCCGCGCGGGCCGCCAGCTCCGCCTTCCGCTCGGCGAGGTCGCGGGTCACCACCAGCTCGTCGGCGCCGACGTACCCCTTGTGCTTCAGCATCTCGACCATCACCCCGACGAGCCGCCCGCCCGCCGCCTTCACCTCGTCGGCGAGCAGACCCATCAGTCCGGCGTTCGAGCCTCCCCACACCAGGGTGTGGCCACCCTCGCCGAGGAGCCGGGCGAACTCGGCGGCGGGGGCGGAGTAACGGTCGTCGAGCGAGTACGCGGAGCAGAAGACGCAGATATTCATAGTGCCGTCTGGTCTATCACGCCCGCCCGCCCCCGCTCACCGGCATTACGCCCCGCCCCCGTAGCCGTCCCCTAAAGTGCACCGCGTGCGTCACCTCGAGATATCCGACCTGATCACGGCCGTGGAGCCGCGCAACGGCCGGCGGCTCCCGGTCCGGCGCGCCGATGTCGTCCGGCAACTGCGCGCGAGCGGGGACGAACGCGCGGCCCGGATCGTCGGCGGACTGCCCGTCGACGGGGACGGCGTACTCGACCCCGACGCCGTGGACGGCCTGCTGATCAGCGTGCACACCGAACTCCAGCAGCTGAGCGAGGAACTCCGCATCGGCGAACGCCTGGTCCACGTACTCGGCCCGCTCTTCACCGCGATCCGGACGGCCACCGGACAGCCCGGGCCGTACCGCCTGGTCGACATCGGATGCGGCCTCGGCTACCTGGTCCGCTGGCTGGCCGCCACCGGCAAGCACCGGCCTGCCGTCCGGGCCGCCCTGCGCGGGACGGCCGTCGGAGCCCTGCTGCTGCTCGCCTCCGCGCTGACCGCCGTCATGCTCCTGCTGACGGCCCCCGACCACGCCCGGACCTACGCCACCCTGGCCGCCGGTGGCAACGGATTCCTGCTCCCGCTCATCCCCTACGCCGCCGCCGTACTCCTCTCCCTCGCCGCCTACTTCACCCTGCCGTTCCGCGCCGGCACACTCGCGATGGTCATCGGCCTCGGCCCGCTGACCCTGCTGCGCCCCCTCGCGGTCGCCGCCGGCTGTCTCGGCGCGGTGCTCAACGGCGGCGGCGCGTCCGGCCTGCTGGTCGGCGCGGTCGCGGGCGGCGCCGTGCTGTGCGTGGAGCCGCTGGTGCACCGGCGGTGGTACCGCCGGGTGCAGTGAGGGATGTGTTCGCCCGGCGGCCCGCTCGCCGAGCAGGCCACCGGGTCACAGCAGGTGTCGCCCGTCATGGCTTCGGATGCGAGACGATCACGGGTGTTGGAAGAGCACCTCCGGGTTCGCCGCCGACGGGCCGTCGAGCAAGGGCTGGTGGATTCCCTTCAGGGACTGGTCGAAGAAGGCTCCGACGTACTCCCGGGTCAGCTGCATCCCGCGCTCCGGCGAGGTGGTCGTCCCCGGGGGGAACGGCAGGCCGGCCGCGGCGGCCAGGACCGGGACGTCCGTGAAGCTGGAGTGGTTGGTGCCCGCGACGGCCAGCCAGGGCTTGTAGCCCTCCCAACCCGCCCAGGTCCGCCCCCAGGACGTCTCCCCGCCGCCGACGGCGTGGTCGCTCTGCTTGCCGAGCAGGAGGAACGCGCGTCCCTCGAGCTTGTCGGTCGGAATCGGCGGCCAGAACGCTCCGTCCATGTTCACCCCGGCCAGGATGCGCCGGTCCTCGGCCATCGCCGTCAGCGCCGACGCGCCGCCGATCGAGTGCCCGGCCATGCCGACGCGGTCGCGGTCGATCAGGTGCGCCAGGCGCCAGGCCGGGTGGTGCCCGGTCAGTTGGTCCAGGACGAAGGAGACGTCCTTCGCCCGACTGTCCGGGAGCGAGTCCGGTGCGCCGGTGTCGCACAGCGCGCAGCCGGGGGTGCTGCCGTCGGCGAGGGTCTCGCCGGAGTCCTCGTGGGTGTGGCCGACCAGGGCCACCACGTAGCCGTGACCGGCCAGGTCGGTGGCCAGGCCGGTCAGCGTGGCGCGGGGGTTCTCGAAGCCCGGGGAGAGGACCACCAGCGGGAACTTCCCGCCCGCGGCCTTCGCGCCGGTGTAGGCGTGGGTGTCGATGTTCACAACGTCCTGCGGCTGCAGTCCGGTACCCGCCGGAACCCGCGTCGCCACGAAGCCCTGTGCCTCGCCGAGGGTCATGTACGGAGCGGGCTCGCCGGTGCCGGGCCGGGCCGGGTAGAACATCGAGACCGCCAGCTGCCGCGGCCCGGCCGAGGGCACCCAGGGGTCGGTGCGGCTGTGGTCGGTCAGGTGCAGCACCTCCTCCCCCACCGCGTACCGCCCGGTCGGGCGGGGCAGCTCGGCGTGGAAGGCGGCAGGGGCAACGGCCGCGGCGGCAGCCGTAGTTGCGGACGGCGACGGCGAGGCCATCGCGGCCCCGGCCATCGGAAGCGGCAGAGCGAGCACAAGGGCGGCGACGGCCGCGATGCGGCGGGATCGGTTCATGCCCCTGACGTTAGGTTCGCCGCCCGCACCCTCGAATCAGCCCGATGGATGCCTTCTCCGGCCACGGCCATCCGGGCGATTCAGCGGCGTCATCCATTCGGATGACGCCGCCATGGCCCGCTCAGGCGTTGACGGCCGGGCGCTCGGTGGTGGCGATGGTGGCGGAGCCGATGACGCGGGTGCCGTCGTAGAGCACCACTGCCTGGCCGGGGGCGATGCCGCGGGCCGGGGCGTCGAGGCGGACGTGGAGGGTGTCGCCGACCATCGAGGCGGAGACGGGCACCTCCTCGCCGTGGGCGCGGAGCTGGGCGGTGTAGCGGCCCTCGGTGAGGGGCTCGGTGCCGCACCAGCGGGGGCGGATGGCGGTCAGGGCGGTGACGTCGAGGCCCTCGACGGGGCCGACGGTGACGGTGTTGTTCACCGGGGAGATGTCGAGGACGTAGCGCGGCTTGCCGTCGGCGGCCGGGCGGCCGATCCGCAGGCCCTTGCGCTGGCCGATGGTGAAGCCGTAGGCGCCGTCGTGCTCGCCGAGCTTGGTGCCGTCGACGTCGAGGATGTCGCCGGTGGCGGTGCCGAGGTGCCGGGCCAGGAAGCCCTGGGTGTCGCCGTCGGCGATGAAGCAGATGTCGTGGCTGTCGGGCTTCTTGGCGACGGCCAGGCCGCGGCGCTCGGCCTCCGCCCGGATCTCCTCCTTGGTGGTGTCACCGAGCGGGAAGAGGGAGTGGGCGAGCTGGTCGGCGTCGAGCACGCCGAGGACGTAGGACTGGTCCTTGGCGCCGTCCACCGCGCGGTGCAGCTCGCGCTCGCCGGACGGGAGGTCGACGATCCGGGCGTAGTGGCCGGTGCAGACGGCGTCGAAGCCGAGCGCGATCGCCTTGTCCAGCAGCGCGGCGAACTTGATCTTCTCGTTGCAGCGCAGGCAGGGGTTCGGGGTCCGTCCGGCCGCGTACTCGGCGACGAAGTCGTCGATCACGTCCTCGCGGAAGCGCTCGGCGAGGTCCCAGACGTAGAAGGGGATGCCGATCACGTCGGCGGCCCGCCAGGCGTCCCGGGAGTCCTCGATGGTGCAGCAGCCGCGCGCGCCGGTGCGGAAGGACTGCGGGTTGGCGGAGAGCGCCAGGTGGACGCCGGTCACCTCGTGCCCGGCTTCGACGGCGCGGGCGGCGGCGACGGCGGAGTCGACTCCGCCGGACATCGCCGCGAGCACGCGCAGGCGGCCGGTGGACGGAGTGGTCGGGGCACCCGGGAAGTCAGTCATGGTGAGTACAAGCGTACGGGGCCGCCGGACATGCCCAGGGCGGGCCCTCTCCCCGTACGGACTACCGGCGTACGGTCACCAGCCCGGCGTTGCGGGCCCGCTGCACGGCCGGGCCGATCGCGGCCGTCAGCGCCGTGACGTCCTCGCGCACCGAGGTGTGCCCGAGCGAGAACCGCAGCGAGGCGCGCGCCAGCAGCGGGTCGACGCCCATCGCGAGCAGCACGTGGCTGGGCTGCGGCACCCCGGCCGAGCAGGCCGAGCCGGTGGAGCACTCGATGCCCTGGGCGTCCAGCAGCATCAGCAGGGCGTCGCCCTCGCAGCCGGGGAAGGAGAAGTGGGCGTTGGCGGGCAGCCTGCCCTCCGCCGCCGGGTCGCCGTTGAGCACCGCGTCCGGGACGGCCGCCAGCACCCCGGCCACCAGCTCGTCGCGCAGCGCGCCCAGCGTCACCGCGTGCTCGGCCCGGTGCTCGACGGCCCAGGCCGCGGCGGCCGCGAAGCCGGCGGCGGCGGGGGCGTCCAGGGTGCCGGAGCGCACGTCGCGCTCCTGGCCGCCGCCGTGCAGCAGCGGTACGGGCGTGGCGCCGCGGGAGAGCAGCAGCGCGCCGATGCCGAACGGGCCGCCGATCTTGTGGCCGGTGACGGTGAGCGCGGTGAGCCCCGACTCGGCGAAGGAGACCGGGACCTGGCCCAGCGCCTGCACCGCGTCGGCGTGCATCGGGATGCCGTACTCGGCGGCCACGGCGGCGAGTTCGCGCACCGGCTGGACGGTGCCGACCTCGTTGTTGGCCCACATCACGGTGACCAGGGCCACCGACGCGGGGTCGCGCTCGATCGCCGCCCGCAGTTCCGCGGGGTGCACCCGGCCGTACCCGTCCACCGGCAGGTACTCGACCGTCGCGCCCTCGTGCTCGGAGAGCCAGTGCACCGCGTCGAGCACCGCGTGGTGCTCGACCGGGCTGGACAGCACCCGGGTGCGGGCCGGATCGGCGCCCCGGCGGGACCAGTACAAGCCCTTGACCGCCAGGTTGTCCGACTCGGTGCCCCCGCCGGTAAACACGATCTCGCTCGGGCGGGCGCCCAGCGACTCGGCCAGCGACTCGCGGGACTCCTCGACCACCCGGCGGGCCCGGCGGCCGGCCGCGTGCAGGGCCGAGGCGTTGCCGACCACCCCCAGGTGCGCCGTCATCGCGGCGATCGCCTCGGGCAGCATCGGCGTGGTCGCCGCATGGTCCAGGTATGGCATAACCATCCGATTGTAGAGGCCGCGACCCGGGGCCCCACCCGGTGCGCACCGATCCGGCCACCGATCCGGCCACTGATCCGGACGACGGCGTCCGGCACTGGTTTGTACCACTGTGCCGCCCAGCGGTTAGCCTGACGAACACTTCTCGAACGATCCAGGGGGGCGTCCATGTCGCAGTCGGTCGACCGCGCACTGACGCTGCTCGGCTCGCTCGGCGACGGACCGCTCTCGCTGGATCAGGCCGCGAGCAGCCTCGGGGTGCACAAGTCCACCGCGCTGCGGCTGCTGCGCACCCTGGAGGAGCACGGATTCGTCCGGCGCCAGCCCGACCTGCGCTACCGGGTCGGCGGCCGGGTGCTCTCGCTGGCACACCGCGCACTGGAGGACTTCGACGTCCGGCAGGTCGCCGCGCCGTACCTCGCCGCGCTCAACGCCCGCTGCGGCTACACCGTCCAGCTGGCCGTGCTGCACGACGGCGAGGTGCTCTACCTGGACGAGGTGGGCCCGCCGCCCACCGCCCTGCCGCCCCGGATCGGACGCCGCGCCCCGGTGACCGGGACGGCGGTCGGGCGGGTGCTGCTCGCCGGGCTGCCGGAGGACGGCACCCGCGAGGAGGAGCTGCCGGCCGAGCTGGCGGCGGTGCGCCGCCGGGGCTGGGCGGCCGAGTCGGCCGAGCACCGGGAGCCGGTGACCTGCGTGGCCGCGCCGGTCGCGGGCAGCGGCGGGCGGACGGTCGCGGCCTGCGCGCTGAGCGCCCCGGCCAGCCAGGTGGCGCCGGCCGAACTGGCCCGGATGCTGCCGGAGCTGCTCTGCACGGCCGAGGCGATCTCCCTCGCGTACGGCGGCTCGCCTACTCCTCGCTGGTGCGAGAACCGTTGCGGTGCCAGGCCCGCGGGGCGCGCCAGCCGTACCTCAGGGCGAGCATCCGCAGCCCGAAGGCGGTGAGCGCGGCGGCCGTGCCGGTGGCGCCGGTGAGCCGGTTCGCGCCGATCAGCGCGGCCACCAGGGCAGCGCCGACCAGGGCCGGGACGGCGTAGATCTCGCGGTCCCAGCGCAGCAGCGAGGGGATCTCCCCGGCCAGCACGTCGCGGATCACGCCGCCGCCGGCCGCGGTCACCATGCCGAGCGCGATCGCGGCTACCGCGCCCAGCCCGTAGTCGTGCGCCTTGGCGGTGCCGGTGACGCAGAACAGCCCGAGGCCGAGGGCGTCCAGGGTCTGCACCGCGCGGTTGATCCGCTCGACCTCGGGGTGCAGGAAGAACACCACCAGTGCGGCCGCGAGCGGGGTCACGAAGTAGCCGAAGTTGCTGAAGGCGGCCACCGGCGTGGCCCCGATGACCAGGTCGCGGATCACCCCGCCGCCCAGGGCGGTGGCCTCCGCGAGCACACAGATCCCGAAGATGTCCATGTTCTTGCGGACGGCGAGCAGCCCCCCGGAGAGGGCGAAGACGAATATGCCGGCCAGGTCGAGCGACTGCTGGACGTCGGAGGGGAAGATCTGCGAGGTCACCCTACAACTATGACCTGTCGCGAAACCTTCCCCTCCGATTCGAACCTAGGAACCCTGATTCTCCGGCGCATTCTCAGGGCTGTGCCCATCGTTCCCCTCGCTCCGCTCAGGGAAGTGGCAGGCCACCTGGTGCCCGGTCTCGAGCGCCGTCAGGAGCGGCTCCCGGCTCGCGCACACGTCCTGCGCCTTCCAGCAGCGGGTGCGGAACCGGCAGCCGCTCGGCGGGTTGATCGGCGAGGGCACGTCGCCCTTGAGCAGGATGCGCTCGCGGCCGCCGCTCTGGCGCCGGCGCGGGTCCGGCACGGGGACGGCCGACATCAGGGCGTTGGTGTACGGGTGCATCGGGCTGCGGTAGAGCGAGTCGCGGTCGGCGATCTCGACGATCTTGCCGAGGTACATCACCGCCACCCGGTCGGAGACGTGCCGCACCACCGAGAGGTCGTGCGCGATGATCAGGTAGGTCAGGCCGAGCTCCTGCTGGAGGTCGTCCAGCAGGTTGACCACCTGCGCCTGGATCGACACGTCGAGCGCCGAGACCGGCTCGTCCGCGACGATCATCTTCGGCTTCAGCGCGAGCGCCCGGGCGATGCCGATGCGCTGGCGCTGGCCGCCGGAGAACTCGTGCGGGTAGCGGTTGTAGTGCTCGGGGCTGAGCCCGCACAGCTCCAGCAGGTCCTGCACGGCCTTCTTGACGCCGCCCTCCGGCTGGACGCCCTGGAGCCTGAACGGCGCGCTGACGATGGTGCCGACGGTGTGCCGCGGGTTCAGCGAGGAGTACGGGTCCTGGAAGATCATCTGGATGTCGCGGCGCAGTGGCCGCATCGCGCCGACGCCCAGGTGGGTGATGTCGGTGCCCTCGAACTGGATCTTCCCGCCGGTGGGTTCGTCGAGCCGGGTGATCAGCCGCCCCATCGTGGACTTGCCGCAGCCGGACTCGCCGACGACGCCCAGCGTCTCACCGGCGTTGACCGTGAAGTCGATGCCGTCGACGGCCCGCACCGCGCCGGTCTGGCGCCGGAGCAGTCCGCCGCGGATCGGGAAGTGCCGGGTCAGGCCGGTCACCTTCAGCAGCGGCTCGCGCTCGGGCGCGGGTGCCGGCGAAGGGATGGTCGCCCCCTGAGTGTCCGTCATCGGTTCTCTCCAGAAAGGTGGTACGGGGCCGGGCTCACAGCCGGGGCGCGATCTCTTCGGTGAAGATGCGGTGCCGCTCGTCGGCCGCCAGGTGGCAGGCCGCGTGGTGCCCGGGCGCGGCCTCGGTCAGCACCGGGACCTCGCTCGTGGAGCGCCCGCCGGTCAGGGCGGCGTACGGGCAGCGCGGGTGGAACGCGCAGCCGGACGGCACGTTGATCAGGCTGGGCGGGGTGCCCTTCACCGGGACGAGCCGTTCCTGCAACTCCCGGTCCAGCCGCGGCATCGAGCCCAGCAGGCCCCAGGTGTAGGGGTGTTCGGGCGCGTCGAAGAGGCTCGCGGCGGGTCCGCGCTCGACGCACTTGCCGCCGTACATGACCAGGATGTCGTCGGCGAGCTCGGCGACCACCCCGAGGTCGTGGGTGATGATGATGACGGCGGAGCCGAACTCCTCCTGGAGGTCGCGGATGAGGTCCAGGATCTGCGCCTGGACGGTGACGTCCAGGGCGGTGGTGGGCTCGTCGGCGATCAGCAGCGAGGGGTCGTTGACCAGGGCCATGGCGATCATCGCGCGCTGGCGCATGCCGCCGGAGAACTGGTGCGGGTAGTCGTCCAGCCGGCGGTCGGGCTGCGGGATGCCGACCCGGTCGAGCATCTCGACGGCCCGGGCCCTGGCCTCCTTTTTGGTGGCCTTCGGGTGGTGCACCCGGTAGGCCTCGATGATCTGCGCGCCGACCGTGTAGTACGGGTGCATCGCGGTCAGCGGGTCCTGGAAGATCATCGCCAGTTCGCGGCCGCGCAGTTGGCGCACCCGGTCCGGTCCGGCCGCGATCAGGTCCTCGCCGTCGAGCAGGATCTCACCGCTGATCCGGGCCCGCTTGGAGCGGTGCAGGCCCATGATGCCGAGCGAGGTGACCGACTTCCCGGAGCCGGACTCGCCGACGATGCCCAGGGTGCGGCCCTTGTGCAGGTCGAAGCTGACCCCGTCCACCGAGCGGACCAGGCCGTCGTCGGTGTCGAAGTGGATCCGCAGGTCGCGGACGGACAGGAACGGGTCTCCCAGAGGAGCGGGAGCGGAGTCCGCCGGGGTCTTCTGGAGGTCGGTCACGAGAGCCTCACGCGGGGGTCGACGAGGGCGTACAGGAGGTCGACCACGAGGTTGCAGACGACGATGAAGAAGGCGGCGAGCAGCGTGACGCCGAGGACCTTGGGCAGGTCGTTGTCGTTGATCGCCTGGACGGCGAACTGGCCGACGCCGTTGAGCGAGAAGACCTGCTCGGTGATCAGCGCACCGCCGAGCAGCAGGCCGAGGTCCATGCCGAAGATGGTGACGATCGGGGTGAGCGCGGAGCGCAGTCCGTGCTTGACGACCACCTTGCGCTCGACCAGGCCCTTGGCCCGGGCGGTGCGGATGTAGTCCTCGCTCATCGTCTCCAGCATCCCGGCGCGGGTGAGCCGGGCGTAGAGCGCGGAGTAGAGGAAGGCCAGCGAGATCCACGGGAGGATCAGGTTGCGGGCCCACATCAGCGGGTCCTCGGTGAAGTCGACGTAGTGCAAGTTGTCCAGGATCGGCCACTCGTAGCTGAACACCGTCAGCAGCAGGGCGCCGGTGAAGAAGACCGGCAGCGAGACGCCGGCCAGGGCGACGCCCATGGAGAGCCGGTCGAAGACCGACCGCGGCTTGAGCGCGGAGATCACGCCGGTGGTGATACCGGAGACCAGCCAGAGCACCGCCGCGCCGATGGCGAGCGAGATGGTCACCGGGATCCGGCTGGTCATCTCCGGCCAGACCTCCAGGTGGTTCTTGAAGGAGTAGCCGAAGCAGGGCACGTGGCAGGTGGCCGGTTCCGGGCCGAACTTGTACTCGGCGCCGCTGACCAGCCCCTTCAGGAAGTGCCAGTACTGGGTGTACAGCGGCTGCTCGAAGCCCAGGTTCTTCTTGACCGCCGCGATCGCCTCGGGCGACGGGTTCTTCCCGATGTACTGCGCGGCCAGCTGGTCGGCGGTCTCGCCGGCGAAGCGCGGAAGCAGGAAGAAGATCGCGAAGGTGACCGCGCTGACGACCAGCAGCAACGCCGCGGCCGCGAAGATCCTGCGGATGATGTAGGCAAACACAGTTGGGCGGCTCCGGCGGCCCGCCGCCGTCCGGGATCTGCCGGACGGCGGCGGGCGCCGCTGCCTTCACCTGCCTTCAGGGATGCGGAGCCAGGCTCTTTACTTGGTGGTGCCGATGTTCAGGTAGTCGTACTCACCCGAGAAGGCCGAGGTGGAGGCGACGTTGGTGGCGTTGTCCGGGCGGTACAGGAAGACCTTGAAGTCGGTCAGCGGGACGTAGACCGCGGACTCCATGACCTTCTTGTCGATGTCGCCGTAGATCTTCTCGCGGGCGGCCCGGTCGGGGTTGATCGCGGCGTCGTCGATCATCTTGTTGACGGCCGGGTCGTTCAGCTGGGCGATGTTGGTGTTGCCGGACGGCTTGATCGCGCGACCGTCGACGACCTGCTGCAGGAAGCCGTAGCCGGTCGGCCAGTCGGCCCCCCACTGCATCATCATCAGACCGATGTTGTGGTCCTCGGTGAACTGCGGGGCACCGGCCGAGTCGGTCAGGTACTTGCCCTGCGGGAACTGCTGGATCTCGGCGTTGATGCCGATGTTCTTCAGCTGCGCCTGGATCTGGGTGGCCGCGGCGACCTCGGTGGCACGCTCGGTGCGGGCGGTCAGGACGGTGCTGAAGCCGCCCTCCTTGCCGCAGGCCTTCAGGGATTCCTTGGCCTTGGCCTGGTCGCCCTTGTTGTCCTTGGTCTCGTACAGGTTGAAGTCCTGGTGGCCCGGGATGTCCGGCGGGAGCACGGTGTTGGCCACCTGGCCGCGGATCGGTCCGCCGAGCGCGGTCTGCACCGCGACCTTGTCGATCGCGTACTGGACGGCCTTGCGGCAGTCGATGTTGTCGAACGGCGCGACCTTGGTGTTGATCGCCATGTAGACCAGGCGGCCGCCGTAGGCGTTGTCGGTCTTGGCCTTGAGCTTCGGGTCGCGCAGGATCTGCGCCTGGGTCTGCGGGTCGACGCCGCCGCCCACCAGGTCGACCTGGGCGTTGCCGGCCAGCAGGTCCTTGTCGATGGTGGCCTGGTCGATGTTCATCTTGAGCACGATCTTGTCCGACAGCTGCTTGCGGATCGGATCAGTGCTCTTGTCCCAGTTGGTGTTCGGGACCAGGACGGCCTGCTTGCCGTCCTCGTAGGACTCGAACTTGTAGGTGCCCGAGGACATGATGTGCTTCACGTAGTCGGCACCGGTGTCCTTGGCCTGCGGGACCGGCGCGGTCTGCGGGGCGCTGACCAGGTAGTCGAAGTCGGCGAAGGGGTGCTGCAGGTGGAAGACGATCGTGGTGTCGTCCGGGGTCTCGATCGACTTCAGGTCGCCGGTCTTGTCCTTGTACGGGCCCTGGTACGGCGTCGGGTTGTCGACCAGCAGGTCGTGGAAGTACGTCGGGCCGTTGGAGTTCACCTCGGGCGCGTAGTTCGAGCGCTCCACGGCGTACTTGACGTCCTTGGAGGTGATCGGGGTGCCGTCGTCGTACTTCAGGCCCGCGCGCAGCTTGTACGTCCAGGTCAGGCCGTCCGCGCTGGGCTGGCCCATCGACTCGGCGAGGTCCGGGACCAGCTTGTTGCCGTCCGCGCCGGCGGCCGGGTTGAAGGTGGTCAGCGGACGGCCGTACAGGCGCGAGAAGTTGTAGATGTACGCGTAGTACGTGTTGCCCGGGTCGAGGGAGTCCGGGGTGCCCTTCATCTCGTAGGTGACCGTCCCCCCCTTCTTGTCCGAGGCGTTGACGATCTGCTTGGTGGCCGCGTCGGCACCGCCGCCGCCCGCGTTGCCGGAGGAGGAAGAGGAGCTGTCGCCGCTCTTGGAACTGGACGAACAACCGGTGACGACCAGGACCGCGGCGGCGGCCGCGGCGGTCAGCGCGACGGTACGGGACCTACGCATGGGTGAGATCAACCCCTTGAGGTGTGGAGGAAGGAGGGTACTGACGGGAAGTCAGTTGCTCTTGGGATCGAGGGCGTCACGCAGCCCGTCGCCGAGCAGGTTGAACGCGAGCACGGTGATGAAGATCGCCAGGCCGGGGACCACCATGTACTGGGGGTCCACCTGGTAGTAGTTCTTCGCGTCGGCGAGCATGCCGCCCCAGGAGGACTGCGGGGGCTGGATGCCGACGCCGAGGAAGCTCAGGCCGGCCTCGAAGAGGATGTTGGTCGGGATCAGCAGGGTCGAGTAGACCAGGATCGGGCCGACCAGGTTCGGCAGCAGCTCCTTGAACAGGATGAACGGGCCGCGGGCGCCGAGGCTGCGGGCCGCGTGGACGAACTCCCGCTCGCGCAGCGAGAGGGTCTGTCCGCGCACGATCCGGCCCATGTAGGGCCAGTTGAAGAATCCGATCACGAAGATCAGCACCATGATGTGCAGCGGGAGGCCGTGCAGGCCGAACGCGCCGCCCTGGAGCGAGGCGGAGATCGCGATGGCGAACAGCAGCAGCGGGAACGCCAGGAAGACGTCCATCAACCGGCTGATCACGGTGTCCACCCAGCCGCCGTAGTAGCCGGCCATCACGCCGAGCACGGTGCCGAGGGTGTTGGACAGGACGGTCGCGCCGAAGGCGACCAGCAGGGAGACCCAGGAGCCGTCGACCACGCGGGCGAGCAGGTCGCGGCCCTGCAGCGGGTCGATGCCGAGCGGGTGGTCCGCGCTCATCCCGCCCCAGTCGCCGAGCGGGAGTCCACCGAGGTCGGCGTCCAGCAGATCGGTGTTCGGCTGGTCGGGGTCGAGCCCGAACAGGGACTCCAGCGGCCCGGCCAGGAGGGCCAGCAGGATCAGCAGGATCACCACGATGCCGCCGGCGACGGCGGCCTTGTCCCGCTTGAAGCGGGTCCAGGCGATCCGACCGAGGGAACGGCCCTCGATCGTCTTGGCCGGGCTCGGGGAGGCGGGTGCCTCGGGTGCGTTCCCGGCGGTTGTCATGGGTGCGGTCATGGTCAGTTGGTCCCCTCGCCGACGGTGGCCGGCCCACGGGTGCCGGGCGCCGGTTCGGCGGTACGGCTGCGGACGTGCGGAGGTGCTAGGTGCAGGTGTTCGCGGCAGTACGTCGTGCACGGGTACTGCCTCCACGCGGGATGGGCGTCGCGTGGATCGAGCGGTCGGCGTGCGCGTTCACCTTCGTGGGGTTTCCAGTACGCGCGATGCGTTGCGCAGAACTCTCTGCCATCCGAACTGGCTTGCGCCAGCCCTGACAAGCGACAGATGCCCAACTGTGATCTGCACGCATGCACCTTCCCGATCTTCGGCATATCCCTCTTCACACGGCTGTAACTGCCATGTCAAGATGTGCCGGCACCCGGAACGGAAATTCGTCCCGAAAGCACCGAAGCCGACCTGATCAGGGATCAAGTCGGCTTCGTGGTAAAGGCTTTAACAAGAGCGGGTTTGGCAATCAGCGGCCGGGGTATCCGGGCCACGGCGGCTGGGGCTGCTGCCCCCAGCCCGGTGCGGGCGGCTGGGTGCCGTAAGCCCACCCCGGAGACGGCTGCCCGGGCATCGACTGACCGGGGATCGGCCGGCCCGGCATCGACTGCCCCGGGTACGGCGGCACCGGCGGGTACGGGCCCGTCGGCGGGCGGCCCGCCTCCCGGTCGAAGAACGGCCGCGCGTTGGCGCGCATCCACAGCGCCACCGGGTCGTACTCGTCCGCCATCGCCACCGTGGACACCGCGAGCCCCTCCGGGGCCACCGCGATCGCCCGCTGCATCAGCGCCCGCACCGCCTCCACCGCCGGCGGAGAACTCTCGTACAGGTCGAGGCCGATAGCCAGGTACGGCTCCCCCACCGAGGGCTGCACCCAGGCCCGGCGCAGCGCCCGGACGGCGCGCACCTCGCCCGCCTGCCGCTCCAGCAGCGCGAAGAACTGCTGGGCGTTCACCTGCGGCTCGCTCAGCTTCAACGGACCGGCCGGCAGCCGGTCCAGGCCCGCGGCGATCCGCCGCAGGTCCGCCCACGGCACCCCGACCCCGCCGCCCGGCGCGTGCGGGTTGAGCCACAGGCCCCAGCGGGTGCGGTACAGCGACGCCGCGATCTCCCGCCCGGAGATGACCTCGTGGGCCCGCGCCCAGCCGGAGGCCGTCAGCTGCTCGGGCGAGGTGACGGCCGGCGCGTAGCCGTGGCCGCTGATCTCCATGTTCCCGTACTGGGCGTCCGGACTGCCCGGGCTGCCGTGCCACAGCAGCATCAGGACCTGGCCCTCGGCCAGCGCGTGCAGCAGCCGCTCGTACGCGTCCCAGCGCTCCGGCGCGACCTCGCGCAGGGCCTGCTCCAGCGCGCCCGGATCCGCGCCCGGGCGCCCGGCCGGTGCCTGGCCCCAGGGCCCCGGCACCCCGCCCGCTCCCGTTCCCGCACTCATGCGCCCACCTCGCCGCGCCTCGTTCCTGAACCCGCCGGCCCGTCAGCCGCCTGCACGCACCCTATGGCGCGGCACCGGCCGCCGCCACGGCGACGTGCCTGTGAAGGATCCCCGCTCACACCCGCGAGTAGAAGGGCATGACCTGGGTCAGCAGCCACTCGACCACCGGGTCGTCGGCGAGGTCGAGCAGCACGAGGTGGACGCCGCCCGGCAGCGGCGCGGTTCCCAGGGCCCGCCCGAGCGCCTCGTTCACCGCCCCCGGGTCGGCCGGGGCCGCCGGGTCCAGCTGGACGCCCACGAACATCACGGTCGGCTCGCCCTCGATGCTGGCCAGCGCCCGGCGCGCGGTCAGGACACCCGGCAGGGCCGACAGTTCGGCCCGGCAGGCGGCCAGGAAGTGCTCCGGGTCCTCGCCCGGCACCGGCTCGCGCAGCGCCACCCGGCCGCCGGTCGGCGCCTCCGACGCGTTCTCGGTGTGCTCCCAGCGGGCGGCCTCCCGAGGGCCCCGGCGCAGCTCCGCCACGCCCTGCGGAGGCACCGGGATGCCCACCGCCGCCTCCGGGTTGACCGCGATGCCCACGCCCAGCGGCAGTCCGCGGGCGAACTCCCAGGCCGGCGCGATCGCGAAGGCCATCCCCGGCGCCTGCTGCAGGAACACCTCCTGCGAGGAGAACACCGGCACGTACGGGGCCCCGGCCAGCTCGACGGTCGGCAGGTCCAGCGACTGCCCGTTCGGGTCGCCCCCGGCCGGCAGCGGGATCCACACCTGGCTGCGGGCCAGCACCTCGATCACCCGCGGCGTCGCCCCCGGGTCGCCGAGCGCGGCCGTCAGCACCTGCTCCAGCTCGTTCGCCGGCCACGCGCCGCCCGACGGCGCCGCCTGCGGCCCGTCCCACCCCTGCTGCTGCTCCACCGGGTACCCCATGCGCCGCCGTCCGCCCTCGTGCCGGGTCGGCCGCCCACTGCTGCGCCGACGCGGAAGAGTTTAGGGCTCGTGTTCGGCTCCGTGCCGTGTGACCGGGTCCCCCCTCCCCTCCTCCGCGCGGACGTGCCATGATGTGCGCGTCCGACGGCATGCGCCGCGGGCCCCCACAACTCCACACCGGCCGCTCGAACCCGCGCGGGAGAGCCCGGAGTGCCCCGCAGGGGGCACAGCCGGCGCCGAAGGAGCAAGTCCTCCCCGGAATCTCTCAGGCCCCCCTACCGCGCGGGTTAGGCACATCTGGAAAGCGGCGCACGGCCCTGTCGCGCGCCCACCCACGGTGCAAGCCGCCGTCCTGTCCCCGATGCTGGAACCAGCTGATGCTGGCACCAGCTGCGGGCAGGTGGGCGGTGAAGCTCTCAGGTTCGACGACAGATGGGGAGACCCACGCCGCCGCATGCCCGCGCGCAGGGTCGGTCCCGAGCGGGTCCGGTTCCGGCGCGCGCACCCCTGAGTGCCCCGACCGAGGAGTTCCTGGCCATGTCGTCCCTCCGCCTCACCGCGCTCGACGCGCTGCACCGCGCCCTCGGCGCGACCATGACCGACTTCGCCGGCTGGGACATGCCGCTGCGCTACGGCAGCGAGCGCGAGGAGCACCTCGCCGTCCGCACCAAGGCCGGCCTGTTCGACCTCTCGCACATGGGCGAGATCACCGTCACCGGCCCGCAGGCCGGCGAGATGCTGGACCACGCCCTGGTCGGCTTCGTCTCGGCGCTCGGCGTGCTGCGCGCCCGCTACACCATGATCTGTGCCGAGGACGGCGGCATCCTGGACGACCTGATCGTCTACCGCCTGCGCGAGGACGCCTTCCTGGTGGTCGCCAACGCCTCCAACGCCCAGCTGGTGCTGGACGAGCTGATCGCCCGCGCCAAGGGCTTCGACGCCGTCGTCACCGACGACCGCGACACCTACGCGCTGATCGCCGTCCAGGGCCCGGAGGCCACCGCCATCCTGGCGAAGACCACCGACGCCGACCTGCCCGGCCTGAAGTACTACGCGATCCTCCCGGCGAAGGTGGCCGGCCGCGAGGTGCTGCTGGCCCGCACCGGCTACACCGGCGAGGACGGCTTCGAGATCTTCTGCCACCCGGTCGACGCCGAGCCCGTCTGGCAGGCGCTGACCGCCGCGGGCGAGGGCCACGGCCTGGTCCCCTGCGGCCTGTCCTGCCGCGACACGCTGCGCCTGGAGGCGGGCATGCCGCTGTACGGGCACGAGCTGTCCACCGACCTGACTCCGTTCGACGCGGGCCTGGGCCGGGTCGTCCGCTTCGACAAGACCACCAACGACGGCGCGTTCGTCGGCCGCAAGGCGCTGGAGCAGGCGGCGGCCGCGGCCGAGAGCAACCCGCCGAAGGTGCTGGTCGGCCTGGTCTCCGAGGGCAAGCGCGTGCCGCGCGCCGAGTACACGGTGGTCTCCACCGACGGCGCCCCGATCGGCCGGATCACCTCCGGCGCGCCGTCCCCGACGCTGGGGAAGCCGATCGCGATGGCCTACGTCGACGCGGCCCACGCCGAGCCGGGCACCACCGTCGCCGTGGACGTGCGCGGCAAGCACGAGCCCGTCCAGGTCGTGGCGCTGCCGTTCTACAAGCGCGCCCGCTGAGGCCTCGCAGGACCCCTCGATTTCCCATACGCGCACGTCGGAGCCGTCCGTGCGGCGGCCCGCTGCGTCGTACCCGCTTCCCATCCTGGAGAATGACGCCATGAGCAACCCCCAGCACCTGCAGTACACCAAGGAGCACGAGTGGCTGACCGCCGCCGTGGACGGTGTCTCCACGGTCGGCATCACCAAGCACGCCGCCGACGCGCTCGGTGACATCGTCTACGTGCAGCTGCCCGAGGTCGGCGACACCGTGACCGCCGGCGAGACCTGTGGCGAGCTGGAGTCCACCAAGTCGGTCAGCGACCTGTACTCCCCGGTGACCGGCGAGGTCACCGAGGTCAACCAGGACGTCCTGGACGACAACGCCCTGGTCAACAGCGCCCCGTTCGAGGCCGGCTGGCTGTTCAAGGTCCGCGTCGAGGCCACTGACGAGCTGCTCAGCGCCGACGAGTACGACGCGCTCACCAACCCCCAGGGCTGAGCCCCGCAGGGACGGGCCGCGGCAGCGCGGTCCGTCCCGCCCCGGCCCCTTTCCCTCCTCCTCCCGGGAAGACCACACCATGACGGTTCTCAACCAGTCCCTGCACGCCCTCGACCCGGAGATCGCCGCCGCGGTCGACGCCGAGCTGCACCGCCAGCAGACCACCCTGGAGATGATCGCCTCCGAGAACTTCGCCCCGGTGGCGGTCATGGAGGCCCAGGGCTCGGTGCTCACCAACAAGTACGCCGAGGGCTACCCCGGCCGCCGCTACTACGGCGGTTGCGAGCACGTCGACGTGGTCGAGCAGATCGCGATCGACCGCATCAAGGCCCTGTTCGGCGCCGAGCACGCCAACGTCCAGCCGCACTCCGGCGCGCAGGCCAACGCCGCCGCGATGTTCGCGCTGATCCAGCCGGGCGACACCATCCTGGGCCTGAACCTGGCCCACGGCGGTCACCTGACCCACGGCATGAAGATCAACTTCTCCGGCAAGCTCTACAACGTGGTCGCGTACCACGTCGACGAGAAGACCGGTCAGGTCGACATGGCCGAGGTCGAGCGCCTGGCCAAGGAGCACCAGCCGAAGCTGATCATCGCCGGCTGGTCCGCCTACCCGCGCCAGCTGGACTTCGCCGAGTTCCGCCGGGTCGCCGACGAGGTCGGCGCGCTGCTCATGGTGGACATGGCCCACTTCGCCGGCCTGGTGGCCGCGGGCCTGCACCCGAACCCGGTGCCGTACGCGGACGTGGTCACCACCACCACCCACAAGACCCTGGGCGGCCCGCGCGGCGGCGTCATCCTGTCCAAGGCCGAGTGGGCCAAGAAGATCAACTCCGCGGTCTTCCCCGGCCAGCAGGGCGGCCCGCTGGAGCACGTGATCGCGGGCAAGGCCGTCGCCTTCAAGGTCGCCGCCTCGGAGGAGTTCAAGGAGCGCCAGCAGCGCACCCTGGAGGGCGCCAAGATCCTCGCCGAGCGCCTGCTGCAGGCCGACGTCGCCGAGGCCGGCGCCTCCGTGCTGTCCGGCGGCACCGACGTCCACCTGGTCCTGGTCGACCTGCGCAACAGCCAGCTCGACGGCCAGCAGGCGGAGGACCGGCTGCACGAGGTCGGCATCACCGTCAACCGCAACGCCGTCCCGAACGACCCGCGCCCGCCGATGGTCACCTCCGGCCTGCGCATCGGCACCCCGGCCCTGGCCACCCGCGGCTTCAAGGCCGAGGACTTCCGCGAGGTCGCCGACATCATCGCCGAGGCGCTCAAGCCCGCCTTCGACGAGACCGTCGCCGCCGCCCTGAAGGCCCGGGTCACCGCCCTGGCCGAGAAGTACCCGCTCTACCCGAACCTGGCCGGCCAGGAGTGATCCCGTTCGGGATGAGGTGACCGGCCTCACCCCGCCGGTGCACCTGCGGCCCCGGGGCACCGCGCACACTGGACAGTGCGCGCGGTGCCCCGTCCCGTGTCATCCCCCTGCCCGCAAGTCCTTCCACGAGACCAGACAAGGACGTCCCCCGTGGCCATCAGCGTCTTCGACCTCTTCTCCATCGGCATCGGTCCGTCGAGTTCCCACACCGTCGGCCCGATGCGCGCGGCCCGGATGTTCGCCCGCCGGCTGCGCTCCGAAGGCCTGCTGGACCGGGTCACCGGCGTGCGCGCCGAGCTGTACGGCTCGCTGGGCGCCACCGGCCACGGCCACGGCACCCCGAAGGCCGTCCTGCTGGGGCTGGAGGACAACTCGCCCCGCACCGTCGACGTCGACCAGGCGGACAAGGACGTCGAGCGGATCATCGCCGAGAAGCGGCTCAGCCTGCTCGGCGAGCACCCCGTCGACTTCGACCCCGACACCCAGCTGGTCCTGCACCGGCGCCGCTCGCTGCCGTACCACGCCAACGGCATGACCCTGTGGGCCTACGCGGCGGACGGCTCCACGCTGCTGGAGAAGACCTACTACTCGGTCGGCGGCGGCTTCGTCGTGGACGAGGACGCGATCGGTGCGGACCGGGTCAAGCCCGACGACACCGTGCTGCGCTACCCCTTCCGCACCGGCGAGGAGCTGCTGCGGCTCACCCGGGAGACCGGGCTGTCGATCTCCGGCCTGATGCTGGAGAACGAGAAGGCCTGGCGCAGCGAGGAGGAGATCCGGACCGGTCTGCTGGAGATCTGGTCCGTGATGCAGGAGTGCGTGCGGGCCGGGATGACCCGCGAGGGGATCCTGCCGGGCGGGCTGAAGGTCCGCCGCCGGGCCGCCGCGGCAGCGCGTGCGCTGCGCGCCGAGGGGATCGGCCCGGCCAACGCGATGGAGTGGGTGACGCTCTACGCGATGGCGGTCAACGAGGAGAACGCCTCCGGGCGCCGGGTGGTCACCGCGCCCACCAACGGCGCGGCGGGCATCATCCCCGCCACCCTGCACTACTACCTGAACTTCATCCCGGGTGCCGACGACGACGGCATCGTCCGCTTCCTGCTCGCAGCCGGCGCCATCGGCATGCTCTTCAAGGAGAACGCCTCCATCTCCGGCGCCGAGGTCGGCTGCCAGGGCGAGGTCGGCTCCGCCTGCTCGATGGCCGCGGGCGGCCTCGCCGAGGTCCTCGGCGGCACCCCCGAGCAGGTCGAGAACGCCGCCGAGATCGGCATCGAGCACAACCTCGGCCTCACCTGCGACCCGGTCGGCGGCCTGGTCCAGATCCCCTGCATCGAGCGCAACGGCATGGCGTCGGTCAAGGCCGTCACCGCGGCCAGGATGGCGCTGCGCGGCGACGGGCGCCACCACGTCTCGCTGGACAAGGCGATCAAGACGATGAAGGAGACCGGCGCCGACATGAAGATCAAGTACAAGGAGACCTCGCGCGGCGGCCTCGCCGTGAACGTCATCGAGTGCTGATCACGGACGCCTGACGGTCGGCCCCCGGACGCAACCCCGTAGCGCCCGGGGGCCGACCCGCTAGGCCGTGGCCTAGTTCGGGACCGCCGCCCGCTCCGCCGGCGCCGCGGCTTCCCGCGGCTCCGGTGCGGAGGCCGGCCGGGCCAGGCAGGCGACCGCCGTCGCCACCGCCGCCAGGGCTGCGCCCCCGGCCACCGTGCCGTGCAGCCCGCTGGTGACCGCCGTCCCGACGGCGTCCCGGACGGCCGGCGGAAGGCCCGCCAGCGAGGCCGGGGTGAGCCCGCCACCGCCGGTCAGCCGACCGGCCTCGGCCGGGCCCAGCCGCGCCCCCAGCGAGGCGGTCAGCCGTGCCGTGTAGACCGCGCCCAGGGCGGCCGTCCCGAGCGAGCCGCCGATGCTGCGCAGCAGGGTCACCACGCCCATCGCGGCACCCATGTCCCGGCGCGGCACGGCGGCCATCGAGGTCAGCATGGTGCTCTGCATCAGCAGTCCGATGCCGATCCCGGCGACGGCGGTGAGCCCGGAGGCCCACGCCAGCGGCGTGTCCGTCCCCAGGAGCAGCAGGAGCGCGGACCCGGCCAGGGCCAGCACCCCGCCCAGCAGCGGGTAGCGCCGCTCGCCGCCGGGCCGGCCCATCAGCCGGGCGGTGACCAGCTGGGTGCCCATCATGCCGAGCATCAGCGGCAGCAGGAGCAGCCCGCCGGTGGTCGGCGACGCGCCCTGGACGAGCTGGAGGTACTGCGGCAGGTAGCCGATCAGGGCGAGCATGACCGCGCCGGTGAGGAAGCCCAGCACCTGGGACACCGTGAAGTTGCGGTTGCGGAACAGCGCGGGCGGGACCAGCGGTCCGGAGGCGCGCCGCTCGGTCCGGACGAACAGGGCCAGCGCGGCGACCGCGACCGCCCCCGTTCCGAGGATCAGCGGGGACGTCCAGGCGTACAGCGTCCCGCCCCAGCTGCTGACCAGGGTGAGCCCGAGGATGCCGGTGGCCAGCAGGACGACCCCGGCCCGGTCGAAGGGGGCACGGGCCCGCTCGGCCTTCGGCAGCCGCACCCCGGCGCCGACCGCGAGCAGGGCGAACACACCGACTGGCAGGTTGACGTAGAAGGCCCAGCGCCAGCTGAGCCGGTCGGTGAGGAAGCCGCCGAGCAGCGGGCCGCCGACGAAGGCGATCGGCATCAGCACGCCGATCACCGACTGCACCCGGCCCCGGTCGGAGGCGGGCACGAGCACCCCGATCACCGAGAGCGCGCCGACCATCAGCCCGCCGGCACCGATCCCCTGGAGCGCCCGGAAGGCGATCAACTGGCCCATGTCCTGCGACAGCCCGGAGAGCATCGAGCCGACCAGGAACACCGCGACCGCCCACTGGTACGCGCCCTTGCGGCCGTACAGGTCGCCGAGCCGGCCCCACAGCGGGGTGGCGGCGGCGGAGGTGAGCAGGTAGGCGGTGACCGCCCAGGCGAGGTGTTCCAGTCCGCCGAGGTCGCCGACGACGGTCGGCAGCGCGGTGCCGATGATCTGGCCGTCGAGAGCCGAGAGGAAGATGCCGAGCATCAGCCCGAGCACGCCGAGCAGTGGCGGCTTGGGGCGGTCGTCGAGCGGTTCCGCGGTCATGGCCGTTCCCCCTTTCCGGGGCTCAGACGGCGAACGGGCGGGTCCGCCGGGCATCCCGCAACGCGTGGGCCCACCAGGCCAGCTGGTCGAGCAGGGTCTTGGCGGCGGCGTCGGCGGCCGGGTCGCGCGGCTTGCCGTCGGCGTCGAAGGCCTGCGCGGCGCCGTGGAAGCTGACCGTGTTGCGGATCGTCACACTGTTCAACTCGGCCATCACCACGCGCAGTTGCTCCACCGCCCGGAGGCCGCCGGAGAGCCCGCCGTAGGAGACGAAACCGATCGGCTTGCCGTGCCACTGCTGGTTGTGCCAGTCGATGGCGTTCTTCAGCGGGGCCGGGAAGCTGTGGTTGTACTCGGGCGTGACGAACACGAAGGCGTCGGCGGCCGCCAGCCTGGGCGACACGGCCGCCAGCAACTCCGCCTCGCCGGGCGGCAGTTCGCCGCCGAAGGGCGGAAAGACGGTGGGCAGCGGGGTGGCGGCCAGGTCGACCAGGTCGGCGGTCATGTCCTCGCGGGCGCCCAGGTGGCCGAGCAGCCAGTCGGCGACGACCGGGCCGAAGCGGCCGGTGCGGGTGCTGCCGAGGATGACCGCGATCTTCAGGTCCTGATCGATGGACATGATTGTTCCCCCTCCGGGACGATGTGTACGCCGTATCGGCTCGATACAACGTACACACGAATATGTACGGCGTCCACTCTCGAGATACGCCGTACACGCGAGTGGTACGGTGGACACCTCCAGCCGGAAGGAGCCCGCCCCCATGCCCGCTCAGCAGGCCCCCACCGGGGACAGCGACGCCGCAGCCGACGACCGCGACAAGCCGCAGCCCTCACTCTGGGAGCGGCTCGACCGCCCCTCCCCCGCGCCGCGCACCACCCTGACCCCGCACCGGATCGCCGAGGCCGCGGTCGCCATCGCCGACACCGAGGGCCTGGACGCCGTCACCATGCGCCGCCTCGCCACCGCCCTCGGCGTGGCCCCGATGGCCGCCTACCGGTACGTCTCCGGCAAGGACGAACTCATCGAGCTGATGGTCGACTTCGTGTACGGGCAGCTCCCCCTGGACACCCCCGCCGACGGCTGGCGCGAAGCCATGCACTCCCTCGCCGTCCACCTGCGCGCCATGAACCTGGCCCACCCCTGGATCGCCCGGGCGGCCACCCCGTTCTCCCTCAGCCCCAACCAACTCGCGGTCCCGGAACGGGCGTTCGCCGCCCTCGCCGAACGCGGCCTGGACGCCGACACCACCATGGCGGTCTTCCGCACCGTCGCCGTCTACGTCCACGGCTCGTCCGCCTCCGAGGTCGCCCTTGAGGACCTGCGCCGCGCCCGCGGCTGGTCCGACGGCGACGAGACCCGGGCCGGCCTGGCCCCCCGGATGACCTACCTGATGGGCACCGGCCGCTACCCCTCCTACCAGCAGTACCTGCAGCAGGCCACCCGCAAGGACGACCCCGACTGGCACTTCACCACCGGCCTCGACTGCGTCCTCGACGGCATCGCCGCCCACTTCGGCATCTGAGCCCGCTACGACCCCGCCGCCTCCAGGCGGGCAGCGACGGCCGACAGCCGCCCCATGGCACGCGCCACGCCGAGCCCGTCCATGTAGTCGCGGACGTGCACCAGTTGCCCTCCCCGGGCCCGCATCACCAGCAGTCCGGGGAGGGCGAACTCCTTGCCCGTGGAGGCCACCGTCCCGACCACCAGCTGCTCCACGGTGAGCACCTCCGGATCGGCGCCCGGGTGGACCGCGACCTGCCGGATCTCCCGCGGCCGGGCCTCACTCGCACCCCAGGCCGCCCGGTACCCGGCCCGCACCTCCTCGCGCCCCCGGTAGCGCTCGGGCATCCCCGGGAACAGGAACGGGAACTCGTGCACCCCGTCCTCGGCGTACAGCTCGGCCAGCGCATCCGCATCCAGGTCGAGCATCGCCCGCCGGTAGCGGGCGAGCAGCTCAAGCGGGCCGGGCGTAGCGGATTCCGACATGACTGCAGACCCCTTCGTCAACGGACGGGAAGACCAGGACCCCTGCGCGGCAGTCCACTTGGCCCCGCTGATCGCTCGATCAACCGCACCCTACCCACTGAGCGGCGAGTCCCCCACGGAGAGGTATCCCACCCAGCGCCGGTGCCCTTCCAGCAGTCGTACCGCCGTCCCACGGACGGAGTCCTCCGGCGCGAGGCCGAGCCGCCGGGCCACTTCGTCCAGGTCCAGGGTGAGCCGGGCCAGTGGGCGCAGCGCCTCGGCTGCGGACTGGAACAGCGGAAACCGGGAGATCTCCGGTTCGTCCACGGCGCCCAGTCAACCAGCCGCCGCTGCATAGGAAGTCGGCCGGTCCGACTTCCTGTGCGTGGAACTTCGAACCCCCGCAGGAGTCGCTGTCGGGGGCCTCTCGTACGCTCTCGACCGATCGATCGCGGAGCTGAAGAGCGGGACGGGGAACGGGGATGCCGGACGTGATGGACCTGCCGGAGGGGCTGACGCACGAGCCCAGTCGCGAGCACCTGTTGACGGAGGGGCTGCCCGGGGACGGCGCGTTCCTGGAGTTCCGCGCTCCCGTCGCTGCGCCTGGTGGAGGCGGGCGCTGGTTCGTCATCGGAGAGGCGGTGTACGGCGACCCGGTCGCCCTGGACGGGGTGACCGGCGAGCTGCGGCTCGGCGACGGGTCCGAGGGCGACCTGCTGGCCACCTCGCTGCCCGCGCTGGTGGCCCTGGTCCGGGAGGTCGAGGCGGTCGCGACCGGCGCCGGGGACCCCGGCGCCCACGGGGGCCGCCGGGGCGCGGCGGTGGTGGACGCCGTGGTGGCGGCCGCCGAGCAGCGGATGCGGGCGGTCGACGAGCCGCTGTTCGCCGGTACCGCCCGGCCGGCGCACTGGTGCACGGCGCTGCTGGTCGCGTCGCTGGCCTGGGGTGCCCGCCCCGGCGAACCGGGCGGCCCCGCCTACGCCTTCGAACCGGACCTCGTCGAGGACCTCGCCCGGCTGGTCGGCGAGGACGGGGACGGCGCCGTCCGCCGCTACCGCGCCGAGGACCTGCCCGCCGAGCTCACCCACGAGCCGACCCGGCGGCTCCTCGTCGAGGCGGGCCTGCCGCTGGGCAGCGAGATGTTCGGCGTCGACCCCGACGACCCGCTCGCCGCCCTGGACTCCACCCACCCCGGCCGCCTCGCCCTCGCCTACTGGCCGCACGACCTGGTGATCGCACTCGACGGCGCGACCGGCCGCCTGGAGCTGCCCGGCCTGTACGGGGCCGACGCCCCGGCGTCGTACCTGCACCGGGACGTCTCCGCCCTGCTCTACGCCCTGTGGACGTACGAGCGGCTGCGCGCCGACCATGACCGCTGGGAGTACGTGGAGGACGAGGCCGAGGGCGAGGACTGGCACGTGTTCGACCCCCAGTTGTTCCTGCGGACCGTCGTCGAGGAGCTGGTCGAGCGGGTGGACCCGGAGGCCTGGGCGACCCCTCGCCACTCCTGGCGCCTCCTCGCCGAAGACCCGTACACCGGCGGCCTCCTGGGCTGAGCGGGCCGCCCGCCGCACCAGAAGTCGGACGGGCCGACTTCTGGTGCGGCACCACGCCCACCACCAGGCCCGCAGCTGGCCCCCACGGCCACCACGAACACACCGCACAACCTCACGCACAGAAAGTCGGCCCGTCCGACTTCCTGTGCAGCAGCAGACCGAGCAGCATCAGGACCGCCAGAGCGACCGCAAGCACAGCGAGCCCGCGCACCAGAAGTCGGCCCATCCGACTTCCTGTGCGGCAGCAACCGCCTACCGCCGGGCGGGGAGGGTCAGGACCCCCAGGCCGCCCGCGAGCACCGCAAGCCCGCACCAGGACACCGTCGGCAGGCGCTCGCCCAGAGCCGCGACGCCGAGGACGGCGGCGACAGCGGGTTCGGCAAGGGTCAACGTGGTGGCGATCTGTGCCGGGGTGTGCCGCAGTCCGTGGCCGAAGAGCCGGTAGGCGAGGAAGGTGGTGACCACCCCGAGGTGCAGCACCACGCCCGCCCCACGCACCGAGAGCAGCCAGCCGGTCGGACCGGCGAGCAGCACCGACAGCACCAGCACGGCCGCCCCGCCGAACATCGCGCCCATCACCCCGCCGGACGGGTGCCCGGCCGCGATCAGCCGCCCGGCGATCAGCGAGTACACCGCGTACGAGAGCCCGGAGAGCGCCGCCAACAGCGCCCCGAGCAGATCCACCGTCGAGCCGCCACCGGTGAGTTGGGGCCCGAGCACCAGCACCCCGCAGCCGAGCACGGCCAGCGCGGTGGCCCCGGCCCACCGCCCGCTCGGCCGCCCCTGCCGGGCGAGCCACCCGAGCAGTCCGGTGAACACCGGCGCGCTGCCCAGCGCGATCACGGTCGCCACCGCGACCCCGGTGCGGGTCACCGCCGGGTAGAAGGTGACCGGGTACCCCACCACGGCCACCGCCCCGACCACCAGCAGCCACCGCTCAACCATCCCGCACACCCGGGGCAGCGCCCACGCGGCGCGGTCGGTGAGGAACAGCAGCGAGCCACCGAGCACCAGCGCGGCGGCCCCGATCCCGGCCGCCGGAGCGCCTGCGGGCGCGAACGAGGCGGCCGTTCCGGTGGTGCCCCACAACAGCGCGGAGACCAGGATCGGCAGCGGCCCGTCGATCGGGCGGGTACGGCGAGGAGCGGGGGTCAGACGAGCGCGCTCAGGCGCGGACAAACGATTCGGCACAGTCGTGAACTTCCGTCGTCGAAGACCATCAGAGGAACTGGTTTCGAAGCGGGCGCACGCCACAGAACCCCCTGGGCGGGGGCGACGGGATCAAGCCACCGACTGCGTGCGCCCGGTCAGGCGCTGAGCGGTGGCAGCACGACGTGCCAGTACGAGTTCACGGGCCCGATGGTACCCGGCCTGCGCGGGAAGTCGACGGGCCCGACTTCCTGCGCAGGCACACTTCAAGCCGGGGTGATCGCCGGAACGCCGGGCAGGCCTGCGAATCCGGCGGAGGCGTCGGTGGTGACCACCGTGCGGGCGGTGGTCAAGGCTGTGGCCGCGATGATCAGGTCGTGAGCCCCGCGCGGCTTGCCCTGTCTCCGCACGTGCGCCATCAGCCTGGCGTGAATACGGGCCGTGTCGGGCGTGTAGTCCTCCACCGGGACGACCGCGAGAATCGCATCCACGAAGCTCTGACGGCGAAGATGACGAACATCGTCGGGGAGCTCACTCCCAGGTGCAGTTCGGCTGCGGTGATTGCCGCGATGGCCACGTCATCGCGGGACCGAACAACGCAGGGGCGCCGGTGCGCTCTGCCTGGATCAGGACACCCGTGTCGAGATCGTCCCGCCGTGTTCTGCCGAGTCCAGCACGGCGGCGAAGCTTCTGGAAGCCTCTGTTGCAGTCATCCGCCTCATGGAATCAGATGATCTGAGGCCGAGCAGGCCGGCGAGGGGAGCGCGAGCTCGAACCAGACGGTTTTGCCGATGTAGCCCTCGCCGCGCGGGTGGGCGCCCCAGGAGGAGGCGAGGGCGGCGACGAGTTCCAGGCCCCGGCCGGACTCGTCGTCGGGGGCGGCGTGGCGGAGGGTCGGCAACTCGGGGTTCGCGTCGGAGACCTCGATGCGGAGCAGGGAGGCGGTGGGGAGGAGAACCCGGACTCCGATCATCCGGTCACGCGGCGAGCGGGCGTGGCGGCAGGCGTTGGTGACCAGTTCGCTGAGCAGGATCAGCGCGGTCTCGGCGGAGTCGACGGGCACCTCCCACTCGAAGGCCAGTCGGAGGAAGCGGATCCGGGCACGGCCGGCACTGCGGGGCAGGCGGGGGAACATCCACTCGACGGCATCGAGGGGCTGAGTGAGCATCGGATTCCTTGAGGAGGTGTACGGAGGGCGTCACTCGGGAGGGCTGAGTTCGGCCATTTCACCCTTCAAGGGTCGGCAGGCGGGCATAGCCTCGGGAGTAACGCCGGTGGTACGGCGAGAGCTTGAACCGCCCTGTGACCAGGGCAGGGAGGGGCGCGGGACCGTGAGCACGCCGAAGGAAAACCCGATGTCGTGGAAGTACTGCGGCGATCAGCTCAAGCGGTGGCGTGAAAAGGCGGGCGTGACGCGGGAGCAGCTGAGCCAGGCGGCGTGCTACGACATCGAGAGCGTGCGGTCGATGGAGGCGGGGAGGCGGAAGCCCTCGCTCAAGCTGCTGCAGGTGGCGGATGAGCTGTGCGACGCGAAGGGGATGTTGGTGGGCGCGGCAGAGTTTCTGAAGCCCGAGAAGTTCCCCTCCTTCTCCCAGGACTTCATGAAGTACGAGCCCGAGGCGATTGTCTTGAGCTCATACGAAAGCCAACTCATCCCAGGCCTGCTTCAGACCGAAGCTATCGCCCGGTCTCTGTTGAACGCACACTGGCCGCCGCTGGACGACGACACCGTGGAAGAGCGGGTTTCAGCCCGATTGGCTCGGCAGGCGATCCTGGGCAAGCAGACCAAGTCATTCAGCTTTCTCATCGATGAGTTCGCCCTCCTGCGCCGGTTCGGCACCGCTCCGGAACACAAGGAGCAGTTGAGGCACCTGCTTGACGCCAGCAAGCCTCGACACATCGACATCCAGGTAGTGCCGGCCAGGTGTGTTCACCCGGGAGTCAATGGCGCATTCGTCCTGCTGGAAACGGCCGATCACGAGCGCTTTGCCTACGAGGAGGGCCAGTCCATGGGCTTCCTGTACGCCGAACCGGAGAAGGTAAATCTGCTGTGGCAGCGCCATGCAATGATCCTCCGGCAGGCCCTCAGCCCCGAGGAGTCGGCTCGTTTCATCAGCAAGTTGGCGGAGGAGCTATGAGCACCAACCTGACCTGGGTGAAGTCCAGCTACAGCGGGACTGAAGGCGGCAACTGCATCGAAGTCGCCTCCTGCCCCTCCGCCGTCCACGTCCGCGACTCCAAGGACAAGGCCGGCCCGACCCTCGCCTTCTCCCCCGAGGCCTGGTCCGCCTTCGTCTCCTTCGCGTCCGAAGCTCAAGCAGCGCGAGTCGAGTGACCCTTTAGTCGAACGGGTGGGTAACCACCTACCAACCACACCCGCACGCAGCAGATATGACTTATCGTCACGAGTTCTCCACAGCCGGTTCCGCCGTGTAGCGTGCGCAGCAACGAAACAACCCCCGCCGGTGCGCCAACACCGAACGGGGGTCTGACCGGCACGATCGAAAGAGACTCGATCCTGTGGCTACCCACGACTCTACCGCCATGGCCACCCCCGGGTACGGCAAGCAGTCCGCCCCGGAGCAACTCCCCCGCTCCGCTGCCGACTTCTCCCACCTCCCGGCGCGCGAGGCCTACATCGCCTCGCTCATCGACCACCTCCCCGACGGCGCCGCCATGGACGTCAAGACCCTCGCCGTCCTCCAGTCCCACTACGGGCAGATGGCCTGCCGCACGGTGCTCAACAACCTCTCCACCGCAGGTCACCTGCGCCGGGTCCGCGAGCGCATCAGCTCCAAGGACTGCCGCTGGGTGTTCCGCACCTACTTCTCCCGCACGCCCCGCTCCGACGCGTGGTGGACGCAGTTCCTCACCACTGGCGAGGCGTCCGAGGCAGGCGAGGCGTCAACGTCCGGAGCACCCGATCCCCCCAAGGAGCGAACGCTCAACCGCACCTCTCCCACCTCGCCGCGTACGCGGCGCTCGCCGGTCTCGGCCTTGCCGACGCCCGCCTCGCCCTCTCCGCCGCCGACTGCGCGGCCCTCGAACCGCTCGCCGCCGAATGGCTGGCCCGGGGCGCCACCCCCGCCCTCTTCACCGCCGCTCTCACCGCAGGCCTCCCGCCGGACGGCGTCCACAGCCCGGCGGCCTTCACCCGCCGCCGTCTGCTCGACAAGATGCCCCCCGAACGGCCCCGCCCGGAGTCTCCCGCCACCCGCGTCATCGAGTGCACCGACTGCCGCACACCCTGCCGCCCGCACGCCCTCCTCGGCGGCCTCTGCCGCGCCTGCCGTGGCACCCCGAAGGCCCCACCACCCCGTCGGCATCTCTCCCCCGCCGCTGTTCGCGAACATGCCGCCCGGGCCCGTCAGGCAATGATCAGCTCATCGGGATCATGAATAATCACAGGCCAGGGCGTTAACCTATGCAAAATCCAAAGGTGAAGTAGATGACAAACCTTTCAATCCAAGACGCCCGGTTTGCCCGCATGCTGAGATCCGTGCGATAGTCGACTCGTCGAACTTCGGCGGGCCCGACCTGGCACTGCCGACGCCCATCGCGCGGCACGCACCCCCTTGGCCGGCGCGATGACTTGCAGGGGCCCCCACCGCCGACCACGGCGAGCCCGGGGGCCCTGCGCGTATCCGGAGCCGGAACAGTCCCCTCAGTGCCGCTCGCGGATCTTCAGCTCGAACCAGACGCCCTTGCCGCGCGGCAGCAGGTCGGCGCCCCAGCGGTCGGCGAGGTCGTCGACGATCCTCAGCCCGCGGCCGCGCTCGTTCACCGGCTTGGCCTCGGCGAGGATCATGCAGGGCAGCGCCCGGGAGGAGTCGCGGACCTCGATCCGCAGCCAACCGGGCTTTCGGCTGACCTCCAGGCCGATGGTGCGCCCCGCGGCGTGCCGCACCGCGTTGGACACCAGCTCACTGGTCAACAACTCCCCGGCCTCCAGGTGCTGGTGGAGGTCCCAGGACTCCAGGACGTTCAACACCAGCCGGCGGGCCACCGGGCCCGACTCCGGACGGGACGGCAGCCGGACCTCGTTCGGCGCGGACGGGTCGCACAGTCTGCCGGAGTACATCTCCTGCAGCTCCTCCGAGCTGAGCCGCTCCAGTGCCGAGAGCGCACCCTGGACGTCGATCCACGACGCCTCCGCGACCGCGCCGGCCGCGGGAACCGATGACTGATCTGTTTCGCCCCAACCCGCCATGCGGTCCATCATTGCGGAACGCAAGCAGCCGCGTACGGACAATGAACAAACGATCTCCCCCGAGTCGGCATATGCCCGGAGCAACCCTGCGCCGGAAAAGAGTCGACCCGGGCCGACCGAAGTCAAGCCCGGGTTGACGTCGAACCGCGTCTACCCGGCGATCACCACTTGCTCCACGGCACGTTCCAGCCGCTCAGCCCGTTCGCCGGGTCGAGCGTCTCCTTCTTGACCGAGTTCTTCACGATGACCACGTCCCCGACCAGCGAGTCCGCGTAGAACTTGCCCATCGTGGTGGAGTCACCGCCGCCCTTGACGTCGCGCAGGCCCACGCAGCCGTGGCTGACGTTGTCCTCGCCGAAGGCGCCACCGCTCCAGTAGTTCCCGTGCACGTACGTGCCGGTGGTGGTCAGCCGCATCGAGTGCGGGACCTGGAGGTCGTACGGCGAACCGGTCATGCCGGGCAGCGTGCTGGACTGCATCCGCACCGTGCCCTCCTTCGACATGACCACCATCGTGCCGTTCCAGGTGGGGTGTTCGTCCGAACCGGAGGTGATGTCGATGTCGCTCGACGCCCCGTTCTCGGCCACCGTCATCCTGTGCGCGGCGGCGTCAACCGTCGAAACCTTGGATCGCCCGATCGTGAAGGGCTCGTCCCGGTCGGTGCCGTACACCCCGGGGGCGATCTCCACGCTCTTGAGGCGGTATTGCACCGTCACCTTGGTGCCCGGCTTCCAGTACTCCTCCGGCCGGAAGTCCAGCCGCCGGTCGTCGAACCAGTGGCCCTTGACCGCGGTGCCGTTGTCGGTCTCGAAGGTGATGCCCTTCGCGACCGCGTCCTTGTTGGCGACGTCCTTGCTGAACTCCACCGAGACGATCATGCCGACGCCGTACGTCGCGTTGTCATCCACGTTGTCGGAGGCCTTGGCCAGCGCCGCCGGGGTCAGCGTGGTGAAGCTGCTGTCCGCCGTGGCGACCGCGCCGTTGGCGTCCGCGGCCATCGCGCTGACCTGGTAGGCGGTGCCCACCGCGAGCCCGGCGGACGGGGTCCAGCTGGAGCCGTCCGCGGCGATCGTGCCGGGGACCTCCTTGCCCGACTTGTCGCTCACCTTGACGGTGGTGAGCTTGCCGCCCGTCGCCCCGATCTTGAGCGCACCCGGCGCCACGTCCACCGCGCCGTTCTTCGGCTCGATGCTCACCGCGGCCGTCGAGACCTTCGGCGCCGAACTCCCGGGCGCCGCCGCGGACGCGGCCGCCCCGGCCCCGATATCGGCCTTGGCGGCGCTCCCGCCCCCACCACCGCCGCCACTGCAGGCCGCGGTCAACGCCATCGCCCCGCCGACCAGACCGACGGCCATCACTCTGCGTATCGACCTCACGTCGATCCCTCCCTTGCTCCCCGCGGCCCCGACGGACCCGACCCCATAGATGTGCCGCGCCACCGGAAAGGTTGCGCCATTCGGGGGGCTTCCCGCCCCGAAAACCGGGGGGCCCGACCCCAACGGGTGAGGTCCGGGCCGCCCGGCGACGAACTGACGGGCCTACCAGTTGGCCCAGGACACGTTCCAGCCGCCCAGCCCGTTGGAGGGCGAGACGGTCTTCTCCTTGGTGTTCACGATCTTCACCACGTCGCCGACCATCGAGTCGTTGTAGAACTTGCCGGCGACCGAGCTGTCGCTGCCGCCCTTCACGTCCTGCATCGAGATGCAGCCGTGGCTGCCGTTGGACTTGCCGAAGGGGTTGGACCAGTAGTTGCCGTGCAGGAAGGTGCCCGAGGTGGTCAGCCGCATCGCGTGCGGCACGTCCTGGATGTCGTACTCGCCACCGAGACCGACGGTCTGCGAGTTCATCCGGGTGACCTTCTCCTTGTCCATGATCACCATCGTTCCGCCCCAGGAAGGCGTCGCGTCCGCGCCCAGGGTGACCGGCAGGGTGGTGCTCTTGCCGTCCCGCTCGACCGTCATCTGGTGCGTCTTGGCGTCCGCGGTGGAGATCATCGACCGGCCGATGGTGAACGGCTCGTCCTTGTCCACGTCGCCGTAGACCCCCGGCGCGATCTCGACGCTCTTCAGCCGGTACTTGATGGTCACCTTGGTGCCCGGCTTCCAGTACTCCTCCGGGCGGAAGTCCACCCGGCGGCTGTCGAACCAGTGGCCCTTGACCACCGTGCCGTTGTCGGTCTCGAAGGTGATGCCCTTGAGGACGGCGTCCTTGTTCTTGACGTCCTTGTTGAAGTCCACCGAGACGATCATGCCGACGCCGTAGGTGGCGCCGTCGGCGATGTTGTCGTTGGTGGAGACCTTCTTCTCCGGCGTCAGCGTGGTGAACGAGGTGGTCGACGCGGCCACCAGGCCCGCGTCGTCCTTCGCCTGCGCGTTCACCTTGTACGCCATGCCGACGGCCAGCGCCGCCGCGGGCTTCCAGCCGCTGCCGTCCGCGGTGATCGCACCCTCGACCGGCTTGCCGTTCTTGTCGGTCACCTCGACCGTGGTCAGCTTGCCCTTGGAGACGGACACCTGCAGCGCGTTCGGCGCGACGTCCTGGGCGCCGTCCTTCGGCTCGACCGCGAGCACGGCCGCCGAGGCCTTCGCCGCCCCCGGGGCAGCGCTCCCGTTGGCGTCGGCCGGCGCCGAGGCCGCACTGTCGCCGGACGAGCCGCCCTTGTCGTCGTTGCACGCCGCGGTGAGCAGCAGCACCCCACCCATGACCAGCGCCATCGCACCCCTGCGCCGGTAACGGCTGGTGGTCCGTATCGCTGCGCCGACCGTCTTCCCCGTCTTCACGGAATCTCCCCTCCCGGTACTCACTCACTTGACGCGCTGGGCGCCCCCATGAGTTGCACGGGGTACCGAACTTTCACGCCGGACCCCGACGCGCCGGAGCAGGATAACTGGGCCGTCCGGGTGAACCATCGGAGGAGGTGGGGTGAAGAGCGCAGGACGTGCCCGACAATTCGCGCCCCGCGGGAATTGTCGGACACTCCCTACTGCCCCCACTGCTCCCAGGGCAGGTTCCAGTCCCCCAGCCCGTTCGACGGCGGCACGAAGTCCCCGGCCGAGGCCCGCACCTCGAGCACGTCCCCCGGAATGGTGTGCTCGAACAGCCAGGCCGCCGGGGTGTCCTTGCCCGTCCCGCCCTTGACGTCCGCCAGGCCGATGCAGCCGTGGCTGAGGTTGGCGGTGCCGAACACCCCCGGGTCCGCCCAGTAGTTGCCGTGCACGAAGGTGCCGGAGGCGGTCAGCCGCATCGCGTGCGGGACGTCCTTGATGTCGTACTCGTCCCCCATGCCGACGGTCTGCGAGTTCATCCGGGTCAGCTTGTACTTCTCCGACACCACCATCACCCCCCGGTAGGTGGGGTGGTCGGGGCTCCCCCCGGACACCTTGAGCACCCGGAGCACCTTCCCGCCCTGCCCGGCCCGGACCGTCAGCGTGTGGGCGTCCAGATCGACCGTGGAGACCTGCGCCCGGCCGACGGTGAAGTGCAGGTCCCGGCTCTGCGTACCGAACTCCCCCGGCGCCCCCTGCACGTCCTTGAGCCGCAGCGCCACCGTCACCCTGGTCCCGGCCGCCCAGTACTGCCGCGGACGGAAGTCCAACCGCTGGTTGCCGAACCAGTGCGCGGCCACCGGCACCGGCGGATCCGCCGTCACCCGCACGGCCCGCTCCACCGCCGCCCGGTCGGTGATCGGCCTGCTCAGCCGCAACGAGACCGGCATCCCGACACCGACCGTCGAGCCGTCCTCCGGCGTGAAGAACGCCACGAAGGTGTGCGCCCGGGCCACCGTCGAGAACGCCGAATGCTGAGCCGCCCGCTGCCCCTGGTCGTCCTCCGCCACGGCATCCAGCGTGAACGCGGTACCGAGCGGCAACGGCCCGTCCGGCACCCAGGCGGCCCCGTCCGGACCGATCGTCCCGGGCAGTTCGACGCCCTTCGCATCAGCCAGCCGAACCGACACCAGCCGCCCCTGGCCGACGGTCACCCGCACCGCTCCCTCCGCCGCCACATCCTGCGCACCGTCAGCGGGCACCGCGGTCACCACCGCCCGCGACGGCGCCGGAGGCGGCGTACGCGACCCCACCCCGGCCACATCCCCACCGGACCCGCCCGACACCCCACCCCCGCACCCGGCAACCACCAGCACGCACCAGGCCGCCACCACCCGCCGCGCCCACACCCCGACCCGGCGTCGCATCCCGGGGCCTCCCACCACTCGGCTCCGACCTCAGGAGCATCCGACGCCCGTGACAACGACCACGAACCAACCGAAGACACGCCCACCCGCCCACACCCCCTCCCCCCACCACGGGCGCGCGGGCAACGCCCCGCGCGCCCACCAAGCGCCCCCCGCCCCTCCCGCCCGACCAGGGCGACAGGGACGCACTGCGGGAAGGGCGGCACCCACCCTGCCGAGAGCCCCCACCCCCCGACACCACCCCCCCCACCCCCCGTTCAGCCGCTTCCTCCCCCCACATTCCGGGAAAGAAGAGGTGAACAGTCCCACGACACCCCCGCCCAGGGAGGCTACGACCATGGCGTCAGGGCAAGAGCCGGAAGCCGGGGTACGGCCAGGCAGCTGGCAACCGCTCGGCGCCCGCTTCCGGACGGACCACCTCGCCGGCCCCGGCACCAACTTCGCCCTCTGGGCGGCCGGCGCCGAGGCCGTCGACCTGTGCCTGTTCGACGAGGACGGCCGGGAGAGCCGCCACCGCCTCACCGAGCAGGACTTCCAGATCTGGCACGGCTTCCTCCCCGGTGTCCGTCCCGGCACCCGCTACGGCTTCCGGGTGCACGGCCGCTGGGACCCGTGGACGGGCGCCCGCTGGAACGCCGCGAAGCTGCTGCTCGACCCGTACGCCCGCGCCGTCGACGGCTGTTACACCTCCCACGACGCGGCCTGTTCGGCCGTCCGCAACTGGCCCGAGGCCGACGTCGCCGACACCGTCCGGGACAACCGCGACTCCGCCCCCCACGTCCCCAGATCCGTGGTCGTCCACGACGACGACGACTGGTACGACGACCACCGCCCGAAGACCCCCTGGTCCGAGACGGTGCTCTACGAGCTCCACGTGCGCGGCTTCACCATGCGCCACCCGGACGTCCCGCCCCACCTGCGCGGCACCTACGCCGGCCTGGCCCATCCCGCCGCGATCGCCCACCTCACCCGCCTCGGGGTGACCGCCGTCGAGCTGCTGCCGGTGCACCAGTTCGCCGACGAGGACCACCTCCAGGCCCGCGGCCTGGTCAACTACTGGGGCTACAACACGGTCGGCTACTTCGCCCCGCACGCCGGCTACTCCGCCTCGGGCTCCCGCGGCGGCCAGGTCGGCGAGTTCAAGCGGATGGTCCGCGCCCTGCACGCCGCCGGGATCGAGGTGATCCTCGACGTGGTGTTCAACCACACCGCCGAGGGCGCCGAGCTCGGCCCGACGCTGTCGCTGCGCGGCATCGACAACGCCGCCTACTACCGCCTGGCCCCGCACCGCCCGCGCGGCTACGCCGACTACACCGGCTGCGGCAACACGCTGGACACCCGCCGCCCGCAGGTGGTCCGGCTGATCACCGACTCGCTGCGCTACTGGGTGACCGAGATGGGCGTGGACGGCTTCCGCTTCGACCTGGCAACGGCCCTGGCCCGGGCCGCGGACGGGGTCGACATGGACCACCCCTTCCTCGCCGCCGTCTCCCAGGACCCCTTGCTCAGCCGGGTGAAGCTGATCGCCGAGCCCTGGGACATCGGCCCGGGCGGCTACCAGGTCGGCGGCTTCCCCCCGCTGTGGGCCGAGTGGAACGACAGGTACCGCGACACCGTACGGGACTTCTGGCGCGGCGCCCGCCCGGACGTGCGCGAGCTGGGCTACCGGCTGTCCGGCTCCTCCGACCTCTACCAGCGCGGCGGCCGCCGCCCGTACGCGTCCGTCAACTACGTGACGGCGCACGACGGTTTCACCCTGCGCGACCTGGTCTCCTACGACCGCAAGCACAACGAGGCCAACGGCGAGGCCAACCGGGACGGCACCGACGACAACCGCTCGTGGAACCACGGCGTCGAGGGCGAGACCACCGACCCGGAGGTCAACGCGTTGCGGCTGCGCCAACTGCGCAACCTGATGGCCACCCTGCTGCTATCCGCGGGCGTCCCGATGATCACCGCCGGGGACGAGCTGGGACGCACCCAGGGCGGCAACAACAACGCCTACTGCCAGGACGGCGAACTCAGCTGGCTGGACTGGTCGTTGCTGGAGCAGCCCGGCTGGCGGGAGCTGTGCGAGCTGACCGCCGGGCTGGTGCGGCTGCGCCGGGCCCACCCGGTGCTGCGCCGGCGGGCGTTCTTCTCCGGCCGGGCCGTCACTCCCGGCGGCCAGCCGGACCTCGCCTGGTTCACCCCGCTCGGCAAGGAGATGACCGAGGCGGACTGGTTCGGCCCCACGGCCTGCCTGGGCATGCTGCTGTCCGGCACCGCGATGTCCGAACGGGACGGCGCGGGGCGGCCGTTGGACGACGACAGCTTCCTGCTGCTGCTCAACGCGGGCCACGAGCCCACGGTGTTCACCCTGCCCGGCGAGCCGTGGGCGGAGCCGGAGGCCGCGTACGAGACAGTGCTGGACACGGCGGCCGCGGGCACGGGCGAGCCGTCCCCGCGGGGCGCGGTGGTGCTGGCCGGACGCTCGCTGCAACTGCTGCGCGCGCCCGACCGACCGGCGTGATCAGCCAGCGGGAGGTGATCTCCTGCGCCTGCGGCTTGGACTTGGTCGTCGTCGCCAGGTTCCGCGCGGCGGTGGTGCTGAGGCTGAGCTGGGCCCGTACCTGCACGGTTGCGGAGCCGGGGCCGGGGGTGGGCTCGGTGTCGACCGCCATGTCCACACTCCCGTCACTCGCGTATCAATGAGCGTCCGTCACGAGATGTAATCGGCCGTTCGGCGGACGCTCGCAAGAGGCGCACGGCTCACTCCTCCCTGCACGAACGGCAACGCGCGCCCCGCATTCCGCTCCCGCCCCGCCCGAGCGGGTGGCCGGTTCTCGCCGGGCGGCAGCGACAGGGGCGAAAAACCGGATGAGAAGTGACGGCCTCTCTGCCTACCCTCACCGCGATGGCCGAGAACAGACAAGACGCGCCGAACCCGTCGACCGGCGACCCCACCGGGCGCCGCCGCTCCACGGTCCGCTCGCTGCTGCGCCTGTGGCCCTACGCCCGGGCGGTGCGCGGCCGGCTGGCCGTCTCGGCGACGGCCGCCACGCTCGCCATGCTGAGCACCCTCGCCGTCCCGGTGGTGCTCGGCCGGATCGTGGACGGCCCGCTCGCCCGGCACGACCTCGCCGCCCTCTGGCCGCCGGTCGGCCTGCTGCTGCTCCTCGGGCTGGTCGAGTCCGCACTGTTCTACACCCGCCGGGTCGTCCTCGCCCGCCCGCTGGGCCGGCTGGAGGCGGCCATGCGCGCCGACCTCTACGCCAAGCTCCAGCGGCTGCCGGTCTCCTTCCACGACCGCTGGGGCTCCGGCCAGATGCTCTCCCGGGCCACCACCGACATGAACGCCATGCGGCTCTTCCTGGCCTTCCCGCTGGTGTTCCTGATCGTCAACTCGGTGACCTTCCTGGCCGGCATCGTGCTGATGTTCACCCAGGAGTGGCGGCTCGCCCTGATCGTCCTGCTGCCCTGCGTGCCGCTGGTGGTGCTCACCCGGCGCTTCGAGTCCGACTACTCGGTCACCGCCCGGCTCGCCCAGGACCAGAACGGCGACCTCGCCACCGTGGTCGAGGAGTCCGTGCTCGGCATCCGCATCCTCAAGGCCTTCGGCCGGCACCGGACCATGGCCGAGCACTTCCGCGAACAGTCCCACCGGCTGCGCCGCACCGAACTGCGCAAGGCCCACCAGCTCGCCAACCTGTGGGCGGTCATCGTCGGCCTGCCGGAGATCGCCCTCGGCTGCGCCCTGGCCGTCGGCGCCTACCTGGTCGCCCACGACGAGCTGAGCGCCGGCACCCTGGTCGCCTTCCTCTCCACCGCGCTCGCCCTGCGCTGGCCGGTCGAGTCGCTCGGCTGGCTGCTCGCCTACGCCAACGAGGCCGCCACCGCCACCGACCGCTTCTTCGAGGTCATGGACGAGCCCGAGCCCGAGGACCCGGGCAGCGCCCACGCGCTCGGCGCCCCGGACGGCATCCGCTTCAGCGGCGTCCGCTTCCGCTACCCCGACGCCCCCGACGGCACTCCCGACCTCCTGGCCGGCATCGACCTGCACGTGCGCAGCGGCGAGACGATGGCCCTGGTCGGCGCCACCGGCAGCGGCAAGACCACGCTCACCGCGCTGCTCCCCCGGCTGTACGAGGCCACCGGCGGCCGGATCACCCTGGACGGCCGGGACATCACCGAGCTGCCCCGGGAGAGGCTGCGCGAGCTCGTCGCCGTCGCCTTCGAGGAACCCACCCTGTTCTCCGCCACCGTCCGGGAGAACGTGCTGATGGGCGCACCCGGCGCGGACGACCGACAGCTGGCCTCCGCCCTGGCCACCGCCCAGGCCGGCTTCGTCGAGAAGCTCCCGGCCGGGGTGGAGACCCAGGTCGGCGAGCAGGGACTGAGCCTGTCCGGCGGCCAGCGCCAGCGCCTCGCCCTGGCCCGGGCGGTGGTCGGCTCCCCGCCCTTCCTGGTGCTGGACGACCCGCTCTCCGCCCTGGACGTGCACACCGAGGCGCTGGTGGAGCGGGCGCTGCGCGAGGTGCTCGGCTCCACCACCGCCCTGGTGGTCGCCCACCGCCCCAGCACCGTGCTGCTCGCCGACCGGGTCGCGGTGCTCGCGGACGGCCGGATCGAGGCCGTCGGCACCCACCAGGAGCTGCTGCGGGACTGCCCGCACTACCGCGAACTGATGTCGGGCGAGGCCGCCCTCGTGCCCGAGGGTCCCCTCGTCCCCGAGGAGGGGGTCGTCCGATGACCACCACCGCCGAGCCCGCCGAGTCCGTCGAGGAGGAGCTGCCCCCGCCACCGGCCGACGACGAGGACATCCCCGTCCCGCCCGGCGCGCCCCGGGCGCTGCTGCGCTCGCTGCTCGGCCCGCACCGGGCCCGGATCGCCGTCGCGATGGTGGTGATCCTGGTCCAGCAGGCCGCCCTGCAGTCCGGTCCGCTGCTGGTCGCGGTGGCGATGGACCGCGGCATCCCGGCGCTGCGCGCGCACGACTCCGGCCCGCTGGTCGCGGTGGTCGCCGGGTACCTGTTCTGCGCGCTGCTCAGCCCGCTGCTGCAGTGGGCGTTCATCAAGATCAGCGCGCGGGTGAACCAGGACGTCCTGCTGGAGCTGCGCGGCCGGATCTTCCGGCACGCCCAGCGGCTCAGCCTGGACTTCCACGAGCGCTACACCTCGGGCCGGATCATCTCCCGGGCCACCAGTGACATCGACGCGCTGCGCGAGCTGCTCTCCGAGGGCCTGCAGGAGCTGCTGACCGTCTTCCTGTCGGTCTGCTACATCTCGGTGCTGCTGGTGGTGCTGGACTGGCGGCTGGGCCTGGCCTCGCTGGTGTGCTTCCTGCCGCTGGCGCTGGTCGCCCACTCCTTCCGGACCCGCTCCCGCCGGGTCTACCGCCGTTCGCGGACGGCCGCCGCCTCGATGATCGTGCGCTTCACCGAGACGATGAACGGCATCCGCCCGGTGCAGGCCTTCCGCCGCGAGAAGGCCAACGACGCCGCCTTCGCCGTGGTCAACCTCCGCTCCTCCGGGGCCAACGCGGAGGGCTTCCTGGAACTCGCCCGGTACGTCGGCCTCTCCCGCGCCACCGCCAACGTCTGGACCACCGGCATCCTGCTGCTGGGCGCCTACCTGGTCACCGAGGACTCCCTGGAGCTGGGCGTCCTGACCGCCTTCGTGCTCTACCTGCGCCGCCTGTTCGACCCGATCGACCAGCTGGCGATGTTCCTGAACAGCTACCAGGCCGCCGCCGCGGCGCTGGAGAAGATCGCCGGGCTGCTCGCCCACGAGCCGACCGTCGCCGAGCCGGCCGAGCCGAGGGAACTGCCCCCACCGCCCCGAGCGGAGGCGAGCGGGCGAGTCACCCTCAAGGGCCGGGAGGTGTCCTTCGAACGGACCCGCTTCGCCTACCGCACCGGCAAGGAGGTGCTGCCGCCCTTCGACCTGCTGATCCCGGCCGGTCAGACCGTCGCGGTGGTCGGGGCGACCGGCGCGGGCAAGTCGACGCTCGCCAAGCTGCTGGCCCGCTTCTACGACCCGACCGACGGCCGGATCCGGCTGGACGGCGTCGACCTGCGCGACCTCACCACCCCGGAGCTGCGGCGCGCGGTGGTGATGGTGACCCAGGAGTCCTTCCTGTTCTCCGGCACCGTCGCCGAGAACATCGCGATCGGCCGCCCCGGCGCCACCCGCGCCGAGATCGAGCAGGCCGCCCGCGACATCGGCGCGTACGAGTTCGTCGCGGCGCTCCCGGACGGCTTCGACACCGACGTGCGCAAGCGCGGCGGCCGGATCTCCGCCGGGCAGCGCCAGCTGGTCGCCTTCGCCCGCGCCCTGCTGGCCGACCCGGCCGTGCTGATCCTGGACGAGGCGACCAGTTCCCTGGACGTCCCCGGCGAGCAGGCCGTGCAGCGGGCGATGCGCACGGTGCTGGCCGGCCGCACGGCGGTGATCATCGCGCACCGGCTCTCCACCGTGGAGATCGCCGACCGGGTCCTGGTGATGGATCGGGGCCGGATCGTCGAGGACGGCTCGCCGCAGCGGCTGATCGACGGCTCCGGGCGTTTCGCCACCCTGCATCGCGCCTGGCGGGACAGCCTGGTGTAGAACAACCCCTCAGTGGTGCCCGTCCAGGAAGCCCCACAGTTGTGCCCGTCCGGGTGCGCCGTCACGCACCCGGGCGGGCATCCCCTTCTCCGGGGCCGGTACCGACCCGGCCCGGCAGTCATCCGCTCCGCGGGCTCAGCGCAGCAGCCCCGCGTCCATCCCCGCCGACTCGGCCGGGAGCGCCACCAGCCCCAGTTCGGCCGGCGAGGCCAGCCTCGGGTGCGCGGGCAGGACCCGGACGGTGTAGCCGAACGGCCCGGTGCGGCAGAGCTCCAGCGAGCCCTCGTAGCGGGTGCGGCCGTCCAGGTCCGGGCCGCCGACCGGCTTGAGGGCGAGCGCCGCGGCGTCCGAGATGCCGTCCGTCTCGTCGACCCGGCCGGAGACCGCCTGCACCTCGACGTCCCCCGGCTGCAGCGGGCCCAGCGCGACCTGCACCCGCAGCGCCAGCGAGCTGCCCAGCTCCTGGGCCTCGGCCGGACAGTCCGCCTCGACGTGCTCGACCCGCACGCCCGGCCAGCCCTCCCGGACCCTGGCCTTCCAGACCGCCAGCTCCCGCGCCCCGCGGTGGCCGCCCACCATCAGTTCCCGCTGGGCCAGCGCCGCCGGGGTGTACAGCCGCTCGACGTACTCGCGGACCATCCGCCCGGCCAGCACCTTGGGCCCGAGGGTGACCAGGGTGTGCCGGACCATGGCGATCCAGCGGTGCGGCAGCCCGTCGTTGCCCCGGTCGTAGAACCGCGCGGCGACCTGCTCCTCGATCAGGTCGTACAGCGCGGCCGCCTCGATGTCGTCGCGGCGCTCGGCCTCGCTGCTCTCCGGGTCGAGCACGCCGTCGCCCTCGTCGGCGGTGGGGATCGCCCAGCCGTTCTGGCCGTCGTACCACTCGTCCCACCAGCCGTCCAGGACGGACAGGTTGAGGCAGCCGTTGAGCGCGGCCTTCATCCCGGAGGTGCCGCAGGCCTCCAGCGGGCGGAGCGGGTTGTTCAGCCAGACGTCGCAGCCCGGGTAGAGGTGCCGGGCCATCGCCATGTCGTAGTCCGGCAGGAAGACGATCCGGTGGCGCACCGCCGGGTCGTCGGCGAAGGCGACCATCTGCTGGATCAGCCGCTTGCCGCCGTCGTCGGCCGGGTGGGCCTTGCCGGCGACCACGATCTGCACCGGCCGGGTGGGGTGCAGCAGCAGGGCGCGCAGCCGCTCCGGGTCGCGCAGCATCAGGGTGAGCCGCTTGTACGAGGGCACCCGGCGGGCGAAGCCGATGGTGAGCACGTCGGGGTCGAGCACCGAGGAGACCCAGCCGAGCTCGGCCTCGCCGGCCCCGCGCTGGTGCCAGGAGGCGCGCAGCCGACGGCGGGCCTCCTCCACCAGCTGGGCGCGCAGGCTGCGGCGCAGGTCCCAGATCTCGGTGTTGCCGATCCGTTCCAGACCGGTCCAGCGCTTGGTCTCGCCGGTGGTCATCGCCTCCTCGGCGCGTTCGGCGCCGAGCTCGGCGGCGCCCAGGCGCACCACGGCCGGGTCGATCCAGGTGGTGGCGTGCACCCCGTTGGTGACCGAGGTGATCGGCACCTCGGCGGGGTCGAAGCCGGGCCACAGGCCGTTGAACATCGAGCGGCTGACCTCGCCGTGCAGGGTGGAGACCCCGTTGGCGCGCTGGGCCAGCCGCAGGCCCATCGCGGCCATGTTGAAGAGCTTCGGGTCCCCGCCGCGCCAGGTCTCGGCGCCGAGCGCGAGCACCGACTCGACCGGGACGCCGGGCAGTGCGGCGTCGCCTCCGAAGTGGCGGGCGACCAGGTCGCGGTCGAAGCGGTCGATGCCGGCCGGGACGGGCGTGTGGGTGGTGAACAGGGTGCCGGCCCGGACGGACTCCAGGGCGGCGGCGAAGTCGAGCCCGGCCGTCCGGTCGGCGACCAGTTCGCGGATCCGCTCGACGCCGAGGAAGCCGGCGTGGCCCTCGTTGGTGTGGAAGACCTCGGGGGCGGGGTGCCCGGTCAGCCGGCCGTAGGCACGCACGGCCCGGACGCCGCCGATGCCGAGCAGCATCTCCTGGAGCAGCCGGTGCTCGCTGCCGCCTCCGTAGAGCCGGTCGGTGACATCGCGTTCGGCGGGCGAGTTGGCCTCGATGTCGGAGTCGAGCAGCAGCAGGGGGACCCGCCCGACCTGGGCCTTCCAGATGTGCGCCGCCAGGGTGCGGCCGCCGGGCAGGGCGAGGTCGACCCGGCTGGGGGTGCCGTCGGCCTCCCGCAGCAGGCTGACGGCCAGTTCGTCCGGGTCCAGGAGGGGGTAGCGCTCCTGCTGCCAGCCGACCCGGTCGAGGGACTGCCGGAAGTAGCCGTGCCGGTAGAACAGCCCCACGCCGATGATCGGGACGCCGAGGTCGCTGGCGGCCTTGAGGTGGTCGCCGGCCAGGATGCCGAGGCCGCCGGAGTACTGGGGCAGCGCGGCGGCGATGCCGTACTCGGGCGAGAAGTAGGCGATGGCGGCGGGCGGCGGGGTGGCGCCGCCCTCCTGGTGGGCCTGGTACCAGCGCGGGCCGGTGAGGTACTCGCGCAGGTCGTCGGCGAGGTCGCCGAGTCTGCGCAGGAACCGCCGGTCGGCGGCGAGTGCGGCGAGCCGGGCGGCCGGGACCTCCCCGAGCAGCCGCACCGGGTCCTCGCCGGTCGCGGCCCAGACCTCCGGGTCCACGGACCGGAAGAGGTCCCTGGTCTCGGGGTGCCAGGACCAGCGCAGGTTGAGGGCCAGCTCGTGCAACGGCTGGAGTTGTTCGGGCAGGACGGTGCGGACGGTGAATCTGCGGATTGCCTTCACAGGCGTGAAGCGTAGCCTCGACGATCGTCCTGACAACGGGTCAAGCGGGCCATTGGCCATCCGTTCGGCCTATTGATGAGATCGCATTCGGCGCATTGGTCTGCACGGGGGGCGCGCGAGGCGCACATTCCGGGGTGCCGCGCTACCAATGCGTGAACTCCGTGGAACGGATCCATTTCCGGCCGATCGCCCGGTCCGGACAAAACCCGAAACTACTGTCGTACCGCTGCGAAAAACGTGTCACCGATGCGAGGATGACCGAAGGTCGTTGATGCTGCGGGGACAACGACGACGGGTGGCGTCCCTCGTGAAGCAGCACGTCCGAATCCTTTTCGCGTTGATCGTTCCCCTTCTCCCTTGACCCGTTCGGCGCTCACCGCGCACCGACGCGTGTCCTCGCGCAGGGTCGGCTCGTTCACGGGTCGACCGGGCCGCCCAGGGGCGTGCCCCCGGAGGCGTGCGCCGGGACGCGCACGGGTTCCGGGGCGTCCCGCCACCGGATCGGCGGGCGCCGGGCAGGTTGCCGGGGACGGCGGCGCGGGCAGGCTTCCGGTCGCACGTCCACCCCACCCAGCAGTCCTCCCGGTACTCCCCTGGCCCGATCCCCCGGCCCGCGGGAGCTGCCGCTGATCTCGGGCAGGAGTTTGGCATGCACGGCGACACGCGGGACCAGTCCACACCGGTGGCCCACACCGTCGACCCAGCGGTCGCGGAATCCGCCGGACGGATGGATTCTGACACTCGGACAGACCCGGCGATGCCGTCGCCCCGGGCGTCCGGAGCGGTCCGTACCGAATCCTCCGAATCCCAGGCCTCCACCGCACAGGCCCCCGCAGCACCGCCCGCCACAGATCAGCCCGCCACAGCGGCCCGACAACCCGGGGCCGAGGAGGACCTGACGGCGGCACCGCGCCGGCGCACCACCAGCACGCGCCGCACCACCGCGACGGCCGCCACCCGCCGGGCCGCCGAGCCCGGGTCGGCCGCGGCCGACGCCGAGCCGCCCGCCCGCAAGCGCGCCGCGAGCAAGAGCACCACCAAGACCGCCACTGCCAAAACCGGCACCAAGACCGCCACCAAGCCCTCCGCCCGCAAGACGACAGAGAGCGACACCGTGATCGGCCGCATCCCCGTCCTGGACGTCAGCCCCCAGATCGACGCCGGCCGCCGCCCGGCCAAGGCCGTCGTCGGCGAGACCTTCCTGGTCACCGCGACGGTCTTCCGCGAGGGCCACGACGCCGTCAACGCCAACGTGGTGCTGCGCGACCCGCGCGGCCGCAGCGGCCCGTGGACGCCGATGCGCGAGCTCGCCGAGGGCACCGACCGCTGGGGCGCGCACATCACCCCGACCGCGCCCGGCCGCTGGTCGTACCTGGTCGAGGCATGGAGCGACCCCATCGCCACCTGGCGCAGGACGGCCGGGGTGAAGCTCCCCGCCGGGATCGACACCGCGCTGGTCCTGGAGGAGGGCGCCCGGCTGCTGGAGCAGGCCGCCGCCGGGGTGCCGAAGAAGGAGGGCCGCGCGCACGTGCTGGCCGCCGTGGACGCGCTGCGCGACCCGGGCCTGCCGCCGCTGTCCCGGCTGGCCGCCGCGCTCGCCCCCGAGGTGCTGGAGCTGCTGGCCCGCTACCCGCTGCGCGAGCTGCTCAGCGCCTCCCGGCCGCTGCCGCTCCAGGTGGACCGCGAGCGCGCCCTGTTCGGCTCCTGGTACGAGTTCTTCCCCCGGTCGGAGGGCGCGGTGGTGGACCCGAACGGGGTCGAGCCGCCGCGTTCGGGCACCCTGCGCACCGCCGCCGAGCGGCTGCCGGCGATCGCCGCGATGGACTTCGACGTGGTCTACCTGCCGCCGGTCCACCCGATCGGACGAGCGTTCCGCAAGGGCCCGGACAACACCCTGACGGCCGGTCCGCACGACGTCGGCTCGCCCTGGGCGATCGGCTCGCCGGAGGGCGGCCACGACGCGGTCCACCCGGACCTCGGCACCATCGAGGACTTCGACCACTTCGTCGCCGAGGCCAGGGCACTGCACCTGGAGGTGGCGCTGGACTTCGCCCTCCAGTGCTCCCCGGACCACCCGTGGGTGAACAAGCATCCGGAATGGTTCAGCCACCGCGCGGACGGGACCATCGCCTACGCCGAGAACCCGCCGAAGAAGTACCAGGACATCTATCCGATCAACTTCGACCAGGACATGGACGGAATCGTCAAGGAAACCGTCCGGATCCTCCGATTCTGGATGTCCCACGGCGTCAGGATCTTCCGGGTCGACAACCCCCACACCAAACCGGTGGTGTTCTGGGAGAAGGTGCTCTCCGACATCGCCCGCACCGACCCCGATGTCGTGTTCCTGGCGGAGGCCTTCACCCGCCCGGCGATGATGCACACCCTCGCGAAGATCGGCTTCCACCAGTCGTACACGTACTTCACCTGGCGCAACACCAAGAACGAACTCACCGAATACCTCACCGAACTCACCGGCGACGCGGCCGCCTACATGCGCCCCAACTTCTTCGCCAACACCCCGGACATCCTGCACGCCTTCCTCCAGCAGGGCGGCCGCGCCGCCTTCGCGATCCGCGCGGTGCTCGCCGCCACCCTCTCCCCCAGCTACGGCGTCTACGCCGGCTTCGAGCTGTGCGAGAACGAGCCGGCCCACCCGGGCTCCGAGGAGTACCTGCACTCGGAGAAGTACGAGCTGCGCCCGCGCGACTGGAACCGCACCGACACCCTCGCCCCGCTGCTCACCGTGCTGAACCGGCTGCGCCGGCGCCACCCGGCCCTCCAGCAGCTGCGCGACCTGCGCTTCCACCCCACCGACAACGACCAGGTGCTCGCCTACTCCAAGACCGCGACCACCCCGGAAGGCCTCACCGACCAGGTCATCACCGTGGTCAACCTCGACCCGCACCACGCCCAGGAGGCCACCGTGACCCTCGAAGGCGACGGGCCCCACGTGGTGCACGACGAGCTCACCGGCGCCGTCTACACCTGGGGCCGGCACAACTACGTCCGGCTCGATCCCTCAGCCGAGCCGGCTCACCTCCTCACGGTTCGGAGGAACCCCACGTGACAGTGAACGAGCCCGTCCCCGACACCTTCCCCGAGACCTCGAAGAAGAACCTGGACCCCGAGTGGTTCAAACGTGCGGTCTTCTACGAGGTGCTGGTGCGGTCCTTCCAGGACAGCAACGGCGACGGGGTCGGGGACCTAAAGGGGCTCACGGCCAAACTCGACTACCTCCAGTGGCTCGGGGTCGACTGCCTCTGGCTCCCGCCGTTCTTCGCCTCGCCGCTGCGCGACGGCGGGTACGACGTCGCCGACTACAAGTCGGTGCTGCCGGAGTTCGGCGACATCGCCGACTTCATGGAGTTCGTGGACGCCGCGCACGCCCGCGGCATGCGCGTGATCATCGACTTCGTCATGAACCACACCAGCGACCAGCACCCGTGGTTCCAGGCCTCCCGGGCGGACCCGGACGGGCCGTACGGCGACTTCTACATGTGGGCCGACGACGACAAGCAGTTCCCGGACGCCCGGATCATCTTCGTCGACACCGAGACGTCCAACTGGACGTACGACCCGGTCCGCAAGCAGTACTACTGGCACCGGTTCTTCTCGCACCAGCCGGACCTCAACTACGACAACCCCCGGGTCCAGGACGAGATGATCGCCGGGCTCCGGTTCTGGCTCGACCTCGGCATCGACGGCTTCCGGCTGGACGCGGTGCCCTACCTGTTCGCCCGGGAGGGCACCAACTGCGAGAACCTGCCGGAGACCCACGAGTTCCTCAAGCGGGTCCGCAAGGAGATCGACGCCGACTACCCGGACACCGTGCTGCTCGCCGAGGCCAACCAGTGGCCCGAGGACGTGGTCGACTACTTCGGCGACTTCACCGCGGGCGGCGACGAGTGCCACATGGCGTTCCACTTCCCGGTGATGCCGCGGATCTTCATGGCGGTGCGCCGGGAGTCCCGGTACCCGGTCTCGGAGATCCTCGCCAAGACCCCGCAGATCCCGGGCGGCTGCCAGTGGGGCATCTTCCTGCGCAACCACGACGAGCTGACCCTGGAGATGGTCACCGACGAGGAGCGCGACTACATGTACGCGGAGTACGCCAAGGACCCGCGGATGCGCGCCAACGTGGGCATCCGCCGCCGGCTCGCCCCGCTGCTGGAGAACGACCGCAACCAGATCGAGCTGTTCACCGCCCTGCTGCTCTCCCTGCCCGGCTCGCCGGTGCTCTACTACGGGGACGAGATCGGCATGGGCGACAACATCTGGCTGGGCGACCGGGACGGCGTGCGCACGCCGATGCAGTGGACCCCGGACCGCAACGCGGGTTTCTCCTCCGCCGACCCGGGCAGGCTCAGTCTGCCGCCCATCATGGACCCGGTGTACGGCTTCCAGGTGACCAACGTCGAGGCGCAGCAGAGCAGTTCGAGTTCACTGCTGCACTGGACGCGTCGCATGATCGAGATCCGCAAGCTCAACCCGGCGTTCGGCCTGGGCACCTACACCGAACTGCCGTCCAGCAACCCCGCCGTGCTGGCCTTCGTGCGCGAGTACGAGGGGGACCTGGTCATGTGCGTGAACAACTTCTCGCGGTTCGCGCAGCCGACCGAGCTGGACCTGCGGCAGTACGGCGGGCGGTACCCGGTCGAGCTGATCGGCGGGGTGCGCTTCCCGTCGATCGGCGAGTGGCCCTACCTGCTCACACTGGCCGGACACGGCTTCTACTGGTTCCAGCTCCGGCAGCCCCCGCGCCTGAGCGGTACCAGGCGGTCGAAGTAACGATCCGCCGCACCCGCCGCCGCGGCACGCACAGCACCACCAGACCCTCCGGGGGCGCGAGTTGAACGCCCGCGCCCCCGGACTTCTCTGCACCACCGTACGGAGAACAGCCCAACGGCTACCCACACGAAGGCGTGACACCCGAGCCGTGCTCGCGTGCCGCGACCGCCGCGCCGCCGAAATCCGGAAGACTGACGGACCCGGCCACGACCCGTCGGGCAGTCCGCGTGCTTCCGGGGAAAGGGAGTCATGTCCGAACCCTCCCGTTCTCAAGCCCATGTGCAGCCCGACGCCCCGGCCGGTACCGCCGCGCCCGCGGGCCTGCGCGGCACCGGGCCCCGGAGGACCGCCCTGGGGGTCAGCGAACTCGTCCAGGCGGCCCTGCCGCTGATCGCCGAGTGGCTCCCCACCCAGCGCTGGTACGCCGGGAAGGGACGGCCCATCACCGGACTCGTCCCGGTGGTCGGCACCCCGCTGCAGGTCGGCGACCCGGCCCTGCTCCACCTGCTGCTGCGGGTCGAGCACGCCACCACGGCCGGGCTGCCGCACGGCGACACCTACCAACTGCTCCTCGGAATCCGCTCCCAGGGCCCCTCGGGCATCGAGCCCGGCGCCGTGCTGGGCCGGCTCAGCCAGGGCCCGTACGACGGCGCCACCCTCTACGACGCGGTCCACGACCCCGAGCTCACCGGGCGGCTGCTGGAACACCTCGCCACCGGCGACCGGTTCGGCTCGCTGTCCTTCCGCCGCACCCCCGGCTCCGGGCTGCCCACGAACCTCCCCGGCCGCGCCTCCACCGCCGAGCAGTCCAACAGCTCCGTCATCTACGGCACCTCGTACATCCTCAAGCTCTTCCGGCGCATCCACCCCGGCACCAACCCCGACCTCGAACTCTCCCTCGCCCTCTCCCGGGCCGGCTCCACCCGCATCCCCCGGGTCGCCGCCTGGTTCGAGAGCCGCATGGAACGCGCCGAACCCGCCACCCTCGGACTGCTCCAGCGCTACCTGCCGGACGCCGAGGACGGCTGGGAACTCGCCCTCGACCAGGTCGGCCGGCTCAAGGGCGACCGCTCCCCCGGCAACTTCGCCATCGAGGCGCACCGGCTCGGCCGGGCCACCGCCGAGGTGCACCGGGTGCTCTCCCGCTCGATGCCGGTCGCCCGGCTCGACCGCACCCAGACCGGCCGGCTCGCCACCGCGATGGCCGACCGGCTGGACAGCGCGGTCGCCGCCGTCCCCGGACTGCTGCGCTTCCGGGCCGCCCTGCGCACCGCCTTCCAGCAGCTCGCCGACGCCCACCCGGACGGCCTACCGGTCCAGCGCATCCACGGCGACCTCCACCTCGGGCAGGCCATGCGCACCCCGCACGGCTGGGTGCTGCTCGACTTCGAGGGCGAGCCCGCCAAGTCCGTCACCGAACGCCGCGAGCCGCAGCCCGCCCTGCGCGACGTCGCCGCGATGCTGCGCTCCTTCGACTACGCGGCCGCCCACCTGCTGGCCGGCGGCCCGGTCGACCCGGAGCTCGCCCACCTCGCCGCCGCCTGGGCCCAGCGCAACCGCACCGCCTTCTGCGCCGGCTACACCGCAGGGGGCGGCGCCGACCCGGCGGCCTCGCCGGAGCTGATGCGGGCGCTGGAGATCGACAAGGCGGTCTACGAGGTGGTGTACGAGGCCCGGCACCGGCCCAGCTGGCTACCCATCCCGTTGGCCGCGATCAACCGGCTCGCCCTGTCCGTCTGACCGCCCGTCCCTGCTGTTCCGTCCCTGCTGTTCCGTCCCTGCTGTCCCGCCCCTGATGTCCCGCCACGAGTTCGCCCACCCCCCGCCGCTGGAGGACCACGCCGTGACGCCGCTCGACCCGACCGGCCACCCCACCCGCCCCGTTCCGGCCACCTCCCTGGCCAGGAGCCCCGAACGGGCCGAGGCCCGGGAGGCCGACGAGCCCCGGGAGGCCGACGCGCCCGGCTCCGACGACCCTTCGGGCGTTCCGGCGGACGCCCCCCTCGGCGCCCTGCGCGTGCCCGAGGCGCCGCTGCCGCCGGCCGAGGTGGACCGGCTGGTGAGCGGGCAGCACCACGACCCGCACTCCCTGCTCGGTGCGCACCCCGTGCACGGCGGCACGGCGATCCGGGTGCTGCGCCCGTTCGCCGAGCGGGTGGTGGTGGAGACCGACCAGGGCCCGGCCGAGCTCACCCACCAGCAGGGCGGCCTGTTCACCGGCCTGCTGGTGGGCGACGGACTCCCCGACTACACCCTGCTGGTGGCCTACCCCGGCGGCGAACCGCTGCGCCAGCACGACGGCTACCGCACCCCGCCCACCCTCGGCGAACTCGACCTGCACCTGATCTCCGAGGGCCGGCACGAGCAGCTGTGGCGGGCGCTCGGCTCGCACGTGCGCACGGTCGACGGCGTCACCGGCACCGCCTTCGCGGTCTGGGCGCCGAACGCCGTCGGGGTGCGGCTGATCGGCGACTTCAACCACTGGGACGGCACCGGCCACCCGATGCGCTCGCTCGGCTCCTCCGGCATCTGGGAGCTGTTCGTCCCCGGCCTCGCCGAGGGCACCACCTACAAGTACGAGATCCACACCCGCCAGGGCTGGGTGCTCGACAAGGCCGACCCGCTGGCCCGGGCCGCCCAGTGCCCGCCCGGCACCGCCTCCGTGGTCACCTCCTCCGCGTACCGGTGGCAGGACGACGAGTGGATGGCCCGCCGGGCCCGCGCCGCGCACCACCGCGAGCCGATGTCGGTGTACGAGCTGCACCTGGCCTCCTGGCGGCCCGACCTCACCGACTACCGCGCCATCGCCGAGGAACTGCCCCGCTACCTCAAGGAGTTGAACTTCACCCACGTGGAGTTCATGCCCGTCATGGAGCACCCCTTCGGCGGCTCCTGGGGCTACCAGGTCTCCGGCTACTACGCCCCCACCGCCCGGCTCGGCTCCCCGGACGACTTCCGGTACCTGGTGGACACCCTGCACCGGCACGGCATCGGCGTGATCGTCGACTGGGTGCCCGCGCACTTCCCCAAGGACGACTTCGCGCTCGCCCGCTTCGACGGCGAGCCGCTGTACGAGCCGGCCGACCCGCTGCGCGCCGAGCACCCCGACTGGGGGACCCTGGAGTTCGACTACGGCCGCACCGAGGTGCGCAACTTCCTGGTCGCCAACGCCGTCTACTGGTGCGAGGAGTTCCACATCGACGGCCTGCGGGTGGACGCCGTCGCCTCGATGCTCTACCTCGACTACTCCCGCGAGGGCGGCGCCTGGACGCCCAACCAGTACGGCGGCCGGGAGAACCTGGACGCGGCCTCCTTCCTCCAGGAGATGAACGCCACCGTCTACCGGCGCTGCCCCGGTGTGATCACCATCGCCGAGGAGTCCACCGCCTGGGACGGCGTCACCCGCCCGACCGACGCCGGCGGCCTCGGCTTCGGACTGAAGTGGAACATGGGCTGGATGCACGACTCGCTGGTCTACATGTCCAAGGAGCCGGTGCACCGCAAGTACCACCACAACGAGATCACCTTCTCGATGGTGTACGCCTACTCCGAGAACTACATCCTGCCGATCTCGCACGACGAGGTGGTCCACGGCAAGCAGGCCCTGGTCTCCAAGATGCCCGGCGACTGGTGGCAGCAGCGCGCCAACCACCGCGCCTACCTGGGCTTCATGTGGTCCCACCCCGGCAAGCAACTGCTGTTCATGGGGCAGGAGTTCGCCCAGGGCGCGGAGTGGCACCACGAGCAGGGCCCGCAGTGGTGGGTGCTCGACGAGCAGTGGCCGGGCCACGCGGACCACCTGGGCGTGCGCCGCCTGGTCCGCGACCTCAACCGGATCTACCGCGACACCCCCGCCCTCTGGGAGCTCGACACCACACCGGACGGCTTCCGCTGGCTCGACGGCGGCGCCGCCGAGGACAACCTGCTCTCCTACGTCCGCCACGCCGCCGACGGCACCCCGCTGGTCGCCGTCTGCAACTTCTCCCCCGTCGTCCGGCACGGCCACCGGGTCGGCCTGCCCCTCCTGGGCGGCCGCGAGCAGCTCTGGGAGGAGGTGCTGAACACCGACGCCGAGACATACGGCGGCAGCGGCGTCGGCAACTCCCGCCCGATCAAGGCCGAACCCGTCGAGTGGAACGGCCAGCCCCGCTCCGCCGAACTGATCCTCCCCCCGCTCGCCGCCCTCTGGCTCCGCCCGGCCTGAGGACCCCGGAGCGCCCGCCCGACGCCGGGCGGGCGCTCAGCCGGGGGCCGTGACCGGGAATCCGAGCTCCTCGGCGGCCCGGCCGAGCTCGCTACGGGTTGACGCAAGGCCGAAGTCGGGCCGTTGGTCCCTTGCCCTCCCGCCCGCCCTCTGCTCGCGGACGGCCGTACGGGGTGCGAAGGTATGGTCGATATGACCAGCTTCCGAGGCGACGGGACGGAGACATCCGCGTGGCGCGCAGCGTGTACGTGACCGGGATCGACCGGGGGGACGGGCGGCAGGCGGTCGAGCTCGGGGTCATGGAACTGCTCACCCGCCAGGTGGACCGGGTCGGAGTGTTCCGTCCACTGGTGCACGCGGCCGCGCCCGGCGAGCCGGGGTCGGACCACGTGGTCGAGCTGCTGCGCGGGCGGTACCGGATCGACCTGCCGAGTTCGGAGCTGTACGGGCTCACCTACGAGGAGGCCGCCGCGCTGCAGGCCGCCCAGGGGCAGGACGAGCTGGTCTCCGCCCTGCTCGACCGCTTCCGCGCGGTGGAGCGGCGCTGCCAGGCGGTGCTGGTGCTCGGCACCGACTTCGCGGACACCAACATCCCCGACGAGCTGGCCTTCAACGCCCGCCTCGCCAACGAGTTCGGCGCCGCCGTGCTGCCGGTGCTCGGCGGGCAGGGCAAGGAGCCGGAGGCGGTGATCGCCGAGGTGCGCAACGCCCACCGGGCGTTCACCGACCTCGGCTGCGAGACCCTGGCGATGATCGCCAACCGGGTCGCCCCGGGCGCCAAGCAGCGGATCCAGCGCGCTCTCACCGAGAAGCTGCCGATCCCCGCGTACGTCATCCCGGAGGAGCCCGCCCTCGCCGCGCCGACCGTCGCCCAGCTGGTCGAGGCGACCGGCGCCGAGGTGCTGCTCGGCGACGCGGCCGGCCTGGCCAGGGACGTGCGCGGCTTCGTCTTCGGCGGCGCCATGCTGCCCACCTTCCTGGACGCGCTGACCGAGGGCGCCCTGGTCGTCACCCCCGGGGACCGCGCCGACCTGGTGATCGGCTCGCTGGCCGCGCACGCCGCCGGCGCCCCGCCGATCGCCGGGGTGCTGCTGACCCTCGGCCAGCACCCCGGCCCGAACGTCATGGCACTGGCCGCCCGGCTCGCCCCCGGAACCCCGGTCGCGTTCGTCCCCGAGGGCAGCTGGCCCACCGCCGCCACCCTGACCCACCTGGAGGGCAAGCTCACCGCGGCCAGCCCCCGGAAGGCCGAGATCGCCCTCGGCCTGTTCGAACTGCACGTGGACACCGTCGAGTTGACCAACCGGATCGAGGTCGGCCGGTCCGAGCGGGTCACCCCGATGATGTTCGAGCACGAGCTGCTGGAGCGCGCCCGGGCCGGCCGCCGGCACGTGGTGCTGCCCGAGGGCACCGAGGAGCGGGTGCTGCGCGCGGCCGAGATCCTGCTGCGCCGCAACATCTGCGACCTCACCCTGCTCGGCGACGTCGACGCGGTGCGCCGCAAGGCCGCGAGCCTGGGCATCGACCTGCCCCAGGAGGCGCCGGGCGCCGACCGCGCCCAGGTCCGGATCGTCGACCCGACCACCAGCCCGCTGCGCCGCCAGTTCGCCGAGCTGTACGCCCGGCTGCGGGCCCACAAGGGGATGACCGTCGAACTGGCGCTGGACGTGGTCACCGACGTCTCCTACTTCGGCACCCTGATGGTCCAGGAGGGGATCGCGGACGGCATGGTCTCCGGCGCGGTGCACTCCACCGCGGCGACCATCCGGCCCGCCTTCGAGGTGATCAAGACCTCGCCGGACGCCTCGATCGTCTCCTCGGTCTTCTTCATGTGCCTGGCCGACAGGGTGCTGGTGTACGGCGACTGCGCGGTCAACCCGGACCCGGACGCCCAGCAGCTGGCCGACATCGCGATCCAGTCCGCCGCCACCGCCGCCCAGTTCGGGGTGGAGCCGCGGGTCGCCATGCTCTCCTACTCGACCGGCACCTCCGGTTCGGGCGCGGACGTCGACAAGGTCCGCAAGGCCACCGAACTGGTCCGCGAGCTGCGGCCGGACATCCTGGTGGAGGGCCCGATCCAGTACGACGCGGCGGTGGACGCCCACGTCGCGGCCACCAAGCTGCCGGGCTCGCCGGTGGCCGGGCGGGCGACCGTGCTGATCTTCCCGGACCTCAACACCGGCAACAACACCTACAAGGCGGTCCAGCGCTCGGCCGGCGCGGTCGCGGTCGGCCCGGTTCTGCAGGGGCTGCGCAAGCCCGTCAACGACCTCTCGCGCGGGGCGCTGGTGGAGGACATCGTCAACACCGTCGCGATCACCGCCATCCAGTCCCAGGACGACAGGAACCACGAAGGGGAGCCGAAGGCATGAGTGGAGGCACGCGCGTTCTGGTGCTGAACGCCGGCTCCTCGTCGGTCAAGTACCAGCTGATCGACATGCTGGACGGCGCCCGGCTGGCCTCCGGGCTGGTCGAGCGGATCGGCGAGTCCACCGGCCGGCTGGCGCACACCCCGCACAGCGGGGACAAGCGCGAGCTGCTGGAGGTCTTCCCGGACCACTCCGCCGCGCTGAAGGCCGTCGCCGAGGAGCTGGCCGCCGACGGCCTCGGGCTGGACTCCCCGGAGCTGGCCGCGATCGGGCACCGGGTGGTGCACGGCGGCAAGCGGTTCACCGCGCCGACCGTGATCACCGACGAGGTGCTGAAGGAGATCCGCCGGCTGATCCCGGTCGCTCCGCTGCACAACCCGGCCAACATCACCGGCATCGAGGTGGCCCGCGCGCTGCGGCCCGACCTGCCGCAGGTGGCCGTCTTCGACACCGCCTTCCACGCCTCGATGCCCGAGTACTCGGCCCGGTACGCGATCGACAAGGCCGTCGCGGACGAGCACCGGGTGCGCCGCTACGGCTTCCACGGCACCTCGCACCAGTACGTCTCCCGGGCCACCGCCCGGCTGCTCGGCAAGGACCCGGCCGAGGTCAACGTGATCGTGCTGCACCTGGGCAACGGCGCCTCCGCCTCGGCGGTCAGCGGCGGCCACTGCGTGGACACCTCGATGGGCCTCACCCCGCTGGAGGGCCTGGTCATGGGCACTCGTTCGGGTGACATCGACGCCGGCGTGGTGTTCCACCTGCACCGGGTCGGCGGCCTGTCGATCGACGAGATCGACGACCTGCTGAACCGCCGCAGCGGCCTGCGCGGCCTGTGCGGCGAGAACGACATGCGCGAGATCATGCGCCGCGCCGACGAGGGCGACGCGGACGCGCGGCTCGCCTTCGACTCGTACGTCCACCGGCTGCGCAAGTACATCGGCGGCTACTACGCGGTGCTCGGCCGGGTGGACGCGATCGCGTTCACCGCGGGCGTCGGGGAGAACGCGGCGCCCGTGCGCGCGGCGGCCACCGCCGGGCTGGAGGAGCTGGGCATCGCCGTGGACCCGGAGCTGAACTCGGTGCGCTCCGGCGAGGCCCGGATCATCTCGCCGGCGTACTCCCGGGTGGCGGTCGCGGTGGTGCCCACCGACGAGGAGCTGGAGATCGCCCGACAGGCCTTCGCCCTGGTGCACCGGGAGACTGGTGGTTCCGAGGACTGACACACCGTCGTCTCGCCCTTCGGGATGCTTCGTCGGCGATTCCCCACGATTCGTGCCGAATGCGCCTATAACACGAACGGATAGACTGATCCATATGCGCCGAGCGAAAATTGTCTGCACCCTGGGTCCGGCGACGGACTCCTACGAACAGCTGAAGGCCATCGTCGAGGCGGGCATGAACGTCGCCCGACTGAACATGAGCCACGGCAACCACGCGGACCACGAGGAGCGGTACCGAAAGGTCCGCCAGGTCTCGGAGGACACCGGCAAGGCCATCGGCGTCCTTGCCGACCTCCAGGGTCCCAAGATCCGTCTGGCGACTTTCGCCAACGGCCCGGTGACCGTCGACAACGGCGACGAGTTCACCATCACCACCGAGGACGTCCCCGGTGACCAGCACATCTGCGGTACCACCTACAAGGGCCTGCCCGGCGACGTGAAGCCCGGCGACCCGATCCTGATCAACGACGGCGTCATCGCCCTGGAGGTCGTCAGCGTCGACGGCCCGCGGGTGAAGACCGTGGTGGTCGAGGGCGGCGTGCTCTCGAACAACAAGGGCATCAACCTGCCCGGCGCGGCCGTGAACGTGCCCGCCCTGTCCGAGAAGGACAAGGAGGACCTGCGCTTCGCGCTGCGTCTGGGCGTCGACATGGTCGCCCTGTCCTTCGTCCGCAACGCGGACGACATCAAGGACGTCCACGAGGTCATGGACGAGGTCGGCATCCGGGTGCCGGTCATCGCCAAGATCGAGAAGCCGCAGGCCGTCGAGGCCATGGAGGAGATCGTCCTCGCCTTCGACGCCATCATGGTCGCCCGCGGCGACCTGGCCGTCGAGTACCCGCTGGAGCGGGTGCCGCTGGTCCAGAAGCAGCTGATCACCCTGGCCCGCCGCAACGCCAAGCCGGTCATCGTCGCCACCCAGATGATGGAGTCGATGATCCACGCCTCGCGGCCGACCCGCGCCGAGGTCTCCGACGTCGCCAACGCCATCCTGGACGGCACCGACGCGGTGATGCTCTCCGCCGAGTCCAGCGTCGGCAAGTACCCGGTCGAGACCGTCCGCACCATGAGCCGGATCTGCGAGAAGGCCGAGGAGGAGCTCGTCTCCCAGGGCCTGCAGCCGCTCAACCCGGGCCGCAAGCCGCGCACCCAGGGCGGCTCGGTCGCCCGCGCCGCCTGCGAGCTGGGCGACTTCCTGAACGGCAAGGCGCTGATCGCGTTCACCAAGTCCGGTGACACCGCGCGCCGGCTGTCCCGCTACCGCTCGCCGATCCCGGTGATCGCGTTCACCCCCGACGCGGCCACCCGCAACCAGCTCTCGCTGAGCTGGGGCGTCGAGTCGTACGTCACCGAGCAGGTGGCCACCACCGACGCGATGGTCGCGCAGGTCGACCGCGAGCTGCTGCGGTTGGGCGAGCTGGGCGAGGGCGACACCGTGATCGTCACCGCCGGTGTCCCGGTCGGCGTCCCCGGCACCACCAACCTGGTGCAGGTGCACCGCCTGGGCAGCCACGGCGAGTGACGCCCCGGTAGGACCGTACGAACGCCGGTGGGGCGGGCCCTCCTTCACGGGAGGACCGCCCCACCGGCGTTGTGGCGTCCGCTACCTGCCGCTCACTTGTCGCTGTAGGGCGCGTTGTCGTTGAACAGGTGCATCCCCGGGATGTGCAGGGTGCCGCCGAACTGGCCGGCCTGCTTGGCGGTGACGCCGGTCAGCTCCAGGTCCAACGGGATCGGGACGGAGCCGATCAGGTCATAGAGCCAGCGCGGCAGGGTGTCCGGGGTGAGGGTGATCTCGCCCAGGTCGATCGGGATCGGCAGGCCGAGCACCTTGGACAGGTGGCCGGACAGCCGCTCCACGTACATGGTGACCTGGCCGTTGCGCATGGTCGAGGTCGAGCCCGGGGCGCCCTGGACGTGGAAGGTGACGCCGTTGCCCTCCAGTGTCGACATGTCGAGGTTCTCGATGTCCACGCTGTCGACCACGAACTTCAGCACCCGCTTGGTGCCGGTCGGGGTCTTCACGTCGTAGACGCCGTGGAAGGCCGCGCCGTGCAGGCCCAGTCGGCTGCTCCGCAGCGTCCAGTTCTGCTCCGGCACCACCTGCTCGGCGGTGGCCTTGCCGGCGGTGAGGTTGCGGGCATCCACGTCGCAGTTGGGGTTCGCGGTCGGCGAGGCGGACGGGGTCGCGGTGGCCGCCGGGGTCGCCGGGACATCGGACGACGGGGTCGCGGACGGGGCCGCCTTGGTGCTGGACTTCCCGCCGGAGGGGGTGGCGCCCGGCGAGGGCTGCCCGGCCGAGGGCTGGGCCCCCGACGACTGGGTCCCCGAGGACTGGCCCGCCGAGGACTGAGCGCCGGTGGACGGGGCCTGGGGCTGCGATTGGGAGGGCTGCGCCGGGGTGCCGACCCGCGGGGCCGGGGCGGCCGGGGCCTGGGGGGTGGCACTGGGTGTCGCGGTCGGCGTCGGACTGGCCGAACCGCCCGGGTTCAGCAGGTGGTTGATGCCGCCGACGAGGTCGTCGATCAGCCCGGCCCGGCTCGCGGTGGCCGTGCCGTCGGCGGTGCCCTGGTACACCGCGCTCACCGCGCCCGAGCCGCCGGTGGCGGCGGAGCGGACCGCGGGCGGGGTGGTGGCCGTGCCGGTGGCCGACGGCTTCACCGGCGCGGTGGTCGGGGCCTTGGTCGGCGCCTGGGTCGGCGTGGTGGTCGGCACCGAGCCGGGACCGGCCGAGGGCGCCCCCGTCGAGGCCGCACCGGACGTACCGGCCGTACCGGACGGCGCGGGCGGCGGCTCGGGCAGCTCGCTCTTGGGGACGGGCGTCTCGATCGGCGCCACGTCCGGAACGGTGACGGGCGCGTTGCCGCAGGGCTTGCCCGCCGCAGACTCGGCCACCGCCGGGTTGGGCGTGTAGGCCGCGGCCATCAGCAGCGCGGTCGGTACCGCGGCCATCGCCAGGGCGCGGCCTCTCAGTCTGACCCGCACCGGCGTGCGCGGCGCCGCGTGCCGGCCGGAGCGCTGCGCGGGGACGGCCGTGCTCTCTGCTTGCTCGGCCGGCCCGGTCACCGCGCCTCCTCCTGCTCCCCCGCGGTGGGCTGCTGCGGGACGGCAGGCTCGGCAGCCGGCTCCTTGGGCGCACCCTGGGCGGGCAGCTTGGCGGTGGGCGCCTCCACGGCCTCGGCCTTGGCGGGCTCGGTGGCGGCCGGCTCAGCGGCGACGCGCTGCGCGATGGGGTTGTCCACCTGCTTGGCCCGGCGCGCGCGCCGCCCCTTGGCGGGCTCGGTGGCCGGTTCCGGCAGCGGTGCCCAGGAGACCATCAGGCCACCGCCGATCAGGCCCGGCAGCAGCGCCAGGCCGAAGCCCGCGAGGTTGGAGACCGGGATCGAGACCAGCGTCAGCAGGATGGTTGCGACACCGGCGAAGAAGCGCACGGCCGGCTGGAACCAGGCGGTCAGACCGAGGATGATCATCAGCACCCCGATGATCAGCGACCCGGCGCCGGCCGTGGTGGACATCGCGATGGTCAGCCCGCCGAGGCTGAGGTGGGCGTACGGGAAGTAGAGGATCGGTGCGCCGGCGATCATGGCCAGCAGGCCGCCCCAGAAGGGCCTGGTGCGGCGGAACTCACGGAAGCGCCGCCACAGCCACCCCACCGGGTTCTGCTGGCGGGGCCGGGTCTCGACCGTTGCGCTGGACATGGTACGGCTCCTCGACGTCGCTACGAGGGAAGAACAAAGGGGGGTGGGCCGGAAACGGCGGTCACCCGCCGCCCCCGGCCCGTGAAGACCCGTCACCGGGGTGCGCCCGCGGGCGCACCGTCAGTTCGGGCTCAGAAGCACTCGTTGCCCGCGCCGTCGCCGTGCTTCAGCGACAGGTTCAGGCCGCTGAGCACGAAGGTGCCGGCCGAGGTCGCGCGCGCGGTCTGCTGGACATTGTCCAGCGTGGCGGTCTTGGCGGACTGGGCGAAGCCCGTGGGGCCGGTCGGCAGACCGGAGCCGCCGCCCGCCTTGGTGACGCCCGGGTGGGGGGTCCAGCCCTGGGTCGCGGAGCCCGAGAGGGTGGAGGCGTCCTGACCGATGTTCATGTTCTCGAAGGTCGCGTCGGCCTTCAGCTCCTCCAGGTCGATCAGCAGCTTCTCGGCGTGGACCGGCTTGCTCCCCGGACCACCCGCGTTCAGCTGGAGGGTGATCTTGCCCAGGCCGAACGCGGACAGGTCGGTCACCACCGACTGGCAGAGGTTGGTGATGTCGGCCTTGTCGAAGGCCGAGACGGCGACCGGGTGCGGCGTGCCGTTGGCCTCGACGTCGACGGTGCCGAACTGGGCGAAGTTCTCGCCCTCCAGGTGCGAGGTGCGCACCTTGAACTGCTGGCCGGAAATGCTGAACGAGGCGGCGAGCGCGCTGTTGGCGATCGAGACGCCGACCATGGCGGTGGCCGCGACGCTCGGCACCATCACCAGGGCGAAGCGCTTCCAGCGGGTCTTGCCGTAGGTCTTGGACATGCGAGTCCTCCTTCTAGGACGTACATCTCCGGCTCCCCGGCGGCGCGTCCCGCGCCGGTGGGGGCCTGGGATGGGAGAGAGCTACGTCCTCGGTAGCGGAGAGCGCCTCGGTCGTCGTCGGACGCGGGAGCGGCCTGCGTGCTGCGGCACTCCCGTCCCGGAACCGGCCGTCCCTGCGGGACGACGGGTCGGACCGACGACATCGGCGATCACCCCCGAGCGACAACCAGCGACCGCGCAGGGCCGCGCGGCCGGTCGAGGACAGGAACCGCCGTGGGACCGCGGATACCCCCCTGCCCTCCCTACCGCCGACCGGGGCCGACGGATCCACCCGGTGGGGATCCCGCGCTCCGCGTGGCCGACCGGCTGTCGGAGGGTGTGGAGTCTGGGACCGGGCGTGGCCGATCGTGCTTGAATCCCGGGCGAAGCACAAGGGGTGCCTTACTGACGGGTAATGCAACAGCAGGTGGCGTGGATCATGGAATTGGCGCGATTTGCACCCTGCGTGACGACTTGAAGGAATCGTGGCGACGAAATATGCCGGAAACAGCAGCGAAACACCCGTGGGTGGTCACTGAACGTGACCACCCACGGGTGAAATCAAGATTTGGTAAACCTCTGTCCGGTTGACCGGATTGTCGCCAAATCACCCGGCGACACCGCAGGTCACCCGAGGTGTCAGGCACTCGGTGCCAGGCCCGGCCCGGAGCCTGCGGAACCCGGGCTCAGAACAGCACGCGGGCCAGCGCCGTACGGGCCGCGACGACCCGCGGATCCTCCGGGCCGATCACCTCGAACAGCTCCAGCAGACGCAGCCGGGCGGTGTCCCGGTCCTCGCCGAAGGTCCGGCCGACGGTGTCCACCAGGCGCCCGAAGGCGTCCTCGACGTGGCCGCCCACCAGGTCCAGGTCGGCCGCCTGCAGCTGGGTCCCCACATCCTTCGGGTCGGCGGCGGCCGCGGCCCGGACGGCCTGGAGGTCCAGGCCCTCGACCCGCTTGAGCAGCTCGGCCTGCGCCAGGCCCAGCTTGGCCTCGGTGTTGCCCGGCTGGTCGGCCAGCACGTTCCGGTAGGCCTGGATGGCACCGCCCAGGTCGCCGGCGTCCAGCGCGTCGTGCGCGGCGGCCAGCGCCGGGTCCTCCGGCCGCTGCGGACCCGCGGCCTCCGCGGCCTCGCCGGCCGGGGCGACCGCACCGCCGGAGATGCCGAAGCGCTGCTCGGCGACCAGGATCAGCTGGTCCAGCACCTTGCGGACGTTGGCGGCGCTCTCCGCGCCCTGGAACAGCGGCACCAGCTGACCGGCCACCACGGCCATCACGGCCGGGATGCCCTGGATGCCGAACTGCTGGGCGATCAGCTGGTTGGCGTCCACGTCGATCTTGGCGAGCACGAAGGCGCCGGCGTACTCCTCGGCGAGGCCCTCCAGGATCGGGCTGAGCTGCTTGCAGGGCCCGCACCACTCGGCCCAGAAGTCGATGACGACCGGCACCTCGGTGGAGCGCTGGACGACCTCGGTCTCGAAGGTCTCCTCGGTGACGTCGATGACGAGCTGGTAGGCGGACTGGGGGGCGACTCCGTCCGCTTCGGCGGCGGCCGCCTGGCGGGCCCGCTCGGCCCGGGCCTGCTCGGCCTTCTGGGCGGCCTCACCGGCCGCCTTCACTGCGGCGAGGTCGACCGCACCGCGCAGGGCGGAGCTGTTGAGACGCGAATTCCGTGGCTGCATGGCACCATCCTCCCCCGTCCGCGCTGCTCGCGGGCACCAACCTCCGGAAAGTCGCTCCACGCGGGCTGCGTGGTGCGGGTTCCCGGGCGGTGCGCCCCTCCCCCGGTAGCCTGAACCGTTCGGCGCGGATCCCCACCCGCGCCCGCGCCGTTCCCGTCCCACCGGTCCGGCGCCTGGTTGTCACTGCTTTCGCTACAGGTCGTAGCGTAACTGGAGCCGGTGGCCCGGCCGCAAGCCCCACTGCCGGTTCGGGGACGTGAGCTGCCCCACTTTCCCGGGTCGCCCGGCTGCCCCAACCGGCGAACAGTCGCTACCGTTACCAGCCCCACCCAAGTTACTTACCAGTAAACCGCAAGGAGGCCCGGTGCCGGCCCCCCAGCCCTCCGCGAGCCCGGACAGCGCCGTCCCGGGCAGCACCGTCCGGGGCAGCACAGTCCGGGACAGCACTGCCCAGGAGGGGACGACCGCGTCCCGGGCCAAGGGCCGCCCCCGCAGCGCCGCCGCCGACCGCGCGATCCTCGACGCCACCCGCGAGGCCCTCGCCGAGCTCGGCTGGGGTGGACTGACCATGGGCCACGTCGCGAGCCGGGCCGGGGTCGCCAAGACCACGCTCTACCGCCGCTGGCCGTCCAAGAACGAGCTCGTCGTGGACGCCGTCGCCAGTCTCTTCGACGACCTCGTGATGCCCGACCTCGGCAGCCTGCGGGCCGACATCGAGGCCGTGGTCGGCCAGTTCGCCGACCTGCTGGCCCGGCCGGAGACCCAGGCCGCGCTGCTCGCCCTGTTCGCCGAGGGCACCCGCGACCCGCAGCTGCGCCGCCGGATCCGGGAGGCGATCGTGGACCCGCAGAAGCACCTGGTCCGACAGGGCCGGGCGGCCGCCCAGGCGCGCGGCGAACTCGAAGCGGACACCGACACCGGATCGGCCTGCGAGGAGGTCGACATCATCTTCGACACCATCGCCGGCACGGTCGAGCACCGCGTCCTGGTCAGCGGCGAGCCGATCACACCCGAGTGGATCCGCCGCTTCACCGACCTGCTGCTCGGACCGCTCACCACCGGCTGACGGCGTCCGGGCACGGCGAGGCCGCCCCGCACGGACTTCCGTCCGGGGCGGCCTCGTCGGAGAGCTCAGCCGGTCAGAACGCCGCGTTCTCCCGGTACGTCCCCCACTCCTCCCGCAGCGCGTTGCAGATCTCGCCCAGGGTCGCCTCGGCGCGCACCGCGTCCAGCATCGGCGGGATCATCGACTCGCCCGAGCGCGCCGCCGCCAGCATGGCGTCCAGCCCGGCCCGCACCGCCGCGTCGTCCCGGGCCGCCTTGCGCTCGCGCAGCACCCGCACCTGCTCGCGCTCGACCTCGTGGCTGACCCGCAGGATCTCCAGGTCGGGGGTGACGCTGCGCGGGTGGCAGTTGACGCCGACCACGCGCTTCTCGCCCTTCTCCACCGCCTGCTGGTACTGGAAGGCGGCCTCGGCGATCTCACCGGTGAACCAGCCCTCCTCGATCCCGCGCAGGATGCCGGAGGTGATCGGGCCGATCTCGTGGTCCTCACGGCCCTTGTCCAGGATCCGCTGGAAGATCGCCTCGGCCTGCTGCTCGATCCGGTCGGTCAGCGCCTCGACGTACCAGGAGCCGCCCAGCGGGTCGGCCACGTTGGTGACGCCGGTCTCCTCCATCAGCACCTGCTGGGTGCGCAGCGCGATCTCGGCGGCCTGCTCGGAGGGCAGCGCCAGGGTCTCGTCCAGCGCGTTGGTGTGCAGCGAGTTGGTGCCGCCGAGCACCGCGGAGAGCGCCTCGACGGCGGTGCGCACCACGTTGTTGTACGGCTGCTGGGCGGTGAGCGAGACGCCGGCGGTCTGGGTGTGGAAGCGCAGCCACTGCGCCTTGTCGGTCTTCGCGCCGAAGCGGTCGCGCATCCAGCGGGCCCAGATCCGGCGCGCGGCGCGGAACTTGGCGATCTCCTCGAAGAAGTCCAGGTGGGCGTCGAAGAAGAAGGACAGTCCGGGCGCGAAGACGTCCACGTCCAGGCCGCGGGACAGGCCCAGCTCGACGTAGGCGAAGCCGTCCGCGAGGGTGTACGCCAGCTCCTGCGCGGCCGTCGCCCCGGCCTCGCGGATGTGGTAGCCGGAGACGGACAGCGGCTTGTACGCCGGGATGCCCTGGGCGCAGTGCTCCATCAGGTCGCCGATCAGGCGCAGGTGCGGCTCGGGGGCGAAGAGCCACTCCTTCTGGGCGATGTACTCCTTGAAGATGTCCGTCTGCAGGGTGCCGTTGAGCACCGCCGGGTCCACGCCCTGGCGCTCGGCCGCCACGATGTACATGCAGAAGATCGGGACGGCCGGGCCGCTGATCGTCATCGAGGTGGTGACGTCGCCGAGCGGGATGCTGTCGAACAGCACCTCCATGTCGGCGGCCGAGTCGATGGCCACGCCGCAGTGGCCGACCTCACCGAGCGACTTGGGGTCGTCCGAGTCGTAGCCCATCAGGGTGGGCATGTCGAAGGCGACCGAGAGGCCGCCGCCGCCCGCGTCCAGGATCATCCGGTAGCGCTCGTTGGTCTGCTGCGCGTTGCCGAAGCCGGCGAACTGGCGGATGGTCCAGGTGCGGCCGCGGTAGCCGGTGGGGTGCAGGCCGCGGGTGAACGGGTACTCGCCCGGCCAGCCGATCCGCTCGAAGCCCTCGACCGGCTGCCCGGGGGCGGGGCCGTAGACCGGCTCGACCTCGTCACCGGAGAGGGTGGTGAAGTCCGCGTCCCGCTTGCGGGCCTTGTCGTACCGCTGCTGCCAGCGCTGCCGTCCGCGCTCGATCTCCTCGGCGTCCATGGGCCGAACTCCGCTCCGTACGGCCGCCACGGCACCGGGCGGCACAGCTATTAGGACGTCCTGGCAATTTACTCGGACGTCCTAGTAGTTGTCGACGGCGGCCCGCCGCGGAACGGTGACGATCGGGGAACGCGAAGGGCGCCCCGCCCCCATCGGGGAACGGAGCGCCCTCGCGGAGCTTCTCGACTCAGACGCCGGCCGGCTGGCGGGCGCCGCCCGCCGGGAGCTGCTCGGCGGCCTCACGGGCCACCTTGCGCTCGAAGACGAAGGACAGGAACGGGATGCAGCCCGCCGCCAGGGTCAGCACCAGCCGGCCGAGCGGCCACTTCAGCTTCTGCCCGAGCAGGAAGGTCACCACGAAGTACCCGATGTACAGGTAGCCGTGCAGCATCGCGACGTAGGTGGTCAGGTCCTCGGCGGCACCGAAGCCGTACTTCGCGACCATGAAGCCGCAGAACACCAGCAGTGCGCAACCGGTCGCAATGGCCAGGCCGCGGTACCAGCCCAGCAGGGGGGTCGCCTTCATACTCTTCCTCGCCTCGCTCGGCAGTTTCGGCCGGTACGCCCGGATCCGCGCACCGCTCCCACGAGGGTAGCCGTCCTCACGGCCGCTTCCGAGCAGCCCCCTCGGCAGCCCCCTCGACGGCCTGGTCCTCGACCCCGTCGCCCGGCTCGGCGAAGTCCCCGGCGGCGACCCGCAGCGGCTTGAGCAGTTCGAACACCTGGCGGCACTGGTCGGGGCCGTACTCCTCCAGCCCGAACTCCATCGCCATCAGCTCGCGGGTGGCCTCCTCGACCACCTCGCGGCCGCGCCCGGTGATCGTGGCGAGCACCCCGCGGCCGTCCAGCGGGTTGGGGCGGCGGGCGACCAGGCCGGCCCGCTCCAGGCGGTCGACGGTGTTGGTGACGCTGGTCGGGTGGACCATCAGCCGCTCGCCGATCTTGGACAGCGAGAGCTCACCGGTCCGGCTGAAGGTCAGCAGCACCAGCGCCTCGTACCGGGCGAAGGTCAGACCGTACGGCTTGAGCACCGCGTCGACCCGGGACAGCAGGATCTGGTGCGCGCGCATGATCGAGGTGATCGCCGCCATCGAGGGCACGGTGCCCCAGCGACGGGCCCAGAGCTCGTCGGCGCGGGCGATCGGGTCGAAGTCGAGTGCGAGGGGCTTGGCCACGTCCTCAACCGTACCGGCGGACGGGACGTGCGCTACCAGCTGTCCTGATGGTGGACAAGCACGACACGGTGGCGGGATCCCGCCAATCGGACGGCCAGGTCCATACCTGGACATTGCGTCGGTGTGAACGGACGGCAACGCGCTTCGCACGTACCGGGGTTGACCGTCCGATGAGCGAACGCCCCGCTACCAGGCCTCGGTTCGGTCCGGAACCCGCTGAAAGTCCGGGTAAATGATCCGCTTTGTCCTCCCGTTCACAATGCTTCGTCTTGGCGGGACTTGGCCAATTCATGAGGAAGACCTGTCATTTGATTTGCTCGATTGTCATGCTTTCCGCCAACCCCGTTCGACAGCCACCACCCCCACCCAACCGGTGGCAGCCGCACGACCGCTCGGGGTCCTCGCACGTCAGTGCCCGTCCCGCCCCTCAGGTGCCGACCCCGGCCCCCGGGACGCGGTGCGACCGCGCCCACACGCGGTTTCCCGGAAGGACTCGTCCGTGAAGCGAAAGCTCGCCGCAGTCGCCGTACTCTCCGCCACCGCCCTGCTGACCGGTGTCGTCCAGGGCGTCGCGGCCCAGGCCGACCCCGCGCCGCAGGCCCGGGGCGCCCAGCAGCACGCCGACCTGATCGCCCAGGCGAACGGCCAGGCCGCCAAGGTGGCGCACGCCCTGTCCCTGGGCGGCCAGGAGCAACTGGTGGCCAAGGACGTCGTGGTGGACGCCGACGGCACCCGCCACCTCCGCTACGAGCGCACGTTCGCCGGACTCCCCGTGCTGGGCGGCGACCTGGTGGTGCACCAGAAGGCGGACGGCTCGACCACCGCGGTGGACAAGGCCGTCGGCGCCAAGCTCGCGCTGCCCAGCCTCACTCCCGAGATCGCCGCGGACCAGGCCGCCGCCCAGGCGACCGGCGCCGTGCAGTCCACCGTCGGCATCGCCGCCGACGAGGACGAGGCGCCGCTGACCGAGGTCCGGCAGACCGGCACCGCCGCCCTGGTGGTCTGGGCGGCCGACGGCAATCCTCGACTGGCGTACCGGACCACCGTCGAGGGTCTGCGCGCCGACGGCACCCCGAGCAGCCAGCTGCTGGTCACCGACGCGGCCACCGGCCAGGTGCTCTCCACCCACGAGCAGGTGCAGACCGCCTCCGGCAGCGGCAAGGGCGTCTTCGTCGGCACCGTCCCGCTGACCACCACCCAGAGCGGCACCTCGTACCAGCTGAAGGACGCCGGCCGCGGCGGCCAGGCCACCTACAACCTGAAGAACAAGACCTCCGGCAGCGGCACCCTGTTCGCCAACTCCACCAACGTCTTCGGCAACGGCCTGGTCTCCAACCAGGAGTCCGCCGCCGTGGACGCCCAGTACGGCGCGGCCGCCACCTGGGACTTCTACAAGAACACCTTCGGCCGCAACGGCATCAAGAACGACGGCGTCGGCGCGGTCAGCCGGGTCCACTACGGCACCAACTACGTCAACGCGTTCTGGAGCGACAGCTGCTTCTGCATGACGTACGGCGACGGTGCCAGCAACACCCACCCGCTCACGGCGCTGGACGTGGCCGGCCACGAGATGAGCCACGGCGTCACCTCCGCCACCGCGGGCCTCAACTACTCCGGCGAGTCCGGCGGCCTGAACGAGGCCACCTCGGACATCTTCGGCACCATGGTCGAGTGGTACGCCAACCTGGCCGCCGACAAGCCGGACTACCTCATCGGCGAGCAGATCAACATCAACGGTGACGGCAAGCCGCTGCGCTACATGGACCAGCCGTCCAAGGACGGCCGCTCGGCCGACTACTGGTCCTCCTCGGTCGGCGGCCTGGACGTCCACTACTCCTCGGGCGTGGCCAACCACTTCTTCTACCTGCTCGCCGAGGGCAGCGGCGCCAAGACCATCAACGGCGTCAGCTACAACAGCCCGACGTACAACGGCTCCACCCTCGCCGGCATAGGCCGGGACAAGGCGGCCAAGATCTGGTACCGCGCGCTGACCACCTACTTCACCTCCACCACCAACTACGCGGCGGCCCGCACCGGCACCCTGAAGGCCGCGGCGGACCTGTACGGCGCCACCAGCGCCGAGTACGCGGCCGTCGCCGCGACCTGGAGCGCCGTCAACGTCAAGTGACGTACGGCGCGCGGTGAGCAGGACGCCCGGGGCCTCGTTGGAGGGCAGGTCCCGGGCGTCCGGCCGTGTCCGGGCCGACGACTCCCGGCCAATCCCCTCAGGGGGCCTGTTCTTCCGCGGAGACGGTTGTCATGCTTCTGGCGAAACCCCGAATCCACTCCCGGTGAGAAAACGGCGGCAGGCTGCCGCGGCCCTTTGGGAGAGGAGGCCGTGGCAGCCTGTCGACCGTCCACGCGAGCGGGTCAGGCGGTCGCGGGCCGCAGCTCCCCGCGCTCCTCGCGACCGAGCTGCCGCTCGGCGACGAAACCGCCGAACGGCAGCACCGAGAGCACGAACAGCAGCACGCCGCGCTTGGCGTCCCACTTCTGCGCCTGCCAGGCCTGGATCCAGAAGATCACGTACAGGATGAACAGGATCCCGTGGACCATGCCCATCACCGGCACGGCGTCGAAGGACGTGGTCCGCTTCAGCACCGAGCAGATCAGCAGCAGGATGAAGGAGATCCCCTCGGGGGCGGATACGAGGCGCAGGCGGTGGACGGCGCTGCTGTTCACGTTGGATACCTCAATACGGGGGTCGGAGGCGCGGCACGCTTGTGAAGCGACTCACAAGCCTTCCCGCCATTATCACCGAGCACATGTCCGAGCCCAGGGCCGGGGGTGGGCACCGTGCCGGATGTCACAGCGGCGCGCCAGAACCCCGCCGGGTGCGGCGGGGCGTCGCCCGCACCCCCTATCCTGCTGCCCGCGCGCCCACCGAACCGGGCGCCGCCGGCACCGCACACGGGGGGTAGTCACCACATGTTCAAGCGCGACTGGGACCGCAGGACCTGCGCCAAGCGCGGCCACATCACCTACGCGCCGACCGAGCCCGAGCTGGCCTCCCGACTGCACGCCGCCACCGCGGTCGGCGACGCCTGGCGCTGCCTGCGCTGCGGCGACTTCTCGCTCGGCGCCCCGCACGGCTCCGGCCCGGCGGCGAACGCCCCGCTGGTGCCGCGCGGCAAGGCCCTGCGGGACCTCTTCATCCTGCGCTTCCTGGCCGTCGAGCGGGTGCTGCGCGGCGTGATCATCATCCTGATGGCCTGGGGCGTCTGGAAGTTCTCCAACAGTCAGGAGGCGGTGCAGCGGGTCTTCGAGGAGGACCTCACGGTCTTCAAGCCGGTCACCGACCACTTCCACTGGGACCTCGACCACGCCCCGATCGTCGAGACGATCCGCAAGACCTTCGGCTACCAGAAGAAGACCCTGCTGATCGTCGCGGGCGCGATGATCGCCTACGCGCTGATCGAGATCGTCGAGGCGGTCGGCCTCTGGCTGGGCCGGCGCTGGGCCGAGTACCTGACCGTGGTCGCCACCGCCGCCTTCCTCCCGCTGGAGGGCTACGAGCTGCACGAGCACATCAGCGCGGTGAAGATCTGCACCCTGCTGCTGAACATCGCGGCGGTGCTCTGGATCATGCTCTCCAAGCGCCTGTTCGGCCTGCGCGGCGGCGTGGTGGCCTTCGAGGCGGAGCGCCACTCGGCCTCGCTGCTGGAGGTCGAGCAGGCGGCCGGAGCCGTCCCGGCGCCCGGCCACGGCCACGGCGCCCACGCACGCTCCTGACCCGAACGATTGTCCCGGGTCCGTACCGGTTGGGCCCCGCCCCCTCGCCCCGCAGCCCCGGCGGAAGCTAGATTGCGGCCGTGGCACAGTTCAGACTCCAGGGATCGCGGGTGCTCGCCGTCGAGTTGGGCGGCGACGCCGTCAAGGCCCGGCACGGCTCGATGGTCGCCTACACCGGCCAGATGACCTTCAAGAAGCTGACCGGCGGAGGGGACGGCCTGCGAGGCGTGGTCACCCGCAGGCTCACCGGCGAACGGATGACCGTCATGGAGGTGAGGGGGCAGGGCACCTGCTACTTCGCCGACAAGGCCACCGAGATCAACCTGGTCCGCCTCGACGGGGAGACGCTCTACGTCGAGGCGGACAACCTGCTGTGCACCGAGGCCGGCCTGCACACCGGCACCAGCTTCACCGGGCTGAACGGCGTCTCCTCGGGCAACGGCCTCTTCACCACCAAGGTGGAGGGCCACGGCTGGGCCGCCGTCACCTCCAACGGCCCGGCCGTCATCCTGAGGGTCGGCAAGGACATGCCGCTGCGGGTCGACCCGGGCGCCTACGTCGCGCACACCGGCAGCCTGCACCGCAGCCTGAAGTCGGGCGCGGGCTGGACCACGGTGATCGGCGAGGGCGGCGGCGAGGCCGTGCAGGTGGAGTTCACCGGCGAGGGCCTGGTGTACGTCCAGCCCTCGGAGAAGGTCACCCTCGGGGGTGACGTCTGATGGGCTTCACCCGGATCAACGGGAAGATGGTCGAGGCCCAGGTGGTGCCCGGCCAGCGGCTGTTCAGCCAGCGCGGGGCGATGCTCGGGTACACCGGCGACGTCCGGTTCACCCCGAACATCACCGGCGGCCAGGGCGGCGTGATGTCGATGATCGGCCGCCGGGTCGCCAACGAGGACACCCCGCTGATGACCGTCGAGGGCCAGGGGCGGGTGATGTTCGGCCACGGCGGCCACCACGTCCACGTGATCGACCTGACCGGCGACACCCTGTTCGTCGAGGCGGACCGGCTGCTCGCCTTCGAGGGCACGCTGCGCCAGTCCACCGTGTTCCTCGGCTCGCAGGGCGGGGTGATGGGCATGGTCCGCGGCCAGGTCAGCGGGCAGGGCCTGTTCACCACCCGGCTGGAGGGCCACGGCTCGGTCGCGGTGATGGCCCACGGCGGCGTCTTCGAACTGCCGATCACCCCCGGCCAGCCGGTGCACGTCGACCCGCAGGCGTACGTGGCGCACCGCGGCGAGGTGCGCAACAAGCTGTCCACGGCGATCGGTTGGCGCGAGATGATCGGCCGCGGCTCGGGCGAGGCGTTCCAGCTGGAACTGTCCGGGCAGGGCGCGGTGTACGTCCAGGCGAGCGAGGAGAAGCTCTGATGTCCCACCCGCCGCAGCCGCCCCAGCCGTCGTACGGGCAGTCCCCGTACGGCCAGTCGCCGCACGACCAGCCCACCCAGCCGGGCTTCACGGTGCCTCCGGTGCCGTCGAACCACGGGCGTTCGCAGGACTACCCGCCGCCCCCTCCCCCGCCGCCCGGCTACCAGCCACAGCCCCAACAGGCTTACGCCCATGAGCAGTTCGGAGGCCCGCAGGCCCCGCTGCCGACCACCCACGGCGGCGAGGGACCGGTGGTGCACGACGCGTACACCCTGCCGGCCAACGACAACGTCAACCCGTACGCCTTCGCCGTCGAGCTGAACGGCTCCTACTTCCTGCAGAAGGGCAAGATGGTCGCCTACTACGGCGACATCACCTTCCGCGGCGTCGGCGCCGGGATGGTCGACCGGATGCTCGGGCAGCACTTCAACTCCCCGCTGCACGCGGCGGACTGGGTGGTCGCCCAGGGCAGCGGCAAGCTGCTGCTGGCCGACCGCGCCTACGACCTCAACTCCTACGACCTGGACGACGGCAACCTGACCGTCCGCTCCGGCAACCTGCTCGCCTTCGACCCGACGCTGCGGCTCAAGCAGTCGATCATCCCGGGCTTCCTGACGCTGATCGGCACCGGCCGCTTCGTCGCCGCCTCCAACGGGCCGGTGCACTTCGTGGAGCCGCCGATCCGGGTGGACCCGCAGGCCCTGGTCGGCTGGGCGGACTGCCCGGCGCCGTGCCACCACTACGACCACGACTACCTGCACGGGGTGGTCGGTGGCCTGCGGCGACTGACCGGCATCGGCGGCGCCTCGGGCGAGGAGCACCAGTTCGAGTTCATTGGCGCCGGGCAGGTGCTGGTGCAGTCCAGCGAGCAGCTGATGGCCGAGCGTCCGGTGGGCCGGGTGGACGCCGAGGCAGGCGTCCCGGGAGGCGGGGTGCCGCCCCAGCCGGGCCACGGCGGCAACCACCCCAACCAGCCGGGCCTGGGTAACCTTGGCGAACTCGGGCGGCGTTTCGGCCTGTAAACTTGTACAAGATTGAACTAAATCGGCTATGCTGGATCCCATGGATACGCACACGATCGACACTGCGGACAACCCTGAGCCGCGGCCCGAGGAGGAGACTCCCTGGCTGACCGCCAGGGAGCAGCGGATGTGGCGCGCCCATCTGGAGGTCGCCAAGCTGCTGGACTACCAGCTCAGCCGCGAGCTCCAGCCCCACAACCTGGCGATCAACGACTACGAGATCCTGGTCGTGCTCTCCGAGGCGCCCGACCACCGCATGCGGATGACCGACCTCGCGACCGCCACCCTGCAGTCGAAGAGCCGGCTCTCCCACCAGATCACCCGCATGGAGAACGCCGGCCTGGTGCTGCGCCAGGAGTGCCCCGGCGACCGCCGCGGCCTCTACGCCCACCTCACCGAACAGGGCTGGGAGACCATGCAGCGGGTCGCCCCCGACCACGTCCGCAGCGTCCGGGCCCACTTCATCGACCGCTTCACCCCGGAACAGCTCGACGCCATCTACGAGGCCCTGGCTCCCGTCGCCGAGCACCTGCGCGGCCTCCGAGGCCGCTCGTAGTTCCTGCGGGCCCCCGGCGCGGGAAGTCGGCCCGGCCGACTTCCCGCGCCGGGCTCAGCCGGTGGTCAGGCCGGCGACGAGTTCGTCGGCGGCGCCGTAGGCGTCGAGGGTGCCGGTGGCCACCCGTTCGGCGAGACCGGCCAGCAGGCGGTCGCCGGAGAGGTCGCCGATCCGGGCCCGCAGCTCGGCCAGGGCGATGGCCTCGATCTCCTGGGCGGCCCGGCGGCGGCGGCGCGCCGCCAGTTCGCCGTGCTCCTCCAGCCAGGCGCGGTGCTTCTCCAGCGCCTCGACCACCTCGTCCACTCCCTCGCCGCGCGCCGCGACGGTCTTGACGATCGGCGGGCGCCAGTCCCCCGCCTCGCGCGCCTCGCCGAGGCCCAGCATGTGGTTGAGCTCCCGGGCGGTGGCGTCGGCGCCGTCCCGGTCGGCCTTGTTCACCACGAAGACGTCGCCGATCTCCAGGATGCCGGCCTTGGCGGCCTGGATGCCGTCGCCCATCCCGGGGGCCAGCAGCACCACGGCGGTGTCGGCCTGGGCGGCGACCTCGACCTCGGACTGGCCCACGCCCACGGTCTCCACCAGGATCACCTCGCACCCGGCCGCGTCCAGCACCCGCAGCGCCTGCGGGGCCGCCCAGGACAGCCCGCCGAGGTGCCCGCGGGTGGCCATCGAGCGGATGAACACCTCGGGGTCGGTCGCGTGGTCCTGCATCCGGACCCGGTCGCCCAGCAGCGCCCCGCCGGAGAACGGCGAGGACGGGTCGACGGCGAGCACTCCGACCCGCTTGCCCAGCCGCCGGTAGGCGGAGACCAGCGCCGAGGTGGAGGTGGACTTGCCGACCCCGGGCGAGCCGGTCAGGCCCACGGTGTAGGCCTGCCCGGTGTACGGGGCGAGCGCGGCCATCGCCTCCCGCAGCTGCGGAGCGGCGTTCTCGACCAGCGTGATCAGGCGGGCGACCGCCCGCGGCCGGCCCTCCCGGGCCTGCTCGACCAGCGTGGCGACATCGATCATCAGGGTCTCCTTGCGCAGATGCCGAGGGGCCTGGAAGGCCCGGGGTCCGTCTCCGAACTCGCATCTGCGGGGCGACGCCGGGGCACGGACCCAAAGGGCTGCGGACCACTTGTGGCGGTCCGCAGCCCCGAGGTCAGAGCGTCGGTCAGGCCTTCGGCACGCGCACGATCAGCGCGTCGCCCTGGCCGCCGCCGCCGCACAGGGCGGCCGCGCCGACCCCGCCGCCGCGGCGCTGCAGCTCCAGCGCGAGGGTGAGCACCACCCGGGCGCCGGACATGCCGATCGGGTGGCCGAGCGCGATCGCGCCGCCGTTGACGTTGACGATGTTGGAGGAGACGCCCAGGTCCTTCATCGACTGGTGGGCGACGGCCGCGAAGGCCTCGTTGATCTCGATCAGGTCGAGGTCGGAGACCTCCAGGCCCTCCTTGGACAGCGCGTGCCTGATCGCGTTGGACGGCTGCGACTGCAGCGAGTTGTCCGGGCCGGCCACGTTGCCGTGCGCGCCGATCTCGGCGATCCAGGTGAGGCCCAGCTCCTCGGCCTTGGCCTTGCTCATCACGACCACGGCGGCGGCGCCGTCGGAGATCTGCGAGGAGGTGCCGGCGGTGATCGTGCCGTCCTTGGTGAAGGCCGGGCGCAGCTTGGCGAGACCCTCGACGGTGGTGTCGGCGCGGATGCCCTCGTCCTGGCTGAACAGCACCGGCTCGCCCTTGCGCTGCGGGATGGCGACCGGGACGATCTCGGCGTCGAAGACGCCGTCCGCCTGCGCCTTGGCGGCCCGCTGGTGGGAGGCGGCGGCGATCTCGTCCTGCACCTCGCGCGGGATGCCCAGGCGGGTGTTGTGCTTCTCGGTGGACTCGCCCATCGGGATGTTCTCGTAGGCGTCGGTCAGACCGTCGTACGCCATGGCGTCGAGCACCTCGACGGCGCCGTACTTGTAGCCCTCGCGGGACTTCGGCAGCAGGTGCGGGGCGTTAGTCATCGACTCCTGGCCGCCGGCCACCACGATGTCGAACTCGCCGGCCCGGATCAGCTGGTCGGCGAGGGCGATGGCGTCCAGGCCGGAGAGGCAGACCTTGTTGACGGTCAGCGCCGGGACGTTCATCGGGATGCCGGCCTTGACGGCGGCCTGACGGGCCGGGATCTGGCCGGCGCCGGCCTGCAGCACCTGGCCCATGATCACGTACTGGACCTGATCCCCGGTGATCCCGGCCCGCTCCAGTGCGCCCTTGATCGCGAAGCCGCCGAGGTCGGCACCGGAGAAGCCCTTGAGGGAGCCGAGCAGGCGACCCATCGGGGTCCGCGCACCGGCAACGATCACAGAGGTGTTGTTGGTCATGGGACGGGCCCCTTCGCACGTCGTGGCCAGGTGAGGATGCGCTCAGGGTACTGACCCGTTTTCCGCCCGTCACCGGAGCGACGGTGTGATCGAGCGCACTGGCACCCTCCAGTCAACACCGTGTCAACGCGGTCCGGGTGAACGTTCGGGTGAAAGTCCGCGGGCGACCGCGTGCCGTCCGCGCCCGGTCAGCGTGTGAGCAGGCTCGCACGTCCGGCACTGGCGCGGGCCGAGGCCCGTACGCTGCACTGGGTGCCACTTTCCGTACCTGCCCTGGAGGTCCGCCGTGCTGACCCGTATCGACCACATCGGCATCGCCTGCCGAGACCTCGACAAGACGGTCGAGTTCTACCGCGCCACCTACGGCTTCGAGGTGTTCCACAGCGAGGTCAACGAGGAGCAGGGCGTCCGCGAGGCGATGCTCCGGATCAACGGGACCGACGACGGCGGCGCCTCGTACCTCCAGCTGCTGGAGCCGACCCGGCCGGACTCCACCGTCGCCAAGTGGCTGGAGAAGAACGGCGAGGGCGTGCACCACATCGCCTTCGGCACCGCCGACGTGGACGGCGACTCCGAGGCCATCCGCGGCAAGGGCGTCCGGGTCCTCTACGACGAGCCGCGGATCGGCTCGATGGGCTCGCGGATCACCTTCCTGCACCCCAAGGACTGCGGCGGGGTGCTGACCGAGCTGGTCACGTCCGCCCAGCCCGCCGGGCACGAGGGGCACGGAGCACACGGAGGGCACTGAAGCCACCGGAACCCCCGGTAGCCGCGGTCCGGCTCTAGCGACCCGTCAGTAACCTGGTCCGGGAGCCGGAAAACCCCCACGCGGCCATTCCCCCGCAGTGCGCTCCCACTACAATGCCCAGGTGCGCGACGAATCCGGGGGACGGAGTCGACGGGCACGGCCGATGACAGGCCTGTCCGCCCTCCGGTGGTCGGCCCGTCGCAGGGGAGTCCAGTACGCGGGCACGGCTGAGCAGTCGCAAGACGGATCTGTCACCATTCTCCACAGGCAAGAGTTCGCCCAGGAGTCCACCCGGACGGGGGAACGCGGTACCCCCGCGCTCCCACGGCCAGGGCTCCGACGACCGCGGCGGACGCCCCCGGCTTGGCACGGGGTCGTCCGGTGGCCGCGGATGCAAGGACCAGTCGGACCGGCACCCCGGACAGGGGCGCCCCGGACCGGCCGGGTCGAGGACGCGACCAGGAGATGGATGGGACCGCGGAGTGCGGGGCAACGACCGCTACGAGGTTGACGATCACCTCTCCCAGTTCGAGGCCGAGATGGGTCGGACTCGGAAGGAGCGGGACAAAGCAGTCGAGCATGCCGAGGACCTCGCCTACCAGGTGGAGGTGCTCCGGGCCAAGCTGCACGAGTCCCGGCGCATGCTTGCCCAGCCGCGCGCCTTCGACGCCGTCTCCGGCCAGGCCGAGCAGATGCTCCGCACCGCCGAGATGCAGGCCCAGCAGATGCGCGCGGACGCCGAGCGCCAGCTGCGCGACTCCCAGGCCGCCACCCAGCGGATCATGGCCGAGGCCGCCGAGCGCACCGCCCGGCTGGAGGCCGAGCTCGCCGCGCGCCGCCGCCAGCTGGAGGAGGAGCTCACCGAGCTGCGCCGCTCCGCCGAGCAGCACGTCAACGGCTGGGCCGAGCAGACCCGGACCGGCTCCGAGCAGGAGGCCCAGCGCCTGCTGCAGGACGCCCGCGCCGAGGCCGAGCGGATGGTCGCCGCGGCCCGTGCCGAGGCCGCCGCCCTCTCCGACCACGCCCGCGCCCAGACCGCCGCCGACGTCGACGCCGCCCGCGGCGAGGCCCAGGCCGCCGCCGAGGCCGCCCTGCAGAAGGCCCAGAGCGACGCCGAGCGCCTGCTACGCGCCGCCTCCGAGCACGCCCAGCAGGCCGGTGCCCAGGCCGCCGCCGACGTGGACGCCGCCCGCGGCCAGGCCCAGCAGGAGCTGGCTGCCGCCCACGCCGCCGCCGAGCAGCAGCTGGCCCTCGCACAGGCCGAGATCGGCCGGCTCAAGGAGCAGGCCGCCGCCGAGCAGGCCCGTGCCGAGCAGCAGCTCGATGCCGCGAAGACCGAGATAGAGCGGCTGCGCGCCGAGGCGATCGCCGAGGCCGAGCGCACCCGCCGGGAGGCCGCCGAGCTGCGCGCCCAGGCCGAGCAGGCCGCCGAGCAGCTCCAGGCCGACGCCGAGGCCGCCGCCGAGCGCAAGGTCGCCGACGGCGAGGCCGCCACCGAGCAGCGGTCGCAGACCGCCCGCGCCGAGATCGCCCGACTGGTCGCCCAGGCCACCAAGGAGTCCGAGGCGATCCGCGCCGAGGCCGAGGCGGTCCGCGCCGAGGCGGCCACCAGGCAGGCCGAGGCGGACGCCGCCAAGGCCGCCGCCGCCGAGGAGAGCGAGCGGCTGCGGGCCACCGCCGAGTCGGTCGCCGCCCAGCTGAAGGCCGAGGCCGAGGCCGCGATCGCCGAGCTGCGCGCCCGGGCCGAGCGGGACGTGGCCGAACTGCGGGCGCAGGCCGCGGCCGACGCCCAGCGGCTGCGCGGCGAGGCCGAGGAGGAGGGCCGGGCGGCTGGCGCCAAGGACGCCACCGTCCACCTCGCCAAGGCCGCCAAGACCGCCGAGGAGGTGCTCGGCCGGGCCAACCAGGACGCCGAGACGGCGCGCGCCGAGGCCGCCACCGAGGCGGAGCGGATCCGCGCCGAGGCCCGGGCCGAGGCCCAGCGGCTGCGCGAGCAGGCCCAGGCCGCCGTCGAGCAGGCCCAGAACGCCGCGCTGGACGACGCCGCCGCGATCCGCGAGCGGATCGAGCAGATGCAGGACGAGGCGGCCCGGCTGCGGGCCGAGGCCGAGGAGCTGCGCGCCCAGGCCGCCGCCGAGGCCGACCGGTCCCGCAGCGAGGCCCGCCGCCAGGCCGTCCTGCAGATCGAGGAGTCGGCGAAGAACGCCGAGGAGCTGCTCACCAAGGCCAAGGCCGACGCCGACGAGCTGCGCGCGGGCGCGGCCGGGGAGATCGAGCGGCTGCGCGAGCAGGCCCAGGAGCAGGCCGCCGAGACCCAGGGACGGGCCGAGCAGACCCTCGCCCGGGCCCGGGCCGAGGCCGAGAAGATCACCGCCGCGGCCGAGCAGCAGGGCCAGGACGCCCTGGCCGCCGCCAAGGCCGCGGCCGCCGAGAACCGGACCGCCGCCGAGCGCGAGACCTCCGAACTCCGGCGCGAAGCGGTCGAGTTCGACCAGCGGGTGCGGTCCGAGGCGAGCGCCGCCGCGCAGGCCCTGACCGCCGACGCCCAGGCCGAGGCCAAGGCCGTCCGGGACGCCGCGGTCGCCGACGCCGAGCGGGTGCGCACCGAGGCCGACACCGAGGCTGCCCGTACCCGGGCCGAGGCCGAGGCCGCAGCGAACGCGCTGCGCGAGGAGAGCCGGCGCGAGCGCGAGGAGGCCGCCGCCGGGCTGGAGCGCGAGCGTGAGGAGACCGCCGAGCAGCTGGCCGGCGCCCGGACCGCCCGCGAGCAGGCCGAGCAGGCCGCCGCCGAGCTGACCGAGCGCACCGCCCGGGAGACCGCCGAGGTCCGCGCCGCCGCCGACCGGTACGCCGCCGAGCAGCGCGAGAGCGCCGACCGGGAGACCACCGAGCAGCGCGAGGACGCCGACCGGTACGCGGCCGAGCAGCGCGCCCAGGCCGAGCAGGCCGCCGCCGAACTGCGCGCCCTCGCCCAGCAGGAGACCACCCAGCAGCGCGAGCACGCCGAGGCCTACGCCGACCGCGTCCGCACCGACGCCGAACAGCACGCCGTCGAGCTGCGGGCCGAGGTCGAGCAGTACGCCGTCGACCGCCGCGCCGAGGCCGACGAACTGCTGGAGCAGGCCGCAGCCGCCGCCGAGCAGCGCCGGGCGGAGGCCGCCCAGGACGCCAAGGCGACCCGCGAGAAGGCCGCCGCCGAGCTGGCGCTGGCCAACGAGCAGGCCGAGACCGTACGGGCCGAGGCCGGCCGGGAGCTGTCCGAGGCCCGCGCCACCGCCGACGACATCCGCGCCGAAGCCACCGCCGTCCTGGAGCAGGCGCGGGCCGACGGCGAGGACGTGGTCGCCGCCGCCAGGGCCGAGGGCGCCGAGCTGGTCGCCGCCGCCGAGGAGGAGGCCGCCGAGGTCCGCCAGTCGGTGGCCGGCCTGCACGAGGCCGCCGCCGAGCAGATCGCCGCGCTGCGCGCCACCGCCGAGCAGGAGGCCGCGGACACCCGCGACCGGGCGGAGCAGGCCGCTGCGGAGACCCGCGCCCTCGCCGAGCGCGAGACGACCGAGCAGCGCGAGGCCGCCGAGCGGTACTCCGCCGAGGTGCGCGACCTGGCCGACCGGGAGACCGCCGAGCAGCGCGAGGCGGCCGAGCGGTACAGCGCCGAGCAGCGCGAGGCCGCCGACCGGTACAGCGCCGACCTGCGCGCCCGGACCGAGGCCGAGACCACCGCCCTGCGCGAGCAGACCGAGCTGGAGCTCACCGCCGAGCGCGAGGCCGCCGAGGCCGAGCTCGGCCGTCAGCGCGCCGAGGCCCAGGCCTACGACGAGCAGCTGCGCGCCGACGCCGAGGCGGAGCTGCGCGCCGCCCGGGAGGCGGCCGAGCAGCTGCGAGCCGACGCCGAGGCCCAGGCCGCCCGTACGGTGGCCGAGGCCGAGGCCCAGGGCGCCCGGACCGTCGCCGAGGCCGAGGAGCTGGCCGCCGGGCTGCGCGCCGAGGCCGAGGAGTACGCCCTCGCCACCCGCACCCTGGCCGAGGAGTACGACGCCGCCACCCGCACCCGCGCCGACGCCTACGACGCGGAGACCCGGGAGGCCGCCGAGCAGTTCGACAAGGCCACCCGGGACCAGGCCAAGTCCGTCCTGGAGAAGGCCTTCGCGGACGCCGAGTCGCTCGGCGAGGACGCCCAGACCACCGCGCTGGCCACCACCGCCGCCGCCGAGGAGCAGGCGGACGCGATGGTCGCCGCCGCCCGCAAGGAGGCCGACCGGCTGGTCGCGGCCGGCGAGGCCGCCGGTCAGGCCGAGGTCGAGAAGGGCCGCTCCGACGCGGACGCCCTGCTCGCCGAGGCCCGCCGGGACGCCACCGCGATCCGCGAGCGCGCCGAGGAGCTGCGCGAGCGCACCGACGCCGAGGTGGAGGCGCTGCACGAGCGGGCCCGCAAGGAGAACGCGGCGGCGATGAAGTCGGCCGGCGAGCGGGTGGACGCGCTGGTGACGGCCGCTCAGGAGCAGCTGACGGAGGCCGAGGAGCAGGCGGTGGCCACCGTCGCCGAGGCCGAGGAGCGGGCCGCCGCCCTGGTCGCCGCCGCCGAGGAGCGGGCCGCCGAGCTCACCTCGGAGGCCTCCGCGGAGGCCAGCAAGGTCCGGCTGTCCGCCGTCCGCAAGGCGGAGGGCCTGCTGAAGGAGGCGGAGACCAAGCTCGCCAACTCCACCGACCGCGCCGAGACGCTGATCGAGAAGGCCGAGGCCAAGCTGGCGTCGGCCGAGGCGGAGGCCGAGGAGCGGCTCGACAAGGCGGCCGCCGAGGCGGAGAAGCGGCTGCACGAGGCCGACCGCACCGCGGACGAGCAGATCGAGCTGGCGAAGGCGGAGGCCGAGCGGCTGATCGCCGAGGCGAAGGCGGAGGCCGAGCGGGTCACCGACGAGGGTCGGCGGGAGCTGGACGAGCTGGTGCGCCGCCGCAAGGACATCAACACCGAGATCTCCAGGGTCCAGGACGTGCTGTCGGCGCTGGAGGCGTTCGAGGCACCGTCACCGGTCGCCCAGACCAACGGGGGAAGCAACACCAAGAAGGACGGGGGCGCCAAGGCCGGTGCCGGAGTTGGCTCCCCCCGGTCGGGTGGCAATCGCTCCAAGAACGCACCACCCGATTGAGCGGACATTGGCGGTCATTGTCCGTGAGAGAACGGCATTTCGCCGCCGACACTCCGGTACCGTGTCAGGATTCCCTCAACCACCTCAGCGGTTTGACGACAGGAAGCCCAGAGTCCCATGAGCGACAGTCACTCCCCTCACGGCTTCGACCTGGTGCGCCGTGGGTACGAGCGCGCCCAGGTCGACGAGCGGATCACCAAGCTGGTGGCCGACCGTGACAGTGCCTTGACCCGGATCAGCGCGCTGGAGAAGCGCATCGAGGAGCTCCACCTGGAGACGCAGACCGCCCAGGCGGCGGTCGCCGAGCAGGAGCCCTCGTACGCCGGTCTCGGTGCCCGGGTCGAGAAGATCCTGCGACTGGCCGAGGAGGAGGCCAAGGACCTGCGCGACGAGGCGCACCGCGCCGCCGAGCAGCACCGCGAGCTGGCCGAGGCCGCCGCCCAGCAGGTCCGCACCGAGGCCGAGAACTACGCCAAGGACCGCAAGGCCAAGGCGGAGGACGAGGGTCTGCGGATCGTCGACAAGGCGAAGAGCGACTCCGCCCAGCTGCGCGCCGAGGCCAACAAGGACGCCCAGAACAAGCGTGAGGAGGCGGACGCCCTCTTCGAGGAGACCCGCACCAAGGCCGCCCAGGCCGCGCTGGAGTTCGAGACCAACCTGGCCAAGCGCCGGGAGCAGTCGGAGCGCGATCTGGCCGCCCGTCAGGCCAAGGCCGAGAAGCGCCTCGCCGAGATCGAGCACCGGGCCGAGCAGCTGCGCCTGGAGGCCGAGAAGCTGCGCACCGACGCCGAGCGCCGGGCCCGCCAGACCGTCGAGACGGCCCAGCGCCAGTCCGAGGACATCGTGGCGGACGCCAACGCCAAGGCGGACCGCATCCGCAGCGAGTCCGAGCGGGAGCTGGCGGCGCTGACCAACCGCCGCGACAGCATCAACGCCCAGCTGACCAACGTCCGCGAGATGCTGGCGACGCTGACCGGCGCGGCCGTGGCCGCCGCCTCGCTGCCGAACGACGACACCATGGGCGTGCCCGCCCAGCAGTCGCGCTGACCCGGGCCGCCGGCGCGGTCCTTGCGACAGGCCCTCACCCTCCCGGGTGAGGGCCTGTCGGCTGTCTCCCCGTCACCATCTCGGGGCCCTTTTCCGGCACGAGCCTCAGCGGGGGTAGGCGCCGTCGGGCCGCTGGTGCCCGCTGCTGAGCTGGTTGCCCTCGTCGTCCGAGACGGTGCCGAACCAGGAGGTGCACCAGACCGACACGGAGTCGGGCCAGTACTGCACCTCGAACGGGTGTCCGGACCCGTGGTCGCCGTACGAGGTGACGATGAAGGTCTCCCCGGGGCGCAGCCAGTAGTCCTCGCCGAGCGGCTCCAGGGTCAGCTCCACCAGCCCCTCGCCGCGGTTCGTCACCGGCATCCGGCCGGTCACCTCCAGGGCCGAGAAGTCCCAGCCGGCCGCGTCCGGGCTCATCCGGCGGCCACCCGGGCGAGCAGCCGGCGGACGGCGGCGTCGAACGCCCCCGGGGACTCCAGGGCGCTGAGGTGGCCCACGCCGGGGACGACGGTCAGCTCGGCGTCCGGACCGGCCTGGACCATCCGTTCGGCCTCCTCCAGTGGCGCCAGGGCGTCCAGGGCGCCCGCGACCACCGCGAGCGGCACCCGGAGCCCGGCCAGTACGTCCAGCGAGTCCGGACGGGCCGCCATGGCCCGCTGGGCCCACGCGACGGCGGCGGGCGGGGCGGCGGCCACCATCGCCTGCACCCGCTCCACCAGGTGCTGGGAGTCGGGCCCGAGCTGTCCGGCGGCCACCCGTTCGTCCAGCAGCAGCTGGACGCTGTCCCGGGCGGTGACGGCGGCGGCGATCCGCTCCCGGTTGGCCCGGGCGGCGTCGGTGTCGGCGGTGGCCCGGGTGTTGGACAGCAGCAGCCCGGCCAGCCGGTCCGGGTGGCGGCGGGCGAAGGCGAGTGCCACGTAGCCGCCCATCGAGAGCCCGCCGACCACCGCGCGGTCGATCCCGGCCGCGTCCAGGAGCAGCGCCAGGTCGTCGGCGACCAGGTCCAGCGAGGGCTCGTCCGCACCCAGCTCGGTGCCCCCGAAACCCCGCTGGTCGGGGGCGAGCACCCGGGCCTCGTCCCCGGTCGGCCCGGGCAGCGCGTCCAGCTGGGCGGACCACATCGAGGCGTTCAACGGAAAGGCGTGCAGGAGCACGAGGGGTGTTCCGCTACCGCTCTCGCGGACGGACACTGTGGAGGGGAGCCGACTCATGCGCTCACCTCGCTTCGCTCGGCAGGGGCATGACCCAACGCGCACCTCTCGATGATTCGCTCGCTCATGCGCCCACCGTATTCGGGCGGGCCCGGCAGGCCCACTCAGCGGGCCGCCCTATCTGCTTTGTCCTAGCCTGACAGCGAGTAAGGGAGCGCCAATGATCGAGTTGCACGACCTGACAAAACGTTATGGCAAGACGCTCGCGGTGGACCGGCTCAGCTTCACCGTTCCCCCGGGGGTGGTCACCGGCTTCCTCGGCCCCAACGGCGCGGGGAAGTCCACCACCATGCGCATGATCCTCGACCTGGACCGACCGACCGGTGGCAGGGTCACCATCGACGGCAGACGCTACGGGCAGCTCAGCGAACCGCTCAAGAAGATCGGCGCCCTCCTGGAGGCCAAGGCCGTCCACCCCGGCCGCACCGCCCGCGACCACCTGCTCTGGCTCGCCCAGAGCAACCGGATCCCCGAGCGCCGGGTGGACGAGGTGCTGGGCCTGGTCGGCCTCACCCCGGTCGCCCGCAAGCGGGCCCGTGGCTTCTCGCTCGGCATGGGGCAGCGCCTGGGCATCGCCTCGGCGCTGCTCGGCGACCCGGAGATCGTCATGTTCGACGAGCCGGTCAACGGTCTGGACCCGGAGGGCATCCTCTGGATCCGCAACCTGATGAAGCGCCTCGCCGGCGAGGGCCGGACGGTCTTCGTCTCCTCCCACCTGATGAGCGAGATGGCCGTCACCGCCGACCACCTGGTGGTCATCGGCAAGGGCCGGCTGCTCGCCGACCTGCCGATGTCGGAGTTCATCCGGCGCAACTCCCGCTCCGCCGTACGGCTGCGCAGCCCCCAGCCCGAGCGCCTGCTGGACGTCCTGGCCGGGGCCGGCCTGCGGCACGAGCCGGGACCGGACGGCTCCTGCGAGGTGGTCGACGGCGACCTCGCGGCCCTCGGCGAGCTGGCCGCCTCGCACGGCGTGGTACTGCACGAACTCAGCCCGCAGCAGGCCTCGTTGGAGGAGGCGTTCATGCAGATGACGGCGGACTCGGTGGAGTACCACGCGGGCGACGGCCCGGGCCGGGGCGCGCCCGGTACGAGCGGTGCGCCCGGCGCGCCAGGTGCGCCGGGCGGCGGCTGGGGCGCGGGCTGGAAGGCGGACGGCAACCGGCCGCCCGCGGCGGTGCGGCAGGAGGAGAACTGAGATGGCGTCCTTCCCGGCGATCCTGCGCTCCGAGTGGACGAAGATCCGCAGCGTCCGCTCCACGGTCTGGACCCTCGCGCTGGCCTTCGTGGTCACCGTGGGCATCGGCGCGCTGCTGTCCCTGCTCACCAACAACAACTTCACCGAGTTCCGGCGCCACGACCAGAGCCCGTTCGACGCCACCGGCACGGCCTTCTCCGGCATCATGCTCGGCGAACTGGCCATCATCGTCTTCGGCGTGCTGGCGATCGGCAACGAGTACAGCAGCGGCATGATCCGGGCCACCCTGGCCGCCGTCCCCCAGCGCGGCACCCTGCTCGCCGGCAAGACGGTGGTGCTCGGCGCGCTGGCCCTCGCGGTCTCGCTGGTGACCGCCTTCGTCACCTTCTTCGTCGGCCAGGCGCTGCTGGGCTCGCACTCCACCAGCCTGAGCGAGCCGAACGTGCTGCGCGCGGTGCTCGGTGCCGCGCTCTACCTGACGATGATCTGCCTGTTCTCGGCCGGTGTCACCGCCATGCTGCACAACCAGACGCTCGCGCTGGGCGTGCTGGTGCCGTTCTTCTTCCTGCTCTCGCCGATCCTCTCGGCGGTGCCGAAGGTCAAGACCCTGGCCCACTACTTCCCCGACTACGCCGGTTCGCGAATGCTGCTGGTGTACGAGCAGAACGGCCAGCCGTACGGGCCGTGGGCGGGCTTCACCATCTGCCTGGCGTGGACCGTGGCTGCCCTGGTCGGCGGTGCGCTGGTGCTCAAGAGCCGCGACGCCTGAGGGAGTTCGGGCCGTAGCGCGTCAGTACCGCGGAGCGCCGCGGCCTCGCAGGACGTTGGAGGCCCGGCGCTCCCGCGCTCCCCAGCACGCCCGGTGCCAGTGCCGCCGGTCGTCCACCCCGCCGCCGTGCATCGGCCAGGCCACCACGTGGCCCATGCCGGGCGGGATCTCCTGGTCGCAGCCCGGGCAGCGGTAGAACCGCCCCGAGGTGCCCGCGACCGTCTGCACCACCCAGTCGTCGCCCTGGTAGTTCTCGGTACGGCGCAACGATCCGCCGAGCGGGGCGGCGGCCGGCTCTGCGCTCTCGCGGCTGGCGGCGCTCTTGATCCGGTTGCGGCGGGGCACGGCGGACTGCCTCTCTTCCGGGGGCTCGAAGTCTTTCCAGCCTAGGGCCTGGCCGGATCGGGCCGCGGCGGCCCCGGGCAGGGGCCCGAGGGGCGGGCCCCGCCCGGTGGTCCGTCTCCCGGGCCTCTATCACGGCTTCGGCCGACCGTCCGGTGTTTTTGCCGAGATCCACCCGATCATCGGGGAAATTCGGGGTTCAGCGTGCCATTGGCACATGACATCGGATACCCACGAGGGGACAGGCGGGGCCCGCAGACCCTGCGTGCACCCGAGGAGGCCCCCAGGATGACCAAGACCAGCCCGCGCGCCGAGACCCGCCGACCCGTCGGCGTACGGCCGCCAGCCCCCGGCCCGACGCTGACCTCCGCCCCGCCGCTGACCGCCGTCGCGGGCGAGCCGCTGACCGCCGCCCAGCGCGCCGGCGCACTGCCGCCGGACACCGCCCCGGTCCGGGTCGGCGCGTTCCTGCTGTCCGCCCAGTTCCCCGGGCAGAGCCACGGCGAGGCGCTGGAGCGCACCGTCCGGGCCTCCGTCGAGGCCGAACGCGCGGGCCTGGACAGCGTCTGGCTGGCCGAGCACCACTTCGTCCCGTACGGGGTCTGCCCGAACGCCGCGACCCTCGCCGCACTGCTGCTCGGCCGCACCCGCCGGATCGGCATCGGCACGGCCGTCAGCGTGCTCTCCACCAGCCACCCGGTGGCGCTCGGCGAGCAGGCCGCGCTGCTGCACCTCACCTCCGGCGGGCGCTTCACGCTCGGGGTGGGCCGCGGCGGGCCGTGGATCGACCTGGACGTGTTCGGCAGCGGTGTGGACGCCTTCGAGAAGGGCTTCCCGGAGCGGCTGGACCTGCTGCTGCGCTGGCTGCGCGGCTCCCGGGTGGGCGCGGACGGCCCCCAGTTCAACTTCCCCGAGGTGCCGGTGGTGCCGCAGGCCACCGAATCGCTGCGCCGTCCGGACCTGGGCAGCTGGCTCGGCCTGGACGACCCGTCCGGCCCGGTGCGCTTCCCCCGCCAGCGCCAGGACACCGAGGGGCTGGGCGAGGAACTCACCACCGCCGGACGGCCGGTGGCCGGCCCGCCGGTCGTGGTCGCCTGCACCTCCCCGGGCGGGGTGAAGCTGGCCGCCGAGCGCGGCCTGCCGATGCTGCTCGGCATGCACTCCGGCGACGACGACAAGCTGCGGATGCTGGAGCTCTACCGCACCGCCTGGCTGGCCGCCGGGCGCGGCGAGGAGCAACTGCGCCGGGTGACCCGCCAGCACGTCGCGGCCGGAGTGGCCCAGGTGGACGACCGCACCGCGGCCGCCAGGGCCACCCTGCTGAACGCGATGCCGGGCTGGTTCGAGTACGGGCTGGGCGCCCACCGCACCGTGGACGGCCGTGAGCGCAAGATGCGCGACCCGCACCAGTACACCGAACTCCTCTGCGACCTGCACGCGGTGGGCACGCCGAAGCAGTGCGCCGACCGGCTGCTGGCCACCGCCGAGCGCACCGGAATCCGGCGGTTCGCGCTGCTCGCGGAGGGCAGCGGCGACCGCGAGGCGACCCTGCACAACATCGCCCGGCTGGGCTCCGAGGTGCTGCCGCAGCTGGGTTGACGCCGCGGGCCGGGTCGAGCGGGGCGTGCCGCTCCCGGGCCGCCGCCCCTCCCCCGCACCGGGGGACGGGGCGGGCGGCACCGGACGGGTCAGCAGTCCCGCAGCTCCTCGGACTGGTTGAGCAGCTGCTCCCGGACGGAGGTGAAGCGGTCGTACCGCGCCGCATTGGCCTCCGACGGCAGGAACACCGCCACCCGGTGACAGTTCTGGAACGCCAGCCGGACGCCGAAGTGGCGCTGCAGGGCGCCCCGGATGGCATCGCTGGCCAGAGCGCGCAGCAGCTGGCCGCGGGCCTGCTCGCTGGGCGGCGGTACCTGGTTGTCGGCGAAGTCGGTGCCGTCGACCTTCGCCTGGGCGACCAGCGAGCTGATCAGGTCCCAGGCGTAGGGCAGCGAGACGCGGACGCAGTCGACGAATTCCCGCTCGTCGACCTCGCCCCGCTCGGCCTTCTCCAGCAGGGCCGGTGAGACGTCGAGCGACATGGATTCTCCTCTCGCGGTCCACCCGCGCGGCGCCCGGGTGGTCATGCGTAGTCCAAGCTCACAGTGAGGGTGGGCGAATCGCAGGCGGTGTCCGGAACACCGTGGGACGTGGAACGGGGGTTTCCGGCACCTTTGCGAAGGCAGGCGGCGCCACGGGACGTGACGTCCTGAACACCGACCGCGTCAGAACAGCGTGGCAGTCAACGGCGAAGCAGGCTGGTCATTCCTTGGGATTGCTCCGGAAATACGCAGTGGTGCACCAGATTGGCCTGATCCAGTCAGATCGTTCATCTGACGTCTCCATCCCCGTTGACAGCGACCCCGCATCCGTACCGTCACACAACGTAGCGGCCTTGGGGGGCGTACGCCAGAGCGCGGGGAGCGGCGGCGGGCCCGCCGAACCTCCATGGTTGGCTGCGTTCGCGCTTTCTTCACCCGGTCGTCTCGGAATCGCATCAACTGGCCCCGGTGGGCTAGCGTGGTCGACCGTGCGTCTCGTAATTGCCCGCTGCTCAGTCGACTATGCCGGTCGGCTCTCCGCCCATCTGCCCTCCGCCACCAGGCTCATCCTGGTCAAGGCCGACGGCAGCGTCAGCATCCACGCCGACGACCGCGCCTACAAGCCGCTCAACTGGATGTCCCCGCCGTGCGCCCTCAAGGAGGCCGACGGGGTCTGGACGGTGGAGAACAAGGCCGGCGAGAAGCTCATCATCACGCTGGAGGAGGTGCTTCACGACTCCTCCCACGAACTCGGGGTGGATCCCGGCCTGATCAAGGACGGCGTCGAGGCACACCTCCAGGAGCTGCTCGCGGACCGGATGGAGGTGCTCGGTGCCGGCTGGTCGCTGATCCGCCGCGAGTACCCGACCGCCATCGGCCCGGTCGACATCCTCTGCCGCGACGCCGACGGCGCCACGGTCGCCGTCGAGATCAAGCGCCGCGGCGAGATCGACGGCGTGGAACAGCTCACCCGCTACCTCGAACTCCTCAACCGGGACCCGCTGTTGGCCCCGGTCAAGGGCATCTTCGCCGCGCAGGAGATCAAGCCCCAGGCCCGCGTCCTGGCCATCGACCGGGGCATCGGCTGCGTGGTGCTGGACTACGACGAGCTGCGCGGCATCGACGACGACAAGCTCAAGCTGTTCTGACCGGTCAGCGCGGCGAGCTCGTCGACGGGCTCGCCGTGCCGCTCGGAGTGGCCGACGTGGTCTGCGCCTGGGTCGGTGTCGGCGTGGGCGCGCTCGTGGACGGGGTCGCCGAGGGCGAGGTGCTGGTCCCGCCGCCGGGATGAGCGCTGCCCCCGCCCGCCGTGCCGCCCGGCGGCTGCTCCGGCTGCTGAACCGGCGGCTGGGTCGGCTGCGGGGCCTGCGACCCGGTGGCGCCCGGCGAGGAGCTCGGTCGCTTCGACGGCGAGGCGCTCGGCGAGTGCGACGCGCTGCCGCTCGCCGAGGGCTCCGGAGCGGTCTCCGTCCCCGCCGGGCTGCCCGGCTCGGCACCGGCCGTCCCGGCCGCGCCGCCCGGGCTGTGGTCGGCGGACGGCTGCGGCATCGGCGCGTTGCCGGTGTCGCCGACCTGGTCCAGCCGCCCGTGCGGGTCGTTCCCCCGGTGCTCGTCGGGCCCGGTGAGGCTCATCGCCACCGCCGTCCCGAGCACCCCGAAGGTGAGCACGGCCGCCGAGGCCACCACCACCCGCCGCCGCTTCCCGGTGCGGGCCTTCAGTTTGGCCGGCACCCGGGCCGCGATCTTGCGGATCACCGGCCCGCGCCCCGGCGCCGCCGCGGCGGGCGCGGCGGCCGCCAGCTGTCGGCCGTCGGCGCGCAGCAGGTCGAGCATCCGCAGCGCGGCGGCGACCCCGCGCTGCTCCCCGGCGGCGGACCGCAGGGTGAGGGCGGTCTCCAGTTCGGCGAGCGCCCGGGAGGGCTGCTGGAGGCAGAACGCGTGCACGCCCGCCTCGTGGTGGAACCAGGCCTGGTCGACCGTCGAGCCCGTCCGCCGGGCCGCTTCCAGCCCGAGCTCCAGCACCCTCTCCCAGGCTCCCCAGCGCAGCGACAGCGCCAGGGCCGGCGCTGCCGCCCGGGCCAGCCGGACCACCGCCTCGTGCCGCCCGGCGGTCCGGTCGGCGAGCAGCACCCCGATCAGCACTTCGGCCTCGGCGGCGATCTGCGCCAGGGACACCGAGCTGTGCCCGACCCACCAGGCGAAGTGCTGGGCGGCGCCGTCGACGCAGCCGCGGGCCGGCCAGTGCGGGGCGAGCAGTTCGAGCGCGCCGGCGGTGAGCCGGTGGTGCCCCCCGATGGACACCGCGAGCCCGGCGTCGGCGAGTTCGGCCAGTGCGCTCTCGCCCTGGCCGACGTCGATCAGCGCGGGCAGGTGCGGCGCGGTGGGGCACTCCCCGCCGAGTGCGACGGCCAGCCTCAGCACGGCCTGCGCGGGCTCGCTGAGCCCCTCGGCGAGCCGGACCGCGGGCGAGGCCGTCTCGGCGACGGAGGGCAGCGGCACGGTGCGCCGCAGCGCGTCCTCCCGGATCGCCGGGTCGGGGTCGGGGGCGGGCTCGTCGACCGCGCCGAAGACGTCCCGCCGGTCCTCCTCGGCGGCGACCAGCGCGTCCACCGAGACGTCCCGCTGGCGCAGCAGCGCGGCGGCCTGGACGAAGCGCAGCGGCAGGCCCTCGGACTCGAACCAGAGGTCGACCGCCCAGGCCTTCTCGGCGACGTCCAGGGGCCGCCCGGCCAGCCGGCCGGTGAGGGTGAGGCAGGCGGCCCGGGAGAGTCCGGCGACGAGGTGGTCCCGCAGCCGGGAGTCGGCAGGCAGGGGCGGGCTGTCGGGGGCGACCGAGATCAGGAATGCGCAGCCCGGGGCGGCGGCGAGCAGTCCCTCCAGCTCGGCGCCGGTCGGCTCGGCCTCGTCGATCACGACGACCGCGCCGACCCCGGCGAGGTGGGCGGCCAGCTGGCCCGGGTCGGGCCGGAAGCCGGGGGCGTGGTGGGTGGCCGCGAAGAGGTCCTGGAGCAGGTCGGCGGCGGTGCGGCGGTGTCCGCAGAGCTGGACGACGCCGCCGGGGGCGAGGTCGGCGGCGGCCTCGGCCACGGCGGACAGCAGGGTGCTGCGGCCCGAGCCGGCCTGGCCGACCAGGCGTATCGAGCGTCCCTCGGCGAGCAGGCCGAGCAGTTCGGCGATGTCGGCCTCGCGGTCGAGCAGCGGCAGGTCGGTGGGCCCGGCACCGAGGGCGAGCGGGCCGACGGCGCGGCCGACGCCCCCGACCGGGCCGCGGGCGGGCTCACTGCGTTCGATCCGGCGCGGGCGGGGCCGCCACTCCTCCGGGCAGGGCCGGGCCTCGGAGCCGTCCGGGGCGCCGACGCCGACCAGCAGGCCGCCGGAGACCAGTTCGCCGCCGCGGGTGCGGGCGGCCTCCTGCCGGAACTCCCCGGATGGCTGTGCCACGTTCTGCTCCGCATCGTGGTCGGCCGCCGGCGCCCCGCGCCGGCCGGCACACGTCTCGGTCGCGGCCGCGGGCGGGCTGCGGGCAGCCGGCCCCGGGCGGCCGTCATCTGACGGGCAGACTCTTGCACATCCGGGGCCGCCCGTGCAGCGCGGTCCGGGTGCGGGGCGGGTCGGGGCGGGATCGCCCCAGGCGGGGGGCCTGAAGGGCGCCCGGGCCGGGCGCCCGCGGACATGCCCCCGGACAGGCCCCGGCCGACGTGCTAGCTGACGTGCGCCTCGGCGATCCCGCCGTCGACCGCCAGGATGCGGTGCAGTTTGGTGGCCACCAGCAGCCGCTGGAGCTGCGCGGGGACGGAGCGCAGCACGAGCCGGCGGCCGATCCGGCCGGCCCGCCGGTGGGTGCCCATGATCACGCCGAGTCCGGTGGCGTCCCAGAACTCCAGTCGGGCCAGGTCGAGCACGAGGTCGCCGAGACCGCCGTCCACTGCCTGGTGCAGCAGAACCCGCGCGTCGGCGGCGGTGCGCACGTCGAGGCGGCCTTCGATGGCCAGCGCCGTGTGGTCGCCGGTGATGCGCATGCTCTCCTCCTTCGCCTGGGTGGCCTGGTCTGCGTGGGTCCGGCCCCGGCCGTACCGGGCCGGGCCGGGAGGCGGGGTGGCTCCCGGATTGGGTGGATCGGGGTGCGTGGCCCGGGCGGGAGGCCTGTGACGGCTCGGCTCGCGCCTGGTCCCGGTCACTCTGCCGGGTTCCCTCATCTGACGGTGGAGCAGTGCCGCAGGTTGCTGGCTTTCGCCCTGGTCTGAAACAACTTCACTCGTCCGAGGGAATATACGCAGGAACTCTCCACACTTACGCTCGATTACCGCCCAAATCACCCGTCTGCGGCACCCGGCGTGAGGAAACTCACCCGCCCCGGCGGAGCGGGCCGTACGACGCTCCGATCGCACGGCCCACCTGGTCGTTCAGCCCCGTAGGGTCACTTGCCCTCGTACGGGTAGAAGCCGCGTCCGCTCTTGCGGCCGAGGTCACCGGCGGTGACCATGCGGGCCATGATCTCCGGGGCGGCGAACTTCTCGTCCTTGGTCTCGGTGTAGATGTTGTGGGCGGCGTGCAGCAGGATGTCCACCCCGGTGAGGTCGGCGGTCTGCAGCGGGCCCATCGCGTGGCCGAAGCCGAGGCGGCAGGCGGTGTCGATGTCCTCGGCGGTGGCCACGCCCGACTCGTACAGCTTGGCGGCCTCGACGACCAGGGCGGTGATCAGGCGGGTGGTGATGAAGCCGGCCACGTCGCGGTTGACCACCACGACCTCCTTGCCGACGCCCTCGGCGTAGGCGCGGGCCGCGGCCAGCGTCCCGTCGCTGGTCTTGTAGCCGCGGACCAGCTCGACCAGCTTCATCATCGGGACCGGCGAGAAGAAGTGGACGCCGACGACCGACTCGGGGCGCTGGGTGACGGCGGCGATCCGGGTGATCGGGATGGCGGAGGTGTTGGAGGCCAGCACGGCGCCGTCCTTGGCGAGCTTGTCCAGCTCGCGGAAGACGCCCTCCTTGACCTCCAGGTTCTCGAACACGGCCTCGACCACGATGTCGGCCTCGGCGACGGCGCCCAGGTCGGTGGTGGTGGTGATCCGGCCGAGCGCGGCCTCGGCGTCCTCGGCGCTCAGCCGGCCCTTGGAGACGAACTTCTCGTACGAGGCGCGGATGCCCGCGAGGCCGCGCTGCAGCGCCTCCTCGGTCACGTCCCGCAGCACCACCGGGTGGCCGGCCTGCGCGGACACCTGGGCGATGCCGGCGCCCATCAGGCCGGCACCGATCACGGCGATCTGCTTGCTGGACGCATTGCTCATGGCTGGGTCTCCCGATGCCGTCGCCGCCCTGCGGGCGGGCCCTGAAGGCGGCTCAGGGCAGGGATCGCCGCCAAGGAGCCGCATTGCTCTGCGCCGGACTTTAGTGCCCGGATCCCCCGTGCAATAGCAATCGGGAGTGTGATCTGCAACCGACGTGGTCAGTTGATCAGGACGCTCGTCAGATGGTCAGACCGAGGTCCTGGGCCAGGATCGCCGCCTGCACCCGGTTGCGCAGCCGCAGCTTCGCCAGGATCCGGCTGACGTGGGTCTTGGTGGTCGCCTCCGCCATCTCCAGCCGGGCCGCGATCTCCCCGTTGGACAGCCCGGCCCCGACACAGGCCAGCACCTCCCGTTCGCGCCCGGTCAGCCCTGCGACCGCCGCCCGGGCCTCCGGGCCGACGGGCCGCTCCGGGCGGGCGAAGGCGCCGATCAGCCGCCTGGTCACCGAGGGCGCCAGCATGCCGTCCCCGCGCGCCACCGTCCGGATGCCCTCGACCAGGGTGTCCGCCTCCAGGTCCTTGAGCAGGAACCCGGCCGCGCCGGCCCGCAGTGCGCCGTAGACGTACTCGTCCAGGTCGAAGGTGGTCAGCACGAGCACCTGGGCGGCCCCTGCGGCGACCACCTGCCGGGTCGCCGAAACGCCGTCCAGCCGGGGCATCTGCACGTCCATCAGCACCACGTCGGGCCGCAGCTCCAGCGCCAGCCGGACGGCCTCCTCCCCGTCCGCGGCCTGCCCGACCACCTCGAACCCCGGCTCGGCGCGCAGGATCATCACCAGCGCCGCCCGCACCGCCGCCTGGTCCTCCGCCACCAGCACCCGGATCGTCATGCCCGTCCCTCGCTCTCCCCGCCGCGCGGCAGCACCGCGCGCACGCTCCAGTACCCGTCCCGCGGCCCCGCCTCGAAGCTGCCGCCGAGCAGCCCGGCCCGCTCCGACATGCCCACCAGCCCGGCCCGGGCGCCGGGCAGTTCGCGGCCGGGCTCGCCCCGGTACGGGCTGTCGACGCCGATCAGCAGCTCCTCGCGGCCGAACTCCAGCCGCACCGCGACCAGTCCGGGCCCCGCGTGCTTGAGCGCGTTGGTCAGCGACTCCTGCACGATCCGGTACGCGGCCAGCCCGACCGGCACCGGTACGGCGCCGCGCTCGCCCAGCTCGGTCAGCCGGAACTCCAGCCCGACGTCCTGCCCGGCCGCCCGGGCCTTGGCCAACAGGGCGTCCACCGCGGCCAGGTCGGGCGCCGCGTAGGACTCGTCGGCCTCTCCCCCGCCGCTGTCGCGGAGCAGTCCGATCATGCGACGCATTTCGGCCAATCCCTGGACGCTGTTCTCCCGGATCACCGCCAGCACCTCGACCAGTGGATCGTCCGCCGCCAACCGCCGTCGCCGGGCGACCGACTGCGCCCCGGTGGCGTGGATCGCGATGGCCGACAGGTGATTGGCCACCACGTCGTGCAACTCCCGCGCCATCCGGGCCCGTTCGGCACCGACCGCCTCGCGCCGGTCCATCTCCGAGAGCAGCGCGGTCTGTTCGGCCCGCAGCCGCTCGGTCTCCGCCTCCTGCCGGTGCCTGCGCACCAGGTCTCCGGTCCACACCGGCGCCAGGAACACCAGTGAGCTGAGCACCACGATCAGCAGCCCCTCGGACGTCCCGGCCGCGTACCAGACCAGGCTGGAGAGCACCAGGACGGTCGCCCCACCGGTCAGGTGCAGCACCCGCGACATCCGGCGGCTGCCGTAGAGCACCGCCGCGTACAGCAGATCGGTGTACATGATCGTCGTCGCCAGCAGACCACCGGCGAACACGCTCCCGGCGAAGGCCAGCCCGCCCAGCGACACCGCTAGCACCGGCCGGGTACGCCGGACCAGCTCCAGCCCCGCCGTCACCACCAGCGGCAGCGCCACCGCCCACCAGGGCACCCGATCGGCCCGGTCGTACACCCGGAAGGCGATCAGCACCGCCCCACCGAGCAGCCCGCACAGGGCGATCAGCCGGTCCAGTCGGCGCGGGGGGAGGGACGGTACGAGCACGACCCCATCTCACCATCCCCGGCGGCCCGCCCGGCTCCGGACCACGGAGGAGCCCGCTACATCGAAAGGTGCAGGCCCGGACGGCACCGCACGACGACGACACCGGCACGCCCGCGCACGAGGCTGGGAGCACCGCCGAACGACCGGGAGCAGAACGTGATCGTCACCCTCATCGCCGCGGCCGAGATCTCCTGGTGGATCGTGCTCGGCCTCGCGCTCTCCACCCGCTACCTGCTGCGGTGGCGCCGCACCAGCACCGTGCTGCTGCTCGGCCTGCCGGCGGTGGACCTCGTGCTGTACACGCTGACCGTGCTGAACCTGCGCGGTGGCGCCGAGGCGAACTGGATGCACGCCCTGGCGGCGAGCTACGCGGGCTTCTCGGTCGGCTACGGCCCCTCGCTGGTCGCCTGGGCCGACCGGCACTTCCTGTACCGCTTCGCCGGCGGCCCCAAGCCGCTGCCCGCACCGAAGTACGGCCCGGAGCGGACCCGCCACGAGTGGCGGGTCGCCGCCCGCACCGTCGTCTCGGCCGTGATCACCCTGGCCCTGATCACCCTGCTCGTCCCGCTCTCGAACGGTGCCGCCCACGTCGGCACCTTCACGGAGTGGTACATCAGGCTCACCATCGTGGCCGTCGTCAACCTGATCGTGGCCGGCTGTTACTCGCTCTGGCCCAAGGAGCCGCCGGCCGGCGTGCGGGTCGAGCACGGCCGGGTGGCCGAGTCCGGGGAACCTGCCGAGAAGGCCCAGGACAGGGCCTAGCGGTTCTCCCCCGGCACCCAGAGCACGTCGCCGCGCTCCTTGTTGGCCACCCGGGCCAGGATGAACAGCAGGTCGGACAGCCGGTTGAGGTACTTCGCGGTCAGCGGGTTCACGGTGTCCCCGTGCTCGGCGATCGCCGCCCAGGTGGAGCGCTCGGCCCTGCGCACCACCGTGCACGCCAGGTGCAGGTGGGCCGCCCCGGGCGTGCCGCCGGGCAGGATGAAGCTGCGCAGCTTCTCGACCTGCTCCAGGTAGTGGTCGCAGTCCCCCTCCAGCCGGTCGACGTAGGACTGCAGCACCCGCAGCGGCGGGTACTTCGGGTCCTCGACCACGGGCGTGGACAGGTCGGCGCCGACGTCGAACAGGTCGTTCTGGACCCGTACGAGCACGGCCGCCACGTCCTCGGGCAGCGCGCCGACCGCGAGGGCCACCCCGATCGCCGCGTTCGCCTCGTTGGCGTCGGCGTACGCGATCAGCCGCGGGTCGGTCTTGGTGGTCCGGCTCATGTCGCCGAGCGCGGTGGTGCCGTCGTCCCCGGTACGGGTGTAGATGCGCGTCAGATTGACCATGCGGCCCACCCTAGCCCGCGAGGATGCTCCTGTGGATGTCAGGCGACGTTGACCCGCTGTCCGGGCGGAGCGGCCTCCAGCCAGGCCAGGAAGCCGGTGAGCGCGTCCTCGCTCATCGCCAGCTCCAGCGGCGCCCCGTTGTGCAGGCAGCGCAGCACCACCGAGCCGGAGAGCAGCGCCAGCTCCTCCTGGCCCTCCGGGTAGCGCCGGCCGAGCACCTCGATCTCACGGCGGGGCAGCACCTTGCGCGGGCGCGGCGCGTACGAGAAGACCCGGAACCACTCGATCGAGTCGCCGCTGTAGCGGCCGATACCAAAAACCCACCCCTTGCCGTCGGTCGGGGGGACCGGGGCTGAGGTGGGTTTGCCGTTCTCGTCGAGGTCGGGCTGCGTCGAGGCGTCGGCGGGCATTTTGAGCCGGTAGCTGCAGTCGAACGTGCCGCCGACCCTCTGGATCAGGCGGCGGCGCACCGCGAAGGCCATCAGGCCGATCACTCCCAGCGCCACGACCGCCGCACACACCACAAGCGCGAGGACCATGCTCACCTACCTCCTCGCTACCCGCGTTCCCCGTTGCGGTCGTCCCGGACGACCGCGCTGACCTACCAACTACGACGACAGTCCCGGGGTCACGCTCACGCGTCCCCGGGACCGTCGGTCGACCCCGCCAAGCCGGGGTCCGGCACACTCAGGCGTGGGCCTTGAGGCCGCGCGCCGCGAACAGTCGGACCTCGGCGCGACGCTCGGCGTGCGCGTCCAGGTCGGACTTGGCCTGCTCCAGTGCGCGCTCGGCACGCGCGACGTCGATCTCGTCCGCCAGCTCGGCGATCTCCGCGAGCAGAGACAGCTTGTTGTCGGCGAAGGAGATGAAGCCGCCGTGCACCGCGGCGATGACGGTGCCGCCGTCCACCGTGCGGATGGTGACCGGACCGGTCTCCAGCACGCTCAGCACCGGGGTGTGGCCCGGCATGATGCCGGTGTCACCGGAGGCCGTACGGGCGACGACGATGGTGGCCGCACCGGACCACACCTTGCGGTCGGCTGCGACCAGCTCGACGTGCAGCTCAGCCAACGTGGGCTCCTAGGCTCATGCAACCCCCGATTACTCGGGAGTTTCGGTAAGAATAACGGCCCCGCGCCTCCGGCATGAAACCGGCGGCACGGATTTGACCGGAATCACAGCCGATGCGACGTGAGGGGTGGTCCCCAGGCTCGGGGGCCACCCCTCACGGTCACTCAGCTGCTACCGGCCGCGATTACTTCTTCGCCAGCTCGGCGGCGTTCTTCTCCAGGTCCTCGATGCCACCGCACATGAAGAAGGCCTGCTCCGGGACGGAGTCGTACTTGCCGTCGGCGATCGAGTTGAAGGCCTCGATGGTCTCCGACAGCGGCACGGTCGAACCCTCGACACCGGTGAACTGCTTCGCCACGTAGGTGTTCTGCGAGAGGAAGCGCTCGATGCGACGGGCACGGTGGACCGTGATCTTGTCCTCTTCGGACAGCTCGTCCATACCGAGGATGGCGATGATGTCCTGGAGGTCCTTGTACTTCTGCAGGATCCCCTTGATACGGACGGCCGTGTCGTAGTGGTTCTGCGCGATGTACCGCGGGTCGAGGATGCGGGACGTGGAGTCCAGCGGGTCGACGGCCGGGTAGATGCCCTTCTCCGAGATCGGGCGCGACAGAACGGTGGTCGCGTCCAGGTGGGCGAAGGTGGTGGCCGGGGCCGGGTCGGTCAGGTCGTCCGCGGGGACGTAGATCGCCTGCATCGAGGTGATCGAGTGACCGCGGGTCGAGGTGATGCGCTCCTGGAGGAGGCCCATCTCGTCGGCCAGGTTCGGCTGGTAGCCCACCGCGGAGGGCATGCGGCCGAGCAGGGTCGACACCTCGGAACCGGCCTGGGTGAACCGGAAGATGTTGTCGATGAAGAGGAGCACGTCCTGCTTCTCGACGTCACGGAAGTACTCCGCCATGGTCAGCGCGGACAGCGCGACGCGCAGACGGGTGCCCGGCGGCTCGTCCATCTGGCCGAAGACCAGCGCGGTCTTGTCCAGAACGCCCGAGTCGACCATCTCGTCGATGAGGTCGTTGCCCTCACGGGTGCGCTCGCCGACGCCGGCGAACACCGACACACCACCGAAGTTCTCGGCGACGCGGTAGATCATCTCCTGGATCAGAACGGTCTTGCCGACACCGGCGCCACCGAACAGACCGATCTTGCCACCCTGGACGTACGGGGTGAGCAGGTCGATGACCTTGATGCCGGTCTCGAACATCTCGGTCTTGGACTCGAGGTCCTTGAAGTCGGGGGCCTTGCGGTGGATCGGCCACCGGACCTCGACCTGGGAGTCGAACTCCGCCTGGTCGACGTTCAGCACGTCACCGAGGGCGTTGAAGACCTTGCCCTTGGTGATCTGGCCGACCGGCACGGAGATCGCGGCACCGGTGTCGGTGACCTGCGAACCGCGGACCAGACCGTCGGTCGGCTGCATCGAGATGCCGCGGACCAGGCCGTCGCCGAGGTGCTGGGCGACCTCGAGGGTCAGGGTCTTCTTGCCCGAGCCGTCGGGGTTGTCCACCTCGACGTGCAGGGCGTTGTACATGTCCGGGATCGCGTCGACGGGGAACTCCACGTCGACGACCGGGCCGATGACCCGCGCGACGCGGCCCGTCGCCGTGGTCGGCTCAACAGTGGTGGTCATACTCATTCGCTCCCGCGGCTGGCGTCAGCGAGCGCGTTGGCCCCACCGACGATCTCGCTGATTTCCTGGGTGATCTCGGCCTGACGGGCCGAGTTGGCAAGCCGCGTGAGCGACTTGATGAGCTCGCCGGCGTTGTCCGTCGCGCTCTTCATCGCGCGGCGGCGGGCGGCGTGCTCGGAAGCGGCCGACTGCAGCAGCGCGTTGTAGATCCTGCTCTCGACGTACCGCGGCAGCAGCGCGTCGAGGACGCCCTCCGCCGACGGCTCGAAGTCGTACAGCGGGAAGATCTCCGACTTGGCCGGCGTCTGGTCGCTGAGCTGGACCTCGTCCAGCTTCAGCGGCAGCAGCCGCGCCTCCACCGCGTCCTGCGTCAGCATGGACACGAACTCGGTCGAGACCACGTGGAGTTCGTCCACGCCGCCGTCCTCGGCCGTGAAGGCCTCGATCAGCTCGGCCGCCACCGTCTTCGCGTCACCGTAGGTCGGCTTGTCCGAGAAGCCCGTCCACGAGTTCCCCACCGCCAGGTTGCGGAAGGTGTAGTACGACAGACCCTTCCGACCGACGATGTAGGTCACGACGTCCTTGCCCTCGCCGCGCAGGCGCTCGGTGAGCGTCAGCGAGGCCTTGATGGCGTTGGACGAGTAACCGCCGGCCAGGCCGCGGTCCGCCGTGATCAGCAGGACGGCCGCGCGCTCGGCGTTCGGGTTCTCGGTGGTGAGCGGGTGCTTGGCGTTGGACCGGGTGGCCACCGCCGTCACCGCCCGGGTGAGCTCGTCGGCGTACGGAGCGGAGGCCGCCACCGCGCGCTGCGCCTTACCGATGCGCGCCGCGGAGATCATCTCCATCGCCTTGGTGATCTTCTTCGTCGCGGTGACAGAGCGGATCCGGCGCTTGTAGACCCGAAGCTGTGCTCCCATGGGTCGTTACGTCCTTTCCCTCGCTACCGGACTCAGGCCTGCTCGGAGAGCAGCTTGCCGTCGGCGGTCTGGTAACCCTGCTTGAAGGCCGCGATCGCCTCGGTCAGGGCGTCGACGGTGCCGTCGGCCAGCAGACCGGTCTCGACGATGCCGGCCAGCAGGTCCTTGTGCTGCAGGCGCACGAAGTCCAGGAACTCGCGCTCGAAGCGGCGGATCTCGGCGACCGGGACGTCGTCCAGCTTGCCGGTGGTGCCGGCCCAGATGGAGACGACCTGCTCCTCGACCGGGAACGGCTGGTACTGACCCTGCTTCAGCAGCTCGACCATGCGCGCACCGCGCTCCAGCTGGGCCTTGGAGGCCGCGTCCAGGTCGGAACCGAAGCCGGCGAAGGCCTCCAGCTCACGGTACTGGGCGAGGTCCAGGCGCAGACGGCCGGCGACCGAGCGCATGGCCTTGATCTGGGCGGAGCCACCGACGCGGGAGACCGAGATACCGACGTTCACGGCCGGGCGGATGCCGGCGTTGAACAGGTCGGACTCCAGGAAGCACTGGCCGTCGGTGATCGAGATGACGTTGGTCGGGATGTACGCCGAGACGTCGTTGGCCTTGGTCTCGATGATCGGCAGACCGGTCATCGAGCCGCCGCCGAGGGCGTCGTTCAGCTTGGCGCAGCGCTCCAGCAGACGGGAGTGCAGGTAGAAGACGTCACCCGGGTAGGCCTCGCGGCCCGGCGGGCGGCGCAGCAGCAGGGAGACGGAGCGGTAGGCCTCGGCCTGCTTCGACAGGTCGTCGAAGATGATCAGGACGTGCTTGCCGTCGTACATCCACTCCTGGCCGATGGCCGAACCGGTGTACGGGGCGAGGTACTTGAAGCCGGCCGGGTCGGAGGCGGGAGCGGCCACGATGGTGGTGTACTCCAGCGCGCCGGCCTCCTCCAGGGCGCCGCGGACGGACGCGATGGTGGAGCCCTTCTGGCCCACGGCGACGTAGATGCAGCGGACCTGCTTCTCCGGGTCGCCCGAGCGCCAGTTGTCGCGCTGGTTGATGATCGTGTCGACGGCCACCGCGGTCTTGCCGGTCTGGCGGTCGCCGATGATCAGCTGGCGCTGGCCGCGGCCGATCGGGGTCATCGCGTCGATGGCCTTGATGCCGGTCTGCAGCGGCTGCTTGACCGACTTGCGGGCCATGACGCCGGGGGCCTGCAGCTCAAGGGCGCGGCGGCCGGTGGCGGCGATGTCGCCCAGGCCGTCGATCGGGTTGCCCAGCGGGTCCACGACGCGGCCGAGGTAGCCGTCGCCGACCGGAACCGAGAGGACCTCGCCCGTGCGGCGCACGGTCTGACCCTCTTCGATGCCGCCGAACTCACCGAGGACGACGACACCGATCTCGCGGGTGTCGAGGTTCAGCGCGAGGCCGAGCGTGCCGTCCTCGAACTTCAGCAGCTCGTTCGCCATGACCGAGGGCAGGCCCTCGACATGCGCGATGCCGTCCGCCGCGTCAGTGACCGTACCGACCTCTTCCACAGAAGCGGCGTCCGGCTGGTACGACTGGACAAAGTCGGCCAGCGCGTCCCGGATCTCCTCCGGACGGATCGTAAGCTCCGCCATCAGGCTTCCCTGCTCTCCTAGTTTGCGATCCTCGGCCCGCCATTGAGGGCCGCAAGTACTCGACTCTCGGCCGGGTCGTATGAACCGGCCGTACGTTTTGCCGACTCCTTGGGGAGCCGGTTTCCCGACCGAGGGTCGGATGTGCTGCTGGTTGCTCAGCCTTCGAGCGACTGGCGAGCGCCTTCGAGGCGGCTCGACACGGTGCCGTCGATGATCTCGTCGCCGATCTGCACCCGGACACCACCGACGACCTCGGGGTCGACGTCGATGTTCAGGTGGACCTGGCGGCCGTACATCCGGCCCAGAGCACCGGACAGGCGCTCCTTCTGGGCGTCCGACAGCGGCACCGCGCTGGTGACCAGGGCCACCATGCGGCCGCGGCGCGCGGCGGCGAGCTTCGAGTAGGACTCGAGGCCCTGCTCCAGGCTACGGCCACGCGGCGCGTTCACGAGGGCGGTGACCAGCCGGACGGTGCCGGCGTTGGTGCGGCCGCCGAGCAGCTTCTTGACCAGCTCGGACTTCGCGGCGGCGCCGGCCTTCGGCTCGGTCAGCGCGGCGCGCAGCTCGTGCGAACCGCTCACCACCCGGCCGAAGCGGAACAGCTCGTCCTCGACGTCGTCCAGGACGCCGGCCTTGTCCGCGGCGATGATCTCGGCGTACGCGGCGAGCTCCTCGGCCGCGTCCACCAGGTCGCGCGAGCCCGACCAGCGGGAGCGGACCAGGCCGGAGACCAGGTCCACGGTCTCGCCGGAGACCTGACCGGTCAGCAGCGAGGTGATCAGCTGGGCCTTGTCCTGGCCCGACCGGGACGGGTCGGTCAGGACTCGGCGCAGCGACACCTCACGGTCCAGTACGGCCGTGACGGCGGTGAGCTCCTCGGCGAGCTTGGCCGCGTCCACCGAGGTGGAATCGGTCAGGCTGTCCAGGTTCTGCCGACCGGCGGCAAGAGCCTCGCGGCTGGCGCCGATCACTTGGCCGCACCCTGAGCAACGGCCGCCTTGGCCTCCAGCTCGTCCAGGAAGCGGTCGATCACGCCGCTCTGGCGGGCGGAGTCCTCGAGGGACTCGCCCACGATGCGGGAAGCCAGCTGGGTGGCCAGCGAACCCACGTCCTGGCGCAGGGCGGCAGTCGCCTGCTTCTTGTCGGCTTCGATCTGCGCGTGACCGGCGGCGACGATGGCCTCGCGCTGACGCTGGCCCTCCTCGCGCATCTCGGCGAGCTGGGCGGCACCCTGCTCGCGAGCCTGCTCGACGATCCGGGCAGCCTCGTGGCGCGCCTCGGCAAGCTCGGCGCGGTACTGCTCAAGCAGGGCCTGGGCCTCGGCCTGAGCGGCCTCGGCGCGCTCCATGCCGCCTTCGATGGCGTCCCGGCGCTCCGACAGCACCTTCTCGATGCTGGGGAGGAGCTTCTTGCCGAGCAGACCGAAGACGATGAAGAAGCAGAGCAGGCCGATAACGATCTCGGGCGTGTTGGGGAGAAGAGGGTTCATCTTCTCCTCAGCCGCGAGCTGAGCCACGATGCTCATTTCTGGACCTTCCTCGAAAGGGTCTGCGGCAGGATTACTTGTTGCCGAAGACGAACGGCATGACGATGCCGATGAGGGCGAGCGCCTCGGTCAGCGCGAAGCCGATGAACATGTTGGAACGGATGAGACCGGCAGCCTCGGGCTGGCGGGCCATGGCCTGGACACCGTTACCGAAGATCAGACCGACGCCGATGCCGGGGCCGATGGCGGCGAGGCCGTAGCCGATGGAGGCGACGGAACCGTAGACAGTGCCCTCAGCGAGGATGCTCATTGACGTTGTCCTTTGCAGGGTGGTGAACCGGTGGTGATTGGCCACCGGGCGATCCGGGAGGTTGGTTCTTGGGCGGGGCCGAGGGCCCCGTGGCTCAGTGCGCCTCTTCCAGGGCACCGGCGATGTAGCTGCTGGCCAGCATCACGAAGATGTAGGCCTGCAGGAACTGGACCAGCAGCTCGAAGGCGGTCAGGGCGACGGCGACGACGAACGAGGCCGAGCCGTACAGCGCGCCCAGGGTCGGGCTGAGCAGGTACCAGGAGGCGATGGAGAACATCACGATCAGCAGGTGGCCGGCGAACATGTTCGCGAAGGCTCGGACCGCGAGCGTGAACGGGCGCACGAAGATGTTCGAGAAGAACTCGATCGGCACCAGGATGAACATGACCCAGCCGGGGATGCCCGAGGGCCAGCAGAGGTTCTTGAAACCGCCGACGAAGCCGTGCTTCTTGAAGGTCAGCGTCATGTAGGTGATCCACACGACGGCCGCGAGGCCGGCCGGGAACGCGATCGTCGCCGTCACGGGGTACTGCGCGAACGGGATGATCGACATGATGTTCATCAACCAGATGAAGAAGAACATCGAGACCAGCATCGGGACGTACTTCTCGCCCTTCTTGCCGATCGTCTCCAGCACGATGGAGCGCTTGACGAAGTCGTAGCCGATCTCACCGACCAGCTGCAGCTTGCCCGGGACCAGGCGCGGCTTCGCGAAGGCGGCCCAGAAGAACACGACGACCAGGAGCGCGACGACGATCGACAGCAGCATCGGCTTGTTGAAGTCGATGCCGCCGATCGAGAAGATCGGCTTGAACTGGAACTCGTTCAGGCCCGGGGCCGGGAAGCCGCAGCCAGCGTCCCCGAAGTGGCAACTGCCTGAGGCGAGCGAGGACGTGAGTTCAGCACTCACCGCGGACTCCTTCGTCGTGACGCATGGTTACGGCAACCTCGGTGTGTCGGCGTGGCCTGCGACCACGGAGCGGCACTGGAACTTGATGGGTTTCTCGCCGACCCCGCGCGACGGCTTGCTGCGCGACCGCGGGATCATCGAAGACTGCGCGGATCCGGGGGGCGATCCGTCCACTGTCCGGACAGACCTGGCCTCTTCCCGTACTCCGTTGTTGCGACGGACGATAGCAGCCCGTCAGTGCGGCATAAACACCGCCCCCCTCGTTGGGGGGACAGTCGGACCTCGTCACTGTTGACGACCCTTGTCGGAGGGCTTGTCGCCCTTGTTTTCCGAGGCGTCGGGGTCGACGTAGAACGTCTTGGCCTTGAGTGCGCCGCGCACCTGGAAGCCCGTCCAGATCAGGGCGCAGCCGAGCAGGGTGAAGGCGAAGGCCTGCCGGTTGAACAGCTCGGTGTTCTTGAAGACCGCCAGGACGATGCCCACCAGCAGGATCTGGGTGGTGTACACCAGCAGCGCCGCAGCCATCATGATCTGCGGGTTGGACCTGGTCAGCCGGTCGAGCGCGATCTGGCCGAAGCTGAAGAAGGCCATCACGAGCAGGGCGCCGAAGAGTGCGCCGAGCAGGCCCTTCCCGCCGGCGACGGCGAAGGAGATCGCCATGGCGATGATCCCGGCGACCGCAGTGGGAATCGCGGCGCCTCGGAGGATCCGGGCGTCGGTGGACGGCATGTCGGCAGCTCCGGCGGCATGTCGATGTGGCGGGGGACGGGCACAGATGAAGGCGGGGTGTCACCGACCGAGTGACCGCCGCCGGGCCGCCCGCGAGTGCGGCGGGCCCGTCGAGGGAGACCGAGCAGGGACGGAGTCATCCACCTGTCAGGTCTTTCGGCGTGTTCTCGGTACTCGTGAACGGTATCACAAACTATTTGATGAGAGCTTTACCATGAATGTGTGGCTCCTGTCACACCGACGGCCCAGCGATTCCGCCGTACGGGTGAGCCCATTTGACTTACCGTCAACTCCCAGGTCAACGGCGGCCGGTGGCCTTGTGGTGGTCGGAGGGCACGGACGCACCCCGGCTGACTTCACCCAGAAGTTGCTTGTCCTTCGCCGACAGTTCGGCCATCGGGGCGGTGGACGCCCGCCGCCGGTACCGGGGAGGGACGAAGGACTGCACGGACCGGGGGGCCCGCGGACGGAACCGCGGGGTCAGCAACACCACCAGGCCGACCAGGCAGAGCCCGGCGAGGGTCAGCACCACCGTGCGGCCGGTGTTGGTCACCGAGAAGGCGACCGTGCCGAAGGCGATCAGCGCGGCCCAGAAGTACATGATCAGTACGGCGCGGCTGTGCGAGTGCCCGACCTGGAGCAGCCGGTGGTGCAGGTGACGCTTGTCGGCGGCGAACGGGGACTGGCCGGCCCAGGTGCGGCGCACCACCGCGAGCAGCAGGTCGGCCAGCGGCAGCGCGATGACCGTCAGCGGCAGCAGCAGCGGGATGTAGATCGGCACCAGGGTGTGCACGGTGGCGGTCTGCGAACCGGTCTCGCTGTTGATCAGGTCCGGGTCGACCCGGCCGGTGATCGAGATCGCGGCGACGGCCAGCATCAGGCCCAGCATCATCGAGCCGGAGTCGCCCATGAAGATCCGCGCGGGGTGCATGTTGTGCGCCAGGAAGCCCAGGCACATGCCGATCAGCAGCACGCTGAACAGCACTGCGGGGGCCGCGTCGGTGATCGCGTAGCCGTACCAGAGCCGGTAGCTGTACAGGAAGAACGCCATCGCGGCGATGCAGACCATGCCGCCCGCCAGGCCGTCCAGACCGTCGATGAAGTTCACCGCGTTGACCATGACGACGACCAGGGTGACCGAGATGACCATGCCCTGGGTCGGGCTCACCGCGACCGAGCCGACGCCGGGCACCGGGAGGCTGATCACCGTGACGCCCTGCCAGACCATCACGCCGGCGGCGATCATCTGGCCGCCCAGCTTCACCAGGGCGTCCACGCCCCACTTGTCGTCCAGCACGCCCAGCAGGAACATGATCCCGGCGCCGGACAGCAGCGCGCGGATGTCACTGCCGCCGTTGAACACCTTGCTCAGGTTGTCCAGCTGCGAGGCGACCAGGATGCCCGCGCACAGTCCGCCGAACATCGCGATGCCGCCGAGCCGCGGAGTGGGCTCGCGGTGCACGTCGCGGGCGCGGACCGGGGGCATCGCGCCCGCCGCGATGGCGAACTTCCGCACCGGGCCGGTCAGCAGGTAGGTGACGGCGGCGGTGCAGAACAGCACCAGCAGATACTCACGCACCACTGGCCTCCTGCATCACTGTCGAACGGGGAGGTACCGAAGGTACTCCCCTGCCTTCCCGGGGTTCGAGGTGCGTCGCCACGGCACACACCTTATTGAGTCGGACGCCCGGGGTGTGCATCGCGGTTCGCTCTCCCGGGTAAGAGATCCCGATACCCGTGGCCGTTTCCCCTCTCAGCCGCGCCGGGCGAACGCCGCCGCCAGCTCCCGGACCCGCTCCCCGACCGGCCCCGGCGCCTCCCCGGACAGCAGCCGGGCGATCAGCGCGGCGATCTCGGTCAGCTCCGGCACGCCCATCCCCTGGGTGGTCACGGTGCCGGTGCCCAGCCGGATTCCGGACGCCTCGGCGACCGGTGCCGGGTCGTACGGCAGTGCGCACTTGCCGAGCAGCAGCCCGGCCGCGGCGCAGCGCCGTTCGGCCTCCGCGCCGGTCACGCCGAGCGGGCTCACGTCGACGGTCACCAGGTGGGTGTCGGTGCCGCCCGTCAGAGGGCGCATATCGGCCTCTGCGAGCCCCCTGGCGAGCGTCCGCGCCCCGGACACCGTCCGCTCCGCGTACGCCCGGTACGCGGGCGTCCCGGCCTCCGCGAGGGCCACCGCCTTCCCGGCCACCTCGTTCATCGCCGCGCCGCCCTGGGTGAACGGGAACACCGCGCGGTCGATCCGCTCGGCCAGCTCCGCGGTGGACAGCAGCAGGCCCCCGCGCGGGCCGCGCAGAAGTTTGTGGGTGGCCGCCACGGTGACGTCCGCGTACGGCACCGGTGAGGGCGCCACCCCAGCCGCCACCAGACCGGTGGTCTGCGCGACGGAGGCGATCAGGTAGGCGTCCACCTCGTCGGCGATCTCCCGGAAGGCCTCCCAGTCCGGGTGCCGGGGGTGGGAGATCGACCCCGCGACGATGGCCTTGGGGCGGTGCAGCCGGGCCAGCTCGCGCACCTGGTCGAGGTCGATCAGGCCGTCGGCCTCGCGCACGCCGTAGCCGGTGAAGTCGAACCAGCGGCCGGAGAAGTTCGCCCGCGAGCCGCAGCTGAGGTGGCCGCCGTGCTCCAGCGACATCGCCAGCACCCCGTCACCGGGCCGCAGTAGCGCCGCGTAGGCCGCCAGCATCGCCGAAGTCGCCGACCTGGGCTGGACGTTGGCGTGCGGCGCGGAGAACAGTTGGCGCGCCCGGTCGATCGCCAGCAGCTCCGCGGCGTCGGCCAGCGCGCAGCCGGTGTGGTGCCGGCGGCCGGGGTACCCCTCGGCGTACTTGTCGATCAGCGGCCCGGTCAGCGCCGCCAGGACGGCCGGGCTGGTCAGGTTCTCACCCGCCAGCAGCTGGATCGTCTCGGCGCGCCGCTCGGCCTCGGCGGCCAGCAGGTCGGCGATCTGCGGGTCCGCCCGGTGCAGCGCCTCGGACGCCCACGGGCGTCCCGTCGTCGTGGTCGGGGCGGTCGAGCCGGTCGCGGCATCGGTGACGGTCATGGCGGGGCTCCCGGGCGCTGCAGGGACGGTCCACCCAGCGTAGGACCGTCTCGGCCGCCCGGCTCGGCAGCGCAGGGCCGTTCGGCCCCCGGGGCCGGTGCCCGTACGCCCGTCAGTGCGGTGCTCGGACTCCGGTCGGACGCCGGTCGGTGCGGTGCTCGGACTCCGGTCGGACGCCGGTCAGTGCGGTGCTCGGACTCCGGTGAGCGCGGTGACCACCGGGTCGACCGCGTGGAATATCTCCTCGCCACAGTTGCGGAACATGCCGATCGGGCCCCGTACGGGTCGTCCACCTCGTCGGACTCCGGGGTCGCGGCCAGCAGCCAGCCGCGCAGCGCGGCGGCCGCCCGGACCAGGGCGCGGGCGCGCTCGGTGACGTCGGCGCCGCGGCGCGGGTCGGGCAGGGTGCCCGGGTCGATCGTCCGCACCAGCCGGGTGAACTCCTTCATCGTGAAGGTGCGCAGCCCCGCCTCGTGGCCCATCGAGATCACCTGGGCGCGGTGGTCCAGGGTCGCGGTGAGCACCAGGTCGGCCTCGACCACGTGCTCGTCCAGCAGCTCCCGGCCGGTGAAGCCGCCGCTGTCGGCGCCGTACTCGTTGAGCACGGTCGCGGCGTGGTCCTCCATCGGCGCGCCCACGTGGCCCCAGGTGCCGGCGCTCTCGACCAGGATCCGCCCGGCCACCCGGGGGCTGAGCCGGGTGTCCAGCTCACGCCGGGTGAGCCGCTCGGCGATCGGCGAGCGGCAGATGTTCCCGGTGCAGACGAACAGGATCCGGAAGTGGTCCAGCGGCCTGGGGCCCACGCTCAGGTACGGCGCTATGCCGAGCCCGTCGTGGAGCGAGGCGGTGGGCGTCAACTTCCGGCCTCCAGGTCGGGGACGACCTCCCTCAGCTGCTCGATGCTGATCGCGCCCGCCCGCAGCAGGACCGGCACCTTGCCGGTGACGTCGACGATCGACGAGGCGGTGGCGTGGTCTGCCTTCCCGCCGTCCAGGTAGACCGAGACGGCGTCGCCGAGCTGGGCCTGTGCCTCGTCGCAGGTCGCCGGGGACGGCCCGCCGGTCTTGTTGGCGCTGGAGACGGCGAGCGGGCCGGTGGTGTTCAGCAGCTCGATGGCGACCGGGTGCAGCGGCATCCGGACCGCGACGGTGCCGCGGGTCTCGCCGAGGTCCCAGCGCAGCGAGGGCTGGTGCCGTGCGACCAGGGTGAGGCCGCCGGGCCAGAAGGCGTCGACCAGCTCCCAGGCCTGCTCGGAGAAGTCGGTGACCAGGCCGTGCAGGGTGGTCGGCGAGCCGACCAGGACGGGCGAGGGCATGTTGCGGCCGCGGCCCTTGGCGGCCAGCAGCTCGCCGACGGCCTCCGGGGAGAAGGCGTCCGCGCCGACGCCGTAGAGGGTGTCGGTGGGCAGCACGACGAGTTCGCCGCGGCGGATGGCCGAGGCGGCCTCGCGCAGGCCGGTGGCGCGGTCCCCGGCGTCGGCACAGTCGTATCGGCGGCTCATCGGTGCGGTCCCCTTCCGGAATGGCTCATGACGTTCACGGCGGTGCTCACGGCACGGCCGTGCGCGCAGCCGTGCTGTGCTCGACCGTTCGCGACCCGACCCTTCGGGCGGTCGTGCTGTGCTCGACCGTTCACAACCCGACCCTTCGGGCGGTCGTGCTGTGCTCGACCGTTCACAACCCGACCCTTCGGGCGGTTGTGCTGTGCTCGACCGTTCACAACCCGACCCTTCGGGCGGTTGTGAAGCGCGGCCGGTTGTTCAGGTCGCGGTGGTCGGCGGTGTCCGTCCAGCCGCGTTCCTCGTTGAAGATCCACGGCACCTGGCCGCCCTGCTGGTCGGCGTGCTCGATCACCACCGCGCCGCCCGGGCGCAGCAGCCGGGCGGCGACCCGCTCGATGCCGCGGATGGTGTCCAGGCCGTCCTCGCCGGAGAACAGGGACATCTGCGGGTCGTGGTCGCGGGCCTCGGGCGCGACGTACTCCCACTCGGTGAGCGGGATGTACGGCGGGTTGGAGATGACCAGGTCGAAGCGGCCGTCCCAGGAGCGGTCGTCCTCGAAGGCCTTGGTGGCGTCCCCGGCGTGCAGGGTGACCCTGGCCCGGTCCGGGCTGGCCTCGATGTTGCGCCGGGTGTACTCCAGCGCCCCCTCGTCGAGTTCGAAGGCGTGCACGGTGGAGCGCGGCAGTTCCTGGGCCAGGGCGAGCGCGATGGCGCCGGAGCCGGAGCACAGGTCGACCACCAGCGGCTCGGCGACGTCCATGTCGCGCACCGCGTCTATCGCCCACTCGACCACCGACTCGGTCTCCGGCCGGGGCACGAACACCCCGGGGCCGACCTCCAGTTCGAGGTAGCGGAAGAACGCCCGCCCGGTGATGTGCTGCAGCGGCTCGCGCGCCTCGCGGCGCGAGACCGCCTCCCAGTAGCGGGCGTCGAAGTCGGCGTCCTTCACCGTGTGCAGCTGGCTGCGCTTGACGTGGTGGACGTAGGCGGCGAGTTCCTCCGCGTCGAAGCGCGGCGACGGCACGCCGGCCGCGGCCAACCGCTGGGTGGCCTGGGCCACCTCGGCGAGCAGCAGGTTCATCCGTACGACCTCTTGTTTCTGCGCTCCGGCTTCAGGCTTGCGTCGGGCTGGGGCGCGCCGGTCTCAGTTCTCTTGGGCCGCGGCGAGCTTGGCCGCCGCGTCCTTGTCGACGCAGGACTGGATCACCGCGTTCAGCTCGCCGTCCAGGACCTGGTCCAGGTTGTACGCCTTGAACCCCGTGCGGTGGTCCGAGATGCGGTTCTCCGGGTAGTTGTACGTCCGGATGCGCTCCGAGCGGTCCACCGTGCGGACCTGGCTGCGGCGCGCGTCGGAGGCCTCGCGCTCGGCCTCCTCCTGCGCGGCGGCCAGCAGGCGCGAACGCAGGATGCGCATCGCCTGCTCCTTGTTCTGCAGCTGGCTCTTCTCGTTCTGGCAGGACGCCACGATACCGGTCGGCAGGTGGGTGATCCGGACCGCGGAGTCGGTGGTGTTGACCGACTGGCCGCCGGGGCCGGAGGAGCGGTAGACGTCGATCCGCAGGTCGTTGGCGAGGATCTCGACCTCGACCTCCTCCGCCTCCGGGGTGACCAGCACGCCGGCCGCGGAGGTGTGGATGCGGCCCTGGGACTCGGTGGCGGGGACGCGCTGCACGCGGTGCACGCCGCCCTCGTACTTCAGCCGGGCCCAGACGCCCTGGCCGGGCTCGGCGTTGCCCTTGGTCTTCACGGCCACCGAGACGTCCTTGTAGCCGCCGAGGTCGGACTCGTTGGAGTCGATGATCTCGGTCTTCCAGCCGACCCGCTCCGCGTAGCGCAGGTACATCCGGAGCAGGTCGCCGGCGAACAGCGCGGACTCCTCGCCGCCCTCGCCCGCCTTGATCTCCAGGATGACGTCCTTGTCGTCGCTCGGGTCGCGCGGGACCAGCAGCAGCCGCAGTTCCTCGGTCAGCTCCTCGCGGCGGGCCTCGGAGTCCTTCACCTCGGAGATGAACTCCGGGTCCTCGGCGGCGAGTTCGCGCGCGGCCTCGATGTCCTCGCCGGCCTGTCGCCACTGCCGGTAGACCCGGGTGATGGGGGTCAGTTCGGCGTACCGCTTGGCCAGCTTGCGGGCGTTGTTCTGGTCGGCGTGGACGGACGGGTCGGCCAGCCTCTTCTCGAGGTCGGCGTGCTCGACGAGGAGCTCTTCGACTGCCTCGAACATGGGGTGGCCTTCTTCCCGGGGAATCGGAACGTGTGGGGGGTTCGGAACGGTGGAGCCGTGGACCGCGCGCTGGGACGCGAACGGCGCCGGTCCCCGGCGCCCCCGACAACGAGTCCGGGGGCACCGGGAACCGGCGCCGAGGGAGCGCTAGGCCTTCGCGCTGTGCTGCTTGCCGAAGCGGGCCTCGAAGCGGGCCACGCGGCCACCGGTGTCGAGGATCTTCTGCTTGCCGGTGTAGAACGGGTGGCACTGCGAGCAGACCTCGGCGCGGATCTCGCCGCTGGTCTCGGTCGAGCGGGTGGTGAACTCGGCGCCGCAGGTGCAGGTCACGCGGGTGACCACGTACTCCGGGTGAACGTTGGACTTCAAGGGGTTCTCCTAGTTTTCGGGAGGGCACCGGGTCGGCGGCTGGGAGTGCCGCACGTGAACCGGGACCGACGGACCAGTCTGCCAGGACCGGCCGCATCTTCCCAAACCGGGTCCCGTTCCGGGATATTCCGGGCGCCGCCCGGCGGGTGGTTCAGCGGCCGGCCGAGGCCTTGGCGGTGGACTTCGGAGCGGGCTTCGGGACAGGGTGCGCCGCGGGGGCGGTGGCGGCGCCGGACTCCGCGGGGGCCGTCTGGGCGGGGTTCTCCGGCTGGGCGGACAGGACCACCTGCGGGACCGGCTGGTCGGCCCTGAGCGCCGCCCAGACGTTTCCGGCCTGCGGCTGCTGCTCGACCACCCGGTTGGCGTCGGTGGGGGCCGTCGTCACCGGCAGGGTGACCATGGTCAACTGGTCCGGCCCGATCCCCTTGAGTTCCCGCACCAGCCCCACCAGGGAGTTCACCGAGCCGAGCGCGGAGTCGGTGGTGACGCTCTTCGTCATGGTGTCGCCGATCGACCACAGCTTGACCGGGTCGGAGAACAGTCCCGTCCCGCCGGCCTGCTGGAGCAGCGACTTGACCATCTGCTTCTGCAGCTCGATCCGGCCGAGGTCGCTGCCGTCGCCGACGCCGTGCCGGGTGCGCACGAAGGCCAGCGCCTGCTGGCCGTCGAGGTGGTGCTCACCGGCGGGCAGGTCGAGCCCGCTGTCCTTGTCGTGGATGGCCACCGCGGTGGTCACGGTGGCCCCGCCTATCGCGTCCACGACCCGGGCGAAGCCGGCGAAGTCCACCTGGAGGTAGTGGTCCATCCGCAGCCCGGTGAGCTGCTCGGTGGCCTTGACCGCGCAGGCCGCGCCACCGCTCTCGAAGGCGCTGTTGTACATGGCGCGCTTGACGGCCGGAACGGCCTTGCCGGCGCTGTCCGTGCACTGCGGGCGGTCGACCAGGGTGTCGCGCGGGATCGAGACGATCGAGGCCCGGGAGTGGTCCTGGCTGATGTGCACCACCATCGCGGTGTCGGAGCGGGCGGAGTCGCCGGTGGCCCCGCCGGCCAGGTCGCCGTTCTCGCCGACCCGCGAGTCGGAGCCCAGCACCAGGATGTTGAAGGAGCCGTCGGTGGCGGCCGGGGGCCGGGCGTCGCCGAGGCGGGAGTCGATGTCGACGCTCTTGATGTTGCCGTTGAGCTTCAGGTACGCCCACCCGGCCGCTCCGCCGCCGAGGACGACGAGCGCGACGAACGCGCAGGCGGCCACCCGCAGGACCTTGCGGCGGCGACTGGGGACCCTCTTGTGCTCGGCCATACGGTCCAGAGTAAATCGGACAAGAAGATCGAATAGCCCCAAGTCGTCCCAACTCTGGAACAAAGCGCCCGGAACGCACGGAACCCCGGACCGCTCGCGCGATCCGGGGTTCCGTGCTCGACCAGCCGTCCGACTACGGTCAGTCGCCGGAGCCGGGGGTGGTCTTGGCGATCTGCATCAGGAACTCGGCGTTGCTCTTGGTCTGCTTCATCTTGTCCAGGAGCAGCTCGATCGCCTGCTGCGAGTCGAGCGCGTGCAGCACCCGGCGCAGCTTCCAGACGATGGCCAACTCCTCGCTGCCGAGCAGGATCTCCTCCTTGCGGGTGCTGGAGGCGTCCACGTCGACGGCCGGGAAGATGCGCTTGTCCGAGAGCTTCCGGTCGAGCTTGAGCTCCATGTTGCCGGTGCCCTTGAACTCCTCGAAGATCACCTCGTCCATGCGCGAGCCGGTCTCGACCAGCGCGGTGGCCAGGATGGTCAGCGAGCCGCCGTTCTCGATGTTGCGCGCGGCACCGAAGAACTTCTTCGGCGGGTACAGCGCGGTCGAGTCGACACCACCGGACAGGATGCGGCCGGAGGCCGGGGCCGCCAGGTTGTAGGCGCGGCCCAGGCGGGTGATCGAGTCCAGCAGGATGACCACGTCGTGGCCCAGCTCCACCAGGCGCTTGGCGCGCTCGATGGCCAGCTCGGCGACGGTGGTGTGGTCCTCGGCCGGGCGGTCGAAGGTCGAGGAGATGACCTCGCCCTTCACCGACCGCTGCATGTCGGTGACCTCTTCCGGACGCTCGTCGACCAGGACGACCATCAGGTGGCACTCGGGGTTGTTGTGGGTGATCGCGTTGGCGACCGCCTGCAGCACCATGGTCTTGCCGGTCTTCGGCGGCGCCACGATCAGACCGCGCTGGCCCTTGCCGATCGGCGACACCAGGTCGATGATCCGGGTGGTCAGCACGCCCGGGTCGGTCTCCAGGCGCAGCCGCTCCTGCGGGTAGAGCGGGGTGAGCTTGTTGAACTCGGGGCGGCCGCGGCCGGTCTCCGGGTCCATGCCGTTGACGGAGTCCAGCCGCACCATGGCGTTGAACTTCTCGCGGCGCTCGCCCTCGCGCGGCTGGCGCACCGCACCGGTGATGGCGTCGCCCTTGCGCAGGCCGTTCTTGCGGACCTGGGCGAGCGAGACGTAGACGTCGTTCTGGCCCGGCAGGTAGCCGGAGGTACGCACGAACGCGTAGTTGTCGAGGATGTCGAGGATGCCCGCGACCGGGATCAGGACGTCGTCCTCGCCGATCTGCGGCTCGACGGCGCCGGTCTCGAAGCCCTCGCGGCCGCGACGGCCCCGGCGGTCCCGGTAGCGGCCGCGACGGCCCCGGCGGCCCTCGCCGAACTCGTCGTCGTCGTAGCCGCCCTGCTGGGCCTGCGGCTGCTGGACCTGCTGGCCGCCCTCGCGGCGCTGCTGGCCGTCGCCCTGGCCCTGCTGCTGGCCCTGCTGGCCGCCCTGGCGGTCGGCGCGCTCGCGGCGGTTGCGGCGGTCGCGGCGGGACTCGCGCCCCTCGCCGTCCTGCCCGGCCTGGGCCTCGGCGCCGTCCTGGCGCTCGGTGCGCTCGGTGCGCTCGCCCGACTCGCGGCGGTCACGGCGCTCGCGGCGGTCACGACGGGTCTCACGACCCTCCTCGCGGCCCTCGAAGCCGCGGGTCTCGGCCGGACGCTCGGCCTGCTTGGGCTCGGCCACCGCGACGGTGGCGGCCTCGGCGCCGGCCTCGGCGGCCGGGGCGGTGGGGGCGTCGGCGTCGGGGTGTGGCACGGCGCGATGGTCTTGGTCTCGTCGACGTTCCAGCCCTTCTCGGCCGGGGTCTCGGTGGTCTTCACCACCAGGTGCGCCGTGACCGGGG